>NZ_JBYLTZ010000001.1:0-1725017 GCF_058107155.1 Bombilactobacillus sp. ESL1187
AAAAGCTGGTGAGACGTTATCTTTTAGACTTACTTCAACCATCCGTTCCCTCCTTTGTTGGAATATTAAAGTTAATATCAATTGCAGCATCATTAGAATCATCCAATTCCAATTGATCAGCTTGATGCTCAGAAATACGTGCTTCAGCAAGTGCTTTGCGTACTTTAGCTTTATCTAAATCAGGCGAACCATTGTCCGAAAATAGCCCTGCTCGCTTAAAAACAGTTTGAATTGCTTGAAGTTTAACCATTTCCGATTTGCCATGCTTGATTAATTTGATTAGCTCTTTAATGGAATCTGGCAAAGCCTCGTCTAATTGCGAAATACTATATTCACGTTGAGCTTCAATGAACAATGGATCATTCTTCCACTTAGCCAAAGTCCTACGACTACGATTCACTTGTTTAGCAATTTCTTCATCGGTCAAGGTATCTTCAAACAGCAATTTGACCGCCTTTTTACGGTCACTATTCAAGCTATGAAAAGCTTTATTTTGTGAATTTTTGTGTACTGTCACATCATCTCACCACACCTCCTAATTTTGAAAATAGAAAAGCACTCATAATAAGTATTAAAGCTTATTTACTACAAATTTTTTCAAATAAATATGTCCTTATATCAATAAAAGAATTTGATAGGGTATTAAAAAGAAGTATAACTAATATTAAATATAAATTTGATGAACAGAAATTCACAAAAGCCACAATTATGGTAAAAATTAAAATTATTTCTTTAAGACCTGAACAGTTTACAGTGGGATAAAAAAGTACTATAACAAAACTATATACAAGAATAAATAAAGCCACATAAAAATTAAGTTTATGTTCAATTTTTTTTAATAGTTTTTTATATGTTTTACTATGATATACATTATTAGACATGTATTTTTTTGTTTTTCCATTAACTTCTTTAGTGAATTTTAAATTCTTAGGACGAATTTTAGTTCCTGTCATTACAAAATCAATGCTTTTAACATGATGATTTTTTGAAAATTTTTTATTAAATTTTACATTATGAAATTTAACAGTTAAACTAATTGGATTAGTAATCCTTACTCTATCTGCCTTAAGTCCCGATTGCATACCTTGAATAAATGCATAATATAACGCACAAAAAAGCAAATAATAAAACAATAAAAAAACGATACATCCTCAAATATTCTCGTATATTAATTGAGCATAATTGTAATCTTATACGCATCAACATATTTATCACCTCAGCACAATCATATCGCCAAGACATTAAAAAAGCCAGACTATTAGTCCAGCTCCCTAAATTATTTACACTACCATAATACCTCTGAAATCCAGCTTTTCGCCCATAACATTTCCTTCTGATTTCCCCCAGATTACGAAATTTTTGAGCAAAGATTACATATCCAAGCCTATAGCATTCAAGAATTTTTTACCTATTCTTCTTTTAATTGGCCGTTTTTTAACTTTTTCAATAAAACCAATCTTTTCTAAAGCATCCAATTCTTCTCTAGTCCGTTTAGAAGGCAAATTATATTCTTTTTTCATAAATTCTTTCATAGTATTATCATCAATGCTTCCATCTATATCGTTAAATAAAAACGCTTGAGAATAAACGTATAATATTTGGCTTTGTGTTTCATCTTGGGTGACATCATCAAGACTTTTTTCAATAAAAGCTAACATATTCCTAGATAGTTCTAACTGCTCTAAGACATATTTTTGTCCTGATACTAAATATTTAAGCAAAGAAGTAACAAAAAAAGTTATTTCACCAAAATTCTTTTTATTTTCTACTTCTGCAAACTCTTTGTAATACCTTTTTTTCTTTAAATTTATTTGATATGAAAAGCTAATAGCAGTATACGGATCAACTTTCTTACCAATATAACTACAAAATATATACCTACCTAATCTGCCATTACCATCATAAAAAGGATGAATATACTCAAAATAATAATGTGCCACACAAGCTTTTAATATAGAATCAAAATCATCAGAATTGATAAAATGAATCCAATTATCCAATTGATTACTTATATCAGCTTCATTATCTTTAGGCAAATGAACTGTTATATCATTTGATCCAATTCTAACGAAATGATCTCTAAATAAATTTCCATCAGGCAACTTATTGTTAGATATTTCTCCTTTTAAAAGAAAATCATATAAATCTCTTATATCTTTTAAAGATTGTATTTTGGTTACTTCCTGTTTTTGAATAGATAAATACATTTTTGCAAATGACTGAAGTCTAACACTTTTCTTTTTATTATCAGCATTAACTATAGCATCGCTAATCTCTTCAGTAGTTGAATAAACATTTTCAATATCATTAGTTCCTTTTATTTCCTTAATAAGCATTTTGCATAAAAAATTGATTACTTGCAATACCAGGTAGTTCGTCAATGATCTTCTTTATTTTACTGGAATTTTTTCTAATAGCATTTAATAAAGAATTATAAGTAGGTATAGGAACAAAAAACAATTGCAATTTATCTGAAAGTCTAACTTCGTTTCCTTTATTTCTAGTATCTATAGGATTTATATATAAAGGAAATTTTATACTCCCATACCCGTTTTGCCTTTTATCCAATTCTTTATCAATAGGTTCCCCAGGATTTTGGTAAGAATAAATTTTCAAGCTTTTATAATCACTCATGGCTAACCTCCATTTATTCTAAATAAGGCAATTATTTTATTTGCAACACTAAATATACCATATTTATTTAATAATTGGTAATTATTGCATAAAATATCTCGGATTACAAAATAAATATTAAAAAAATACATTAATACGTAAAAAAGCCATTCCTATTCGCCGTAGGAGTGGCTTTTGTGTTTCCATGCTAAGATTTCCTAACATCTCGCAAAGTCATTATAACACGATTATTTAAAAACTAACAACCTGCCGTTCTGGTAAACTTCACAGAATCCAATTAACGCCCGATCACGTCGATTTTGCATCATTCGCACCGATATTAGATTGTGGTAAATCCGTTCGGAAATGACTAAATCTTTTAGTTTTTCAGGCACTAAATACGTGTAATACAAACTCAAACATTCTTCCCGGTCCAACTTCAAAATAGCCGTGGTCATCTCATCAATATCCATCTGTGCTTCATGCTTACGGTCTAATTTAGTGAGCAGTGGTATCATCTGCCCGTCATGGTCACCACTGGTAGCTTTAGGCATACCGTCAATGATTGGCGACTTGAGGGTGTCAATGTGATAATCCGCTATTCGTGCCCACATTCTAAATTTACTTAAAACATTCCGCGCGTTTGCTCTACTTTGCTTGTTGTCCAACTCATCGAATAATCCCAAGCCGCCAGCTCCTTTATGATATAATTTAATTACGATGTTAGAAGCTGCGGTTTAACGACCGGAGTTTTTTTATTACTCATTTTGAGGGATTAATTCTGTCTGTGCCGATTCTAAATTGACACTGATCATATCTTTAGTAAATTCATTTAAACGGTCCAATGAAATATCTTTGGTATTGGCTTTAAATTGAATTGTCACTTCATCATCTTTAGTCTTAAAACTGTCAATCTGTCCTTTAAATTGTAATACTTTACCGTTCATTATCTTAAGCCTCCTTTGAATCATACATAGCCAATTTCAAGTTAATTGAGTAAATTTGACCATTGATTTCTTGAGCAATCTTATTGGCTGCTTCAATTTTCTTAAAAACACAAGCCTCACTAAAAGACTTAGCAAACAAGATATTTCCTTCTTTAGCAAATACTGGATCCTTTTGCCCTTGATAAAAATAATTACCAGTTTTTACGACGTACATAATTCACTCTCCTTCCTTTTCTACCAGCTCAGCAAATGGTTTAAATTGCGGGAAATGTTCTTCAATTTCACGCATAGTGAATTGATTTTGATACGTATCATCTATTTGTTCATTGGTTCCGAGTTCCCATTCAGCAGCATTACTAAGAGTATTTGGATCGGCCTGCAAATAAGCGCATCCCGACTCTTGTTTGAAGTGAATATAGTATTTCGGCTTTTTTACTTTCCAACCAATTTGATAAGCATTTAATAATGCTAATGGTCCATTATCTTTGCACCATAAAATGGTGTCTAATTCATCTTCGCCATTAGCAACATAAGACGTAGACATTGTTTTTTTAATCAACTCTTCTAACGTCACATTTCCGTTCTCAACTTCATTTAGCGTATTAGCTACATACTGTGGTACATTAACTTCGGGAATATCAAACGATAGCTTTGGATTATAGCCATTCTTAACAGCATAATTAATTTGACCATTAATACTATTTATTAAACTAGTTTTGTGTGAAGAATCATTCTTCATATCATTCAATTGTTCTTGAACATCACTTAAATTAATATCAATTTTCATTTATATTCCTCCTCAATGAACCAAAAAATCCAACCGCTCATACAACGGCACATTAATTGACGACACCCGGCAACTCTCAATCTGATAGCCATTTACACGTTCGTGTTCTCGTTTAGCATTAACCAACTGCGTTTTAGAACAATCCAAAAACTTAGTAATATTTTTCAAATTGTCCGTGTAATAAACTCGGTGGTCATTACATATCTTTTCTGAATAAATAATTGGCAACTGCACATGATTATTATTAAATGCTTGATTAAGTCGGCAATAATCAATCTGCAACATTTGCGCAGTTTCAACCATACCGGCGTTATGATTAGCCATATAAATTAAAGCTTTGTTGACTAACTTTTTATCTTCTACGGCTCTTTGTGGATCAATCTTCACGACTTTCATGGTCCGACGAATTTGCTTCAATTCTAAATTGTCATCCGGTACGTGCATCAAGTCGCCATATTCATCTTCCAGCTTTTGAATCTGCGGCATTACCTTTAACATTGGGTTCATGTTCTGCCCCCTTAGCTTGTAAACTCTCATCTTGGTATTCAAAAATAGCCACTAAAAACTTCACTACTAACGGATGATGATTGTACTTCAACTCAATTTGACTCAAGCGGTCACTTAGCCATTCCCAATATTCCACTGAACCAAAATCTAACTGTTGTAATTTTTTGTTTGATTGCCACATCACTCGCAATAAATCAGTGAAGACATTCTTCCAAAACTCCAATCACACCGCCTCAATTCGAATATAAATACCGGGGACTTTCGCCCAAAATTTTTCAGTTATCAAGCTAACCACAAAACGATCATCTTGCCAAAATCCTAACTTCGTCATGCAATCTTGCAACAGCTTAACCGAATTATCCAAATCAGGCTTGGTATCTTTGAACTCACCATCAACGTGTTTACCTTTAATTGGAAAGCACCACTTAATCATCAACTGCACACTGCCGTAAAACTTTTCTTTAGGTACATGTTGAGCTAAGCTATCCAAATATTTTTGCCGTGCATCCTTTAATTCTGCTGGTTCATAAAATATTGGCTTACCTTTAACCACATGTACTTGTTTTTCTTGATGCGTCACAGTTGGAATTTTCATTGGCATAAAAAACTCATACATTTTAATCTTCCTTTAATTTTTTATTTTTAAAAATCTGTCACAGCACCACTTGCTCCTCGTCTTGTTACCCTTCATAGCTATCTCTCCTGAGAGGAGAGCTATGAAGTAACTGACGGACAAGCAGTTTGCAGGGTTGTAAGAGCTAGGTAAAAACTATTAATTCCTAGATTAGCAATTACGAATGCTATCTTTTTTAGATATGACTAGATGTTAATAGCCATGAATAGAAAACATTAAATTAATTTTTAATTAATCTTCCGTCCTCAGCGTGAAAATTTTTATGTTTTCTAACCCTGTTGTAAACAGCTTGTCTTTTTATTCCCAAATAAGCAGCTATATCACTAATGTTTGCAATTTTTCCATCTTCACTAATAATATTGAATGCTTCTTCTAACTCCTGCTGAGCTTTTTGACTACGTTCTTGATTGGACCTTTGAGTTCCTTCTAACCATTTATCATTAGCGCTACCTTTAGTAGCCTTGCGCTTATGATTTTCTTTTGGATCTTCTTCCAATTGAATATCAGCTAGTGAATCGTCTAAAACGTGTACTGGATATCTGAACCAAGCATTAATTGGTGCAAATCTCGGAAATTCGCGCAACGTACCTTCTAATCGCCAAGCCGTTTCTTGACGAACAACTGATATTGCTTGGTCTTTGACCGCTTCGACTGTCTTTAAAATCACTTGAGAGTTTGGCAAGCTAGCAACTGCACTCATTAAATGATGACTCATCTGTGATTTGCTTGACTGATCATCCAAACTGACAGCATCGTAACTAGGTGCGTACTTTTTTATGGCTTGTTGATAAACACGACAAATCTCTTCATTTTCCAATTGCGCATAGCGGTCTTCACTAACTGGTAATTCAATTAAATCTAAAATGGCATCTGGGTCACGGGCAAACACTCCTGAACCACTAGAACGGTCCATTGAATTTTTACCACCTTGATTACCTTTTGAATGATGGTGGCAATAAATCACTGCACAATTTAATTCCGTAGCAATCTTGTCGAATTGATTAGTAAAATTGGCCATCTCATGCGCTGAATTTTCGTCGCCAGTTAAAACTTTATAAATTGGGTCAATAATGACTGCAATATAATTTTCTTTCATTGCCCGGCGAATCAACTTCGGGGCCAATTTATCCATTGGACTCGTCTTACCCCGCAAATTCCATACATCAATATTGCTGACATCTGGGTGTCCTTTACCAATCGTGTTATAGATTTCAACAAAACGTTTTTTAGCAGAACGTTCGTCTAACTCAAGATTGACATATAGCACGCGACCTTGGGTGCATTTGAATCCTAGCCAATCCCACCCCTCGGCAATGGCAATCGCCAATTCCATTAAGGCAAATGACTTACCAGCTTTCGACGGTCCCGCAATTAACATCTTGTGTCCTTGACGTAGCATGCCATGGATTAATTCGGGAGCTAAGACAATTTCTTGATCAAACAAGGTATCTAAACTTTCGATATCGGGCAGGTTGTCGTTTAAATCTTCAATATATTCTTCCCATTCTTCCCAGCTAGCTTTACCAATGTTCTTATCAATCAAGAATTGCTTTTGGTCTCCGCGCTGAAACCCCGGTAACCGTGTTAAACGTGATGGATTTTTATTTTGCTTATCAACTTGCAGACCATTTTTCTCAACGATTTTAAAAAGATAATCTACTCGTTCTTGATATTGTGGGTAATTAATCGCATCAACTTTCACAATGGCGTGTAAGCTACGATGACCAGAATAGGAAAGGGCTGCAATTGGTAATTCAAGTTTATGCAAGATTTCATTTTGCTTTTCAATTTCTGTGGTATCAGATTCAATTAAGGCATACCGGTAATCAACCACATTTGTATTTTTAACACCTTGTCCGTCTAACGGGTTAAGTCGCACCCACGCCCCCGCTTCGGGATTCGGGTCGCCCATTACCGCTCCAATATCACCATGGCTGCGTTGTAATTCTTCAATTAATTCGCCGGCTGTCCGCGTATAGATACCTTTTGACGGTAACCACTTTTCGACTGCTCCACTCTCATTACTCGTTTTCGGGTAGGCATTATTGACATACCCAACAATATCTCCCGGTCGAAACAAAGCATTAAGATAATCAATAATCTGTTGGGCGGGGTTCCAATTCTTAGGTTCCACAACTTGTTCGCCCATAATCCAATCGGTATTAAATAGCTTATATCCTTTATCAATTCTGGACTCGGTCGCCATAAAGCTATCGTCCCAGCCAAAAGCTGTGTCATCGCCACTACCTGGTTGCCACCCATTATCTTTTGCCATTTGCGTAATCGTCGCCCCAGTGATTGGTGAATCAGCACCATCAAAGCTATTCCACTTACTTTCACATTCACCTTCATGGTAACGACTACTGTCACTTTGAGACCAATTAGCCCAATCTTGAGCAGTGTAGCCTTCGTGCTTTAACCCCATTCCAACATCGACCCATTCTTGATAGCTCAAAGAAGCGGGATTGATATATTCTAAAAGAGGTAACAAATCAAATTTCTCTTCCATAAACTATCCTTTCTGTGGTTGATATTCTGCCGGCTTAATATTTTTGGGAATGCGCCAACCACTGGCAGCAATTCGATTAATCATCTTTTTAGCCGCTTCAAAATCCCAAGTACCAACGTGTTTAAAGTTGCGTTTTTCTAAAAATCTAATCTGCTTTGGAGTGGCCAGCCCTGCATCACGTCGTTTGCTTAAATGATTCAATAAGACTTCGGCTTTTCCAGCATTTTCAATTTCATCAGGAAAAATACCCATTTTTTCTAAAGCACTTTTTTGCTTTTTGGTTGCCGGTCCCATCTGGTAACCAAATTGAGGTACATAATTAGCCAAGTCCGCTGATTGAATGGACATTTCAAATTGCAATGGATCGACTAACTTGCGCTTACGTTTGCGCATTACTGCTAATTGATCCGCCAAAGAATCCTCACGTTCCTCAACCACCTCATCGCTAGCTTTTTGCTCCGCTTCTTGCAAATCAATTGCTTCGCCATTAGCTTGTTCAATATCTTCAGTCATCTTTTGAGCAACTTTAGCATCGGTGGCAATCACACTTGCCGGATGACATAGTTCATGGCGTTCGGTGTGCCATAAAAAATCTAATAACAAGAGGTCCTTTTTATTGGGTGCAATTCTGGTTCCGCGACCAACCATCTGGCTATAAAGGGCTCGCACTTTTGTCGGTCGTAAAACAACAACACAATCAACATCTGGACAGTCCCAACCTTCAGTTAGTAACATGGAATTACATAATACTTGGTATTTATCATTGGCAAAATCTTGTAAAATTTGCTTCCGGTTAACAGACTCGCCATTCACTTCAGCAGCAGTTAAACCATGCTGTTTGAGCATGTGGCAGAACTTTTGAGAAGTTTTAACTAGCGGTAAGAACACAACGGTCTTGCGTTCAGCGCAATACTTTGTCATCTCGACAGCAATTTGTTCCAGGTACGGATCCAAGGCCGTTCCTAAATCTTTCGTAGAAAAGTCACCCGATTGTTGCTTGACACCCGAAATATCTAGTTTTAATGGGATCGTAATAGCTTTAATCGGTGACAAATAACCATCTTTGATAGCTGCCGGCAAACTATACTCATAGGCTAAACTGTCAAAGTATTCACCAAGATTGCGCATATCACCCCGATCCGCTGTCGCAGTAACGCCCAAAACTTGAGCACTTTTGAAATAATCCATCACTCGTTGATAGCCATTTGAAAGAATATGATGGGCTTCATCAACGATAATCGTGTCGAATTTATCAGGTTGAAATTGCTTTAAACGCTGGTCTCGTTGCAAAGTTTGCACGGAACCAACTGTGATGCGATAGAAAGAATTAACGCTGGTTTGTTCGCCTTTTTCTACGGCCGCTTTTAACCCAGTTGCTTGATATAATTTATCGGCTGCTTGTTCCAATAATTCGCCCCGATGAGCCATAATTAATACTTGCTGCCCTTGGCGCACTAGCTCTTCAGCTAGTTTAGTAAACACAATGGTCTTGCCGGTTCCGGTCGGAAGTACCAGTAAGGTTCTTTGATGACCCTTTTGCCATTCAGCTTGCACTTTCTCAATTGACGTTTGTTGATACGGTCGTAATTCCATAATTTACACCCCATTAAAATGCTCCGGTTCCTGGTTGATAACCGTTTTGAACTGGTGCCTGGGTTGGTGGTGTTTGTGGTTGTGTATTAACAACTGTGGCATTAGGATCGGGTTTCAAAAATGTTTTAACTCTGTTGTTCGTCCGGTCTTGACCTTCTTTTTGATAATGGTTAATCTCTACTTCAGCCTGCCCCTTACTACCCACAACTTGGTTCCAATTAGGTTTAAATTGCTGTCCATCAACAACCGGTTGCCCGATTGCCTTAAAGAATTGCGTTAATTTCCAAGAGAATTTCTTCAATAAATAAAGACGTTCTCTAATTAACGTTGACTGACCATCTTGCGACGTAATCTTAACGGTAACTTCAGCAAATGGTGCTCCGTTGGGAATCTTATCAGAATTACCCTCGTAATTTTTCCGTTCCATATCGGTAACTTCAAATGGATATTTACCTTCTGGTAAAGTTACAAATTGGGTTTCCTCAGCTTCAAACGCACCGTCCCAGCTGATAAATTCATTTTCGTTGTTCATGTTATTTTTCCTACTTTCTCACTTTTGTATTTAATAGGCCCATAGCCGCATCCCACTTAGAAGCTAAATGTTGCCATAAATCAGTTGGTACATTTTCTAACGGCGTATCAACTGGCATAAAACCACCGACATAAATAATTTGGCGCATCTCATCCACAGAAACGTGATTTAATTGCATTAAATCAGCAACAGCTTTTGGAATAACAGCCGGGATTGTTTCTGTCGCTGTTTGTTCTTCTCGTGGATCAGCTTGCGGTGCTTCCTGTTCCATTGCTGGTTCAGGAGGTAAAGGTGGCTGCTCAGGCATGGTTGATTGTTCTATTGGTGCTAGTTTGGGTGTCACTTTATTAAACGCATCAGCAATTTGGTTATAATCAAAGTCCAATTCATCTGCTAAGCCTAACCGGTTCTTAGCGTCCCATGTTGGGCGGTGGGTTGTGTACATTACCCGTTGCCCACCTTGAGCTTTTTTAGAATTAGTCTTACTGTCGGTGACCACAATGGTTTTGTAATTCGCAAACAAAACCATATCTGCCCATTCTTTGACCATTGGCGCAGTTTTCTTTTCTAACTTCAACTCATATCGGTCATAAGCCCCCATTTCATCGGGCTCTTCTTTCTTCCGTAACCAGGCATGAGCGGTAACCACAACGTTTATTCCACAATCAATAACTTCACTTAATTTGTTGAGTAAATTACCCATTTCTGTCGCTAATGCAACATAACGTTTCCCATAATCGGTTGAATCAATCATTTTCCAACCGTTTTGCGAACAAAGATGCTTTTTGCATAAATCTTCGGCCCAATCAATTGTGTCCAAAACTAAAGTTTGACATGGTCGATTTACAATAGTTTCTTCAACTTCTTGCATCAACATTTCCCAACTCGTGGGTTTGGGATATCGGTTAACATCTAAATAATTAGATGAATCTTCAGTATCAATAAAGACCGGTTTAGGAAAATGACTCGCAAAAGTTGTCTTGCCGATTCCTTCTACCCCGTACAACACAACTTTTTGTGCTTTCGGAACAATTCCACTTGTGATTTCCATTAAAATGCTCCCTTTCCTTGCCAATTAGTAGTGGCAGTTTTTGTTTCACCATAGCCATCTTCGATAATGATTGAACATTCATCACCAGTTGAAACACGGGTGGCAATAGCTTGTAAGCCTTCAGCTTGAAGCCAATCACCAAACTCTTTTAAAGTTTCTAAGTCCATTTGTTCTAACTTATCTAGCAATACAAAGCCGCATTCTGGTTTAAGCTTACGGACAATCGCCGTGGACACTTTGAGTTGATCAGAACTCGACATGTTATCCCACTTTTGGCCTTGATAAACCAGCTCACCATCTTCAACAGATAAACCTGGTAATGGTAGTTGTGCTTGCTTTAATAAGTCGGCTTTTTGTTGTCGGACATTATCTAATTGGGTACTCAACTGAACATACTGGTTGGTGTAGTCCTTGGCGTCTTCTTCAGCTTTATCCTTATCCAAATTAGCTCGCACTTTGCGGTTAATTTCATCCACATCAGCAATGTTCTGTTCCAGCTCTGCGGTAGATTGATCTTGCAGTTGTTCAGTAGATTGCTTGGCAATTTCAACATCATTGAGCGTTTGTTCGTGTTGTGTTTGAAGCTTATTTAGATGGTCTTTTAATTGTTGAATCTTACTTTCTTCTTGTTGCGATTGATTCATTAATTGACTAAGCTGTTGGCGTTTGCGTTCATTCTCACCATTTTGTGCCAGTATCGTTTGTTGCTGTTGAATTAAATCCGAGACAGCTACTAAATCTTTGGGTACACCAGGATAATATTGTTGCTCTTCGGCATACTTTTTCTTTTGATCGGCAATCTGCCCAAGCTCATGACGCCGGTTATAAATTTGCGTTTCTTGTTGTTCTAACTTAACTAATTGCTCTTGGACGCCAATAATTTGTAACAAAATATTAGCCTTTTCTTTATTACTGGCATTCATAAACTTCGGAAGATTAATGGCTAATTCTTCAACAAAGCTATTGAGCAATTGTTGCCCCGCTTTTTCACCATTGGGGTCAATCACTTTCAAATTTGATTTTGGGCCACTACGTTCAACAATTAAGCCATTGTTCAATACCACATGCAATTTGGGTGGTGTTACTGAACCTTCACGCTGTGCTTGCGACGGTTTGTATTTGTTACCACCTAATGCCCAAGCAATCGCATCTAACACGCTAGTCTTACCTTGGTTATTTTTGCCACCAACAATAGTTAAACCGTTATCTGATGGTACAATTTCGACAGCTTTAACCCGTTTAACATTTTCAATTTCTAACTTGTCAATTTTGACTGGCATGTTCATCTTCCTTTCGTGTTATACTTAAATCTGTAATGAATATTGCATTTGACGCCAACCAGAGTGCCTGCTCTGTGGCGTCTTTTTTGTTTACAGTCCCCATAAATTTTTCCAACCTCCTTTAGCATCAACTAGATCTTTGAGTCCGTAGCCAAACAAAACACCAATAACTACACTAATGACATCAATTGGTACAACCATGCTTTTCACCTCCTCTCATTACATATCTCGCCAAAGTAATCTTGCATAAATTGGCTAAAACCATGTGGTTCAAATTGCCAACCATTCTTACCTGAAGCTTTAGGATATTTGACACACTTACTTAGTTGCCGTTTAAATCGAGAAACGTATAAAACATGCTCACGAAACCACTGTAAGTCGTGTCCATAGCGTTCTTTTAAATCTTTAGAGTTCCACCAGCAGTCATAGTCTGAACGTTCCTGTAACTGTTCAAGCTCTGATTTTTTAACTAGTACATATTCTGATGGAATGGTAATTTCTACTGTGCTCGTTATTTTCTGGACCACGATTATCACTCCTTTTTTGGTCTATCAGTATTCAAACTATCTATTTCTTTTAAAGATTTATTTATGTTACCTTGAATTTTAAAAAGAGAAAGACTAATTATTTCGTGATTTCTAGAGAATGCGTATTTAAAAGATTGGACCTTTTCATTTCTAAATAAGTCTTCAAGATCTTCAAAATAATCAGATGCAACTTTTAAAAATGTATTTGCATCGTTTAATAAGCAAGTCAAATCATACAAATCTAAAGAACTTCTCTTCGCCAATTCATTTAATAAATCAAAGTTTGATATTTTAGAAAGAAAGTTTATTTTTGTATTTTTAGAGTTCACAATGTTCTCCCTTTCTATACGTCCAGTACATATTGTTCTTTGATAATTTCTTGACCTAAAAATTTGTTAATGAAGTATTGTTGCCCCTTTCCAGTGACCTTGGGAGTTTTTGTTACTTTTACGCTTCCATCTGGATTTTGAAAAGTACGCTCTTTGATTTCAAACAGTCCTAAATCTAAAGACTTTTGAGTTGGCATATTACGATCTGATCTTTTACCATTGATAAGGTATCCTTTTTCGCGCATCCACTGGAACAATCTATTTTGTCCGATGTTTACACCGTTTTGTTTGATAATCTTTGCCAATTCACCAACTAAAATACTAGTGTCACTTGTTTTAACCGCATCAGCAAACAATGCTTTAGGCTTCAGTTCGCCATTTTCAATTCGAAGTTGATTATTTTCATCTTGCAAAATCTGATAACCACGTTTGACTACTTCTGCTGGATCATTCCATTTACGTTCTAATTCAATGAAATACTTTCGATACTTCTTACCTTGTTCGGTTTTACTCATCATCGAAAGTTCTTTTGCCATTTCAATTGTTATGGCATAGTCATCATATTTCCTAAATGTACCTCTATTGCCACTTTTTGTGAGGTAACTTTCAGGTTCCCTCACAAAATCAATGTTTTCAATGAATCCATCTGATGCTTGATCAAACCAAGCTGAAAACTTTTTCTTTGACTTTAAACCTTTATGCAAATCTCTAGCTGAAACTAACTGTTGATTATTTTCAATAGTTACTTTGATCAATTCTTTCATTTAAATATCCTCCTATTTAATATCTAAAATGTGTTTCATTTTTCTTCTCAATTCATTGGACTTGGGTGATACATCACCTTTAATCGCACGATTAATTTGAGCAGGATTAGAATTTAACATTGATGCCATTTCGCGCTGAGTAATACCATGCTTCAGTAAAGCCATCTTAAATTCTGTTTCTGTATTTTTAGCAGCTTCAATCAATGTTTGATCTAGCATTTAAAGTCACCTACCTTTCATAATTTGTTTATCAAATAGTTGCACATTTTTAGACAATCGTCTATAATAAGGGTACAGAAAATAAGATAAAAGCTTTATCCAATCTACCGTTTTTTCGAATAGAGCATTTTAACTTAAGCTTATTTTATTGCTTAATTACTTGATGAATTAATAGTAACCCAATTGTCTAAAATTATCAAGCTAATTATCTAAAATTTAGGAGATTTTTTTATGACTTTATTTGATAACGTAAAAAGTATGGCTAATGAGCGTGGTTTAAGCTTACTTAAATTAAACGAACAAGCAGGATTAGGAAAAAACGCAATATATAAATGGAAAACTCAAACTCCTTCCACTAAAAATTTAACAAAAGTAGCTAAAGTACTAGGAGTTACGGTTGATCAATTAATAGATGAAAATAAAAAAAATACAAGTGATGACGATTTTTATGAATTAACCAAAGGACTTTTCAGATCTGTAGCTAAAGGAAAAAAATTAGATTCAGAAGAAACTGAAGAATTAAAAGATGACTTCAAAGAATATTTAGAATTTCGTGCTAATAAATTAAAAAATAGAAGGAACAATAAATAATATGGCAAATCTTTTAAAATCAAAAAAAATGGCACAGACAATAGAAAGGATAATAAACAACAATACCAACAAATCTTTAGCCGATTATTCTGCACAACCATATTTAAAATTATTTATAGATAATTACAGCCAATATATGGAATATGAATTTAAAAATGAAAGTATTTTAGGACATACTCTTACAGACGACTTAGGAACATCAACTACTATTAATTCTAATATTAATGATCCCACCAGAATGGCATTTACACAAGCACACGAATTAGGTCATCTATTTTTACATCAAAACGAATTGAAATTAGGTAAAGCTTTTTTTCATCAAATGGGTGATTATATAAAAGATCAAGATTATGCAGAAAAAGAAGCTAACTGCTTTGCCGCTAATCTTTTAATGCCAGATGATGTTTTATACGCAGTAATGTATGAAGGAAAAAGTAGAAAAAATATAAAGTCAACTCAATTTATATCCTATGAAGCGTTTGGATACAGATTATATGATTTTCTCTTAAATAAGCTTCTTTTACCTAAAGATTATGCGCAAAAATTAAAAAAAGAATTTATGAATTCTTTACCCGGTCACGACAAAGAAAGCATATTATCAAAATCTTGGAAAAGGTTAATTGTTTTTGACTACAATGACTATATCGACTACGACAAAAAGATATCAGATGCAGATGTAACTAAAACTAATATAAATATTATCAATAATTATTATTCTATTAGTAAGAGTGATTTTTCTTTATAATTTTTGTAAACGTTATATGAATAATATCCAATAGTTTAATTCAATTGCAATTTATAGGATACATTTTTAATTAAATAGTCCAAATACTGACGACTTTAAAAGCTGATACTTAGGGGGAATATGTAATGAAAAGTACAACTAAATTATCTATTGTAGGGTTATTAGCAGTGGGACTTTTAGCAGGATGTGGAAGTAATTCCAGTTCTAATAAATCCAATAATTCAGGTAACAAAACGGAACAACAGGCAAAAGCCGATCCTAAAAAGAATGGTCCAACACTGAATGATTTTAATGCTATTCAATTAGGTACAGATAATGGTACTTCAGATACTGACATTGTTAATAAATACGGTCAACCTAATACAACTTCAAGTCAAGCCGTGGGACCCATTCAAGCTGATGACAAAATTTGGAATAAAGTTAATGGTGGTGGATTAGGTTCTACTTTTACAGTCGGATTTTCTAATGGTAAAGCTGTCTTAAAAGCTATTACTGGATTAAAAGTTAAACGTGATAAAAAAATCACTCTTGAAGATTTTAATAATATCCAAAACGGACAATCGGTTGATGATATAACTAAGAAGTTCGGTCAACCTAATGGCTATTCAGAAACTAACGCCGCTGGCCAAGAAGCCAAAGATTTAACTTATACTTCTGATATTCAAGGAAATATCGGCGCTAATATGGTAATTACGATAGTTAATAATGCTGTTACAGGTAAGACTCAAACACAGATGAAATAATATTAACTCTTCCCCACTCTGGGGAATTACATAGGTCCAACAAAGCTGATGACGGTAAAAGCTGAAAAATAAATAATAGAAAGACAATTTTATGCAAAAAAAAGAATTCAAAATAGCCAGAATTTTAAGCGAGCAACAAGTAGTGATTAATGGCGGTAAAAACGATGATATTCATATAGGTCAAAAGTTTGAGATATTAGATACAAAAGCCAATATTGTAAAAGATCCTGTTACTCATGAAATTTTGGGTTCTTTAGGTACAGCAGTTAAAGCTACAGTTGTTGCAGTTAAAGTACAGAACAAATTAACTATATGTAAAAGTGATATGACGTCCATGACACAATTGGAAATTGATAGACATGTTCAAGACACTTTTGATAGAGCAATTAGAAATATGAGTGCATTTACCATTGCCACTTCAAAAACAAATGCCAATTTGAACGTTAAAAAAGATCAAATTGATCCAATAAAAAAATCCGAACATTCTAGTAATCCTATTGAAATTGGTGATTTGGTCATGAAAGTTTAAGCTTTACAATTTAATAAATACTTGATATCATGGAATCAATTAAAAGCGTCCGCGTTTACAAAACGGGCATATACCTCATTGATTCTAATAATCAATGAGGTTTTTTGTAGGAGTTAATATGCCGGAATTTAAAACATACAGTTCATTATATAAGGATTTAAAAAGAGACCATCCAGAATTAAATCTACATGATTTTGATGAATTTAAATATAGTATCGAACATTACTCATACTATGACTTGATAAAAAATTTAGGCAGTAAAATAACTGTAGGGATAGAATTTGACGAATTAACAAAATTATTTATTATCCAAAGAAATTTCAAAGATATTCTTTTGAAATATATTTTAAGATTTGAAGTAAATTTCGAAGAAACTCTGGGACATGAATTGGGAATGCATTATGGAAATGATTCACTAGACATTTTTACAATGCAAAATCTGAAATCAAACAACAAATCTTATAAGCAAAAAGAAATAAAATTTTATACGAATAAGATCAATACCCCTAAAAAGGGTAGCCTGATTGAGCATTATTTACAAAATAAGGGTATAGTTCCACCATGGATACTTACTAAAGATTTAACATTAAACCAACTTAACACATTGTTCAGAATAACTTATGTACAAAAAAATGTTGTTTCTAAAATCATATATAACATAGATGATGGTAGCTACCTTAACGATTATTTTATAGATTTTTTCAACTTTTCCATTGAAATTATCTGCCAGTATAGAAACATATTTGCGCATGGTAATGTTATAGTGAATCCTTCAAGAATAAACAATTATGTTATAAATAGAGAAACATTTAGATTATTTTCAAACAATAGAGCAGTAAAAAAGTTATATGATCCCAAAGGGAATTTTCCCATGTTTTTGATCTCTATTTATATAATTTTGCCTTTAACAGAAAGATTAAATTTACACACTGAATTGCAAGGCATTGTAGATAAAGCGCTAAAGGATCACCCAATTAATGGTCAATACCTATTAGATAGTATACAAATAAATAATGAAACGCTTGACACCATAATAGACATAGAAGGTATGGATCGATTAAACAGCCCGTATCACCTACCTTTATATTAAAAATAGCCATATCCCTCACCTTCCAAGTCCAGGATATGACTAACGTGAAAAACATACATATGGTATGCGCTTTTCGTGTACCATTTTAACAAATAACTGGAGGTAAATTCAATGGCAACATTCACTAAAAAAGGCAAAAAATGGATGGCTCGTATTAGCTACAAAGATTCAAATGGTAATTACCAACGTAAAAATAAGGGCGGCTTCGATACAAAGAAAGAAGCTCAATTATATGCTAATGAATTTGAGTTAAGAGCAGCCGATGGCCCAATTTCAACTTCTGGTAAATTAACTTTGCCTGAATACTTTTGGAACTGGTACAAGACGTACAAAAAGCCTAACGTCACTGATCGTACTCAAAAAACATATACTCATTCCTACCATGTTTTACAAAAATATTTTAATGAGTATCCAATTGAAGAAATTACCCGCCAGCAGTACCAAGAATTCCTGTCTGATTTCGGTTCTAATCATTCCAAGTCAACTATCAGTAAAATTAATTCTCTTGTTCATGCGTGCGTAAAATCAGCCTTATACGACGGTGCTGTTAAGAAAGATTTTATTCAAAATGTTACTGTTGTTTACGATAAAAACCGAACACGAAAAATTGAATACTTAAATATGAATGATTTAAAACAATTAGTTGACTATTTAACCAATTCTCTTAACCCACACTTTACATCTAAGTACATGATTTTATTGGCAATCTATACCGGTATGCGTCTGGGAGAAATTCAAGGGTTGAAATGGTCAGATATTAACTTTCAGTTCAAAACTATTACAGTTAAACGGTCATGGCATGAAGGGTTAAAGCAATTCAAGGAAACCAAAAACGAGTCATCTAAACGAGTTATTAGAGTGAACAATACAATCTTGGATATTTTAAAGCAATTAGATCACAGTGATAAAACTAAACAAGTTTTTATTGATCAGTACCAAACGGTGCCAACTTCTGCTGCCGCTAACAAAACATTACATCAATCATTACAAGAAGCTGGTATTAATCGCCAAGGTTTTCATTTTCATTCATTAAGGCATACGCACGTTGCTTTTCTACTATATAAGAAAATTAATTTATACATTATCTCTAAGCGCTTAGGCCATAAAGACATGACCACAACTATCAGAGTGTACTCATATTTGATTGACGAGTACAAAACTCAAGCTGATCAAGAAATCGAAAATGTCCTCAATAGCCTAGAATCAAGCGGAAATAATCAAGAAGTTTTGGTGCCAAATTAGTGCCAAAACTTTTTAAATTTAAAATATTTTAAACACTTTGTTGTTTTTGAATAACATCTTACAAACGTTGATTTAACAACATCCACATCACTTTTGAGCAAAATAAAAAAGGCTTAAAAGCCTTTAAAAAACGTGTCTAAAAGGAGAGTACAGGATTTGAACCTGCGCGCCGATATCGAATCGGTTCGCCGGATTTCGAGTCCGGTGCATTACCACTCTGCCAACTCTCCATAAAAAGCAGTTAACCTGCTTTAATATTGCATTAAAGTAAACATATCATAGTTCTTAATTTTATCACGACCATGAAGCTCTGTCAATTCGATCAAGAATGCAGTTCCAACCACAATTCCCCCTAATTCTTCAACCAATTTAATGGTTGCAGCTAAGGTACCACCAGTGGCCATCAAATCATCAACCACTAAAACTCGTTGTCCTGGTTGTACGGCATCTTTTTGCATATACAACGATGCCTGACCGTATTCCAAATCATAAGAAACAGAAACTGTCTCACGAGGAAGTTTTCCCTTTTTACGTGCTGGCGCAAAACCTACCCCTAATTTATAAGCTACTGGGCAACCCACAATGAATCCCCGCGCTTCCGGACCAACAATCATTTCTGTTTGCTGCTTTTTAGCATATGCGGCAATTTCATCAGTTGCCTGCGCATAAACGGCACCATTATGCATTAATGGCGAAATATCACGGAATAAGATTCCTGGTTCAGGAAAATTAGGAACATCTGCTACATACTTCTTAAAATCCATATAACTCTCCTTCGATAGTTCTAGCTTTGTAATTTAATAACATATTGCACTAATTGTTGAAAATCCGAATCAATTAAAGTCTGAACAATCTTTATCTGGGCTTGATTTTGCTGATACAACGGTGATTCGTTCAGTTGTCGTGCCGGTATCGTAGCCGGCCATTTTAACAAGCCACTGTCTATTGTAACAAACTTCAACTCAGAAAACACTTTAATTATTAATTTAATTTGTGAATTATTTAGTTTCAAGTACCGAGCTACTACTGGTAAATCTTGTACTTGTAACTGCTGATGCGTCACTAAATATTTTAAAGCTAAATGCCATTGCTGTGGCGTAATCATCAATGGTTGCAAGCGATTTTTAAAAATAAAAATCAATTTTGATAATTGTGGCAACTTAACAATTAAATTTTCAAAATCCTGAATATGTTGTGGGCAATCCATTAAAACTGCCATTTTTAATTGTTGTACTTCTGCTGAAGCTAAATAAGTCAAATAACCGGGCATTTGCTGTACAAAATGCTGGCGATTTTTGTCCTGAAAGAAGAGCAGCGGCGTGGCATTAGTTATTTGGCTTAACGAACTAATCCCGCGCGCATCAATAAATTGCTGTTGTTGTACCACCAGCTGTTCCAATTCATTAGCCAGTTTGACATCGACTACTTTTAATTGCACTGTGGGTTGGCGATGCCAATTGTTAATCATGACCGTGCCATATAAAACTTGAATGGAACTCGCAGCTAATTGCTCCTTATACTGACCCCAATTGAACGCCAAACATTCGAGTTGTTGATCTACCAGAAATTTCAAATGCGTTTGCGTTTTTTTACCCAAAAATTCTACTTGAGCATGCTGAAAATTAATAATCTTGAACATGGGCTGAGAATTGCCCTGCCCAAAAGGCGCTAACCGCCGCAGTTGCTTGTAAAAATCTAATGACAAATCCGTCGCTGCTACTGTTAAATCATACGTTTGTTGGGGCTTTTGCGTTAAATCTAGTTGTAAAGCTTGTGGTAATTGATTTAACCGTTGTTTGAGTTGCTCTAACAAAGCTGCATCTAACGTTAAACCACAAGCCTGCGCATGACCACCAAATTTTTGATATAAATCGGCTTGACTTGCTAGCGCCGTATATAAATCAAACTGCCCATTACTGCGCCCAGAACCAGTGGCCACCTGGTGTTCATCAATATGAAACACTAAGGTGGGACAACCACTTTGTTGTAAAACTTTACCAGCTACAACTCCTAAAATTCCTTGATGCCAATCTTCAGCAGCCAAAACTAAGACGTGTTGTCCCGCCGCCAATTGCTCTTGTGCCTGTTGCCAAGCAGCTGTAAATACTTCCTGTGTTAAATCTTTACGTTGCTGATTAAACTGATCAATTGTTTTCGCCAAACTTTGCGCTTGCTCTTCATCGAAAGTTAACAATAAGTCGACCCCTTTTTGAGCCTGATCCAACCGACCTAACGCATTTAACCGCGGAGCAATTTGAAAAGCGACATCATCTTCATTTAAAGTAGACCAGTTCAAATGGGCCACTTTCGCTAATGCCGCTAAGCCGCTGCGTTCTTGAGTCTGCATTTGTTGTAACCCAAAAGTAACAATAACGCGATTCTCACCTACCAGTTCCATCACGTCAGCTATCGTCCCGATCGCTGCCAAGTCTAATAAATCAACGGGGACTTCATCCAACAAAGCACTCGCGACTTTAAAAGCTACTCCCGCACCCGACAAGTATGGACAAGGATATGCCGCTTGTTGATTGGTGGCTAAGGCTGGGTGCACAATCGCTAACGCTGCCGGTAATTGTTTCGGCAGTGTATGATGATCCGTAATAATGACATCAACGCCGTGCGCGTTTGCATATGCCACCTCTTGCACACCAGTAATGCCGTTATCGACAGTAATGATTAATTGGACTCCTTGAGCAATAAACTGTTGGTAACGTTTCAGGTTTGGACCATAACCATCTTGAAAGCGATCCGGAATAAAATAATCCACTTGACCACCCAAATTAGTAATGGCTTCTGTCAAAATAGTCGTACTAGTAATTCCATCAGCATCATAATCCCCATAAATTAAAATTTGCTCTCCAGCAACAATTGCTTGAGTAATCCTATCTATTGCTGGCTGCATATCATGCAAAAGGTATGGGTCTGCTAACTGTTTCAGATCTGGTTGTAAAAATTGTTGAATTTCTTGACTAGTTTTGATCCCACGTTGATTCAGTAGTTGCACCACAAATAACGGCAACTGGAGTTTTTGAGCCAATTGCTTTAATTGAGCTGTTTGGTTCAAATCGGCTTTTTGCCATTGATATAGTAAACTCAAATTTTTTAACCTCTAATCAAAAATTGCTAAAGTTGCGCGATTAGCCACGCGGGCTTTAACCAAATTGCCTTGAACAATCCACCGATTCGCACCGCCATCGGCACAGGTAATCAAACTAATCATTTTCTGCTTACCTTGATCATCAATCCGCCAAGTGGCTTTGGGTGAAATAACTTGCTTTAAAGTAATTTTATACGTATAAACGCTGGATAAGTCGGTTATATAAATTAAATCCCCAATTTGCGTATTAGAAATTGGCGAAAATAAGGCGCCCTTTTGGGTCATATAATGACCAGCTAAAGCATAATTACCCTGCCCCATTTTTTCATCAGGTTTCATAGTGCCCGCTCCGGTCGCTAAAGCATTATCGTCAATTCCCTTAACAATCGGCAACTGCAAATTAACGGACGGAATAGCAATTTTGCCAATCATGGGGGCATTTTTTTGTACACTGGCTTTCGCCACTTGTTGCACACTAATAGATTTAACTTTAGAAAAATCAAAGGAAGCTGATTTTAAATTATTCTGATGAACCTGTTTAGCTGTCAAAGATGACAAACTTTGCTGTGATAATTGACGAACCATAAAAGACTTAATTTGCCCATTAAAAATTAATGCTAATGCTACTACCAAAATAATGAATGTTCCGCAATATTTTACAATTTTTTTCATGGCTTACCCCTGGACCTGCCTTTGAAGAATCAAATTAACTTTGCCAAAACAACTGAACTATTTTTGTAAATCATCATCATCCATTTGTAAAACTGCCATAAAGGCTGCTTGGGGAACAGTCACACTCCCCACTTCTTTCATGCGTTTCTTACCCCGCTTTTGTTTATCTAATAGTTTATTTTTCCGGGTTTGATCCCCACCATATAGTGGTCCGGTCACATCTTTACGATAAGCTTTCACAGTAGAACGCGCCACAATCTTATTACCAATCGCCGCTTGAATAGCCACTTCAAATTGCTGCCGGGGAATAATTCCCTTTAACTTTTGGACAATTTGCCGTCCCCGCCGATAAGCAAAATCTTCATGGACGATAAAACTTAACGCATCAACGGGTTGTGAATTCAATAAAATATCCATCTTAACCATTTTCGAAGGTTGATAGCCAATAATTTGATAATCTAAGGAAGCAAAACCACGCGTATTAGACTTTAAAGTATCAAAGAAATCATAGATAATTTCGGCTAATGGTAAACGATAAACTACATTAACGTGGTAATCATCCAAATAATCCATCGTATCAAATTGGCCCCGCTTGCGTTGAGCCAATTCCATCACTGCGCCGACATAATCTTTCGGAACCATAATTTCAGCTTTAACCATCGGCTCTTGAATCTCCTGAATTTCCGAAGGATCCGGCATTTGTGATGGGTTATCAATAATCTTCGTCGTTTGGTCCGTCAAAATTACTTTATAGTTAACGGACGGAGCTGTCATGATCAAGTCCAAGTTAAATTCCCGTTCAAGCCGCTCTTGAATGACATCCATATGCAATAAACCTAAAAAACCGACCCGAAAACCAAACCCTAAGGCTTGGGAAGTTTCAGGTACAAATTCCAGGGAAGCATCATTCAATTGTAATTTCTCTAATGACTCACGTAAATCGCCGTATTTGGCATTATCTACCGGATACATACCAGAATAGACCATTGGGGTAATTTGCCGATAGCCAGCCAAAGCTTGGGCGGTCGGCTGCTCAGCTAGAGTAATCGTATCACCTACTCGCGTATCTTGAACACTTTTAATACTAGCAGTAATATAACCGACATCACCGACACTCAAGAATTCCCGTGGAACAGCTTTGGGAGACATGACACCCACTTCTGTGACTTCAAAAACTTTGCCATTACTCATTAATTTAATGTGATCACCAACTTTGACTTGGCCATCGAAAATTCGCACGCTTAATACCACACCACGATAACTATCGTAAACAGAGTCAAAAATTAAGGCCTTTAACGGAGCCGTCAAATCGCCTGTCGGTGCTGGCACATCTTGCACGATCCGTTCCAATAAATCAGCAATGCCTAAGCCACTTTTGGCACTTGTTAATACAGCATTCTCGGCATCAATGCCAATCATATCTGTAATTTCTAATTTAACACGTTCCGCATCCGCCGATGGTAAATCAATTTTATTAATCACTGGCACAATCTCTAAATCATTATCAACCGCTAAATACGCATTCGCCATTGTTTGTGCTTGCACACCCTGCGCAGCATCCACTACTAATAAGGCACCTTCGCAAGCCGCTAAACTCCGCGATACTTCATAAGAAAAATCGACATGTCCGGGGGTATCGATTAAATGAAACGTGTAAGTATGCCCATCTTTAGCTTGATACTTCAATTCAACTGCGTTTAATTTAATCGTAATCCCTCGTTCACGTTCAATATCCATGTCATCCAAAACTTGATTTTCCATATCTCGTTGTGAGACAGTATCTGTTAATTCTAGGATTCGGTCGGCAATCGTCGATTTACCATGGTCAATATGAGCAACAATGGAAAAATTACGAATATATTTTTGTTTATTTTCTAAATCAGATTGTGGCATATTATTAATCCTCATTCCAAATTCACATTTATAGCTCTCTTGGTTTACTATATCAAAAATTTCCCGCTGACAAAAGACCATTCCCCGGCTAATCTCCAGCTCGTGAGCACGATAATTGTAAACTAATTTTTCCTGCGACGCACTGACGTCTTAATTACAAACAAGGACCTAAAGCCATCAACAGCTTTAAGTCCTGCAATTAATTTGCAACTGGTTACTTGAGTAATCAATTTAATTTTTGATAAATTATCACTAAAAATTGGGACGACAGTCGCACAACTCGCTTGAATGAACTAGTCTGCGCCTCAATTAAACAATTTACTTTTTGAAACACAATAATTAATTTTTTGAGCAAAATCGCTAACCTGATTGACTAATCGTGTAAACAGGTCACTTATTTAAACTTATCTTTCATATTGTCACGCATCCGCTCAAAGAAATTTCGGTCCTGTTCTTTGACCTTAGCACCACCTAATTGTGCAAAAGTCTGTAAGGCTTCTTTTTGTTTTTCATTTAAGTGCTTGGGGGTCACGATTTCTACGCGAACCTGTTGATCACCGACACCACCATGCAAACCAGGTACTCCTTGCCCTTTAAGTTTAAAGACCGTTCCTGACTGTGTGCCAGCCGGAATTCGCAATTCCACTTGTCCACGCACCGTTTTGACTTTAATCTCATCACCTAAAGCGGCTTGTGGGAACGAAATCGTTTCATGTGAGTAAATAGTCGTATCATGCCGTTCAAAATGTTTGCTGGCTTCAACTTCAAACGTGACAAACAAATCACCATAAGGACCTTTATTATCACCAGCAGCCCCCTGACCATCTAAGCGCATCCGCTGCAAATTATCAATTCCTGCAGGAATATCAATTTCGACTGCATGACTTTTGGTAATCTTGCCCCGTCCATGGCAAGTAGGACACTTTTCTTCAATTTCTTGACCAGTTCCACCACAGACATCACAGACTTGTTGACTCTGCATCATCCCTAATGGAGTCCGCTGGTTAACGGTAATATGTCCGCTTCCCTGACATTTATGACAAGTTTTGGGGCTTGTCCCAGCCTTGGCCCCTGAGCCCTGACAATCTGGACATTGTTCACTGCGATTGTAGCGAATCGTCTTTTTACCACCGAAAATAGCTTCTTCAAAAGTAATTTTCATCCGGTATTCCAAGTCTTGGCCCTTCCGTGGAGCGGTAGGATCAGCTTGGCGCCGACTGCCGCCACCAAAAAACGAGTCAAAAATATCGCCAAAATCGCCGAAGCCATTCGTATCAAAACCACCGAAGCCTTGACCACCGAAACCTTGGCCGCCAGCTTGCTGATCAGTGGAACCGTATTGATCAAACCGGGCTTTTCTTTGCGGATCTTTCAAGATTTCGTAGGCTTCATTAACTTCTTTAAACTTTTGTTCCGCATCAGGTGCTTTATTCAGGTCGGGATGATACTTTTTAGATAATTTACGGTAAGCCCGCTTAATCTCGTCTTCTGAAGCGTTGCGGTCCAGACCTAAAGTTTCATAAGGATCCATATCTGACTTAACCTTTCTTTCAATAACTAAAATTTTCCCAAAATCACAAACTAGCACTTTTAAACACTAAAAGAGTCAAATTCTAACGTCCAAACCTGGATTTAGTAATTTGACTTTTTTAGATACAAACTTTGAACTTTTAATCTAGGCCGTTAATTCTAACAAGTAGCTACACCCCAAATAATGGTTCCAAGTTAATTCGCGCTCTTATTTGTTTTTATCAGGGTCAACTTCCTTAAAATCGCCATCTACGGTACTATCGCCATCATTCTTAGCATCAGAATTATTAGCGTTCGCATCACCTTGGGCTTGTTGCGCATCTTGAGCTTGTTGATACAATTTCACTGATAAATCTTGAACAATTTTATTCAAATCGTCCTTCTTGGCTTTCATTTCTTCCAAATTATTGTCAGCTTGGGCTTTCTTCAAAGCTTCTTTTGCATCTGTAGCCTTCTTAATTTCATCTTCAGAAACTTTACCTTCTAAGTCTTTCAAAGTCTTATCAGTTGTAAAGATCAATTGATCAACTTCGTTACGCAGATCGGCTTCCTCTTTGCGCTTCTTATCAGACTCTTCATTTTCTTGAGCTTCTTTTTTCATCCGCTCAATTTCTTCATCGGATAAACCAGATGAACTCTTAATTGTAATCTTCTGTGATTTACCAGTGCCTAAATCTTTTGCAGAAACATTAACAATTCCGTTTTTATCAATATCAAACTTAACTTCAATTTGTGGGACGCCTCGCGGAGCAGCAGGAATATCTGTTAACTGGAACCGACCTAAAGTCTTGTTATCAGCGGCCATCGAACGTTCACCTTGTAAAACATGAATGTCTACTGCTGGTTGGTTGTCCGCAGCTGTTGAAAAGACTTGTGACTTGCTGGTTGGAATTGTCGTATTCCGATCAATTAACTTAGTGGAAACACCACCCATTGTTTCAATTCCTAAGGATAATGGCGTAACATCTAACAAGACCACATCTTTCACATCGCCAGTAATCACACCACCTTGAATGGCTGCTCCTAAAGCAACAGCTTCATCAGGGTTAATCGAATGATCGGGTTCTTTACCAGTCCATTGTTTAACTGCTTCTTGTACCGCAGGAATCCGGGTTGAACCACCGTTTAAAATAACTTTATCAATATCAGAACTGCTTAAATCGGCATCTTTTAAAGCATTTTGTACCGGAATCTTTGTCCGGTCAACTAAATCAGCTGTTAATTCATTAAATTTAGCGCGCGATAAAGTAGTCTGTAAATGCAACGGGCCAGCAGGGCCAGCAGAAATAAATGGCAAACTGATTTCCGTTTCACTCACACCAGATAAATCTTTTTTCGCTTTTTCAGCAGCATCTTTCAACCGTTGTAAAGCCATCTTATCTTGTGATAAGTCAATTTGATTTTGCGCTTTAAAGTCAGCGACTAACCAATCCATAATAGCATTATCAAAGTCATCGCCACCTAAATGGGTATCACCATTAGTTGACAATACTTGGAAAACGCCATCGCCTAATTCCAAAACGGAAACATCAAAAGTCCCACCACCTAAATCGTAAACTAAGACCTTTTCATCGGCATCACTTTTATCTAAACCATAAGCTAAAGCAGAAGCTGTTGGTTCATTAATAATCCGTTTAACATCTAAACCAGCAATTTTACCAGCATCTTTGGTAGCTTGCCGTTGTGAGTCATTGAAGTAAGCTGGTACAGTAATTACCGCTTCAGTAACTTCTTCACCCAAATATTTTTCTGCAAAGTTTTTAATGTATTGCAAAATCATGGCCGAAATTTCTTGTGGTGTATATTCTTTGCCATCAACATTGACTTTATAGCCAGCTTCACCAATGTGGCGTTTGATAGAAGAAATCGTATTCGGGTTGGTAATTGCTTGCCGCTTAGCCACTTCACCAACTTGTGTTTCACCATCTTTAAAAGCAACTACTGATGGTGTAGTCCGGCCGCCTTCTGGATTAGCAATAATCTTCGGGTCGCCACCTTCTAAAACAGCAACTGCTGAATTAGTTGTTCCTAAATCAATTCCGATAATTTTTGACATTAATTAAACCTTCTCCATTAAATTAATTTATTGTGCCACAACAACCATACTTGGCCGCAAAACGCGATCTTTTAATTGATAACCGGCCTGTAATACTTGCACCACTGTGTCTGCTGGATGCTCATCATCACTTGCTACTGTTTGCACCGCCTGATGAATCGTCGGATCAAATTTTTCATTCAAAGCTTTAATTTCAGTAATATCATTTTCCGCTAATGCTTGCTTCAAATGTTTTAAAACCATCTGCACACCAGTAATTAAGCCGTCATTGGTCTGATCGGCACTACTTGCTTGTAGTGCACGTTCTAAATTGTCAATTGATGGTAAAATAGCTGTCGCTAACTTTTGTCCATCATACTTAATTAAACTAGCCTGTTCTTGTTGATTATGCTTTTTAATATTTTGAATTTCCGCTTGTAAGCGTAACTCCTGATCTTGACTTGCTTTTAAATCTTTTTCTAATTTTTGATTAGCATCTAATAGTTTGTCTACCACTTCATCAGCAGCTGGCTTGGCTGTGGCTTGTTCATCCTGATCTTTGCTGGATGCCACTTTTTCTTGATCATTAGCAGTTGCTTTTTTTGCTGAAGCTTTTTCTGAAGGAAACTCTTCCGGATCTATTTCGGGTTTCGTCATAAACACGCCTCCTAACTTGAATTACCATTTAGTTCTTGAAAATAATCAATTAACCGCTTTGCCAATTCATAACGTAAAGAGGTAATTAAACCAATCACTTGTGAATAAGGCATATTAGTGGGACCTAAGAGGGCAATTAAGCCATCACCGTGAACGCCCACACTATATTTGGCGGTAATCAAACTATAATTATTCAATATTTGCGGCGCTAATTCAGCACCCAAATGGACCTTAATTCCTTGATTATTAGAATCATCGTCACTGAGATTCTGATCCATTCCCAAAAGCTTGGCTAAATTATGGTCACTGTCAAACAATGAATACAAACTCTTTAAACTGTCACTATTACGGGTATCAACGTAGTTAAATAAATTAGATTTACCGTCCACAAAGAAATGATCGGCGGCAACTTTATCTAAGATATCATCAAAAATTGACAAAAAACCATCTGGAGTCTGTAAATATTGTGCCACCAGTTTAGGAAAATCAGTCTTTAATCGCTTGGAAACCTCATTCAAAGTCTGACCTACTAATTGATCATTAATAATGCGTACGACCGCTTCCAAACGATCAGCCGCAATATCTGCTTCTAAGCGATACACTTGATTATAAACAGCTCCATCACTAGTTACCATAATAGCCATGACTTGACTGTTACCCAAGTCTACAATTCGAAAACCAGTTAAAACAGTATTATCACTCTCAGGTCCTAAAGCAATGGCCGTATAACTTGTCAAAGTTGAGAGAATTTTAGCGGACTGCGCAACAATCTCATCAATTTTGGTAAAGCGTTGTTTGGCAAAATCAGAATGAATGATTTCTGAAGTTTGCTCCGAAACATCTATCGGCGTTAACAGGTGATCCAAATAGTACCGATAACCACTATCTGAAGGCACCCGTCCTGATGACAAATGAATCTTTTCAATCAGACCCAAACTCTCTAAATTTGCCATGTCATTGCGAATAGTTGCCGAACTCACATGAATTGGTAACCGATCCATTAAAGCCTTCGAGCCAATAGGTTGCCCCGTTTCAATATATTGTTGAACAATTGCCTTTAAAATTGCAGCTTGACGATCAGTTATCAAACCAAATCACCTCGCTTTTAGCACTCTTGATATATCAGTGCTAACAATGTTAAATATAGCAAGCTATTAGCACTATGTCAAGTTAGTTGCTATTATTTTCTGAAATAATTTTCGGTAGCTTGCTGATCTTGTCGTAATTGCTGCACCAATGCCGGGGCGTCAGCAAATTTAATTTCAGGACGTAAATATTTTAACCACTGAATTTGGACTTCCTGACCATAGAGATCTTGATCAAAGTCTAAGAGATTAGCCTCTACTGTGACCGGATTATTGCCCCTTTTAAAAGTCACATTTCGGCCAACGGAAGTCATCGCTGGGAACCAGTCATCACCAACTTTGACTCGTGTGACGTAAACACCCAAGCTAGGAACTAATTGCTCTGCGCTTAAAGCTAAATTAGCTGTGGGAAAACCCAACTGCCGCCCCATTTGATAACCGTGAACCACTGGACCTTGGTTTTGGTAATTATAACCCAATAATAAATTAGCGTGTTGAATCTGATCCGTCTGTAACGCTGTGCGAATATTAGTAGAAGAAATTTTTTCATGATCGAAATTTAAAGAAGGAATCTCTACAATTTCAAAGCGTTGTTGGACTAACTGGCGTAAATACGTCATGGTCGCAATCTCTTTGGGGCCAAAGGTCCAATCAAAGCCGGCCACTAAAGTTGTAATATGCAAGCGCAACAAAAAATCTTCGACAAATTTTTGAGGTGCTAAATGCGCCAAAATGGGATTAAACTCTACTACATAGACAATATCTACTTGTAATTCTTGAAACAATTCTAGTTTGCGTTGAAATGGCGTCAGATACTGGAACGTTCCCGTCACTTTTTGCGGTTGATAAACTTCAATAGGATGGCGGTCAAACGTCAAAACTGCCGCTGGTTGTTGCCGCGTATGCGCCAGCCGTACTGCCGTTTTAATCACATTTTGATGACCGAGGTGCACGCCATCAAAAAAACCCGCCGCTAAAACTTGCCGTGCCGGAATTTTCAACTGCTGCTGAAAGGGATATTTTAAAATTTGAACTTCCACGATTTACTCACCTATCATTTTTTAAAAGCATAATTTGCGGAACATAGTTCTGATTTTGTAAACGATACAATGCTTTGACTTGATGCTGCCAAGTCAGTAAGACCTGTTCCTCAGTTGAAGGCAACTGAATAGCACCGCCGTTTTGCACCACTTGCCATTGCGCAGCAGTCAATTCATACAGTGGCATTTGGTCTGTAAAAGCTGCATTCAACGGCAAACAAAAATCCATTTGGTCTTGAGCCAACTGCAATTTGATTTGTTCTAAAGTCCATGTCTCCTGTAGTTTAAAACCACCACCATAAGTTCTCGTTAAACGACTCATGTGCGCCGGCAAATGAAGATATTGCCCTAATTGCACGGCCAAAGTCCGAATATAGGTGCCTTTACTGCACCGCACTAAAAATTCACAAGTTTGTTGCTGTTGCACTTCATCAAATTGACTGGCCGCCAATAAATCAAATTGTTTAATCGTTACTTGCCGAATCGGACGCTCCACTTCCTGATGAGCTCGGGCATATTCATACAGCCGTTTACCGTTAACTTTCACCGCCGAATACATTGGCGGTTGTTGCTGGATTAAACCCGTTAAACTTTGCATTCCTAATTTAATCTTCTCATCGGCAATTGGTGCTCGTAATTTTGTCTGCGCAATGACTTCACCACTGGCATCTTCAGTTGTCGTCGCACTGCCAAAAGTGATTTGACCTTGATAAACTTTGTCAGAATTTAAGAGCCAATTAACTAACTTCGTGGCTTGACCAACACAAATGACCAAGACACCATCGACATCGGGATCCAAAGTACCAGTATGGCCAATCTTTTTTTCATGTAATAACTTCCGCAATTGGTACACGCAATCCGCACTAGTCACACCGCGTGGTTTATACAGGGGAATAATACCATTCATTATCATAACCTCATTAATAATTTAATTAACTAATTTAGTATAGCATTGCCTTAACTAGAAAGATTTTCCGCAATACAATTATATGTAACAAAAAAGCCGCTAAGCGACTATTTGTCTGATTCATTTAAATGGCGTAACAATTCATCAATATGTTCACCATACCGAATGGAATCATCTTGTTTAAAGATTAAATCTGGAGTTTTATAAATTGATAAACGGTGTCCTAATTCGCGCCGAATCAAGCCTTTGGCTTTATTCAAACCAGCAGTAGCTTTTTGCGCCGCACTAGCGGTCTCTGCCAAAACACTGAAGTAAATTGTAGCTTGCTGTAAATCGCCAGTTACCTCGACTCCCGTAATAGTTACTTCCTTGACACGCGGATCACGCACCCGTTTTAACAAAATATCATTAACTTCTCGTTGGATTTCTTGTTCAACTCGACCAACACGATATTTCATTACAACACCTCCTACTTGACAGGAACTTCTTGCATGACATAAGTTTCAATCTGATCATCAATCTTAATATCATTATAATTTTCGATCATCAAACCACATTCAAAGCCTTGCTTAACTTCCTTAACATCATCTTTAAAGCGTTTCAAAGAGGCCAGTTTGCCTTCATAAACGACAATTCCGTTACGGATTAAACGAACTCCGCTATCACGTTGAATCAAGCCGGTATCCACAATGCACCCAGCAATCGTTCCTAATTTAGAAACTTTATAAGTTTCCCGTACGGTCAAATTACCAGTTACCTTTTCTTCATAAACAGGCTCTAGCATACCCTTCATGGCTGACTCAATTTCATCAATTGCGTTATAAATAACATTATGCAACCGAATATCAACACTTTCACTATCAGCTTGAATTTTAGCTTGCACGGTTGGCCGCACATTAAAACCGATAATAATGGCATTACTTGCCGAAGCTAAAGTAACATCACTTTCATTAATTGCCCCTACGGCAGCATGGATAATATTGACCCGCACACCTTCGACTTCAATTTTTTCCAAACTATTGCGCAAAGCTTCCACAGAGCCTTGGACATCAGCTTTAATCACGACGTCAACTTTCTTCATATCATTTTGTTTCATGGTATCGAACAAGTTATCCAAGGTGACCGCGTTAGTCCGCTTGCGTTCTTCCATTTGTGCTCGTTCAGCACGTTCTTCACCAGCAGCCCGGGCTGTCTTTTCATCTTCAAAGACCACAAACTTATCGGCTGACTGTGGTACATCATTTAAGCCAGTAATCATCACTGGTTGTGATGGTAAAGCAGACTCAATTTGCCGACCACGATCATCCGTCATTACTCGAACACGACCAAAGGTATTCCCCACGACAATTGGATCACCCTTGTGTAAAGTTCCTTGTTGCACTAATAAACTAGCAACTGGACCGCGGCCTTTATCTAAGCGGGCTTCAATTACGGTACCCACGGCTTTTTGTTGTGCGTTAGCTTTTAACTCTAACACGTCAGCTTCTAATAAGACCATTTGTAATAATTCATCAATGCCCGTGCCTTGTTTAGCAGAAATATTAGCAAAGATGGTATCACCACCATAGCTTTCAGGAATCAAACCATAATTCATTAATTCTTCCGTCACATGCTGGGGATTAGCATCTGGTTTATCAATCTTATTAATAGCGACAATAATTGGATCATTAGCTGCCTTGGCATGATTAATCGCCTCAATTGTCTGGGGCATTACACCATCATCGGCCGCTACTACTAAAATAACAATATCGGTAATATCAGCACCACGCGCCCGCATGTTAGAGAAGGCTGCGTGTCCTGGGGTATCTAAGAAGGTAATTAAGCGACCATCTAATTGAACTTGATAAGCACCAATATGCTGGGTAATACCGCCCGCTTCACCTGCCGTGACGTGACTATGCCGTAAATTATCTAATAAAGTAGTTTTACCATGATCAACGTGACCCATGATCGTAACTACTGGTGGCCGATTAGTCAAATTATCAGTATTATTGACTTCATCTTCAAAGAAGGTATCCAAATCGGTAATATCTTCTTCAACCTTTTCTTGCGCATCAATGCCATAATCGGCGGCCAAAATTTCAATTGTATCTTTATCTAAGGATTGGTTTTGATTAACCATCACACCCAACATAAATAACTTTTTAACAATTTCAGCTGGTTCCCGATGTAAAATTTTACCTAAGTCTTGCGCATTCATGCCGACTGAGTATTCCAAAACCTCTGGTAACGGCCGTTCTTTCCGTTGTGGCATTGGCTTTTTCGGTTGACTAGCTTGTTGCTTGCGTAATTTACGCTTGTTTTTATGCTTGGGCCGATTGCGATAATCAATATGCTCATTTTTGCGACGATTGTTCGTAAACTCATGTTGTCGCTTATTATTATTATCCGAAGTAGTTTTTTCAGCAGTCGGTTGCGTTGTTGGGCGATTAACCGTTGGCTTTTGCGTCGTAGTTGGCTTCCGCGTAACTTGTTGATTACTACTATTATTCCGATTACGGTTAGCACTTTGACTGGAATGATTAGTAGTTGGTCTTTGTGAGCGTTGTTGAGTTGCACGCTCATTAGCACGCTTTGCTCTTTGCTCTTTTTGTCGCTGTTCATGATGCCGTGCTTGTTCGATTGATTCCACGGAAGCTTGCGCATTTTGTTTATATTGCGCTAAATGTTTCCGCCCCGCACTAGCCCGATTCATCATGGATGAACGCCGGTCATTATTTAAATTACGATTGCGATTATTAGTGCGCGAATTATTTGGTCGCGCATTCGTGTTATTACGATTTTGATTAGTACGACCTTGATTATTATTAGTCGTCACTGGACCACGACTGTGTTCATTATTTTGATGTGTACGGTGCTCATTACCATTATTATTATGGTTATTATTAGAATGCTGGTGGTTCTTCTTAACATCATTAGGTTTAGGCGCATGCCGGATAGCTGTAACTTTAATTTTTGTTTTTCCTTTACTTTTAGCATTAGTCGTATCTTTCGATACTGGTGATTGAGTTTTTGGAGACTGATTAGTTGAACGTACAATCTTAGTTAAATCATTTAATTGTGCATCATCTAAAACTGCCATATGGGACGAGATTTCCATATGATGCTTGCGGGCTATATCCACCAAATCTTTACTTGGAACATGGAGCTCTTTTGCTAATTCATAAACTCGTTTCTTTCCCATAAATTCACGCTCCTTAATTATTTGTTATTAATTCTTGAAATCGTTGAGCAAATCCCCGATCGGTAATGGCAATGGCTTTAGTTGCCTGACCAATTGCCTGACTGAGTTGAATTTGATTAAAGGTCTGATCAAATGGGATTTGCTGTCGCTTGAGGGTTGTTTGAAATGATTTTTGAGCCACAGCCCCAGTATCTGTTGCCAAAAAGACAAAATAGACCTGACCATTTTTCATGGCTTTTAAAACTAATTCTTGGCCAGTAACAATTTTACGGGCTCGTTTCGCCAGACCCAAGAAATTCAAAATACGTTGTTGTGTCAATGTTTTTTACCTAGTTCACCAAACAAATCTAACCGTGCTTTTTGATGATCGACATAATTATATAGCTCTTCATAAAACTCAGCTGTCAACTTCGTTTTTAAAATTTCGTCTAACTTATGATCTTTTTGTGCCTGCTTAACTGCTGCGGGGTCTAACCCCACATAAGCTCCGCGCCCTGGCTTTTTGCCCGTTTCGTCAACGCTAACTTCGCCGTCTTTGTTCCGAACAATCCGGACTAACAAACGTTTGGGGGCCATTTCATTAGTTAAGACATCTTTACGCATCGGTACTTTTCTCGTTTTCAAACAACCACCACCTTAATTCATTTAATCAAGATCCTCTTCATCGACTTCATCGCCTGCTTCATCAACAAATTCCACTTCTGATTCAGGCTTAATATCAATCTTAAAACCAGTTAATTTCGCAGCCAAACGTGCATTTTGACCGCGTTTACCAATGGCTAAAGAGAGATGATAGTCGGGGACAATGACAATACAAGACTTGGGATTCGTCTCATCATCAAATTGAACGGCAATCACTTCCGCAGGGTTTAAAGCATTGGCAATAAAATCAGAAGGATTGGGCTCCCATTTAACAACATCAATATTCTCGCCGTTTAATTCATCAACAATTGCTTGTACTCGCTGGCCTCGTGGTCCCACAGTCGTACCGACAGGATCAATATTTTCATCAGTTGACCGTACCGCAATTTTGGTACGATCGCCCGCTTCACGTGCAATCGAAACAATTTCCACGGTTCCATCATAGATTTCCGGAACTTCTTGTTCAAACAAGCGTTTCACTAGGCCGGGGTGCGACCGAGAAACGAAAATTTGTGGTCCCTTAGTAGTATTGTCAACTTTAGAAACATAAACTTTAATCCGATCTTGAGGTTGGTATGATTCATTCGGAATTTGATCTTTTCGTTCCATCACCGCCTCAACGCGTCCAAAGTTAATGTAGACAAAGCGATTATCGCGCCGCTGAATCACACCTTGAATAATTTCATCTTGGTACTGACTATATTCATTATAAATGTTATTCCGTTCTGCTTCACGAACGCGTTGCATCACCACTTGTTTGGCCGTTTGGGCGGCAATACGGCCAAAGTTTTTCGGAGTGACTTCTTCGTTAAGATGATCGCCTAATTCATAGCCACGATTCACCTGTTGAGCATCAGTTAAGCTGATTTCCAAACGTTGATCTGCTACTTGCTCCACCACTTCTTTGACTGTGTAAATATGAAAATCGCCTTTTTTATCGTCAAATATTACTTCGACATTTTGGGCTTGACCATAATTTCTTTTATAAGCTGATTTTAAAGCATCTTCCATTGCATCAATAATTAATTCTTTAGAAATACCTTTTTCTTTTTCTAAGGCATCTAGTGCTCCCACTAATTCTTTACTCATAACGTGATCTCCTTACAGTTAAAACTCAATTGCTAAACGCATTGATGCTATTTGTTGACGTGGGATAGCTATTACTTTGCGTTGCGCTTTAATCTTAACTTCCAACTTTAATTGTTGCTCGTCAAATTCTTTTAAAGTACCTTCAAAAACTTTTTGACCATTGAGCTTTTGATATAAACTAACATGAATGTATTGGTCCAGTGCATTTGTTAAATCTTGCTGCGTCTTAATGGGACGTTCAGCACCAGGTGAAGATACTTCCAAAAAGTAAGCATTAGGAATCAGTTCTGGGTCTTGAGCATCTAATTGTTCGCTTAATTCTTGATTAACCACAGCGCATTCTTCAATATCAATGCCCCCGTCTTTATCAATATACAGCCGTAAATACCAGCTACCTGCTTCTTTGACATACTCTAAATCAACTAAATAAAAACCATGATCAGCTAAAATTGGTTGGACTAAACTTTTAACTTGGTCAATAACAGAATTCAAATCAACACCCCTTTCTATCGTGCTTATTCAGCTAGTTTCATGCAGCCTGCAATAAAAAGAGTGAGCATTCCTGCTCACTCGTCATGTGAAATCAACTTAGTTAAAGTATATAACTACCAGCTGGTTTTTTCAAGTTTTAGACTGGAACTCTTAGAACAACGACAACTGATTCTCATCAGGCATGCCGTCTAAAACGTGGTTCTGGGTTAAATAATCAATAATTGATTGGGAGACATGGCCCCGTTTCGATAAATCTTCTTTCGATAAAAAGGGCTGTTCTTCACGGGCGGCCACAATTTGTTTAGCCACATTTAAGCCTAAACTGGGGACTGCCACAAATGGGGCTAACAATGTATGATCATCCAAAATTTTAAAATTCATCGCATCCGAATGGTCTAAATCAACCATTTTAATCTGAATACCGCGTTCCAAACATTCATTGACAATTTCTAAAACCGTCAACAAGCTCTTATCTTTAGCGCTCGCATCATTGCCCTGCTCATTAATAGACTTCATCTCCGCCTTCACGGCTTGTTTACCACTGGCCATCGCAACCAAGTCAAAGACATCTGCACGGACAGACAAATAAGCGCAGTAATAAATAAGCGGCATATGCACTTTAAAGTAGGCAATTCGTAACGCCATCATAATATATGCTGTCGCATGCGCCTTCGGGAACATATACTTGATTTTCAAACAAGATTCAATATACCAATCAGGAACATTTTCATTGGCGCGCATCACTTCTTGCCATTCATCCGGGATTCCTTTACCTTTACGAACATGTTCCATAATTTGAAAAGACATGCCCGGCTCTAAGCCCCAATGAATTAAGTCCATCATAATATTATCACGACAACCAATCACATCTTTTAACGTGACGATGCCTTGCTGAATATATTCTTCCGCGTTACCTAACCACACATCCGTACCGTGGGATAACCCTGAAATCTGTAATAATTCAGAAAAAGTGGTCGGATGCGTTTCTTCCAGCATACCCCGGACAAATTTAGTTCCAAATTCCGGTACCCCTAATGTTCCCATTTTGGAATCAATCTGCTCCGGCGTCACGCCTAATGATTCAGTTCCGGAAAATAACGCCATAACCCCAGGATCATCAGTGGGAATTGTCTGCGGATCAATGCCTGACAAATCTTGCAACATCCGAATCATCGTGGGATCATCATGGCCCAAGATATCCAGTTTCAAAATATTATCGTGAATGGAATGAAAATCAAAATGCGTCGTTTTCCAAGCAGCACTTTGATCATCAGCTGGATACTGAATGGGCGTGAAATCGTAAATATCCATATAATCTGGCACAACAATAATGCCCGCCGGATGTTGACCGGTGGTTCGCTTAACCCCAGTTGCTCCCGCTGCTAAACGATCCTTTTCCGCACCACGAAATTTTTGATCCGTTAATTCTTCATAGTTGCTCACGTAACCATAAGCTGTCCGGTCAGCCACCGTACCAATCGTTCCCGCCCGAAAAACATGGTCTTCACCAAATAAGACCTTTGTATAATTATGAGCAATTGGTTGGTAATCACCTGAAAAGTTCAAATCAATATCCGGAACTTTGTCACCATTAAAACCTAAAAAGGTTTCAAACGGGATATCATGGCCATCTTTCGCCAACTCTTGACCACATTGTGGGCACACTTTATCGGGCAAATCAAAACCAGAGCCCACTTCACCCTTCGTGAAGAACTCACTATATTGACAATGAGGACACCGATAATGGGGCGGTAATGGATTAACTTCGGTAATTCCGGTCATCGTAGCCACTAAACTAGAGCCGACGGAACCTCTTGAACCAACTAAATAACCATCTTTATTACTCTTATAAACTAAGCGCTGTGAAATTAAATAAATGACCGAAAAGCCGTTACCAATAATACTCTTCAACTCCCGGTCCAAGCGTTTTTGCACAATTTCTGGCAACGGATCACCATACAACTCATGCGCTTTATTATAGGTTAAATCTTGAATCTCTTGTTCCGCCCCCGGCATCTTAGGCGTATACAATTTATTTTTTACAGGTGTAATTTCACCATCTACCCAATCAGCAACAATCTGTGGATTATCAATGACCACTTGGTGCGCAGTTTGCTCACCCAAGAATTGAAATTCTTGCAACATTTCCGTGGTTGTTTTAAAGTCCGCTAGCGGTAATTTTTGTCGTGCCAATGGATTACTCTTTACTGCCTTGACAATAATATCACGATAAATCGCATCCTTCGGGTCTAAATAATGTACATCCCCACTCGCCACGACTGGCTTATCTAATGTTTGACCCAGCTTCACAATATTACCCAAGATTTCTTCTAACGCACTTTGATCTTGAATCAAACCAGAATCAAGTAAGGGCTGGTAAATCGCATGGGGCATGACTTCTAGATAATCATAAAACTGCGCTTTTTGATAAGCTTCATCGTAGCCCTTTTGCATCATCGCTGTAAACACTTCACCGGAACTGCAAGCAGAACCGACCACTATTCCGGCACGATATTCATTCAAAATTCGGCGCGGTACCCGTGGTGTGCGGAAATAATATTCCGTCATCGAACTGGAAATAATCTTAAATAGGTTTTTAAGTCCAGCCTGGGTGGTGGCTAATAAAGTTGCATGATACGGCCGCGCTTGTTTGTATGCTTCGCGGCCACCTAAATGATCATTTAATTGCAAAATGTTCGTCGTTTCAAATTGCTCTAACATTTCTTTAAACAAAGCATACAATAAATAACCCGTGGTAGCGGCATCCGAATTAGCTCGATGGTGGTGCTCTAACTTAATATCATACCGTTTAGCTAAGCTGTCTAACTTATGATTACGATATTCTGAATGTAAAGTCCGCGACATTTCTAGGGTATCAATGATCGGTACCGTGACAGGTTGATAGCCGCAACGCCTGCGCGCTGCATTTAAAAAGCCAATATCAAACGTAACATTATGACCAGCTAAGACGGCATCACCAACAAAGTCATTAAACTTATCCATCACTTCTTGTTCAGAATTACTGTTATGCACCATTTCATCAGTAATTGAAGTTAAATTAATTGTCGTTTGTGATAAAGGATGTCCCGGATCAATAAATTCATCAAATTCCGCAACGATTTTGCCAGCTTGCATTTTGACAGCTGCCAATTCAATGATGGAATCATAAACAGCCGACAAACCAGTCGTTTCCACATCAAAGACTACATATTCTGCAGTTGCCAAAGCTTCATCACGTAAGTTGTAGGCAATGGGTTCTCCTTCATCGACTAAATTAATTTCCACTCCATAAATAATTTTGACACCGTATTTTTGACCAGCACTATAAGCATCCGGAAATGATTGGGCTGTCGAGTGATCTGTAATCGCAATTGCTGGTTGCTTCCAGTCCGCTGCCCGTTTCACCAAGTCAGTCGTCGAACTGACCGCATCCATTTGGCTCATATTAGTATGCACATGCAGTTCAATCCGTTTTTCTTCAGCTTGATCCTGCCGCCCAATTTTTTTAATTACATTTAAGTCATAAGCATTAATCGTTAATTCCCGGGAATAGTTATCTTCTTGTACCGAGCCGCGCGCTTTCAGCCAAGTCCCCTTCGTAAAATCAGCGAACACAGCGTCACTATCACCATTTTTGGAAAACTTTTTAATAACAAAGGAAGACGTATAATCAGTGGCTTCTAAAATCAACAATTGCCGTCCTGAACGTAATTGGCGTACTTCGGAACTAAAAATATAACCTTCCACTACGACTGATTGCTGTTCTTCCACAATATCTTTCATTGCTACCACGGGGGTGTCACTAGCAATTTTTTTGCCAATAATGGAACTGGCTTTCCCCGAACTAGTCGGGTTAGCCTGGGCCTTTTTGACATTTGCCACCAATTGTTGCTGCTGCTGTTGTTGCTGTTGTTTTAATTGTTCAATTCGAGCCTGCGTTTGCGATTGATCAACTAAGACTTTGATCCGCATTTTTGGAAAACCCATCTGTTGCAATGTAGTTTCCATCTCTTGCAAATACTTACTTGTTAAATAATCTTTTAAAACTTCATTATTAACTGTTAGTAACAGCTCTTGTTCCAGCAACTGAGGCGGGGCTTGTTGTTGTAATTCTCGATAAATGGCCGCATTTAATTGTTGGCGTTCCACCACTATTGGCCAATAGGCATTGAGCAATTGTTGATCGAACTGTTGATTGCTTGTTTGAATAACTAAGTCCACCAGCTTCACGCCCTCAAAAGCGGTCTGTAAATGTTGGTAAAAAATTTGGTACGTTTTGGCAGGTAAAATTTGTTCAAATTCTAAAACAAAAGTCCATTGCTGAGATTCAGTATGGACTTTAACTTTTTGAATTTGAGCTGATTGAAAAATCGCAGTCTGTCGAATATCTTCCGGTAACTGCATTTGATCCAAGAGATTCTGAAACATTGCTCGTGAATCAGTCATATCATCACCTCAAATTATTTAATTATTGTGTAATAAGATCTTAATGGTCTCTTTAATATCGCCCACGGCAACTTCCACGGATTCTTGTTGCTGCCGCAATTTAACTTCTACGATTTGATCGCTGGCTTTCTTACCAACGGTAATCCGTACGGGCAAACCGATTAAATCAGCTTCCGCAAATTTAACCCCTGGCCGTTCCTTACGATCATCGACTAAAACACTTAAACCACTAGCGGTCAAATCAGTTTCAATCTGCTCAGCGAGTAACATTTGTTCTTCTTTTTTAGCATTCATGACAACTACATGAACCTGATAAGGTGCTAGTTCCCAGGGCCAAATCATCCCCGCATCATCATGATGTTGTTCTACAATGGCAGACAATAAACGACTAATACCAATGCCATAGCAGCCCATAATGATGGGTTGTTGTTTACCATTTTCATCCAAGAAGTTCGCATTTAAACTTTCAGAGTATTTCGTACCCAACTTGAAGATATGGCCAATTTCAATGCCCCGTGTAAAATGTAAAACTCCCTTATTGTCTGGTGAGAGCTCGCCTTCTTTGACAGTCCGAATATCGGCATATTGTTCAACCTGATAATCTCGAGGGGCATTCACGTTTTGATAATGTAATCCTTTTTGATTAGCACCGGTTACAGCATTAGTCAAATCCTGAATGGACAAATCACCAATCACTTGAATTTCCGACGCTAAATTCATGGGACCAATAAAACCGGGCACACTATGAAAAATTTCGGCAACTTGTTGATCTGAAGCGGGAGTTAATTCGTTCACCCCTAATAAGTTCTTTAACTTCGTTTCATTCACCGCAAAATCACCACGGATCAAAGCCAATACCGGCTTCTTATCAGCCAAATAGGCCACACACTTAATAATTTGCGCAGCAGTGACATCAATATCCTGTGCTAAATCGGCCACCGACTTCACTTGCGGATTAACTTTGATTTCTGATAATGGCAACATTTCAGCTTGCGGGTTAGGAGTTAAAACGCTCGTAGCCATTTCTAAATTGGCAGCATAATCACTCACATCCGAATACACAATCGTATCTTCGCCAATCGGGGCCACAGCGTGAAATTCTTTCGAACCACTACCGCCCATATCACCAGAATCCGCCAAAATTGCCCGAAAATCTAAACCGCTACGTTCAAAAATTTTGCGATAAGCTTGTTCAATTTGATCAAAAATTGTATCCAAATCATCCGTATTGGCAGTAAAAGAATAAGCATCCATCATCAAAAATTCACGCCCCCGCAACAAACCGTAACGTGGACGATCTTCATCACGAAACTTCGTTTGAATTTGATATAACACTTGTGGCATTTTTTTGTAAGAATTCAAAACGTTGCTAACTAACGAAGTCATCGTCTCTTCATGTGTAGGCCCTAAAATAAAGTCACGTTGGTGGCGATCCTTAAACTTAAATAAGTTATCACCATAGGTGTCATAACGGCCACTTTGTTGCCATAATTCAGCCGGCAAAACGGCCGGAGCCAACATTTCTACACAGCCAACTTGTTCCAATTCTTCACGAACAATTCGTTCAATGTTCCTTAAAACCCGATAGGCCAAAGGCAAATAAGCATAGACTCCAGCTGATATTTGACGAATAAAACCTGCTCTCAACATCAATTGATGACTAACTGCCTCAGCATCACTAGGGGTTTCCTTTAATGTTGGTATAAATACCCGTGATTGTTTCATAAATTATTTTCTCCCTTACTCCTAAAGATTATTTCACAAAGAAGCGCGTAATATCATTCCAAGTCACTGCGACCATTAAGATCAGTAACAAGCCCACACCAATCAAATTAACCACAACTTCTGTCTTTTGAGAAACGGGCTTACGGCGAATGGCTTCAATAATATTTAACAATAACTTTCCACCGTCTAAAGCCGGAATGGGTAGTAGATTCATAATACCTAAATTAATTGACAGCCAACCAATAAACAGTAACACTTGTTGCCAACCCATGGCTGCTACCTGACTAGTTTCGGAATAGATTGCTACGGGACCACCCAGTTGGTTAATGTTAAAACCACCAGTAACCATTTTCTTGAGCGCATTCACAATTGTTGCCACCGCACCAACGGCTGATTGAACGCCATATTTTAAGGTGGGACCTAGGCGGTGATCACGTGCTTGCATAATCCCGATTTGACCAATGGTTTGCTTACCTTCTTTAACAGCCCGCGGTTTAATAGTCACATGCTTAATGCGCTTTTGCGGCGTTTTAACCGTTAATTGAGTCATTTGCTTAGGCCTTTGACTAATCGCTTGGACTAATTGAGTCCAATTATGAATGGGTTTGCTAGCAACTTTAACTATCTGATCGCCCGTCTGTAATTGTGCTTGCGCAGCTGGCGAATGGGATTGAATTGTCCCCAACTGAGCTGAATTGCTCGGTGCTCCGCCCAAAATAAACGCACATAAAATGTAGACTAACATACCAAAAATAATGTTATTCAACGGACCAGCTAAGTTCGTTAAAAACCGGTGCCACAAACTAGCTGAATTAAATTGCACATCCAGTGGTGCAATCTGCATAGCATTATTACTTTGATCAATTAAAACCGCATCATGATCAACTGAAAACCGTTTTAAATGTTCATCATCACCAGCTTCATAACCCTCAATAAACAACTCCCGTTCCAAATCACTTTGGACAACTTGAAAAGGGATTAAAGTGGAATTATTAGTATTTTGTGAATTATCAATTTCCACAACTTGCTCTTTCTCATTGAGTTTCAGACCGACTAAAGTACCGGGTTTCAGCTGTTCGTCATCATCTTCGGCCCCCGCTAACATCACATACCCGCCCAACGGCAAGAGTCGAATGACGTATAAGGTATGGTTGCGTGTATAAGAAATCAATTTTGGCCCCATCCCAATGGAAAATTGGCGCACCAAAATGCCGGATTTTTTAGCAAAATAATAATGTCCAAATTCGTGAACAAACACAATAAGTCCAAAAACAATGATAAAAGTTAATATTGCAACCAAATAACTTCCTCCTGATTACATGAAGCCCAACGAATGAATTAACGGTAAGACAAATAACATACTATCAAAGCGGTCTAAAATGCCACCATGACCAGGTAAAATTTTGCCCGAATCCTTAACGCCATAATACCGCTTATAAGCTGATTCGACCAAGTCGCCCACTTGCCCAATAATTGATAGAAAAATCGTAATTAAAATTAATAACCAGATATTATGTGGAACATTGTCCATATAATTCCATTGGTTAAAACCTAACATATAAATCAAAGCAAAAATCACGGCACAGATGACCCCACCGATCGAACCTTCCCAGGTTTTATTAGGACTGATGGCTGGATACAACTTATGTTTACCAATAGCGCGACCAATAAAATAAGCACCACTATCTGTTACCCATACAATAATCATTCCAAATAAGAGCAATGACAAACCACCAGCATCCGAATTACGAATCGCAGCTAGATAGTGAAAACCATTTCCAATATAAAACATGGATAAAATTGTTGTCCCGGCATCTTCAAAATTATAACTATTTTTGGTGAAAACCGTCAAAATTAATAATAAGGCGACAAACACGTATGCCAAATCAAATCGTGAAAAGGCATCGGGTAACCAAGTTAACGCTTTTTCGGGCAAAGATAGTAGTAACACGCCGATGGCCCCAATTAAAAAATCAGGGGACACAATAATGCGTTTACGCATAATGTAAACTTCAGATAAACCAATCACCGCCAGGACAGAAGCTGCTACATCAATCCAAACTCCACCTGCTACTAAAATTGGAATAAAAATAAGTAAAGCAATTACTGCTGTAATAATTCTTGTTTTCAAAATAAACTCCTAATCTATTGTTTTATGCCGCCATACCGCCGATCTCTTTGCCCAAAACTTAAGACATCACGCCGCAGATTTTGGGCACTATAATCAGGCCAATATTCATCCACGAAAACCAGTTCCGAATATGCTAATTCCCATAAATAGAAATTAGATAACCGCTGTTCTCCACTGGTGCGAATCAACAGATCAGGTTCTTGCAAATCGGCTAATTGCGCAGTCATCAAATACTGACCAAACATTTTTTCATCTAGTTGATCTAACAACTCAGGACGTTCTTGAGCTTGGCGGCCAAATAATTTAACAGCATTAACAATATCACTTCTAGCGCCATAGTTAAATGCAAAATTCAAAATCATGCCCGTATTATTTTTGGTTTGGTCAATGGCTTTTAAGCAAACTTCACGCGTTTTGGCAGGTAACTGTTCCACAAAACCTGTGATAAGCACCTTAACATTATTCTTCATCAAATCTGGCATGAATTTTCCAAAAAAATCAATTGGTAAATTCATTAAAAAGCGCACTTCCTTGGAAGGACGTTTCCAATTTTCAGTCGAAAAAGCGTAAACTGTCAAAGCAGAAATGCCCATTTGACTAGCAGCACTCGCTACTACTTGTAAATTATTCATTCCGGCGCGATGTCCCGCAATTCTTGGCAAGCCGCGTTTTTGTGCCCAACGCCCATTGCCATCCATAATAATTGCTACATGACGTGGTAGAACTTGATTAACCATTTTGAAAACTCCTAATAAAGTTTAAAGAGACTGGGGTAAATGATCATTATACAGCTAATTAAACTAGGTTAAGATAGTTCAACGAAAAACCACTTAACCTATTGTATACCTCAAAGTCAATCCGGTTACTTTACTGACCAACCTTGGTTTCAGCCACCTAAGATCATTAATACCTTAAATAGTTAACAACTCCAACAAGAAGCGAGAACGCAATAAGTTTTCGTCATTCAAGACGAAGTTTTACTTATTATAATGCGCCAAAACTCATGCAACTGCTAACCAATTCTTCCAGTCTCTTAATGTTCTAAACGAAGATATCTGATATCTTCCTCTATCGGTTAAAGAACTACTAATTCTTTGGATTTGTCATCAGTAATCTGCTCAATTTTTTTGATATTTTGATCAGTTACCTTTTGCACTTGATTTTCTAAATCATGCATTTCGTCATCAGTAATCTCATGATTTTTTTGTTGCTTTTTCAAAGAATCCATGGCTTCACGGCGAATATTGCGAACAGCCACTTTCGCATTTTCGGAAATTTTGCCAACTTCTTTGACTAATTCCTTGCGCCGTTCACCAGTTAATTGTGGAATTACCAAGCGAATCACATTGCCATCATTAGCTGGGTTAATGCCAATATCAGAAGCTAATAAAGACTTTTCAATATCTTTTAATGCAGACTTATCAAACGGCGTAATCAAAATTACCCGGGCCTCCGGAATACTGATGGAAGCCACTTGGTTAATTGGCACTTCAGCGCCATAATATTCCACATTAATACCATTTAAAATACTAGCATTCGCCCGACCTGCGCGAATCTGACCGAGTTCGCGTTGCAAGGCATCGGCACTTTTTTGCATATGAGCTTGTGTTTGTTCAATAATTGTTTGGGTCATTAATTTTTGCCTCCTTGAATAGTTGTTCCAATACTTTCGCCTTGAACAACTCGTAAAATATTATCCGGTTCATTTAAGTTAAAGACCACTAACGGAATATCATTATCCATGGATAATGAACTAGCCGTCGAATCCATCACACCAAGTTTTTTATTAATTACATCAAGTTGAGTCAATTCATTATATTTAACTGCTGAAGGATCTTTTTGTGGATCAGCGGAATAAACACCATCCACCCCGTTTTTCGCCATTAAAATCACATCGGCACCAATTTCGGCTGCCCGTAAAACTGAAGTCGTATCAGTCGAGAAATAAGGACTACCAGTTCCTGCTGAAAAGATGACCACGCGTTGTTTTTCTAAATGGCGAATGGCTTTGCGCCGGATATACGGCTCAGCAATTTGCCGCATTTCAATGGAAGTTTGAACCCGTGTGGGAACGCCGACTTTTTCTAGACCATCTTGCAAAGCCAAACCATTCATCACGGTGGCTAACATTCCCATATAATCAGCTTGGGCGCGTTCCATTCCTAATTCAGCACCAGTTTCTCCACGCCAAATATTACCGCCACCACACACAATAGCAATTTGCACTCCGAGTGCATGAACTTTTTTAATTTGTTGGGCAATATTTGCAATTACCGGCGGATTAATGCCAAAACCATTTTGACCTGCTAAAGCTTCACCGCTTAATTTCAATACAATTCGTTGATATTTAACAGTCATCGTTAACTCCTTACAATTTTCTTCTAGGGTTCATTTTACCATAACCAGTAATCAATACTGAATTTTACCTAAAATTAGCCAAAAAAAAAGCGCTGCGCGCTTTTATTTAATCTGACCCATAACTTCATCAACAAAGTTATTCTCTTGCTTTTCAATTCCTTCGCCAACTTCATAACGAACAAATGAAACTAACTTGCCACCTTTAGAGGCAACAAACTTAGCAACAGTTTGGTCAGGATCTTTGACAAAATCTTGGTCAGCTAAACTAATTTCTGACAAGTACTTATTCAAACGACCTTCAACGATCTTTGGCACAATCTTTTCTGGTTTGCCTTCATTGATCGTTTCTTCAGTGTAAACTTGGCGTTCATGGTCAATGACATCAGCTGGCACTTGCGAACGATCCAAATATTCTGGATTAATCGCTGCTACGTGCATAGCAACATCATGCGCTGTTGCTTCATCAGCATCAGCAACTACTGTTAAAGCAGCTACTTGACCACCATTGTGTAAATAGGAGCCAAAACTTTCGTCGTCCTTTTTAGTAACTACTGTGAAGCGCCGCAAAGTGATTTTTTCACCAATCACGGCTGTTAAATTCGTAATGGCATCAGCAATACTGTTACCATCAGCCAACTTAATTTGGGAAGCGGCTGCTAAATCAGCAGGCTTTTGTTCCGCAATTGCACTTGCAATTTGGGAAACTAGGCCGGTAAATTTGTCATTGGAAGCCACAAAATCAGTTTCGGAATTAACTTCAATAATGGCAGCAGTATTGCCTTGAACTTCAATCGTTGCTAAACCTTCGGCAGCAATCCGGTCACTCTTCTTGGCAGCCTTGGCAACACCTTTTTCACGTAATTCGTCAATTGCCTTTTGCATATCACCATCAGCGGCAACTAAGGCTTTCTTAGCGTCCATCATACCAACACTTGTTCTATCACGTAATTCTTTAACTTGCGCAGCTGTAATTTTAGCCATCGTTATCCTCCTAACATTATACACACCAAAAGAAGCTGAATCGCAAAGTTTCATTATCTAAACACTTTCGCGGTTATCTTACCAAAGTCTCCCCGTTTTCAAACGGCTAAACTTCAGTTACAGCTTCTTAAAATTACTTTATTCAATAAAATTTACTTATTTATCAGAATCTTCGACAACTTCTTCAATGGATTGTTCGCCATCATTGTCTTCATTAGCAGCAGCTTGCGCCATCTGTTCTTCTGGTAAATCAACGTTTTCTTCGCCTTGACGACCTTCAATAATTGCATCAGCCATCTTGGAAGTAATTAAACGAACGGCCCGAATAGCATCATCGTTAGATGGAATAATCACGTCAATGTCATCTGGATCCGTGTTCGTATCAACCATCGCAACAACTGGAATGTTTAACTTTTGAGCTTCCCGAACGGCAATGATTTCTTTATGAGGATCAACCACAAACATTACATCAGGAATCCGTGGCATATCTTCAATACCGCCCAAGAATTTTTCTAATTTTTGTTCTTGTTTAACTAATAAAGCAGCTTCTTTTTTAGGTAAACGTTCGAATGTGCCATCTTCAGACATCTTCTTGATTTCTTTCAAACGCTTAATCCGACTTTGGATCGTATCCCAGTTAGTTAAAGTTCCGCCTAACCAACGATGGTTCACATAAAATTGACCAGCGCGGGTTGCTTCTTCAGCAATAGAGTCTTGAGCTTGCTTCTTAGTACCAACAAACAAGAAGACACCATCATCAGCAGCAACATCTTTCATAAAGTTGTAAGCATCATCAATCATATGCACGGTCTTTTGTAGATCAATAATGTAGATACCGTTTCTTTGTGTAAAGATATACGGCTTCATCTTTGGGTTCCAACGCCGTGTTTGGTGTCCAAAATGAACACCGGCTTCTAATAATTGTTTCATTGATAAAACAGACATAATTCCATAACCTCCATGGTTTTTCCGCCGTCAACTTTAACTGATTTGTCACACCTTCGTGCACCAACAAACCAAAAGTCAACGTGAGTATTTGATACAATGTTTTATTATACTAAAGAACTAATTAACACGCAACTAATAAATTAACTACCACTCATCTATTTTATTGTAAAGAATTTTCGAGTGACCACGTAACTGTGGCACTATAATTAGCAGCATGCACGGGATTAGCAGGATTACGTAAATCTAATTGGGGACCAGCAATTTGTTGTTGACTCGTATTCCACCAGCGATCTGAAATATTCGTCACAGCGTTACCCGAACTATCAACGGGTGTGTTGTAATTGGCATAACTATCAATCAGTGTTGGCACTTTGGTAATGGCTAAACTACTGTGGTCAGGAGCTAAATATTGCAAAATATTCGTGAGTGCCGTCCCGGAAGAACCGCCAGAATAATTAAAATCATCTTTCATAGCTAATGATAACTGCCAACTCGGATCTCCAGTATCATCATTGACCGCCAATTTTTGATCCAAAGCACTAGCTTTCAAAGCATAAACTTGTCGAGAAGTCTGGACAATTTTCTTACCAAAATCTAAATCATGAGGAACCTTCATGGTCATCGTCCCCGAACGATATTGCAAATTCAGTTGGTATGGCTGGAGTAACGGATTATCAGTTGTTGCAATGGAAGGAAAAGTTGTGATCGGTGTCGATTGCAAAGTATAACGGTGGTACTTGGTCTTAATCACTTGTGGAACATCAACCGAAGGAATAGTCGAGCCAACAGTACCAACAACCGTTTGCGCTGGCTTAGAATGCCCTGCTTCATTAGTATCCAGAACGGGTGTCCCCGTACTTTGGTCTAAATAATTGATTTGCACCAAACTATTCTCCGCTACCTTAACGGTTGCTACGGAAGAAACTTGCGGATTTTCTGTCGTAAACTGCGCCCCACTATCAACTGCATAGAGCCGGATTTGGTGACCGCCAGCTTTCGGGGTAGCTAACGTTTTTAAAGTTGCGGGGTCAGTCAACGCTAGTTGCCAAGCAGCCCCAGAAGCTAAATCATCACCCGTTGCAGTTAGAGCTGGACCCACCGGTTGACAATTATTAGCGACCTCAGCAATGCTGGTAATTGGTGTCGTCGGATCAATTGCATAATATAACTGCACATTATTACTATCTGAATCCGCAACGGTTCCAGAAATATCTAATTCAGGTAGCGGTGTTGTTTGCCGATAATCATGACAATAGTTCACACTTATAGAAGTAGTCGCACCAGCACCCAATTTAATTGAAGGTTGTTGATTAGTTAATTGGCTACGCCAAACTAGAGTTGTCTTAGCAGGTCGTGCAGTACCTAAAAAGTCATTTAAATCATCTCGGTTATCATAAATTGCGCCCTTAGGATGAAAGTCATCACTGCCAGTACCCACTTCTTGCCAGCCACCTAAAGTTTGGTAAGTCTTACCTTTTATAGCATCAGTAAAGTTCATTTTATTGTTAGGACAAATTAGGTCTGTACCATAAGTTGAAACACTATTGGTAACAGTTTTCCAAACGGTGTCTGGGCCTAAAACTAATTTGCGTAGAGAATTATCATAATAAAACATTGATGAAATTGAAAAGTAGTTAGTTAAATTTTTGGTTTGAAATTTGCTTAAGTCTAAACTTGTTAATTTATCACAATTTTGAAACATATACTCCATAGTTTTAACGCCACTAGTATCAAAATTTGCTAAATTTAGATTCGTTAAGCCACTGCAATTAGCAAACATCGAAGACATATCAGTCACTTTATCTGTCACAAAGTTGGTCACATCTAAATCCGTTAAGCCACTGCAATCAGAAAACATTGAAGACATATTTTTTACTTTAGTCGTCACAAAGTGCGTAACATCTAAATTCGTTAAGCCGCTACAACCACTAAACATCCAGTCCATTCCAGTTACCTGACTAGTATCAAAATGGGTCACATCTAAATTAGTTAAACCCTTGCACCCCTTAAACATACCAGACATATAAATTACTTTATCTGTCAAAAAGTTCGAGTTCGTCACATCTAAATCCGTTAAACCACTGCAACCACTAAACATATAAGACATATTAGTTACTTGATTTGTTATAAAGTGCGTCACATCTAAATCCGTTAAACCACTGCAACCAGAAAACATCAAAGACATATTAGTTACTTGATTTGTTATAAAGTGCGTCACATCTAAATCCGTTAAACCACTGCAACCAGAAAACATCGCAGACATATCAGTTACTTGTTTTGTTACAAAGTGCGTCACATCTAAGCTTGTTAAACTACTGCAACCACTAAACATATAAGACATGCCAGTCCAAGTATCGGCACCATCCATGTAATCATAAAATTTATCATTCACATTACTTGTATCAAATTTGGTCACATCTAAGCTTATTAAACTACTGCAACCATCAAACATCCAACCCATATCATGAACATTCGTTGTATCAAAACTAGTCACATTTAAACTCGTTAAACCACTGCAATATCTGAACATACCGTACATATCCAATACATTGGCAGTACTAAAATTAGGATCTTGAGAAAAATCTAACTTAGTCAAACCTGTACAATCGGTAAACATACACTTCATCGTTGTTACCTTAGCGGTATTTAACTTGGTTAAATTTAAACTTTTTAGTTGTTGACAGTCACCAAACATGTAAGACATATTTTGTACATTTGACGTATCAAAGGAAGTTATATCAAGACTAGTTAATTTTTTACAGAAAAAAAACATAAAAGACATATTCGTGACATGGCTTGTATCCCAACCTGTCAAATTCAAATCTGTTAAGTTACTGCAACCATCAAACATATAACTCATATCAGTTATGGAAGAGGTGTTAAAGTGGCTTACATCTAAATTAGTAACATTTGCCGCGTATTCAAACATCTGACTCATATTAATAACCAAATCAGTATTAAAATTACTTACATTAATAGTCCTAGCACGACACTGGTAAAACATTCGCGACATATTAATAACCTGATTCGTAACAAAATGACTCACGTCTAAGTCGGTCACTAAAGTATCCATAAACATATACGACATATCCTGAACATTTGCTGTATCAAAGTTTGACACATCTAAACTGGATAAAGATCGACAATAACGAAACATGGAAGACATATTTTGAACATTTGCTGTTTGAAAGCTGGTCAAATCTAAATCTAGTAAAGAATAGTCATTATCAAACAATGAAGTCATATCTGTCACATTACTAGTATCCAAATTATTCAAGCCAGTAATTGTCTTACAATAAGTTAAATTAGCAAACACACAACTACTATCTGTCGGTAACTCTACTCCAGGTTCAATATCCACTTCTTTAATATAACTATTATAAGATACCCAGCTCTCACCTTCATAACTGTAATTAGAATAATCTACATCAGAGTACTTAGCATGAACTGCTAAGGTTCCTGGATTAACCGTCAAAGTTCCATCTGTAGCTAAGGTCCATGAACAAGTACCTGCCATACCGGTCACTGGCGCAGTTAAGGTCATAAAATTACTAATGGACGGCTCAGCTTTTTTGGTCGGTACCGCTGACTTTTCGTCAGTTTTCGGCTCTGTTTGCGTTAACGAGTTAAAGTTCTGGGGATTAACCAAGAGATCATCACTTTTATGTATGATCGCAATCGGCTTCGTCGTCGATTGGACAGAATGAACCGTGTGTCGCGCGCCCCCACCCGCAAATAACAAGGCTATTAGTAACATTAGCAATTTAAATTGTTTATTCATTATAATCTCCATTGCTTAAACTATCTACACAGATTTTGCCGTGAGCCTCCAACCACTCTGAACTACTTCCGATAATAGCGAATGATTAATAGCGCTTTCATTAAAGCTGGCAACAATATCCACTGAACATCTTAATCAGTTAATTTCGAATAAATTATAGCATGCTCATTAAATGATAACTAGAATGATTTTTGGGTCATTAATTTAATGTTTAATTAATTTAAAAGATAGTTTTTCTTTTTTGTCAATTAATTTGGCTCTACCCCGCTTTTTAGCGAACAAAGAACTTTTTCGAGTAAATTACTATTTGCTTTTTAAATTAAAATTTCTCCATCAAAAATAAAAGCCAGCCGCTTGGTTTTATTTACCACTCAACTGACTATTTACACCTATTTTAATTAATTGCCATTTTTGTTGGCGCGTCAACTGTTTAATTTGCCATTCGCGCTTGGAAGCTTGGGAGCGATTGCCCACAACTTCTTGATACTTTAACTGAACAGGTCGGCGCGTTTTGGTATACTTCGCCCCTTTACCCGCATTATGCATTTGAATGCGGTGAGTGACATCATTCGAGATGCCCGTGTATAATGTACCATCAGCACATTGAACAATGTAGACACTATATTCATTCATGAACAAACTCCCGTAATTGTTGGGTGTAACTTCCATCTGAATTATACAAAACTAATCCCGGCCAAACTTTCAAGCCGTTCGTCCGCCGCGTTTTACGACATTTGATTAACACTAAGTTAGCCAAATCCCCTTGGTGCGGATAAACAAACAGTAATTCTTTCACAGGCAAGTGGTATTGCTGTAATACTTGCTGCAATTCTAACAACCGATCTGGCCGATAAACAATATACAAACTGCCGTTATCTTTTAACAGTTGACTGGCAACTTGTGCCAATAACTCTTGCGAAAAGAACAATTCGTGCCGCGCAATATTGTGCGAGCGCGATTTACCTAAAGTTGGCGTATCCTTCTTAGCAAAATACGGCGGATTGCAACTAATAACATCACAACTATCATGTTCCACATAATCTAAAGCGGCAGCAATATCTGTGTTAAATAAGTGTACGTTTTCTTGCAACTGATTTTTTTGAATCGACTGTTGCGCCAACTGCGCCAATGCTGTTTGCAATTCTAATAAATAAGTCGTTACTTGGTATTTCTTAGCTAGACACAAGCCAATAATGCCACTGCCACTACATAAATCCGCAACTACAACATGGGCATTGCGTATAGTAATCCAATTAGCTAATAAAACCGAGTCAATGGAACTGCGGTATAATTGGGTGTCTTGGATTAAATCTAAGTCAAATCCGGGAATTCGTTCGAAGGTTTTTGTCATCACATGTTTCCTTTTGCTATAATAAATTTGAAAATTAATATTTGAGGTAAAATTATGTTTTATAAATTTATGGTTCCAATTGTTCGCTTTATTGTCTGGTTGCTGAATGGTCACGTACGCTATGAAGGCCGGGAAAATTTACCGACCAATGAATCTTACATTATGGTGGCCCCGCATCGTACCTGGTGGGAACCGCTCCTGTTTGCCTTAGCTGTTAGCCCTACTCCCTGTGCTTTTATGGCCAAAAAAGAATTATTTAAAAACTCGTTTTTAGCCTTTATTCTCAAGCACGCCAATGCGTTTCCGGTTGACCGCAAGCACCCGGGACCATCAACTATTAAAACACCTGTCAAAGATCTGAACAAGCGCAATCTCAGTTTGATTATGTTTCCCTCTGGCACCCGTTACTCCAGCCAATTAAAAGGCGGTGCGGTCTTAATTGCCAAATTGTCTAAGAAGCCACTAGTGCCAGTTGTCTACCAAGGTCCAGTCAAATTCACGGGCTTTTTAAAACGACAACGTTGCGTTATCAAATTTGGGGAACCTATTGCTATCCCACGGACTCTCAAAGTTAACGAAGAAAATACTGAACTCGTTAACCAACAAATGAGTCAAGCGTGGCAACAAATTGATCATTCTATCGATCCTCATTTTCAATACGTGCCCCCAGTTAAAAAGCAATAATTCTTGCAAAAAAATCTGTCAGCCTAATCAACCTGCTGGCAGATTTTTTATTATGACAAACTTTCACTCTCTTGTAATTGATACAACTCATAATAAGAACCGTGTTGTTTTAATAATTGCTCATGATTACCTCGTTCGACAATCCGCCCATGATCCAACACAATAATTTGCGTCGACTCTTTAATCGTTGACAGGCGGTGAGCAATCGCAATACTCGTGCGCCCCGCACGCAAATTCTTTAAGCCAGCTTGAATCTGCTCTTCCGTTTCCGTATCAATATTAGCAGTTGCTTCATCTAAAACTAAAATTGTCGGATCCGTCACTAATGTTCTGGCAAAGGACAATAATTGCCGCTGCCCAGCCGAGAGACTACTGGTCCCCGGCGTCACTTGAGTTTGATACTTTTGGGGCAATTGTTCAATAAATTCATCAGCATGAACTAATTGAGCGGCTTGTTTAATTTGTTGATCCGTAATGGCTTGATCAAATAAGCGAATATTCGAATTAATCGTCCCATAAAATAAATACGAATCTTGTAAGACTAAGCCTATCTGGCGCCGAATTTGCTTTAGTGGTAAATGCCTCAGATCATAACCATCAATCAAGATTTGCCCCGAACCATATTCATAAAAGCGTAATAAAATATTGATCATCGTACTTTTACCGCTACCTGTTTGGCCTACAATGCCCAAACTCTCACCCGGCTGTAGTTTAAACGATACATCATGCAGAACTTCTGGCCCATTGGGATAAGCAAAACTCACGTGACGAAATTCCACCGCTCCTTGCGTAATAGTGCCACGATGAGGTAATAACTGTTGGGGACCATATTCTTGACTATCTAAGATTTTAAAGGCGCGCTTGCCAGCAACTACTCCATCTTGGAAAAAGGATAAATTATCCATAAAATTAGTAATAGGATTGAAAAACTGACTCACATAAGTGGTAAAAGCATATACTACACCAGCCTGCAAAATCCCAATATGATCTTTGAAACCTAGAAGCCCTAAAGCTGCAACTAATGCCAGTGTGTAGAGTAAATTGACAATTGGTGACAATAATAAGGAATTAATACGGATCATGGATTGGCGCGCTTTCAAATATTGACTATTTGTCGTTTCAAATTCTTGTTGCGTCCGCTTTTGTTGGCGAAAATTTTGAATAATTTGAATGCCTTGAATAGTTTCACTGATTCGCGTATTAATTTCACTTAGTTTATTACGCATATACCGATAAGCCGCCAAACTGTACTTATTATAAAGTTTAATCGTCAATAACAGTAGCGGTACAAACGCTAAGACGACTAATGCGGTTACCCAATCAGTGACCCACATGGCAATAAAGGCCGCAATAATGGAGAAGACTCCGATCATCCCCGATAAAAAGACCTGCATAAAATCCGAAATGGACATTGTATCATTATTAACGCGCGACACAATTGCACCGGGAGCCACCCGATCAAAATAACTCATCCCTAGTTGGTGTAATTTAGCAAACAACGCCCGCCGCAAGTCTTCTAGCATATACTCACTGCCCATATTAAAGGCAAACGTCGTCACTAATTGCCCAATGGAGCGCAGAATTACCCCTAACAGGTAAAGTAAAGCACAACCAATAATGATAGTTTGCGTCAGACTAGCCCGAGTCAAATAATGATCCATATAATATTGTAAGAATTTGGGCAACAAAATATTCATCGTTGATTGTAATGTCACTGCTAAGGCCGCAATGATAAACGACCAATAATGCTTGCCAGCAAATTTTAATAATCGCCATACAATCTGATGTTGTTCTTTGGCAGATATGACTTGTTTTTGTTTCACTTCAGACATTAATCTTAGCTCCTAATAATTCATTTGCTGCCGTCGCCACATGACTTGATACCAACCCGGTTGGTGTATGAGTTGTTGGTGTGTACCACGTTGTTGGATTTGTCCCTGTTGTAAAACTAAAATTTCATCAGCGTCCATCACGCTCCGCAGACGCTGGGAAATAATAATTAACGATTGCTGCTGCGTCCGTAACTGTCGTAAATTGTGATTAATTTGCACCTCAGTTTTAGCATCCAGTGCGGAAGTAGCATCATCAAACACCAGAATCCGTGGCTGTCCTATCACCGCCCGGGCAATCGCTAAACGTTGTTGTTGACCACCAGACAGGTTAACACCCTTTTCGCCAATTAAAGTTTGATAACCCGCACTTAGTTCTTGGATATCCGCATCAATCGCGCCGGCCAGTGCCGCTTTTTTGACTGCAGTTTGAGGACTGCGATCATTGCCAAAACGAATATTATCTTGCACTGTAGCCGAAAATAAGAAGCTCGTCTGGGGCACATAACCGATATTTTTTAATAAAGTATCTAAACTGTACTGGCGAATATCCACACCGCCCAAAGTAATTTGCCCTCGGTACTGATCAAACCGGCGTAACAAAAGTTTAATCAAAGTACTTTTACCGGAGCCAACCCGCCCCACAATGCCTAACGTCTGTCCAGGTAACAAGTCAAACTTAATTTTTTGTAATGAAGGAACGGCTCCGTCGGGATAAGTAAAACTCTGTAAATCAACTTGCAGTTGACCACCAGTTACTTGAGTCTGGCCTACATTGGAATCAATAATGGCTGATTTTTCGTTTAAGATCGCTTGAATGCGATCAAAACTCGCATTACCGCGTTCCAAAATATTGAACAAGCGCCCAATCGCAAACATCGGCCACACTAACGCATTGATGTAACCCACAAAAGTGATTAATTGACCAATTGTAATCACCTGATTAAGGACTAAGTGTGAACCATAAATAATCGTAATCACATACGTCAAACCCATGATTAAACCTGTTAAGGGATCAAACAAAGCATCAATAAAGTTCACCCGTCGATTAATCTGAATCGTCTGCTCAACCTTTTGGTCAAAATCGGCAATATCTTCGTGTTCTTGACCAAAAGTTTTAATGACTTTAATTCCGGTCATACTTTCCTGTGTTTTATTACTCAATTGTGAAAAAGCTGCTTGCGACTGAGCAAAGTGATAATGTAACTTGCTTCCTAAAACGCGCGCCATCATGGCTAACAACGGTAACGGCAAAACGGCAATTAACGTCAAACGCCAATCAACCAACCAAACCATCGCTACAATCGTTAAACCACCAGTAATGATCGAATCAGCTAAAGTTAAAATCCCTGAACCAGCAACATTTTGTACAGCCGAAATATCATTAGTCGCATGTGCCATCAGATCGCCAATGCGATGCCGCTTAAAAAAAGGGTCATCCATGTTCAAATAATGCCAGAATAAACGACTACGTAATTGGCGCTCTAATTGTGCCGCACCACCCCAAATTTCGCGGCGCCAACCAAACCGAAACAGATATTGCAAAAGCCCCGCACCTGCTACAATGAGTAACAACCAAATGGTTTTGGTCCAAGTCAACTGGTGTTGATTCACCCAATCTGAAAAGCGTCCAATCGCTTGGGGAATAATTAGATTCGTAATGGCTGTTAAAATCAGAAACATAATACCAATTAAATAATGCTGTTTTTGTTCTTTAAAAAACCAATTCAATTTTTTGAATATTGTCACAATAAAACCTCACGTTTGCACTTTATTAATTTATTTTAACTTTAACAAATATTTTTAATATTTCAACACAAAGAAAGCACTCATTCTAACTAGTAATAGTTAAAATCAGCGCTTTAGCTGTAATCATTGCTGTGATTATTTAGCAGAGCATTTGAAGTTTTAAATTAGTTGACTTCATTATGCTTTTTTGGATTGGTTTTTCATCATTTGCATCATTTGGTTTAATTTCTTTTGTGATGGTTTTTGACCCATTTGTGCCATCATTTGCCGCATCATATCTGGTGAAATAGGTGGGTTGTCTTGCAGATACTTCTTCATATAAGCACGTGCTCCGAAAAAGCCACCAACTAACCCGACAATCAACATTACTATTCCCACTAGAACTGTCACTAACATTATTCATCCACCCTTGACTTATCTTTTATAACTAGCAATACTACAATAACAATAAATTTTTTAATATTTTGGAGCCGAGATCAAAATAATTTTTCGTCAATTTAGGCGAACATTTTATGCTGATCATGCTCTCTTAACTTCTTTATTAATACTGTAGCCACTTTTTTAATTATAGCATAGTCATTCCCACTAATTGTGGTTAAATTACAATTTAATCTTCACGCCAGCCTTGTTCGCGCTGAATCTGACGCACTTTTTTCGACGTAACTTCTTTACCAGACTTATCGTATAACTTCGTATGCTCAATCCGATCTCTTAAGCCGGAACGAAAATTAGCCAAATATTCTTGTCTCAAAGCTGCTTGTTCCCGCTTTTCCTCCGGATCTAAACCCTCATTTTTTTGTTTGTGTGCTAAAGTGTTAATCCGTTGAATTAATTCCGTTTGTTTTTTATTCTCATTAATTTCAGCCATCAAATTCTCCTTTCAACCAATGTCAATTTGAAACTACTACAAACTTATGCTAATCTTAGTTTAAACTTACTAGGAGTGGCGTTATGAGTCAACCAATCAGTGCTAAACAACTGGAAATTTTGCAATTTATCTATGATCAACAACAAGAACACGGGTATCCACCCACTGTTCGCGAAATCGGTCAAGCTGTGAACCTATCCTCAACTTCTACCGTTCACGGTCACTTAGAACGCTTGGAGACTCGGGGCTTTTTAGAACGCGACCCCACTAAACCCCGCGCCTTGATGTTAACGACTGCGGGTTTAGACCAACTAGATATTCCTAACACGCGCATTCCTATTTTAGGAACCGTTACTGCGGGCCAACCAGCGCTGGCAATCCAAGAAGCTGATGCTGACTACTTCCCGTTACCGCCTGATCTGGCGAACGAAAATCAACCACTCTTTATGTTAACCATCCACGGCAGTAGTATGCAAGATGCTGGTATTTTAGATGGTGATCAAGTTATTGTTCGTCAACAAAACACCGCGCAAAATGGTGAAATTGTCATTGCCATGAATGATGATAATGAGGCCACTTGCAAGAGATTTTATAAAGAAACCCATCAATTCCGTTTACAACCGGAAAACGAAGATTTTGCTCCTATTTATTTGACTAATGTTACTATTTTAGGCAAGGTAGTCGGTTTATACCGGTCAGATATTTTTTAAGATTAAACTTAAGAAACTAGTACTGAAAAATTATTTTTTCGATACTAGTTTTTTTATGGTTATCAAAAAGCACAATCAAGAGAGATTGTGCTTTGATAATTAATCTTTAATTTATTAACGACGCTTTTCAGCAATTCTAGCAGCCTTACCACGACGGTTACGTAGGTAATACAACTTAGCACGCCGAACGCGACCTTGGCGAATTACTTCAATTTTAGCAACTCGTGGTGAGTGTAATGGGAATGTCCGTTCAACACCAACACCACTACTAATTTTACGAACAGTATAAGTTGCGCTAATGCCACTACCGCGACGCTTAATTACAACACCTTCAAATAACTGAATCCGTTCCCGAGAACCTTCGACAACTTTAACAGAAACCCGCACAGTATCTCCTGCGCGAAAATCAGGAATATCATCACGTAATTGGGACTTCGTTACAACATCAATTAAGGGACTCTTCATACCCATATAAATCTCTCCTTTATACTAATACTCTTAAACTTAATAACAGTTCAGCGGAATATTGTTGTCGTGTAATCACACAAATTAGATTATAACACAAAATTTTATTTTTGAAACTTTTAATCATCAGCTGCTTTTAATTGTTGCAAAAAAGCCTGATCTTCCGGACTCAATTGTGCTTTGACTAATAAATCTGGTCGCATTTGATAAGTCTTCTTTAAGGCTTGTTGATGCCGCCAAGTGGCAATTTTTTGATGATTACCACTTAACAAAATGTCAGGAACTTTCATCCCGCGGTACTCTGCTGGCCGTGTATACTGGGGATATTCCAACAATTCATCGGTAAACGAATCACTATATGCCGACTGGCCATTCCCCAAAACTCCTGGTACAAAGCGCGCAGTAGCATCAATCATTAACATGGCTGCCATTTCACCACCAGTAATGACAAAATCACCAATCGAAAATTTATCCGTCGCCAGCTTTTCAATGCGATGGTCAAAGCCTTCATAATGACCGCACAAAAAAACCAAATGCTGTTCTTGGGCCAACTCTTGGGCCGCCGTTTGATCAAACTTGCGCCCCGCGGGATCTAATAAAATGACCCGTTTGGGAGCAGGATCTGCTTGATTAATTTCATCCATGGCCCGATAAAAAGGCTGAGGCTGCAGTAACATTCCGGCACCACCACCATAGGGGGTATCATCAACATGATGGTGTTTATCTTCAGAGTATTGCCGAAAGTCGCAAATATTTATGTCAATTAATCCCTTTTCTTGAGCCTTACCTAAAAGTGACTCATCCAGTGCCGCAAACATTTTAGGAAACAACGTTAAAATATCAATCTTCATCAATTAATCCTTCTGGTAAATTGACTTGCACTTGTTGCGCTGACAAATCAACCGTCACCAACACATCTTTGAGAATGGGTAACAAAATTTCGCCGTATTTCGCACCTTGAATAACCCAGATATCATTCGGACCTAAATCCCAAATATCCACTACTGATCCCAGTAACCCCCGCTTTTGATCATAAACTGTAATGCCCATAATATCTTTATAATAATATTGACCATCGGGTAATGGTTGCAATTGTTGCGCATCAATCCACAATTCATGCGTTTGAACTTTTTGTGCACTCTCAATGTCCTTAATTTCCGCAAATTGAATGAGCCAAAAGTTCTTCTGAATCCGCGCACTAGTCACCTGAACCGATTGATAATGATCAGGTGCAGTTTCAATGAATAAAGTTTGACCAGGTTGGAAGCGTTCGTCCGCAAAGTCCGTTAAAGCTTGCACTTTAACTTCGCCTTTTAAACCGTGGGTATTTATGATTTTACCAACACGTAAATAGTCTGTTTGGGTCATTAATAACTCCTTTACTTCATGACAAGTGCTAAATTGCCGGCACTTTTAAACCTTAATTTGAAAAATGGCTGCAACTTTTAGCTGCAGCCACCCACCATATTAATCAGTAGTAATTGGTACAATATTTAGTTTAACTCGTTTTGAATTCTGATCATTTTCTAAATAAACAATCGTTCTAATTGCTTGTGCTACGCGACCTTGTTTACCAATGACCCGTCCAGCATCTGCTGTACTCAAAGATAATTCATAAACCAAACAATCTGCTTCATCTTCAACGCGAACTTGAACTTGATCCTTATCATTCGCTAGTGGTAAAACAATTGCTTTAATTAAGGTTACAATGTCAGTTTCCATCTTTGTTAAAACTACTTAGCTTTCTTATTAGCTAATTTCAATTCATGATATTGCTTCATAATGCCTTGTTTTTGTAACAAGTTACGTACTGTATCTGAAGGTTGGGCACCCTTTTGTAACCAATCCAAAATCAAATCAGCATCTAATTTTAAATCTTCTTTGTGTAATGGGTTATAATGACCAACTTGTTGAATAAAACGACCATCACGTGGTGCTCTTGAGTCAGCTACCACAATTCGATAGAAAGGACGACGTTTACTTCCCATACGATGCATCCGAATTTTAACTGCCATAATTAAATTCCTCCATAAATTTAGCTTCTTAACTTAACGTTCAATAGTATACTCGTTTTCTATAATAGTGTAAAGCTTTTTTTCTTTACAAGTAGCAACTTTTAAGATTTGAATCGTTTAACTTTTTTTAGACGCTTTTTCTTACGTTTTTTATTATGGCGCACCATGGAACCCATGGCCATTTTGCCCAGCTTACCTTGTAAACCGCCGCCCATTAGTTGATCCATGCCGGCAAAATTACCCTTGGACATTTTTTGCATCATGGTTTGCATCTGTTTGAATTGCTTAATCATGCGGTTAACTTCAACAATTGGTCGCCCAGAGCCTGCTGCTAAGCGGCGGCGGCGTGATGGATTTAATAATTCGGGATCTTGACGTTCAGCAGGCGTCATAGAATAAACAATTGCTTTTAAATGATCCATATCTTTCGGGTCAAGATTCACATTTTGTAAAGCCGGATTGTTCGCCATGCCAGGAATCATCTTCATTAATTCATCCATTGGACCCATTTTTTGCACTTGATCCATTTGATCAATAAAATCATTAAAGTCAAACGAATTCTCCTGCATTTTGCGTGTTAACTCAACCGCTTGTTTATCATCGTATTCTTGTTGGGCTTTCTCGATTAACGTCATCATATCACCCATGCCCAAGATACGATCAGCCATTCGATCCGGATGGAAAACCTCTAGTGCATCTAATTTTTCACCAGAACCAATAAATTTAATAGGCTTACCGGTGACTGAACGAATGGACAAAGCTGCCCCACCACGAGTATCACCGTCTAACTTAGTCAAAATCACACCGGTAATATCGAGCTGTTCATTAAATCCTTCGGCCACATGCGTTGCTGCTTGTCCGGTCATGGAGTCCACAACTAACAATATTTCATTGGGTTGCGCAACTGCCTTAATCTGACTCAATTCATCCATTAATTGGTCATCAATTTCTAAGCGCCCAGCAGTATCAATTAAGACATAATCATTCTTTTGCTCACGAGCTTGTTGGAGACCGTGTTCCACAATTGACACCGGATTTTGGTCTGTACCTTCATCATAAACCGGAACTGTCAATTGTTGACCGATAGTTTTCAACTGTTCAATCGCAGCAGGGCGATAGACATCAGCGGCAATTAACAAGGGGCGGGCATGATTATTTTCTTGTAGATACTTAACCAATTTACCAGCCGAAGTCGTTTTACCAGCACCTTGCAGCCCAACCATCATAATTACTGTCGGAATTTTGGCTGCTTTATTTAAAGCAACCGCTTCGGTACCCATAATTTTAGTTAACTCTTCATTAACAATTTTAATGATTTGTTGTGCAGGAGTTAAGCTCTCCAAGACTTCACTACCGATGGCTCGTTGGCGCACCGTTTGAATAAAAGTCTTTGTGACATCAAAATTAACATCGGCTTCTAACAATGCCAAACGCACTTCACGCATCATTTCTTTGACATCATTTTCAGTTATTTTACCTTTGCCGCGTAATTTGGCAAACGTCTTTTGGAGCCGCTCACTTAATCCTTCAAAAGCCATATTTATCTCCTCTACCAGTTCCTTGTTTTTTATCAAACATCTAACTGCTGCAATTTATGAAAAATTGTTTTTAAAGCTTGATCCTGTGGATAATCAGTTTGAATAATTTGCTCTAATTGTGCTAATAAGGTTTCCCGTTTTTGAAATTCTTGACACAAGTGTAACTTCTGCTCATATTTTTCTAAAATTTTAACTGTTCGTTTTAAATTATCATAAACAGCCTGTCGACTGACATGATAATTCTGAGCAATTTCACCTAACGAAAAATCATCACCATAATATAGCTGCATATACTGATCTTGTTTAGCCGTTAGCAATGGTTGGTAAAAACTATACAAGACATTAACATAATTTTTTTGCGCTAAATTATCATTCATCAGCTTCATCCAATAAGCGGCTAAACAAACCTTGTGCGAATTGCTCTGGGTCAAAGTCCCGCAAATCACTCACTTTTTCACCTAAGCCCACTAATTTAACCGGTATCTGTAACTCATCATTAATTGCCAGAACAATGCCACCTTGCGATGAACCATCTAATTTGGTTAAGACCAGCCCGCTTACTTGCGTCACCTTTTGAAACTGCTTGGCCTGGCTCAGCGCATTTTGCCCTGTGGTTGCATCAACGACTAATAAAACTTCATGTGGTGCATCTGGCAATTCACGCGTAATAATCCGTTTGATTTTTTCTAGTTCTTTCATCAAATTAGCATTATTCTGTAACCGGCCGGCGGTATCTACCAGTAGCACATCATAGTTTTCCGTTTGTGCTTTTTGCAAAGCTTCATAAACTACCGCGGCAGGATCACTGCCCGCTTTTTTAGCAACGGTAGTAACCCCTGTCGCTTGGCCCCAGGCTTGTAATTGTTCAATCGCCCCGGCGCGAAAAGTGTCACCGGCAGCTAATAATACCTTGTGTCCTTGCTGTTTCAACCGTGCAGCTAACTTACCGATTGTCGTCGTTTTACCAGCACCATTAACTCCCACAAATAAGATAACATTTAATGGGCGCTGAAAGTCCAAATTCAGTTGATAATCATATTTATGATTATCTGCCCGATATAATTCAACCATTTTTTGAATAATAACGCGCGAAACTTCCGCTTTCGATTTAGCATTCTGTAATTTAACTTCTTCGCGTAAGGCATCAGAAATCTTTAACGACATTTCATAACCAACGTCGGATTGAATTAACAAATCTTCTAAATCATCAAAAAAGTCTTCATCAACTGACCGGAAATTGGCCATAAATGCATTAAATTTATCCCGAAAAGTATGCCGAGTTTTTTGCAGACCTTGACTATATTCTTCTTCCTGAGAATCTGTCTCCTCATCAGTTGCGGGCGCTAACTCTGCATTAGAAGACGCTGCGGTTGTCTCTGAAGTAATGGAATCAGCAGTTTCAGAAACAGCAGAAGTAGCAGCAACTTCGGGCTGCTCGCTATCAGACTCTGCAGTATCGTTTTCAATCTGAGCTTTCTTGTCCTCTGGTTCAGCATTTTCCGTTGTTGAATTTTCTACAGTTTGACTTGTTACTTCTGGTGCATCACTAACGTCAGTTACAGCTGATTGCTCTGCAGCAGCTGGTTTTAGATTGTCAGCAGTTGGCGCCACTTCTTTGGCATCATCTAATGGTTGTTCAGCTTCGGCTTTTTCGGCTTTTTCGGCTTTTTCGGCTTTTTCGGCTTTTTCGGCTTTTTCGGCTTTTTCGGCTTTTTCGGCTTTTTCGGCTTTTTCGGCTTTTTCGGCTTTTTCATCATCTACAGTTTTTTTATTTCTCTTAAATAAATCAAACAATCCCATGAATGTTTTCAACTCCATTCTGTTCTAATTTAACGGTTAATATCGTAGAAACTCCGGATTCTTGCATCGTTACTCCGTATAAGCGATCTACCTTGAGCATTGTTCCTTTACGGTGTGTAATCACGATAAACTGTGTTGCTTGATCATATTGCTGTAAAAAATTAGCAAAGCGCAACACGTTAGCATCATCCAAGGATGCTTCCACTTCGTCCAAAACACAAAACGGCACGGGCTTAACCTGCAAAATAGCAAATAACAAAGTGATGGCAGTTAATGCTCGTTCACCACCAGACAGCAGACTCATTCGTTGCAACTTTTTCCCCGGCGGTTGTGCAATAATTTCAATACCACTAGTTAAATAATCACCTGGCTCAGTTAACACTAGTTTGGCATGTCCACCACCAAACATCCGCGGAAAAATTTGTTCAAAAGCCGCCGCAACTTGCTGAAACATGGCTGCAAAGCGTTGACTGACTTCGTGATCCATCTCACCCATTGTGGTTGTTAACTGCTGACGTGCGGCCCTTAAGTCTGCACGTTGCTGTGTTAAAAATTCGTACCGGTCTTTAACCTGATCGTATTCGGCAATGGCTGCTAAATTAACTGTCCCTAAATCCGTTAATCCTTGTTGTAGGAGTCGCATTTGATCTTGTGCTTGAGTTAAATCAAAATTAGCTGGCACTTGCGCCATGGCTGCCTCAAAACTGAGGTGGTAATCTTGCTCCAAATGTTTCAAACGCTGCTGTAATTGTTGTTTTATTTCAGCTTGTTGCACCGACAACTGACTTTGCTCATCCATTGCCTGCTGTTGCAAGCCAACTAGGCGCTGATTCAAGGGATTTAACTCTTGAGAAGTTTGTTGAAGCTGTTCGCGTTGCTGCTGGCATTGCGTAATTTGTTGTTGTAATTGCTGCACTTTTTGCGTTAACTGCGTAACTTGCTGATGTAAATCTTGCTTGGTCTGAGCAAAATCATCCTGTGTAACTTGTAGTTGCTGCTGTTCTTGTTGCAATTGCTGAAGTTTTGTTTGTAAGTCTGCTTGCAACTGCTGTTTTTGCTGTAACTCTTTTTGCTGATTCTGAAAATCATTTTTTGTGACAATGATTTGTGTTTTCGTCGTTTGCAATGTTTGCGCTAAAGAACTCTTTTGTTGGTCCAAATTTTGAATTAAAGCTTGCTGGTGTTGATTGTTTTGCTCAATTTGTTGCAACTTTTGCGCTAAGTCCTGTAATTGTTGACGACTAGCAGCTGCTTGTTGTTGAAACTGCTGAATTTGCTGTGCTAAAGCTTGTTGTTGTTGCTTAAAGTCAACTAATTGGCCTTGGTGTTGTTGGAATTGCTGCTGGTGTAATCGGTAATCACTTTCTAACCGTTGTTGTTTAGGCAACAACTGCTGTAACTGTTGTTCTTGTGTCTTTTTTTGATCACCGATCAATTGTACTTCTTGCCGCAAAGTTTGCACTTGCTGTTGTCTTTTATCTAATTGTTTTTGTGAACTTTGAACAGATTGTGCGAGATGTTTGATTTGCTCTTTTTGTCCCAAAATAGCTAAATTGGCGCGGACTTGCCCGCCAGTCATTGATCCGCCCGGATTAATCAAATCACCTTTTAACGTCACTACCCGGTAACGATGTTGCAATAGGTTACTAACTTTCGTTGCTGTATTAAGCTGATCTACAATAATTAAATTACCAAAAAGGTAATCCACGATATTTTGTAAATCAGGATTAATCTGTACCACATCACTCGCTAGCTGCCAATTAGTTAACGCTTGTAAAGCTGACAACTGTTCAGGCCAAATCTTCCGACTTTTCATCACCGTCTGCGGTAAAAAAGTAGCCCGTCCTTGCCGATGTTGCCGTAAATAGTCAATCGCAGCCTTCGCACTAGCTTGATTAGTCGTAACAATCGACTGCAAGGCTGAACTAGCAGCACTTTGAATGGCCACTTGATAAGTTTCTGGAACATTGATTAACTCTGCTACAACTCCAATGATACCACTTAATTGGGCCGCCAAAATTGCCCGTACACCTTGATAAAAACCTTGGTGTTGTTGTTGAATTTTTTGTAGCGATTTTAACTCAGCTTGAACTTGTTGCACCGTTCGTAATTGTTGATAATACTGATTTTGAGCTGCTTGTAATTGCTGCTGCGTTTGCTGGTACTGTAACGTCACTTGCTGAACACTTTGCTGTTGTGTTTTTAACTGTTGGTGCTGTTGTTGAACTTGCGCATTTAATTGCGTTAAGTGTTGTTGTTGAGTTTGACCAGCAGCTTGTTGTTCAGTTAACGTTTTAATGACATCTTGGAGCTGTTGTTGACTTTTCTGCAATTGTTCTGTTTGAAACTGCAACTGATTAGTCAATGCTGCTTGCTGTTGCAAGTTCGTAACACGTTGCTGTTGTAAGTCGGTCACAGTTTGTTGAATTTGTTGGGGATCCGTTTTTAAATCAGACTGTTTTTGTTGCAAAGTAGCTTGCAAAGCAGCCAATTTAGTTTGCAGGTTTTGCTCAGCAGTGGTTAAATTGGCGATTTGGGTTTGCGTAAGCTGTTGTTGTTGCTGTAAATCTTCTTGTTGCTGCTGCAGTGTTTGATACTGAGCATCACTATTATTCCAGCGCTCAGCGTGGAGGGTAGCTTGGCCTTTAGTTTCCGTCAGTTTTTGACTTAATTGCGTCAATTGCACCTGTTTTTGGTCCAATTTCAAAGCTAATTGTTCTTGAGCTTGATTATTTTCACTAACTTGTTGATTAGTGGTCGTCAAGCGTTGACTAATATCAGCCAAGCGTTGTTTGATAGATCGTCTTTTTTGTAATAATGTGGTTTGCTTTTGATTCAAATCGGCAATCTCAATTGCTAAGACCTGTTGTTCCAGGTGACTAAACTTGGCTTGCTGCTCTTGATAATCACGAGCCAGACTGGCTTGTTCTTTGAGTGGTTCCACCTGTCTTGCTAACTCAGTAACAATGTCATTAACTCGCTGTAAATTGTCATCAGTCTGCTCTAATTGTTGCTGCGCCTGCTTTTTCTTTAGTTTAAAACTAGCGACACCAGCTGCTTCTTCAATAATAAACCGACGATCTTGTGGCTTATTATTAAAAATAGCTTCGACATTACCTTGCGACATGATAGCCATAGAGTGTTTACCCAAGCCGGAACTTAAGAATAAATTCGTAATTTCTTTGAGTCGAACTTTACGGTTATTGATCAAAAAATCACTCTCACCATTGCGAAATAGTCGCCGAGTAACTTGTACTTCATCATGGTCAAATTGCAATTGCCGATCACGATTATCAAACTTGAGCACCACTTCTGCCCGATTTAACGGCGCTCGTGTGGCGCTGCCCGCAAAAATAACATCTTGCATATTATCGCCACGTAAACTTTTGGGTGATTGTTCACCCATTACCCAACGAATAGCTTCGGTGAGATTGCTCTTACCACTACCATTGGGACCGATAATTCCCGTAATACCTTCATCAAAATGAAGCGTTGTTTTGTCTGCAAAAGACTTAAAACCCATCATTTGTAGTGCCTTTAAGACCAAACAAAACTCCTCCTATTTTTGATGCAATTTCTGTAATTGCCGGTGAGCTGCCTGTTGTTCTGCATCTTTTTTACTGTGACCCACGCCCATTGTTAAGGGTTGTTGATTAACTACCAACTGAACTGTAAAGACCGTCTGATCATCAGAGCCTTCCGTCTTCAAAACTTGATAATCAATTTGCACATCACCGTTTTGTTGCAATTCTTCTTGTAACTCTGTTTTAAAGTCATTATCATCACTAAATTCGCCCGCATCAATATGCCGATAAACCACTGCTTGCAAAAAAGTGACCACTTTGTCATTGCCTTGGTCTAAATACAAAGCTCCCACAAAAGCTTCAAAGACGTCTTCTAGTAACGTATCACGGTTACGTGAACCAGCTTTTTCCTCACCATTACCCAAGCGAATAAACTGTGGCAAGCCTACTTCGCGACAAAAGCGCGAAAAACTGGCTGTACAAACAATATCTGCTCGTAATTTGGTTAGTTGTCCTTCAGGTAATTGTGGAAATTTTTTAAAAATATATTCTGACACATTTAACTCTAAAACCGCATCACCTAAAAATTCTAAGCGTTCATAATCTTTAACCGCTAACTCGCGGTGTTCATTTGCAAACGAAGAATGTGTCAAAGCTGAATGCAATAAATCCATATTGTGAAATTTAATTTGATAATGATCAGCTAATAGCTGTACTAATTGGTGATCATCCATTGTTTTATTTTTAGTCAAAGGTCAAATAACCTCCATTTATTATTGTTGTGAAACAATATAATCAACTGCCGCCCCAACAGTTTGGATTTTAGCAGCTTCCTCATCAGGAATTTCGGCACCAAAATCATCTTCTAGTTCCAACTCAAATTCCACCATATCAATGGAATCAGCTTTTAAATCTTCTTGGAAATTAGTTGCATCCGTAATTTTATCGACTGCAACACCAAAGCGTTCGCTTAACATTTGAGCAATTTTTTGAAAAATATCTTCTCTATTCATAATTAACTGATCTCCTAATTATTAGTTTTTTGTTCTTGATTAAAGTAAGCCATTACTTTATCAAGCATTCCCTTATTATACATCATCCTCAATTGCGCTAAGGCATAATAGACCGTACGTGCATCTGAAGACCCGTGTGATTTAACAATTGGGGCTTTAGCACCCATCAAAACTGCACCACCGTATGTGGAAACGTCAAATAAAGATTTAATCGACTTGAGCGCTGGTTTAGCTAACAGTGCTCCCGTTTTCGCCCGCAAACCATTATTGAGTAATGCCGCTTTTAATTCTTTAATGACTAATGAAGCGGTCCCTTCAATCGCTTTTAAGACCGCGTTACCAGTAAAACCATCAGTCACTACCACATCGGCAGCACCAACTAATAAATTATCAGCTTCCACATTACCAACAAAATTAATTCCTGGTAACTCTTTTAATGCTTGATAAGCTTGCTGGTGTAACTTATCACCCTTATCATATTCACTACCATTGTTCAATAAACCAACTCGTGGCTGAGCAGTATTTAAAACTTCACTGGCATAAAACGAGCCCATCACCGCCCATTGTGTCAAATAAGGAACTTTAACCTCAGCATTGGCCCCCGCATCCAAAAAGACAAAAGCATTGTTTTGACCAATCATGGGCATCGTGGGCATTAAGGCCGGGCGAGAAATATTTTTCAAACGTCCCACAATAAAAATTCCCGCAGCTAACAATGCACCGGAATTTCCTAACGAAATCATTGCATCGGCTTGACCGGCTTTCACTGCTTGCGCAGCTAGAACCATTGATGAATCCTTTTTTTGCCGAATAGCTTTCATGGGCTCATCCGTGCCTAAAATTTGGGTCGTAGTATGCACAATTTCAATTCTCTTAGAATCTTGTAAATATTGTTTAATTGCCGTTTGATCGCCAAATAGACTAAATTCTAAATCTGCAAATTCATTCCGGGCTCGCTCTACTCCTTGTACGACCACTTCTGGTGCGTGATCGCCACCCATGACATCAACTGCAATTTTCATTCAAATAACCTCACTAATCTAAATTATCATGTATTACTGTTTGTAAATATTGCTTTAATTGGGGAAATTGAGTCAAATTAGGATCCGTTTGCATCAATTTTCGTGCTTCTTGGTAAGCAATATCAAGCATTTTAACATCACTCACTGGATCTGCCAATTCAAACTGTGGCAAACCCGATTGTTGATCACCAAAGAAGTCCCCACTACCACGTAATTCTAAATCTTTTTGTGCTAACTTAAAACCATCATTGGTTTGTGTCATAATTTTTAAACGTTGAATTGCCGTTTGGTTCGCAGGGTCTCCCACTAAAATACAGTAGGCTGCTTGTTGGCCACGACCAACCCGCCCCCGTAATTGATGTAACTGCGATAAACCAAAGCGTTCAGCATTTAAAATAATCATGACCGTCGCATCTGGCACATCCACGCCAACTTCAATGACCGTTGTAGCGATTAAAATATCCAATTGGTGTTGTTTAAACTGTTCCATTGTCTGCGCTTTATCGGCCGCTGTTAATTGTCCGTGCACTAGTCCAATTCGTGCTTGGGGAAACTGTTGTTGCAATTCTTGATAGAGGGTTTTGGCACTAGTTAAAGTCATCTTATCGGAGTCCTCGACCAGTGCGGTAACGATAAAAATTTGAGCTTGTTGCTGAAGCTGCACCGTCATAAAATGACGGACTTGCTCTAACTTATTGGAGCGCAACCAGTAAGTTTTAACTGCTTGGCGCCCCGCGGGTAATTCATCAATAATTGATAAATCCATTTCACCATAATAAGTAATTGCTAAGGTCCGCGGAATCGGCGTGGCTGTCATTAACAAGACATCGGGATTGCCTCCCTTTTGGCGTAAGGCCTTCCGCTGGCGAACACCAAAACGATGTTGCTCATCAATCACTACTAATCCCAAACGTTGATACTGGACCGCCGTTTGAAAAACTGCTTGCGTTCCAATAATAATGTTCGTATGACCTTGTTGAATATTATTTAAGATCAACTTTTTTTGTGGCGCCTTTAGCGAGCTGGTTAACAGGCTCGTTGTCATTTGAAATTGCTCAAATAACGGCGCCAGTTTTTGATAATGCTGCTGTGCCAAAATTTCGGTGGGGGCCATTAAAACCGTCTGGTAACCCGCCGTTACTGAGGCAAACATCGCCGTGGCCGCAACGGCAGTTTTACCACTGCCTACATCACCTTGTAATAGGCGATTCATCGGTTGGGGCGCTTTTAAATCGGTTAAAATTTCCGTTAAAACTTTTGTTTGTGCTGCTGTTAATTGGAACGAAAAATCACTCACAAATTGCTGCACATATTGTTCGTCATAATGTTGTGCCAAACCTGCTGTCTGCTTTTGCGTAGTTACTTTTAAATCACACAAGCGTAAACTGTACAAAAATAATTCACGAAATTTAGCACTTCTGCGAGCCAAATGGGCTTGTTGTTTGGACTTCGGAAAATGCATCCCCACAATAATTTGTTGATCAGTTAATAAGTGATAGGTTTGCCGCAGGGCAAGCGGAACAAGATTGGGAACTTGGGGCAAATATTGGTCGACGGCTTGGTGAATCAGTTTAATTAAACTTTTTTGCGAGATTTGCCGATTAGTGGGATAAATGGCCGCCAGTTGATTAGTTGCTTGATCATCACTGAGAACTTTCATCCCCGTCAAAGATCGTTTAGCCGCATCAAAACGCCCATAAATCAAAACTTCTTGACCAACTGTAAACTGGCGCTTTAACCACGGTTGATTAAAAAAAGTCACTGGGATCGTTTCATTGTCAACCAATAAACGAACAATGACTAAATTTCTTTTACCACCTAAACGTTTAAGTAAAGCGGGACTACCCACAACTCCTTTTAAAACTACTTTTTCCTGATCACTAATTTCAGCAAGCGTCTTAACAATAAGATCGTTATAGCGTTTAGGAAAAAAATAAAGTAGGTCACGTACCGTAGTAATTCCTAAAGTTCCTAATGCAGCTTGAACTTTAGGACCAACACCCTTTAAATAACTAACCGATTGTAATAATTCTTGCATACTGGCTCCTTAGTGCACCAATTATTCACAGCCTCAATGATCTCTTTATTCAACAGCAATCAAATACGGATACACGGGTTGATCGCCCTCATGAATTTCAACTTCTAATTCACTAAAATCATTCGTAATAGCTTCCGCAATTTGTTGGGCACTGTCATTATTTCCTTGTGCACCCACTAAAATAGTCACTACTTCACTATCTTCATCCACCATTTTAGCCACCATCTGGCGAGCTACTGTAAGTGAATCAGTGCCACTAACGACAATATCGCCATCAACCAGTCCGATCAAATCTGATTTTTTAATTGTTAAGTCACCAATGACACTATCGCGCACAGCTGTTGTAATCTGACCACTCTTAACTGTGGTTAACACTTCAGTCATGTTAGCTTCGTTGTCTGTTAAATCTGCAGTTGGATCAAAAGCTAACATGGCCGTCATTCCTTGAGCAATTGATTTACTGGCCACAATTGCCGTTGGTAAATTAACTTCTTGGCAAGCTTGTTGGGCAGCCATGACGATATTACCATTATTTGGTAAAACAATAACTTGTTTGGCATTACTATTCTCAATAGCCTGAATAATATCTTGCGTTGAAGGATTCATCGTTTGACCACCGCTAATAACAGTAGTCACGCCTAAACTGCAAAACAGTTTTTGCAGACCATTACCGGAAGCCACAGCAATAACTGCATAATCGACTGGCTCGGTCGCTACCGGAGTTTGTGCAGTGTCATTTTCAATAATGGTTTCGTGTTGAATCCGCATATTGTCGATTTTAACTTTAGCTAACGCGCCAAATTGCCGACCATAGGTAAAGACTTTTTGGGGATGCTGTGTGTGCACATGAACTTTCACCACTTCATCATCGGCAACCACCAATAGTGAATCGCCAATTTCACTTAATGTATTGCGAAATTGTTCGTAATCAAACTGTTGGTCGGTAGTTGGTTGAACCCCTAATTGAACCATCATTTCGGTACAAAAACCGTTCACAATATCTTCATTATTAAACTGCGTTTGCACTGATTGATGATGGGCTGCATTTAACATTTCATCCATTTCAGTAGCATCAGGTTGGTGAATATTACTATCATTAACTTCGCCACCTAAAGCTTGTAAAAAGCCTTCATAGATAAAGACCAAGCCTTGGCCTCCCGAATCGACTACGCCAACTTCTTTTAATACTGGCAATAAATCTGGCGTTTTAGCCAGCGCTTGTTTAGCTCCTTGTAAGGCTGCAGCCATCACTGTTTCTACATCGCTTGCTGTTGCACTCACCTGTTGGGCCTGTTCACTAGCTCCTCTAGCAACTGTCAAAATCGTGCCTTCGACTGGTTTCATCACGGCTTTATAAGCCGTCTGCACACCATCAGCGAACGCTTGGGCTAAATCTTGGGGCGTTAAAACTGGCTTCGCCTCAATGCTTTTACTAAAACCACGGAAAATTTGGGATGTAATCACTCCCGAATTGCCCCGTGCGCCCATCAACAATCCTTTGGCTAAGACTTGACCTAATTCACCAACGTGCTTCGTATCGGCTTCATTAACTGCTTTATAGCCCGATTTAAATGTTAAGTCCATATTGGTTCCGGTATCGCCATCAGGTACCGGAAAAACATTTAAAGAATTCACAAATTGAGCATTCTGACCTAAACGGTGTGCTCCCATGCGAATCATATCGACAAATTCTTGTGCCGTAATTCTTTCAACAGACAATGAATTTTTCCTCCAATTAATCCTCTTCTAAAATCTTAATTCCTTGCACGTAAACATTAACTTGCGCTGTCGGTGCACCTAACATTGTTTCTAAATTGTATTTAACTTTGCTCTGGACATTACGACAAACTTCAGAAATTTTCACGCCGTAACCAACAATTATATATACATCAACTACGGTTTGACTTTCCTGTTGGCGCACAACTACCCCACGTGTGTAATTTTCGCGATTTAAAATCTCATTGACGCCATCACGTAACTGATTTTTACTAGCCATCCCGACGATACCGTAAATATCAGTCGCAGCACAGCCGACAATCGAAGCAATGACTTCATTAGAGACATCTACTTGTCCATATTTTGTTTGAATAGTTACTGCCAAAGTCTAACACCCCGCTTTATAATCTCTTTTAACAATTAAATTTTATCATAGCAAAGCTATAAAAAACAGCTATCTACAAAACTGTCAAGTATTTTTCCTTGAATTAGAACTTGCTTTCTCAATAGGTAAATGATAACATGTTTAAAGTATTCTGTTATAGAAAGTATATAGGACAAGGAGGTTTGTCCCATGGCTAAAGATATTATTACTGGACGCAAGACCAGTTTTGGCAACAAACGTTCTCATGCTTTGAATTCATCACGACGTGCATGGAAAGCTAATTTGCAAAAAGTCCGGATTTTAGTTGATGGTAAACCCAAACGTGTTTGGGTTTCAACTCGCGCTTTGAAGTCTGGTAAAGTGACTCGTGTCTAATAATTAAAATAAAAAAGCTGTCCAACTTGGGCAGTTTTTTTATTTTAGTTTTATTCGGACAATTCTAATCCAGCACGTGAGCACCAATCAGCAACTATTAATTAATCGTGGCACTGGATCACAGCCATCAAACCACTGGTAAAGCCAAATTCCACTACCGCACCCACAAATTCATTACTGGATAACGAAACGGGGCGCGTTAAATCAGTTGGTTTTAAGGGATACTTGGCATCTTTAATCCAAAAATGTTTGACGGGTACTAAATTATAGAAACCTAGATACTTATCTTGTGTCCAATTTTGAATCTGATAAGTTCCGGGAGCAAAATAAGTGATAACATTTTGGTTATCAATCAGCCGTAACTTTTGGGAATCTCGTGGTTGAAAATCTAACGGTAAACAAAGATTAACCAGCTCATGATCGATGCGCCCACCGGTCGCACCATAAATATCTACTTGACGCGCATGTAAATCTCGCAAAGCGATTTTCACCGCTGCTTGAGAATCCGTAAAATCTTTTTCGGGTTTGGCATATCTTAAATCAGCAACTTGCGCTTCTAGCCAATTTTTTTCCAATCTCGTTAAAGAGTCATAATCACCCACGCCAATTTGAGGAACAATATTATTGGCTAATAACGTAATATTTCCATGATCGGCGCCCACCCAAGGACCAGTAATCTCTGACAAATTCAGTGGTAAATTATAGGAACTGCCTAACATTACATTAACTTTATTCATTTAACTAATGCCTGTCGTAGATTTTGCATTTGTTGCTCAATATTGTGATCAAACACGTATGAGCCGGCTACGAACGTATCGGCTCCTGCTTGCTGACACAATTGAATAGTGTGATCATTAATTCCACCATCCACTTCAAGGGTATAAGTATAATCCGCATTTTGGTGCCGTAATGTCTGTAATTGCTGTAACTTATTAGTCATGGCAGTTAAAAATTTTTGGCCACCAAATCCTGGATTAACAGTCATCACCAAGACATTATCTACTAAAGAAAGTAATGGCGTCACACTTGCCACAGCAGTGCCAGGATTTAACACAATGCCCGCCTTTAAACCTGCTGCTTTGACCTGCTGCACTAAACTATAAATATGAACCGTACTCTCCACGTGAATATTTAACAAACAATTAGGAATTTGGAGTAACTGGTCAAAATAATTACCAGGGTGCTGCACCATCAAATGCACATCTAATGGTAAATCAGTCATGGTCCGAATAGCTTGCACCATATCGGGACCAAACGTCAAATGTGGAACAAAGGCACCATCCATTAAATCAATATGAAACATATCTGCTCCAGCCGCAATCGCCTGGTTTAAATCCGTTTGTAAAGCTAACAAATTGGCACTTAAAATCGAAGGTGCAATTACATAATTAGTCATTGGACTACCTCTTTTTTTTAGGAGTTTTTTGATAAACTGGTCGGCGTTGTGCTAACTCTGCTTGAAATTGACAATAATTTTGATACCGACTGTGCAAAATTTCACCTGTCGCCACGGCTTGTTGTACAGCGCAACCAGGCTCTTTTAGATGAAGACAACTGCGATACTTGCAATTACCTTGAAAATGTTGAAAATCAACAAACAATTGGGGAAGTTGTTCTTTAGTCAAGTCTTGAAATTGTAGTGCAGAAAAACCGGGTGTATCGGCAACTAATCCTCCCGCAAATGGATATAAAGTTACTAAGCGGGTTGTATGTTTCCCCCGATTCAAACTATTAGAAATTGCGGCCGTTTTTAATTTTAATTGCGGCAGCATTTGATTCAATAACGTAGATTTTCCCACACCCGTTTGGCCCGTTAAGACCGTTTCACAATCGGTTAACGCGGTATTTAACTGCGGCAAAGTGTCGTGCGTAAAGATTGGATAATGCCAACTTTGATAATAATCAATAATCGGTTGTAAAGCAATTAATTGCTTTTTAGTCGCCAAATCGGTCTTACTGAGATAAATTAAAGGTTTAATTTTTTGTAACTGCAAGTTAACTAAGAAGCGATCTAATAAATTAGTCGAAAAATCTGGCTGAACAACCGACATGACAATCAAAGCTTGATCAATATTGGCAATGAGTGGCCGCACGATTTCATTTTTTCGCGGATGAATTTTTAGTAAATACTGTTCTTCAAAATCAACAACATCACCCACAATCGGTTTGATCTTTTGTTGGCGAAAATTGCCGCGAGCACGAGTGGTGACTACTTGACCGGTTGGTAATTGTACTTCATAAAAGCCGCTATTAGATTTAATAATTTTTCCTGTTTGCATATTAATTGCCTGTTACTGTCTGTGAATCAATCGTTTGACCGTCACGTTCAATACTATATTGTCCACTTTGTCCTTTATTCAGTTGTAAATTGATTGTTACGGGAGTATCAGCAGTAATATTCAATGTTTGATAAACATCATTAATATTATGATTGAGATCTTGAACATGAATTTTTACCACATTAGTACCATTATTAGTTTGTGCATTAAACGGCACCGTCACGGTCCGGGAAACATTTTGAACATTATCCGTTGGTGTCGCATCATCATTGGCAGTCGATCGAGCTTGTGGCGGATTATTGACGACATTATTACCACCACTAGACACGCTGATAATTAAATCACTCCCCCGCATCACTCGCGTACCCGCGACGGGACTTTGCGAAATAACTAAGCCCTTGTCCACGCTCTCTGAAGCAACTGTCTTCACCACTAAGTGTAACCCGGACTCATTAGCGTAATCTTGCGCTCCCCGCAAATTATAACCTGTCAAATCTTTCACAGTAACCCCAGTATTTTTAATTCCTAAAGAAATTGTTAAGTGAACGACCCGATTTTGCGCGGTTTTGCGTTTAGTAGCTCTGGGCGTTTGCTTAATGACCTTACCCGCAGGCACTGTCTTAGAATAGCGATTTTTCCGCTGAACTTTAAATCCTGCTTGGTGTAATCTTTTTTTAGCCGCATAATAATTCCAGCCTTGCACATTTGGTAAGCTTTTTTTGACGGGACCGGTACTTTGAATTAGTTTAACTTTCGTTCCGGTTTTGAGATGGCTACCCTGCGGAGGAATGGAGCTAATAACATTTTGAGTGCGGATCGTGTTACTCGTTTTCTTAGTGATCGTCCCAACTTTTAAGCTAGAGTTATTCAGCACTGCCCGTGCTTGATTAAGGCTCAAATCACGAACATCCGGCACCGTCACTTCTTTGCGATTATACCAAAAAACAAAACCGATGATAATAATTAGTATTACCAGTAGCACTATTAACCACCGCCGGTGATGCTTTTTTTTAACTACTGGCTTTTTCTGGCCAGACGTTAAATCAGATTGCGGATTAACACTAGGAGCGGTAGTTTGTTCATGAACATTCGATAAAACCTTCGTCTCTTCAGTATTGATCGGTTCAGGAATAAAGGGCTGTTCATTTTTTCGATCAGCATTTAAGCTTGTCTCTAAGTCTTGGGCCATGTCACTAACGGTTGCATACCGCTGGCTGGGAACCTTGGCAGTCGCTTTTAAAACTACATTAGCCAACGGCTGGGGAATAGCGGCATCAATTTGACATAAATTCGGCATCGGTTCATTAAAATGTTTAGCCGCTACGGCCATCGAGGTTTCAGCGTCAAACGGCAAGCGTCCTGTTAACATTTCAAACAAAATAATCCCTAACGAATAGATATCGGACTGAACCGTTGCCTGAGCCCCGCGCACTCGTTCGGGAGCCATGTAATGAACCGAACCGATAGTGGCATCCGATTGTGTAATCGACTGCTCGCCTAAAGATAAAGCAATACCAAAGTCGCCCACTTTCGCATGACCTTGCGAAGTAATGAAAACATTTTGTGGTTTTAAATCGCGATGAATAATTCCGTGTTGATGCGCAACGGCAACTCCTTGCAAAATCTCCGCCATAAAACTTAAAATTTGTGGCTGACTAATAGGAAAGTTTTGCCGCAGATATTTTTTTAGACTTGGGCCCTTGACATACTCCATCACAATATAGGGGAAACTTTCATCACCAATATCTAAAATGTTGACAATATAAGGACTAGATAATTCACTCATGGCTCGTGATTCGCGTTGAAATCGTTGTCGAAATTGTTGATTATCCGTCAAGTCCAAACGTAAACTTTTTAATGCTACGCGGCGATGTAAAAAAGTATCTTCTGCCAGATAAACATTGGACATCCCGCCTTCACCTAAGGTGTCCAAAATTAGATAGCGGTCAGCAATTAAGTCCCCCTTATTAATCATTGGAGTTCACCTCAGCATGACCAGCAGCCATATCAATTACTAAAGCGGTAATGTTATCTAAACCGCCTGCTTGATTAGCACGCTGAATCAATAAGTCACACTTGGCTTGAGGTGATAGATTTTGTTCCAAAATTTGTTGAATTTGTTGATCAGACAACATATTGGTTAAGCCATCACTGCATAACAAAATCTGCGCGTCAGTTGGCAAATCAAAAAAACCAAAAGTTGGTTTGACATCGGTGGAGACACCCAAACTTTGGGTAATAATATTTTTATTAGGTGAATTGCGGGCCTGTTCTGGGGTTATTTCGCCAGCTACCAGCAATTCATTAACCAATGAATGATCAAAACTGACTTGTCGCAGCTGTTTTTGCATTAATAAATAACAACGACTATCGCCAACATTAAAAACCGCCAATTGTTGAGGTAAAACAAATGCCCCCACAATCGTCGTGCCCATACCATTTAATTCGACGTGTTCGCTAGCCGTTGTGACCACGCGCTGATTTTCCTGAATCAAAAAACTTTCCGTCCATTGCGCCAGCTGGCGAATATCCCGCATTTGGTTTTTTTCAAATGCCGTCTTAAAATGTCGAATAACCATATTAGAAGCCACGTCACCACCCCGATGACCGCCCATACCATCAGCCACCAAGGCTAAAACGACACCTTGTTGATTTTGATAAACCTGCACATCATCTTGATTAGTTTTGCGTTGTTGACCAATATCCGTTGTAAATGCAATTTGCATACTTTACTTCACCCTTTTTAAACAAGCAATAAAAAAGCCGTCAGTTTGATAATCGTCTGGATAAATTTTTAACATTTGATTGCTTAAAGCTAACTTCTTTTGTGTGGTAACTGGTACTAATTCAAACTGCGGTTGATCCGCTAAAAACTGCTCAATTACTTGTTGATTTTCCTGATCAAAAATCGTACATGTACTATAAACTAAATAACCATTAACTTTCAATAATGGCGCTACTGCCGTTAAAATATCGCGCTGAATTTGTGCTAAATGTAAAACATCACTTAATTGGCGACCATAGCGAATTTCTGGTTTGCGGCGCATCAATCCAAATCCTGAACACGGTGCATCAACTAAAATCCGGTCAAAACTAGCTGCCGCAAATTCTTGGCCAGCTTTGCGCGCATCCAAGGCTCGGGTTTGAATTAACTGTTGCACCCCTAAGCGTTGCGCATTATTTTGAATTAACCGTAATTTTTTTTGATGAATGTCTAAGGCCACAATCTGCCCTTTTTGCCCTAAGAAGCTCGCCAAATGTGTGGTTTTACCACCGGGAGCGGCGCAGGCATCAAGAATTCGATTATCCGGTGCAACTTTTAAAGCCGGTGCAACTAACATTGAGCTTTCATCTTGAATCGTACAAAAACCTTGTTGAAACCATTTTGTGCCAGCACCAAAGCCATGTTCTGCCACTAAAGCATCTTCACTGACGGGACTCGGTTTGACTGACAAACCTTCAGTTTGTAATTGCTGTTGCAATTTTGCTCGCGAAATTTTAGCTGAATTAACCCGCAACGATAGCTTCGGTGGTTGGTTCAAACTGGCTAGCAATGTCCGGGTTTTATCCAACCCAACTTGATGTTGCAACTGTTCAATAATCCATTGGGGCACACTATATTGAATAGCTAATTGTGCTAATGGCGCTAAATCTGCTAGAGAACGCCAGCCATTGCGTAACAAATTCCGTAATACTGCTGTGACCAATTTGGATAAACCTAAGTTGCCTTGAACCTTAGCCAGTTGCGTTGCCTCAAATAAAATAGCGTGATTAGGAATTCGATCTAAATATTTTAATTGATAAACCGCCACCCGCAAGTCGTTTTTGACCCACGGAACTAATTTTTTTCCCCGTAAATATGGTGCTAATTCATAATCTAACGTTAGTTTATGCTGCAAAACGCCATACACTAGCTGACTCAATAAGCGTTGATCAGCATCATTGAACTGTTGTTGCTTTAGTGCTTGATTAATTAGTTGGTTGGAATAACCCGCATTATCAAAGACTTTAGTTAGAATTTGTATCGCTATCGCGCGAACACTGTGCTTAATTGATTGCGTCACCTACTTGAAGATCCTTTCCTTGACCATTTAAATATGAACTAATAGTCATCAATTTCTTACCTGCGGGTTGCACTTGTTCCAAATAAATAATGGAATTATTGCCTGCCGCCAAACCCAGTTGATGCTTATTGCGGACAACAATGGTTCCTGGCACCGCAGTAGTAGTTTGATCACTCAAAGCTGTTTGGTAAACTTTAACACGCTGCCCGTGGACCAAGAGATAAGCTACTGGATCAGGATTTAATCCCCGCACTTGGCGATCAATCTCTAATGCTGAATGTTGCAAATCAATTTGTTCTTCAGCTGGCTTTAAATTAGGCGTAATTGTCACTTGAGATTCATCTTGTGGCACACGCGAATTCGTGTGATTAATAACTTGTGGAAGTGTTTTTAATAATAAATCTCGACCAATGACGGCTAATTTAGCGAATAACGAACCCGCTGTATCTTGGTTCGTAATGGGCAACTGTTCTTGGCTAATAATATCACCTGCGTCCATCTTCGCAACCATATACATAATCGTAATTCCTGTTATCTGATCACCATTCATAATCGCCCGCTGAATTGGCGCACCACCACGATTATGTGGTAAGAGTGATCCGTGAACATTAATCGCAGCAATTTTCGCTGCCTGTAATAACTTAGTAGGTAAAAATTGGCCAAAAGCAGCGGTAATAATCAAGTCTGGTTGCAGAGCAATCAATTGATCCAATTCTGCACTGTGACTAAGTTTTTGAGGTTGCACGATCGGTAAATCATGCTGCAAAGCATATTGTTTCACTGGCGAAAATTCCAATTTTTTCTTGCGACCCACCTGGCGGTCTGGTTGCGTCACAACAGCACTAATTTCATAATTTTCTTTTAGCAAACCGGCCAAAATCGTCACTGCAAAGTCGGGGGTTCCCATAAAAATAATTTTTGTCATATTCTACTCCAATTGCTGAGGTTCATGATCAATAGCTACTAAAAAGCCTTGGCGATGATCAATTTGAACACTATTCATAATTTGATTTAATTTTTTAAATAAAGCGGCATTTTTACGATATTTAATAACAATCTGATAATAGTAATGGTTATCAATCCGGCCAATTGCTGGCTGTGTAGGTCCTAATAACTGTTCACGCTGCAGAAGTAGCGGTTTTAACTGCTTAGCTATATTATAAGCCATCTTTAAAGCGGCTGCTTGAGATTTATGTGAAATACTAATCTTGATTAAATAAAAATATGGTGGATAACCAGCCTGATGTCGAAAAACCATTTCCCGCTGGTAAAACTGCTCATAATTTTGTTGCGCAGCTAATTGAATGGCATAATGATCCGGATTATAACTCTGAATCAGTACTCGGCCTGCTTTGTGAGCACGACCGGCGCGACCACTAACTTGCGTTAATAATTGAAAAGTCCGTTCACTAGCACGAAAATCACTCGTCGCTAGACCCGTATCCGCATTAATCACTCCTACCAAAGTTACATTAGGAAAATCCAAACCTTTAGCAATCATTTGTGTCCCGAGTAAAATATCACCATGTTGTTCAAATTCACTTAACAAACGCTGATGAGCACCCTTTTTATTAGTTGTATCATTATCCATGCGAATAATTCGGGCCTGCGGCCACAATTCTGCTAATTCTTGTTCCACCTTTTGGGTTCCAGTTCCATCAAATTTTAATTTTTTGCTACCACATTGCGGACAACTTTGATAAATTGGTTCCTGATAACCACAATAATGGCACAATAACCGGTGCTCTTTTAAATGAACTGTCAATGAAATATCACAATTAGGACAATTAGGTACGAAACCACATTGACGACAAAGTAAATAAGCGGCAAACCCGCGCCGATTTAACAGTAAAATGGTTTGTTGATGCTGTAATAAATTAGTTTGCACTGCTTGCAGTAACGGTTTTGATAAGTCTAAATACTTGGACAATTGCTGTGAGTCTCTTAAATCAACAATTTGCACAGGTGGTAACGGTTGATCATGAACTCGCTTAGTTAAGCGTACCAAATTATAAACTTTTTTTTGCCCCCGAGCTCGCGACTCTAAACTGGGAGTTGCACTGCCCAAAACCACGGGACAATGATGATACTCCCCACGCCAGAGCGCCACATCCCGTGCATGATAGCGGGGATTATCTGACTGCTTATAACTAGCTTCATGCTCTTCATCAATAATAATAATGCCAATGTTTGTTAGAGGTGCAAACACTGCTGAACGAGCTCCGACAACTACTTGAGCAGTTCCATCTTGAATTCTTTGCCACTCATCATACCGTTCGCCTTGTGACAAACCACTATGCAAAACTGCGGTTTGCTGCCCAAAACGCTCTTGTACTCGTTGCACCATTTGTGGAGTCAGTGCAATTTCTGGGACTAACATTAATGCGGTTTTACCTTGTTGTAAATAATATTGAATCAATTGCAGATAAACTTCAGTTTTACCGCTACCAGTAACTCCCTCCAGCAAGGTAGGTTTAATTGGACCTTGAATAATCTGTTCTACAGCTTGTTTTTGTTCAGGGGTTAATTGTTTCGGAGTAGTTCTTTGAACTGCTAAAGTTTGCGGCCGCCGCCGTAAAAGCACTTGATCTTTATCAAACCAACCTTTTTTTAAGGCCGAATTAATCGTTGCATTACTTATTTGGTAATCATGTTGCAGCTGACGATAACTAAAAAATTGCTGCTCACTATCAACAAATAGTTGTAATAATTTGCGCTGTTGGGTTGCTCTCGGTGTTAATTGTTTCAGCAAAGCTGCATAATCAAGCGGACGCCGTTTTAAAACTAATTGAGTTAAATGATGTGCTTGATTCTTTAAACGATATTGTATTTGTATTAAGCCTTGTTGTTGCCAAAGAATTAATTGTTTTTGGTTGGCCGGTGTTAAATGTGTATTTAAAGCTAATACTGGTTTTTGGTTAAACAAATCTGAGTTAGTCACAACTGGGTCTAACGAAACGGCCAATTTTTGTGTTTTAGAGCGCATAACGTTAGGTAACATTGTCTGTAAACAAGAAATCCGAAAAGCAAACGTATTTTGCGCCAACCATTCGGACAATTGTAATAATTCTGTATTTAAAACTGGTTTTAAATCAAAAACTGCCACAATCTGCTTAACTTTACCCGTAAACGCACTTTCTGCTTGAACTGCCAGAACAAAGCCCTGCACTAATCGTCCTGAACGTCCAAACGGAACACTTACACGCATTCCGGGCAAAACTAACCCTTGCCAAGCAGGTGGTATTAAATAGTCAAATGTATGGTCAGTTTGCTTAGTGGGTACATCGACAATTACTTGAGCATACAAGCACACTTCACTCCCATCAACTATTAAAAAACTCCATCAGAGTTCATCTGAATGGAGTAGCATTACATTCCCTTTTTAAAATCTTCTAAACGTTCATGTTCAGCTTCTTCCAGATAATCAATCCGCTCTGCACTACGTTCACTAAGAATTGATTGCGGATCAACTTTAATTTTATTATCCGCAATTTCTTCCAAAGCTTTACCAACTGAACGTGGAGACTCATAACTACTTAACATCTCCACATCACCATCATCAATTTCATGCGCCCGCTTGGCCGACAAAACAGCCAAAGAATAACGCGAATTAACCTGCTCTAATAATTTATCAATTGAGGGATAAGAAATCATTTTAGTTAGCTCCAATCATTTTTTTATAACTACCAATCACTCGAGGCACTCGTAAGTGCTCACTACGAACAATCTGTTCAATCCGCTGGACAGCTTTGGGAACTTCGTCATTAACTACTGCATAATCATAGTTTGACATCATTTTAATTTCCTGTCTAGCTTTTTCCATTCTCTTATCAATCGTTGTCTGATCTTCAGAACCACGATTGATAATCCGACTCCGTAAACTAGCTAAGTCGGGCGGCGTCAAAAAAATAAATACCCCATCCGGCATCTTTTGGCGAACCTGCATGGCACCATTGACTTCAATTTCTAAAAAAACATCAATTCCAGCATCTAAAGTTTGTTGAACATAACTTAATGGTGTTCCGTAATAATGATCAACGTATTTCGCGTACTCTAGCATACCGCCGTTAGCGATTTCTGCTTCAAACTCCTCATTGGTTCGAAAAAAGTAATCAACGCCTTCCTGTTCACCGGCACGCTTTTCGCGAGTAGTCATCGAAACTGAATACTTAAATTGAATTGCCGAATCTTGTAAAATTGCCTTACGCACAGTCCCTTTACCTACTCCTGACGGACCGGACAGCACAATTAACATACCTTTTCCTGAAGCCATATAAACATCCTTTTACTTTAATAATCACGAATTATTTTACTTAACATAATGCACCATTTTCAGCTCTTTTTCAAGGGGGTGCTAGTTCTCGTTAAATTTTTTTGTGCTAAGGTCAATAACTCGGCCGCATGTTGACGCGTAATTGCCGTGACTTTGGTTCCCTCTAACATTTGTGCAATGATTTCAATGCGTTGATTGTACGTTAATGACTCAACCGTCGTAGTTGTTTGATCAGCTTGCACTTGTTTTTGTACCAAATATTGGTGAACACTATTGGCAGCCACCTGCGGTAAATGCGTAATACACAAGACTTGCAACGTTTGTGATAACTGGCGCATTTGATCACCAATCGCTTGCGCCACACGCCCACTAACTCCAGTATCTATTTCATCAAAGACCAATGTTTCTACATGTTGATAGCGCGCTAAAATTGTTTTAAGTGCTAACATAATTCGCGCCAATTCCCCACCGGAAGCAATTTTAGCCAATGGTTTTAGACCTTCTCCAGGATTAGTTTGCAAATAAAATTCAACTAATTGATTACCTTGGAGCGTAAAATCCTGTGGTGTAAATTGAACTTTAAACAGCGTATTTTCCATATACATGGCCTGTAATTGTTTCATCACTTGTTTAGTTAACTGATGAGCTGCTTGTTGGCGATTTTGATTTAAAGTCGCCGCTTGTTGCTGAAGAGTCTGCCGCAATGATTGCAGCTGTGTTTGCAACTTTTGTGGATCAACCAGCTGGGCTTGTAACTGCGTTAACTGTTGTTGTGCGTGTTCACCAAATTGCAAAATATCCGAAATATTAGTTCCATATTTTTGTTCTAAGTTATGAATTAATTGCAAGCGTTCTTCGGTCGCTTGTAATTTTTGTGGATCAAAATCCTGTTCATCTAGCTGTCGAGCTAACTGTTCTTGACTATCTTGTAAATCATAGTAAGCACCGGACAATTCTTGCTCTATTTCGGAAAAATTGGTACTTAAGTCGCTAATAGTTTGCATCTCTTGCACGGCTTGATTCAACTGATCAAGCAAATTACGTTCACCGCCGGCTAATAACTGATAAGTATTATTCAAAGCCGTATTAATTTTCTCAAAATTAGCCAATTGCTGCTCTTGAGCTAATAACTCTTCTTCTTCACCAGGCTGTAGCTGTGCAGCGGTAATTTCTTTAATTTGGAACTGGAGCATATCTATTTGTTGGGCACGTTGTTGTTGATTTTGCTGTAAATCTTGATACTGCTGTTGTAATTGTTGATACTTTTGATAAGTATGTTGGTATTGTTTTAAACTCGTTAGTGTTGCAGAACCACCGAATTGATCTAACAAATGTACATGACTATGGGGATTCAATAGTTGCTGACTTTGATTTTGACCACTAATATCTACTAAATATTGCCCCAATTGTTTTAAGGTAGTTACTGGCACTAACTGATCATTAATACGACAAACATTGCGCCCGTTTTGGTGCAACTCGCGTTTCACAATTAAACTATGCTCACTAAAATCCAAACCAAGGTTTTGACAAAAATTGGCGATAACTGCCTGGTTATCCGGTTCAATTGTAAACATACCTTGAACTAACGCCTTATCAGCACCGTGACGCACATATTCGCTCAAACCACGTTGCCCAATTAATAATCCTAATGCATCAATAATAATGGACTTGCCGGCTCCTGTTTCACCAGTTAATGCCGTCAATCCTTGATGAAAATGAACATCTATCCGCTTAATAATCGCAAAATCTTGAATAATTAACTCTTGCAACATTTGGATCCCTCACTAATGTGACTTCAATTGTTGATATGCTTGCGTTAAAACTTGCTCAATTTGTACTGTTGGTGCAATAGTCCCTGTCGTTTGGCGTAATCGCAAATGAACTAGAAATTCAATATTCCCACCACTACCAGTAATCGGTGAATAATCCAAACCTAAAACATCAAAATTGTGGGCCGTGGCAAAGCTTAAGATATCTTGTAATACTTGGCGATGAACTTGTGGATCACGAACAATTCCGTGCTTGCCAACATTTTCTTTGCCTGCTTCAAATTGTGGTTTAATCAAACAAACGACATCATGATCTGGTAATAGAATTTTGGTCAAGGGTGGCAAAATTAATTTCAATGAGATAAAAGAAACATCCGTCATTGCAAATTCTGGCAATCCTTGGGCAAAATCCTGTGGTTGACTATAACGAAAGTTCACCCGTTCCATAACTTCTACCCGTGGATCAGTCCGTAATTTCCAAGCTAACTGATTGTAGCCAACATCTAACGCATAGACTCGCCGCGCTCCATTTTGTAAAGCTACATCTGTAAAACCACCAGTCGAAGCACCAATATCCAGACACAGTAAATCCTTTAAGTTGATCTGAAACACTTTAATGGCTTTCGCCAATTTTAAAGCCCCGCGACCGACATATTGTTGATGTTTTAAGGTTTTTAAATGGAGTTGAGTATCACTCGCAATTTTTTCTCCGGGTTTATCTAAACGCAAATTATCTGCGTTATAAACTTCACCAGCCATAATTGAGCGTTTTGCTTGCTCTCTTGAAGCAGTTAAACCTTGGTTAACGACTAAGACATCCACCCGTTCTTTATTAGCAGCCATTATTGATCCCCCAATTGAAAATAAGCTAAAGAATCAGCTAAACAACTATCTGCTAAAGCAATGGCCGCTAATTCCTGTTGAGCTGTTGTTATCACTTGTTGCAGTTTGGTTTGGGCCTTTTGAACACCCAAAATTGCTGGATAAGTATTTTTACCTACTAATTGATCTTTGCCAACTGCTTTACCTAAAGTAGTTTGATCACCAACTATATCTAGTAAATCATCATAAATTTGAAAAGCCAAGCCAAAATTTTGGGCAAACGCAATCAAATGTTGTTTAACATCTACTGGTAGCTCTAAGCAAATTGCTCCCATTTCCACACTAGCTTGAATTAAAGCCCCCGTTTTTTGCCGATCCAATTGGGTGATTTGCTCTATGGTCAAGCTATGACCTGTTTGTACTACATCCGTCATTTGCCCAGCAACCATGCCTTGGACACCAGCCGCTTTAGCCAACGTATAAACTAATTGTGCTTGAATAGCTGCGGGTAAACCATTGTCTGTCAGCCAAACAAAAGCATGGGTTAACAAACCATCACCAGCTAAAACCGCGCGTCCCGTGGTAAAACGCTTATGATTAGTTAATTGTCCTCGCCGATAGTCATCATTGTCCATTTCTGGTAAATCATCATGGATTAACGAATAGGTATGCACCAACTCTAAAGCGCCCGCAATTTTAAAATAGTTCGTTAACTCAATGTCTCGGTTAGTCTGCACCGCTTGTAAGGTTGCCAAAAACAAAAGAGGGCGCAACCGTTTACCACCAGCTTGTAAAGAATATAACATACCTGCTCGTAATTGCGGTTGTTGTATTTCTTTAGTTAACTGCTGCTCTAAAAATTCATTAAATGGAACTAATAACTGCTTTTGCAAAATTTCAAATTTATTCATCAGTTGTCTTATCCTGCTTTGTTTGTGCATTTAATTGAAAATCAGTCTCTTGACCATCTTCACTCATTACTTTAGTTAATTTTTCCTGCGCTTGTGTTAAAGTTTGCTCCAATTTTTTACTTAAAGCGACACCTGTTTGAAATTGATCCATGGCTTCTTCTAAAGGTACGTCGCCACTTTGTAAATGTTCAACAATCTGCTGCAGGCTGGCTAAACTTTCTTCAAAACTTTGCTTTTTTTCCGTCATGTTGACCTTCCTTCACTTCTGTGACAGTGGCTGTCAAGCTACCGTCTTGGAGTTGAATTTGCACTTGTTCTTGAGCTTGAATTTGTTGCACACTAGTCACGACTTGGGTTTGCTTTTGCACCACAGCATAACCGCGAGTTAACGTTTTTAACGGGCTTAAATCCTCTAACAAATTAATCAAGCCCATGACTTGTTGGGATCGTTGCTCCAGATAATTATGATAATTTTGCTTTAAATTACGTTTTAAGTTCGCTACTTGTTGTACTGGGACTACTAATTGGGGTTGTTGATATCGTAAGCTCTGCTGCAACAACTTTAAGCGATGCTGTTGTTCTTTTAATAATTGCAACATTGCGTCTTTTAAAGCTGTGATTAATTGATCCACGCGTTGTAAATACTCTTGATACAAGGTTTGTGGATTTTGAAATAAATAGCTATTTTGATAACGAACTAGTTCTTGGTGTTTACGCACTAAAATTTGCTTAACTGCTTGATACATTTGCACCTTGCTTTGACGCAAATCAGCCAATACTTCACTCAAAACCGGCGTGGCTAATTCAGCGGCGGCGGTCGGCGTTGGTGCTCGTAAATCAGCTACATAATCTGTAATCGTCGTATCTGTCTCATGACCAACTGACGAAATCACCGGAATTTTGGAAGCCACAACCGCCCGCGCGACTACTTCTTCATTAAAAGGCCAGAGATCTTCAATTGAACCACCACCACGGCCCATAATAATCGTATCAAAATTTCCTAGTTGATTAACTTGCTCTAAGCGCTGGACTAAACTCGCCGCCGCACTATCACCTTGAACTTGGGCGGGAAATAAAACTAATTGGGCAATCGGATAACGGCGATGAACAGTCGTTATAATATCACGAATCACGGCCCCTGAAGGACTCGTAATGACGGCAATTCTTTGCGGAAAAGGAGCAATCTTTTGTTTCGGTAAAGCAAAAATACCTTCTTTTTGTAATTTTTGCTTTAACTGTTCAAAAGCTTGATACAAGGCACCAACACCATCGGGTTGCATTTGTTCTACATAAATTTGATATTGCCCTGTTGCTTCATAAATGGAAATACGACCGCAAACTAAGACTTTCATGCCTTCTTCAGGAGTAAATTTTAATTTTTGAAAAGCATTCTGAAACATAATGGCAGAAATCTTAGCATGCGCATCTTTGAGTGAAAAATATTGATGGCGCGGACGCAGTCGAAAATTAGAGATTTCGCCGGTTAAATAAACTCGACGATTTAAATAGGGATCCAAATCAAATTTACGTTTTAAGTACTGTGTTAGCGCGCTAACTGTCAAATATTCTGGTGTACTCAAACTGCTACCCTCTGTTGTGCTAAAGTAATTACTTGCTCTAACAAACCAGTAATGGTCATCGGCCCTACGCCACCGGGTACTGGCGTCAAATAGCCGGCTACTTCTTGCACTGTAGCAAAGTCAACATCGCCGACTAATTTACCAGCAGCATTATGATCCATCCCCACATCAATGACTACCGCACCGGGTTTAACAAAATCAGCCGTAATGTACTCCGCCTGGCCAATGGCCACGATTAAAATATCTGCAGTTTTAGTCAATGCTTGTAAATTTTGTGTATGGGAATGAGCCACCGTAACGGTAGCATTTTCGCGCAATAGCAAACCAGCCATTGGTTTACCAACAATATTACTGCGTCCTACTACCACAGCATGTTGGCCCGCAATGGGGATCTGATAATCATGTAATAACCGCAAAATGCCACGCGGTGTTGCGGGAAAATTGCCCGCCTCTCCGGACCACAAACGCCCGATATTTAATAAGCCAAAACCGTCAACATCTTTTTGTACCGCAATAGTATTCATTACCAAATCAGCATCTATTTGTGCGGGCAAAGGCATTTGCACTAAAATGCCATCAATGTCTGCAGCTTGGTTGAGACGTTTAATTAAAGCTAATACCTCATTTTGACTAACATCAGCCGGCAAATGATATAGCTGATAATTAATGCCGATTTTTTCAGCTCGTCGTTTTTTATTACGGACATAAATTTGACTCGCTGAATTATCTCCTACTAAAACAACAGCTAACCCTGGGATAACATTGTGTTGCTTCAAATCCTGAACTTGCTGGGCAAACTGTTGATCAGCTTGTTGGGCAGCTTGTTTACCATCCATTATGACAACCATTGCTGTTCCTCCTTTAAGTCTTTAAATCTGTTGGTTTTAAATTCTGAGTATTAAAAGCTTGCTTGTTTAAGCAGCTTTAACATAATTTCAAAAAAGGTGCTGTTTTACCAGCACCTTACTTTGGTTCAGTCGGTGACTGATCCAGGAAATGAGAGAGCACCCCATTAATAAATTTTTTTGATTGTGGTTCACTGAACTGCTCTGTCAATTCTAGTGTTTCATTCATTGCTACTTTTGCAGGAACTGCCGGACTATACAAAATTTCGAATAATCCTAAACGCATCAAGTTCACGTCACTACGACTGATCCGCTTTAAAGACCAGCCCTTTTTGAGATGTTGACTTAACTGTTCGTCTAGTTCACTAATATGTTCAACAACACCACGTACTAAAAAATCTAAATAAGCCGGCGCTTCTGTTATATTCTGTAAACTCAAAACTTCCTGTAAAGCCGCATCAATATCTTGATCGGGTAAAGAATCTATCAAAAACAAAGTTTGAAAAGCAATTTCCCGTACATTATGTCTATTTAAAGTCACTTCCACGCCACTTTCTGGATTAAATTTTAGCTAATTTTTCTGAACTATCATTCTTCTTAGCCATTAAACCAACCACATGCACATTTACTTGGGCCATTGTTAGATCCGTCATAAATTGTAATTGTTGACTAAGAGATTTCTGTAAATCATTGGCTACTTTAGGAACTGATACACCATATTCTAAATAGACATAAACATCGGCAATTAACTGCTGCGTTTGTTCATCATAAGAAACCCGGACACCTTGCGCACGATTTTGCCGACCTAACAACGAATTGATATTATTCGCTAACGTACCGCGCATTTCATAAACACCGGCAACTTGTGTAGCTGCAATACCCAACAAAACTTCCAAGACATCTGTTGCCACATGAATTTGTCCTAATTCATTGGCTTGTGTTGGTGCTATTTGTAAATATTTACCATCAGTCATCCCAAAGCCTCCTTAATCCAAATTACAATTATTTATTGGCCCGTGAACTGTAACTACCATCAACTGTATTGATAGTCAAAACATCGCCTTCATTAACGAAAAATGGCACTTGCACAACCAAACCAGTTTCCATCGTAGCTGGCTTACTACCACCAGAAGCAGTGTCACCTTTAATGCCCGGCTCCGTAGCGGCCACTTTCAGGTCCACAACGTTTGGAATATCAATCCCTAATGTCTCACCATCATGCATAATGACATTAACTTCCATATTTTCCACTAAATAATTTAAAGCATCACCCATATTTTCCCGGGGTAGTGATAATTGTTCATAGGTATTAGTGTCCATAAAAACATAATTATCACCGTCGGCATAGAGATACTGCATCTTTTTATTGTCAATTTGAGCTTGTTCAACTTTTTCAGTGGAACGGAAAGTCTTTTCTTGAACGGCCCCGGAACGCAAATTTTTTAATTTGGAACGAACAAAAGCACTACCTTTACCAGGCTTGACATGCTGAAATTCAACAATCCGCCATAATTCACCATTAACTTGAATTGTTAAACCATTTTTAAATTCATTAACTGAAATCATCATAAACTCCTGTGTTATAAAATTGTGCATAAAACAAAAAAACATTTTTGAAAATTTTTATAATTATTTTCAGTAGTCTTTACTATACTAATTTATTATATCATAAACCCAATTAAAACTTGATAGTTTAAAAAAAGCCGCTCACGCGGCTTCTTTAATTTAATCTTCAGTAATCACTGAAACTTGCTTCTTATCACGACCAAGACGTTCAAACTTAACCACGCCTGGCTTTAAAGCAAATAATGTATCATCGCTACCGCGACCAACATTAGCACCAGGATGAATCTTGGTTCCACGTTGCCGATAAATAATAGTTCCAGCATTAATTCTTTGGCCATCAGCACTCTTAGCACCTAAACGCCGACCAGCAGAATCACGACCATTGGCAGTTGAACCACCCCCCTTATGGTGAGCGAAGAACTGTAAATTCATTTCTAACATAATTGTTACCTCCCAACTGTTTCTTGTTTTAAATCAACCCGGATAAAATCTCCGTAATTGTCAACTAACGAGTGTAATATCTGATAACAATTAGCCATTAAAGTTTGTGTTTGAACCAATTGATCATGCGCAGTAATTTGAGAATAATCAACCTGACATTCTAAATAACCACCACTTTGTGCTTCACTATTAACCTGTGGCTTAACTTGAGCCACAGTTTGAAGCGAATTAATCGTTCCCAGTCCAATCACTGAGACGGCTGCACAAACAATATCTTGACCATAAGGGCCAGAATCGGCATGACCTTCAATCACAAACTTTGTTAATTGCTTAGCTGAATTACAAACAAAAGTTGCTTGAATCATCTTTAAGCTTCAATCTTTTTAATTACAACTTTAGTATAAGGTTGACGATGACCCTTTTTAGTATGGGAATGTTTCTTAGGCTTATACTTGTAAGTAATAACTTTCTTTTCCCGGCCTTGCTTTTCAACAGTACCAGTAACCTTAGCACCTTCAATTGTAGGAGTTCCAATAGTAATCGAACGACTACCAATCAAAAGAACTTGATCAAAAGTTACTTCTTGACCTTCTTGGACATCAAGCTTTTCTACAAAGATGGCTTTGTTTTCTTCAACCTTGTATTGCTTGCCGCCAGTTTTAATAATTGCGTACATTTGTACACCTCCATTCTTAGACTCGCCACACTAGGCGCTGTTAAGCTTTAACCTAGTCATGTGCGGTTGCAGCTGTGGTAGCACAATTACAACTGTTTAATTGTACAAAAAAAATATTGGTTCGTCAACTAAATTTAATTAATCTAAAAATTCATAGTGTACTAAACTGCGTAGGTCATAATCTCGACCTTGGACATCCGTAAAGTTGCCATCTTTATCACGCAATTGCTGCTTCAAATGATCAATTGCTGCCTGATCATCAGCATATACCGGCACATTAAGTATCCGACCATTAGAAAAAGTTAACTGCGCCGTAATTTGGGGACGCGTAACAGATTTAGATTTTTTAAGCATTGCTTTCATTGTTTTTTTCTTCATAATCATAATCACCAAGCAATTAAAATTTATTTATTTTTAATCTTACCACATTTAACGTGTGGGAACAAAAATTGCCCCGAATTGTGTAACCACCTTTTTCTTTTGGTGATAGCTTCATGTCTAAAAACTGTTTAACAGATTATTACCATTGATCATGATTCCATAAACGACCATCGATCTCTGATTGTAGTTGCTGCAATCTCCGATCTTGCTCTTTGATTAAAGTAGTTAAGCCGCGCCAAAAAGCTCGTTTTTCATATTGTGGCTCCTGCTGAATTAATTGCTCTAATTGCGCAACGGCCCATTGATTATTATCATTCAAGATTATCTGTTTCACCTGCTTTAATTAATTTTAAGGTATCGTTACTGGTTTCTAGTTGTAACAAATTTTGACTCAATTGTTCCTGTAGTAAATCAATCAGCGGATTAGTTGCAGTTGCGTTCAATTGGGTTAGTTGTTGTAAATACCATTGACTACGCTTAATTAAAGAATCTGGTTGGTCTTGGCTTAAATAACGCTGATAATCCATCAATAATTGCTGTTGTTCGGCTTCATTTAAGTAAGCAAATTGATAAATTGGAAACACTGACAGCCAAATCATTTGCGCTTGGCGCGCCAAGGCTTGTAGGGGCGTTAGTAATTGATCTAAGCTAAAGCCTACGCGCCCTCCAGCTTGAAACGCTGTTTGTGGTAAACCCGTTGAGACCACTACTCCTAATTGTTTACCGATTAGTTTTTGTTCAATAAATTTCGTCGTCAAGTAGTGATCCTGCCATTGTTTCAATTGCGCCGGCATTGTGTACCAATAGAGTGGAAACTGAAAAATAATTCGGTCAGCTTGTTGTAGTAACTGCTGTTCTTGCACACTGGAAGTTGATTGTGTTGCACTTACTTCATGCCAAGTTGCCTGAGCGATAGCAGCTCCTTGTTTTAAAAATTGTTGCGTTGCGGAATTGTCAAGCTGGGGATGAGCAACAATAATTAACGTCTTCAAAAATTCGGCCCCCTTAATTAAAAAGAAACTGTGACCTCCAAACAGTTAGACCGTTTTGCCACAGTTCATAATCTCAGTATTAGTATAAAGCACTAATCCTGTTTATGCTTATCAATTTTTTCATTGATTTTTTTAGAAACGTCGTCTTTCGCATCTTCCAGCTGATCTTTAGCTTTACCCAAAGCTTGTTCGGCCTTACCTTTGAGTTCTTTGGAATCATCGCCGACGACTTTACCAACACTTTCATTGATTTTACCTTTAGCTTGATTCATTTTACCATCATTACTCATCTTCATGCCCCCTATTATATCTAAACTTATTGTAAAAGGTGAGTAATCTTTTCGTAAAGTAAAGTGCTTGCCAAGCTGCTTTTAAAACTTAAATGTTGTCTGAACCAACTGCTGTAAATATCGCCGCCGGCGTTCTAAAGTCGAATTAGAGATTCTCCCAAAGTTTTGCCAATGACCATGTTTAACGCCAACTTGTTTCAAAGTTTTTTTAACAAAAACCTTTTGAATATCATCGCCACAAAACCATTTCAAATAAAAAGTCGGTGATGTGGAAGTCGTTAAAACATACGCTTGCCGTAAATTTTTGAGTTCGCCATGAATGCCATACTTGGTCACGGTATGTGATAAACCAGGGCCTTCTTTCATGACCTTGTCAATAAAACCTTTTAACATTCCGGGCAGTGTGTTCCACCAAACTGGCGTAATAAAGATTAATCCTTGCGCTGCTTGTAATAAGTGTAAATATTTTTGCGTTAACGGATCATGACTGGCACCAGTATGATATAAACGTAACTCTTCTTGATCATAATATGGTTGAAATTGATCTTGGTACAAATCAATCACTTCAAAAGGCTGGTGATGTTGCTGCAGATTAGTTTGAACAGCTTCTAATTCCGCATGATTGAAACTATTGGGATAGGGATGACAATAAATAACGATTACGGGGGCCATTAATTTTCTCCTTGCATAAATGCACATAAAGTCTGGCGAATCAACGTTAAATCTAAACTAACTACCTGCTTTTGTACTAACAAAGCGTAGCCTTGAATAAATGACCACGTCTGCACAAATAAAGCATCATCAGAAATATCTGAATTAACATTGATTTGATGAATTAACTGTCTAGTCAAATTTAATAACGCGAATTGACCGTTAGTTTGCTGTAACGCTGCTTTACCTATCTCACTAAAAAATAAGGCATTAACTAACTGGGGGTGCTGGACAAAATATTCTACAAAAAACTTTCCTAATTGAACTAACTTTTCTTGGGCATCAAGCTCTGCCAACGAGCCAATTTGTTGCTCAAATTGTTGTGTAATCTGTTGTGACAGTCTTTGCATTGCCAAAGTCAATAATTCAGTTTTATTTTTAAAATGTTTGTAAAAAGCTCCTGTCGTTAAACCTAGTTTTTGTGACAATTTACGTAAGGATAGTGCCTCCAAGTTATCTTCTTGAAGTAATTGCACCGCACAATCTAACAATTGTGCTTTCGTTTGATTATCTTTCATATCAAGCCTCCTAGAAAAAAGATAACACTGTTATCTTCAAACTACAAGCTTTTTTAAATTCAATCTGCAATTTTAATCACAGCTCGTGGAGCATTAGGTGCTTGCCAAGCTTGCACCAGTTCCGGCAATGAATATTGCTTGATTGGGACCGTCCATTGCTTCTGAGACGCTAAAGTAAAAACTTTTTGAATGGAAGTAAAAAGTTCTTTGGGAGCCAAAGACCCAATTCCCGAACCTATGAGTTGAATATTGAAGGAGCGTAAAAGCGGCGCTGGTAAATTAATTTGTTGACCCGCAGTGGAACCAATTTCTACATATCTAATTGTTTGGGATGGTTTGCTGTGAGATAAAGTTGTTAACAATAACTCAGCACTTGCTCCCCACAAATAATCTAAGACAATCGTTGTTTGGGCAATGGTTGCTTGCAACGCTAATTGACATTGCTCAAATTGTTGAGCATCCGTTAAATCATAATCTCCAAAGGAAAAGTACTCATCAGCACCAACTTGGGCTAATTTCTCTGCATTACGTCCTAAAGCAATAACTCTTACTGCCCCTAAAGCATACGCCATTTGTACCGCTAACGCTCCAGCAGTACCGGTTGCTCCATTAATAAGGACCACATCACCTGTTTGAATTTGGGCACGATAGACTAACGCTGCATAGGAACTCATACCCGGATTAGCAATTGCTGCCGCCATGATCGGATTCAATTTAGCAGGCACCGGAATCAATGAGTGCTTTGAAACCACTGTTTTTTCTGCCAAGGAACCATATGGCCAGCGTGGTTTAGCAAAATAAACACTTTGCCCATTAGCTAAACGTCCGACGCCTTCAGTACCAGCAATCCGCGGAAACTGGGCACTACTAGAATAATGTTGGCCCATCGACTGAGCTTTACTAACTGTACTTAAAGCACTCGCTTGCGGCATAACAATCACTTCTTGCTGAGAATTAACCGTTGGTTCAGCAACTGCTTGCAGTACCGGAACCATTCCTGGTTGTTGAACTATCGCTGCTTGCATAATTAATGTCCTCCTTTTAGGTGCATTTTGCACACAAAAAGAATAGCATACTTACGTGCATTTTGCACATTAATTTAGTATAATTGATATTATGAATAATCAACAAATCCAAACTTTTTACGAACAATTAATTGAACTAGCTTATTTTTTTAATCAACCCCAAAATGACCAAGCTTTAATTAAAGCGGCGCATGTGCAACTTGATTATAAATTATTTCCTTTGTTTGCTACCATTGCCCGCCAACAGCCGACCAATGTCCAAAACTTAGCACATTTTTTGGGAGCTTCTCATTCCACCATCAGTCGTCAACTTGACCGCTTAGAACGTGCCGAGTTGATTACAACACAGATTAATACGCACGATTCACGCAAACGTGAGGTTCAACTAAGCCGGCTCGGTCAAACTTTAAATCACAGTTTGACGCAAACACGTTTACGAATGATCAAGCAAATACTCAACTCTGTTCCCTCAAGCAAGCAGTTACAAATTTTAGATGACATAACTTTACTCAATCAGGCCTTTGAAAATATTGATTTGAACAATCAAAAGTAACAACAATTTTATTAAAAATGGGCCTATGCCTAGGCCCATTTTGAGGTTATTTACTTTTTGTAATCAACAGCCAATCAAGTTAATTTAATGATTGGTTAAATTTGGCTATAGCGTATTAACTCCACATCATGGTCCCATAGCCAAATCTTAGTCTGGGGAGCACACAGCATCGCAACTTCTTGTGTTCGCGGAATCGTCAAACTAGAGTGCGTCAAAATAAAGTCATCCAAATATCCTGGATGGCAAACCATCACTTCATAGCCATCATTATGCTGCGTTAGTGCCGCTGTTTGTAAGGTTTTCCAAGGATTATAATTTGGTTGCATGCTTTTCATTTCTAGATATAATTTTTGATGATTTAATAGCGTCGGACTGTCGTCAAAATGATATTCTAAAAAGCGTAATTGATGTCGTTGCGCTACAATTTTTAACGCTTTAACAAAGTTGTCACTAACCACAGCATGACCTTCAAAATAATCCGGTTTACGCCCTACTAATTCGACAAAACGGGCATATTGCGCTTCAATTTCGATAACGGCTTGGTCTAAATCAACAAAATCTTTTACGGAATTGCGATAAACTTTGGATGGCTTAAATTCACCAGTAGCAGTGGTCAAACTAGGCACTTGAGCGGCGCTAACAACGGGACGGCCAGTACAAATTACTACGTGTAAGCCCAAGTCTAACGGTTTATGCGTCAGCTTCAGCAATGATTGGACTGCAGCTTTAGAAGTGGGCATATTAACCATAATACCAATGTTATTGATTATGCCATCGCGCACAGTTTTCAAAATTCCGAGATTAACGGCTTCGCTGTAACCCAAATCATCCGCTCTTACAATAATTTTAGTTTTCATCGCTTATTCCTCCACTGGTTTTAATTCTGAAATTTTAGTGTCTGAATTATCTTTCCTCTGGAAACCGATGAAGTAAGTTGCAACAGCTGCCACCACGATTGCAATCACCCCACTCAAAATTCCATTAATCAAATTAGTGGGATCATTATGAACATAAGCCGTCAAAGACATAAAATTAGCCACAGGCACCAAAACATAACCTTTAATATGACAAATGGCAGCATATAGTCCCCCACAAAAACCGCCAATCATCATCCCTAAGAAGCTACGTTTATAGCGCACCGCAATTCCGTACAAAGCGGGTTCTGTTACGCCACCAATAAAACTAGCAACAAAATAGCTCCAAGCTAAAGCTTTTTGATCCTTATTTTTCAAGCGTAGCGCTGCGCCAATACACATACCTGCTACTGACATACTAGCGGCTAAAGATCCTAATAACGTAAAGTTATCAAAACCATTTTGGGCAATGACCATCATCATTGCCGAAATTAAGACTAAGTGCATTCCCGTCATTACTAATAACTCCCAAACAGCACCAATAATGGCAATCGCTAAAATGCTCCAAATACCACCTAATTTGCCAAAACCAATGATTGTGTCACAAATATACTTGCCAATGAAACCACCAGCGGGGCCAACAATACATAAAGTAATCGGTAACATGACAATGATCGTTAATGTGGGGACAAAAATCGTACTTAACGAAGCGGGAATAAATTTTTTCAAGAAACGTTCCACATAAGACATCAACCATACTGACAAAATTATCGGTATGATCGTCGCACTATAGTTGACCAATGGCATATGCAAGCCAAAAACAGAAAAATGTTTACCGGTAGTGACCATTTTAATTAATGTTGGATGTAACATAATCGCACCTAAGAACATGGATACTAACGGTTGCGTATGAAATTGTTTGGAGGCTGTATAACCAATTAAAATTGGGAAAAAATAAAAGCCAGCGTCACCAACAAACGTGAACAAACGATAAGTATCACTATTAACACTTAAAACATTTAACATACTCGGACCTAAAACGGCCGCAAACATTTTAAACATGGAAGCCGCAACTAATACTGGAATCAAGGGTGTTAAACATCCAGCTAATTTGTTCATGATAATTGTGCCAATACTTTTCCAAGTTAACTTAGACTGCGTTTTTTCAGTATCGAGGTTTTCTGTAATGGGCGGTGTCGTCTGTAAATGAGCGATTTGGCACAATTGGTCGTACACTAAGTCCACCGTTTGCCCAATAATTACTTGATATTGGCCCGCTGAACGCCGGACGCCAATGACCCCAGCAATTTGGTTCACAGCTTGGTCATCTGGCAAACTGTTATCTTTTAAAATAAAACGTAAGCGTGTCATACAATGTGTTACTGACTCAACATTAGTACTACCGCCCACTGCTTGTAAGACTTTCTGGGCAATAATACGGTTGGTTTGTTCTTGACTCTTCACCATCAAATTACTCCTTTGCTTGAGTATTATCCACCATTCGCTGAATATAGAGCATTAAATAAAACTTTTCTGATTGATTGCTAACCGTCTGATAGGCTTGATCAATCACGGTACTAATTTCACAGGCGCATTGATAAATTTCAGGAAATTGCTTTTGAAAAGCTTGATATAATCCTTCAGTCTGGCTACTAGCCATTTGTTGTGCTTGCTGTAACCTACGTAAATAATAATTCAGATGCACCACAAATCGATTATAAGTAAAGCTTTGGTGATTAATCTTTATATTAAAGTGTCGTTCCACAATATCTAATGCCTGTTCAATCACTTTTTGTTCTTGTTGAATCGTGCCATCACTAACGACTTCTTGACTATTTAAAAAGTGTGTAGCAATCGCCGTGATTTCTGCTGGTGGTAGTTTGACATGCAATTGTTGTTCAATCAATTGAAGTGCGTATTGACCTACTGCCGTTTCTTGCGGATAGAATTGTGCAATATCATAGGAATACAACAAAGATGCATTTTGCTGCTTTTGTGATCGAATAATAGCAAAATTAATATGATCAGCTAAACTGAACACAATATTAGGATTTAGCGGACGGGTAATTAAACTACGGGCTTGTTGCACGATCTGTAAACTAACAGCCACTACATCTTCTGGCAATTCTGTTAACAACTGTAAATATTGTGAATTTAATTTGTAAAAAGTCATCGTTACTTGGCTTAAATCTGTGATTTCATACGGCATGGTTGGAAAACCGATTCCTTTGCCAAAGGCAATTAATTCGTGGTCATCATTATCACGACATAATGCAACATTATTATTAATTTTTTTAATTGCTAGCATACTTTACCCTCAAAATTATTCTGTTCGCAACAAGATTTGACCGCGTTTGACCAAAGAATGCGCTAATTTTCCCAAATGTAACTGCTGATCATAACCCTTAGTAAAAATTAAGATTGTAGTCATGTCTAAATGATGCTGTGCCATTAATTGGGGATCAAAGCGAATCAAGGGGAAGCCCTGCGTAACATAATCATTGACTTGAACTAAGGCTTTAAACCCTTCTCCATTTAACATCACCGTGTTTAAACCAATGTGGATTAAAATTTCCAGCTTAAATTTTGCGACCTTAATTCCTATTGCATGTTTCGATGGCGGCAAAGCAACAATTTGACCATTGACAGGAGCCACGATGGTATCAGCCCTTACTGCCGGTTGAATTGCCAAACCTTCACCCATCATTTTATGAGCAAAAACTTCATCGTCCACTTCTGATAATGGGATAATTTTGCCAGCAATTGGTGCGGCAATTTCTAAAATTGAGGTTTGCTGAACTTTCCAAAATGGCAAAAAGACACATCCTTTCCTTGAAACTAAAAAACGCTTTTTGAGGTATAACTTACCTTTCCATCAAAATAGAAAAGGTAATGCCTCAAAAAGCGAGTAACAATCCTTATAATGAACTTCTTTAGTATAGCATATCAAAAAAACGTTTGCAAAACAGATTTAGCTATGACAATTTAACGCCCAGCCGCATTTCAATTCCTACTTATTTTCTGGTTGTAAAGGCCCATAGTAATAAGAGGCAGTTGCTCCACCATCAATCAAAAATGTGGAACCCGTGATAAATTGACCAGCAGGACTCATTAATAATTCTGCTACATTGGCTACTTCATCGGCCGTTCCTGGGCGACCAGCAGGACTTTTTGCAAACATATTCTTATAAAAATCACCACGTTGCCCATTAAACTCATCAATTGCTAAAGGTGTGACAATAATCCCCGGGGCAATATCATTAATCCGTGCTCCTTTTTTACCCCATTCAACGGCCTGGGCCATTACGCGCTTTTCATTACACCGTTTGGCCAATTGGTAAGCTTTTAAGGAATCTTCAATTTGATCAGGTTGCAAAAAGTCTAGATCTAACAATTCTTCAGTCGCGGTCATGGCTAATTGGCGATCCTGTTGTGGCGTTAAGGCTGGCATTCGGTGGCCCGATTGACTAGAAATTACTACGCCGACACCATTGGGTGCAATCACTTTGCCCGCTTCTTCTAACAAAACAGCCGTGCCGTATAAATCAACATTGAGAATCGTTTCAATGGATGCTTGACTTGGTGAAACCCCCGCCGCATTCACAACCATCGTAATCTCGCCACTAGCTTGTGCTTGTGTTAATAAATTTTGAATGGATGTCCGACTAGCTAAATCCATCTCCACTGGTGTCACATCAAAACCTGCATCAGTCATTGTCTTCGCAATTGCCTGAGCATTCGCCAAATTTTTGTCACCTAAAAAAATCTTTTTGCCAAAACCTACGCGCCGTGCAATGGCCATTCCGATTTGGCCAGCGCCCGTGACTACCATTACTTCTGTCATTATCAACATACTCCTCAAGAGCATCTAAGATTAGCGTCAATCCATAAGATCTTTGCCTTATTACGAATGACTATCATTAAGATACAACTTGAAGTTGACTCCAAGACAAGCAATAATTTTATTTTTTAATAATTTCAGACAAACGTTCATTTTCTAAGCGGTGCAATTGATCCTCCGCTGGTAAAACATGATCACTAAAATGTTGAATTTTAAAGTCCAAGTGATCAATTGCCACCTGAAGAGCCTGTTTTTTATTCTCCATAATTTGTCGTTGTTCTTTTAATAGTTGATATTGCTCTTGTGTTGTATCCTCAGCCGATTGATATAAATTAATATATTTTTGTAAACTATCTAGTGACATTCCTGCTTGTCGCATCTTTTTGATAAATGCTAAACGACTCAAAACGGCCGCATCGAATTGACGAATGCCTGTACTGGAACGACGGACTTCGGGTAATAAGCCCAGCTTTTCATAATAACGAATCGTGTCGGCTGAGAGTCCAGTTTGTGTTGCTGCGTCTTTGATACTAATCATCAATGCCCACTCCTTTATTCATTTATTTTTAAAACTATCTTAACTAGTTAGACTAATTCAAGCAATGACCTTTACCAAATGCGAACATTTACATTGAAAACTCAAAAAACGTTTGTATAAATTTCGCCAATTTACCAAACGTTTTCCTTTATTTTAATTTACATGCCGCTGTTGCCGAAAAGTTTCAAAGTCATCGGTAATAGCATGTTGTTTTAACGCTGCATAAAAATCAATTTTATCTTGAACAACTTGTAAATGCTCTTGTTCTTGTTGAATTTTGGCTTCCAGCTCACGCTTTTTAGTTTGCAATAACTCTTGGCGTTTGCCAATCGTGGCATCACCTTGAGCCCGCCAAGTCACGTACTGCTTCATTTCAAACAAACTAAAACCCGCGCCTTTGAGATGTTGCAGAAATTGATACCACAAAACATCTTGGTCCGTATACAAGCGCTGACCATGAACTTTTTGCACGGTCAGCAAACCTTCTTTTTCATAAAAACGCAAGGTATAAGGCGTGGTTTGGACAACTTTCGCAAATTCACCAATCCGATAAGTTTTCGTCATTTAATTGACTCCTATTTGTAAACCGGTGTCGCACCATCAGTTCCTGCTTGGGCAATTCCCAAACTATCATTGACAAACAGTGTGGGATCATCAATCATTCGTTCAATTAAATCGGCGATACTGGCTCGTGAAATGGTTGTTCCTTTAAAAGGTTCATGACGATGAGTTAATTCATAATCAACTACCGGCGCATTCGACATGTAACCAGCCCGAATAATCGTATAGTATAACTGACCATTCTCTTCAATTAGCTTGGCTGCATCTCTGGTATCTTCCATGACCGCATGACCACAAGATTCTTCAACCCAGGTGCCAAAGGGATCTGGTACCTCATGATACAAGCCTAAACCAGTCACATGAATTAACCGCCGTACTTGTTGTTCATTCATCGCTTGAACAATATTTTGGACCATCGGCGTAAAGACGCCACCCAAATTAGCGTAAACTAAATCGCTACCAGCTACCGCTTTGAAAACATCATTATAATTACGGGCGTCGCCTTCAATAATTTGAACATTATTAGCCGCTGCAAATTCTTGTGGTAAACGCTGCACATTACGAGCAAATAATTTTAAATTAACTTGATCATGGTTGAGATAATGCTGCTCAACCAACCGTGCAATTTGTCCATTAGCGCCAATTACAGTAATATTTTGTGACATTATTTAGCTTCCTTCGTATCCAAAGCATCATAAATTTCATCAGACACTGGTTCTAACCACTCAGGAGTACCAGCTGTAATTGCCAGATGTTCAAACCAACTATCGGCAGTAGCACCGTGCCAATGCTTCACGCCGTCGTGCGTTACAACCACATCACCAGGGGTTAGATGTTGCGCTGGTTTGCCTTCTTCTTGGTACCAACCTTCGCCACCAGTAACTAATAAAATTTGGAAGCCATCATGATGAATATGCCAATTATTACGGCAACCTGGTTCAAAAGTTACGTTGCCAACACCAACGTTCACGTCAGGATCTGAGACTAAATTCTTTAAATAACTTTGTCCGACAAAATATTGGGCAAAGGCATCATTTTTGTCACCACTACCAAAAATTACTCCATTTTTAACATCTTCATTTTTAGCCATTATTATTCTCCCTGTTCTTCATAGAATTTTTTAGCAATATTAAATGCTGACCAAGCTTTCGGCCAACCAACATAAAAAGCAATATGAGTGATAATTTCACTGATTTCATCTTTAGTTAAGCCATTTTGTTTTCCCATCTTTAAATGAGCTGGTAATTGTTCAAAATTACCGGCCGTAATGATGGCAACAATGGTGGCTAAACTACGATCACGTGGTGATAATTCTTTTTCACGTGACCAAACTTCTCCAAATAAAACGTCATCATTTAATTCTGCAAATTTGGGCGCAAAATCACCTAAGTTCTCACGTCCGGCTGTTTGTTTCTTCATAGTAAAGCACCTCCGACTTAGAATAAGTTAACTTTACAACTTAGAGCTAACTCTAAGTCAAGCAAAAATTATTTTTCAACTAATTAGAAGTAAAATTAAAGAAAGACAAAGCACATATCCTAGTACGCCGGATGATAATCATCAAAGTTTTTAACTTTATAGATAATGACAAAATATCCATTTGGCTTGATTTGCCAGGCTACACTATTACTTAATTGTTCATGATATAATTTTTAATGGCAACTCGCCCCGAAAGGGAGTGATTGTATGTTCAAAGAATTACTAACATTGATCATTGCACCAATTATTGTCGGTGCAGTGAATCAAATGATTGCCGACTGGTTGCACGGCAAACATAATGATAAAAAATGAGTTGTCATGGACAACCACACAAAAAAAAAGTCATTCCTACCAGCATAGGAATGGCTTTTGTGTTTGTATGCAAAGAATTACTAACATCTTGCAAGACAAGTATAACATAACTATCTCAAAGTGACACTATAATTAAAAAATGTGTCGCAATGAAACAATATCTATTTTTTCATAAAGCTTTTTAATTACTAACAAAAACAACTTTTGGCATTGCGATATTTAAATACCAAGAAAATCTTTTCTTTGCAATGTAAAAACTTTTTAGTTGTAATTGCTAAAAAAAATATGAATAAAAAGTCTAATGCTCACCATAGTGAAACAACGTTTAATTAAAAATAAATACCTTCATTATAATATAATATTTAAGTTGCAGCCCCGACACAGCAAGTTGAGGGGGGAAACTAGTGCTAATAAAACTTTTTTACAAATTGTTTCAGCAGTTATTTCTGGTTGTTTAGTAACCATGTTTAAAAAATAGTTAGATAATCACAAATAATTTTTGAAACAAAAAAAGACGATCTTAAACTTCCACCAAAGTTTTGAGCGCCTTCTTTTGTTGTTACATAAACCTAATGCTAACATCTTTTACTACATATTCATATGTAGCACAATCGTTCCCAAAATCCCACAATTTAATTATGTTTAGCTCTCACATTGGGAGCTTTTTTATTTACTTACCACTGCCAGCTGTATACAAAGCTGGTAGATGTTAATTAGACAATACTTGATAACACCAGCTAGCATTGATTTTGACTTATAAATCTCACCGTTAGTCACAGTCCGTACATAATTGCCCTTTTTATCAATTAAAGGTGCCCTGCTTGATAAATAAGAATGCACAGTTCCACCAAAATGTTCACCAAATTTCGACTGTAATTGTGAATGAATCCAACAGCAAAACACTTACAAAATAGCATTTATGTGCTATCAGATTGTGAATTGCAGCATATTAAGGTACAAAAAATGTCGCAGGTGGGATTCGAACCCACGACCTACGGTTTAGAAGACCGTTGCTCTATCCAGCTGAGCCACTGCGACAAACAACTAACATTATATTGAACATTAAGTACCTTTGTCAATATTATTTTGATAAAAATTAATCATTTTTTAGATAAAACTTGATGAATCGCTTGTCTAGTTTAATCAAAAGATTTTCCCTTTGTTTCTTGACTTAAAATTGTTTTGAAGTTGACGATGTCCCTATATATCTTTAAAAGCTCTATTACTTTTTTAATACGAAAATAGTCTTTTGAAAAAATAAAGTTTTCAAAATCATCTAAATCATCAAATATTAAATTTATAATAAGTAAGGCTAATAAAATTATTATGAATATTAAAAATACAAATGTAAATGCCGTAAATGGAGTGACAATCTTCGAAACAATTAAAGAAAAAGATGGAATAAAAATCAATGACATAATTGATAAAAACCACTTTATAATTTTTGTTTTCAATTTTTTAGTTTTACTCAAATGATCATTGAACAGCCCAATTAATTTATTTAGTTCTTCTCCAGAAATATAGTCAATATCAGAATAATTTTTAGGTACATTTTCATGAAGAACTTTATCAACTAAAGAACAAAGTGCAAAAGAAACATTTTTAAAATTATAAAATGGCCATAGTAACTTCGTTAGCCAAGAGTATTTCATCAAAAAGATAGACCTCTTATACTTAAACTTTGTTTTTCTTAATTTATCTATATCCTTTTCGTCAAAATATTTAAACCTTACATTTAGTTTATAATCAATATATAAGTATTTGTACATCGGAAATAGTAAAATAATGTCAATAATTAAAATAAAAAAATAAATTAAATAATTGTGCTTAAATCCTTCTTTAATAATTTTTACCAAATTAAAATTATTGTGCTTAAAAACGCTAAAATATATTAAATATATCCATAATAACAATATAAGTATCCCAAAAATTGTACTAAAAAAAATCCATATGTAAGGACTGAGACTAAACCTTTTAGAGATACTATATAATTTATCAATTATGCTATAAAGTCTAAAATTATCTTGAACAGGTTCAATATAGTGGCCATCATTAGAAAGATAATAATAATTTTTATTATTGATAATTTTATCTTCATTATTTTTACTATTCAAAAAACTATTCTCCTATTTTATTTAATCAATCAAATAAATCATTTTTCATTAGATACGAACGGTGCTAGTTAAAAGTTAGTTGAAATAAAAAGCCTGACTATACTATACTTTGGTTATTCCTAAACAAAGAAAATAAATCCCATGTCATACTTTCTTAAGTTTAATCAAGAAGCATCTAGTTTGCAATCTTTAATTAACATAGGATTAACTTTCTTAGACTAAAGATAGTAAAGTTTAGCTTAATCAGGCTTTTTATTTTAAACATTTTTTAAATAGTACCACACGTAAAATGATATAATGTATCTAGTATTAATAGTTACCTTAGGAGGACAATAATTATGAAAAACTTATTTCAGAAACTTCCATTGGATGACGAAAGCTTTAAACGTAAAATAGTTACTACCGTAGCCACTGTCAATTTAATTGCCTCAGTCCTCAATTTGATCCATAGTCTAAAAATTTTAAAACAATCTGAATAGACCTGCTGTGACATTAATATCCAAATAAAAGCCATTCCTTGCCCTGAAGGAATGGCTTTTACTATACACTAACTTCAAATATTGGCAGAAGTATCAAATAATGAATGATCTACAATCAACTTTTCAGGCACTAAGATAAAATGAATAATCATCTCACCGCTACTTAGGCGATACAATGAAAAACCAAAGTAATCATTGGCAGTATTATTATCACTCCAATACTCACCAGTACTCAACAGCATACTATCATTAATATTATCATCGGTAATGTATTTGATTGCTCGATCAATGTCTTGTTTCAAATCTGGCATACTAATTTGCTTAGGCGTATCAGCAAAGCTTTCAACTTCTTCATAATATTGACCATTGTTATTCAAGCCATACTTTGAAGCTAATTGCATGACGGCAGAATTGAAAGAACCATGATTATTAGTATTCAACCCTTGATTTTCTTGTAAGTTTTGTTGGGCAATCGCATTGGCATAACTCATTGCTGAGCGATTCAAAAGTAATGATTGACTGCCAACCGACTTGCGCAATTTATTTAAGGCTGCGACCGCGTACTGATTCAATTCTAATAATTGATCCTGTGGTAAGTTGTTCACATCGTACTTTTGGACGTGAGCTTGACCAGGAATATGAAAAAGATCGGAATCTTGGATATAATTCTCAGGTACTGAGATAAAGTGCGTTATCCGTTCGCCACTAGGCAATTGATTATAAGCCATCCCAAAATAGGTATTCTTTTGCGCTTGACTAGCAAATCCACCAGAACTCAGCAAACTATCACGATGGCCCCAGTTAGAAGTCGCATCATCATAAATCATATCGTGAATAGCCGCGGCAATGTCTTGCTTGAAGCCAGCCATTGTCGTTGGATTTTGATAAGGTGATGTTTCGGCATTTTCATAAAATTGTCCACCATCATTTAAGCCATACTTGGCAGCCATCTTAGTAATAGCGCTGATATCATGTGCTTCTGTTGTAGGACCAACGTGCTGAATATGCTCAAATATCGACCAATTATCCGCTTGATATTGCTTGGCCACATCACTAGCAAAACTCATCGCAGAATTATTTAAGATCCAAGGTTTTACACCCGCTTTTTGACGGTAACCATTAATTACATCCAGTGCATACTGATTCAATTCGAGCAATTGGGCCTGAGTCAAATTATTAGGATCTAACGTTTGACTGTCATTATTGTTAGGACTCGTATTACTGCTATTTATTGGATTATCATTGCCCGTCGAAGTTGTCGGATTAGCATTATTCGTGGAATTACTACTTGTTGAACCACCACTAGCACTACCAGTAGCCGTATTGACGTTAGTATCATTGTTACTTGGCTGATTATTAGCAGCGCCCAAGTTATTAGTTACTGTTTGCCCTGACTGGTTAGGAGCAGTAAAGTTAGCTACCCCATCATTAGAACTCAACCACTCCTTACCATCAATTTGATAGTAAGTGACATTACCAACGGTTTTGACTTTACCAACGCGCCAATCCGAAAAATCTAGCACTACACGTGCCTCAATTAATTTTTGTTGATTATCATATAATGGTGCATAGCCGCTCTTAGGGGCAATGGCGCGCACCACATGGTAATTATAATGCTGTGGTGTAAAATTATTCGAACTCTCCGAACTAGGGAGCCATATGTTTTGAGCCACTTCATACATTGATTGGCCATTAACCGTTTGAATATCTAAGATCCGCCAAGCCGTATTAGCAGCCAATGACTGCTTAATTGGTTGACCGTTAACATTATATAATTGCGCTGAATTTTTTACTGTTGCTACTGGATAATGATAGTCAGCAGCTTGCAATTTGGAAGTCTGATACTGACTTCCGATACCCAGTGTTAAGAAAGCTGCTATACATAATGAAATTTTTAGTTTCATTTCAAGTTCTCGCCTTTCTAAAAAATATAATTGAAAGAACTGTATACTAAAAACGCCAAGAACCAGTGTCTTGACATTTTAGTGTTAAGTTATTTTCCAATCATTTTTTTACTGAACCACTGAAACATTATTGTCTAATTTTAACCATTCATTTGGACTAACTTTGACATAGCTTTGACCATTCGTTGTTATTTTTTTATCATACTTCCATTCCGTATTAGCAGCTAAAGTCCGATTTTGCATTGTAAATTGACTATTGTTAAAACCATAGACATTGACAGCATTCTTTACTACACAAACCCCTTTATATTTAGTGATTGTATAAGCATTATTAGCAACTTTGACCCATTCGTTAGCTCCAACATTCAGGTAAGTATCATTACCAACTTTTGCTTCTTTAGTAGCTAACCATTTTGTGTTAGCTGCTAAAGTTCGACCAGTAGTAGTAAAAGTATTGCCCACTAATTTATAAACCTGACTACTTTGAGCTAAACTAACCGTGGTTTTGCTCTTTGAAATTGTAGGTGCCACTGTGACTGGTTTGATAGTTGCAGTATTACTAGCAGCTGACTGATTGATCGTAGCATTGGAATTAGTACCATTATTAGTAGTATTTTCACTATTATTAGTATTATTGGTATTAGTATCAGATCCGGTATTAGTGGATGATGAATTATTATTAGAACTATTATTCGTTGAACCATTATCAGTTATTGACGAGTCACTATCTAAAGTTCTCGTGCCATCAGAATTCAAACCATGAGCGGCCCAAGTATCACCATCTTTTAAGTAAGTTAAATAGGGATTCTGACCATTATCTCGACCGTATTCTTCTTGAGTAACATAACCATATTCTGGACCTTTGTTAGTAAAAGTCACCGTTGAGTAATTAGGAGTATATCCGGGAATAGTTGGCGCTGGAATTGTTTTAGATTCATAATCATTTACCGTTATTTTAGGTATTTTCCAATAGTAACCATCATTAGCCAATTGTCCATGTGAGTTGTAAGCTTCAGCATATTCAAAGTCAACTACACTCGTCCAATTACTACCATTATATTTATCCCAATGTCCACCAGCCTCAGATAAGGGTATTTCTTCAGCATTAACACTAGTCAATGCCCCAACTGTGCCAACTCCAACGTTGGCCAACGCTAGCGCTGTCATTGACGTTAACAATAATTTTTTACTTTTTCTCATAAAACTGATCTCCTTTTAAATATTATCGCTTTCATTTATTAAAACCAATTACTATTTAAATTTGATAGTCTATTCGAGATGTTGTTATGTATTTGTCACATCTTTCAGGCCATAGATTAAAAATTTTATCTTAATCTTTTTTGCTAGTAATTGTTTTCACTAACCTTTAAATCACCTTTATAATTAAACGCCGAACTAAAAATTTGTTCTTTAGGTACTTGGCTAAGATCTTCTAACTGCTGCATTTTTGCGGCCGGAGGAATACGAAAGTCTCGCTCCCAAGCACTGATCGTTTTTTGCGAAACATGCAATTGTTCAGCTAAATAACTTTGAGTCCAACCACGCTCCTTTCGAATATCTTTTAATTTATTCATTCATCATCACCACCTTAAAACTACACCTAGTAGTTACAAGAACAATCTTATGCTACAAAAAGTAGCTTGTCAATGTGTAATACTACGTTCTGTGCGTTTAATTTTACTACTTATTGTAGTAATTTCTTAATACGAGGTTAATTATTATGTTTGGTGAAAGATTAAGAACTTTACGCAAAGAAAAGAACTATACACAAGAAGAATTGGGCGCCCAGCTAGATGTTTCTGGCAAAACGATTGGTACTTGGGAACGTGAAACGCGCGAACCGTCGATCAAAAAAATCAATCAAATTGCTGGCTTCTTTAATGTTTCTACCGATTACTTACTGGGTAAATCCAACCTCAAACAAATCGTACCTTGTAAACAAGATATTGATATTACTGATGATAATGTTGTGATGACCTATGAAGGTAAGGTCATTCCCCAAGCTGATTTAGACGTCATGTTTCGCTTTTTAAAAGGCGGAAAAAATAAGTGATTTACGATTACATAAACTAGAAACTAACGGTATGCGTTAATTTGCAATTTGTTTTTCAATATTTAGGTTATTTTAATCATAAGACATTTTATTTTTGCTATATTATCTATAAACAAATCTCAATGATAATATGGTGGCGGGCTAATTGCATGATCAAATCTTTGACTATTTATTGAACATTGCGACTATGAATCAAATCGTAGTGCATTCTTTTTCATTAGCTCCCCAAACGGCACCCTGCTCTTATCCCGCAACAAAGCGAATTGCCTTAAACGCTAATTGGCCAAACCAACGTGAAATTCCCTTTCAACTAGCTCATGAAATGGGACATATTTTTTGTCATCACAATAATTATGCCGCACTCTACCATTCTTGCTATAAAAAGGTCATGGAATTAGAGGCAGACACTACTGCTGTCAGATTAATCCTCCCAATTTATGATCAGCTACTGACGGCTGAACAACTGAATGCCACCGCCTTTATTGCTTATTTTGGCATTCCCAAGTATTTAAAAAGTATGATTCAACAAGAATTCAAGTCTTATTTAAACAAAAAAAACGGACTAACTTGATGCAGTCCGCTTTTTTATTTTTCAATTGTATCTATTATTTTACTTATTTTTAACTTGTAGCACGGCTTGACCAGCAGTGACTTGATTAAAAGATAGTTCACTTAACTCTTGCACCGCAGCCATATTGGTAATTACGGTCATCACTGTTGCTTCTTTGTTAGCCGCTTTGATTTGCGCTAAGTCCATTGTTCCTAATTCTTGTCCTGCTTGCACTTGTTGCCCGGCTTTAACCGTGAATTCGAAGGGTTGACCACCTAATTCTACGGTATCAATGCCTAAATGGACCAAAATTTCTAGTCCCGTTTCGGATTTTAAAGTAAATGCATGTTTAGTTTCCGTCAAACTAACTAAAGTTCCTGTGGCCGGTGCCACAATCTGTGCTTGCGTCGGTTCTAAAGCAAAGCCATCACCTAATAATTTTTGTGAAAAGACATCATCATGGACATCACTTAAAGCTAATAATTCACCAGCCACTGGTGCGACCAGTTGACTAACTGCGCCTACTTGAGGTTGCAGCGCCAAAGCTTGTTCTACTGCTGTGGGTGCACTCGATTGTTCTTTGGCTTCTGCAGTGTCTGCCTCAGTAACTAAACTACCATCAACATTGGTGGCGGCCATCGCTGTCTTAGGAACACCAAAGAAATAGGTCATCACAAAACCACCAAGATATGCTGCTAATAATCCAAGAATATATTGTAACCATTTGCCATGCGCAATTAACGGAATTAAAGCCACACCAGAAGGACCGATGGACGTTGCACCCACATGAAACGCCCCAATCACTGCGCCACCAATTCCACCACCGATACAGGCAGTAATAAACGGTCGCCCTAATGGTAATGACACACCATAAATCAGCGGTTCGCCCACACCAAGAATTCCCACAGGCAAAGCACCTTTAATCATTCCTGTTAACTGTTTGTTTTTTCGGCATTTGATCCATAATGCAATGGCACTACCGACTTGCCCGGCACCGGCCATGGCTAAAATCGGCAATAGTGGCGTGGAACCGGTATTTTTAATCATTTCCAAATGAATCGGCGTCAAAATTTGGTGTAGACCTAACATAACCATTGGTAAGAAGACGGCGCCTAATACAAAACCAGCAAAAGCACCACCGACTTTCAAGATCCAATTAATGCCCCCGACAAGCGATGCTGATAACCAGCCGGCTGCGGGCATAATTAAAAAGATCGTGAAACAGCCCATCACCAATAAGGTTAAAAACGGCGTAAAGATAATATCTACGGCATCCGGAATCCATTTATGCAACCATTTTTCTAAATAAGCCATGACCCAAACAGCAAATAACACACCAAGTACCCCGCCGGAACCAGCTACTAAGGCTTTACCGGTAAAAATATTCGGTAAGGTAATCGGTGCGACAACTCCTGGTAAATAAATTAGACCGCCCAAGATCCCGCCTAAACCCGGAGTGGCACCAAACTCTTGCGCTGCATTAATGCCAATATAAATATTTAGATAAGTAAATAAACCACTATTAATTACTTTTAGAACTGTAATAAACGGCGTCCATTGCTGATTCAAAGTGCCTGCAACTTGCAGATTACCTAAAATCCCCGCAATGCCCGAGATTAACCCCGCACCAACAAAGGCTGGAATTAATGGAATAAAAATGGCACTAATATGTTTTAGGGCTTTACGCCACCAAGTCTGCTTTTGTTGCGCCTTATGCTCAGCATGTACCTGCGCAGCCTTAGCTTCAACTGCACTTTTACCATCAAACTTAGCCGCTGTCTGCGGAAAAGGATCTCCTAATTTGACCCCTACTTGATCAACCATAGCTTGCGCCACTTTATTAACAGTACCAGGACCAACAATTACTTGCAGAGTGTCTTCTTGAACAACTCCCAACACTCCTGGAACTTTCTTTAGCCCTTCTAAATCTACTTGAGCTTCATCACGAATTGTTAAACGGACTCTTGTCATACAATGAATTAATTTAACAACATTATTTGGACCGCCAACGTGGTCATAAATACCTTGACCAATTGCTTGATAGTTATCTTTCGCCATGGGTTTCTCCTCCTAAAGTTTAGTTCACAGTTGCGGCTAGCAACTGTAGTTTTTGGTTTGCGCCAATGTATGGCAACAAGTCTAATTGCGCTGGTATCAAATGGGCAATCACATTTACCGCTGGATTTTCGGACAAATCACATTTTGTTATTTGTAATTCGCCAGCATAACGTTGATACCGCTCATTATCACAGGTCAATGTTCCGCGCGGACGCTGAGCGACTTGTTTTACAGCACAATTAAGTAATTGCCGTTGTCGACTTTCTTGCAGACGAACTACCTGTTGAGCAACATCTGGACGATTATGCCAGGATGTTTTTTGCAAAACAGGTGGTAAATCGGCAAAATATAATTCAACGACTTGCTCTTTTAAATACGCCGCAAACATTGCCTGACTCAAAGCACTCAACGAGTTATCACTAATATAAACATGATCCGTCGCTAATTGCCGTAATTGTAAAAAGCTAGCTAACGGTAATTGTTCACGCTGCGCTTCAATCGTCGGTAAATGTTGATACAAAGGGCCACGCAAACTACCGTCTCCGGCAATAAAGCCCATTGTCTTTAAACCTAAGTTCTGCAAAAATTGGTTCTGGTGCTGATACCATGCACTGTCCAAGCCGGTTTCAGGACGCGGATAATAATTGTGCCACGCCTCAATATTCGCCAAATCAGCATTATTTGCACACAAGGCCTGATAATCGGCCTCATTAAAGGTACTAGCATTCACAGCCACAGTGAAATAATGACTCAGCCAAGCGACTTGGCGCCAAGTTAATCCCGCGTCAACACGAATTCCCGTTAAACCCAGTTTTTGTAAACTGTGCGGATCTGCTAGCGACCAACCTAAGCGTTTTAATGCAAAATCAGATAAGTCTACCATTAAAGCCAGATTATTTTGCTGACACCAACTAGCTAATTGTTGTAAGCGCTGGGCCAAAACGGCAGCATCATCCTCCGGTAAATTTAATGAAGTAAATACACCTTGAAAACCAATTTGAGACATCGTTTGCAGATAATGTTGCACTCGGGCATCCAATGGCTGGGACAAATAAACTGAAAAACCTAACATTTGGAATGTTCTCCTTCATTATAATTCAAAATACTATAAAATTATTACAAAATTATAAAATAATCTAAAAACTTTTTGTTCTGGCTATTTGTATTTGACTTAGTTAACGATTTCAGTTAAATTATAACTGAATGAAATATAATTTCAATCTGATGAAATAATATTTGATATCCATTTTCATTATTTATGTGAAAGGGCAAAAATTTTAATTGAAACCAACTGAACAACGTAATCAAAAAACAACTAATATTGACCAACTTTCAACCTATGAAATCTTACAGTTAATTAACCAAGAAGACCAAACGGTTCCCAGCATCATCGGTCAACCGGAAACTCTCCAACAAATAGTCCAAGTAGTCACTGCTATCAAAACAAGCCTTACCCAAGGAGGGCACGTCTTTTATGCGGGGGCTGGTACTAGTGGACGCTTAGGCGTTTTAGATGCAGCCGAAACTGTCCCGACCTATGGAGTAGCACCGACTGTTTTTCAGGCGATGATCGCTGGCGGACAAAAAGCTATGTTAACAGCGGTTGAAGGTGCCGAAGACAATCCCGAACTGGGGCGACAAGATTTAATTGAGCGAAACTTTGGACCGAAAGACTTTTATTTAGGAATCGCTGCTTCAGGTCGCACGCCGTATGTCATTGGCGGATTGGATTATGCCCGGCAAATCGGTGCTCAAACTGGATCTCTATCCTGTAATCCCGATGCAGTCATTAGTCAACATGCCGACTTTCCCATTGAAGTGGTCACCGGACCAGAAGTCATCACCGGCTCCACCAGAATGAAAGCGGGCACTGCCCAAAAGTTGGTTTTAAATATGATTTCAACCACGGCCATGATTGAAGCGGGCAAAGTTTATGGCAACTTAATGGTTGACGTGCAACCAACCAATGAAAAGTTAGTCGATCGCGCTCAAAGAATTATCTGCGAAGCCACCGATTGTGACCAAAAAACCGCCATCCAGACCTTTGAACAGGCGCACCATCGCCCCAAAGTGGCTATTGTCATGATCTTAACTGGCTTAGATGAAATGGCTGCCTTAAAAGCGCTCAAAGCTAACGAGGGGCGGATTGCCAAAACAGTGCAAGCAATTTTAAATTAGGGGGAACATTATGAGTGTCCAAAGAAATATTGATGGAATTTATTCTAAACTGTCTAAATCTGAACGCCGATTAGCTGATTATTTAAAACAATTTCCCCAAGAGGTCGTCACGATGAATGTGCACGACTTTGCGCAAGTCGCACAGACTAGTCCCGCTACCGTCAGCCGCTTTGCTCGGAATCTAAGTTTCGACAATTATAATCAGTTAAAATTACAATTAGCCTATGATCTCTCACAAGATGTTGATGCTGACCAAATTATTCAGGCTGATATTCAAGAAAACGAAAGTATTCTTTCCATTAAAAATAAGCTCTTACACGATACACAGCGTTCTTTGAAAGAAACCGTTGAGCAGATTCGCAGTAAAGTAGTCTTAAACTTAGTTGAAGAATTAAGTAAAACTCAAAAAATTATGGTTTTTGGTGTTGGCGCTTCTAATTTAGTGGCTCAAGATATTGCCCAGAAATGGGCGCGCTTAGGCATTGCCACCAGTTATAACGATGATATTAACCAATTTTTACCACTGGTCGTTAACTCTAACGAGCAAAATAGTTTACTCTGGCTAGTTTCCAATTCAGGCGAATCACCAGAAGCCATTGCCATGGCGCAGTATGCCCGCAAATCGCACATTCCTGTCGTCACGATGACGGCTTTTGGCAAAAACACTTTGACTAAATATGCCGATATTGGGCTGCAAACTTCGCATCCGATTGAAAGTAGTATGCGGATTGCTGCCACCGATTCACTGCAAACTCAGCTGTTTTTGGTCAATATCATTTATTACGCTTATGTCAGTCAAAATTATACCCCAGCTAAATTAAGTGTGGAGCGTTCACGGACAGCTATTGATACATATAAGGCTGCCGTCAAATATACTTTAAAAAGATAAATTCTGCCTAACTAAAAAAGGCAACTTTCAAACTTGAAAGTTGCCTTTTTTATTAGCTGACTTTAATTAATCAACAATCACTAATGATTTAATAGCTTGGCGTTGATCCATCGCCTGATAAGCTGCATCAATTTGATCCAAATCAAATCGCTTGGTAAACACTTTTCCTGGATGAATATCCCCATCTAAGACTGCTTTTAATAAGAATTGTTTATCATAAGTGGTTACGGATGCCGGACCACCAGCCACATTAACATTACTAAAGAAATAATCAGAAAACTGTAAATCACCGTCATGTGGTACCCCAACGCGGCCGACAGTTGCCCCGGGACGCGCAACTTGCATGGCTGTCGTCATTGATAATTTAGTTCCGACACATTCTAAAACAGCATCAGCTCCCGTTTGGTGAGTTAATTCCAGCACTTTCGCCACAGCTTGCTCACCACGTTCGGCCACAATATCCGTAGCGCCAAATTCTAGAGCTAATTTTTGCCGATCTTCATGACGACTCATAGCAATAATCTGCTTAGCACCTCGCATTTTGGCCGCAATCACACCGCATAAACCGACCGCACCATCACCAACAACCACAGCGCTATCACCCGGTTTAACCCGCGCACTCTTGGCAGCATGATAACCGGTCGCCATGACATCAGCCAACGCTAACAAGGAATTCAACATTCCATCACTGTAATCTTCATATTTACCTGGAACTTTAATCAAATTCCATTCACTATGCTGACTTAAAATATATTGCCCCTGCATTCCGTTTCTTAATTGCCCGTGATTAACTTGACAACTAGCATCATAACCGGCTAAACAAGCAGCGCAATGGCCACAACCATGCGTAAACGGCACAATAACAAAATCACCAGGTTTAACAGTCGTAATAGCATTACCCGTAGCTTCCACCACGCCTAAAGCTTCATGACCAGTATTATCAGAATTGGCTGGCCGAGGATCTAAACCGCGATATTTCCACAAGTCCGAACCGCAAACACAAACTCGTTTAACTTTGATTAAAACATCATCATCCGCTTGAACTTGAGGTGTGGGTACCTCTTGCACTTCCACGTGTCCTGGTTTCACAAAAATTGTTGTTTTCATAAACGCCATTCTCCTTTAATTATAATTAATGATAGTTTAAACCTTAGAGCTGGCTCCAAGTCAACTATTATTCTGCTTTGGACTTCATTTTAAAGGCAAAAAATGCCCGCAACACTTTTGCGGACATTTTCGAGATTTAATATTAAATTTAAAAGCGTTTCAGGTATTGATCACGTTCCCATTGCGAAACTGTTTGGCGATAAGCGCCCCATTCTAACTCACGGGAATCAATAAAGCTCTTATATAAATGATCACCCATTGATTGCTTAACCACTGGGTCTTTTTTCAATGCCTTCACTGCATTATGCAAAGTTGATGGCAAATCAAAAATTTGATTATCCTGCCGCTCGGCTTCCGTCATTTTGTAGATATTACGGTTCACTGGCGGAACTGGTGTCGTTTGCTTTTGAATACCTGATAAACCACTATACAAAATAGCAGCAATCGCTAAATACGGATTAGCTGTTGGATCAACACTCCGCATTTCTAAGCGAGTTCCATTACCACGAGCCATTGGTACCCGGATTAATGGTGAACGATTCTTTCCAGACCAAGCAATATAAACTGGGGCCTCAAAACCAGGAACCAAGCGTTTGTAGGAATTAACTGTTGGATTATTAATCGCTGTTAGTGCTTGGGCATGTTGCAACAAGCCACCTAAGAAATACATTGCAGTTTGTGACAATTGATTTTGCGTACTTGGATCGTAAAAGGCATTACCATCTTGATTAAACAAAGACATATTAATATGCATACCGGAACCATTAATGCCTTCAAGTGGTTTTGGCATGAAGGTGGCATGTAAGCCATGTTTCCGGGCAACGGTACGCACAACTAATTTAAAAGTTTGAATGTTATCTGCTGCTTCAATAGCATCAGCATATTTAAAATCAATTTCGTGTTGACCAGGAGCAACTTCATGGTGACTAGCCTCAACTTCAAAGCCCATCTTTTCTAATTCCAGCACAATTTCGCGCCGACAATTTTCACCTAAATCTACCGGTTCAAAATCAAAATAGCCGCCGTTATCATTTAAGTTCAACGTCGGTTGGCCCTGATCATCTAATTTGAATAAGAAGAACTCTGGTTCTGGTCCAATATTAAAACTTGTGAAGCCCATATCATGCATTTTTTGGACAATGCGGCGTAAGTTATTGCGTGGATCACCAGCAAACTCTTCGCCATCAGCCGTATGAACGTCACAAATTAAGCGTGCTACTTTACCATGTTCTGATCCCCAAGGGAAAACTAACCAAGTGTCCAAATCAGGATATAGTAACATATCACTCTCTTCAATGCGCACAAAGCCATCAATTGAAGAACCATCTAAAGTGGCCTTATTATCTAAAATCATATCCAATTGATCAACTGGCATTTCCACATTTTTTAAAATACCGTTAATATCCGTAAACATTAATCGTAAAAATTCGACATGTTCTTCTTTTGCCATTTGGCGAATATCTTGAGCAGTATACTTCTTTGACACCATAAAACCAATCGTCTCCTTAATTAAAATGAATTATTCGAGTCTTGGTTATTCAAGCGACCCACTTGTAACATTTCCTGTGACAAGATTTTGCGGACAGCTGAATCACTCATTGTCTCAGTAGCAGATAAGCAATAATTTTCCGGTTCCTTTTTGGTTAGGACACGAACCACCTCGTGCATATTCATCCCCGAAGCCAAATAATCCTTGACCTCTAGCAAGCGATCAACATCATTAAGCGAATACTGTCTTTGATTTCCCGCACTTCGCTGTGGTTTAACCAATTGAAAATCTTCATAGTATCGTACCTGTCGTGGTGTTAATCCTGTTAACTTAGTGACTGTGCCTACCGTTAATACTGCTAAGTTGCGCCGAATACTTTTCTCACTCATGCTTTACAACCTCGAACATATAGCTACCTTATCAATTAAAAAAAGCCTTGTCAACATTTCATGTTAGCAAAGCTTACATCTATTAAAAATATTACAAAATTTCGGCACAAGCATGCGCAATGGCAATCTTCGCATGCGCATAAGTCAAACCACCTTGTAAATAAATCGCATACGGTGGCCGTAGAGGGCCATCAGCTGATAGTTCAATCGTTGATCCTTGTACAAAAGTTCCTGCGGCCATCACAATTTGGTCTTCATAGCCATCCATGGCACTCGGTACTGGATCAACAAAGGAATCAATCGGTGAATATTTTTGAATCGCTTTCGCAAATTGGACCATTTTCTCAGGGCTACCTAAGATAATCGTTTGAATCAAATCCGTGCGCGGTTCATCAAAGCGCGGGGTCACTTGAAAACCTAATTCTTCTAGCAAGGCTGCCGCAAAAATCGCCCCTTTAATCGCATTACCAGTTGCTTGTGGTGCTAAGAAAAAGCCTTCAATCATCCAACGTAAATTACTCCCCGTGGCGCCCTCATGGCGCCCAATGCCCGGAGCAGTTAAGCGAATGGCACTGCGTTCAATTAAATCTTCACGTCCCGCTAAATAACCACCTGTCGTTGCTAAGCCCGCACCAGCATTTTTAAATAAAGAGCCTGCCATTAAATCGGCACCGACTTGCGTAGGTTCAATTTCTTCCGAAAATTCACCATAACAATTATCCACAAAAACAATTACTTCTGGAAGTCGTTGTTTGACAAAGGCAATCATTTCCTTAATTTCCGCAACTAAAAAACTTGGCCGCGGATCGTAACCCCGTGAGCGTTGAATCGCAACCACATCTGGTTGAAATGTTGTTAACTTTTGCGCCAACTTTTGATAATCAACTTTTCCCTCTGCAGTTAAGGCCACATAATCAAATTCCACACCGTACTCTTTTAAACTGCCAACGCCACCGCCCGTTAAGCCCACTACTTCTTGCAACGTATCATAGGGCTTACCCGTGATATACAATAACTTTTGTCCTGGCTTTAAGCAGCCAAAGAGCCCCACTGCTAACGTATGCGTACCCGAAACAAATTGGGGACGCACCAAAGCTGCTGGCGCCTGAAAAACTTGCGCATAAACAGCATCCAAGACTTCGCGCCCTTCATCATTATTGCCGTACCCCGTGGAACCGAATAAATGACTCTCAGCAACTTGTTGGTCTTGAAAAGCCTGCAAAACTTTGGCTTGGTTATTTTCCATGCGTTGATCAATGACTTGTAAATATGGTTGAATTTTTTGATCAACTTGTTGTATTGCGCTTTGAACTTTTTGTGGTAATTCTTCTGTCCAATTCATTCTCATTCCTCCAAAAAATGTTGTATTACTTGTTGTACCACCGATACTTGTTGTGGATTTTGCAACAAATCGTACCACTGTAGCGTTAATTGATGCCGAAAATAGGTTAATTGGCGTTTGGCAAAGCGCCGTGAATTACGCTTAATTAACTCAATCGCCGTTGGTCGGGAAATTTCACCTTGAAAATAAGCAAACCATTCTTTATAACCGATAGCGGCCTGCGCCTGTGGCACCTGTTCTTTTTGTTGATACAACCAGTCAGCTTCTTGTTCTAAACCTTGCTCAACCATCAAATCAACCCGATGATTAATTCGTTGATACAAAACCGGACGGGCCGTCGTCAAGCCAATAATTAAAAAACGTTGTGGCACAGCTGCTTGCTGTTGCTGACTAAACTGATGCCCAGTTAAATCATAAACCTCCAAAGCGCGGATGACTCTACGAGTATTAGCCGGAGCAATTTGTTTGGCAGCCAGTCGATCTCGTTGTGCCAACAAGTCCCACAAATATGTAGCTCCAAAACGCGCTAGTAGTTGCTCATAATGCTGTCTAATCTTCAAAGACTGCTCCCGACTCGCTGCTCCTCCCAATTGTAAGTTCTGTGTCAAGGCTTTAATATAAAAACCAGTTCCGCCTACCACCACTGGAACATGCTGCCGTTGATTTATTTCAGTAATTAACTGTTGCGCAGCTTGTTGAAACTCGTAAACCGTGTAACTTTGTTGCACATCACGAATATTCAATAAATGATGCGGAATTCCCTGCTGTTGCTCTGGTAAAATTTTAGCGGTACCGATATCCAAATGCCGATAAATTTGCATCGAATCACCAGAAATAATCTCACCATGAACTTGGTGGGCTAACTGTAAACTCAGATCAGTTTTCCCCACCGCAGTAGGACCGACAATGACGATTGCTTTTTGAACCATTATTACTCCTTGGTCTCCAAAATTAATCAGGAATTTTAGTTGAAATTGCAACAGAGTTTGTTAATAATTAAGAGTAGATAAAAGGAGGTCAAGCTGATGAAAAGAAAAGGTATCGTTCCAGGTATTATAATTGGTTCCTTAGCCACTGCAGGAGCCGTGGTGGGTTCAGCATTAACTTATCATCATAAAGTTATCCAACCGATCGATCAAGCAGAAGATCGAATTGATGAAAACCGGCGTAAAGCCAACCGCAAAGCACATTCTGCCCATATTAGTTAAAAAGGAACTATTATAAAGAAAAAATGTTCGTAGCAATACGAGCATTTTTTTGTACCAGCTTTATTTTTTTATCCTAGACAAAAGCTAATCTGAACCTCCTGGCTTAAGTATCAACCTAAAACTATTACAACTTCGTAGTCTTTTTGGTTTTGCCATTCCATTCATTAAAGCCATGTTTCAACCATTTAACATTGCTGAAACCTTGTTTCTTAAGTTTAATAGCCGCCCGAATGCTTAACGTGTTTCCTTGTTCATAAAGATAAACTGGTAAATCGGGACGTAATTCTGAAATTAACATTTTTAACTGTGTATAAGGTAAATTGCGCGCTCCCAAGATATGTCCTGAATCAAAATATTTTTTTTCACGCAAATCAATCAGCTGTGCTTTACGCATAGTGGCTTCAAACTCTTCTTCTTCCAAGGCACCACCTAATTGTCGGGCGCGCAACCAATAATACAACCATGAGATTCCATAATATAGAGCAATAACAACAATAACTAACAGTAATGAATTTAAAAACGACACATCTACACCTCACACAATAATTATGATTAAACACTAATAATGTTGTTACAAGCACACATTAACTAAACTAATGTGGTTGCACAACTAACGATGCCGCACCAATAACCCCAGCTTCATTGCCTAAAGTAGCTAACCGTAATGAAGTAGTCCTTTTAACAGCCGGAAAAACAAACCGTTCATAAGCAGCTTGCACTTGTTCTAATAAATAATTACCGGCATTAGAAACACCACCGCCAATAATAATATACTTGGGATTTAACGTCATTGCAACATTGGCCAAAGCTAATCCCAGTTGTTCACACACTTGGTGGACAACCATTTGTGCCAAAGGGTCTGCTTTCTGGGCTAAATCAAAAACATCTTTAGAAGAAATCATTTGCCCATCATCAATTAAAGCTTTTAACTGCGCAGGACCCGCATACTCTTGTGATAACTTTTGCGCCGTGCGCACAATTCCCGTGGCGGAAGCCACAGTTTCCAAGCAACCTTTTTTACCACAAGTACATAAAAAGCCGTTCGGATCAATTGTTAGGTGGCCAATTTCACCAGCGGCGCCACCAACACCATGCACGATTTGATTATTAACGATCATGCCGCCGCCAACACCGGTTCCTAAAGTAACAAACGCCACGTCAGCTGCATTATCACCTGCTCCTTGCCACCGTTCGCCTAAAGCTGCCACATTAGCATCATTTTCAACAACGACTTTTAAGTCCGTTTCCCGTTCCAGCTGTTCCTTTAACGGCATGGGACGGTCCCAATTTAAGTTAAACGCACTATCAACTTGACCAGTCTCATAATTGACACTACCCGGCGTGCCAATGCCAATTCCTAAAAATTGATCAACGGACATTTGATATAACTGCAAATGCTCATTAATGGAAGCACTAATACTCGGAATAATATTATTACCATCATTCAAAATATCGGTCTGAATACTCCAACGTTGTTGAATCTCACCTTGTGGCGTTAAGATAGCAAACTTGATAGTCGTACCACCTAAATCCACGCCAATTACCTTTTGATCAATCATATTAGCCTTTCCCTTCTTCAATTCGATGTTCCCGATGTAAAACTGCTTTACAAGTAATGAAAGTTGGTTGATCAATTACTTGTTCATGGTATAAACGATCCAATTCAATTGCCATTAACTCAATATCCCAAATCCGTTTACCAACATAAACATAGATGCCAAAACGTTTTAACACTTGTTGCACATCGTACAGTGTTTGAATATTCGTTTCCTTCATCCGCGTTGCACTCCTAAATAGCTCAAACCAAGGGCCAAAATAACTAACAATCCACCACAAAATAATCTTTTACTGAGTGCTAAACCACTGGTCTGATGAGGCACGGGGATCAATCCAGCTAATAAAATACCACTAATCACGCCGCCGATATGACCCCAGAGATCAATTTGCCCCATGAACAGATCCGTAATTAAATTCAAAACAATTAAAACGATAAATTGTTTAGACCACGATTTCACAGCCGGATTATTGGCAAAAATAAAGCCCAAGGCTGCAAAAATTCCAAACAAACCAAATAAACTCGTACTAGCACCTGCAGCTAGAGCATTAGCATTACCAAAGGCCCAACCAAATAAATTGCCACCAATTCCACTCACTAAGTACATTATTAAAAAACGTCCTGAACCATAGAGGCGTTCTAACTGAACCCCTACAAAATAGAGTGTTAACGAATTAATAATTAAATGTGACCAGCCGATATGGACAAAAATGGGTGTTAGCAAACGCCACCATTGGCCTTGGGCAATGAGACCGTTAAACCGTGCTCCCGCACTGATCAGAGTTTGCGTATTAAAGCTTCCACCATTGAATGTTTCCCATAAAAAAACACCAATCTGCACAGTCAGTAGACCATAAGTTGCCCATGTAAGCTGCCGCCAATTTGGTTTCAAGATAGTTACCTCATTTATTATTTCCAGACTATCAATAGTTTAGCATAGAATGAGCACAATAATTTAATTATTCTAATTAGATAGCGATTACAATTCTCAAAAAGAAAAAACAACAGGTTAAACCTGCTGTTGTTTTACTTAGTTTCCCGATGTAAAGTTGTTTTACGTTCACGAGGGCAATATTTCTTTAATTCCAAGCGATCAGGATTGTTCCGCTTATTCTTGCTAGTTAAATAATTGCGTTCGTGACATTCAGTACATTCAAGTGTAATATTTACGCGCATAATTCATGAACTCCTTTTGTCTACATTTGCTAAACGACTCTCTCATGATACCACTTAGTTACTAATTTGACCAGGGTTTTACTGGGAATCTTTCGCGTTCGTCCCGAAATAACTCGTCACCATACTGCGCACTAAATCTAAGTTATAGTCGCCTTTTTCACTACTCAAATTAGGGAAAACAACGGCAAAGGCGATTTGTGGATTATTAGATGGCGCATAGCCAACCATACTTAACGTAATAGTTTGTGGCGGATTAGGATTATTCGGATGCTCGGCATCATAATAAAAGGACTGTGCGGTTCCCGTTTTAGCAGAAATCGACGGTGTTACATTCCCTAATGGCTTCGCTGTCGTCCAACCACCGGAGCCATGAACAACATTATAGAAACCAGTTTGCACAACATTTAATTGACTGCTGGTAAAACCAACGCGATTTAACGCTTGTGGTTGCGTTGTGTGCACGACCGCACCTTTAGAGCCATCCCGATTGGTTTTTTGGATCGAACCGACCACATAAGGACGCATCCGATAACCGCCATTAGCAATCGTGGAAACGTATTGGGCCATCTGCATTAACGTATAAGCATCGTAGTTACCGTATGATTCATCTAAAGCTGAACCAACTTTCACTAAACCGCCCGACTTACTTGGACCTTCAATCCCACTAGCTTCACCAGGCAAATCAATTCCAGTTTTCACACCTAAGCCAAATTGGTTAAAGTTAGCTCGCATTTTTTGAAAAATATCTTGATCAATATGAATGTAACTATTGGGCACATACTTGGCATGACCTTCACGCATCGTTAAGCGCATCATATAAATGTTCGAAGACACTTCGAGCGCTTGCTCAGCGCCAAGGGCACCAAAGGTTCCTACTGGATACACGGATTTTTTAACTGGTGTACTTGGTAAATAAATGGGATCGTCTGATAAAACATTATTATCAGGCGTAATCGCATTACTCATCAAGCCGCCCAAAACCGTCGCACCCTTGACTGCTGACCCCATAACAAAAGTCCGATTAATCACACCCAACGAATCGTCCGACAATTTGTCCGTTTTAGGATTATAGTGTACTCCTGACATGGCCAAAATAGCCCCCGTTTTGGGATTCATTGCCACCGCATAAGCCCCATCGGAATACTGTGCAACACCATTTGCTTGGGCGGACGCAAAGGTACTACGTAAAGCAGCATCGACCTTCTTTTGATAATCAGCATCAATTGTCAAATTAAGATTATCGCCCTTGGCTCCCGCATACTTTTGGACCGAATCCGTTAATTTATTATTTGGACTCACCGCAATCTGCGTTTGTGACTTACTACCCTTTAAGATGGGTTCATATTCTTGCTCTAAATAACTAGTTCCCACACGATCATTACGGGAATAGCCCTGGGCCAACAATTCATTAACCTGGCTATCCGGCAAACCTTGTTTTTCCGTGGAAACCTGACCAATGATACTCGTCATCGAATCGCCCATTGGATAGGAACGTTGCGAATCAATACCGACTTGCACTCCGGGTAATTCAATTTGGTGCTCACTAACTTCCGCCACTTCTTTAGGTGTCGCATTATAACTCTTAATATACACCGTTGAATATTGATAGGCCGAACTCATTCGTTGAAAAATGCTGGCTGCTTGTTGTTGAGCCCAAGTTAAATTAAGATGCATTTTTTTGACATAATTCACAGCCTTATTATATTGCTGGCTTTGACTTTGTTCTTGAACTTTTTCATCACTTAGTCCCTTATTAACTACTTTTAAGACGCGATTATAGTTTTTCGTATTAGCCAAATAATAATCAGCTTTGTCTCGTGGCGTCAACTTGGCATCATCAATAGTGATAAATTTTTGCAAACGATTGGCAATTTGTAACATATCAGCAGTCTTAACCGAAGAACTTCTTGTATAAGTAATCGCACTGCTGGCTTGATTATCAACAATCAAGCGTCCCTTAGAATCATAGATCAAGCCCCGTGGGACGTCACCGTTAATAATGGTCTTATCCGAACGGTCAACTTCCGCTTGAAATTTATTGCCATTTAATAATTGTAGATAAGCTAATTGCCCGATTAATAAAGCAAATAAGGCAAAGACAATCAATAACAGCACATTCAACCGAAAAGGCAAAATTGATTGTGTTGATTTTGATCGATTTAATCGTTGAAAAAATTTCAAAATAATAGTTCTCCTCAATTTGACGTTACTGAATTATTATATCAAAAAAAGCAGCTTACCTGACAACAATTTATCAGTAAACTACTTTTTAATCCGCAGCCACAAAAGTATAAACTGGACTATCAATTTGTGGGTCATAATCAATTTGCAAGTCTAAATCCTTAAAAAACCAAACATCATTATCCGTGAAGAAATATGTGATCTCTTGATTTGTTAAAGAGTAATATTCATCATGTGGTTTTTCTTTAATAAAAGCTAGCGAAAAACCCTGATGCACATTGGTCTTACCGTAAACTTTGCCATAAAAATGTAACCCATCACCTGGTTTTAAGTCCAAGTTATCTTGATACCATTGATGTGCCTGGGGCGTTATCATAAATTTCATCTTCATCACCATTATTATGATAACCTATGCTCCTCTTTAACGCTAGCAATTAGTTTTCGACAGCTGTAATTTTCACAGTGAAAGAGCCACCTGGTGTTTCAATAACCACATCATCGCCAACTTTTTTGCCTAATAAAGACTTGGCAATTGGTGAATCATTACTAATCTTACCCTGCATGGGGTCAGATTCAGCGGCACCAACAATTTGATAGGTTTCCGGATCATCATCTTCTTCTTGAAAAGTCACCGTTTTGCCGACCGAAACTTCATTCGCATCAACTTGACTAACATCTACTACATCGGCGTACTGCAACATGGTATTAATTTCCGAGATACGTGATTCCACAACACTTTGTTCGTCTTTAGCAGAAGAATACTCTGAGTTTTCAGATAAGTCCCCAAAACCACGAGCAATTTTAATACGTTCAATAATTTCCGGACGCTTTTTTAATTTTAAATCTTCCAGTTCTTGTTCTAATTTCTTTTTACCTTCAGCTGTCATTGGATATCTTTGTTCAGCCACAACTAACACCTCATTTAAGATTGATTAGACAACAAAGTTTACTGCTGTTGTCGTTTTTGATGCAAAAGATACTTAATCTTGGAAGTTAATAAATCAATTGCCACTTCATTGGCGCCACCTTCAGGAATAATCACATTAGCAAAACGCTTGGTGGGTTCGATAAATTGTTGATACATTGGACGCACGTGATCCAAGTACTGGGTAAACACTGTATCTAAAGTATAACCCCGTTCTTCGACGTCCCGCTTAATACGCCGAATTAAGCGAATATCATCATCAGTATCAACAAAAACCTTAATGTCCATCAGATCACGTAAATCTTTTTCATATAAAGTCAAGATTCCTTCTAGAACAATGACATCGGCAGGTTCTTGGTGCCGCGTGCGATTCGTTCGATTACTATCGACAAAATCATAAATTGGCACCTCAATACTTTGAAAAGCCCGCAATTTCTTTAAATCAGCAACTAATAAGTCCGTATCAAATGATAACGGATGATCAAAATTTTGTTGTTTACGCTGTTCATAAGGTAAGTCTAGTTGTTTATAATAAGAATCCATTTGTAATAAAGCAATTGATTCTTGTGGTAATTCTGTGATTAAGCGTTGGGCAATAGTGGTTTTACCACTTCCAGAGCCTCCACTAACTCCAATAATTAACGGCTTGTTACCTGCAGTCATTTATTTCTCCTTATCAAAAGGGACTGACTTTGCGTCAGTCCACTAAATTATTGACCAATTTTTGAATTGGTATCCAAATGTTGCGAGTAATTTGTTGAATAGTAAACTTTACCAGTCTTCAAATTAGCTACAAAATAGAGATACCCTTTATCACGATCAGCAGGATTCAAAACTGCTTGGATCGAGCCTAAACTAGGTGAGTTAAATGGACCAGGCCCAAAACCTTTATTCTTGTAAAGGTTATAAGGCGATTTTACACTCGTATCTTTATTTGTCAAACTGTGTTTATGTTTGTTTAAAGCGTACATAACAGAAATATCCGATTGTAGTGGCATATTTGCATCTAAACGATTAAAGAACACGCCCGAAATCTTGCGGCGATCAATATTTGTTACCCCTTCGCGTTCTGTTAGAGAAGCTAAAGTTAACAGTTGTTGCACGGTCAGATTTTTAGCCTTAATTTGCTCATAATAAGGTGCAAGTTCTTGATTAGTTTTACCAACCATTTCGCTCACTAGTCGTTTCAAAGATGTCCCGGAATAATAAGGATAAGTTGCTGGGAACAAATAGCCTTCTAAGTGATAACGAACATGCTTAGACTGTAACGAAGAAGCCAACAATTTCGGATACTTTTGCTCTAATTGCTGCATAAAGGCTTGATCTTTCATCAAATGCAGAAAATCAGCCTTTGAGTACGGCGTCTTTTTCGCAATCACACTACCAATTTGATCAATGGTCACCCCTTCGCGCACTAGCACTGTATTACCGGGTTGACCAACTTGATCTAAACTGCCACCCTTTTGCAAACGAGCAACAATTTGAGTCAACGTCATTGACGGTTTAAACGTATAGTAACCGGCTTGAAAGTCGGTATAATTATGGGATTTAACATAATAATTAAAAATTGTCGCGCTACGAATAATATGTTTATTCTGCAACTTTGAAGCAATTTCTTTATTAGAAGATCCAATCGGAATTTTCACTTCTACAGCCTGATGATCCTTGTGGTTATAAGGCTGCAGTGATTCTTGCACATAATTATAGCCTAAAACACCAAACGTTAAAATCAGAATTGCCAAAATACCAACAATCCAATAAACAATATGGTTAACTACTCTTTGTTCAGACTCGCGCACTTGCTTTTTGTGACGAATAGATTCCTGATCATCACGATACTGACTACGATTTTTATCTGACTTAGTCAAGAATGGTTCCTCCAACATTTAATCTCAACTGTTAATTATACACAACTTTTTCTTAAATGCTGGATTTTTTAACGAATTTGTGCGTTAAACAAATCAATTAAAGCTTGTTGCACATTAGCAAAATCCTGATTAACTTCATCGTCTGTTAATGTAGCTTGCGGATTTTGGAAAGTCAAATTATAAGCCAATGACTTATGACCCGCAGCAATGCCTTTGCCTGCATAAACATCAAATAGTTTAATATCAGCCAAATATTTACCAGCCGCTTTTTGAATGGCTAATTCTAACGCTTCATTAGTAATAACTTCTGGAACAATTACCGCAATATCACGACTAATTGCGGGATACTTACCAGCTGGAACATAAATTTCGGAAGCTTTAGGATAGGCCATGACTTTTTCCAAATCAATTTGGAAAACTACCGTTGGCGCTAAGCGTAATTTTTTGGCTAAAGTTGGATGTAGCGTACCGATAAACCCAACCGGCTGTTGATCCATTAAAATAGCTGCCGTTTGTCCAGGATGCAATTGCTTAATCGCACTCGTGGCTTGGTAAACAATTGTGGCTTTTCTTTGGAAACTTTGTAATAAGCGCTCCACATCACCTTTAATGTCATAAAAATTAACATCGCGGGCCGTTTGATCCCAACTATCCTGGATGACTTGCCCACTATAAGCACCGGCAATCATTTCGACTTCCTTAGGCCGCACTACGTTTGCGTCATTCTTCAAGAACACACGTCCTTGCTCAAACAAGGCTACATTCGTTTGCTTACGCGCAGCATTATAAGCTAAATCATCTAACAAACCGCTAACTAAGTTGGCCCGTAAATACTCATGATCTTGGGTCATTGGCCAATCAACTTTGGTTAACACTGCGGGCTTCAAGCAGAAGGCTGCCGCTTTTTCTTGAGTGGTCAAAGAATAACTGATGGCTTCATCATAACCCAATGACCGCAAAGTTTGCCGACTTTGGCGAATGAATTTTTGTCTAGGGGTATAGCCACCAATCGTTTGGGTAACTGCTGGTAAAGTGCTCGGAATTTTATCGAAACCATAAATTCGAGCCACTTCTTCAATTAAATCTGAATCAATAAAAATATCCCACCGACGTAATGGTACCGTGACAATCAACTCTGAATCTTTAACCTCTACCTCAAAGCCTAACCGTTCAAAAATCGCAATAATTTCCGCTTGTGAAATTTCCGTCCCCAAAGCATGATTAATCCGATCCGTGGTTATTTTGACTACCGTTGGCTTCAAAACTGATTGACTACCAACTACTTGGTCTTTTAATACTGTTCCGTCAGCTAATTGTTGCACTAATTGCGCTGCCATATCTAATGCTTCAGCAATGGCGGATAGATCCACCCCTTTTTCAAAGCGAGCCGAAGCATCCGTTCGTAAATTATGACGCTGCGCAGTTTTGCGGATTTTCGTAGGGTTAAACACGGCTGATTCTAAAACTACTGTGTGGGTTTGCTCAGTAACCGAAGTAGCCAAACCACCCATAACTCCAGCTAAACCAACGGCTTGTTCGTCATTAGAAATCACAATATCTTGATCCGTTAAATCATATTGTTTTTCATTTAACGCTGTAAAAGATTCTCCCGCAGCCGCTAGGCGCACGGTTAATTTTTTGGAGCCCAATTTGTCGTAATCATAAGCATGTAATGGTTGACCATAATCTAACATAATGTAATTAGTAATATCGACAATATTATTAATTGGTTTGATACCGTTATTCCACAAATGAACTTGCAACCAGAGCGGGCTTGGTTTAATGTGAATATCCTTAATCACCCGTGTCCGATAAGTCGGGGCCAATTGTTCATCAGTCACGTCAATACTTAATTGTTGTTCTGCTGAAGCTGCAGCCTCACTAACACTGGGCTGTTCAAAATGGGGCTGTTCATCATACATTGAAGCCACTTCCCAAGCGGCACCATGCATTCCAAGTGTATCCGCCCGATTAGGCGTAATATCAAAATCTAAAACAGTGTCATCCAAGCCTAAATAAGAATAAACCGGTTGACCTAAGGGAATATTTTCGGTTTCTGGAAAAACATAAATTCCATTTTTAAAAGCATCAGGCACAACGGAATCATCGAAGCCAATTTCTTGCAAGGCACACAGCATACCATTGGAGGCCACACCACGGAATTTACCTTTTTTAATTTTTTCGTTGTTAGCAATTCTGGCACCGGGTAAAGCCACAATAACCGTTTCACCCACAGCCACATTCGGCGCACCACAGACAATCTGGGCCAATTCTTCGGCACCCACATCCACTTGACAAATGTTTAAGTGGTCCGCATCGGGGTGCTTGGTGACCGTCTTAATTTGACCAGTGACTAAATTCTTTAACCCAGCGCCTGGTTTAATTATTTCATCAACTTCAATGCCAGTAACCGTCTCCCGATCAGCTAATTGTTCTGGTGTTTCTGGTAGATCAACATATTCTGCTAACCAATTAGTAGAAATCTTCATTAATTTATTCCCCCTGAAATTGTTCTAAAACCCGAACATCATCTTGATAAAAATCGCGGATATCATTAATGCCGTATTTTAACATGGCAAACCGATCTGGTCCTAGACCAAAGGCAAAGCCACCATAAACAGTCGAGTCAACGCCAGCATTTTCTAAAACGTTCGGATGCACCATGCCCGCACCTAACACTTCTACCCAACCGGTATATTTGCAAACTTTGCAGCCTTCACCACCGCAGGCAAAGCAGGAAACGTCAACTTCCACTGATGGTTCCGTAAATGGAAAATAACTCGGACGTAAGCGAATCTCACGTTCCTTACCAAAAATATGACGCGCTGTTAATTCCAAAGTACCTTTCAAATCTGCCATCGTAATATGCTTATCAATGACTAAGCCTTCAATTTGATTGAATTGGTGTGAATGTGTGGCATCGTCAGTATCGCGACGATAAACTTTACCCGGACTAATCATCTTCAAAGGACCCTTCGAAAAATCATGTTTTTCCAAAGTCCGCGCTTGCACAGGTGAAGTCTGCGTCCGCATCAAAATTTCATCCGTAATATAGAAGGTATCTTGCATATCACGCGCAGGATGATCTTTGGGAAGGTTCATCATTTCAAAATTGTAGTGGTCTTCTTCGACTTCGGGACCATTGACCACTTCATAACCTAAACCAATAAACAAGGCTTCAATATCATCCATGACCTGATAAATCACATGCTTGGTTCCAATGTGGCGTTGGTGTCCAGGTAAAGTGACATCAATTTTTTCATTGGCTAATTTGGCTGCAGTCGCTTGACTTTCTAATTGTTCCTTGGCTTGATCCAAAGCTGTTTGTAAATCATCGCGGACACTGTTGGCTAAAGCACCAACCTTAGGGCGTTGTTCCGCGCTTAAATCCTTCATTCCCCGTAAAGCTTGGTTCAACGGACCTTTTTTACCCAAAAAATGAATTCTAATTTCATTTAAATGTTCGATTTTTTGTGCATCATGAATCTGTTGTAGACCTTTTTGCCGCAAATCGTTTAATAAATCTTTTAAATCCATCACTACCTGCTCCTCTAAATAAATAATTTCAACAATAAAAAAAGCCCCATCCCTAAAAGGGACGAAGCTTCGCGGTACCACCCTGCTTGAGTTCAGTCCAGCTTGATAGCTGCACCTAAACTCCACTTATCTGTCATATAACGCTGACTAATGACGTTTAGACTCCAGAGTGAATTCACATCATCTGGCTTCAATTGTTCTCACTTACCCAATTGTCCCTGTGAATCCAGACCTTGATGCTACTACTTTCTTTCATCGTCGTTAAAACCAGTTTAAAACTTTCATGCATAAATTTCAATTAAATTTTAATTCGATTGCTTCAAATGTAATTTTTGGCGCCACAATGCCAACTTGGGCAAGCAAGCTTCCTGCACGGCACACTGATCATCAACTAAGTTAACAATTAAGCTTTCGAGATATTTCGGTGGCGTGGACGTCGCACCAAACATATGCTTGACAATAATGTCAGCTTCAATTGGTCTTAAATCGGTTAATTGTTGCGCATTATTTAGCGCAACATGTGCGTGAATATCGGCGTGCGCCCGAAAACTCAATTGCTTGCGATCCCAAGTGTAATAAAACAAGTCATGCAACAAACCGCCACGTGCCAAAGCGCGGGTATCTAAATGCAACTTCTTGCCAATTAAATAACTGCGATAAGAAACGCTAATTGAATGATCCAAACGATTAGAATAATGATGTTGTGGAATTTGACTTAACTTTTGCACCTCGGGTTTAGCTAATAAATCAGAAACTTGAGCTAAATAAGCTGCATCAGTCTGCCAATTTAATTCTCGAGCCAAAAAGTATCCTCCTTAAAGACTGAGTCTATACATAATAATACCAGCTGCTACTGCCACGTTCAATGATTCTGCGGATCCTAAAATGGGAATATATAAATTTGTATCCGTTAAAGCTGCTAATTCAGGCGCCAAGCCGTGCGCCTCATTGCCCATAATTAAAGCAAAATCTTTTGGCTTGGCTACAGTTTGATACTCTTGGGCCTGATCATTCACCAAAGTTCCGTATACTGGAATTTGTTGTGCTTTGAACTCACTGACTGCTGACTGTAAATCCAATGACTGAACGGGTAAATGAAATTGACTACCTTGCATAGCACGTTGCACTTTTGGTGCATAAAAGTCGACCGAATCTTCGCTGAGTAAGACGCCACTGAACCCAGCAGCATCAGCTGTGCGAATCATGGTTCCCACGTTACCCGGGTCCTGAATTTGTGATAATAATAACCACTTTCCATGGCTTAAGTCAATAGTTTCCGGTTGCGGTATTGGTAATTCCGCAACAATGCCTTGGGGTGACACGGTGTCGGTAATCGCCTGCGCAATTTCCGGAGTGATTTCCACTACTTGGTCCATGTGATCACGCACTAAATGTTTGGGATCACGATTGAGATAATCCGTCGTTGCATAAATAGCATTTAGCTTAACTTGATGGGCCAACGCCTCAAAAATCAAGTGCTCGCCTTCTAACAAGTAACGTTGTTGCTTTTTACGTCCTCGATGACTTTGTAACTTCTTCAAATCTTTAATTTTACTATTTTGTCCTGAACTAATATATTCCATAGCTAACCTCTCTAAATCTAATCTTCTTACTTATCATATCATTTTTTGAACATTTTCTTGGCAAAATTAATAGAATGCTTTTGGCTTCAACTATATTTTCCGCTATACTAGAGAAGTATCATTTAGAACAAGGACGAAGGAGGTTTTGATTTTGACTCAAAAACATGTTGCAGCAGATATTTATGGTCATGTACAAGGTGTGGGCTTTCGTTATGCAACCTACTCCGTCGCACAAACTTACCAAATTACTGGCTTTGTCAAAAATTGTGACGATGGTAGCGTCCATTTAGAAGCTCAAGGCGACACTTTAGACTTGGAACATTTTATGAAAGTAATGCAACAAAGTCCGAGTAAATTTGCTAAGATTGATCATATTAATTGGCAAGACAAACCTCTCGCTAATTATTCTAAATTTTCAATGATGTAACGAGATGGAGAAATTTATGAAAAAGACAACTAAACGTTTACTTTTATGGGGTGGTTGTTTAAGTCTATTACTCTTAGTCACCGCCTGCTCCCGCAGTGGTATCAATGCAAATCTTAAGCCACCAACTCATGGCCCTTACGGCTGGATTTACCAATATATTGGTGTACCTTTCCAAAACTTAATGCTCTATGTTTCCAAGACCATTGGTGGCAAAAGCGGTTATGCTTGGGGTATTATCCTGATTTCCTTTGTGGTTCGCTTAGTTTTATTACCATTAAGCTTAATCCAACAAAAGAAATCAATCGTGCAACAAGAAAAAATGAAGGGCATTCAACCCCAACTGCAATTAATTCAACAACAGCAAAAAAAGGCAACTACGCAAGAAGAACAAACGCAAGTTAGCCAGTTAATGATGCAAGTCTATTCCAAAAACGATATCAAATTAACTGGCGGGCTGGGTTGCTTACCTTTGTTATTACAATTTCCAATTTTTATTGCCATTTATCAAGCTGTGCAATATTCACCGGAAATTTCAAAAGCTAACTTTTTAGGAGCACCATTATCAAAACCTAGCATTCTGATCTCAGTCGTGGCGACAATTTTTTACGTGGTTCAAAGCTGGATGACTTTAAAGAGTGTGCCACCAGAACAAAAGAAGCAAATGCAAACTATGATGTGGCTCAGTCCAGCCATGACTTTCTTCATTAGTATTGCATCCTCGGCTGCTTTAGGTCTGTACTTCTTAATTGGCGGAATCATCGTCGTCTTACAGCAATTGATTAGCGATTATATCATCACGCCGAAGGTGCGTAAGCAAGTCGACCAAGAATTAAAAGACAAGCCGATTGTGCAAGTAGTAACCGAAAAAACTTTTGCCCAACAAGCAGCAACAACAAAGGACAACGCCAAACAAGTTGGTCAGACTAAGCAACAACATCAAAAAAATCGCCAACGTAATGCTGGTAAGCAACAGCATCATAAGTAAATTTTTGCAATAGTATCTTATTAAAAATGCTCCCATCGTTAGATTTAGCATCTAATGGTGAGGAGCATTTTTGATTGACTATTTGATGATTATTCTAAGCTATACTCAAATCTTAAGCGACTTTACTCGCCGCATTTTTATTGTAGTGAATTGACTAACGCCCATTTTGCTGTAGCATGATAATCTGCTTTATGGACTGGAACTTGTAATTGCCGCAAATCGAGCTTTGGACCCGCGATTTGGTGATGACTAGTATCCCACCAACCTGTTGAAATATCGGTAACTGCCTTACCAGAACCATCAACAAACGTATGATGCTTGTTATACTGATCAATTAGCGCCGGCGTTTGCGAAATGGCAGTTGGCGTACTACTATCAGCAGGTAAATATTGGAAAATGTTTGTTAATGGCGTTGTCGTTTGATCACTAGTGAAATCTGCAATTGCTAAACTAAGTTGCCAACTTGGTGCTCCCGTCGTGTCCGTTACTTTTAATGCTGTTCGTGCGGCATCATATGGTAAATCGTAAGCTTGCTTAGCCGTTTGTACAATCTTGGTGCCAAAGTCTAGCGTATCCGGAACGCTCAAGCTCATCGTCCCTGAATTATATTTCAAATCTAATTGATAAGGTGTTAATGGTAACAAGGGATCTGTAGTAATAACTGGGAAAACTTGTGGTATTTCTGCAGCATTAGTTAAGGTATAACGATAATGCTTTGTTTTAATCGCAGTTGGAAAATTAGCTTGATCTGTCGTAACTATCGGCTTGCCAACCACACCGACAAGCGTCTGGGCAACTTTGTGTCCATCTTCATCAGTATTAAAAACCGGTTGATTCGTATTATTATCCAAATAATTAAGCTGAACCACACTATTCTCTGCTACGTTAACTGTCGCTGCTGTTGAAGCCTGCGGATTTTCACTAGTAAATTGTCCACCACTATCCACAGCATAAATTTTAATTTGATGACCGCCAGCTTTAGGAGTTGCCAAGGTCTTTAAGTCAGCTTGAACATCAATATCTGCTGTCCAAGGTTGGGCCAATGATGAATCTTGAATAGTCAAAGGTGTGAGCTGTAATCTTTGATAATTTTGTTGAATTTCAGCCAAAGTTGGTGTCGTATCCACTGGATCAATGGCATAATACAACTGGACTTGGGAACTATCATTATCGCTAACACTACCATTCAACGTCAAAGTTGGGAAAGTAGAGTCTTGATAATTATGGCAATAATCTAAATCCATGGTCGACAAATTTGTGGTTGAATCCTTCGTCAATGTCATTTGTGGCACTTGATTAGCTAGAACGTGCTTCAACACCAACGTCTGTGTCTGCTTACCTGCACTAGCGTCGGGATCTTGATCTATCCCCGGACGACTGGCATTACTTAGGAAATCAGTGTTCAACGAATCTTGCGTCGCGTACACCGTACCACTGGGGAGATGATCACTTCCCGCACCCACTGCTTGCCAAGCGCCAGTCTTTTGCCCAGCTTGACCTAGAACTTCATATTGATAAGTGCCATCTTGGAAAGTAGCCCCTGCTGTTGGCATCTGAATATCCGTATCATATTGAAATCTACCAACATCCCACTTACTATTACATTTAGTAGGAGCAAGCATTAACTTAGAACTCACTTTAATCTTCCACAAAGCGGGATCATTCGCAATAAAATTATAAGCATCTTCTTTGTATTGAACTTTAGTAGTATTAAAGTTACTTATATCTAAGGTTGATAATTTTCTACAACTATTGAACATATAGTTCACAGCAGTAACATTACTTGTGTCAAAACCACTAACATTTAAACTAGGTAAACTACTGCAGCCAGAGAACATAGCATTCATATTAGTAACATTACTTGTGTCAAAACCACTAACATCTAAACTAGGTAAACTACTGCAGCCAGAAAACATTCCCGTCATATTAGTAACTTGTCTAGTATCAAAACCACTAACATCTAAACTTGATAAACTACTGCAGCCAGAGAACATAGTATTCATATTAGTAACATTTCTTGTATCAAAACCACTAACATCTAAACTTGATAAACTGCTACAACCATAAAACATGTTAGACATATCAGTAACTTTACTAGTATTAAACAATTCCTTATCCCAAGTAACAGATTGCAAAGCAGAACATCCTTGAAACCAACTTTTCATATTAATCATGTTTTTTGTTCGCCACGTGGTTAGGTCTAAGTTGTCTAACTTAGGACAATTTGAAAATAAACCATAGTAATAAGTAGTATTTACCGGATGACTACTGCTAAATATCCCAAACTTTCCACCAACATTTAACTCCGTCAATTGACTGCAATTATTAAACATTGAGCTCAAATCAAATACCTGACTGGTATCCCAATTATTTAAATATAAATTTTGAAATTCCGATGAGTCAAACATTTGATTCATATTATTCACTTTACTAGTATCAAAGTGCGATAAACAAGCAGTACTGATCTTGGATCTATAAAACATTTGGTACATACTAATAACATTAGAAGTATCAAAAGAACTAAGATCTAATGGTCCAGTACATTTACTATGTTCAAACATATAACTCATATCAGTGACATTAGAAGTATCAAGATTTTTAAAATCAAAATCAGTCAAATCAACATTGTAAAACATGTTAGAAACATTTTTTAATTGACTAGTGTGCCAGCCACTTAAGTTAACATCTAATACATTGCCCCCAGCCGTACCATAGAACATCAGACTCATGTCAGTCACGTGACTGACATCAAAGCTACTCAAATCGAGTTTACTGATACCTAGCTTATAACACGTACCAAACATCATAGACATATTTTTTACTTGGCTAGTTTTAAAGCTACTGACATCTAAATTTGCTAAATCGTAACATCCATAGAACATTTCAGACATATCAGTAACCTGACTCGTGTCAAAACTACTTAAATTTAAACTTGGTAAATCACTACAACCATAAAACATACGATGCATATCAATGACTTGGCTAGTATTAAAGTGACTGACATCTAAATTTATTAGTTTTGGACAATAATAGAACATACTCTGCATATCAGTAACATGACTAGTATCCAAATTTTCTAAGCCATCAATTTCAGTACAGTTATATAAGTACTCAAAAACATAACTACAGTTAGTTGGTAATTTGACTCCTTGTTTCAAAACCACTTTGTTGATATGATTTGCATACTCCAGCCAATTTTCGCCATAGATATAGTAGTTTCCACCTTCAACGTCATTATATTGTCTATAATAATCTAAAGTACCCGGACCCACTGTTAGTGTACCATCAACATCAAGGGTCCACGGACAACTCCCCGCTACCCCACTGACTGGCGCTGTTAAAGTTGTAAAGTTACTAATGGTCGGTTGTTTTTTTAAGAGATTATTACTCTGCTTTGCTGGGTTCTGAGTTAGCAAATCCAAACTCTTCGGATTGGTCAAGAGGTCATTATTTTGATTAAGCATTTGACTAAAATCGTTACGCGACTGCATAGTAGTGGCTTGAGCTATCTGACTTAATCCTAACCACAAACTAAAAAGTTCCATTACCAAGATCACAGCTTGCGAATATTTAACCTTCATCACCAAAAGACCCTTCTTTAGTACTCCACGCCCAAATCAACAAGCGCTTACATTACACTTTAAACCGCCGTTTTAATTGCTAAATATTCTAGAACATTTGTATGATTATTATAGTGCTTTAATTAATTATTAATCAAGAAGCAGTTAGTTTTGATTTATCCATTTAATTAAAACAAAAGAAGAATAATTGGTTTGATATTTTATGCTTATTAACATTGTTTTTTGTGCAAAGATAATATTTTTTAAAATTAAATCAATTTAATAAAAATTAACATCTTATTTTTTACAACCAGTTAATGTTGCTTTTGATTTTTGAAATCAACATAAAAAAGCCTTGCAAACAACCAATGTTATTTACAAGGCTTTCAGTCTTCTAAAACTACTTTAATTTTTTTGATTCAACCAGCGGCAGATTGATTCGGAAAATGGTACCTGAACCCACCGCACTTTCGGCCGTAATGGTTCCTTTATACATTTCCACAATCTTTTTGGCAATTGACAGGCCCAAACCATTGCCCCCGCTTTCGCGTGAGCGAGCTTTATCAACACGGTAAAAGCGGTTAAAAATGCGTTGTAAATCTGTTTGGGTAATGCCCACACCAAAATCTTGTACCGCAATATTTAACATGCCATCTTCGGTCGAAGCCGACAAGTTAATCTCTTTGCGATCTTTAGAATATTTGACAGCATTATCTAATAAAATGACCAAGATTTGCATCAAATGGTTGCGGTAGATTTGTACCATGGTATGATCTGGCACCGTATCATCAAAATCAATTTCAAAGTCAGGGTGTAACATCACAAAATCGCCATAGGCTTGCTTAATCGTTTCATTAGCTTCTGTGACTTCATTGGTGTAATTGACTTCAATTTGTTCTGCCCGCGTTAAATCCAACATTTCTTGAATCAATTTTTTCATCCGCGAAATTTCACTCACAGATGCTTCAATGGATTCATCAAGCACTTTGGGGTCATCTTTGCCCCAGCGTTGAAGCATCTTGAGATGGCCTTCAATGACCGCCACGGGCGTCCGTAATTCGTGTGAAACATCTTCCACAAACTCTTTTTGCTGATTGGTATACTCTTGCAGGCGGTCTAACATATGGTTAAAGCGGTCGACCAAGTCCGTAATTTCATCATTAGACGACTGCTTGGGAATCCGCGATTGCGAATCAGGATCTTCGTTGATCTCATCAATCGTACGGTTAACTTGGTTAATGCGCCGCACTAACGGTTGCGTTAAAATATAACCCAAAAAGACGCTTAACAATAATGCAAAAATAATGACCACAATCATCCAGCGATTAAGTTCCCGAAAAGCACGGTGATAATCGCGCAGACCGTCGTTAATTTTGACGTAGCCAATCACTTTATGATTGCGGCTTGAGTGAATCGGCACCGTCGTTTCTAAAAAACTCAATTTTCTGGGAACTTTTTTGACCGTAATCTTCGTGGTACCAGTAAAGTTAGGATCAATTGCCCCATCTTTAAACAAAACCATCCCGTGCAAATCATATAACACAATGGCTAAATCACCACGCGCCAATTGCTTGGATAAACTGTCATGGTAAAATTTTTCTGGATTTTCAGCCACTAAATTCCCATTGGCATCCCGTTCCACCGTTTTTTGATTTAAGCGCGGTGCTAAACGATTTTGCACTTGCTGCTTATTCAAAGGACCTTGGTAAACATTAAAGCGACTATCCACTGCGGAAATAGTATCCCGCACATTATTTTCTTCACTACGTAATAAAGCTTGATTGACTGAAGTATAGATTAAAGTTGAAAAAAGACCAAACACTAAAAAAATAGCTAAACTCAAAAAACACGTCCACTTAAATTGAATAGTAATTCGTAAATTAGCTAATTTTTGCTTCATGGGCGAACAACGTAACCAGTACCACGAACCGTCTGGATATAACTTTCTTTATCAGGTACATCAATTTTATTACGTAGATAACGCACATAAACATCAACAATATTGGTCTCACTTTGCGTGGATTCACTGCCCCAAACACTCTTCAATAATTGTTCCCGACTTAAAACTTTTCCCATGTTATTCAATAAAGTTAAGAATAAATCGTATTCGCGCCGAGTTAATTCAATGACTTGACCGTTGCGACTCAAAGTATGTGCTTCTTTATCCATAATTAAGTCACGGTATTCAATCTTGGTTGAATGTGGCGCCATCTTCTGGTCTTCGATATCAATCCGCCGCAACAATGCTCGTAAACGTGCCAATAATTCTTCAATCGCAAACGGTTTGACGATATAATCATCAGCACCATGATCTAAACCAGATACGCGATCAATAATAGAATCCCGTGCCGTCATCATAATAATGGGGGTACTCTTTTCTTGACGAATGCGGCGGCAAACTTCTAGACCATTTAAAGTTGGTAACATTAAGTCTAACAAAATAGCGTCCCAATCTTCACCTAAAGCGGCGTCTAAACCCTTGCGCCCGTCTAGTTCCACGCGGGTATCATAACCTTCGTGTTGTAACTCTAATTCTACAAAGCGGGCTAAATTTTTTTCATCTTCAATGATTAATATTTTTGACATTTATAAGACTCCAGTTCTTAATTAGATTAATTTTTTCTAAATCTCGCTATCATTAGTGTATCACGTTTATTTAACCTTTGGCTAATAATACAGAAACTTAAAATCTATGATTAACATTTTAACGATACCACTAATTTTAAAACACTCTGACTATCTGCTCACCAATACCAGCAAGTGCTCATTTTTCTAATAAGCATGATTAATTTTATTACTTTCAAGTATTAACTATTGGGAACAGGACTACTATAATAATACATTTATACAATCTGCGCTATTTTAATGCTCAAAAAGAAGCTAAACAGTAGGAAAACTCGGCAATAAAATTACCGAGTTTTCTAACTTATCTCTATATTAATTACATTTTAATACTACAGATTATTGCTCTTCATACCATGGATAATGGAAGATACCAGCACGGTCAACGCGTTGATAAGTATGAGCACCAAAGTAATCTCTTTGTGCTTGAATCAGACTAGCTGGTAAAACAGCTGCGCGATAAGAATCATAATAAGCAATCGCCGCAGATAAAGCTGGAACCGGAATTCCCGCTTGTACGGCCCAAGCTACGACTTGACGCGCAGAATCTTGATATTTAGCACAAATATCTTTAAAGTAATCGTCTAACAATAAGTTATCTAAATCAGGTTGGTTCTGATAAGCCGCCGTTATCTTTTGCAAAAATTGCGCTCTAATAATGCAACCTTCACGCCAAATATTAGCGATCTTACCGTACTGCAAATTCCAATCATAATGATCAGAAGCTGCTTTTAACTGCGCAAAGCCTTGCGCATAACTCATGATCTTGCTAAAGTACAAAGCTTCCCGAATTTTTTCAGTAAAGTCATCTGGAACTTTCATTTCTAACTTGGACGCTGGTAGCTGTTCACTGGCTTTAACCCGTTCATCCTTAAAGGTTGAGATATAACGGCCATAAACAGCTTCAGTAATCAATGATTGCGGCACACCTAATTCAAGAGCACTTTGTGAACTCCATTTACCCGTACCTTTATTACCTGCAGCATCTAAAATTACATCAATAATCGGTTGATCACTACCTAAATCATCTTTACGCGTCAAAATATCAGCAGTAATCTCAATCAAGTAACTAGAAAGTTCGCCTTCGTTCCATTGACTAAAAATTTCTGCTAATTGTTCTGGTGTTAATTGACCTAAATTACGCATCAAGTTATAACTTTCAGCAATCAACTCCATATCGCCATATTCAATGCCGTTATGCACCATTTTGACGTAATGTCCCGCACCATTTGGACCAATATAGGTAACACATGGCTGACCATCATCGGTTTTAGCCGCAATTTGTTCCAAAACTGGCGCTACCAAATCGTAAGCTTCTTTTTGGCCACCAGGCATTAAAGAAGGACCCTTCAAAGCACCTAATTCACCACCAGAAGTGCCCATGCCAATAAAGTTAATGCCAGACTTATCAAGTCGCTTATTACGTGCCATAGTGTCTTCAAAGAATGTATTACCACCATCAATTAAGACATCACCTTGATCAAGTAATGGTAATAATTCATCAATCACAGCATCCGTCGCCTTACCAGCCTTCACCATCATCACAATCCGGCGTGGTTTTTCCAGAGAATTGACGAAATCTTCAATCGTAAAGCTAGGAACTAAACTTTTGTCCGGATGATCTTCAATTACTTGCTTGGTTTTCGCCGTGGTCCGATTATAAATAGCAACCGTATATCCCCGACTTTCAATATTTAAAGCTAAATTCTTACCCATGACAGCCATACCAATGACACCAATGGTTGGTTTATTCATCTTCATGTGCCTCCTGTTGATCATTTGTCTAACAATACCCTATCACAACTCGCAACGATTGATAATCCTTAATTATTTAATCTTGCTTATCATCAGCAAAAAAATCTTTTAACTTGGATAATTCTTCACTAGCTTCTAGATTGGGTGTGGCTTTTTTTTCATAATCATCTTCTGAAATAACCGTCCACTCATTGCCCTGTGGCATAGCCCCGGTCGCTTGTTCTTGGGGCGTTAAAACCTGAGTTGGAATATTCAATAATAGATTATCTTCAATCGCTTGTTGTAAGTCTAAAGTTTGGTCCGTCAATGAAATAATTAAATCGTATTGCTCTTTTTGTTCTGGGGTAATTTGATCATCTGTTAAATTCGTATATGTTTCATGAAAAGTAAAATCAATTGGTAAAACAACCGGCTCTAAACTCCGTGTTGACGGATAAGTCATAGAACCTGTCAGGTGAAGATCTCCGAAAATAAATTGCCCATCTAAACTAATCGCGCCTTGAACCTGAATTGGGCTCACTTCCATGATTTGTGGGTCACGTTGCTTTAGATCGGCACTAACATCCAGCGTTTGTTTTAAAATTAATGGTTCTTGGCGATACTTTTCTAATTCTCGAGTTTTAAAAACTAACATTATAATCACCTACTTTCGTAATGGTTGTCGTCCAAAGTTTTGCTCCGGTAAATCAAATAACGTTAACAAACGATCTATTTGCACAGCATCAGCCATAATTCCCGGCTTGTTACCCAGTTTTTGCGTAACTTTCGTAATTAACGGCCAACTCACTTGCTTGCGTAAATAATGCAAATGTTGTTGACCACTGGCATTAAAGCCCAGAACCTGCAAATACGGTTGCGCCAACATTTGCTGCATTTGACTAGTAGAAATATTCAATAATACATACAGGCATAGCCGGCGCAAGCGCGCAAACGTATACCTTTTACTCTTAATACGATACAAAAAATCTGAAAAGTTTGCACTGGTAACTACTGCTTGTTTGAGCTTATACTGCAAGCCCTCATTCATCTGGTAAATTTGCCCCAATTCTTCCAAACTACTCGTCAACAACCGATATTTTAAATACGGAAAGAGCTGCTGCCAACTCAGAAATGGTGGCTTTAAAAAGTCAGTCACGAAATCTGGAATTGCTAATTGATAAGACTGGTCTTGCAATATTGCTTGGCGAATGGCACTAGCACTAGAAAACTTCCCCGACAAATCACTTTGATCATGTTGCCCTAAGCCTTGCCTCGGCAGAGCAACCAGTTGCAACGCATAATTTAACTCAAACGCCGCCTGGGCGTAAGCAACACCTAGTAGCTCATTGGGATTAGTTAATGTTAAACCCAACTGTGATTGTAAGACTTGATTAAATTGTGTGGCATAGGTCTGACGATAATCTGTAAACGTCTCTTTGGATGGATTTATTTGAGCAATTCTTTGACCTAATGTTTGATAATCTAATTGTGCATTCTCTGTACTAAAAACTAAGTGCGAAACTGCTAATTGTTGACACAGTTTCAGAGCTTCTCGGGCAAAAATATCCGCTGGTTGAACGGCACCATAAAACGGCAACTCAACCACCAAATCTACTCCCGCTGCCAACGCCATTTGCGCCCGCTGCCATTTATCAACCAGTGCAATCGCGCCACGTTGAACAAAATTACCTGACATAATCACTATTAGCACATCAGGCTGTAACTGCTGGCGAATTTGTTGCAGCTGCCATAAATGACCATTATGAAACGGATTATACTCAGCGATTACTCCACAAACGCGCATTATTTTTTCAGTAAGGGAGCAACTTCAACAACTGGTGCTTGTGACCATAGCTTTTCCAATTGATAAAATTCACGCGTTTCTTGAGTAAAGACGTGCACAATGACATCACCTAAATCCAACAAAATCCACGGTGAATTTTTTGAGCCCTCAATTTGTTTAATCGTTAAACCGTGATTTTCTTCGGCTTCAACCACCGCATCCACAATAGCATCAACTTGGCGCTGACTATTAGCATCCACGATGACAAAATAATCCGCAACCAAACTAACTTGCTGCATGTTTAAAACAGTAATCGCATGCCCGTGTTTGGAATCTGCTGCTTGAACTGCAATTTGCATTATTTGTTGACTATTCAATCGTAAACCTCACTTTTTGGCTGCTACAACCCATTGATTATAGCTATCAATTGTTTTCGGATAAATTTGCTGTTTCTGACTCAATAACAGTTGCAAGGTATGTTCAATCTGATAACTAACCCCGGCATCTAAATCTTGATCGGTAATTTGCCGAGCTTCTTCGACTCCCGGAAAATCCCGCCCTGCTTCTGTATAATCAGCCATAAAAACAATCTTATCTAAAGTCGTCATTTTCACGGCTGCCGTAGTATGATTACGCACCGCGTTTAGAATTTCTTCATCATAAATGCCCAGTTCTTTTTGAATAAAATAAGCACCTACAACGCCATGCCAAATCGCGTTCCCATAATTTAACAAATCAGGATCCAAATTTTCTTGTTTAATCACTTGAATAAATTCATCGGCACTACGTTCTTTGGCATAATCATGAACTAGTCCCGCCACTTTAGCTTTGGTTACATCACTGTGATTTAACTGGGCCAGCTCTACACTGCGTTGACTCGTGCGCACACAATGTTCAAAACGATAAGGTGACAATTTAGCTTGAACTTGCTGTTTTAAAGCAACAAAATCATAATCAGTTTGAACGATCATTACTATAAAGCCCCTTTTCTTCAATATATTGACGTACTAAATCAGGAACAAAATACCGAATTGAGCCTTGGGTCTGCACTGTTTGGCGAATCCACGTGGAACTAACATCAATTTCGGGCATATTAATCCAAATCAGCGGATATGGTGAACTTTTTTCATAACCTTTGCGACAAACACCGACAAATTGCACCATTTTCGTTAATTCATCAATTTTATGCCATTTCGGTAAATATTCGACCATATCGCCGCCAATAATAAAATAATATTCATTTTCTGGGTGCATTAATTTTAATTGACGCATCGTATCATAGGTATAACTAATACCACCCCGTTTTGCTTCAATCAAACACAAATCAAAATTTTGATGATCAATGATGGCTCGTCGCACCATCTCAACACGATGTTCAATCGAAATAGCGGTTTTCACATCAACATGTGGTGGTTTAGCATCCGGAATAAACAAAATCTTATCTAAGCCCAATTGGGCAAAAACTTGATCCGCAATCATCAAATGCCCAATATGTGGTGGATTGAAAGTTCCGCCTAAAATACCAATGCGCTTTTTTTTCGTTGTGGAAGCCATTTTGGTTTGTGGCTTGGTAACTACTTGCTTAGTAGTCAAGGTCTGCGCCATTTTGATCACCTATCCTTTGATTTTTGCCACCTCAAGACTTAATTGTTGGTGTTCTTTTTGTGTAGCAGGTCGATAAAAAACCGCAGTATGACCGATTTGTTGCACTAAAGTAATTTGACTATCCACTTGGGTAATTGTGGCAACGACCTCAGTCCGATTAACTGGTGCCATTTGTAACCAATTAATTTTAATTAATTCTTGTAATTCTATTTGGTCTTGTAACTGTTTCAGAAAATTAGCACTGAGACCATTCTTACCGATTTGAAGACTAGGTGTCAAGGATTGCGCTTGACCTTTCAAAAATTTTAATTGCTTTTTATTTAACATAATTTACTCCACTTAATTAATCAAAGCGGGCCGCACATTAACTTTAATCCCAGCGGGCAAATAAGCTTTAACGACCACATGAGCCGGGACACAAACCCAGCCCAAACCAGAAAACACAATATCACTTTTTTCGGTAGTTTGAATTGTGTGAGCTACTAATTGTTCAATTGGCTCCTTCGTTTGGGGATGCGCCAACAAGTCGCTTCGGTGGGCTTGATAAAATTCATCTGCATGGCTTAACTTAGTGCGATGAACATACAATTGATTATTGACAAAAGCCGCAAAGGAACCAGCAGCACCTTCTAAAAAATCTAACCGGCCTAATCCCGCTAAAAACAAGGTTTGCTGGGGCTTTAATTGAAAAACTTTCGGATGCAATTCACTTTGTGGTGCTAAATATTTGAGATCTTTGGCCGTTAACAAGTTAGCAATTTGGCCAGGATGGATAATTCCTGGCGTATCAATCAAATCACCACCACCAGCTAACGGAATTCGGATTTCATTTAAAGTAGTTCCCGGATAACTAGAGGTCGTAATTAAATTTTTTAGTTCACTGTTAGATTGTAAAATGGCATTAATCAGCGTTGATTTGCCAACATTAGTAGAACCGACGACATAGACATCTTGACCATGACGCAATTGGTCAATTTGGTGCATCAATTGATCAACATGCGTTAATTTTTGGGCACTAACCAGTTGCGTACCAACGGGATGCAAACCCATTTGTTTGACCTGTTGTTGTAACCAATTAACCAATTTATTTTGATTATAAGAATTAGGAATTAAGTCCAGCTTGTTACCAACAATTAACACAGGATTATTTTTAATATACGATTTTAAGTTGCTGACAATGCTTCCCGAGAAATTAAAAATATCCATCACGTAAACAACTAGCGCCGCTTTTTGACCAATGCCTTTTAACAGTTTTTGAAAGGAACGATTATCTAACGGAACTTCCGCTACTTCATTATAGTGTCGCAAACGAAAACAACGTTGACAATAAAGTTCTTGGTCATCCAAAGCTGATTCGGCCTTTTTCAGGGCACTACTAGGAACAAAACCGGCTAATTGGGCATTAGTACTTTGTAATTGTGCCCCACAGCCTACACAAGATAATACTTCATCAGTCACGTAAATGCCGCCTCCAATCTAGTTGTGGATACAGAAAATGATTAATCCTTAAAATGGGACGTTCAATCATCCGATTAATCCGGGTTTTTTTAGAATCCGTCGCCACTAACGGTTTGACTAAGATTGTTTGCACTCCGGCCAAATTACCTGCCAAAACATCAGTCATTAACTGGTCACCAACCATTACTACTTCTTGTTTACGATAAGAGTTAAATTTGAGATATTTGCGTAAAGCAAACGGTAATGGTTTCAAGGCTCGTGCAACTATTTTAATTGGTAATCCCGCCACGGCCCGACTAACCCGCTCTTCATTATTATTTGACACAATAACTAATTGAATTCCATGAGCGGTCAATGCCTTTAACCAATTGGCTAACTGCGCATTTTGGCGATCCTTTTGATTCCAAGGAATCAAAGTATTATCTAAATCCGATAAAATCACTTTAATCCCTGCCGCCATAAATTCTTCAGGGAGAATTTGTGTGATTTGTTCAATCATCATGTTTGGCTTGAAGATTCCCAGAGTGTTCACTTCCTCTATATTATCCGTAAAAAAGTTGAGATTTAACGTAGATATCAATTATCTATCATAATAAACTCTACATAACACTCAACTTTTAGTAACTTTTTTATTTTTAAACTCATTCGATGAAAAACACGTAACTAGCTAAGCTAGTTACGTGTTTATTTTAACGCATCTTTAGCTAAATCAACTAACTTCTTAAAAGCACGTTGGTCATTAACTGCTAAATCTGCTAACATCTTCCGATTGATATCAACTTGAGCTAACTTCAAACCATGCATTAATTTGCTATAACTCAGATCATACATCCGAGCACCAGCATTAATCCGGGCAATCCACAATTTGCGGTAATCACGCTTAACTTGCTTACGATCCCGAAAAGCATAATGATAAGAATTAAATAACTGTGTTGATGCTGCTTTAAATTGAATATGTTTAGAACCGCGGTAACCCTTGGCTAACTTAAGAACTTTCTTCCGACGTTTGCGAGTTACTGTTCCACCTTTAACACGTGGCATAAAGATTCCTCCTAAAAATTATTAAATAAAATAATGTTATTTGTAAGTAGTCAACATTTGTTTGATACGTTTCATATCACTGGAGCTGACCATTGCTGATTTAGCTAATTGACGACGTTGTTTCTTAGTCTTACCGTGGAAACGGTGACTAGTATAACCATGATCACGCTTCAAACCACCATTAGCAGTAAATTTAAAACGTTTTGCTGATGCACGATGTGTTTTTTGCTTAGGCATAATAAAATCCTCCTGCGTTGTTATTTTTTCTTATTGTCATTAATTGGAGCAAGCATTAAGAACATACTACGACCATCCATCTTTGGCCGCGTAATTACGGTTGCAACATCTTTCGTTGCATCTGCCATACGTTCCAAAACATCCCGACCGATTTCTTTGTGAGTGATAGCACGACCACGGAAGCGAATCGAGATTTTAACTTTTGAACCCTTTTCGAGAAATTTACGAGCATTCTTGAGTTTGGTATCAAAATCATTTTGCTCAATAGTTGGACTCAAGCGAATCTCTTTGATGCTAACAGTCTTCTGTTTTTTACGAGATTCGCGGTCCTTTTTTTGTAACTCAAACCGATATTTTCCATAATCCATAATTCTAGCTACTGGAGGTTTGGCATTAGGCGAAACCAATACCAAATCCAAGTCTGCTTGTTCGGCCAAGCGTAATGCTTCCTGCTTAGTCTTAACACCTAATTGTTCTCCATTAACTGAAATTACACGCAATTCACGTGAACGAATGCGATCATTCACGATCATATTGTTTTTGCTATTATTAGCTATGGGTATCCACCTCCGAAAAATTATCACTCACAAAAAATGCGGGTGCCGAAGCACCCGCAATCAATTATCGATTATTATTATCTAACCCAGTGGCTTCAAGCTTGGGTGAGAAGCGGGAGCTTCTGCTTGTTTCAACACTTAAACAGTATAGTTTTCATTTAAGCAGAAGTCAAGAATTATTTTTTAACTGCTTGTTGAATCCAAAAAATCATCTTTTCCATTGTTTGTTCTTCTTGACGAGCATCAATGCCATTAGGATCTTGCAATTTGTAATTTTGAATAAAAGTAACTAACAATTGGCCAACGATTAAATGGGTTAAATCAGTAGCCGTCACTTCTGAACTGACCTGCTGATCCGTTTTTAACAATTGTGTTAAGATCTCTAACGCTTTGTTTAACTTAGGCTGCACTATGTCTAACACCTGCGTGCGAAAGTTCTGATTGACTAAAATTTGATCCAACACAATCAAAATAATTTGCCAGTTATTAGCCATAAACTGATAACGATCACGCATAATATATGCTATCAAATCTCTAACATTAGTGGCCTGCTGCTGAATTTGTTGCAAAAAATGATCACTGATCTTGGGAACCATTTGTTGCATCAACGGCGTAATAATTGCCTGCAACAAGTCAGATTTATTTTTAAAATGTTTAAACATCGTTGCATCACTTAGACCGGCTTCTCGTGCAATAGCCGCAGTCGTGGTTGCTTGATAACCTTTTTGTGCAAATAGCTTAACTGCTGCTTGAAAGATTTTCTTTTTACCAGCCGGAATCTTTTCATCAGCTAACCAAGAATCAACAATTTTTTGAGTCATATGACTTTAAACCTTTCTGTAACGTTTTAATCCTATTATATTACCAACAGTTAGTGCTAAAAGAAAGACAACGAGAACTAAAAGATCACCACTAATCTGATTCAAAGTAAATCCTTTCATAATCACATTTGTCAGGGCTTCAGAAGCATACTTTAATGGTAAAATATCAGACAACCATTGCGCCCATTTAGCCATGGAAGTTAATGGTACAATTCCGGAAAAGAAAATTTGGGGAATGACGATTACTGGAATGAACTGCATCATTTGAAATTCGGATTTGGCAAAAGTGGACATAAAAATTCCGGATGACAAAGCCACTAAAGCCAAAAGTAGAGTGATTAATAAAACTAACCATAAAGAACCAACGACTTGCACTTTCAAAATACCTACCGTAAACAAAACAATTAAAATAGTTTGCAAAATAGCGATTAGTCCATAACTCAACATATAACCCCAAACGATTTCGGAACGCTTTACTGGAGTGGCTAACAAGCGATTCAACGTTCCTGAGGTCCGTTCACTTAACAACGCCATTCCTGAAATCAAGAAAACAAAGAAAAAGACAAAGGCTGCCATCAGAATCGGCATTAATTTGTCAAAAAATGTCGAATCTTTCGTACCGTAGTTATAAGCATTATGAATTTTTAGTTTTTTAGATTGACCTAGCACTGTTGGTTGTTGCAATGTGGGCGGCAAAACTTTTTGAAGAGTTTGAAATGATGATTTTAATTGATTTATATTTTTTTGATTCAAGGCCACTTGTAAAGCTGACTTAGCTAATTTGGTTTTGCCCGCATCAACATTCGCGTAAGTGACCACCAACTTATTTTTACGTTGAACAATGATATTATCCACCTGTTCTTTTTTCAAAGCAGCCTTAGCTGATTGAGAGGACTGATAAGTTTTAACATGAACATGCTGGACCTGATTTAAATTATGTTTTAAACTTTGCGAAACTTCTACGGTGCCAATTGTAACATTAGTTGTAGTATTAACATTAAAAATATAATTCATTAAAGCTAAGACAATTAACGGCGCAATAAACATGAGCGCCAAAGTCTTTTTATCACGAAATAATTCCTTTAATACACGTTTGGTAATAGCCCATGTTCTCATTTCAAGTCACCTTCTGCTTTCAAAAAGACTTCTTCTACTGTTTGAACATTGTATTGTTTTTCTAAATTCCTGGGATGATCATTAGCAATAATTTGCCCATCAGATAATAAAGCTACTCGATCCGTCAATTCCGCTTCATCCATGACATGAGTGGTAATTAAAATGGTCCGACCACTATCGCGCAAGCGCATCAATTCCTGCCAAATTTGCTGGCGCAATGCTGGATCAATCCCCACTGTCGGTTCATCTAAAACTAATAATGGCGGATTACCTAATAAAGAAATCGCTAAAGATAACCGCCGCTTCATCCCGCCAGAATAACCACTAACTCGTTTCTTTAGATCTGACGTCAAATCAACTACTGCCGCCGCATGTTGAATTTGTTCATCAATTTGTTGTTTCACAATGCCTTTCATCTGTGCAAAAAATTGTAGATTCTCATAAGCGGTTAAAGAATCATATAACGCATCCGTCTGAGCCATGTAACCAATATCTTTTAGTAAAACGCGATTGGGCATAACAGTATCAAACACCGTGGCTTGGCCGGCATCGGCTTTTTCCATACCTAAAGTAATTTTAATGATCGTGGATTTACCAGCACCAGAGGGACCGATCAAGCCCACTATTTCACCAGCTTGTACTTGAAAACTCACATCATCCAAAACTGTTTGTGGGCCAAACTTTTTTTGAATATCAATTAATTGAATAACTTCTTGAGTCATGGCAACCTCCATAATTTTAGTAAGTTAGTAATTACTTACTTACAAAATTTATTGTAGCATTGTCACTGGAATTTACAAGTTAACTCACTAAAAAAGGCTGAAACAACGATGATTGTTCCAACCTCTTTTTTTATTGCTACTATTAATTTGACTTTATTCGGACCATACTTGACTAGCCACGTGATTCATCAAATCAATTTTGGCCCATTGCTGTTCTCCAGTTAAATCATTGCCTTCTTTAGTTGAAGCAAAGCCACATTGTGGTGACAACGCCAAATTATTTAATGGCACAAAATGGGCCGCGGTTTGAATTTGCGCAATAAGTTCTGCCGCTGTTTCCATTTGCCCAGTTTTTGTCGTAATTAATCCCAAAACAAAAACGGCTTGCGGTTGTTCTTGATGAATTTGCGCTAAGGGAGCAAAATCCCCATCAGCTTGCTGATCATCATATTCTAAGAAAAAGGCATCATAGGGTAATTGTGTCAAAATATCAACAATATCTTGATAAGTTCCCCCACCTAACGGTGCTGAATGAAAATTACCGCGACAAATATGAGTTGTTACGATTAAATCGGCCGGTAAACTGGCTAGTAAATCTTGCAGCAGTTGCACGATTTCTTGTGTTAATTTTTGTGCTGCTTCTGGTTGCTCTTGTAACCCAGCAAACGGCAATGTAATTCCCAATAACCAAGGATCATCTAATTGTAAATACCGTAAACCTAAATCATAGAAGTGCTGAATTGTGCGTTGATACGTAATCAAAATATCGTGCAAATATTCTGCGCGCGTCGCATAAAATTGTTCTACATTATTAATTACTGCAAAATTACCTGTAAATAAGAGTGGCGTTGGTGCTGGAATGGTCACCTTGGCTTGTTCATCATCGTGTAAGAGGCTATTTAAATACAAATAATCCGCAAAAAAAGGATGTTGCGCATTGTACTGAATTCTACCAGCCAATTGTAAACCATCATCAACTAACTGTTGCCCACTAAAGTTCAATTGAAAACCTTGTGGCACAACTGCAATTCCGGTTAACCCCGCCAAAAAATCCAAGAAAAAATTTTCACGGTTAAATTCACCATCATTCAGCACCGCCAAATGATGCTGGCGTTGCTTGGTTACTAACTGTTTGACTGCTTGTTGTTGCAGTGCTTGAAATTTTTCTGGTGTTAAACTGTGATCTTTTGCTTGTTGGTAAGCCACTTTTAAAGTTGCTGGTCGTAAAAAGCTCCCCACAACATCAGCATGATAAGGATACTTATTGATTTTCATAATTGCTTCAGACCTCTTTTGCTTAATTTAATTCTAGTCTACACCCGTTGCATTAAAATTCTAGAAATGTTGTTGACAAATATGAGTTTTATTTTATATTAAGACTATTAATGTAACTTTGAAGGGAAACAATTAAGTATGCAAATTGAACCAGTTAATTTTCGTGACATCGGCGGTATTGCAACGGCAACCGGTCATTTAAAAAAGAATACTTTTTTTCGTAGTGGCCAATTAATTAATTTAACACCAGCAACAAGTGCTTTTTTGGCCAATACTTGTCAAATCAAAACAATTTACGATTTTCGCAGTACTAAAGAAACAGAACAAATGCCGGATACTCCAATTAAAGCTATTACTTGGAAACATTTGGACATCTTGGCTGACGCCACGGCCAATTACGCTTCTATGAATAAGATGGTAGAAAACTCTGGTGATACCCACCAACATATGCTCGAAACTTACGAGCAATTGGTTACCAGTCATTCTGCTCAAGTTGGTTATCACGCTTTTATGATGGATTTAATTGAACAGCCACAACCAATTATTTTTCATTGTTTTGCTGGCAAAGATCGCACTGGTTTTGCAGCTGCTTTAATTTTAAAAGCGGCTGGTGCTAGTGACGAAGCCATTATGGATGACTATTTAAAAACCAACGAATTACGAAAAGAAGCCAACCAAGAAATTGTGGAGCAGCATCGCGATGAAATTACTGATTACCAAGTACAACAATTATTGATTGCTCTGCAAGTGGCACCAGAATATTTACAACATGCCCAAACGGTTTTGATTGCCAAATATGGTAATTTTGATAACTATCTTCAAGAAGGTTTGAATTTACCTGCAGATTATATCACTCAATTTCGAAAACTATATGTAGAATCCTAAAATATTTCAAAAGACACTGAGCTCACAATTAAGCAATTAAAAAAGCCAACTTTTAACCAAAAGTTGGCTTTTTTAATCACTAAAATATTATAGAACAAACTTTTCAAAGGCTTGCGCAATGCCATCTTGATCATTAGATTGGGTAACATAAGTAGCGTGTTGTTTGGCTAAGTCCGAACCATTCCCCATCGCCACTGCTGTTTGCGCAAAATCGAACATCGGTATATCATTCTGTTCATCACCCATTGCCATTACTTCTTGCGGAGTAAAACCTAATTTTTGACTCAAAGTCTTTAAAGCAATCCCTTTATTAACATCAGCGTGCATTATTTCTAAAAAGTTAGCTGCAGCCCGTACTACATAATTATCCTGACCAAAAGTTTGCTTAACTTCAGCTTCCTGGCGATCTAATTCAGATTTGTCACCCACAAACACTGCTTTAATCATCGTAGTATCATCCGAAACCGCTTGCGGTTGACGAATTAAAATTCCCGCCTGATTTTCCCAAGCTTGAATGACAGTTACCCAATTTACATCTTGGTTACTAGTGTAAATCTGACTATCAGCATCCAGGACATTATAGGCCAAGTGATGTTCTTGGGAATAAGTATCGACCAGTTGATAAGTAGCTTTCGTCAAACCTTTTTGACTAAGTTTTTCACCAGTTACCGATTCAATCACCGCACCATTAAATGTAATAACATATTGATCTGGTTGTTGAATCTTTAATTGGTTTAAAAATCCTTGCACACCAGCTAAGGGGCGGCCCGAGCATAAGACAACTTTCACGCCGTTATTAACTGCTTGACCAATCACTTGAATCGTTGACGCCAATAATTCTCCTTTACTATTTAATAACGTATCATCAACATCAATTGCGACTAATTTAATCATTGCTTTCTCCTTGAATTGTATTTTGCATCTGCTTTTGTGCTTGCCAATAGTCACTGCGCTGTTGGTGCCAATACTGATAGTCTTGCGCATTGATCGTTCGCAGCACGCGAGCGGGATTACCAACCGCGACACTATTTTCTGGAATATCTTTCGTAACTACTGAACCCGCACCAATCACAGAATTCTTGCCAATGGTTACTCCAGGTAAAACACTAACACTCCCACCCAACCAAACATTGTCTTGAATAACGATTGGTTGACCAAACTCCAGTCCTTCTTTACGTACTGCCGGATCCACTGGATGCCCTGCAGTGTACAAGCTGGTATTTGGTCCGATTAGCACATCATTACCAATTGTAATCGAATTAACATCTAAAAAAGTACAATTTTGATTAGCATAAAAATTATCACCAATGAAGACATGGCGCCCATAATCAACATAAACTGGCGGATTAACATACAGATTCTGTCCGGCTTTGCCAAACAACTGATGTTCTAAGGCCACAATTTGTTCAGTTTGATTTAAAGGAACTTGATTAATTTTTTGAGCAATCAATTTGCCCGCCATGGATTGATGTTCTGGTAAAATTTGATCAGAACGATAAAGTTTACCTTGCTGTAATTGTTCATAATCAAAATCAGATTGCATTTTTACACCTCCTGTGGCTAATTATGGCATAGATTGAGGCATTATGAAAACGTCATTATAGTAGTATTAATACTTTCTTAATCTTTTTTTCTTAGAAAACCGTTTTGCGTTTTATTATATAATATAATGATATTAATCATAAATAGTAAGGAGGATTATGATGACAACTTATCAAGAACAAGATCCCCAGTTATGGCAGCTCATTGCTCAAGAACAAGATCGTCAAGAACACAATATTGAACTGATTGCTTCGGAAAATATTGTTTCAAAAGGAGTTTTAGCCGCACAAGGATCCGTTTTAACCAACAAATACGCCGAAGGTTATCCAGGTAAACGCTACTATGGTGGCAATGAATACATTGACCAAATTGAACAATTGGCCATTGACCGCGTGAAAAAGCTTTATCACGCTGATTACGCTAACGTCCAACCACATTCCGGTTCCCAGGCTAATGAAGCTGCTTATCGTGCCTTAATTAAACCTGGTGATCGCGTCCTAGGCATGGACTTAGATGCGGGCGGTCACTTAACTCATGGTTCGAAAGTTAATTTTTCTGGTAAAACTTATGACTTCTATAGTTATGGTGTCGATGACAATGGCTTTTTAGATTATGACCAAGTCCTAAAAGTTGCACAAGAAGTTCAGCCCAAATTAATTGTTGCTGGCGCTTCCGCCTATAGTCGCGTAATTGATTTTCAAAAATTCCGCGATATTGCCGATCAAGTCGGTGCCTTATTAATGGTCGATATGGCCCACATTGCTGGCCTAGTAGCGGTGGGCTTACATCCTAGCCCGGTTGGCGTAGCCGACATTGTAACTTCAACTACACATAAAACGTTACGTGGTCCACGAGGCGGCTTTATTTTAGCCAAGGAACAATATGCCAAAAAGGTTAAAAGTGCGGTTTTCCCAGGAACCCAGGGTGGTCCATTAGAACACGTCATTGCTGCTAAAGCAGTAGCCTTTGGTGAAGCCAGTCAACCGAGTTTTAAAACTTACCAGCAACAAATTCTCAATAATGCCCAAGCCATGGCAGCTGTCTTTAATGCTGATGAACAAGTCAAAGTCTTAACCGGCGGTACCGATAATCACCTAATGACCTTAGATCTAAGTCAAACCAAGTTAAATGGTGCCCAAGTTCAAGATTTATTGGATCAAGTACGCATTACTACTAACAAAGAAGCAATTCCTAATGATCCGCTGCCACCTTCTAAAACATCGGGTCTACGTTTAGGGACACCAGCGATTACTAGTCGCGGTTTTGATGAACAAGATAGCCAATTAACCGCCAAATTAATCTTGCAGGTCATTCACAATGCTGATGATTCCGCACAATTATACCAAGTTAAACAACAAGTGCAAGCATTGACTGCCAAGCATCCAATTCAACGTTAATTTTAAAATAAAAAACTACTTAGTTTAGTAAGGAGGAATTGCTCCTCATTGAACGATTACTAAGTAGTTTTTTATTTTTATCATAAATTCAAATCAGTTTGATAATTTAATGGTGACAAAGCGGTAGAGCGCGTCACTAATTCGGCAATCAATTGTCGATACTGTTGCGCCGCATACTGCGCATTTTCTTGTGAACACTTGGTTAAATAATTTGCTAACATGGACTGATCACTAAACTCCTGCGCCGTACGGTCACTTTGGTGTAAAGCATAATTCAAGTGGGCTGTAATCTTTGTTTGATAATCTTTTAAAAGTGAACCAAATTCATGATAGTGACTATCAACCAAGACACCTGCCAATTTATAAAGCCAATAAGCAGACACACTATCATACTTCAGATCGCCTACTTGATAAAAATCGGGTGTTTCATTCATTCCTAAATAAAATGGCACATAAACACTTTGAGCACTAACTCCCATAGCCAACCACTGAACACAAGCAATGGCTGGACGCCAATTGGGACGAATTTGCAGTAAATGGGATTCTTGAGTTTTCGCCAAACTAATTGGGCGGAATGGATATTCCTGCTGATTTAAAATGTCATACGGTGTTTTTTCATAGTGCGAAGAGAGATACATTTTTGCGTCATCAATACTCAATTTATGTTGTGGGTGATGTAAAAAGGACAAGTTTTCACTCGTAGGCTGTTCATCAGTAACTCCGGAAAATTGTTGCTGCCCCCACCAAACACGGGGTGTATTATAATGTTCATCAAAAGCGGTCTGTGTCCCAAAAATTTGCCGAAAATTAAATCCAGATTTTGCAGGATTCAACTGATGCTCAATCACAAACTCTTTGAGATCATCTTTAAACATAAAATTATAATTATCTTCAAAATCAATTTCTTGAATGGCAACTTGATTGGCGACAACAGCATAACTATCATCAGGAATTCGTTGGGCGGCCCATTGATGACCGCAAACAATTTCCATATACCAAGCTTCTTGTTGGTCAGCAAATAAAACGCCATTGGATTCACAAGTGCCATATTTTTCCACAATACTGCCTAGACGTTCTACTCCTGCCCGGGCGGTTTTGACGTATGGCAAGACACAAGTTACCATTGCTTCTTCACCAATACCATCAGTCACCAAGGGATCGGCTCCTAAAGCGGTCGCATTGGTATAAGTACTTTCGGTGGCGCTCATAGCGACCCCAAATTCATTAAAACCATCCTCTTCAAATAGACCGTTCTTTGAGGTACATTCTGGAGTCGCTGTATATTTAAAGCGTTCTTTAGGCAACGGCATTTGAAAATGATTGGCTTGTGAAACAAATTGTTGTGCAGTCGTAAACTGTTGATGCTGATGCACCAGAAAATGTTTCGGTAACGCGGTATTAGCATCCTCATTGCGTCCAATAATAATTGAACCATCCAGGCTAGCATTTTTACCAATTAAAATACTAGTACAAGCACTGGTTCTATGTGGGGTTTCCATTGTTTGACCTTCTATCTAACATTATTTAATCAACTTATTTTAATTGTAGGCATGTTTATGCAGCAGTGCAACTAATCCCCCAATTAATCTTTAATTTTTCAAATTGCTATTGACACAAACGCCATATTTCGATAGTATATTAATGTTGATTCATTGGGTATTCGCCAAATCGGTAAGGCAACGGACTCTGAATCCGTAATTTGTAGGTTCGAGCCCTACATACCCAATCAGTTCTAAAACGTCAAAATACCAGTCTTTGAGGCTGGTATTTTTATTTTGACTACAAAAACACTACTTTTATTTCACAGTCTTAATATTTTCGTTTTAAAACTTAACTTTGTTACCCTACAATTTTTTATGCATTATATGTATTATTTATAATAAAATTATTATCAATCTAATAATAAAATTCAAATGAGAGAAATAAATGAATAATTCTGATATAAAACTTTCATCTTACAAAAAATTAAGAAATAAGTTTACAAATCCGATAATAGGATGGTATGCAATATATGGGCTTGCAATTATATTCCTTTTATTTCCAATTTGGTTCATAAAAATTAATAATTGCAAAGTCAAGAGTAATTTTATAGTAGTTATTGCGATATTTTGGATAATAGCATTCTTAATATCACTTTATACTACAATAAGTAAGATTAGAACGACTAAACATGCAGTTCAAAAACTATCTGAAATAAGGATAAACAATCCCGAATTATTTAATTTACTACAAGAGAATGCAAAGGGTAGTTCTAACACCCCCATTATAGTTGCAATTATATCCACATGTGTTTCAATAGTTATAGCAACTCTTACATTTATGTCAACATCAATGATTAACGTTAGAGCAATGAATACAACTCAAAAAACTATGGATGACTTAATGACTATATTTGAATATACATTTACAGTAACTATCTTCTCAACAGTATACTTGTTTTATCAAGCAAGTAATAATTATATACTAAAAAAATTATTAGATAATGCTATCATTAATCAAAATAAAATCGATATAAGGTATACAAAAAATTAAAAACGTTAAAATGCCAGTCAAGAGATTGGCATTCTTTATGTTATGGTGCCTTTTAAATTAAATGATAATTAGAGGTCCATAAAATTGGTTAATATTTATTATTATCATCAAGTTCAATATGATGGTGTTATTTTACATCCTGTTAATCCAAATACAAATGATTTTGAATTACAGAAGTAATAATTTGCAAAATTAGTTATCAGAACATTACTAAATCATAAAATGATAGTACCTGGATCTAAGCCATGATAAATCTTTTCCAACTGTTGATTTTTTTATCAGTAATTTCACTAATCGTAATGTTGTTAAATACTTCCACAACAGTCCTCGTAACTTCACCAAGATATTCATGACCGTAAGCTTTATCATTATATTCTTCAACTGTTTAACTGCTAATTTATATTTTACGTCAACTAACTACATCTCCTAATTTTTGTTACAAAAAAGAAAACTGCTAGGTGCTATTCATCTAATATAACTTCTTTCTCATATAAAGTTCCAACGGGATTAGATTAGAATAGAGTAAACAAATATGTGCAGTATGTCCGAAACATCGATATATATTTGACATAGGAATACTTTTAACATTTGATACACCACCTGCATCTATTCTTTCGAACTTTTCTTCATGATCAATATTCCAAATATCTGCTGATGGAACTAATATTAATTTTTTCCTAAGATCCTCAGTTTTTTCTTTATCCGGGTTTTTTATTTTGTCAAAATCATCAAATTTACAAAAGCCAATATACCTAAAACTTCCCGCTTTATTACCAAAATTAGTAGCCCAAAATTCCATTTGCTGATCATTAGAAATAAACTTATTTCCCTTTGATATATGTACAATCGGCTTTTTACATATTGCAATTTTAAGACTAGCAGTTAAGCTTTCCCTAAACTCTTTTCTCTGCTCGTCAACTTGATAATAAACTCCTAAAATAGCTTTCAAAGAGCCTAAACCGCTTGTCCAATCAGCTAAACTACCAATATCAATGTGACTTTTTATATTAAATAAACAAGTTCCTACAACACCGATTATTATTCCAATAATGGTAAAAATAGCAGCAATAGTTAATATTGTTTTATTGCTCCGCTTAAAAAAAATCTTTTTCATATATTTTCACCACCAACACAATCATATAGTCGAGGCAATAAAAATAAGGGGACCATCATGTTTAAAGACGTCTTTATCACAATTATTGCACCAATAATTGTGAGTATAACCAGCCTGTTGTTTGCTGAACTGTTTCACAGCAAACACAATAAAAAGTGAGTTGCTAATTACAACAGCACAAAAAAAGCCATTCCTACCAGCATAGGAATGGCTTTCGTGTCACCGTGCAGACATCTTTATCTACATGGTAATTATAACACGATTATTTAAAAACTAACAACCTGCCGTTTCGGTAAACTTCAAAGAATCCAATTAATGCCTGATCACACTGATTTTACATCATTCACACCAAAATTAAATTGTGGTAAATCCGTTCAGCAATTAAAACCCAAAAAGTAAGATATTCCAGTCAGATCAATCATAATTTCAAGGTTAACGCGATAAACATTAATTACCAAATTGCTAAATTTCTTGCACTAAGCTCCCCTTCATCCAAGCCCTTGCATTGAAGCTTCTAATCAATTCAAATCATTTATGCAAAGGAGTTATCAGATGCCACCGACAACTCCAATCAGCATAACTTTCACCTCCACAGTTTGAATGATTAGGGGTGTGTAGTCACACTTACTGCTAAATCAGATTCTTGTTAGCTAAGCAAGAGCTTTGATCTATTGATTATTCTATCATCAAAGCTCCACTGAATCACGGCGACCTAGTCAGAGAGACAAAAAAAAGTATTCGTTAAGTCCTCCAAAGAGCACCTGTTTGCATCGATCTACCTTCAACCTTACTCTGCAACTGGCAACAAGCATTTCTGTTAAGCAACTTTTATTCCTAACCTCAATAACGCGCAACCAAAAAATGATATGTTTTGCAAATATCAGCCTTCCTTTGCAAAGCATATCATTTTTAAATTAAGAAAATATTCTATGGCTCAATACTTAACACTCAATTGTGTCATGCTTTTTATTACAGCCATTATTATTTAGTAAATTCTGGTTCATTTAAAGCATGTTGGGCAGCTAGATTGAGTAAGCTCCATTGCCGATCGAATCCGGGCTGGAAGAAGAAGTCCGCTTCCGCTAAGTCTTCGACTGTCAATTGGTGTTGAATGGCTAAGGCTAAGACGTTAGCTTGTGCTGTAATATCATAAGTTGACAAGACTGCCCCTCCTAATAGCACATGACTTTGCGGATCAAAGAATAATTGCACGTAGACAGCTGGATTGTCGACACCACTAGGGACATAACTTGGCCGCAAAGTATCTTGGTAAAATGAACTAGCTAGCTGAACTCCTGCACGCTCGGCCGTGCTACTATTCAAACCACTTTGGGCAAAATGATAGTCAAACACACTCAAAGCTGACGAACCCACTACGCCCTTGAACGGCTGTGCCGGTTGTTCTTCAAATAAGTGTTGCACCACATAACGAGCTTCGCGCCGGGCTACCGTCGCTAAGGCAATGGGCATTTTTTGTCTAGCAGCTACCGAGTAAGCTAAGGTTGCATCCCCGATTGCATAAACATCTGGCAAATTAGTCCGCAAATATTCATCCGTTTGAATAAAACCGCGTTCATCTAAAGCAACCGTATCTTGTAACCAGTCAGTTACAGGTTTGACGCCTGCTGCTTGAATGACTAAATCACTGGGATAAGTAGCTTGCTTACTTTTGACGGCCTGAACTTGACCCGCTTGACCACTAAATTCCGTAATCTGGACATTAGTTTGAACATTAACACCTTGATCAGCTAAATGTTGACTTAAGATATCTGTTAACGGGGCATCTAAATACATTCCCAAAGGGCGCGCAATCACGTCTAATAAAGTAACTTTTTTACCAGCTTTCGTGGCGGCTTCCGCAGCTTCAATCCCAATATAACCGGCACCAATGACCGTTACATTTTTAACCATTGGATCTGCTAATTTAGCCTTGATTTTGGTAGCCCAATCTAAGCCCCGCATCAAATAAACATTATCTAAATCAGTTCCTGGAACTGGCAGTGATTTGGGTTGGACACCGGAACTCAAGATTAGTTTATCATAAGCAACCGTTTGACTTTGCCCCGTTGTTACATCTGTTACTGCTACTGTTTTTTGATCACTATTAATCTGAGTCACCTGGTGATTACTTAAAATGTGCACGTTATCTTGCGGGAAACTCTCCGCGCTAAAGTTGCGGACATCATGAACATCAGTCACGCTGTCTTCCAAATACAATTCCATACCGCAAGACATAAACGAAATAAAATCGCCGGCCTCAAATAACGTAATCTCGACCTGATCATGATAACGATTGAGTAATTCCAAGATGGACTGATGACCACCATGAGAAGCACCAACAATTACAACTCTCTTCTTTTCCATAAAAAATCTTCCTTTGAAAAATCAAATTAGTGATCCCATCAAATTGCTATTATTGTAGCAATAATTATTCAATTTAATAACAATTTGAACACCACCATTAAAGTTAGCACATTGAATTATAGTTTTCAAAGTTAAATTGGCCTAACAATTTAAATAGGACCATTTAAAAGCTAAATTAACCAGTAAAAACAATAGCTTGATTTTTATTTTTAAAAATTCATTTAGCTTATTTCACTGTTACTCTATAATAAGAAGCATAACTAACTTGAAAGGAATTTTGGCAATGAAACTTAATCAATTTGGTATTCAACCTACTACTACTGAACAAGAAATTAAAGAACTGCAACAAATCAAATTTCTGTCCAACAGTCAACTACAAAAACCAGCAGCTACACTTTTTGCAGAATTAATCGGTAACTGCTTTCCCGAATTAACTAATCCTAAATTAAAAGTGCAACAATTAGAGAACCTCATGGCCACCCCTAACTTGACTGTTGCCCAATATCTTCAGCAGTACGATTTTGTCTCACCCAATGTTTTTTATAACGTCTACTTTCAATTACTAGGCTTAGAAATTGACCAAGATTTCACCTTAGCGACACCGCAAAAAACGACAGTCAAATTAAATTACCCTGCTTTTGCGCACAATCATTTAACCACTGCGGAAGTTATTCATGGCTTTTACCAACTGTTAATTACACATACCGTCAACGGGCAAACGTATCTCGATGAATTAGCTAGTCGGGGGTACTTTGTTGAATTAATGAAGGAGCAGCAAGTGCCCCAACCGTTATTTTTTAACGGCAAAGCCCAGCCTGTATTTGACACAACACAATTAATTAACGAAGTCGTTTATGTCGAATCCAGTCAAGACACCGACCACGATGGCCAGCGCGATTTACTCAAAGTCGAAATTACGCGCCCTGCAGAAACCAATCACGGACTTAAAGTCCCTGTTTTGTACACGGCTTCACCTTACAACCAAGGTACTAATGATGCCGCCGGTCAAAAATTAACGCACGAAAATATGGGCTATCAAGAACCCAAACAGCCACAAAAATCTACGCTTTCAAATACTCTACCCCAAAATCCGCCCATTCCTGCCCCCCGTAAAATCCTGGGCCACACTACTCAAGCGGAACAGAGTTTCGGTAACCATTTTACGTACAGTTTAAATGATTATTTTCTGGCACGCGGCTTTGCGGTTGTTTATGCTGCTGGTATTGGCACCAAAGATTCCGATGGTTTTCGCACCTGCGGTGATCAACAAGAAACCATCTCGACCACTGCTGTAATTGAGTGGCTTACCGAAACACGTACTGCTTTCACCAATAAAACAGACCAAATTCAAATTAAAGCTTGGTGGTCCAACCATAAGATTGCCATGACGGGCCGGTCATATTTAGGAACCTTAGCGACTGCTGCGGCCACCACTGGCGTTAAAGGCCTAAAAACCATTATTAGTGAAGCTGCAATTTCCAGCTGGTATGACTATTACCGTGAACACGGTCTGGTCGTGGCTCCTGGCGGTTTTCAAGGCGAAGATTGTGACGTTTTAGCTGAGGAAACTTTTTCTCGGCAAAAACAAGCGGGTGATTATCACAAAGTTCAACAGCGCTGGCAACAACATTTACAACAAATCACCCAGGGTCAAGAACGCGAAACTGGTAATTATACTGATTTTTGGGAACAACGCAATTACCGCCATCAAGCCCAAAATATTAAAGCTGACGTTATTTTAGTGCACGGCTTAAATGATTGGAATGTCAAACCTAAAAATGTACAAAAATTGTGGGCCAAATTACGTGATTTGCCAATTACCAAGAAGTTGATTTTACATCAGGGACCCCACATTTATATCAATAATAATCGTTCGCTAGATTTTAACGATATGATGAATCTCTGGTTATCCTACAAACTTTATGATGTGGATAATCAAGCTGACCAGATTTTACCAACTGTGCTCATTCAAGATAATACAGTTCCAGAAACGTGGCACACCTATGAAGACTGGTGCAGTCCAGCTAATCCTGTACAAACTTACTATTTATTAGATCATTATTTAACCAAGCACCAACCACAAGCCATTGAAAAAGCAAGCTTTACTGATCGTTCACATTGTTTTTTGACCTATTACAATAATGCCAAACAATGGCATGACAACTTAATGAATCTCAACTATTCGACCTTAGCCAACAACCGACTAATCTTTTTGAGCGATAACCCTAATGATCAACTAATTATTGATGGTCGTCCCACAGTTCACTTACGGGTTGCTAGTTCTGATAAGCAAGGCTTCTTAAGTTTGCGCTTAGTCGATTTTGGCACCGCACAACGGCTCAAACCACTCCCCACTACTTTGGCTGCCCAAGCCTATGATCAGGGTTATCATTATCATTCAGAAGATTTAAAAGAATACGAATTAGATTCCCAACGAAGCGACTATCAATTAATTTCTTTAGCACATATTAATTTACAAAACCGCCACAGCCCGAGCCAAGTCGAAAGAGTAACTCCCAATCATTTTTATGATATTGACGTGCAGTTGCAACCTACTCATTATAAATTAAGCAAATTTCATCAACTGGGATTAATAATTTATTCCAGTGATTTTGAAATGACCAATCGTCCTAATAGTATTATTGACTATACCTTTGAGTTAAGTCATTGCTCTTTAGATATTCCCCACTTATAATAATGATAATTATATTTTAAAGGGGTCATTTAGTATGCCAACTCATTACTTGCTTTGGGGTCTCTGGTTGATTGTTGTCGGCAGTCTAGTCGGCTTAAGTATTAGTCTGGCTCAAAATAAGTTTCGCTTATTAAACGGTGCCTTGGCTAATATTCTCGTTTTTACGCTCGGAATTGCTTTAATCTTAACCGTTGAAACCATGCATAACCCTTTGCTGTACCAAATCGTCTACTGGATTGTCGCTGCTATCACTACTGCAATTCTGATCTTTTACGCTTCTTTAGGATTGTTACTCCTTTGGAATGCGGTTATTGTCTGGCAACACGAAAGTCATTCATTGGCTAATAATTTGACATTAATTTTAGGACTAGTACTTGTTAGCATTCCTATTATTAAATTATGTACGCGCCATTTTCTATCGCCGACTTTCTTTAATTTATATAAGCACATTGTTATACCCATCGTTGGCTATGTTGTTTTTTGGTTTTTAGCCTTTGTAACTTCTTTTTTAATCACAAGGCTCTATCGACCACGCTTCAATCAAGATTACATTATTATTTTAGGTGCGGGATTATTACACGGTGATCAAGTTTCGCCCCTGTTAGCAGCGCGAATCAATGTAGCTTTAAATTTTGCGCAGAAACAATTTCAAAAAACAGGCTACTTTCCGTTAATCATTTGTTCCGGCGGCCAAGGAACAGACGAAACGATCCCTGAAGGTCGTGCTATGAAAAATTATGTTTTACACCAAGGTATTGCGCCGCAAAATGTGCTGAGTGAGGAACAATCACGTACTACGTATGAGAATATGCTTTTTTCGAAAAAAATTTTACAAGCCAAACACATCAATTTACAAAATGGTATTTTTGCCACCAGTGACTATCATACCTTTCGTGCAGCCGGTTACGCTCGTTATGTTGGCTTAAATATCACTGGTATTGGTGCGAAAACGAGTCACTTTTTTGTGCCAAATGCTTTTTTACGGGAATATTTGGCCCTGTTAAATAATCATAAAAAATTTCATATTATTTGTTTGAGTTTGATTTTAGTAGGTTCACTTTTTGATGTTTGGGCAGTCCTAACCAATTAACCATTAACCCAAATATTTGCTTCAAAGCTGAACATTTAATCATATGTAATAAAAAGTAGCTAGTAACAATCATCATCCTGTGACTGTTACTAGCTACTTTTTATCGCTTAACTTATAACAATTGATCTTCAATCAAACATTGCGCAATTTGGACAGCATTCCAAGCAGCACCCTTTAATAGATTGTCAGCAACCACCCACAAGTTAAAGGCTCCCGGATTTTCTGAATCTGCACGCAAGCGTCCAACAAACGTTTCCCGCTTACCAGCAGCCGTAAGTGGCTGCGGATAAAGTTGCTGTTGAGGATCATCTTGGACAACCACACCGGGTGCTTGTACTAACAGTTCACGTAATTGGTTCGCAGTAGCACTTGTATCTTTGACAGTGAAATAGACTGATTCACCATGACCAATCGCTACCGGTACCCGAACACAAGTTGCTGTGACTTTGAGTTGAGAATCGTCCATATCTTCTCGTAAAATCTTTTTAGTTTCATGAATCATTTTCCATTCTTCATGGGTATAACCAGAGTCCTCAAATACATCAATCTGTGGTAATAAATTAAACGCTTGCGGATAATGTTTACGATCACCCTTGGTTGGTAAAATTTCCGCGGTTAAAGGTTCATTATTTAAATACTGTCGAGTTTGGGTTAATAACTCATTTAAAGCGGATTGTCCCGCACCAGAAACTGCTTGATAAGTGGAAACAATCACTTGTTGCAAACCAAATTTTCGATCAATGGGAGCTAAAGCCATTAACATTTGAATCGTGGAGCAATTAGGATTAGCAATAATGCCATGGTGATGCGCCAAAGCAGTTCGATTAACTTCTGGAATCACCAGAGGTACCTCGGGATCCATCCGAAAGGCACTGGTATTATCTACACAAATCGCTCCAGCAGCTACCGCATGCGGCAGTAAACGTTTGGAGACTGCGCCACCAGCTGAAGATAAAACCAAATCAACGTTTTTAAACGAATCTTCGGTCGCTTCTTGAACGGAACATGTGGTCTCACGAAAATGTAATTTTTTACCAACTGAGCGTTTAGAAGCTAATAATTTTAAATTTTTTACTGGAATTTGTGTTTGTGCTAATTGTTCAATCATTCTGGTACCCACGGCACCAGTAGCTCCTAAAATTGCTACATTGTACTCTTTCATCTTTTCAATCTCCTAATTACTTTTTACTTCAGTAACCAATCACGCATTTGCTGGACCGCTTGCTGTAATTTCTCTTGACTAGCAGCAAAGGAAAAGCGAATGTAGCCTTGACCTGCTTGGCCAAATGCTCGCCCGGGCGTACAGCCAACTTTGGCTTTTTGCGCTAACAACCGCGCAAATGCTAAATCATCATCACCAAAGCGAGCCGGTATTTTGGCAAACATATAAAATGCTCCTTGCGGTTTGATTGGGGTAAAACCCAAATTAGTTAACTCTTGGAACAAGTAATCGCGCCGCTGTTGGTACAAGTTTACTGCTTGCTGGGGATCTGCATCGCCTTGAATTTGCAGTGCTTCAGTCGCCGCCGCTTGTGACGGATTGGGCGGACAAGTTACTAAAAAGCCGTGCATTTTGGCAATTAATTGAATCCAAGGTGCTGGTGCTACCACATATCCAGCCCGGTAACCGGTCATCGCATGTGATTTTGATAAACCATTAACTAACACGGTGCGTTCACTAGCAAATTGGGCAATTGACTCGTGTTGACAGTGGTCATACGTCAATTCACTATAAATTTCATCAGCAATAATCCCTAGATGATAGTTGCGACTAAGCTGCGCCAATTGCTGCAATTGTTGATGTGAATATTCTTGACCAGTAGGATTTCCCGGGTAATTTAAAATTAAAAATTTAGCATTCGGATGTTTATTTAGAGTAGCTGCTAATTGCTCCATTGCCAAAGTAAAATTAGTGGGCGCAGTGTTAATTTCTATCATCTTGGCTCCTGCCAATTTTAATAGTGGAAAATACAATGCGTATGTGGGTGTTGGGATTAAGACTTCATCACCTGGATTAACTAAAGCAAAAATCGTTGCTGTCAACGCCTCGGTTGCCCCAACTGTGGCAATGATTTCCGTTTCTGGGTCGTACTCTAATTCGTATTTGCGTTTTAAATATGCACTAATAGCTTGCCGCAATGCAACTGTCCCTTTTTGTGGCGAATAATGTGATTCATTTCGTTGAATACTAGCAATTGCCGCTTGTTGTACATGCAATGGTGTATCCAAATCTGGTTCGCCTAACGTTAATTTCAAAATTCCCGGAATATCGGAAATTTCTTGATCAAATTGTCGAATTGCTGAAGGTTCAATGGCCGCTAAGGTTTGATTACCTGCTGATTGTAAATCATCTGCTAATTGTGGCATGCTATTAACTTCCTCTATAAAATATTTTCTAAGCCCCAAACTAGTTGAGTCAATTGTGGCACCTTGTCTAAGGCCACATCAACGCCGCGCATAAATGAACTGCGATCAAACGAATCTTGACGAATACTCAAAGCTTCACCTGGTCCGCCAAATAAAACTTCCTCGTGAGCTACATAACCCGGTAAGCGAACTGCATGAATGGCTACGCCCTCATGATCTAACCCTCGAGCCGCTTGGGCAAAAGTTGGATTAGAACGTGCTACTTTACGACCAGCTTGAATCTTGCGTGCCGTATTCAAAGCGGTGGCTGAAGGAGCATCTTTTTTATCTGCATGATGCAGTTCAATCACTTCTGCGTCTGGGAAATATTCAGCCGCCATTTGGGCAAAACGTAACAACAACACCGCCGATAAACCAAAATTAGGGGCAATCAAACCGCCTAAACTTTGTTGTTGTGCTAAATTTGTGAGTTCTTGAACTTGTTGTTCATCTAAACCACTAGTTCCAATAATTGGTCGCATTTGGTGATTTAATGCAAATTGCGTATTTTCAAAGACGGCTTGCGGCGTCGTAAAATCTAGCCATAAATCATAAGTTTGGTCAATTTGTTCCAATTTAGTAAAGCGTTGCGTCGTGGAACTGAGTTCTAAATCAGTTGTGTCAGCTTGGGGCGCCAAAATGGCCGACACTTCATAATTGGACTTATTTTGAACTAATTGAACTGCTTGTTGACCCATTTTGCCCGTCGCACCAGCTACTAAAACTTTATACATTATTTATCCTCTTCCAAGTCAAAACTTAAATTATCACTTAATTGCTGAACTCCTAACGCTTGGGCCACCTGCGCTTCTTGATCAGACGTTAAAGTTGCAATTGGTAACCGACAACTCCCCGTTGTAAAACCTTGAGCATTTAAACTAGCTTTAACAGCAGACGGTGATGGATACATAAATAACGCATGCATCTTAGGGGTTAACAACCGTTGCCAAGCTCCAGCTTGCGCCACATCACCCGCAGCTAAAGCCGCATACATTTTTGTCATTTCTCTTCCATATAAATGGCTGGCTACTGAAATAACTCCTTTGGCGCCTAATACTTTTGCTGTCAAAGCTTGTTCATCTTCGCCAGTGTAAACGGCAAAGTCTTGGGGTACTGCTTGAATAATGGCTTGTAAATCCGTTAAGTTTTCACATTCCTTAACGCCAATAATATTCTTATTATGTGCTAAATGAATAACGGTTTCTGGTCGCATGCTAACACCAGTCCGCCCTGGAATATTGTAAATCACAATTGGTAACGGACTTTGAGCTGCTATGGCCTCATAATGGGCAATCATGCCGCGTTGGTCAGGCTTATTGTAATAAGGAACTACTACTAAAACGGCATCAATTCCGGGAATTTGCCCGACTTGCTTGGTAAAATCAATCGTCGCTTGTGTGTCATTAGAACCACTACCAGCCACAATCGGTACGCGACCATTGATGGTCTGACTAAAATGTCGGTACAAAGCTAATTTTTCTTCATTAGACATCGTAGCTACTTCGCCCGTAGTTCCGCCAACAATGAAACCTTGACTACCAGTCTGTAGTAAATGCTCAATCAATTGATCCAAACCGTCAAAATCAATTTGATTATCTTCAGTAAAAGGTGTCACAATCGCTGTCATTAATTCTACTTGTTCAAACATTATTCTTCCTCCTATTGTCCCATTCTCTGTTCCAAAAACTTCCGGCCCACGCGTACACCTACTGCCAAAGCCGCTTCATTCGGCTGCAATTGGGCAGTATGTAAACTCGCAGAACTCTGCACTCCCAACCAAAACATTACACCAGGAAAATGATGCAACAAATACCCAAAATCTTCACCAGTCATAGCTGGTTTGGTTTCTACCAATTCAATCTGTGAATCGCTTTGGCAAGAATCCATAAACAATTTGGTTAACTGCGGATCATTGACTACTGGCAAATAGCCCCCTTGATTAAGTTTTAACTGAACTTGCACATCAAAACTTCGCGCAATGCCATGAGCTATATCATCTAGCCGTTGCCCAATTTTTACAATCATGGGTTGATCCAACCCCCGAATTGTCCCAGCTAAATGGGCACGACCAGCAATAATATTCCGAATTGTTCCAGCGTTCAGCTGACCAAAAGTAACTACCCCACTGGCTAGGGGATCAATATTGCGAGCTACTATTGTTTGAGCTTGGTTAACAAACTCTGCGGCCGCCACAATCGCATCATGAGCTTTTTGGGGAGCAGCTGCATGCCCACCTTCGCCAATAAAATCAACATCAACCTCGGTAGTTCCAGCAAATAATGTGCCCTGGCAACAACCGATTTGGCCGACTTTCAAATCGGGATTAACATGCAAGGCATAAAATTCGTCTGGCCGAAATTGCCCGGTAAATACACCTGATTTTTCTGCTATAACTGCACCACTATCACTTTCTTCCGCTGGTTGAAAGAAGAATACTAAATTATCTTGTGGTTGATGCTCCGCAAAATATGCTAAAATCCCCAAAGCAATCGTTAAATGAAAATCATGCCCACAAGCATGCATGACACCAGCATGCTTAGATTGATAGCTTAAGTTAGTTGCTTCGGTCAATGGTAAGCCATCCATATCTGCCCGATAACCCAAAGTTCTTTTCGGATCCGTACCTTGAACATGAACCAAAATGGCCGTTGGTAATTGACTAATCGTTTGTACTGTTAGATATTGCTGTGGTAATTGCGCAATAATTTGTCTTAAGTAGGCAGACGTTTGCGTTTCTTTTAAAGCTAGTTCGGGGATTTGGTGCAAGTGGCGCCGAATTTGAATTAAATCTTCATTTAATAGCATTAATTTCACAACTTTCGTAAGTCAGATTCTAAACCGGTTTTTTGCTGTGTTTGAGTATCAACTTGTTTAATCACTTTCGCCGGTACTCCCGCTACCACACTATTGGCAGCCACATCCTGGGTCACTATTGCTCCGGCTGCTACAACTGCATGCGATCCAATTTTCACCCCCTCTAAAACTACAGCATTAGCACCAATTAAAACATCATCACCGATAACAACGGGCTGGGCAGAAGCCGGTTCAATCACACCAGCAATCACAGCGTTGGCTCCGACATGAACCCGTTGACCGATCTGAGCGCGCCCACCGATGACTGTGCCCATATCAATCATGGTTTCGGCACCAATTTGAGCACCAATATTGATCACGGCACCCATCATCACCACGGCCTGATCACCAATTTGTACGTGATCACGAATCAAAGCTCCAGGTTCAATCCGCGCATTAACATTCTGAATATCTAACAAAGGCACCGCTGAGTTACGCGCTGTTACTGTTAAATGTTGAGCTGTAATGACGCTTTGGTTAACTTGTAAAAATTCTTGCACCTGAGCATAATCGCCATAAATAACTCCGACTTGCTCGCCAACAAAACTTTCAACCCCAGCTATCGCTTGTAACTTAGATAAATCGCCCTTAATTACTACTTGCACCGGCGTTTTCTTGGGTGCTTGACTAATAAAATTAATAATTTCTTGTGTATTCATCACAAATCACTCTTCTCCAGTTACTTGATAATCTTGATCTAAACGAAGTAAATCCATCGGTGTTTCTCGTTTGACAACTACTTGGCTATGCCCACGTTCGGCAAAAACCACTGCCGGACGTGCTACGCGGTTATAGTTGGAAGCCATTGAATAACCATAAGCACCCGTATCTAAGATTGCTACAATATCGCCCGGCTGCGTTGGCGGTAAAGGTTGATTCTTAACTAAGATATCACCAGATTCACAATAACGTCCTGCAATAGTTACCGTTTGCGTCGTTTTAGCTTGTGGTGCTTTAGCTAACACAGCAGTATAATCCGCTTGGTATAAAGCGGGGCGAATATTATCACCCATGCCCCCATCTACCGTGACAAAATTACAAATCCCAGCCACTTTTTTATGGGTTCCAATTGAATAAAGACTGACTCCGGCGGCCCCGACTAAAGAACGTCCCGGTTCAATCCAAATTTCTGGTAAAGGTTGTGAAGCTAATGGCCAAGCTTGTTGTAATGTTTGAACAATGGCTTGAACAAATTGCTTAGGCGCCAAATCCTCGTCACTTGCAACATACTGAATACCAAAGCCGCCGCCAAGATTTAAGACTTGTGGTACAAATTGAAATTTTTGGTACCAACTGGCGACTAACTGACATAACTTTTTAACTAACAATTCAAAACCTTCAACAGCCATGATTTGGGAACCGATATGGGCATGTAAACCAATAACTTGTAATTGTGGTTCTGCCAAAGCCTGTTGTAAGGCAGCTTGTGCTTGCTGTGATTGCACATCAAAGCCAAACTTGCTGTCAATTTGCCCAGTTTGATCATATTCATGGGTATGTGCTGAAATGCCGGGCGTAATGCGTAGCATAATCGCCACTTTTCGCTGAGGATAACTTTCGTGTAGCAATTGTGTCAACATGTTTAATTCATCAAAATTGTCAACAATGATGACTCCAATCTGATTTTGCACGGCGTAATTTAATTCTGCTAATGATTTATTATTACCATGAAAACTAATCTGCGCGGCGGGAAATCCGGCTTGTAATGCCGTCATCATTTCTCCTAAAGAAACTACATCAACATGTACTTGTTCTTGTTGCATCACTTGATAAATAGCTTTCACAGCAAAAGCTTTGCTGGCATAACTAATCGTGGCGTTAACGCCGGCTTGTTGAAAAGCTTGCTTAAATTGATGAACTTGTTGCCGAATTTGGGCGACATCATACACAACCAATGGTGTTTGATATTTATGTGCTAAATCCAGGGCATCGCAGCCCCCGATTGTCAAATGTCCTTGCGCGTTTAATGCCATTGCTGACTGCATGATTGCGACCTCCAGTAAAAATAAAAATTAATAATAAAAAAGGTCCTTTTGCTCGCTTTCGAACAAAAGAACCCATCATTCATTGCTAAAATTATGGCATTAGTTTGTCGTAAGCGCTCCGTAGAGATATTTTTCTACGACAGTCCATAATTTATTCAATTATGTCCCAGAATTTAAGCCCCGGCCTTTGGACTTAATCCTTCGGCAATCGCCCCTTTCACTATATTCTCAGCTGACCAGCTCCTATAGTTACTCTTGTTGATTGCGACCTCTTCGATATGTAAAATATTATAATTAATTAAAATATTTGTCAAGCTATTTTAATTTATTTCGGCAGATAGTTAAAAAATAAGTAGTTGCAGATTAAAAAATAAATGTTAGAATGCAAATTAATCCCCTAATAATTTTAATAATTGGGTAATAATTGATCAAGCAGAGAGGAATTCGTTAGTTATGAAAGTTATTAAATTTGGTGGTAGTTCGCTAGCCACTGGTTCACAATTTCAAAAAATTATTGCCATTATTCGAGCTGATCCTCAGCGCCGCATTATCGTTACTTCCGCTCCCGGTAAAAGATTTTCCCAAGATACCAAAGTAACCGATTTGCTAATCAAATACAGTCAATTAGTTATTAACCATCAGGATTTTACCCCCATTGTGACCGAAATTTGGCAACGTTACGTCGAAATTGCCCAAACTTTTGGTTTATCGAGTCTGCAAATTGCTGACTTAAAGCACCAATTAGACATTTTACCCACTACCACTTTCGCCAATAATGATTATTTAACCGCCGCGTTTAAAGCCCATGGTGAAAAGTTAACCGCCCAATTATTAGCCCTGATCTTGCAACATCAAAATCTTGATGCCCAATACATATCACCGCAAGATCTCGGTTTATTAGTTAGTGATCAACCTCATGATGCTGAAGTTTTACCGCAAACTTATCTTAACCTCAAAAAAATTAAGCTCCAACACCAATATTATATTGTGCCCGGTTTTTATGGCCTCACGGAAAAGCAACAAATTGCGACCTTTTCCCGCGGCGGTTCTGATATTACTGGGGCCATTTTAGCTAAGGGATTTCAAGCTGATCTTTATGAAAATTTCACAGATGTTGACGCTATCTATGCGGCTAATCCCCAAATCGTTGAGCATCCTCAAGCTATCAAAACTATGACTTACCGGGAATTACGTGAATTATCCTATGCTGGTTTTTCTGTTTTTCATGATGAAGCGCTCATTCCGGCCATTCAAGCCCAAATTCCGATTAATGTCAAAAATACTAATCATCCCGATTTACCAGGAACTTTAATTGTACCTGAAAAAGACTTTCACCCTCAACAATTAATGACGGGGGTGGCCACGTCCAACCATTTTGTGGCTCTCTATTTGCACCGTTATTTACTCAACAAAGAAGTGGGCTTCACACTCAAATTACTACAAATTTTTTATAAATATCATATCTCTTACGAACATATGCCTTCTGGAATTGATGATGTTACAATCATCTTTGATCAACGCCAATTTACACCTCAAATCGCCAAACAAATGTGTCAAGAAATTCAAGACACGCTTCATCCCGATCAATTAGAATGGATCGATGATTACGCCATTACAATGATTGTTGGCGAAGGTTTCCGCCAAAAAATTGGGGTCTTAAAAAAGATTATTGATCCGTTAGCACACGCCCATATTGGTTTACACATGATTAATCAGGGGGCTTCCCGTATTTCCATTATGATCGGTACCAAACAATCAGACGCTGATAAGGCCGTGCGGGCCATTTATCGTAGTTTTTTCGAATAGGAGACTTTAATATGGTGCAATTACTCAAAGTTCATGGTTCACTCAATCAATTCTTATTGCTGGACCAAACCCTTTTACAACAACCATTAACTACTCAAGAATTACAATTATTAGTCCAAACTTTAACCCAGATTCCCGCTTTGCAGCCGGTTGACGGTTTGCTTGTCGTGGACCAAGCAACTGAGCCAACAGCCTTAGGTCAAATGCAAATTTTTAATGCGGACGGTTCAACAGCTTTAATGTGCGGCAATGGTTTACGAACAGTGGCCCGCTATTTAGCAGATAAATTTCAGCAAGATGATTTCACTGTGGAAACTTCACAAAAAAGTTTACACGTTAAACGTTATCCCAATTTGGCACCTAACGTACCGGCCTTTGGTGTGGAAATCTCCCCCGTAAGTTTTAAACCACAGACTGTCGGTTTAACTACTCCAACAGAGCCGGTCATCAATCAGGTTATTCCCACGATTGATCCTGACTTAAAATTTACCGCTTTAGCTGTTCCCAATCCGCACTTGATTACTTTTGTACCAGAAATTGATACAACTCGTTTGCAACAGCTCGGTCAACAATTAAATGACCACAATCCTGAATTACCTGACGGAGTTAATCTAAGCTTTGTTAAAATTTTGGGACCGCAAACAATTTTTGTGCAAACTTTTGAACGCGGTGTCGGTTTAACCAACGCGTGTGGGACCGCAATGTCTGCGGCCAGCTTAGCTTTAGTCTTAAATTATCCGCAAAAAGCCCAGTTAGAACAACTACTTCAAGTTTACAATCCGGGCGGTATGGTTCAAACCAAAGTTCATCACCAAGCCGATCAATACTGGATGGAATTAATTGGTAATGCGACCATCATGGGCCAAACGCAGTTGTCAGAAGCTTGGTTACATCAGCCCCAAGCTACGGACAAGATTAGTTTGCAAAATGACAGTGAAGCCATTGCATACCGTAATTGGACTCAACAGCTAAAACTTTAAAATAACAATAAAATGAGGCTAGAACAATAAGATTACGCTCTTATTATTCCAGCCTTATTTTTGTTTTAATTTAAAATAATTGAGTTTTTAAGATTTGGCTTTTTGGTTCAAATACGAATGCCGAATACCATAACAGAAATAAACAATTAAGCCAATGATAAACCAACCTAAGGCATACCACTTAGCTTCTTTACTCAAGCCCCAAAAGACTAAGAGTGAACCTAAAAAGCCTAGTAATGGCATAACTGGGTAAAAGGGCATCTTAAATCCAGGTTCCGGCAAATCTTTGCCTTCGCGCTTCCGTAAGCCGTAAATTCCTAATGTAACAAACATAAATGCAATTAAAGTTCCGGCCGAAACTAATTGTGACAAAATACCAAATGGGAAAATAGCGCCCACGATTACATCAACAATCGTCAAGACTAAAACAGCATGATTAGGCCGATTTTTTTGATCCAAATGACCAATCCACTTAGGTAACAAACCATCACGGCCAAAAGAATACAATAACCGTGAACCGGCCATCATCATTCCAATTAAAGCGGTAAACATACCAATAACCGCCACGGCTTGCACAATAGCTGCCACTAAACTATGACCGCTATGCCGTAACGCCCAACCAACCGGTTCAGCATTATTAGCATATGCAGTATACTTAAACATCCCCACCAAAACTAACGAAACACAAACAAACAAAAACACCGCAATTAATAACGAGCCTAAAATGCCCCGCGGCATAGTTTTTTGTGGATCCTTAGCTTCGGCTGAATTAGCCGCAATTGAATCAAAACCAATATAAGCTAAGAAGATCATCGAAACACCCGCATAAATACCACGCCAACCGCCAAAGGCACTACCATCAGGGTTTAAGTGATACTTAGGAATAAATGGTACATAATTGTGCGGATGAATTGCAGTTAAACCAACGACAATAAATAACAAGATTGCTAAAACCTTGCACACGACTAACACATTTTCTACTCTAGAAGCTTGAGATGCACCTAACGATAACAAAAGAGCAACCGCAATAATTACCACAGCAGCAATTAAGTCAATGCCGCCACCGGCGGTTCCAATCGGATTCGCCAAAAATTTGGGCAATTGCAAACCTAAAGGTTCAATCAATCCCCGAAAATTGGCCGAAAGACCAGAACCAACAAAGGCCACCGCAATGAAATACTCTGCTAATAATGCCCAACCGGCAACCCAACCAAAAAATTCACCAAAAATCACATTAATCCACGAATAAGCGGAACCCGCAAAGGGCATGGCTGAAGCCATTTCTGAATAAGCAAAGGCCACTAATCCAGCAACAATCGCCGCTGCTAGGAACGATAACACTACCGCCGGTCCAGCATGTAAAGCTGCCACATCACCAGGTAAAGTAAAAATGGCCGTCGATACAATGGTTCCCACTCCTAGAGCCAAAAAGTCCTTTGTTGTTAAAGATTTAACTAAGTGTGAATCCTTTGATTCATAAACACTCGGATCTTCTTTTCGAAAAATCCGCTCCTTAATACTCGCCATAAAAATGCCTCCCATAACTTTGTTGCTTTAATGAAACTTCATTAGAGTATGGTTAACATTTTCTAACAAAAATATAAATTTGTCAATCTTTCATTTCCACTTTTAGCTATTTATTCAAAAATAGTATTTTACAGATAATTTAATGTGCCTGAAGCATAGAGAAAGGCCTAATTATTAGGCCTTTCTGAGATTAATTCTTAACTTCTTTACATTTCGTGCATTGCGTGTAAATGGTAAGTTCGTGGTTGCTTAGGATCGTAAACTTCAATTTGCGCCATCATGCCGGTATCTTCATGCTCCAAAATATGACAGTGGTACATAAAAATACCTAAAACATCAAAGCGAACTCGAATGCGCACCGTTTCGCCAGCATTAACACCCACTGTATCCTTAAAACCGGTTTCGTTAGGATACGGGGCTTGACCATTACGACTAATTACTTGAAAATGACAACCATGCATGTGAAATGGGTGAATCATCCCCCCACAAGTATCATTAGTATTCGTAATTTCCCAATCAACGGTTTGTCCTAATAATTGTTTGCGATCAATTCGCGTCATATCAAAGCGCCGACCATCAAGCAAGACCTCATCATCCATTCCCGACATTACAACCTTTTGAACCGGAGCTTGTTCATCAGCTTGCCACTGCGGAACATCGAATAACTGATCGGGAATAGTTTGTTTAGCTTTAGTCATGGCACCAATTTCAAAAGTACATAAAACCGTATCATCAGACAGCAACTGTACTTGATCGCCAACTTGACAATCACTAAAATCAACCACAATTTCAGCTCGTTCAGGAACAGTTAACATTAAACGATCTAAATCAATAGTTTGTTTTAAGAAACCACAGTCTCCCGCAATTTGCGTAAAACGGCGCCCATCATTAAAGTGCAACCGAAACTCACGTCGATTAGCAGCATTTAATAAGCGTAACCGCACTTGCGGAGTCGTCACCTTAAACACACCATTGATCGTACCGTTCACTAACGGATACTCACCTAAAGTCCCATCCACATCATAATCGGCTTGATAATCCAATTGATTATCATGATAGGAGCGATCTTGCAGAATTAGTGGTAAATCATCGACACCGTATTCTTGAGGCAGTGGTAAGGTTTTAGCATGTTCATCAGTAACAATTACCATGGCTGCTAAACCATTCCAGACTTGGCGGGCTGTATTGGGACACGGATGTGGATGCATCCAATCTGTTTGCGCCCCTTCTTGATGCAATGTAAATTCAATATCACGTGCTTGACCAGGCAAAATAGGAGCATGGGGACCACCATCAGTAATGGGACCCGGAATGTTTAACCCATGCCAATGTAACGTCGTGGTTTCGGGTAAGTGATTTTCAATATGCACATGATAATGCCAACCATCATGCAAGACAACCGTTTGTCCCAAAATCTCAGCATTATAGCCCCAGGTCTTGGTTAATTCACCTGGTAAAATCGCAGCTTGTGACTCCTGAGCCACTATGGTATACCATACCTCATGATCTTGAACTTTATCTGGCTTTAAAATTGGCGGAATCCTAAGCGCCTTACTAGGCACCTGCGGCAACGTCAGTTTTTTATAACCACCATCATGTAGGTCATAGACATTTTCATCATAAAAATATTCTTGATAAAATGGTCGTTGACTCAAATTAATCACTCCTTTTCACAATTTGATCATAACACACTCTGCATTTAGGAGAAATCAAACTGAACGCTTCATCGTGACATCGGTTACCTGAAAGCCCAACTTTTGATAGAGATGCTGTGCCTTATGATTAATTCCAAATACGTGCAAGCCGAGCTCTTGATAACCCAAATCATGTGCCTGATGAATCACCAAGTTTAAAGCTTCTTGCCCCAAACCTTGGTCTTGAAAAGTATCCAAGATGGCAAAATCATATAAAAACAAATACGGTTGTGCTGAGTAATCACTATCCATGACTTCCGCTAGCCAAACGTAACCCACTGTTTGCTCAATATTTTGCACCACATACAAAAAATTGTGGTAAGTATGTTGTTGATCCGGTAGCAATAATTTAAACTCTTCCTCCGCCCGAAATAATGCTTCCTGCTTCGTCCAAGCGTGATTTAACATCTTTTGCTGTGCATATTCTTTTGTTTGCGAACTAAAAAAGCTTTGAAATTGTTGATCATCCATTGTCTTTAATACTAAATCTGTCATATTCATTGACCTTCCTTGCCAAATTCTAAATAAATAGTAGCTTTTATATTTTTTTAAAGTTAAAATATTACTGATATTCAAGGGGGTTCTTTGATGGCGACAAAAATTAGCATTATTGTACCATGCTTTAACGAAGAAGAAACGGTGGAGCTATTTTATCAAGCTATCGTCCATACTTTTCAAAAATTACCAGCATATGAGCCGGATATTTTATTTATTAACGATGGCTCAACCGATCACACCTTACAAAAATTACGCCAATTACACGAAGAGCCAACCATTGAAAGCCACTATTTATCTTTTTCCCGGCAATTTGGGAAAGAAGCCGGCATTTATGCAGGGCTGAAAAACGTTGACGGCGAATTAGTGACAATTATGGATGCTGATCTACAAGATCCCCCCAGCATGTTGATTCAGATGGTCCACCTCTTAGAAACCACGGATTACGATTGTATTGGTACTATGCGCCAAGATCGTAGTGGTGAACCACCGATTCGTTCCTTCTTTTCCAACCTTTTTTACCGCATCATCAATAAAATTTCCGACACGCAAATCATTCCGGGTGCCCGCGATTTTCGCCTAATGCGCCGCGATATGGTCAATGCTATATTAGAGATGACTGAATACAATCGCTTTTCGAAAGGAATTTTTTCTTGGGTTGGCTTTAAAACTAAATATTTACCATATAAAAATGTCGAACGAGTTGCTGGCAAAACTAGTTGGAATTTTTGGAGTTTATTTAAATATTCTGTCGAAGGCATTACTGATTTTTCCACAGTGCCCTTAATTGTAGCGGTTTGGCTCGGCTTAATTGTCATGTTCTTAGCTTTTGTAGCTCTATTATTTATCGTCGTGCGTTCTTCGATTTTTGGCAACCCGACCAAAGGTTGGTCTTCTTTAATTTCCATCATCCTCTTTTTAGGCGGTATGCAATTATTTTTCCTAGGGATTATTGGTAATTATATTGGCAAAATCTTCTTGGAAGTTAAACGCCGTCCGCTATATATTGTGAAAGAAAAAAAGTAGATTGCAAATAAAACCACTTTTTTTATGCAATAAAAAAAGCCTAGAAAATTCTAGACTTTTTTTGTTGACGCAAAAACATTAAAAATTTTATAACCGTTGATTCAATTCTTGGCCTAATTCTTCAAAACCAGGTTTACCTAACAAAGCAAACATGTTCTTCTTATAAGCTTCAACACCTGGTTGATTAAACGGATTGATACCGTTCAAATAACCTGAAATAGCGATCGCAATTTCAAAGAAGTAAATTAAATAACCTAAAGTATAAGCATCTTGTTCTGGAATATGCACACTCATTACAGGCACACCACCATCAGTATGCGCTAAGACGACCCCTTCATAGGCCTTCTTGTTAACGTAATCCATGGTCTTACCTTCCAAGTATTGTAAACCATCTAAATTATCGCTTTCTTGTGGAATAGCAACGTCTTGACGTGGCTTGTCAATCATAATCACTGTTTCCATCAAGTTACGCTTACCTTCTTGGATATATTGGCCTAAAGAATGTAAATCCGTGGAGAAATTAGCAGAAGCAGGGAAAATACCTTTTTGGTCTTTACCTTCAGACTCACCAGCTAATTGCTTCCACCATTCACCAAAGTACTGTAAGTTGGGTTCATAATTTTCCAATAATTCAACCGTATAGCCTTTACGATATAAAATATTGCGCAAAGCAGCATATTTATAAGCTTCATTTTGTTGCACATCAGGATTTTGATAGTCATTACGTGCACTAGCTGCACCTTGCATCAATTGATCTAAATCAATGCCAGCCACTGCAATTGGTAACAAGCCGACCGCTGTTAAGACTGAGAAACGACCACCGATATCATCCGGAACAACAAATTCTTCATAGCCTTGAGCATCAGATTCTGTCTTTAAAGCACCCTTTTGCCGATCAGTCGTTGCATAAATCCGCTTCTTAGCTTCGGCTTCACCATATTTAGCAATTAATTTTGCTTTCAAAACTCGAAAAGCAATTGAAGGTTCGGTCGTAGTACCCGATTTGGAAATAACATTAATACTAAAGTCCCGATCGCCAATAACCGCTAACAAGTCACTTAAATAATTAGGGCTAATAGAATTACCACAGAAGTAAATTTCTGGTACTGCTTTTTCATTTTTGATATTGTAAAAGCTGCTACTCAAAAAATCAATCGCTGCCCGCGCTCCTAAATAAGAACCGCCAATCCCAATAGCTACGAAAACTTCGGAATCTTTTTGAATCTTTGCTGCGGCGGCTTTAATCCGGGCAAATTCTTCTTTATCATAATCAACTGGCAAATCTAAAAAACCCCGAAAGTCATTGCCAGCACCAGTTCCTTGCCGCAATTCTTGATCTGCAGCAGTCACTAACGGTTGCATTTCAGATAGTTCATTTTCATGAACAAATTTGCCCAATTTTGAGTCATCAAATTTGATATGTGTCAATGTACATTCCTCCAAATTTTGCTTAATTTTCTTAATAAGTACTACGAACAAATTATAGCATATTCAATTGCGAACAAGCCTTGCGATTTCAGAAAATTTTCTGACCCAACCAGTAAATCATATAACCACAAATCACCCCCAAAGTGTTAAAAATAACATCATCAACATCACTCACACCCGTCAACAAAACAAATTGTAAACTTTCAATTCCAATCGATAATAAGCTGCCTTCAATAATTGTTTTCAAAGCTGCAGATTGCCCCCGACTAATTAAAGGACGCAATAATCCAAACGGAACAAACCACAAAATATTGCCTAATGAATTATATAAAAAATCAATCATTGATTTACCAGCAGTTAATTTCCACGTTTCCACTAAGGGCACCCAATTGATGGCCGTTAAGGAACGGTGCCAATAAAAATGAAAATCCCACGGAAAATAACCCTGCCGAAAAACCGTCAAAAAGAGCAGTAACAAAAAATAAATCACAAACAGATTAACTAATAATTCGTGCCCCAAACTGGTCGCCTGCCGAAAAATAGCTAACCACAGTATTCGACAAAGTAAGAATACTAAAAAATAAAAAATAGTTTTATCAAGGCTTAAAAAAATCAGCCGAATTAACGGAAAATGATTAATACGTCCTGCCAAATGCTGATAAACTTGTTGATATATTGAATTTAAGAAAATCATGTCTAACCTCACTGTTACCATAATTAAATGGTAAAATTATGAATGATACTATTATGGAGAGAAATTAATTCATGAAAATGCACAACCAAATGAACACTCGGCGCAGTGGCTGGTTATTAATCTTAACCGGAGGTCTCTGGTTAAAAACCGTCATTGCTTATTACTTAGATTTTAATATGGGCGCCGCTGATCCTTTTCAGCATTTTTTACTCATTATGAATCCCATTGCTACAAGTTTACTCTTATTGAGCTTGCCACTTTATTTCAAAAAAGCGAAACCATATTATTGGACCACTCTAGCCATTTATGTTTTAGAAACAATATTACTATATAGCAATATTTTATATTACCGCGAATTTAGTGATTTTATTAGTATTAACACCATTTTAAGTGTGGGCAAAGTTGCTAAAGGCCTTGGCAGCAGTGCCATTGCCATGATTAAAGTACACGATTGGATTTATTTTATTGATTTTCCAATTTTTGCTTTGTTATGGATTACTAAAAAAGTTACTGCCGACCCCAAGCCCACTAGTAAGTTACAAGCTTTTTTAATTACCAGTCTGAGTTTAACCATGTTAGCCGCTAACGTTTTTTTAGCCGAATTAAGTCGACCACAATTATTAATGCGGACCTTTGATCGCACCTATATTGTTAAATATTTGGGACTGAATTCTTTTTTAGCATATGATAGTTTTAAAACCGCCCAAAGTAACAATCTCCGCTCCGGAGCGCAAGGAGCTAATATGGATCCGGTCTTATCTTACGTCAAACAACATTACGCCACACCTAATCCAAAGTATCAAGGCATTGCTAAAGGCAAAAATGTTATCATCATTCATCTCGAAAGTTTTCAACAATTCCTGATCGATAGTAAAGTGAAGGGTCAAGAAGTAACTCCCTTTTTAAATAGTCTTTATCATTCCGATAATACCCTAGCTTTTTCCAATTTCTTCCACGAAGTTGGTCAAGGCAAGACAAGTGACGCAGAAACTATGTTAGAAACGGGGCTTTTTGGCTTACCTGAAGGATCTTTTTTTACTAGTTTAGGATCTAACAATACCTTCCAAGCCGCACCGGCCATTTTAAATCAACAACAAGGTTATACCTCGGCGGCGTTTCATGGTAATATTGGTTCTTTTTGGAGTCGCGACACTGTTTACAAAAATATGGGCTACAATTATTTCTTTGATCAAAAGTATTTTCAACAAACTGCCGATAGTAACACTTATTGGGGCAGCAAAGATAAACTGTTATTTGCGGAAAGTACCAAATATTTAGAACAGCTGCAACAGCCATTTTACGCTAAATTTTTGACAGTCACTAATCACAACCCCTTTGAATTAGCCAATGATGACCTCGGTGGTTTTCAAAAACCGGATACTAATAATACAATGGTCAATAATTATTTTGGCACTGCACATTATCTTGATGAAGCTGTTCACGAATTCTTCGACTATTTAAAGGCTAGTGGTTTGTATGACAATTCGATTATCATTCTTTATGGTGATCACTTCGGACTAAGTGAAGGTGATGAAAAAGACGTTGCGCCGGTCATTGGGCATGATCCGAAAACTTGGAGTCAATTCGATCATATTCAACTGCAACGTGTTCCGTTTATGATTCATATGCCCGGATTGAAGGGAGGAATTCAAAAACAATATGGTGGAGAAATCGATGTTTTGCCCACTTTATTAAATCTCTTGGGCGTCAATACTAAGCCCTATATCTTCATGGGCAATGACCTCTTATCTAAGCAACATGACCAAAATGTCATTTTCCGTAACCATACGTTTGTGACACCTAAGTATACCGTGATTAATAATAGTAATAACAAAATGATCATTTATCAAAACAGTAATGGTCAATTAATCACTGATCCAACACCAGAATTGAAAAGTAAACTACGCCAAATTGCCCAAAAGAAGGATACTGAACTGAGTTTATCAGATTCCGTCAATAAAACTAATCTCTTGCGTTTTTATACTCCCAAGGGCTTTACCCCTGTCAATCCTAAGGACTATAACTATCAAAACGAATTTCAACACTTAATGAAAACACGCGATGCTTTGGGGGATAAATCAACGAGTCTTTATTCCAAAAATAATAATAAAACGACTACTGATTTATATAAGAGCAATGCCCCTGAACTAGATGGTAATGATAATTTTCTCTATGAAGTTCCCCAAAAATAAGCTAAACAAACTAACTAAAAAAGCATTAGTTCAACATTCTAGTAACGAATTCACAGTTGAACCAATGCTTTTTGTTTTATTCTCAACTTAACTATAAAATAGCATTCACAATTAAATCTAATAAAAATAAACCACTTAAAACTAGCAATGTGGCATTTAATTGCTGACCTTGCTTAGTGGCCCATTTAACCACAGGATAACTCACAAAACCAAAAGCTAACCCCGTGGCAATACTACCAGTTAGCGGAATCAACGTAATAATCAAAAACGCCGGAAACCATTCACTAAAATCTTGTAAATTTAAAGTTTGCAATTGTTGCATCATCATAGCCCCTGTCAAGATCAAAGCCGGTGCAATCGCGGCTTGAGGGATATATTTTAAACCACCGACTACAAACAACGAAGCACTAAATAAAATAGCTGCTACTAAAGATACAATCCCACTGCGACCCCCACTTTCAATTCCCGCAGCACTTTCCGCCGCGGCAACAGTCGGACTACTGCCTAGAATTCCAGATAATACAGCTGTAATGGAACTACTTTGAAAGGCTCGCGGAAATTTTTTCTGGTCAGGTAAAATGCCAGTCAATAGCCCCATGGATTCAAATACTAAAATCATGGTCAAAGAAAAGACCGCCAACCAAAATTTCAAATTTCCAATTTGACTAAAATTAGCTTGATTAATTAACTGTGACATTTGGGTTAATTGACTTAATTTGACTGGGGGAGCAGCTGCTTGTAAATGAAAAATAACCGCTAAGATACTGCTCGTAATAATACCGATAATAAAATAACCTGGAACTTTTTTTAAATATAAAACTAACGTTAATACTAAGCCAAATAAGGCCAGTAACGTCATTGGCGCAGCTAAGTTGCCTCCTGCTACTAAGGAACCATTATGACCTGCTACAATGAGTCCCGCCTTTTTTAACCCCAGCTCGACCAAGAACAAGCCGATCCCAACGCTAATCCCTGTTTTTAAACTAGCTGGAATTGTTTTAGCTAACAAGTGTACTAGTGGTGTAAAAGCAATCACTAAATACGCCAAACTGCTTAAGATAGAAACTGCTAAGGCCTCTCGCCAACTAAATTTGAGGTTAACTACTAAGGTATACGTAAAAAAGGCATTGACGCCCATTCCTGGGGTCAAGATCACCGGTGCATCTGCCCAAAAAGCCATAATTAAACAGCCGATTGCCGAGATAATAATCGTCGCAAACACACTCAGATTAACTGGCATGCCGGCATCCTTTAAAATTAGCGGGTTAACAATAATAATATAAGAAATGGCGAAAAAACTGGTAACCCCCGCTAACAGTTCAGTCTTTAATTGCTGTGGTTGCTTGAATATTTTAAACAAAATGATCTTACTCCTCATTAATTTCTTTCGGAATGCCATCAAAACAGCAAAGAAGCCAAGAAAAAAATCGCTGAGTATGATTATAACTTTCTTAAGTGTTAGTAACACCAAAATTGAATCGCAATAATCAGCTTTGAGCGACTTTGATCTCAGCCTCTAACTTCAGCTTTAGAATGATGCTAAAATTAATTCCTTGATTGCTGTTTGCACTCCTTGTTGTTGCTCTTGAACTAAAGCGACGCGACCAGCAATGGCTTTTTCATCCATAGTAATTTCTCGACCTAAACCGGGCACAGCCACTTTGGGCTCAAAAAATTGTTGAAATTCTGCTAAACGCTCTGGTGTATGAAAGGCATTCGCGGTCACCGTAATAAACGCAGTAAATTCCATGTCGCCACCTAAGCTTTGTTCCAGCCAACTCCAATCGCTGCGTAACCAATCCCAAGCTAGTTGTTGCCCCTGAGGATTAAGTAACACGCCCCGATACCAAGCCCGTAAGTCTTGCGGTTTAATTGTTTGACTATCTTCAAATAAAGCGATCATCTGGTGTAATAATGATGGATCTGCTATTTTGGGCATCGCAGCAGCGATATCACTCTTTAAATCAGCCACACTAGTTTGCCGATATAAAGTCATTAATTGCTCAAACAACGCCGCATTGCCATAGTTTTGCACTTCATTAACTAACAAACTTGCTCGCGTGGCAGCTGGAAAACTAGCCAAATTAGCTTGATACTGACCGAATAATTGATGCCCTTGTTGAATGAGAGCTGGATTTTCACCATAAAGACCCGCTTGTATCAAAATTGGGCGACTTAACTGATCATCTAGACTTTCTTGTTCTTGAGGTAGCCACCCTAAACGATTGATTTCCGCCGCACTAAATTGGCGATAAACTTGTTTTAATGCAGTTTCGGCAGCTGTTTGTGGTTGGACAAATTTTTGCAATTGACGCAAAATTTGGTAAAATTCGGCATTCACAATATTAGAAGTACTATGACTAAACTGCGGTAAAATCTGAATAACTGCAGCATAAGGCTTTTGTTGCCCTTCGGCCAATAACGCCGCATCTTGTAAAATTTGTAATTGAGTCACCGCATCTAATTCGCTAACGTTTTGAACCAAATCGGCTAAGAGTTGATCATCATAAGCTACAATAAAGTGTGATTCATTTTCCACGTTCAACTGTAATGGCTGCTGAGCTGCTTGCCGTAACTCGGTATAATGCGGAATTTCTATGGTGGCTGTCGTCATCAACTGAGGTACGGCTGTAAAATTACTCTTTAACGGAATTTGCCACTGCCGCTGTTGGTCTTGACTTTCGCCAATAAAAAATTGTTGTTGATGTAAGACTAATGTATCAGCCTGCAGTTTAACTGTCACGACTGGATACCCCGGCTGCTCCAACCAAGTATCCATAATCTTTTTTAAATCCATGTGGGCAGCATTACCCAAAGCTTGCCACAAATCATCGCCAGTCGCATTAGCATACTGGTGCTGGTCAAAATAGGCTTTGAGACCTTGCCGTAACGCTTGATCACCAATCAAAGCGCGCACCATCACTAACATGCGTGCCCCCTTGGCATAAACAATCGCACTATCAAAGATCGCGTCAATTTCGGCGGGCTGTTCAACTTGCACGTGAACTGACTGGACCCCAGCAGTGGCATCTCGCTTTAGTGCTGCCGGCACTTCGGCTGTTTGAAACAATTCCCAGATATGCCAATCCGGTTGCAAGGCATCAATCGCCACGTATTCCATCATATTAGCAAAACTTTCATTTAACCAGAGATCATCCCACCACTGCATGGTTACCAAATCGCCAAACCATTGGTGAGCCAATTCGTGGGCGATCACTGTCGCTACATATTGCTGATTTTCTAAAGCGGCGTTTTGCGGATCAACTAGTAAACAGGTTTCCCGATAAGTGATTAAGCCCCAGTTTTCCATGGCACCTGCTGAAAAGTCTGGCAAGGCCAAATGCCAAGAATGTGGCAAGGGATATGGTGTTTGATAATAATCCTCATAAAATTCAATTGAACGTTTGGCGATGTCTAAAGCAAAAGTTAATTCCTGAGCTGAATGGGCTTTGGTAGCAAAGACGCCTACCTCTACCCCACTTTTCGTCGTGGTCGTCACTTTTTGCAACTCACCAAAAGCAAAGGCTACTAAATAAGTCGACATTTTAACTGTCGTTTCAAAATAGTGCACCCCTTGCTGCACTTGTTTTTCAGGCATATTGCTAATAATTGTTTCACCGGGGTGTTCATCAAATTTAATAGCTAAATTAAAAGTTGCCTTGGCCGCTGGTTCATCGACACAAGGAAAAGCTTGCCGCGCAGCTGTCGTTTCAAACTGAGTTCCAATTAATTGCTTGGTTTGGCCGGCCACTTGATAATAAGAGGGGTAAATGCCCATCATTGAATCAGTTAAAGGTGCCTCATAAGCAATTGTTACCGTCGTAGCTCCTGCTTGCGGCAATTCAATCGTCACAGTTTCTTTTTGTTCATCAACACTAAAAGTTAAGTTTTGATCGGCTGCGGTCACGTTTTGAATAGTTAAATATTTTTGATGCAATTTAATAGTTGAAGTCACAGCCCAACCGCGCACTGTCGTTTGCCCATGAATCATTTTAGTTTCTCGATTAATGTCTAAATACAAATCATAATGCTCGGGTTGAAATTGTGCGTATAATCTAGTCTTATCTGTCATTATTAATCCACCTAACATGAGAATAATTTCATTATAATTTATCTATTCTGCAGAAACTAGTAAAAATTTTTTCAGGTATTCATCCAAGTTGTTATCTAGTCGGCTACTAAGCGCCTTGGGGATTGCTTTTCTTGGCTGCAGCCAACTTATCTTCATCATAAAAAGTCAGCGTAAACGTCGTGCCTTTTTCTAATCGGCTATGGACTTGGATTTTACCTTGATGTTGTTGCATTAACTGGTGCACAATGGCTAGCCCTAACCCTGATTCGCCATATTTGGTATTTTTGCGGGATGGGTCAGCTTTATAATAGCGTTCCCAAATGTTTTTCACTTGGTCTTCACTCATGCCAATGCCATTATCACTAATCGTAATCATGACGGCCTGTTGTTGGTCATCATGCCAAGCCGTCATTTTAATCCAACCTTGTTGGGTAAATTGAATAGCATTTTGGGTAATATTAAAAACTACTTGAATAAACCGATCATAATCCGCATAAACATCTAACTTCTCCGGTGCTTGCAAAATTAATTGATCTTGTGCCGATTCCGCCTTTTCTTTTAATTGCGCAATAATATTATTTAGACAATCCGTGGCATTAAAAGTTCGTTGATGCAACGGAATTTGGTTAGTCCGAATTTTTTCATAATCCAAATTCTCATTAACTAAGCGAATCAAACGTTTAGTTTCATTGCGCATTAATTGGATACTATGCTCACGCTGATCCTCGGGAATAGCATCATAAGCCAAGCCCTCTAATAACCCATTAATTGTCGTTAACGGTGTGCGCATCTCATGCGAAGCATCGGCCATAAACTCTTTGCGACGTTGTTCTTGGCGTTTAATTTCTTGATCAGACTCTTGTAATGATAAAGTCATCGCATTAAAATCATTAGCCAAATCATCCAGTTCGTCTTGACCATCCGCAGCAATTTGAACATCAAAATCGCCACCCGCGACTTGTTTAGTCGCGCGCCGTAATTTATCAATCCGTTTGACTTGCCAATTAGCCAAATACCAACTCATAACCAAAGCAATTAACACTGAAATTAATAATGCTATTAATAAGTTATGTTTAATCGTATTAATACTGGTTTGAATCGCTGATACTTCCGAACCAGCCAATAACACCGCCACTAATTTATTATTATGATCAAACCAAGGCTTCATAATATAAGTCATCGGCTGCTTATTATAAACTCGCGGCCGTTCGTTTTCATGACTATTGCGCTCGCGAATAACGTTTCCCGCTTTTAATAATTTTAACGTGTGGTGATCAATTACCGGCCGTTGCGTTCGGTTCGGATAAATCTCACTCCCCGTTTTATCAAACATGACAAAATTAACCTTTTGGTCTGCCAAAACTTCTTGCATTGATTCTAAAGTGTCTGCGGTAATGTTATCAATATTGCCCGTGCGGGGATTCACTTTGAGCGCCATTTTTTGTAAGTTATCCGAATAGCCCTCCAATTGCACCCAGGTTTGACGATAAGCCATATTTTCACTATAGCTATAAACTGCAATGGAGATAACTCCTAGACAAGTTCCCACGACGATCAAAAAACCTAACATATATTGATAGATTAATTTCATGATGCACCTAAATCCGAATCGTCAAACTTATAACCTACTCCCCAAACAGTTTGAATCACTTGGGGACCGACTTGTTCAATTTTTTGGCGTAATTTTTTAATATGGGCATCAACCGTCCGCTCATCACCAAAATAATCATAGCCCCAAACTTGTTGTAACAATTGTTCCCGCGAAAAGACTTGGCGCGGCTTATTGGCCAAAGTTTTCAACAAATCAAACTCTTTAGGAGTTAGATTAGGAATTTCTTGTTGCATTAAATAAGCTTCACGAGTATTACTATTCAGTTTGAAATATTTAGTTTGAATATCAAAATTTTTATCACTAGCCGTGGAAGTTTCGGTATCAGTTAATTCACTGCGCCGATGCAAGGCTTTAATCCGAGCAATTAAGGTAATCGGGCTAAACGGTTTCGTGACATATTCATCCGCATATTCCAAACCTAAAACTTGATCACTTTCAGAATCACGGGCCGTCAACATAATAATCGGCACACTGGCCGATTTTTGGCGAATCTCTTTAGCCACTTCTAAGCCATCTTTACCGGGTAAATTCAGATCCAAAGTAATCAAATCCCAGGAATTTGGCTCTTGATTAAACATCTCTACCGCTTCATTACCATCATAAGCAAAATGAACGTCCCAATTTTCTTTTTGAAAAAACATCGACATCATTTCGGAAACAGATTTATTATCCTCAATCATTAATAATTTCATAAATTATCTCCACATCAATTATTCAAATCTTACTTATAGAATACAGTTTAAGGCTTACCATACGTCAACACAACCTTTCCCGTGGTATGTTGACTTTCTACCAGCTGGGTTGCGTGTTGCAAACTCGCAACTTCAAATCCAGTGATTTCTTTGGTTAACGTGGAGTGCAGTAAGCCTTGATCCAGCCAGGCTGCAATTTGGCGCAAATACTGACCTTGTGAAGCCAAATTTGGAGTTTGATAATAACTTTTCGCAAACATCCACTCCCAGCAAAAGCTAACACTTAACCGTTTTAAATCGTTAATCTGGTGCTGACTCATATTAGTAATTGTGCCAATCATGCCAGTTGCTGGTTGAATGAGCTGAATAATCTCTCGCCAATGCGCATCGACATCACTCAAAACTAAAATATAGTCAAACTGTTGCTGGTGTGCTTGCGACACTAAATCTTGATGATGATCTAAAACATGATCTGCTCCTAACTTTTGGACCCAAGCGACAGCTTCTGGGCGTGAAGCCGTCGCCCAAACCTGCAAGCCACACAACTTAGCTAATTGAATCGCACTTGAACCAACACCACCAGCACCGTTAATAATAAGAATAGATTTAGCTTGATTAGCTAAGGTATTCAACGTTAAATGTAATTTTTCAAAAAGTAATTCATAGGCTGTCAGAGCAGTTAAAGGCATAGCAGCACTTTGAGCCACGGACAATTTTTGGGGAGCTAACGCTACTAAGCGCCGATCGACCACTTGTAATTGGGCATTACTACCCGGTCGCTTCAGATCGCCGGCGTAAAAGACCCGCTCTCCAGGATGAAAATCTCGAACGGCGGAACCAACTTGTTGAATAATACCAACAGCATCAAATCCCAAAACGCGAGGTTGCTTTAAAGCGTGTAATGTTTTACGCGTCGCAATATCAATCGGATTGACAGCAGTCGCTAAGACTTCCACCAACAAATCATTCGCTTTTATCGTTGGCAAAGTCAACTCCGTCTTTTGAAAACACCGGTCATCTGTAACTGGGTAATAATTATCTGAACCCATTGCTAAACTTAACATCGCAATTCCTCCTTAAAATACTACTTAAAATTTTAATAACTAACGTTGATTAAACAATTGCTACTCCAAATTTTTCTTTTAGCACAACCTCATGGTTTTTTGACTAAAATACGCTATAATTAATTCATTATACTTAATTTATCTTGATAGGAGTTTTCTCATGACCCAAAAAAAATCACTCTACTTGGCTTGTTCTTGGTTTAGTCCGGAAGAAGAACAATATATGCAGCAAGGCCAAGCCGCTTTAGCACAAAACCCAACGGTTGATTGGGAAAATAGTTTTCGACCACTGGAACACCAATTTAATGATGTCGACGTGACCAAACAACCAGAAATGTTGGCTGATCCTTTATGGCAAATTGGCACTTTTCGTGGTGATCTCGCAGGAATTGATCGTTCTGACGTAGTCTGTGGCATGTTTTTACCAACACATGCAGACACTGGGATGGCTTTTGAATACGGTTATGCCTATGCTAATCACAAACCTATTGTCGCCGTCATTCCCGACGATAATCAAGAAGCCATCAACTTAATGCTGATTCCTAGTGCCACTTGTTATATTACGTTGAGTCAATTAGCAACCTTTGACTTTAATAACATCACTTATCAAGTTTATCCTGGAACCTGTTATTAACTTTTCAAAAATTCATAACATTAAAAGAGCCCCTTGGTAATTAGATTACAACAAATCTAATAATTAAGGGACTTTTTTTACTTTGTAAATTAAGTTATGAACAAAATTCGACCACCCAGTATCAATAACAGAATGGCCAACACTAAGTTACCAATTTGTGCCACTCGCCAAATCATTTGAAATTGTTTACCTATAGGCCGCTTAGCATTTTGATAAATCCGGTAGAATTGCCAAATGCTTAAACTAATAATAAAAATTGCACTTAATATTTTTAACATCTGTGCCTCAATTACTTAATCGGCGACCAAAATCTGGTTTAAACCATTTAAATTGGCCTACCCGAACCTTTTCTCCTGGCTGAGGGGCATGAATATACTCACCATTACCGGCATAAATTCCCACATGTTCTGCACTCCCAGGTGCGCCCCAAAAGATGAGGTCACCAACCTGTAATTGATCTAACGGCACATACTGTCCCACTAAACTCTGTTCTTGCGAAGTTCGTGGCAAAGCTAGCCCCAACTGGCGCCCCACATATTGAACTAATCCAGAACAATCAAATCCTGCAGGTGTAGTGCCACCATAAACATATGGCACTCCAATATAGCGATTAGCTAATTGAACAAACTCATTATTTTGCGCCATCGGTGGCAATTGTAAATTAGGAATATCGGTAATCTCGCCACGCATTTGCTTTTCGTGAATTTGATAATCAGTCGAATTAACATTAATTTCCGGAACTGGTAAAGTTTGCGTTTGTGCTAACGTATTTTCAACTTTAATAATTGGTGTTGTGCCTGTCTCTGCATGAACAACAGAACCACTGACACCAGCAACTCCTAAAATTGTGATTAAAACTGACTGTCTAATAAATTTTTTTAATATCATTAAATCATAAACCCCTTAATGATTTATTTAAGTTCAGTTTATAATTTAACAAGCATTGGTGCAAGCTTTTTCACAAATAATTTGCAGCTAATTTTTGATTATGTCAACGCTCACTGTATTAAAAATATCCACAGATCCTTTAACAGCAAAATAGCGTGTTCAGCGCCTACAAACGACGCAGCAACACGCTTAAATGATTGAACTTTATTTCTGAGCTGAATAATTAATTTTAGCTAATTCATCAATCTTGTCGTAGAAAGCTTCGGCATCAACATTCGTTACGAACGTTACTTCGCGACCTTGGTCCGTTTGATAAGTTCGACCTTGGGAAGCTCCAGTGGTGGAAACGTCTGACTTAACCACTTTAGAATCCGCCAATTCAGGATAATTGCTTAACAATGTGGTCAGCACATCCCATAAGTAATAGATTGAATTAGCTTCAAACGAATGCACCAAAGAATAGCCCTGACCAATTAAATCTAAAATTGGATACTGGCGCTGTTTTGCCCAACGTAACCGCAACTCTTTTGTCAAAGGAACTTGATCCGTACTATCTAAACCAACCATTGTAATTTTTAAATCAGAATCCCAGACTTTTTTGACAGCAATCGGATCCCAATAAGCATTCCATTCCATCGTATCATCAGCGCCGGGTTCAAAAACATTACCTTGACTATTCAAAGCTCCGCCCATCCAATATAACCGGTCAATCTTATTAACAATGCTGGGATCTGCATCTAATGCCCGCGCCAAATCGGATAAGGGACCAGTCATGACCAACGTAATTGGTGCACTAGCAGCTTGAATCTTATCAATCATATCCAAATGCGCTGGCTTAGCAGCAATGGGCGTTTTGGGTGCGCCATGTTCATTTAAAATTGGAAAATCATCAAACGAAAAAGCACTCAAGCGCCACTCTTTAGGAAATTGATGAGCCGCCCGGGAGTCTGATTTAGCAACTGATGCTGGTCGGCGTCCAGCTTGCCCAAACGTATCAATAATTTTCTGTGAAGCACTAGCAGCGGGATCCACATAACCATCGGCATCAGTGACACCAACGCCAATGACGTTAACATCGGGCATCTGTAAGAGCAGTAACAATGAAACTAAATCGTCAACATTACCATCGTGATTTAAATAAACATTACGCATGAATGAAAGCCTCCTAATTATTTAAGATAAGAATGACACAGGTCTCATAAAATCGTCAAGTAAAATCTTTTTGAGGTTAAACTTTAGATCATTAAGATGCTCTGAAAAAGTGCGCTGGAATTAAACGTACATATCATGATATATTAGTAATTAGCAAAAACATTTGTATTATTCGTGAATTAATTGAATTAAGGTAAATAAATAGAGTTTTATTTGAATTCACATGTAAGCGTTATTTTAGATTATATTAATGATAAGCTAAAAATCATTAGAATTAATAACTATGATAGTCCAAAACTGATTGACTTTAAAAGCTGTAAATGTAACTTAAAATTAGACAGGGAGAATAGTATTGGATTTCGATAATATACCAAAAAAAGATGTACAAAAACTATTAATCAATACAAAAGAATTTTTGAATAACCCTACGTTCTCTTTTCCCATAGTTCGAAAATATAAGCAAGATGAAGAAGTTTTTGATACAATTAGTGGAGTAGAATATAAGTTTGGGATATACCGTGGCAATATCCAAGACAAATATTCAATGCACTTGAGATTTAAAAGTCCATACAATTTTCACTTGGTGCGAATTTGCATAAATGGATCTAACCATGTAAACCATATTGACAATACAAGAGTTGGACGTAATCACATACACTTATATAACAAAGATTCAACAGAAAAAGATCACACGTATGCTTATGATTTAAGTCAATTTGCTCCATCTATATCTATAGAAGACATAGAATCTTCATTTAAAAGCTTTATAGACTACGTTCATATAAATACTAAGTAAGAAAAGAAAGGTGATGACATAAATGTTAAACGCTGAAAATTTAAAAAAAGCATATATAGAATGGATTAAAGGCTCATATAACTATAGTCAGATATCTAATGATGCAGTTAGAATTGACTTACCTTTTTTGGATAATTTTTCAGATGAAATAGTTATGTATGTCACCGATTATAACGGAAAATTAAAAATAACTGATGATGGATGGACACTTTATAACTTAGAAAGTTTAGGAGTTGATGTTGAATCATCTCCAAAAAGAATAAAACTTTTATCCAATCAATTGAAAGCATATGGCGTTGAAAAAAATGAAGACGAAATATATATACTGACTACAAAAGATGAATTTCCAATAGCCAAACATAGACTCCTGCAAGCAATGTTATTCATTAATGACATGTTTATGACTAGCAGAAAGCAGACTAAAAGTATTTTTTTGGAAGACGTCGATGATTTCTTAACATCTAATAACATAAGAGCAATAAAAGATATGTCGTACGTCGGTAAAAGTGGATTAACACATAAATATGAATTTGCAATACCAGGTATTAAAAATAAGGTTACAGACAAACTAATAAAAACAATGTCTAATGAATCTAATCAAGTGTATGCAAAATCTATTTTAACTGATATATCACAAACAAGAGATGTTCTAGACAGTAAAACTGATTTTTATGTAATTTATAATGACCAAGAACATTCCGAGAACGCTAATTTAATATTCAATCTCTTTAATGAAAATAAAATAATCACAATCCCCTTTAGTGAAAAAGAGGATTACGTAAAGGAATTAAGTGCTTAGTTTAAAGTAAACACTTCCTAAGACACTGATGTACACCCCAAAATTAGGACAAGTTTTTAATATTTAGTTGTTAAGGACTAATTTACGATATTCTATCGGAGTTAGTCCTTTTAATTTAATCTTGATTCTCTGATGATTATAGTAATAAATATATTTCTTGATTGCTACCTCTAAGTCATCTAATCTTTCAAATTGCTCCTCAAAACCATAAAACATTTAGCGTTTAAGAATGCCAAAGAAACCTTCCATGAGCCACTATCTAAGGAATGTCCTTTACGGGACATGGATTGCTTTAAGTTCGGACTACGTGAGATGTTGTAGGCAATAAATTTATTGAGTACAACCATCGATAATAGGAGCAAGATATGTCTTTTGCCCTTTTAAATTGAATTCAGTCACGTCACAATACCATTTTTGATTTGGTTTGGAGGTGCCAAATTGGCACTGAATTAAGTTAGCCTTGATACAACCTTGAGTACCACGATAACTATTATATTTGCGGCGCCGTTTACTAGTAATGCCACTGAGTTTCATCTGCTGCACGAAACGTTGAACTTTCTTATGATTAACTCTTGATCCTTGACGCTTGAGTTCTAAGGTAATGCGCCGGTAACCGTAGCGCTGTTTGTGTTGTTCATAAATTGACTTGATGAAATTCATTAAGTTTTGATTTTTCTGATCCTTATTCATTATTCATTTTATTAATTGTGTAGTAATAATTACTGAGTGATAAATGCGGTAAATGGGGTTTGGCATTAATGGTTTCAAGAATAAAAGTTACACTGACTGTAAGTTCGTGCCTTAGCTTGGTAACTACCTGTGCTTTTTCTTCGGGTTGCGGTTCTTGACCCGCTGGTTTACTAAGGCATTCAATTTTTTTACAAATTCGTTTTCGACGGTAAGCTTTAAGTTCTGTTGGCGTAGGCGGGAGACTTCTTTGCGTAAACGCTCGTTTTCCTGCTCTTTGTTGGTCATTATCCGTTTAATCGCCTGCCCCTTATATTCCACTGAGTAATGAGTATATGGTTGATCTAACATAGTAAGAGAATGACGATCTATTAGGTTAATCAAATAATGAATGAAGGAAAGTCCTACGCTATATCTGCGGCTTAATTCTGTGAGACTAACACTGTGCTTTTTCCATAAATTGTAAATCTCAATTTTGTCTTGTTTAGATAATTTAGACATAAAAATGCCCCCAAAGTCGTCCTAACTTCGGGGGTCACATCATAAAACCATAAATTTATACAAATAATTTTTCTATAATTTTTTCAAAATCAGTAGTTAAACCACTCTCCCATAAAGGCCGTACTGACAGATAATTCAGCCTTTAATGGGCTACTTTTAAGGCTACAGTTACATAAGTTCTTGCCTTACTAGCGCCAATTATTTGACCATGATCGCCTTGAACTTGTCTTTCCGTACAAGTCCATAAAGTCGCTACTCTACGAACTTGACGAGGTTTTATTCGCGTCTTAATCACACTGCGTTGTTTCATATAACGAAGATAAGATTGAAACTGCGCTTTGTTCTTAAAACTCAAAGTATGTGGTTTAGCCACTCCACTATTTGCTTGTACTGCTAAAACAGTTCCAACAAAACGTCTTTGTGGTGTATAAATATAAACGTGATGATGTTTTTGATAAAAAGATTGTTTTAAATAGTGATTTAACTCAGTGAACTTAGCACCTTGACTAGGTAAGAACCCCATCATGTCATGCCCATAAACAAATGTATTAGCGTCATTAAAATTAGCTTGATTACGATAATCCAAAAAAATTTGCCCCGCTGGAGAATATTGATTAATTTCGTCATGATTTAAATAAAAAGTATTGTTTGAACTTTGTAAAATTGGATAGTTAATTTTAGTTCGAGGAATATAAATCCAAGCTTTAATCTGAGGATTCAGTTTTGCCAAATGATGCCAATTGATTTGAATATTACCTTCTGCTGGCATTTTTTGCATATTATTGGATTTTTTGACAACTTTTTGTACTAATTGATGTGTTTGTTGCGCAGCTTTAGATTCTAAATATTGCGTATAACCATACTTAGCTACAAAAACTAAACCTATCATTGCAATTAATACTAAGATACAGCGAAGCATTCGATTCTGAATTGCTAATTTAGTACCTTGAGTTCTCTTCATAAAAGACATATCACTTTCTAAATTTTTATTATAAAAAAATGAAGCTAGGACAAAAGCCATTTAGTAGTTGAACACTAACGATATAAAATTTCCAAGTCCAAACTAAGTTTGGAAACTTTAATATCGTTAAGTACAACCTGCTGACTTTTGGAATGCAATAAGAAATTAAAATTCAAAAAAATCCGAATGTTAACCTTATTGTCCTAGCCTCATTTTACTAGCAATGTTAGTCAAAGATTAGTTAAATTTACGGGCAATCAAACCAAAAATTGCGGAAATTGAAGCAATTCCTCCAATAATGGCACTAATTAAGCCACCATTACGACCCGTTTGGACATCTCCTGCTTGTTTAGTAGACGTTGGTTTGGCTGCTGAATGGTATGATACGGGATCATTGGCAGAATTATTATTCGAATTAGTTGCAGTGACCTGCCCCTCAGAGCCGGTCGCAGTTCCAGTATTCTTCGTCGTGTTAGTATTAGTTGTGGGTGTAGTATTAACATTATTAGTAGTTGATGCGTCTGGAGCTGTTCCCGTTGCTACATTCGACCCTGTATCCCTATATTTGACATACGATACCATTTCAGGATTTTGAGCAACAATATTACCTGTTGGATTAGTAAATGTTACAGTTGTTGTACTTGGTGTATATCCATCAACATTTGGCGTAGGAATAGTTTTAGATTCTCCCTGATTAACGGTTATCGTACCTTGATTTAAAGAAATAGGAACATGATAATACCCATTAATATGGGCCATAATATTATTTGTAGTATTAGCAGTATCAACTACTTGGCTACCATCCATAATCTGTGCCGCATTAACAGTAGTAGCGGAATTACCAATAACGAATGAACCTGCGGTCATACCAACTCCTGCCAAGGCAATAGCAGTCATAGATGTCAAAACTAATTTTTTACTTTTTTTCATTTTCTCAATCTCCCTCAAAATTTTATGTAAAAATAGTTAAGTAAAAAAATAATTTACAACTTTAAAATATTTTCTCCTGTCAACTATGTTTTACATATGTAATCGTGGTACATGTATTACACTTTGTAAATCATAAAATACGCTAACTTCAAAGCAGTGTAGCTTACAATTTTATCAAGAGGTGTAAACTATGTCTGACAAATTAGGAGAATTTTTACGCACTTTGCGCGGTTCTGAATCACTACGCAGTGTATCGCAAAGAACACAAGGGCGCATCAGCCATAGTTATATAGCTGATTTAGAAAAAGGGATCAGTCATCGAGGCAATAAAATTAATCCATCACCAGAAACTTTAAAAATTTTAGCCCGTGTTTATCATACTGATTATGATAAATTAATGACTTTAGCTGGTTACACAGATGAATTACAATCTCAGGCCTCATCAACAACTAAAAAAGTTGACATTGACGATGACATTATCATGACTTACCGTGGCCGTATAATATCTCAGGAAGATATGACTTTAATTAAACGGCTCTTAAGAGGTGGCAACTTAGACGAGAAATGAGACTCTCGTCTTTTTTCTATTTTTAATTGCAGACAAATTAAATCAGTTTCTAACAGCAAATAATTGTACTACATTTAGAACATAGTCTAAAATTACAAAATAATCAATTTTTAAAGCGACTAGTAAATTAAGTTCTATTACCGTGGCACTTAATAACTAATTTGAGAAAAATTTAATCATTTGACGAATTCATTATTACACTAAAGTCTAAAGTTGTAAATACAAAAATTTAATTTTAGACTAATGAATTGTCAAATATAGGAGAATAACTTATGACTTTATTTGACAATATCCGAATCATTGCTAAGCAAAAAGGCCTCAGTCTGAGTAATATCAACGATCAGGCAGGGTTAGGTAAAAATACTATTTATTCTTGGAAGCATAAGAATCCTTCAACTAACAATCTGCAAAAGGTTGCTCAAATTTTAGATGTTTCCACTGACTACTTATTATCAGCAAAAATTTCCTCCTCTAATTTTCACAAACAGACCCGTGAAATCAATCTTGATGACAATTATATTATGACTTTTCAAGGTCAACCGATTCCCGACGAAGATCTAAGAGTTATCAAACGTATATTGCAAAGCATTAAACCGCGACAATAAGCCATTAGTTACTAATTATCAAATACTGCAAAATAACTACTTTGCCGGTTAAGACAATTCCAAAGTTAAAGTAAGCTGACCGAACGACTGATCATTCAAATCAGAAAATAATCAATAGCCAACTAAAGTAACCCAAAATTCGAAATAAAATTAAACTGATTGACATCTTATAAAAGTAACAAAAAAACACCTTCAAATATTCAATTGAAGGTGTTTTTATAAAATTGAAAAAGTTGCAATGGAGATGAGGAGAATCGAACTCCTGTCCATACATACTGCCACATTAGTCTCTACATCCATAGCTACACTATTTAAAGTTCACCGTTAAGCGCGCCGTGTAACCAGGCTAACCTTAACGGCTAACCTACTAATCTCTTTTTAATTGCTCAGGTAGCACAATCAAACGTAGCCTAATTATTTGAGACCCAGGATCAACCCTTAGGCAAAATTGACTGGATCACACTTTAAACTGTGATTAAGCAGCTAAAGCGTAAGAATTGTTATTATTTTTTGCAGTTATAATTTAACTGTAACGTTTTTACGTAGCCGTAACCTACGAGATGCAACCAATGCTCAACTACATATGTCGAATCCATAACATCCCCTTAATTTTAATAATCAAATTTTATCATGTTTTAGAACCAATTTCAATTTTCAAACATCAAAAAAGATGAGACCCCACTTAAGATCTCATCTTTCATCAAGTTCAATGTTTAAATAACTATTTAACTAACCGCGCAAACTCCCGCGCAATCATTAACTCTTCATCAGTTGGAACGACTAACGCTTTAATCTTTGAATCAGGAGCAGAAATTACTCGGGCCCCATGACCATCGTAATTAGCGTCATGATCAGCTTTGACACCCATAAAGCTAAAGGCATTCATAACTTTTTCACGAATATGGGGATTATTTTCGCCCATCCCAGCGGTAAAGACTAAGACATCAACACCCTGCATCTCAGCAATATAACTACCAACATATTTCACAATGCGGTTAATAAAGACATCAATCGCTAATTGGGCATCTGGGTTAGTCTTGCGCGCCGCGATCAAATCCCGCATATCGGGTGAAATTCCAGAAATCCCCTTTAAGCCAGATTCATTATTTAACAGGTTAATCATTTCTTGCATATCAGTAATTTGCAATTTTTCCATTAAGAACGCCACCAATGATACATCAATATCACCAGCGCGCGAACTCATTGTCACTCCAGCAATTGGTGTAAAGCCCATTGATGTATCAAAGGCTTGCCCATCTTTAATGGCTGTGACTGAAACACCGCTCCCCATATGCAAAGTAATCATCTTTAATTTATCATAATCAACATTTAACAGTTTGGCTGTTTCGTGTGAGACGTAATTATGGCTAGTTCCGTGAGCACCATAACGATGAGCACCATACTTTTTATCTAATTCACGGGGAATTGAGTAAATCTTATTCATTTCAGGTAAGTTATGATAGAACGTTGTATCAAACACTGCCACCTGCGGTACTCCTGGTAGGATTTGGTTAAAAGCTTCCACACCTTTACGTTCCGCTGGATTGTGTAATGGCGCGTATTCATCAATTGTGGCTAATTTAGCCAAGTTATCTTCTGACAAAACAACTGAATCACTGAATACCGGACCACCAGAAACCACACGGTGACCAACTCCTGAAATATCTTGGATACTATCAATTACCTTCAATGCCAACAATTGTTTGATTAGTAAATCAACTGCTGCACTGTGAGACTTAATTGGTAATTGTTGCGTATGCTTTTGACCATCATAAGTAATTTCAAATGTTGATTGATCACTACCTAACCGGTCAACCATTCCTTTCGCAACAACTTGTTCATCTGGCATATTAAACAACTTAAACTTCAAAGTTGAACTACCAGAATTAACTACTAAGACTTTACGCATAACACTAATCTCCCCACTGAAAAGTTTTCTGACTCCAAGTTTGCAATTGTTGTTTAAATTGTGTTAAATCTTGCGCATCATCTAAATTAGGAATTTGCCCCATCAAAACTTCGGGAGATTGTTGTGCCAAAGCACCGTGCCGTTGCAACACTACCAGTGATTTGGCAGCTTCTGCGCTCGCAAACAATTTCGTAGGTAAGCTTAAAACTGCTTGTAAGTATACATCTTGAACCATCCACTCTGCCAAGTGTTTGGCTTGTTCTGTTTGAAAAATTTGCGACGGCACAACAAAGATACCGATTCCACCAGGCTGCACATTTTTCATTGCCTGCTCCATCAAAAGATGATGAGCATACGAATGTCCTTTTTGGGCCTTAGTTTGAAAATTAACAACATTATCATCAACCGGATAATAGCCTACCGGTAAATCCGACAAGATCAAGTCAAAATTGCTCAATAACCAATCAGCAACCGCATCTTGATGATATAAGTCAACAGAAACTTTAATTGCTTGACTAACCGCATCAGCCAGCATCAACATTTGATCATCATTGTCCAAGCCGTACATTTGTAAACTCAGCTCTGTACTGTGCTGTAATTCATGATTAGTTTGGTAAAGCAAATTACCCGTGCCAATCGCCGGATCCATGGTCTGCAAAACTTTTTTCGGATACTGCTGAAACACCTCGGTAATTACTAAGGAACAAAGAGTGGCAATAATATTAGGTGTCATTAAATGATTGACATCGACTTGATCCAACCGCTGTGCCTTAATAATTGCTAAGTCTAGTGCTTCCTTGACTTCCTTAGTACTAAAAGTCGTTAAATCAAAACTTTGATATTGTTGATTTAAACTCTTAGCCTGCTCTTCATTCGGAAAACCATCCTCAATAAAAGTTGCTTGACTCAAAATATTTAAAATATTTTCGGATAAGGCATCTTGATAAGTCACCCGTAAATCTTGTTTTAATTCTTGCGTCGTTTGATCCACAAATTGATAAATTTGTTGAATCCGAGCTTGAGTTTGACTCATAGTCGTCTTCCTTTCACTTCACACTTCCATAATATCTTAGCGGAAGTTACTTCAATTAGCAAAGTTTATAATTTTTTCCGTATAAAGCTGATCTAATTGACGTTGTGTGTGTAATTCCGACTGGTAAAAATTCAAATAGACTATCAAGAATAAACATTCAACATTCAATAAAAAAATTGCACTAATTGATACCATAGCCTGCTGTTTTAAATGATGTTGCTTATTGGAAGTCAACATAATATTCCCACTTTCGACGATACTGGTCAATGGCTTTTATTTGTAAAATTTGATTTTTAACTTCTAAATGCAAATTTTTTTGCTTAATTAATAATGGCATGTGACCCTGGCTCACACCGGTGAGTCGTAACATATCATGATAAATCTGTAATTGATAAATTTTGTGCGGCAATTTAGCTTGCTCATCCGTTTTTATCACTACTTTGGTAGGTGTTGCTTGTTGAATACTAGCATGCTGGCTAATTTCCTCCAGTTCCAGCATCGCTACCACCCAATCACTACTCGCCCGAAACAAACTGAGTTTTTGTTCATGATAAGTTGTTAGAAAATAAGCAATGCAAGAAAAAGTCAACATTGAAATAAATAAGGAGACTAATACTTCACTGAGTAAAAAAGCGGAATGTCTTTGTTTGAGTATCATAAGTTAGACCTACATTTTGACAAGATACTTTAATTAAATCCGTTTGTTGATTAAACGTATACTGTCGATTATCAAGTGTAATTTGTTGTAAATTTGGTTGTTGTAATTTTTGATACAGCGCGATTTTCAGACCCGTCTGACGCTGTGTTTCATGCAATTTCGTTTGCGTTGGTAAAATGCACAAGGGGATAATACTAATTGCTTGCAAAACTAAGAAGAACCCCAGCATACTATCAAGTAATAAAAAAGCGGCCTGCCGTTTATGTGGCAATTAATTGCCCCCATCCCATTTGAATTTTATAAATATACTTTTTATTTTTGGTGAAAAAAACAATCGTTGCTGGTGAAACTATCGCATCACCAGCGATTTCTAACTTCAATGCTCGTCCATGATTCGTATCAAACTCAAAAGTCATACTCTGCGGAAAGTCTTGAATGATTGTTTGGCCATTGGGCAAACCAAGGCTGCGAAAATAAATTCGATGGGCTTGATTATCTAACAAAATGGTACATGAATGCTTCGTTATAAAGACCGTTTTTAAGGCAGTGTGCCAATTATATTCAAACTTAGCTAAGGCTAGTTGTTCTTGCTGATCGACTAATTGTTCATGGTAGTCATTAGTCGGAATTAACAAAATAGTACACACTAAACCTAACGTGATGACTGCTTCTAACAAAGTGAAAGCTGCTTGACTATTTTTTAGGTCCTTGAACGGTGCCATTTTCAATGGTATAGCCATCTCCCTTGGCTTTTTTAGCTTGCGCTGCTGATAAATAATGATCTTGTTCTAATTGATCCCAACTAACATTATTACCATCGTCGTACATATCAACCTGGGTTTGTAAAGTTGATTTAAAGGCATTATCAGTTTTGGACTGCGCCGAGTGTTTTTGCGTATTAATATTTGGAATAATGATTAATAATAATAGCGAAATAATAAACAAGACGATCACCATTTCGATCAAGGTAAAGGCAGACTGCTTTTTCGTCAATTTTTTCTTCATGATCTACAATCCTTTCATCATGGCATAAATTGGTAAGAGAATGCTTAAATATGTTCCTAGGATCATGACCGCAACTATTATGAAAAAGAAGGGCTGGATTTGATTAATTAATCGTTGAATTTGTTGTTGAACTTGTTGATACTTTAATTCAGCAATAGTTTGTAATTCAATCGCTAATTGTAATGTCGCATGCCCCAGATTCACGGCAATATTAATCTCTTTCGGTAATAGCGGACTCGTTTTAACAATTTCGTTCAAAGAAAGACCGTGAATGATTTGCTGTTGAATCTGCTGGGCCAAATCATATTGAATCGATCCGGGTGTTAACTTTTGGGCTGCTTGCAAAATTTCTTGCAAGGACAAACCACTTTTTAAAAAAGTCGCTAAAGACGTCAACAAAACATACTGATAATAATTTTGATAAATACGTCCTACAATTGGCCAGTGTAATTTATGCAAAGCTTGCTTTAATTCTGGCAATCGCCGTAAATAAAACAATTCTGTTAATAAACCACCAACAATTATTAAACCTAAAATTCCGAGAATTACCTTACTCCAGATAGATAAATGAATTTTAGGTAATTGTTGGGCCAATTCCACTTTTAAAAAAACTAATAATGTTGCTAAACTAATCAACAAAAATATTGGATAAGCTAATAAATTCAAAATTGTCCGAGTATTTTTTTGCCGCGTCTTTAAGGTTGCGGCATTTTCTTCTAAGCAGCGCACCAAATTACCGTGAATATCCGCAATCGTTATTTGACTAATAATTGTTTTGGATAGTCCTGTCACAATTAAAGCTTGATCTAACAGCATTCCCGCGTTTAACCGTTGCAAAACTTGGTTCAAAACCTGCTTTTGTTGCGGATAAATTATTTTTAACGATAGTAGTGCAATTTCTATCGAAAAGCCATTTTTAACTAATTTAGCCAATGTGGATAAAAATTGTGCTTGTTGGGCTACCGTCAATTTAACCGGTCTGTAATTGTTCAAAAACTTCATCACTAATCAATCCCTTTTGATAATCATGGTGTAATAATTGCTGCCAATCTTCAAAATTACTTTGCGGAATTTTAATGGCTTGCACCAAGTCATCATCTAACAAAACATCTTGATAAACTTTGACCGTTTGACTAACTAGGGGCACTAACCGCTGGTAAACCACGCAGTTTAAGACGGAATACATTTCACTTTGACTAATTCCGAGTTCCATCATCCGCCCAATGACGGCATACTTATTGCGTGCATGTACCGTTGATAAAACCAAATGTCCACTCAAAGCAGCCCTTAAAGCCATGCGTGCTGTGGTTTCATCTCTAATTTCTCCTAGTATTAAAACATCTGGTCGGTGTCGCAATGAAGTTTTGATTAAGTCTGCGTAACTCATTTGTGCTTGATTATTGACTTGAATTTGTAAAAAACTCGGTTCGATGATTTCAATGGGATCTTCAATCGTCAATACAATTTTCTGAGCGGCATATTGTTTCGTTAATTGATACATTGACGTTGTCTTCCCCGAACCAGTTGGACCACTAAATAAAATTAAGCCCCGGCGATTCATTACTTTAGCCCATTGCTTACGTAAAAGTGTTGGACTAGTATCAGACTTTAAAGGATACAGTAAGCGAATCACTAAAGATTCCTGATTGGAAAAATTGCCGACCGTTGACAATCGTAAATTTAATTGTTGCTTTCGATAAGAGAAACTTCGCGCTCCTACTTGGGGCCGGCGGTGCTCACTGATATCCATATCCGAGCTAAATTTTAAATAATTAATCACACCTTGAGCAAACGCCGCATCTAAGATTTGATAATCATGTAAACCATCAAGTTCACGCATTTTCACTGCAAACTTGGAACCATGGGGCAGGAAAAAAATATCCGAAACTTCTCGTTGACAAGCAAATTCTAACAACTGTTGGGTATAAACTTCTGGCTGCATCTTTAACCTCCTTTCAGTTTAAAAATACCCGGAAAAACAAAAAAACTTTTCTTAAAATTAAGAAAAGTTTTTTATCGGAAATTTGTAATTTTTAGTTAATTAATAATTTAATCTTCTTCAGCAGCCGCCGTAAAGACTTCTGAAACATCATCATCATCTTCTAATTGATCAATCATGTGTTCAAATTGTTCTTGCTTATCTGCGGGAACTGGTACCGTGTTCTTAGGAATCATCGTTAAAGTAGCATTAGCTAATTGGTAACCCATTTTTTCCAAAGCATCCCGGACCTGCGTAAATTCTTTGGCTTCCGTATAGATTTCAAAAGCGTCATCACTAACTTCCAAGTCGTCAGCGCCAGCTTCCATCAAATCTTCTAGCATCTTATCTTCATCAGCATCCGTTGTTGAACGATCAATGACGATGTAACCTTTACGATCAAATAAATAAGACACTGAGCCAGCAGAGCCCATACTACCACCATTGCGGGTAATGGCTACTCGCACAGAAGTGGCAGTCCGATTCTTATTATCAGTCAATGTATTAACTAAGACTGCCACACCACCCGGAGCATAGCCTTCATAAGTGATTTCTTCATAGTTAGCGCCACCAGCACCGGAAGCTTTATCGATCGCCCGTTTAATATTATCTTTCGGCATATTAGCTGCACGAGCTTTATCCATCACCAAACGTAAGGAAGCATTGTTCGCTGGGTCAGGATCACCACCCTTTGCTGCCATGTAGATTTCACGTGACAGCTTTTGAAAAATTTTACCACGCTTTGCATCTTGAGCGTTTTTCCGCCCTTGAATGTTATGCCATTTAGAATGTCCTGACATTCGCTTACTCCTTCTTTCCGATTAGTATAATTAATAGACAAAACCTTTATAATCATACCAAATTTAACGTCTATCAGCAACGTTTTCTCCATAATTGCCAAAGCCATAAGAAAATATAGGTTAATCCGGCGCCAATAAAAGCTCCCAAACTATCCAACATGACATCTTGAATTAAGGGACTGCGGCCACTCGTCAACAATTGATGAAATTCATCCAACCCCGCTAAACCAGTAGTACTTAACCAACTCAGCCACGGGGCTAGGTGCCAATGCTTAACTTCATTTTTTAAAAATAAAGTGCCCACTATGCCTAACATTCCAAAGACACTCAAATGTGCTAATTTGCGAATGCCAAATTCAATTAATTTGTAATAACCAACCGTTGCCACTGCTTGGCGCTTATGACCATAAACAAAATCAATGTTTTGTAAAAACCGATTGCCCGGGCGATTAGGTAAATAGTACTTTAAGAAAGGTACTAGTGACTGCTGATGATAAGTCATGGATGAACTAATAAAAATTCCAATAATCAATACTATAATTAAAATTAACCACCAAATTTGTCGTGAGTGTACTTTTTTCATCTTAACCTCAACTAACGCTTTACTGCATTAATTTTAATATATTCTCAAGATTTATTCCACCGTCACACTCTTGGCCAAATTACGGGGTTGGTCAACATCATTGCCTCGGTTTTTAGCAGTATAGTAAGCCAATAATTGAGCAGGAACAATCGCTACCAACACATTTAATAGCTCGCTTAACTCACTAAAAACAATTTGATCTGTAGCTAAGGCCAAATTACTTTGACTAATCACTAACGGCTTTGCGCCCCGACTGACAACTTCTTGAATATTACTTCTCGTATGACTAGCCGTCTCTTTTTCCGTGATAAAAGCAATAACGGGGGTCTCTTGTTCAATTAAAGCGATGGTTCCATGTTTCAATTCACCAGCGGCAAAACCTTCCGCGTGTAAGTAAGAAACTTCCTTTAATTTTAAAGCGGCTTCCAAAGAAACATAATAACCGTTACCACGGCCAATAAAGAAAGCGGCTGCTTGGTGATCAAAATACTGTTGCGCCAATTGGGCAATCTGATCTTTTTCATCGACAATGGTTTGCATGCCATTGGCTGCTAGAGCTAATTGTTGTTGTACATCAAAAGTTTGCGCTGCACTCAATTGCTTACTTTCACCTACTGCTTGCGCTAAAATGGCTTGAACGGCAATTTGGGCTGTATAAGCTTTGGTTGATGCTACTGCAATTTCAGGGCCCGCATGTAACAACAAAGTAAAGTCTGCTTCACGTGATAATGTAGAATTGGCAACATTAGTCATTGTTAACGTCGGATAACCTAAGGCTTTAATCTTAACCAAAACTTGTCGACTGTCAGCTGTTTCGCCACTTTGACTTAAAAATAAGAAAAAGGGTTTGGCAGATAATTTGGGAATATGATAACCGAACTCACTGGCTAAAGCTACTTCCACTGGGATATCAGCCAAAGTTTCAAATAATTGCTTTCCAATTAACCCAGCATGATAACTTGTTCCGGCCGCCACAATATAAAGGCGATCGCTTTGTTTGAGCGCTGTCAATAACTGCGAATCCATTTGAATTTGCTTTTGCTCAAAATAATGAGCCACAATCCGGCGCAAAACAGCAGGTTGCTCATCAATCTCTTTTAACATATAACTATCATATGTGCCTTTAGACAAGTCATCGGCCGCTATCTGAACTTGATAAGTTGCTCGCTCAATAGGTTGATTGTCAATATCAAATAACTGCACTTGATCTTGTGTAATAATCCCCGTTTCGCCATCGTTAATTTCCATAAAATTACTCGTTTGCTTCAACATTGCCAAGGCATCTGAACATAAATAGTTGGCAGTAGTTCCGACGCCGATTAATAATGGACTTTTATTTTTAGCAAAGAAGATCTGTTGGGGATTTTGGCGGTCCATTAAAGCAATCGCATAAGAACCCGACAATAATTGCACTGTCTGTTGTAACGCTTGTAAAGTTGTTAATTGTTTGGTCTGGACAAAGTAAGCAACTAATTGCACAATCACCTCGGTGTCCGTTTCACTATGAAACACCACATCAGCTAAGTATTTTTGCTTCAAGTCTGCACTATTGTTAATGACCCCATTGTGCACTAAATAAAAGCGTTCATCATTAGAAAATTGTGGATGGGCATTTGCTTGCGACGGCTGGCCATGTGTGGCCCAACGTGTATGTCCAATCCCCGTAGTTCCCTGAGGATAACTGGCAACTGCTTGTTTCAGATTATTAATTTTTCCCGAGCGTTTACATAAAAAGTCTTGCTGATCCGTGGTTGTTAAATAAATTCCGGCAGAATCATAACCCCGATATTCTAATTTTTCCAAACCTTCTAATAAGATTGTTTTTGCTTGTTCAGCTCCGGCAACGCCGACAATTCCACACATAAATGTTACTCCTTAAAAATTGGTATAGTCCTAAATCCGTTTTTTGATTGATTAGAACAGCTGAAATAATAGCTTTTTTTAAAGATTATGTCAACTTATTGAAAAATTGGTATACACCGATTGCTGATAAAATTAAGTTGCTTTTCTAAAATTAAATGTTTATCATTTAAATGTAAGCTTTAATACCTAAAAATAACTAATTAATTGCGTGAGGTGAAGGATTTATGCCCTTAGGAATCAAAATTATCGCCCAAAATTGTCAAGGCTTAGTGACCACCTTTGGCAAATATAAACGTAGCGTAACCCCTGGTTTACATTTTTATGTACCTTTAGCTCAAAAAATAACTTCGGTCAGTTTGGCCATGCGTCCCATCGAACTGCCCCACTACTCCATCATCACTAGTGATAACGCCGAGGTTTCAACTTCGGTAACTTTAAATTTCCACGTCACAGATGCGATCAAGTTTGAATACAACAATACTGATTCAGTTGAATCGATGGCCCAATTAGTACGCGGGCACCTCCGGGATATTATCGGGCGGATGGATTTAAACGCCGCTTTAGGTTCTACTGCACGTATTAATTCTGACCTCTCCAAAGCCATCGGTGACTTAACCAATATTTACGGCATTACAGTCGATCGTATTAACATTGACGAATTGTTGCCTTCCCAAGAAATTCAAAAGGCTATGGATAAACAATTAACCGCTGATCGGGAACGGATTGCCGCAATTGCTAAAGCGCAAGGTGAAGCAGAATCCATTCGTTTAACTAATGAAGCCGAAAATAACGCGTTAATTGCCACTGCTAAAGCCAAAGCACAAGCAACCAGAACACGGGCCGACGCTGAACAATATCGCATTGATACTATTCAAAAGGGATTAGATCATGTTGACGATAAATTCTTTCAAAACCAATCGATCGCTGCCTATCAAACATTAGCCACATCAGATACTAACTTAGTCGTCGTGCCTAACGACAGTAGCAACGATTTTGGTCAAACTGCTTTGTTAGCGCAAGCCATTCAAAAAAAGCAACCTTCGGCATCGGAACAAACTGAGAGTTGATTTTCATTAAATAATATCCAAACTAAAAAGACGAGGTGGGAGAATAAGCTGCACAAGCTTATCGTAATTGCCACCTCGTCTTTTTATCATAATGGTAATAATACGGTCACTGTCGTTCCTTGATTTAACCGACTAGTAAGGGTGATTTGCCCCTGTAATGCTTCGACGGCTTGTTGTGTAATAGCTAAACCTAAGCCCGTCCCACTAATCTGGTGGTTGCGTGATTTATCAGCACGGTAAAAGCGTTCAAAAACATGTTGTTGATCCTGCTTTGCAATACCGCTGCCAGTATCGCCAATTTTTATTCGTAACTGCTTGTTAATTGCATCATGTTGTATTTGAACATGAATCTGACCATTGAGGCGGTTATATTTCACTGCATTAGTAATTAAATTTTCCAAAATTTGCCGTAACTCCGCCCCAGCCAGCTTCACCCAAACATCCCCTTGAAATTTGGTCGTCACTTGTAACTGTAATTGCGCAATTTGGGGCTGTTGTTGCCGCAAAATTTGTTCGACTAGTGCTTGAACATTTACACGTTGACTATTTAACTGCGAAGTTTGTTCTAAACGAACTAGTGTCAGAGCATCTTCAATCAAATCCACTAAGCGCTGAGCTTCTTCTTGAATAATTTGAATAAATTGGGTATTTTTGACTGGATCATCTTGGGCGCCATTCAATAGCGTCTCGGCAAAACCTAAGATCGCTGTAATCGGCGTTTTCAATTCATGGCTAATATTCGCAATGAAATTTTTTTGCTGTTGTTCCAGTTGATGCACATGCGTTAAATCATACAAAATAACTATGACTTGGCGTTCTGTTAATGCTTGATCGCGGGCAATTTCAATAACATTGGCATCAACAAAACAATTGGAATCACCGATTAATTGAATTTCTTGATGATGATTTTGATTTTTGCGCAGCGTGTGTTCAATCATCCGACTTAAGGCGTAGGTTTTAATATCTTCAACAAAAGGATGTGGCTGATCAGCAATCTCTTTGCCTAAAATATCTACCAGCGCTTGATTATGCAAAATAACGTTTCCTTGTGCATCTAGCAACATAATTCCTAATGGCAAATGGCGTAATAAACTAAAAAAGCTTTGCTCCAACAGTTGATTAGTTGCTTCTAATTGGGTAGTGTATTGTGTCACGGCATTGACAGTTTTAATTAAATCTGTATATGGCGTATTATCTAAGGCAATTAAAGCCGGTGTGTGGCGCTTTTGGTTTAAGCGTTTTAACTTATCAATCACGGCCTGCAGATATATTTTTTGATTGCGATCAGCTCGGAGTTGACTAGCCAACAAAATCAATAATAAAACCAAATAGCCACCGGAAAAAAGCCCAACTAAATTTGATCTAGCCCACACAGAAAAATATTTTTTGACAATCACTTTTCGCTTGGTTACCGCTGATGGTGTTAATAAATAAAAAATATATTTTTGTCCGTGAACTTTTTGAATCCGGTAAAGATGATTACTATCCAAGACATCTTGGTTCAATAACGTCAGCGCTTGCTTTTGTAAATCATTCTGCGGTCGTCCTTTTTTAATCGTCAACACCCGTAACTGATGATCGTCAGCCCAAGTAGCCAGCAATTGTGGTTTATTATCCTGATTTAAAACTTGATAATCTGCTTTTAAAGCCGTGATATGGTTGATTTGTTCTTGCTTATTGAATTGAATTAATATAAATAAACAAAAACCATAAATTAAGCCACCAAAAAACATTGTTCCTAAGATCAACTGCCGCTGTCGTTTCATATTATTCTCCTGAATTAATCATGGATTAAACGAAAAATTATCAGCTGTTTTACTTATTAATCATTAGACATTAATTGAAGATTTAACGAAATCATAGCAATACTTCTTGAATAATTTTAAATTGTTAAACGATAACCAAATCCGCGGATGGTTTGTAAATATTGTGGCTCTTTGGGATTTTGTTCAATTTTATCACGCAAATGACTTACTTGGATATCAATTGCTCGAGAATCTCGATCAAGCTCAGCAGCCGTTCCCCAAAGATGTTCTCTTAACTGATCTCGAGTTAAAGTGTGATTGGCATTGCTATAGAAATAGTCAAATAATTTATACTCCGTTTTAGTTAACGCAATAGCTTGTTGGTTGACAATTACTTGAAAATTAGCCCGATCTAACTTTAACTTGTCAGACGTTACCGTTGTCGATTGCCGCCGCAAAATAGCATTAATCCGAGCGATTAATTCCGATAAGTTGAACGGCTTCGTAATATAATCATCTGCCCCCAGATTCAGACCTTGTACTTTGGTTTGTGCATCATCACGCGCTGTAATCAAGATGACTGGAATTTGATTATGTTGTGCTCGCAATTGCTCTAACACCTGTAAGCCATTAAATTGGGGCAGCATTAAATCTAGTAGCACTAAATCAAACGCTTGTTCTGCAATTTTTTGTAACGCATGTTGGCCATCAGTAGCTGTTTGCACCAGAAAATCATTTTGTTCCAAATTATATTTCACTAATTCTACAATTGCACGTTCGTCATCAACTACCAAGATTCTCTTCATGAGTTAATTACCCTTTTTCATTTAAATCCTGCTGACTTAACTTCCATTGCAAGTAAGCATTCATAAATTCATCTAAGTCACCATCTAAAACCGCTTGACCATTACCCGTTTCCATATTAGTACGGTGATCTTTGACCATCGTATACGGATGAAAAACATACGACCGAATTTGTGAACCCCAACCAATATCTAATTGTTCACCTTTGAGTGCCGCTTGCTGTTGGGCCTGCTGTTCCTGTTCACGTTGATACAATTTGGCACGTAACATATTCATAGCCGTCTCCCGGTTTTGTAATTGGGAGCGCTGAGCTTGCGAGCTCGTAACGATGCCTGTTGGCAAATGGGTGATGCGCACTGCCGAGGATGTTTTATTAATATGCTGGCCACCAGCTCCACTTGATCGGAAAACATCTACCCGTAAATCATCCGGATTAATCTCAATATTAATCGTTTGGTCTAACTCAGGCATAACTTCTACCGAAGCAAAAGACGTATGGCGCCTTCCAGCGGCATCAAACGGTGAAATCCGAACTAAGCGATGCACTCCATGCTCAGAACGTAAAAGGCCATAGGCATTATGACCTTTAATAATTAACGTCACACTTTTCAGACCGGCTTCATCACCAGCTTGGTAATCCGCCAATTCTACGGCAAAACTATGTTTTTTAGCCCATCGTTCATACATGCGCAATAGCATCGCTCCCCAATCTTGGGATTCTGTCCCACCCGCACCCGGATGAATTTCCAAAATCGCATTATGACTATCATAAGGTTCACTTAACAGTAAGGCAGTTTCATATTGTTGCAGTTGCTGCTGTAAATCCGTTAAATCTGTAACAGTGGTAGTCAATAATTCCTGATCGGTCGGATCTGCTTGCAGTAATTCGAGTGCAATCTGTAGATCCGCCAATTTCGTTTGCATCTGGCGAAAATTATCATACTTTTCTTTTAAGACATTATTTTGAGCAATAATGGTCTGCGCGTGAACGCGATCTTGCCAAAAATCTGCTTGAGCCATGGCGTGTTCATTTAAAGCAATACTCTCTTGTAACTCGTCTAAGTCAAAGAGACCTCCCGAATTGCTCAATTTTTGTAGCTGCTTGACTTAGTTGTTCTTTAATATCCGCAAGTTCCATCTTTAAACTCCTATATTTCATTTCTAAAAAAACAGGCCGCAGCCTGTTTTTTATCTTTGTGCATTTTGGCGAATTTCCGCCTTCATAAATAATCGTGTCACATCATATTCAATATCAGCAACCATGCTTTCGAACATCCGAAAACCTTCTTCTTGATATTCAACTAACGGGTTCATCTGACCATAGCCACGTAAACCAATTGATTGCCGTAACTGATCCATTTCATCAATATGATTAGTCCAGTGTTCATCAACAACCCGCAAAATAACTACTTTTTGAAATTCTAACATTTGTTGCGGATCTTGGAGCTGCTGTTGTTTTTGTTCATAATTTTCTTGAACAAATTGTTTAAACAACTCTTTTAATTGATCCACCGTTTTGCCATCCAAATCGGAACGTTGTAATTGTTTTGGACTAACTAAAACGTTAATCGCAAAGTCGTAAATACCATCTAAATCCCAATCTTTGGCATCCCCGTACGTGCGTGAATCAATCGCACTGGCAATGGTACGTTGCATCATTGGTACCAAAACATCTTGTAAACTATTTTCTTCAGTAATTACTTGCATGCGTTGCTTATAAATAACTTCACGTTGTTCCCGCATCACATCATCGTATTGCAAGGTATTTTTCCGCGTATCGTAGTTATTACCTTCAACCCGCTTTTGTGCAGATTCAACCTGACGAGTAATCATGCGACTTTGAATAATAGCATCATCATCATCAATTTTCATCGACTGCAAGAAGTTCTTGATACGCTCTGAACCAAAACGCTTCATTAAGTCATCTTCTAAAGACATATAGAAGATCGTCTCACCGGGATCACCTTGTCGTCCGGACCGGCCCCGTAACTGGTTATCAATCCGCCGCGATTCATGCCGCTCGGTACCAATCACACATAAACCGCCTACTTCACGGACACCAGGTCCCAATTTAATATCAGTTCCCCGACCAGCCATGTTCGTTGCAATTGTCACAGCGCCTTTTTGACCAGCACGTGAAATAATATCAGCTTCTTTAGCATGATTCTTCGCATTCAAAACAGCATGAGGAATGTGAGCCTTATTTAATTGCTGCGATAAATATTCAGACGTTTCCACCGCAACTGTCCCGACTAATAATGGCTGCCCTTTTTTATGGCGCTCAATAATATCTTCAATAACCGCTTTGAATTTATTCTTGAGTGTTGGATACAACACATCGGGATAATCAATCCGGGCAATTGGTTTATTGGTCGGAATTGTAATAACTTCCATGTTATAAATTTCCCGAAATTCTTCTTCTTCAGTTTTCGCTGTTCCGGTCATACCCGACAACTTGTCGTACATTCTAAAGAAGTTTTGGTAAGTGATATTGGCCATGGTCTTGGTTTCATCTTGAATGGGGACACCTTCCTTGGCTTCAATAGCCTGGTGCAAACCATCTGAGAACCGACGTCCTTCCATTACCCGACCAGTAAAGGAATCAACAATCATAACCTTTTTATCACTAACCACATAATCTTTATCTAATTCCATAATATAATTAGCTCGTAAAGCTTGATCAATATGGTGATTCAATAAAGTGTTATCAATATCATAAAGATTTTTTAACGCAAAAGTTTGTTCACCTTTTTTAATACCACTTTCAGTTAAACCAATGGTCTTAGTCGGCCAGTCAATCTTATAATCAGCTTCATTCAAAGATTTGACAAACCGATCAGCTCGCAGATAAAGTGCTGTCGATTGCTCAGCTTGTCCAGAAATAATCAATGGAGTTCTCGCTTCATCAATTAAAATGGAGTCCACTTCATCGACAATGGCGTAATTTAACGGCCGTTGCACCATTTGCTCTTTATAAACAACCATATTATCCCGCAAATAGTCAAAACCTAATTCACTATTCGTCGAGTACGTAATATCACAGTTATAAGCAGCCCGTTTTTCTTCTGCACTTTTAGAATTTAAGTTTAAACCAACGCTCAGTCCCAGCCAATTATATAATTGCCCCATTTCTGTAGCATCACGTTGTGATAAATATTCGTTAACCGTCACAACGTGCACACCCTTACCAGTCAAAGCATTGAGGTAAACCGGTAATGTCGCGGTTAAAGTCTTTCCTTCACCAGTTTTCATTTCAGCAATATTACCTTCATGTAAGGTAATACCACCAATAATTTGTACACGAAATGGATACAATCCTAAAACGCGTTTAGCAGCTTCTCGTGCAGTAGCAAAAGCTTCTGGCAACAGATCATCTAAAGTTTCACCTTTGGTTAATCGCTCTTGAAAAGCCGGAGTTTTAGCCTGTAAATCTTCATCCGAAAGTTTCGCGTATTCATCAGCGTAGGCTTCTACCTTATCCGCGATCTTGCCCATACGCTTAACTTCACGTTTGTCACTTTCTACCCATTTTTTAATTGGATTCGTCATTTATTAAATCTCTCCTGTACTTTCAATCTGGTACATCTATAATATCTTATCATTTTAGTAGCAATAATTAAACTCTAACTTAATTAACGAAAAAGGTGCTCGGAAGTTCAGATTCCGACCACCAATCAAAACGATTATTAAAATTCAATCAAACTCATTCATCAGTTTCAATTAAACCATAGCGTCCATCATTTCGCTTATAGACAATACTTGTTCCATTAGTTTGAGCATCTTCAAAAACAAAAAAGTTATGTCCTAACATATCCATTTGCAAAACTGCTTCTTGAGCATCCATCGGCTTTAAAGCAACGCGCTTTGTCCGGACAATCGGCAAATCCTGTGAATCATTAGCTGATTCATCGCTCGGACCAGTTAAATCAAAATCTTTAATCCCCTTTTCGCGCGACTTCCGATTGATTCTAGTTTTATATTTTCTAATTTGTCGTTCCAATTTTTCAAAAACATCATCAATACTTTTATACATATCCTTATCCGTTTTTTCGGCTCGTAAAATCAAATAAGGCAATGGGATAGTAACTTCGACCTTAGCATTTTTATTACTATAAACTTTTAAATTAACATGAGCAATCGGATGATCAGTATCTTTAAAATACTTATTTAAATTATTTAAACGTTTCTCAATATAGCTTCTAATTGCCTCTGTTACTTCGATATTTTCTCCACGAACATTAATTGTCAACATGAAGAGCACCCCTTTTCATTTGCCAATTAGACTTCTATTGGTCTACTTACATTATAATGATTTTATTAATAAAAAGCCAATCATCTGGCCAAAGAAAACGAAGAAATTTCTCCCTGATAACCCGCTTGTCGTAAACAATCATAGGCGTGCAAAATGGTGCGCCCTGTTGTATAAATATCATCCACCACTAAGATTTGTTTGACTGATAAGATAGAATCATATTGATGATTAAATTGCAAAAACTGAGTCGTTTGCAATCTTTCTCGGCGATTTTTTTGCGCTTGTGCTTGCTGGGTGGGTAACTTAATCAATGCTGGTGTTAAATCGACTACTTCCTTGAAAAGACCGACAACTGGATCAAAATGTCGTTGCTGCAAATGCTCCGTTGAACTAGGAATATAAACTACTGTGCCTTGAAAAGACCGTAATTTTTGGTGGATTAGGCTTTGAAAGCAAGCCCTTAAAGCATAATCGCCATAGCGCTTATATCGTTTAAAATAATCATGCATGGCATTATTATATTTAAACAAAGCACGATGGCGCACATTTAGATAACCTTGTTTTTGCCATAATTGACAATCTGAACACAGTTTACTGGAACCCATTTTATAACATTGCGGACAATGTGGTGACGTAATTGGCGCAAATTCTTGTAAACAACGCTGACAAATCGCGGGTGGATCAATTAGCTGAATTCCTAAAACTTGCATCGGTGTCAGCTCAAAAACAATCGCTTCTTGGCATAATAAACATTGCTTAAGCACAATTCAACCGCCGAATTTGGTGAATTGCCTGGGCAATATTAGTTGTATAATGTGTTCCAAAAAACCAAACTTGATTATCCGGATGACTACTACTGCGCCCGGCTCTCCCAGCAATCTGAACCAATGCTTGTTGGGTAAAGCGCTTGGAATCGGCCTGCCAAACTAAGACATCAATATTATCAAACGTTACTCCTCGTTCCAAAACGGTGGTTGTCACCAGTGCTTGCCACTGACCAGCGCGAAACTTTTGCACTTTGATTTGTCGCATTGCATCTTTGGCGTGCACATAAGTTTGTTGTAAGTCAGGATAGGTTTGCTGTAACAACTGTGATAATTGTTCAGCTTGCCGAATACTATCCACAAACAATAAAAAGCGTTGTTGTTTGTCCAAAAGTTCACGAATTTGCCGTTTTAGGCGCCAATGAAGTTGCCGCATCGAAATATGATTGACCCAACAATATTTAGGTTCTGGTAAATCATGTCCATGAAATCGGCGGCTTAGTAAGCTATAGGATAATTTTTGCTTCTTGATCAATTGTAAATATTCTAAACTAGGCGTGGCAGACAAAGAAATTAGTGAATGCTTTGGCTTCAAAGCGTTTTTAACGGCATTATGCAACATTAAATTATTAACATATGGATACGAATCACATTCATCCAGAACTATCAAATCAAACGCTTGGTAAAATTTTAATAGCTGATGGACTGTACAAACTAAGATTTGTGAATAATAATATTGGCTAGCACCTTGTCCATGTAATAGTGCCAAACTAACTGGTTGAAAAGCTGCTTGCAATCGTGGATAGATTTCATTACAAACATCCACTCGCGGAGCAACCCAAGCAATCCGTTCTTTCTGAATAACCGCTTGCTGTAAAACTTTAAATAACATTTCAGTTTTACCACTACCAGTTACTGCCCACACCAAATGATCCTGTTTGGCTCGTTCTATTTGACAAAGTTTGTGCGAAATGATTGTTTGAGCAGCTGTTAATTGCCCAGTCCACGTCAACGGTTGCTGAATTGCTGGAAATTGATTCTGCTCAGCAATCGCAATTAGATAATTATGATTAGTTAAACGTCCTAAGCTTAGACAGGCTGGACAATAAAAATTATCACCTGGCAAACTATAAACTCGCCAGTCATTAACCATCTGGCACCGACGACAACAAAATTGATTTCCATCAAGTTTATATAGTGCAGGAATAGCTTTAGTATAAGTTGTCGGTGAATCTAGAACTAATAGTCGTCCAGATAATTGTTTTACATCCATCAATTAATCACCTTAAATTAATTACGATAAAAAGGAGAATTTTTTTGCCAAAAATTACAATCGCACAGGACTTTACGAATGAACTAGTTATTAAAAAATCTCGGTTCATTACTTCACTGAAACGCGTGCAAAGCGTTAATGAAGCGCAAAATTTTTTAACAGACATCAAAAAAAAGACTAGCAAAGCTAGTCATCATTGTAGTGCTTATATTATTGATAATTTACAGCAACACGCCAGTGACGATGGTGAGCCCCGAGGCACTGCTGGAATACCTATGTTAGAAACTTTACAAGCTATGCAAGTTCAAAATACACTAGCCGTAGTCACCCGTTTTTTTGGCGGAATTAAACTCGGTAGCGGTGGTTTGATTCGCGCTTATCGTCAAAGTGTTGCAGATGCTATTAATCAAGCAGGACGTGTGCAAATTGTGTTGCAACAACAGCTGCTTGTTACCTTAACTTATAAACAGCTAGACCTGATCAATTACTGGCTCAAACAGCAACCTGTTAATCTAGTTAATACCAATTATGACGCTCAAGTCCAACTAACATTACTACTTGATCAACAACAGACTCCGAATTTTCTCACCGATCTTAATAACCAACTACACGCACAAATCCCCGTGCAAATGGGACCTACTACTTTTCATGAGATTCCTTATTTAAAGTAACTTCATCATCTTTTTTCAGATCATCTTTTTCCAAACGTTTAACTAATTTTTGAATTGCATGTAACAGAGGTTGGCGATTCTCTCCAACTAAACCAATTGATTCCACAAAGAGCTCCAAACCGATTAACACAGCAATAGTTAGTAAAATACTACCCCAAAAAGAGGAAACCGGATATAGTAAGGCAATAAAAGAAAAGACTAATGATAAACCATAAATGACTAACACTGTTTGGCGATGGCTCAAACCCAATTGCATCAAACGATGGTGTAAGTGATGTCTGTCCGCCTGAGAAATGGGCTTGTTATTCAAAAACCGTCTTAACATGGCATAGACCGTATCACTAATTGGCACTCCTAAAATCACAATCGGAATGACTAAAGAAATAAAAGTGACGTTCTTTAATCCTTTTAAAGAAAAGACAGCAATCATAAAGCCCACAAACAGTGCACCAGTATCTCCCAAAAAAATTTTTGCCGGATGAAAATTATGTGGCAAAAAGCCCACTAAGGAAGCCACCATCGCAAAAATCCAGATCGTCACATAAGTATTACCCACAGATGAAAAAAAGTAACCAATTACACCCATGGTAAACAGTGCAATGATCGAAACGCCAGTGGCCAACCCATCCAATCCATCAATTAAGTTAACCGCATTCGTAATTGCCAAAATCCAAAACACTGTCACTGGCAAACCGAGCCAACCTAATTGAAAAGAACCTACAAAAGGCAAGACAACATAAGTCATTTTAATTCCGGCCAAGAAATAAACTACTAATGCTGCAATTAAAATTCCAAACATTTTTTGCATCGGCTTTAATTCTCGAATATCGTCAATTAAACCCGTCAATAAAATAATACATTCTGCTAAAAAAACACTAAACAATTCATGTGTGGGAAATTGGGCACGTAATAAGACAAAAGTCGAAAAATTAAACGCTAAAAAAATAGCTAAACCGCCCAGTGTGGGCATTGGCTTTTTATTAACTCGCCGCGCATTAGGATTATCAACAGCTCCCAATACCAGGGCCAATTTACGAACAAAAGGAGTTATTACTGCTGCAATAATCATTGTTAAAACCAATTTTACAATCACACTTAACATCGTTGGTAGCGACTCCTTTCACATACAAAGGAAATTATAATATTTGCTCTACTTGAATACAACTTTTATTAATTTTTTACTTAAAAAAAGCTTATGCCTTATTTAGCATAAGCAATTTTTCTAGTTTCACGAATCACTGTTACTTTGATATGACCCGGATATTCTAATTCTTTTTCAATTTGATTGCGAATTTTCCGCGACAAAATTGTTGCTTGATTATCGGAAATTTGTTCTGGCTTTACCATAATCCGAATCTCACGTCCTGCTTGAATTGCATAACTATGATCAACGCCATCATAACTATTAGCAATATTTTCCAGCTTTTCCAATCGATGAATATAATTTTCCATTGATTCAGAACGAGCTCCAGGACGAGCAGCAGAAATTGCATCTGCCGCAGCCACCAATACTGCAATCATCGATTGTGGTTCAACATCACCATGATGCGAAGCAATCGTATTAACTACCACTTTGGGTTCTTTGTACTTACTTGTAATATCGACACCAATTTCAACATGTGATCCTTCAATTTCATGATCTAATGCTTTGCCAATATCATGTAGCAATCCTGCACGCCGCGCCAAAGTCTCATCTTCACCTAATTCAGCAGCCATAGTTCCTGCTAATTTTGCAACTTCAATTGAATGACTCAAGACATTTTGACCATAACTAGTCCGGAAATTCAATCGTCCGATAATCTTAATTAAATCGGGATTAACACTATGAATTCCCAAATCGTAAACAGTCTGCTCACCTAATTCACGAATACGTGTATCCATTTCTTTACGTGACTTATCAACCATCTCTTCAATACGAGCTGGATGAATTCGTCCGTCGGAAATTAATTTTTCCAATGACAACCGCGCAATTTCACGCCGAATGGGATCAAAGCCACTCAAAGCCACCGCCTGTGGTGTGTCATCAATAATTACATCAATTCCTGTTAAAGATTCTAAAGTACGAATATTGCGACCTTCACGCCCAATGATTCGACCCTTCATTTCTTCATTGGGTAAAGAAACAGTTGTAACTGTGGATTCAGAAACAGTATCCGCTGCACTTTGCTGAATAGCATCAACAATAATTTGTTTAGCACACTTATCAGCATCTTGCTTGGCTGCTTCTTCACTATTACGAATCAAACGGGCTTTTTCTTGAACTAAATGTTCATCAATTTGTTTTAAAAGATAGTTACGGGCCTGTTCATGTGTCATGGCCGCAACTTCTTCTAATTTATTTTGTTGCTGAGTTAAGGTAGAAGAAATTTGCTTTGTCTGTTGTTCTAATTGTTGTTCTGTAGTATCAATCTTTTGTTCACGTTTCTCTAAAGAATGTTCACGTTGATCCAGCGAGTTATCTTTGCGATCTAAAGTTTCTTCTCGCTGCAACATTCGATTTTCTTGCCGTTGTAATTCCTTACGGCGATCACGCAGATCATCTTCTTGTTCCTGACGATACTTGTGACTTTCCTCACGTGCTTCGATCAATGCCTCTTTTTTGGCAGATGCAGCAGCTTTTTTAGCATCCACAATAATTTGTGCTGCCGACTGTCCTGCCTGCTCTAAACTTTTTTCGTAGACATTTTTTCTAATCAAAAAACCAACTACAGTACCAATAACTAATAACCCCAGCGCGACTATTAGGGCGATTAAAACTGCCATTTAAATCCCTCCAGCCACACTAATGACTTCAGAGACTGAAATAAAACGGCTTACCATCAAGCAAGTTAATTTTTTAGAAAGTAACTAAAAAATTTAAACCTGACTATTAAACTTAAAACATTCAAATAAGCACATTCGTTTCAGTTTCTTTTTCTATTTTATTGGCACCTAGATAAAGCACTTAATTAAATTACTGCTTTAAAACTCGGTACATATTAATATTATTGTTTATTGGGCAAACTGTCAACGAATGTTTATTTGAATCAGAACTTTAACGTTAAAAAGTTTCAATAATAGGCAAATCTTTCCAAACAGCAAATTTTAACCAAAATTATTGATCTGTTAAATTAAGATCAGTTTTATTGTTTTTAGAATCGGCAGCAGTTTTTTCTACTGATTGATCTTCAGTACTAGATTGTTTAATATCATCCATTTGATAAGCATCACGAACCTGCTGTTTAATATCGGCTTTCATCTCTGGATGATCATCTAGATATGCTTTCGCATTTTCGCGGCCTTGACCGATACGTTCATTTTGATAAGAGTACCAAGAACCACTCTTGTTAATAATTTCTTGATCAGCAGCCATATCTAAAATCTCACCTGTTTGTGAAATTCCGTGGCCATACATAATATCTACTAGTGCTAATTTAAAGGGCGGTGCTACCTTATTTTTAACCACTTTAATTTTAACTTTATTACCAATAACGTCAGAGCCCTCTTTGATCTGTTCAGAACGGCGAACCTCTAAGCGCACTGTCGCGTAAAACTTTAAAGCACGACCACCGGGAGTAGTTTCCGGATTACCAAACATAACGCCCACTTTTTCACGAATTTGATTAATGAATAAAGCAATCGTTTTGGTTTTATTAATATTACCAGACAGCTTCCGTAAAGCTTGCGACATCATCCGCGCCTGCAAACCGACATGTGAGTCGCCCATTTCGCCATCAATTTCTGCCTTAGGAACCAAGGCAGCTACTGAATCAATGACCAAGATATCAATCGCACCACTTTTAATTAAAGCATCAGCAATTTCCAGTCCTTGTTCTCCAGTATCTGGCTGTGACAATAACAAATTGTCAATATCAACTCCCAAAGCCTTGGCATAATCTGGATCCATCGCATTTTCAGCATCAATATAAGCTGCGGTTCCCCCGTTTTTTTGCACTTCTGCCACAGCATGTAAGGCCACAGTTGTTTTACCAGAACTTTCTGGACCATATATTTCCACAATTCTGCCGCGCGGATAACCACCAATGCCCAACGCATTATCCAAAGCCAAAGAACCACTTGAAATAGAAGAAACTTTAGTTTTAGGACTTTCTCCCAAACGCATAATAGCTCCTTTACCAAAATCTTTTTCAATTTTCTTTAGAGCTTTATTCAGCGCTTCCTCGCGACCAGCTTCATCTTCTTTATTATCTTTAGCCACTTTAATACCTCCATACCAAACGTTTGTTCTCTCAATCAAGATTATAACTGATTTAAAATCATAATAAAAGCAGCAATTACACTTTTTTGGCGAATGACTTGTCTGGTTCCTTGAAACGCAAACCGCCGAACTTGCACATCTTTGGGTGACTTAACTCCTAGATAAACGGTCCCTGGTTGTTGTTGCTCCAATAAACCTGGTCCAGCCACACCTGTTAAGCCGACCCCCCAATCACTACCAATAATCCGAGCACTATTTTGCGCCATTTGTTCGGCCGTCCAAGCACTCACCACTCCATAATGTTCTAATAAATCTGCATCAATAGCTAATAATTGAGCTTTCATGGCTAGCGAGTAAGTCACAAAACCACCCGCAAAAACTTGCGAAGCACCAGGTACGGTCGCTAAGGTTGCTTGAAATAAACCCGCGCTTAAACTTTCTGCTGCCGTAATGGTTTGCTTATTGTGCTGCAATCCACGTACCACTTGTGCTATTAAGGATTGATAATCAGCCCAATTAAATTGGGGCGGATTCCCTTGACACATCCAAAATTGTTTTATTTCTTCTGACATCCAATCACCCTTTTATTAATTACAAAATTATCTTACTAAATAACTTAAAAAAGCAAAAAACGTCCTATTAACTAACAGGACGTTTCAATTATTTAAAATCAGAATAAAACTGACGATTCTGCCATAAATAATCATATGCCGAATAAACGGTAAAGATTAAACAAATATATAACATAATTAAACCAAACGGAATATTCCAATAAGCAAAAATCGGATCTTTTAACATTAAGAAAACAATTGCCAACATTTGGGTTGCAGTTTTAATTTTACCGGGCATCTGTGCTGCCATGACGGAACCACCCTGTTCCACAATCAATAATCTTAATGTCGTAATCAGTAACTCGCGACAAGCAATAATTGCCACAATCCAAGCCGGGGCTTGGTGCCGAGCTGCCAAATACACGAACGCTGTTAAAACCAACATTTTATCAGCTAATGGATCCATATATTTACCAAAATTGGTCACCAAATGACGTCCACGCGCAATTTTACCATCAATAAAATCTGTAATAGAAGCTACTATAAAGATAATTGTAGCGATTAATGATTGCCACGTAATGGTCGTTGCTAAAAAACTCACCTGTCCTAAATGAAAATCAATCGACATAAAAATCATAAAGATGGGAATTAAAATAATCCGTAATAAAGTTAATTTATTGGGTAAATTCATTCAGATTACTCCTTAATTTGCATTGTATAGGTATGAACCGTACCAGTTTGATTATCTGGAACTGGCAAGTTTTGATTATTAATCAAAACTTTAGTTACCGCAGCATTACCAGTTTGTACTTGAAATTGTTTTAAATTACTACTCAATTGAACCGTTTGCTCAGAATTAGGCTGTAAAGCTCCTTGCCAAACAGTTTGTCCATTAGCCCGTACCGCAATCCACGCCTGGGCAGAAGTAGCTTGTAATTTAACTTCGTGCTGCGGTTGTTGTGACCAATTTTGAATGGTAAAATGATCAGCCACATCAGCATCTGCCTTTAAAACTAGATTTTTATTGTTGGCAGTTGTTTTTTTAGTTGACTGCTTAGCTACTGGCTTTTTAATATGCTTCTTCGGCTTTTTAGTCGTTGTTTGTTCCACTTTTTGATGCGAAGTTGGAATTGGATTAGCATTTTGCTTGTGAACTTTCGCTGCCACTAAACAAATTAAAATCACAATAATTAGCACTACTGCTAAAATTACAATCTGTGGCCAATGCCGTTTTAAATTAGGAGCCAAAGCTTCTTTTTTAACCGTTGGTGACTGGACGGGTGTCTCTTCTGGTTGTACTTTAGGAATTTCCGACTGATAGTCCTCAATTAAAGCTTGGCTATCTAACCCAACACTATCCGCATACTGTTTGACAAAAGCACGCACATAAAAATCACCGGGTAATTGATCTAATCGTCCTTCTTCAATTGCCGTTAAATAACGTTTTTGAATTTTAGTTATTTTTTGTAGATCATCAATTGTATAACCCTTTTCCAGCCGTGCATCACGTAATTTATCGCCTAATTCACTCATTGCTCAACCACCATTATATTGAAATTTAAATAACTAATTAATTTAACCAACCACCAGTTACGTACAAAGTTTGACCTGTCAAGTATTGGGCTTTAGGATCCAAAATCGTTCTAATCCAATAACTTAAATCTTGTGGAGTCGCCATTCTTCCTAGCGGAATCTGTTCCACTAGTTGCTGTTTAGCCGGTGGAGTTAGCATTTGATTCATAGTAGTATCCACTGCCCCAGGAGCCAAAACATTGACTGTGATGCCTAAACTAGCCACTTCTTTTGCATAAGCTTTCGCAAAAGCGGTCAAAGCACCTTTAGTGGTACTATACATCACTTCCATTGCACTACCTTGAGCGCCATATACTGAACCTAATAAAACAATTCTGCCACAATGACTGACCGCCAACTTATCTTGCAATTGTTGGATCAAGTGCAATGGAAAAACCACATTAACACGCAAAATTTCCTGCATTTGTGTCAAACTCAACTGATCAAATAACTGATAATTAGTAATTCCTTGTGCCGCAATCAGGGCATCTAAACTAAAGATATTATCAACTATTTGGGCAGTATTTTCAAGCTTCTTGAAATCGGATTTTAAAACCAAAAAATCTTGTTGGGGATATTGCTGCTGTAATTGTTGTTGATCCTGTTGTAATTGCGCAATATGTTCGTTACCTTGAAGATACAATGACCAGCCTGCTTGTGCTAAATCAGCAGCAATAGCTTGGCCCATTCCTCCACTTGCTCCTAAAATTAACGCCCACTTCATTTAATTCATCTCCGGCTGTAAATAAGTAATGGTCATATTATCTGCTTGAAAAATTGTGGTCGCTAAAGTTTGCAACTTTTCCAAAGAAACCTGATTAATTAATGATGGCATTTGTTCATAACTCAAATCATAAAAAGCCAACTCTGCTGATTCTGTAGCCAAATTTTCCATATAGTCACTCGCAAACAAATAGCTCCCAATACTATCAGCTTTAACCATCTCTAAAGCTGCCGCTGTTAATTCTGCCATAAACTTCTGCTTGAGTAAATACGTGCGTAAAACTTCTCCTAAATGATGGGGCTGGTCAGTTTCTGCACTAATCAAAATAAAGGCATATTGCCGTTCTACAATGACACTATAACCAAAGCTATCATCAATCAAGTGCTGTTCTAATAAAGATTGTCTGAATGAGGAGGTTTCGCCTAAAATCAATTCGAATAACAATTCCAATTGATTTTGTAAAACAATCATCTCGGATAAACTAGCTTGGATCATAATTCGTAAACCAATCATCATATGCGGCCGCTGCGCTTTAAAGACAATCTCTTGTGCACTTTTGACAGGATAGTCCACTGGCCGATACCGCAAAATAGGTTGCTTAGTTCGGTGCGCAAACTGTTGGATAGCCTGATTATGAGCAATAATTTCGTCCAACTGAAATTCTAACTTTTGTTGATCAATAGCACCAGCTAAATAAATCTGAAAATTACTAGGCACATAATATTGTTGGTAAATCGCTAATAAATTAGCGGCGGTGATTTCTTGAATTGAGCTTAAAGTACCCGCAATATCTTGTGTAATGGGATCATGGGGAAACAAGTTATTTAAAGTAGCTTGTTCCAAGACCCAATCCGGGTTATCGGCATACATCTGAATTTCCTGGGCAATAATCTTTTGTTCTTTTAAAACATTCGCTGCCGTAAAATACGGTCGACTGATCAAATCTAGCAATACTCCCAGATTATTGGCTACTTGTCCTACAGTTTGAAATAAATAAGCTGTTTTGGTATAACTCGTAAAAGCATTGGAATTAGCACCAAATTTAGCAAAAGCTTCGGCACTATCAAAATTAGGTTTGGCAAATAACTTATGTTCAAGAAAATGAGCCGAACCCGGGATAATATTTGATTGATTAGTTATCGTCGAATCTAAGGAACCAAAATCAACCATGGCTAAAGCATAAGTTTGATGAAAATCAGGTTTAATGATTGCTTTAATTGGTAAATTGGCGGAATTATGAATTGTAGTAATTTCTAAAGAACTCATTTATTATCACCTATTAATTGATATTGGGCACTTAACTGTAATTGTGCCGCTAAAGCTTGAACCTCAGCTAATTGCACCGCTTGAATTTGGTGAGCATAGTCACTATCAGGCCAAATAAAGTGGGAGTTAAGCGCCTTTAACAGTAACCGCTCACTTTGGTGAGCAATATTATCAGAATCAATCAGTCGTTGATTAACTAACGCTAATTTTGCATGCTGTAACAACTGCTCATGATCTTGTTCGGCCAATTGCGTGATTTGTTGTTGAATTAGCTCTTGAGCAGTTGCAATTTGCGCGGCTGAAACGCCCGCTTGAATTGTTACCAATCCTTCAAAAGCATTCACTGTACTATAAATTGAGTAAGCTAAGCCCTTTTGCTCCCGGACATTAATGAACAATAACGATTGGTCATCACCACCCAACATCATATTGAAGACTTGCCAAACAGCCGCTGCGTGCTTTGTAGAACTATGGTAAGCCATCACTAATTGACTCTGCTGAATGGGTTCATGTTGTTGGATACAGACAGGATGTTTTGGTAAAGTTAATAACTGCTGCGCCTTCAAGTTAATTGATTGTGCGCGGGCCGTTAAAAAATCCAGTTGCTGTAAAAAGGTAGTAGTTGCCTGATCGTGCGGATCACCCACCAACGTCATAATTAATCGATCTTGTTTCATTAAGTCATGATATTGTTGACTAACTTGCTCATTGGTCAATTGGTGTAACTGTGTCGAAGACCCAAATGCTGGCACTTGATAATCGGCACTGGCTAATATTTGCTTTAACCCTAAGCTAGCTTTCAACGCATAATCATCTTGCAGTGATTGATAAAAATTAGCTAAATTAGTTTGCTCAAGCTGAAACGCGGATTCCATAAAAAGTTGGTGGTTCGCTTGCAAATTAGGAGCCGCAATTAATTCTGACAATAATTTCAATCCTGGTTGTATTAAACTAGTTGTTTGAAAAGCTGCTGGGGCTGTCACAGCTAACGATAATATATTTAAATTTCGTAAAATACTCGTTTTTCCTGTAATCTCTGCCCCATATAATAAAGATAACTGCCGGGCCAACTGTGCTTGTGTCGTATATCGTTTACTAGAGCGTTGTAATAAGTTGACCAACAATTTACGTTGAGTAGTTTGTGCTTTTTTTTGCGGCGTAACAAAATTAAATTCCCAACGAAACACTTGAAATTTATCAGTCGGTAACCACCACAACTCCACCCCCGGGCGTAATTGTATAATTTTAGGTTCATTCATCTTTTCTAATATCCTCAATTTCTGGGCGATCAATCAATACTTTACGTGACTTAGATCCTTGGGCGGGTCCCACAATTCCACGTTCTTCCATCGCATCAACTAAGCGGGCGGCGCGATTATAACCAATTTGAAACCGCCGTTGTAACATTGATACACTCGCTTTTTGTTCCCGAGCAACTAATTCGACCGCTTCTTGCCAATACTCATCATCAACTTGCTGACTATTAGTCGCTTCTGCTTGGTCACTTGGTAATAGCTGTTCATCATATGCTGCGGCCTGCTGCTGCTTAACAAAATCAACGACGCGTTCCACTTCTTCTGTCGAAATGTATGCTCCTTGAATTCGGCTAGGCTTATTTTGCCCAATGGGTTCAAATAACATATCTCCCCGTCCTAGCAATTTTTCCGCGCCAGGTGAATCTAAAATTGTGCGTGAATCAATATTGCTAGAAACAGCAAACGCCATTCGGGAAGGAATGTTGGCCTTAATTAAACCGGTAATCACATCAACTGATGGTCTTTGTGTTGCTAAAATCAGGTGCATTCCAGCTGCGCGCGCTTTTTGGGCTAGCCGCACAATTGAATTTTCTACATCACGGCCAGCAACCATCATCAAATCGGACAATTCATCAACTACAATAATAATATAAGGTAATTTTTCCTTGACGGGTTTAGTTTTATCTTGATTATTTTGTTCAACAGCTTGATTATACTCCTCAATCTTGCGATAACCGGTTTGTTCAAATAATTGGTACCGGCGTTCCATTTCTTGGACCGCTTTTTGAAGAGCACTATTAGCTTTTTTAGCATCGGTCACTACCGGGATTAATAAATGCGGAATGCCATTATACATACTTAACTCAACCATTTTGGGATCAATTAGAATCATTTTCACTACCTGCGGACTAGCTTGCATTAATAGACCCGTAATAATCGTATTAATCGCCACTGATTTACCACTACCGGTGGAACCCGCAATTAGTAAATGCGGTAATTGCGCCAAATCACACATTGCAATTTGTCCATAGACATCTTTGCCCAAGGGAACAGCCAAAACCTGTTGCGCATGCTCTGGTTGATTTTCAATAATTTCGCGAAAGGAAACCATAGAAGGCGTTTGGTTCGGGACCTCAATGCCAATATAAGGCTTGCCAGGAATAGGGGCTTCAATACGCAAGTCTTTGGCGGCCAAGGCCAGAGCTAAATCGTCCGCTAAATTAACAATACGACTGACTTTAACACCAACTGCCGGCTGAATTTCGTACTTCGTAACTGTGGGCCCCAGCGTAGCTTTTTTAACTTCCACTTCAACTCCAAAACTAGCTAAGGTTTCTTTTAATTTTTTCCGATTTTGATCAATTAATGCATACTCCTGCGATTGATCTGCTGGCGGAACTTGTTTGAGCAACGAAAGATCTGGCAATTGATAATCTTCATTGGATACGCTACTAGTGACTGGTTGTAAATTAGGGGTTACCGGTTTTAAAGTTGGGGGCGTTTCAATTTTAAAATCATCATCCCCTTGAGTTGCTGGCTCAGTTTTAGGAACAGCTGGCTGATTGTGATCTGAACTTTCAGTTGCAGAACGTTGCGGTTTTAATTTTCGATTCGTTAAATGTGGCTCATGAACTGGCTGTTCTTGATAAGCTGTTTTTAAATAATTACCTAACCATTGACAACCACTAATCATTTTTTGAAACACCATTACTACTTGTTTAATCTGCACATTCAAAATCATTAGTATCCCACAGATTATTAATAAACCACATAATAAGTAAGTTCCGGGCATCGAAAATAATTCTTGGAACAGTGTCAGTAACCAAGCACCCAGCATTCCACCACCAACATTTGAAGCCACTTGATTAATAGCTATATCTCCCGCTAACATGCGCCACGTGATATGAACTAAATCATGACTTAATTGTAATTGCTTAAACAAAGCCGCATGCATTAACATTAACAAACTGCTAGTAACAAAGATGATTCCCCATAATTGTTTACCAGCTAAGCGCGGTATCCGCCCCAAAACAAACATACTAAGTCCAACAATAGTTACTACAACCGCTAACACTTGAAATCCGTTACCAACTAAAATGCGGTATAAATTAGCACAAAAGCGCCCAACTAGACCTAATTTAAAATCCGCCAAAATTGAAAGCAATACTAGTGCTAAGCCCACCAAATTGATAACATAATCCGCTTCTTTTACTTGTGCATGTTTTTTACGCTTCTTCTTACTAGTTTGTACCGCTTTTTTACGAACCATTTTCTTCTCCCATTAACATTACTTGACTAATCGTTGAACAAGCACAGCCATTAAAATAATGTTTTTTAACCAGTCTCTAGAATTTAAATGATCTATCGTTACTTACTACCGGTTTGTCTTCACCACTATTTTTAGTGTCTTATAATATAGTATTAAAAAAGCCGACCAAGTACCAGCCCGCTTACCTTTTTTTACCAATCTTTATCAAAATTAATGTTGCTTGAGTAAATTTAACACAACTGTTTTAACTTGCGGATGTAGAATCCACAACAAACTAAAATAGATTACTACGCCTAAAACCACTTCTAATAATAGCGTAACAATGTTAAAGCTTAACCACAAGTTCAGTTGATAAACCACTAAGAACATGATACTACCAGCTAAAAAGGCTTTCCAGCAATCTCCAAACAATTCTTTCCAAGAAACTACTTTTCTGAGCGCAAATAATTCATAAAGTAAGATACTACTTTCCACTATTACCATGGCAAAGGTGGCACCTATTTGTCCAAAAAATTTGGCTAATGGTGGATTCAACAATAAACTCACCAGCGCTCCTACTAAAATTGCTTTCGTATAAGTTGCTGTTTGATTAGTGGGAATTAAATATTGATTACCCAACACATTTTCCCAGGCAATAATGACAATCACCACTGCTTCTAGCATCGTTAATACACTCACAACTTGATAATGGTGACCTAGAAAAAACGGAATAAATTTGGGTGCAATGGCAGCCAAACCAAACATAATTGGTACAGCCAAATAACTAATTCCGTTAAATAACAAACATAGATAACGTTTGACTTTAGTCAAATTGCCTTGAGCAAACATTTGCGCCATTCGTGGTAACATGACGGTTCCTACCGCCGTGACCACCGCTAATGCTAAGCGGACAATTCGATCAGCGTAGTCAAACATCCCTGCAGCAGTAACTGAAACTAACCAACCCAGAATAGTTTTGTTAAACGAAGTATATAAGGATACTGAAATTTGGGGTATAAAAAACAGTAAGGCTTGACGGAAATGCTTAGAAAAATGCAATGGCCATTGCGGCCAAATCACATAGTTTTTGAGATAAGTAAACATAGATAAATTACCTAACAATTGGGCTACAGAAGTAATAAGAATATAGATGACTGTATCTGCTTTCGACTTAACCAAAATAAAAATTAAAACCAAGGAAATGAGTTTGACCACAAAGTTACGCATCACCGTCACTTTAAAATTTTCTAAGCCCATAAAAAACCACGAAATATCAAATGCCGTGGCAATAATTAAAACAGATTGTGCCATGTAAGCCATGACATATTGCTTCTGTCCTATTAATAAGAGCGCAAATAACCCCAGGGTTACAAACATCATAATAAGTCGTAAACTAAATAATTCCCAAAAAATTTGTGATAATGTGCGTCGATCTTGGCGATGATAAGCCACCTCTCGGTTGCCGTAAACTGATATTCCTAACGAAGCCAGTAATACAAAATATTGCGTATTGGAAGCCGTAAAGGCCACAATACCAGAATTTTTTGCTCCCAAAACGCGGGCAATATATGGCATCGTGACTAACGGAATTAGTAATACAAAAATTTGGTAAACTGCGTTATATAAATAGTTCTTAATTAACTGCACTACTAAAATCTCCCATTGTTTTAATTTTTTTCAAACGATGATTTATGGGGTAATCTTTGCTCCAAAATTCCCGCCAAATTATTCTGCACATCCAGTAATTGTGTCGTTGTCATTGGAACATCATTCACACAAATAGTTTTACAATGCCGATCAGTTAAAGCTGTTTGAATAGCAGGCAAGTCAGTTAATGGTAAATATTTACCAAAACGATAGCTGCGCGGTTGAAATTGTCCCGTGCACAGCTGCCAGTAACGAACCAACCAAATGGTCAGATCACCATTTGAGCGCAAGCGGTGTTTGTTAGTCTGTAAAAATTGTTGAGGAAATTGTTCTGCCAAAGCTTGTAACACACTTTTTTTGAGTGATAGTGGAATATGAAAGTCCATAAAACCACTAAACTTGGTATAAGGCAACAAAAACAAAGTCCGTAAATTATAGGGGCCGTTACGCCAATTAAAAAATTTTGACCAATAGTTTTTTACCACTGCTTTTTGGGTAAATTGCGAGTTAATCAACTTGACATCATTAGCCATCGAGCTTTCAATTCCATCAATCTCTGGGCAAATGGGGGATAAAGCGGCGGTATCTTTAGGTAAATCATGCACAAAAAAATCTGTAGGTTGCACTGGTCGGGTTAACAACGTATCGTCATTAAATAAAATAAAATTTTCAGACAATTCAGCTATTTGGTATAGATTCATTTCAATCACATTGGAATTAAAAGTCGGAAGAAATTCCGTTGGAATAAAGTCGCGATGATCAACGACTTGTAACTTTGCATGATGCTCAACTAGCCACTGTGGCACTTGTTGATCCGTTATTAAAAAAATTTTGTGAATCCATGGCGCAAAATCAGCTAAAGAACGCAAGACATACTTTAAGGTATCAAAATCTCGGTACCGTGCTGCTCCATTTAAAAACTGATCTGCTTGGGGTTGATAATGATTTTTTTTAGCTAACCACTTAGGATCATTGTCATTAACCCAAGTAATTACAGCATCAATATTTGCCTCGGACATCATTTACTCTCCTTTTGGGCCGAATCGTTCATAAACCAAATTAATAAACCAATATTGTACTGAAAATAATTTAAACGCGATTCCATTAAACTAACGAGACAAACAACGACGACTAAGGCAAATAGTTGAAAATTATGTCGTTGAATTAAGCGTTTGATGACAGCGCTGAGATAGCCTAGAAAAATAATAATGGAAATCAGACCCGTCCGCATTAAAATGGAAAAATAAGAATTATCGATGACGTTGCGGTTTAAATCTTGATAAAAACCACTTCCAGTGGGGATAAATTGTCCCCAAATAGTCACCGGATAATAATTCCAAACGTTATTCATGTAAGCTAAACGATTGGATAATAATTCATTCAAACGCCAATAAAAATTACTGCCCGAAAAGTTAGTAATCAAACCAACTGAAATCCCAGTAAAAACCCAAGGTAACACCATCCACATTAAGATCCATGTTTTAGATAGACCGGCCGATTGCTGCCAATTAAAATACAAATTAAACAGCAATAACACCACTAATCCTAATTCGGTGGAGCGTGAATCAACCATAACCATATTCCATATAAAAACTGCAAGAATGGTGAAATTAACCAGGTAAGGATGCTTGCGCCCGTAAAGAAACGCTAAATCACCCATCAAAGCCAGCAACATTTGTCCCGTCGTATTCGGATGATCAAATCCTAACGAAGAACGTAAGCCACTACCATTACGATTCAATAAGAGATTGGGAATGAGGTGCATAATTGACAAAAGTATAACTAAACTGACCGCCACAAGCCGCATTAACCAATCTTTTTTAACAAAAGCTCTAACGGGCACATTTTGTGCACTAAAAATAAAGACAATTAACACAATAAAGACGGTTGTATGTGACGTCACGGAAACCATGATCGCCATGATCATGCTCCCCACCAAAACTAAAAATTCAGTTAAAGAATAAGTGCGCCAAAGTAAAAAGGGACCAAACCCCAGCATGGAAACAATCAAAAAAGGAAATTGCAGTGTCGTGGTTAGCCCTAAATTACTCGTCATTAATACAATATAACCAAATAAGTAAATACCGTACATATTCAGCCAAATTTTAGACCTCAATTCCCATTGCACTAATTATAATCTCCTTTGAGTTACTTACAGTTTCCATTACACTCACATTACCTAGCTGCTGACTGCAGCAAAATTTTATTGATAAATCTGACTAAACTGCTGTTGAAACCGATCCAAACGGTTAATTTGCTGAGCTTTTTGCTGGGCTGCTACAGCTTTAGAATGGTACAAAGTCGGTGATTGTAAGAGCTGCATAATAGCCGTTACAAATTCTGCCTTCGTCTGCACTAAAGCTCCGCAAGTGGAATCAACAATTTCAACAAGCCCCCCAACCGGTGGAGCAATCACTGGTTTGGCCAGTAACAAACTTTCCAACGCCACTAAACCAAAACCTTCATAATCAGAAGTGATGACTAATAACTTAGTAGCATTAAGATATACATACTGATCTTTTTGAAAGCCCAATAAAGTAATATTATTTTGCAATCCTTCTTGCCTAATCATTTTTTGTAATTGCGTCATTAAAGGCCCTGAGCCTAACATTGCTGCTTGCAAATCAGGCTTTCTTTTAACTAGTTCTGCCATAATAGCGACAAATTTCAAAGGTTGCTTAGCCGCCACTAATCGTCCAATAAATAAGCAATCCCACTGCTTCTTCAGTGTTTGAGCAGACTGTAATTGTTGCTTAATGCTTTGTGGATTAATCACATTTTCAATAGCTGTAAATTTATCAGTAATCAGTTTCTTGAATAAAAATTCATCTAAAACAGCTTTTGACACTCCAATCACTCGGTCGTAACTCAAACTACTCACTGCATATAATAATGACCGCCACGTCAAATGTGTCATTTGGGGATCATTACTATGCAATTGGGAAATAATTTGAATTTGGCTTTGATGACAATAATGAGCATTGGCTGCTAAACACAAACTGGCGACCACATCATGACCTTGGACAATATCTGGCTGATATTGTTCAATCACTTGCCGGACAATCCTAGGAGTTAATTGCTGAACAATAATATGTTGAACATGAGCTGCACTTAAATAGTCATCAATTACTCCTGATGGTGAAACATAAGCTTGCTGATAGCCAGGAACTAAGGTGCAAATATTTAAAACCGTACTTTCCAAGCCACTAAAAATATTTGTACGCACAAAATGTAGAATCTTTTTCACAATAGTTTCCTCATGAATTATATAATTGGTAATATTTTTTAACCATCCGTCGTACATCATAATTCTGCAGCACGCTTTTTTGGGCAGCTCTACTATATAAATCAGGTTGCTTTAATAACTCGTTTAATGCCGCCACAGCTTGCGGTAAATCGGCAACCACCAAGCCTGTTTGCTGATCCTGAATCACTGCTTGATTACTAGCAATGTTACTGACTATGCAGCTATTCTGGCAATACATCGCTTCTAATAATGCCAATGATAATCCTTCCCATTTAGACAATAAAATGAAAATTGACGTTTGTTTGAGAATAGCCAATACTTGCTCGTGCGCTAACCAACCTAAAACTTGAATATTTGGCGCCGTTAATTGTGACTTCAAGGGTCCATCACCCAACCACAAAAACTGTTGTTGCGGAAACTTTTGCGCCAACTGATTAAAAAACTTCGGATTTTTTTGTTCACTAATGCGCCCTACCGTTACAATCGCATGCTGATATGGCAAATCAGTTGGCTGAATTGGATCAATTGCTTGGACGTCAATACCATTATTGATACATTGTACATTTTTAGTAACTTTTTGAGCTTGCTGGTACTCACTGAAACTCACCGTGACTGTTTGCACACGTTTGCGGTATCCTAATAATTTTTCAGCCCAAAAATATAAATTTAATTGGGGCTTTGACTGCGGTGCGTTTAAAAAACTATAACCATGTGGTGTGTAAAAAATTTTGGTTTGTGCATTAAATGGTAACAAGCGACCTAAAAAGCCCGCCTTAGAAGAATTCAAATGTACAATATCGGGCTGTAAAGTTTTAAGTAGTTGATACAAGTGACAATATGCGCGACTATCGGCTATCAAATTTAAACTGCGTTGAAAGTCTTTAATTTCAATTAATTTGATCTGACTTGAAAACAGATCAGCCACATTCTCGGGTGTTTGCGCGCGGCGACCATACAAAATGATAATTTCAAAATCTCCAATTAACCCTTGCGTTAACTCCCGTAAAAAAGTTAACACCCCGCCACCAAAAGATTCCACAATATAAACTAATCGTCGTTTCAACTTAATAAGCTCCTACGTGTTTAATGACACTGATAATACTTTTCCAAAAAATCCAAAAATCAAAGCTAAAAGAGGCATTTTTAACGTAATATAACTCCAAGGAACAGCGTCTGGGATAAGGAATATTACTGCGGCCACAAGCCTGCCAATATCCTACAACCCCAGGGCGCATCGACAGTAATTGTTTAATTCTTTGGGGCGTCCGATAATTCCGCAATTCTGATGGAACTAACGGTCGCGGACCAATCAAACTCATTTCACCTTTTAAAATATTCCAAAATTGTGGTAGTTCATCTAACGACCACTTACGCAAGAAAATTCCCACTTTAGTCACGCGTGGATCTTGCTCAATCGGAATTTTATAGTCATTAGCAACATACAATTGATTTAATTGCGGATCATTTTTCAATAATACATCGGCACCAACAACCATTGTTCTTAATTTATAAATCGTAAATAATTGGCCATTTTTACCCACACGCTGTTGCCGATAAAAAATGGACTGGTAGTCACCATGCATTACATAAATTAATTTGATAATTAGCGCCGCTATTACCAGGACTAGTAGACCAATAATTGCAAATATAATATCGCATAATCGTTTACTAATTAGATAAAATTTAATATTTAATCCTTTGTCAGAAGTATTCCATGTTTTTGTCGTCAGTTTAAATTGTGGCTTAACTTTACGTTCCTCCACTATTTTCTTATTCCCCTTTCATCAGGTTATACTATTTTAATTGTTGTTTTAATGCTTGTTGCACCTGTAATTTGACCGTCTTAGAACTAGTAGGCAGTAATTGATACTTTTTGACGTGTTGCGTAACACCACGATAATGCAGTGTCAAATGTTGAAAGTCGGCAAATGTCAAATTAGTTTGGACATTATCTTCCAAACTATTGAGCAGGTCTGAATAACTAGTTAAAGTTTGGGGCTGATAAATTTTCCGAATCAAAGCTTGAACAACTTGATCTTGACGTTGTTGACGTACAGTGGCACCAACGGCCACATAACGGATTACTTTTTGACCATCAAAAGGCGTTTTTTGTGGAGCCGATTGCCCCGTTAAGGATAAGTAATTCATTTGAATGCCCCCAACGTTATCTACCAAGCGACCTAAGCCCGGTAAATTTAAAGCAAAGTAATAATCTACTGGAATTTTTAGGTAATTTTGAACTAAATTAATGACCAAGTTAATATCTTTTTGATTGTAGGCTTGTCCTAACAAAACTTTTTGCTTTTGCGAAGAAACAGCAATTTTTTCACTTAAACTAGTCAAGGTCACGGTTTTAGTTTGCGGATTCAAAGTTGCTACAGTTAGCGAAGGCAGAGAACTGTGGCTCACCTTGCGCGAATTATTAATTCCCAATAGCAAAATAGAAATTGGTCGCTGTTGTTTGATGGTTGACTGAGTCGTATGTCGTAAATTGTGCGCAGCTTTAGGATGATAAATATTTTTACTAGCAGAATAAACATCATAATATAATTGTGCGGCGTAAGTGACACTACCAACAACCACTAAACTAATCACTATGACAATAAAACTTTTCAACCAATGTTTGACTTGTTTACCCATTATTTTACCTTCCAATCAATTTAACAATTGTGAAGCTATTGTAGATTTTAACCGTAGTAATACCCAGATTGTGCTTGCATAGCATAGTCATTACAAATTACGCCAAAGATTGTGGAGTGTACTAAATTCAAGGTTTCTTGCGCTTGCATCAATGATTTTTTAGTAGTCATTCCCGGACGAACCACTAACAACGAGCCTGTAACTTGCCGCGACAAGATTTGTGCATCTGTTACCGCCAAAACAGGTGGAGCATCAAAAATTACCAAATCAAACTTAGTTTCCATTTGCTGCACGAGATGCTGCAAATTATTGGAATTAAGCAATTCTGCTGGATTAGGTGGCCGAAAACCACTAGTAATTAATGATAAGTTGGGAATTTTAGTTTCTTGAATACAGTCAGTTAGGCTAACTTGATCAACTAACAAATTGCTGAGTCCGCTTTGATTATTGATGTTAAAAGTCCGATGTACCGTTGAACGGCGCATATCCGCGTCCACTAATAAAACGCGTTGTGCTGCTTGCGCAAAGACCACTGCTAAATTAGCAGCCACTGTGGACTTACCTTCACCTAAACTTGGAGAAGTTAACATCATGGAATATAAAGGGTGATCTTTAGTCGCAACAAATTGTAAATTAGTTCGAATCGTACGAAATTGTTCCGTGATTGGCGATTGCGGTTTAAAAAAGCTAATCAAACTCACTCCATTTAATTGCTCTCGATCATGAGTATGTGATCTGTACTTCTTAAACATCAATTCACTCTCCTATTGTGAAATAACTTAACTATTTTTGAGTAAAGATTCTTGATTTTCAGACAATCGTAATTGCTTTTTGGAAATTTTCGCAACCCGCCCCATAATTGGTAATGCTAATTCTTGTTTGATAAATTGTTCGTCTTTCACCGTTTGATCGGTTAATTCCAAAAGAATACTTAAAAAGAGCCCTAACAATAATCCCAGGAAGCTGCCTAAGCCTAGAAATAACATTTTAGGAGGAAAAGTCGGCTTCTGGGGTAATTTAGCTTGTGAAATAATTGCAATCTTATCTACATTTAAGTATCGTTGAACATTTTTTTGAAACATCTGTGCTAATAAATTAGCTGTTTCCGTTGCTGCAAAACGATCTTTATCTGTTACTACAATGCTGAACATCAGTGAATTAGGTGCTTGTTTAATCTTAACTTCTTTTTTCACCTGCGCACTACTGCGATGTACGCCTAATTGATCAAGGTGAGTTACCGTTTGTTCAAGTACCACATCCCCCGTCACAAACTCCTTGTACGTATTAACTAATTGCAAATTATTATTGACATCATTATCTGTTTGCTGTGACTGATGAGGTAAAGTTGCCACCACTTGTGTTTGCGCTTGGTACTGCGGTTTTAAAATTACAAACGTTAAAATAGCCGCCACGCCCAATCCGACAATGACACAATTAATCAACATTTGCCAATGTTTTTTAATAATTAAGTCTAAACGAAGTAGATTAATTGTTGGATTCAAATTCCTACCTCCCTTATTAAGAATGAGACCAAAAGAAATTTTTAATGATTGATCCAAGTAATAATTTCTAAAAGTCTAAAGTCGCTGTCTTGCTAAATTCAAGCATTTAATTACAGTTAATAATTTTGTGTCGATACCGGTATTGTCGACTGCTGAGCGATTTTTACCTCTAACTATTGTAGAGTTAACACTAAATTAATACCTAAATTATACTATAATTTTTATATTAACAATCACTAAAACTGCTTATTTCTGTTAATTATTTTATTTAAAATCTTTTTTACTTTTTTCAAATCAATATTGTTAAAATAACTCTCAAAAACCACAAAAAAAGACCGATTATCACGCTTAACTTTAAAAGTTTTACCACTTTTAAAGTTAAACATGCCTCAGTCTTATCAACTTATTATCAACTTAATTAATTATCCTGAATTTCTCCTGAACCAAAATCCGCCTGAAAGTCCAAATGATAACCATGTTCTAAAGTCAAAGCCGTCACTTGATAAGTAATGGTTTGAATTTGTTCAATCATCGGTTGTGATAATTGTGCAACCATTTCCGGTGTTATTTCTGATAGCTCACCTGTAAAATCAGGCAATTGAAAAACTTGTCCAATTAATCCAGAAACGGCAAATTCCGCTTGAGCTGGATGAACATTAAACGGTGTTAAAATTTGCACCATTTTCCCTGATAATTCTTCACCATCGGCTACCGGATAATCTTGAACTTGAACTTGAATGTCCGTTTGTGGCTCAGATTGGGGATCAACTAAATCATAATGAAACGATTGCACAACAACGGGTCCTGTGTTAACTTTCATACTCACATCTCCTAATGTAACTTATCATGTTCATAACGATGTGTTAATTCTAACCCAGCAAAATGCTGTTGTCGAACTGCTTCATAAATTACCAAAGCACAACTATTTGACAAATTTAAAGCCCGAATGTTTTGAGTCATTGGTATTCGCAGGCACTTTTCAGGATTATCGCGCATAAATTTTTCCGGCAAACCAGTAGTTTCTTTACCAAACAAAAAATAATGATCCACATCCGTATTGGAATAATCAACATCACTGTAAACTCGATCGGAAAACTTGCTAATCAAATACAAATAACGTTGATCAGGTATACTAGCTAAAAAGTCGGTTAAATCATCATGCATCACCAATTTAACCTTATCCCAATAATCCAAACCGGCACGCTTCATATGCTTATCATCTAAACTAAATCCTAATGGTCGAATCAAATGCAAGACAGTATCAGTCCCCGCACAAGTTCGGGCAATGTTACCAGTATTAGCTGGCATTAACGGTTCAAAAAGTGCAATATGATTAGTCATGTATCAAAGCTTCCTTTATATCAGTTTTCTACAAAAAAACGCATCCCCTCGGCAAATGCAGCAAGAAGATACGTTAAATTACTTCTGATTAAGCTCTTTTATCAAACCAGGTCTGATAAAAGAGTTTAAGTTAAGTCCACGCTTAATAATATACAACTTATTTAATAGACTGACAAGTCAAAATGAGTACTTAACTAACTAAATTCCGATAGAATTCAACTTGTTTTCAAAAAATATACTTTAACGTGGCCATAACTTTCCAGTATTATGAATGAATAATTAGCCTGAACAGAGCAGTAACCTTAATTAACGCTGTTGGTCAAAGACCAAGCTAAACATCCTGTATGATTTTTGGTGGGCATCGTTGTGGCAGCACTAACATTTTTTAAATATGGCCCTTGAGGAATATTTTCCATCGTTTGCGGATCAATCGTCCATGAATGAGAAATATCTAAAATATTATCGACAATTGGTGGCTGATCATTTTGGAAAATTGCTAATGGCGTCGTTGTAATTTGTGCACTAGCTAGGCCTTCACCATAGTATAGGGGCAAATTAGCCGTCCCCAAATCATCCCCAACTTGATTGTCCAGCTTAACGTTAACTGCCCAATTTGCTGCTTGATGATCCGTATCGGTTACCGCTAAATTACCATCTAATGCAGTAATAGGAATATTATGATGATCATTAGCACGCTGCTGACCAAAATCTAATTTGGTAGGCACTTGCAGCGTCAATTCTCCCTTCACCGCTAAGGTCGTTGCTCCGGGCAAGACGGTATCGTGATAAGTCAGTGTCGTCTGCGGATTAGTATTATTGGCTGCATCAGTTAACAGAACTTGCAGTTGATCACCTGAATTCAAACCGTGCAATCGCTCTAAACGCCACTGACCCGCGCTATCAACTTGCGTATTCTCTGAAGGCGTCGACGAATATTTAAGACTACCATCAGCGTTTAAAATTCGCCACGACACGATTGCATTAGCAGCCGCTGTTCCCGTCAATTCAGTCGTTGATGGCACAATTTTCGTCAGATTAGTGGCGGTTTGATTGTTCGTTAAGGTCGACTTGGCGGATAAAACTTTGGCTGGTAGTGGTGGTGTTTTATCAACGACAGTTTTTTCACTATCATCAAAATCTTTTTGTGGTTCGGACACAATGGCACTTGAACTATAATGTCCGTTGTCATAAGTACCATTTCGCCAAACTCGTAAAATCTTAATTTTCGTTCCCGTCGGCAGCAGTTGTAAATCAGGCGCAGCAATTTTCATCACGCCCTTAATTGTTGTTTGATCATAATAAGTGTCTTGTAGCGCAGAAGTTCCCCGTAAAATTTTGACGGTACCATCAGGTAAAGTAACCTGTAATTCTGCTTGCACTTCATTATCTAAGCCCGGTCTTAAGGCATCGTTCTCGGCGGGAACTTGCGCTTTGAGCCAAATATATTTATCAGTATTGGCTGGATCAATAAACTGATTATTCGCATCTTGTAACCAACTCACTTTAGCGGGCGTGACGTTAGCTGTCATCCGCGTAATTTTATTTAATCCCTTAGCACCACTTTTAGCCAATGGAGTTTCTAAATATTGTTTAAAATCAGCGGCTTCTGTCGCATCGCTGTCAGAAGTCGGAACTACAACTTCAAATAATTTGGCAAACAAACCAGATGTCGATTGATAACTAGCACCAACGTGTTGCCAATTTCCCGAAGGATTGCCATTGATGTCACTATTACTGTCCCAAACTTGTAAAGGTAAAGCATTATGTTGAAAAGTACTGTTCTTAGAACCATCAAACAAGTAACTATTACTACCACTTGGAGCTTGATTTTGAAAATCAAAGTAGCGCGGATACGGCATATTAAATGTTAATTTTTGCCCACTAGGAGCAGAAAAAATTCCTCCCTTCGGATAATTACCGCGCGCTACGAAGGAAATCTTATCGTTAGCAGTATCCCCTGCATCAATTTTTAACGGTGTCGAATTCGTCATAATGGCAGCACCACTTTGAGCAGCAACCAAAACTTGCGAATTAGGATCTTTTAAAACAAAAGAATTATACGGATCAACGGTGCCATCAGCTCGAGCATCGCGATACAAAATACCTTGTCCACCAGATTCACCTGCACTAGGCGTTCCTACCGCATTATTATTATGCAGATTAAACTCGGCTCCTTGGGAAACAGAAATTTTATTGCCCATTCCGTACATCCGAATACCGGGCGGATTGTCCCCTTTACTATTCACATTTTGATAATTTTGATTAACATTGACTTTCGCATTGCCCTGAATATCAAAGAACATGCCGCCAGTCCAAATAAAACGCACCGCCGGATTGGTCGAATCACCACCACCGCCTTCGCCGCGGGTAGCATTCAATGTCGTCGTTTGATCATTGGCAGCACCAGTAACTTTAAACTGACTATTATTGCCTGAGATACTGATCGCAGAACCATTAATATTTTTAATCGTTAAATTGGAACCACTGGCTAATGTAAAGAGTGAATTAGCTCCATAGATTCGAATGACTCCAGATTGATCCAAATTTCCTGCATTGTTATAAAGAACATTAATTTTAGAATGATCATTAATATTCAGATTTAGACCAAAATAATTGCGTTGCGTGGTATTATCATTGGCACTATTTAAGAATAAATTATAATTTTTAGTATATAAATCACTTGCTTGAACAGCGGCAATGGTCGAGTTCTTGATATTAACTGTTTTATCAACACTTAAATTACTATTCATATTCGGGAACATGATATAATTATTAGCTTGAATTTGTAACTTACTATCATTGATAGTTAATTGACTACCACTAGAACTATTCATCACAATCGCATAATCGTTAGTATTACCAATACTAGTTTGAACCAGATCGGCACTCACTTGTTGTGACACATTAGCATGATCAAAAGTTAGTTGAACTGGCGCTTGGGCTTTTTCAGCTGTGTAAAAGCCGCCATTAATAATGGTACTGTTCGTATTAGTATTATCCATATCCGCCGGTGCAGCATTAGTTGTCAGATTAGTATCTTGGACCACCAGGTTTCCTTGAGTGGCAGTAAAACAATAATAAGTAGCAGCACTAGTATGATCAGAAACCACATTAGCATCTTGCACCGTGGTCGTCCCCTGAGTTAATGAGATGGTTTGCTTGGCAGTATTGATTTGATAATTGTTAAAATTAATGGTTTTATCAGTCGTAATGCTCGGCGAAGAAGTAGCTGTTAAATTGTTAGTTAAAATAATGGTAGCTACTTGTGGGTTTTGAACCTGTTCACAAAATTCTGCCCAAGTACTAACACTCACAGTCGTGGCATCTGAAATTGGTGTTTGATGTTGTGTTTTATAACTTAATTTATTAGTTAAGTCAGTTGTGAAGTTCGTTTGCATTTGCAATAAATCACTGTAATCACTACGCAGTAAATTCTGACTCCAATCACCTGTGACTTGATTACTACGACTTAAGCCAACTGGTAAACCCTGATTTTGAATTAACTGCTCTAATGCAATACCTTTAAGCGTCTCCGCTCGTAACGTGGTTGTGTAAAAGACACTTTCAACCATAACTATCATTAAAATCAAAAACTTGATATGACGTCGATCAGCGCATTTTGTGATAAAGAAACCTCCCAATGATTCATCTACAAAAACATCACGCTAAGTATAACTTTCAGCTAATATTTTATCAATTTCTTATTATAAATAATAAATTCCTAACAAATCTGTAAAAAACATTTAACTCATACTAACCAATCAGTTTTTTTAGTTTAGTTTAAAATTTTAATTAAAATTTAGCTTTTTTAAGGCTAAATTTTCGAATTAGCCTCAATAAAAAAACTAATTTGGAAAATTTTATCCAAATTAGTTAAATTCATGAACCTTTTTTACATAGCTGTGCTTAGTTATAAGCACAAGTTTGTTCTTGCATTATTTGTTCTTGCATTAATGGGAATCTTTTGGCTGTTGTGTTTCTAATAAATTTTCATCTTGGTACCAATTAGAATTAGTTTCAAACCAATTAAATGTTTTAGTGAATAGAATTTTTAAAATAGCATACATTGGAATGCCTCCAATAACTCCTAATAAACCAAACATTCCGCCTGAAACCAATAATACAAAGATCGTCGTTACTGGATGCATATTCATTTTATTGCCCACAACTAGCGGTGAAACCACGCGCGTTTCAATAGTTTGTTCAATAGCAAAAATAATAATTACACTAAAAATCATTCGGTGTCCGGATAATAAAGCCAGAATCACCGCGGGCAATAAGCCAATTGCCGAGCCGACATAAGGAATCAGATTGCAAATTCCCGCAAAAATCCCTAACAGAATACCATAAGGCATGCCCACTATTAAATAGCCAACACTAAACATCACTGCGACCCAGAAAGCGACCGTTAATTGTCCACGAATATAAGAACTAAGTGCCGCATTGATTTCGCTTAAAGTCTGTGCTGTCGCTGCTTTTAAGCGATTAGGGATAAACTTTAAAATTGCTGGTTTAATTTTTTGATCATCCTTCAGTAAAAAGAAGAGGACAAACGGTGCCGTTAAAAAGATCATGATCACATTGGAAATAACTCCTAAAGCCGAAGTAAAATTATTCCAAGCCGTATCAAAAGTCCCGCCCAAACTGTTCATAAAAGTATCCGAAAATTTACTCCAAGATAAATTATCTTGCAGATGCAAATTTTGTAAATGCGGCTCATGGCTAATTGCATTAATCGTATGTTGAATTAAATGCCAGTAGGCCGGCAAGTTTTTGATTAAAGATGTTGCCTGACTCTGTAAAATTGGGATCAATGTCAAAATTGCCCAGACTAAGATACATAAAATCACTAAAAAAACGACTGCAATAGCTACAATTCGATTCAAATGCAACCGCCGTTGCAAAAAATTGGTCAACGGCTTAATTAAATAATACAAGATCATGGCCACAATTAAAGGTGGACAAATAATTCCTAAAATTTGCCACAATGGGCGAAAAACATAACTAATTTTAGCAAAAACCGCAATGATCAAAAATAATAAGAGTACATTCAGTAAAACCACTGTAAACTTATTATTTAAAAACCATTTTGTAAACCAAGTTTTTTTTTTCATACTTACCTCATTACTGTTCATAACAAATGATAGAGCCAACCTGTAGCTTTGGCATTGTACCTGTTACATAAACACCGTTAATCTGGGGATTACTGGGAGCTTTTTGGAAATACAAGATCGTATGACCAATGGCTCGCAATTGATCGTTGACCTGTTGACCAACCGCTTGAATTGTAAAACTGTGGTGATCAATCATTATCTTTTGTCCTACTTGTAAATTTAACAATTGCTGCTGTCCCGCGGCAAACTCTTGAATCAGAGCAACTTTGCGCAAATCCAAGGTTGCACTGGAATTGAATAATATCAAAAAATCATCACTCGAATCAAGTGCTTGTGGACCAATTTCAGTTATTTTTGCTTTGATTTCCATATCTTTTACACTCACTTTTATGATAAATTACTATAATACTACCAGCATTTTAATGGAAGTTGTTATAAAATGTTGTTCAAGGAGGTTTTCTTCATGCAAGAAAAATTATTAATCGGTGGTTACACAAAACAAACCAGTCAAGGAATTTATCAATTAGAATTTGATACACAAAAAGCTAGCCTGTCTGCAGCTCATTTAGCTGTCAAACTACAAGGACCAACCTACTTTACAATTTCTAATAATAATATTTTATATTCCATTGTTCAAGATGGCGACCAGGGCGGGATTGCCGCGTATGATCTCAATAATAACTTTAACTATCTGGGCAGTGCCCTACAAAATGGAAGTTCACCGGCTTATGTGGAAGTAGCTGAACAAAAACAATTAGTTTTTTCCGCTAATTTTCATACTGGAATTGTGACAATCCATAAAATTAATCCCGACAAAACTCTCACCATTACTGATACCATTCAATTAGAAGGCAGTAGTGTTAAACCAGAACAAGAAGCAGCTCATCCGCACATGGCTCATCTCACACCTGATGAACAACTAGTTGTCTGCGATTATGGTACAGATCAAATTACTACTTACCAAATTGATGATCAAGCACACGCTACATTAAATAGTACCTTTACTGCTCCTGCTGGTAGTGCGCCGAGACATTTGGTCTTTAACCCGCAACATCCTGATTTAGCTTATTGTATTTGTGAATTAAGTTCTGTGGTTTTAGTTTTACACTATGATCACGGCCAATTTAATTTATTAGATTCCTATCACTTACTACCGCAAGAATATTTAGGTGAAAATACTGCCGCTGCTATTCGCATCAGCGCTGACGGTCAATACCTATATACTTCCAATCGAGGTCACAATTCCCTAGTTTCATTTCGGATTAGTGCTGATGGTAAGAAACTGGAACATTTACAAACCATCAAAACACAGGGTGATTTTCCGCGTGATTTTTGCTTAGATCCTACGGGCCAGTTTGTTTTAGTGCCGCACCAAAAATCCAATGACGTTACGATTTTTAATCGTGATTTAGATTCCGGTCAATTAACTTTTAACAATCACGATTGTCAAGTTCCCGAAGGTACTTGCATCAAATTTTACTAATCACTAATCTGAAACGAGGAAACTGATGTTAAACATTTTTAAAGCCATTATTTTAGGCATTATTGAAGGAATTACAGAATTCCTCCCTATTAGCTCCACGGGGCATTTATATTTAGCTAATGAATTTGTTAAATTAAAGGAATCTACCGCCTTCATTAATATGTTTATGGTGGTGATTCAATTAGGCGCCATCTTGGCCGTGGTCGTAATTTACTTCCATAAATTAAATCCTTTTTCACCCACCAAAGATAATCAGCAAAAAAAATCAACTTGGGTTTTATGGTTGAAAGTATTACTAGCTTGTTTGCCGTCTGTCATCATTGGCTTACCATTAAATGATTATATGGACGAACATTTTAATAACTGGCAAGTTATTTCTGCCACTTTATTAATCTATGGAATTTTATTTATTATCATTGAAAATTGGAACAAAAAACGTCAGCCTCGGTTAACGAACTTGGATAAGTTACCTTATTCGATTGCTTTAGCCATTGGTGTCTTTCAAGTTTTATCATTAATTCCAGGAACCTCACGCTCCGGAGCAACTATCTTAGGCGCCATTTTAATCGGCACTTCCCGCTTTGTAGCTACAGAATTTTCATTTTTCTTAGCTATTCCGACAATGGTTGGTGCTAGTGGTTTAAAACTGGTTAAATATTTTTTGCATGGTAATACTTTTACTGTCATGCAAACTAGTGTCTTATTAGTCGGCACATTGGTTTCATTTATTGTAGCTTATCTATCAATTAAATTCTTACTCAACTACATTCAAAGAAACGACTTTAAAGCCTTTGGCTGGTACCGAATCATCTTAGCAATCATCGTTATTGGTTACTTTGGCTTTTTGAAATAATATTGTTGATATTAAAAAGGTTGCAGTTTTTAACCTGCAACCTTTTTTCATACATAAAAATTAACATTTGCTGACTAAACGAGTTAAATCTGAAGGTAATGGAGCCTGAATAACAAGCTGTTTTTGCCCAATTGCATCAAAGAAACTTAACTTTGAGCAATGTAGTGCCTGTCTTTTAATTAAAGGACTAGCACCCCCGTAAGCTTGATCACCTAGTAGCGGATGCCCAATTGCCGCAAAATGAATGCGGATTTGATGTGTTCGCCCCGTAATCAGTTGCACTTTAACCTCCGTGAAATCCGACATACGGTGCAATACTTGATATTTGGTTAAAGCCCATTTTCCCTGTTGGTCGACACAACGTAAATTATGATTTTTAGGATCTACACCAATTGGTAGATCAATTTTGCCTTGATTAGCAGATAAGTGTCCTTTTATTAGGGCTATATACTCTTTGGTAATACTTTGTGTGCGAAATTGTTGATCAATTAAGTGATGTGCATAAGCATTCTTAGCAAATGTCAAAACGCCTGAAGTATCACGATCTAATCGGGATACCAAGTGAATCACATCATTGACTTGGTGCGTTCTTTGTAAATAAGCCTTCACCAAATTAGCCATTGTTACAGTCGTTAACCCTTTTGCAGGTAACGAAGCAATCCCGGCTGGTTTATTAACTAATAAATAGTTATCATCTTCATATAAAACTGCCAGTGCCCCTGAAATGGGTTGAATTTGCTCGGAGCCTTGTTCAGTTGGTAAAGTGACAATAATTTCATCACCCACTTTGACTTTAAAGCTCCAATAACGTCGTTTGTGGTTAACGTAAACATGTCCTTGATGATATTGAATTTGTTTGAGTTGCGTTTTAGAAAAGCCTTGTTGCTGTAAAAATTGTCGTAAATTTTGTTCATTAGAACTGGTCTTGAGCCACCGATAATTCATTAACTACCATCCGTTAAAAATGCATTCCGTACTCGTTGCCAAAAATTCTTGGTACGATAAGATGCAATTTGAATTTTTTCATCTGCAATTTGGTATTGAGTTTTTTCAACTAAATTTTTATCATAAGCCAAATTATCTACGGTCAAAACATAATCAGTTGCCATCTGCGGTACCACGGTAATCACTTGACCTTTAGGCAAAATTAAGGGTGAATTAACGGTACGATAAACACGATTATTAATCGGTGCTACTTCATTAAACTGCATCACTTCTAAATTAGGATTAATAATGGCGCCACCAATAGACTTTGCATAAGCTGTCGAGCCTGTAGGAGTAGAGACCGTGATGCCATCTCCGCGAAAACGTTCAAATAATTGACCGTCAATTAAAATGTCAGCGCGCATTGTTTGGGAAACCCGTTTCAACTGCGATTCATTTAACGCCAAAAATTGTCGACGGCAACCATTCGTATACTGTATCTTAACTTTTAGCAATGGATAAGTAACCACTTGTTGGGGCCCTTGTAAAATTTGTTCCACTAGTTCATCTACTTCAGAATCTTTCCAATCAGTATAAAAACCTAAGTGTCCCGTATGAATGCCAACAAATTGCACTTGATCTAATTGCTGGGCGAATTTATGAAAAGTACTCAAAAAAGTACCATCGCCACCAATTGTAATGACTAGGTTTGGGTCTTTTTGAGTAATTACTACTCCAGCTGCTAATAACTTAGCATTTAATTGCTGGGCCAATTTTCGCGATAAATCTTTAAAATTATTTTGAATCCACACCTTCATGTGGTTGTTTCTCCTTTGATTGCTTCGAATTATTAAACTTTTGATTAGCAAAATATTTAGGGGCATCCTGAATTTCTTCACGGATTTTAGACATTTCCTCATCCAACATGAAAGATGCTTCCGCAGCCCTTTTTAAACGCGAATTAATATCTTCTGGAAAATCTCCTTGATATTTGTAATTTAAGGAATGTTCAATCGTTGACCAAAAGTTCATAGCCAACGTGCGAATTTGAATTTCTGCTAAAATTTCCTTCACACCGGTGGCTAATTGGACTGGATACCGTAAAACCACGTGATAAGAACGATAACCACTAGGCTTACTGTTAGTTACATAATCACGTTCCTCAACCACCGACAAATCCGTACGATTATGCAAAATATCAACTACTTGATAAATATCTTCCACAAATTGGCATTGAATTCTTAAACCAGCAATGTCCTGCATATCCTGTTCCAATAATTCCGGTGTGATAAACCGCCGTTGCATTTTTTCTTTAATACTGGCTACAGTTTTTACCCGGCCCGTTACGTATTCAATTGGCGAATGTTCTCCTAAATTGATAAATTCTTTGCGCATACTACGTAATTTGATTTTTAATTCGTCAACTGCTTGTTCATATGGCAATAAAAAAGTATCCCAATTTTGATCATTCATTTTAATCACCTCGCCCGTTTAACTATAACATAATGCTTGTCATTTCTAGTTTAAATTTATTTTTTATTTGGAAAGACTGCAATCCGAACATTATTTTAATTCCTACTAAATAAGTCCCCTGGTTCTATCATCCTAAAACTCCAGCTTTTATGTTAAAGTTCGCTTTTTAAACATCCAAAGCTGTTCAAAATCGCGCTTCACTGAACTTTTGAAGGCTTATTATTTGAAAAATATTTCAGATCTGGTATCTTAACTTATATATGTTCTAATTATGGGGTTTTAGGAGGTATTAGCAATATGTGGGAAGTATTTGTTTTTGTTAATCCGATTGGTCAACGTTGTTTAAAAACGGAACAATTAATTATTGATTTTGCTAAAAAGCATCACATCAATGCACATTTTAAGTTTGTCGCTTTAAACAATTTTTTATCAATGGATCATTATTTAAAAAACAATAACTATAACTTACACGACATTAATCTGCGCAATAAGTTAACCGATGATGTTTATCAAGCAACACTTTATTATAAAGCAGCTACTTTTCAAGGCAACAAAAAAGGCCGCCAATTCTTAATTAATCTTCAACATGCCATCAACTTTCAATCGCAAAAGTTTACGATTCAGTTAATGCAAGAAATTGCTCAAAGCGTTAATTTAGATTGGCGTACGATGGTTAAAGATACTAAAAATGAATTAACCTTGAGCCAATGCATTGAAGATCAAAAAATTGCTTCTGAATTAGGAATCAATGAAACACCGACAACGGTAATTTATGATTATTCTCAAAATCAAGAAGCCCAAGCCTTTTGTTTGAAGAATTGTTCACCGATTGAATTGACGACAGTCTTAAAATCATTAATCTCTGATACTGAGCTTAATGATCAACAAATTGCTGCCAATCCTGTTTTGCATTTAGTAAAGTAATTTCTGAATTAATTAGGGGAAAATCAGAAAGAGCTTGAATGTTAAAATGATAAACTAATGGTAAATAACAACCTAAGTATTTATAAATGGGAAACACCGTCTGCGACGGTGTTTTTTTGATCCAATCAAGCAAGTTTTGCTGTTGTTGATAACACCAATTTTGAAATTGAATAAACTGCTGGTCAGGATAACGACAGTGTGTTAGATACCATTGTGACCAGTCAATCGTGGCAATTTGATAATGACTAGATGGCCTTTGAAATTGTAACAGTTGCGTCCAGGTATAAATCTTTTTCATTTGCCAAAATAATTGTCTGCTACTCGGATTCAAAGCAAAATGATAACACAACCGCAAAAAATCTTCTCGTGGTAATTTATATAAAATGTAATATCCCCACTGTTGATTAAAACTCAATAAACCTTGACTGTGTGTTAGTTGATTTTTCAACCGATAATGTTGCGGTCCAAAAATCCACAACGGATGTAAACCTTTTTGTAAATACTGCTGTTGGCGTGTTGCTAATTCTTGCGAACTAATGGGCGAACATTGATATTCCACTGCTAACCGAAATTGATGGTTATAAGCATAAACATCAATGCGCTGCTTGGGATCTATAACATATTCTAATTGAACGGTAAATTGTTCACGCAACCATTGCGCTAACCATTGTTTACCTTGCAGATGGATTGGCGTTTCATTATTTCCCGCATGTGAAACCACATGTCGAAAATAAGGTCGCTGCTGCTGGCGCACAACTAATTGTACTGGTTGATGACATTGCGGACAAAATACCGCTTGTGGTGCTTGATATTCGGACGCATATATTAATTCTCCGGATTGATTCTTTGCTACTAACATATAATTAACACCTTATTTTAATTACAAAAAAGATACTAGTTTTAATTTGAATTAATCAAATTAAAACTAGTATCTTTAAGAGAATTATTTATGCAAAATAATAACGTGTTAATTCCAATGCAGATTGTTCCATCACTAAATGACCATACTCTGACAACATTGGCTCAGACACATTAGCCAATTGACCATATTCTTTAGCCAAGGCAATAATATCAGCAACACTAACGCTACGTAATTGATCAGTATAGATAATTAATTCTAAATAATATTGACCTTGAAGTTGGTACAAGTTACTAACAACCGAATTAACTCGTAAAGCTTTACTTAATTCCACGAAATCTTCGAACTCAGAAAAACTAAAAATAATTGTTTTTATTGGGTCATCAAGATTAACTAAATCATCATTGGAAGAATCTGTTTCTGTGGGATTAGCCACAACGTCTAATGCTTGCAAAAGATCATGGTCTTCTTCAGTATCTTCTTGTTTTTGATCAGGAACTTTAGTTATTAATAACTCTAAGCCCTTATGACTTGGAATAACCTGAAAGGTAACGGTCTGATCTTTAACAAATGTATGAGTTGTATCTACTTCTTCTAAAATATTATAAAAGAAACTCTCAATTTGCTTGCGATTACCTAATAAATCTAGAACCGTTACTCCACGTTCCTTTAAGTCATGACTTTCCAATGTTACTCGAATCATGTTTTCATTAACGTGTTCCACTTCCATGGCTGACCCACCTCACTTATTAATTTATTCTAACAGGCATCACCAGAAAGTAAAAGGTTAATCTGAAAAATTTACTAATTAAATGCTTGCGCACGTTGTAGTTCTCGTAATTCCATTACCCGAATTGCTCTTGGCAAAAAGCGGCGAATTTCGTCTTCATTGTAGCCCACTTGCAAACTTTTCTCATCCATCATAATTGGACGTCTTAATAAGCCTGGATTTTTTTCAATTAAACTGATTAATTGATCAACCGTTAAATCATTTAAGTTAACATTTAAAGCCTGATAAGCTTTAGAACGCTTGGAGATGATTTCTTCGGTACCATCTTCAGTTAATTGAAGAATTTTTTTAATTTCATCTTTTGAAAGTGGTTGTGCAAAAATATTTCGCTCTTTATAAGGAATATTATTGTCCTCAAACCATTTTTTGGCTTTCCGACAAGAAGTGCAACTTGGAGATGTGTATAAGGTTACCATATAGAATTTCTCCTTTTTTAAATAATTTAGCGATTATTTTTAATCACAATTCAATTATAGGTAAGTCAAAATTTAATGTCTAGCTTTCTGCTTAGCTGAGGGCTTAACTACAACGAATCAGCAATCTTTGTCGGAATAGCCCTAATCAATTACCTTGCGCCAGCCAGTATTGGCCCGAGCAACCGGAATCTCACCAGCGGCTTGTTGCGTCTCAGCAACTAATTTATCTAACGGATAATTTTGTGGTAAATGAGAAATTAATAAGGCATCTACTTGAGCATCATGGGCCAGCTGTCCTGATTGAGTAGAAGTCATGTGCCACAATTGTCCTGTCTTAGCTGTTCCAAAATTAGTATCGGTAATCAACAAATTAGATTTTTGAGCAAAAGTAGCTAGATCAGCAAAATAGGCCGTATCAGCAGTAAAAGTCAGCACTTTATTTTGCGAATCAGTAATACGAGTTGCAAAAGTTGGCACTGGATGAATAGTTTGTTTAAAATCAAGCGTAAAGGGACCCAAGTTTAACGATTGTAACGGTGAATAAGCCTTCGCTTGTGTAAAATTACCAAACGTTAAACTAGCAAAATTCAATGGGTCTTGAGTATGACCATAGATGGGCAAAACAGCTTGTTTTTTGGTTCCTTCATGTAATTGCCAATAATATTGTAAAACACCAATATCAGCAATATGATCATGATGATAATGAGTCAAAACTACCGCATCTAACTGCAACGGATCCAAAATATTTTGTAATGAATTTAAAACACCACTACCGCAATCCAACAGCAAGTTATAGCCCTGGTCTTGTAATAAGTAACCAGTCGTTGCTTGTTGACGGTATGGATAACCGCCATAATACCCTAAAACTGTGATCTTCATTATTTACACCTCATAAGGAGAATTAATATGTCCAACATTAAATTAATTTTTGGTACGCAATCCTTTTTAACCACATATTTGAATCAGAATAGTCTATTTGCACATAATGTGCAACACCCACATGATTATTTATTAATTCAAAAAAATGTCGCGCCGACACAAAAAAATGTCTGGCAAACCGTATTTCCACAAGCTAAGCTCACCATTGCAACACACTTTTACTTGGCTTTTATGCAGTTAAATACAGACAATCGGGCACTTTTAATTAATCAAGCGGTCAAATTACCTAGTCATAGTATCTTGTACCAACAACTTGAACAACCAGAACTGTTAATTATTACCTCACATCCTCAAATTTTACAAACGGTCAGTCAATTACTAAACATTTCCGTCAAGCAACTCAATGCTTCTTTAACCGGCTATCTCCAAGTTGGGCAATGACATCAACGTAAAAACAATTAATTGTCAAATATACCAGCCGTTCTGCTAATTAAATTCTGTGTTAATTACTATTTACAATGTGCAGCCTTTAAACAATTACAAGCAATTGTCTGTGGCGCGGTCTTTTCTTTTTGTGACAATAATTGTTTTAGTGTTTGAAGATCTGCTTGGTTCAAATTAATTTGCTTCACCAAATTAATTAATGCCGCTCCCTGCTTCATTGCGCAAAGATGCTGAAACAAATCAACAACTGCTTGATTCATCATTTGTTCTTCTTGAACTAACGGATAATAAATTTGCGGACGATGCGACTTATCAACCCCCACTACCTGCTTTTTAGTTAAGCGCGTAATCAAGGTTTTAATGGTATTAGGTTGCCACTTAGTTTGCTCCAAGTTAAGTACGATTTCATTAGCTGATGCCGATTTTAAAGTCCATAACACTCGCATGACTTCCCATTCTGAATTGGAAATACTCTCCATTAACTTTTCTCCTTCAAATTATCATTGTCAATTAACAAGCTGGCGCTCTCGTAGTCTCATAATTAACTTGCAATAGTTCCTTAAACAATTATAATAGCCTGTAAAAAAGGATATTGCGATGTCACTATTAGATTTTACCACTCCTGAATATCAAGCAACTTACCGGCCTGCAATTGACCGTAACATGCAACTAGTACAAGAATTAAATACCGGTTCAAGATCTCAACAAGAGATTCATAAATATTTATGTAAAATTACCGGCCACACAGTTGATCACAGTGTCTCCTTGAAATTGCCCTTTTATACGGACTTTGGAGGCAATATCCATTTTGGTAAAAATATTATTATTAATACCGGCGTAATGTTTACTGATTTGGGTGGTATTTTTTTAGAAGATCATGTCATGATTGGCCCCCGAGCATCATTAATTACTGTAAACCATTTAACCGATCCTAGTCAAAGAAATATTTTAGATTTAAAACCTATTCATCTACAAAAAAACGTTTGGATTGGTGCCAATGCTACCATTTTACCGGGTGTGACCATTGGCGAAAATTCTATTGTTGCTGCTGGTGCAGTAGTTAATCATGATGTACCTGCCAATCAAATGGTTGCTGGCGTTCCGGCTAAAATCATCAAAACATTGTAAGGTTTCACGTCTAATTGTTTCCCACTTGCTAATTCGATCAAATAAAAAAACTAGGCCAAAAGTTGTTCTCTACAATTACGTAGTCTCAACTTGATCCTAGTTTTTTATTTGCTATTAATTAAATAATTACTTACGATGTGTCGCAACAAAATCGTTAACTAACTTTTCATTATCCGCATTACTTAAGGAAACATTCAAAGCTTGATCAACTAAGTCTGATAACTCTGTCGTATCCAGATGCTTCATCAATGAACGTACTCGTAAAATGGAAGTAGCACTCATTGAATATTCATCTAAGCCCATACCTAACAATAATGGTACCATGACAGAATCGCCAGCTGCTTCACCACACATACCAACCCATTTGCCTTCTTGATGAGCCGCTTTAATCACATGATTAATTAAGCGTAAAATAGACGGGTTGTATGGTTGATAAAGATAAGAAACATGTTCATTACCACGGTCAGCAGCCATAGTATATTGAATCAAATCATTCGTTCCAATACTAAAGAAATCAACTTCTTTAGCAAATTGATCTGCTAAAACGGCCGCTGCTGGAATTTCAATCATGATTCCAACTTCTAAATTGGCATCAAATGGAATCTGCTCAGCAGTTAATTTATCCATTTCTTCTTGTAAAATACCTTTAGCTTGACGGAACTCTTGAAGAGTAGCAATCATTGGGAACATAATCCGCAACTTGCCATAAGACGAAGCGCGTAGCAAAGCCCGTAATTGTGTCCGGAAAATATCTTGACGATCCAAACTAATTCGAATAGCCCGATAACCCAAGAACGGATTCATTTCTTCAGGCAATGGTAGATATGGTAAATGTTTATCACCACCAATATCCATTGTCCGTACAACAACTGGTTTACCATCCATACCTTCTAAAACTTCTTTATAAGCTTCAAACTGATCGTCTTCAGATGGTAATTCGGCAGAATCCATATACAAGAATTCAGTCCGATACAAGCCAATTGCTTCCGCACCATTGGCCTTGACACCAGCTAAATCTTTTGGTGTTCCAATATTAGCTGCAATTTCAAAATGCTTCCCATCAGCAGTCACGGTCTGAGCACTCTTGAGCTTAGCCCATTCTGCTTTTTCTTCAGCATACTGATCAGCTAAATCTTGGTAGTGTTTAACGTCGTCAGCGCTAGGGTTGATGACAGCATCACCGTGAACACCATCAACAATTAATTCATCGCCTAACTTAACATCCGCAGTAATCGTATCTGTACCCACAATGGCCGGAATTTCCAACGAACGTGCCATAATAGCTGAGTGCGCAGTCCGTCCGCCGATATCAGTAATAAAAGCTTTAACATACTTTTTATTTAACTGTGCTGTATCACTTGGCGTTAAATCGTGTGCAACGATAATAACTTCGTGATCAATCAAGGCCGGATTAGGTAATTCAACCCCTAATAAATGACTCATAACGCGCTTCGAAACATCGCGTACATCAGCCGCCCGTTCTTGCATGTACTTATTATCAGTCATCGCTTCAAACATGGCGATAAATTTGTTAGAAACATCACTCAAAGCTTGTTCAGCATTAACTTTATCGTCTTTAATTTGTTGAGCAACTGCACCCGTAAATTCGGGATCAGCTAAAATCATTTTGTGAGCATCAAAAACTTGAGCTTCTTCTTCACCCAAAGCCTCTTTAGCAGCATCTCTAATTGTTGTCAATTCAGCATCAGATTGCTTGATCGCAGCTTGCAAGCGTTCTGCTTCAGCTGTTGTATCAGTCACTGTCTGCTTTTTAAAGGATAAATCAGGTTGCACCAATAAATAAGCCGGTGCATTCGCAAAACCATCACTGGCAGCAATTCCCTTTAAAGTCTTCGTCATTAGTCTGAAAGTCCTTCTTTAGTCATGGTTTCGGAAATAGCAGTGATTGCTTCAGCAGCATCATCACCATCAGCGGTAATCGTTACATCAGCGCCTTGACCAACACCAAGAGACATCACACCCATAATAGATTTCAAATTAACTGTCTTACCATCATATTCTAAGTTAATGTCAGAGCTAAACTTGCTAGCTGCTTGTACTAACATTGTTGCAGGACGTGCATGAATTCCGGTTTCTGCAATTACGTGAAAATCTTTCTTTTCCATATTTAATAACCTCTCTTTAAGCCTAATTTTCATTTTGAGTGAAAAGGGTTAACTTAACATCAAAACTACATTACCATTATTCAAAATACAAGGCAAGTTTTTTCCAATAAAATTCCGAAGCCATCAGCCTTAATAACTAATTGCTTCCGTTTTCAGAAAATTTATATGTGACACGCCCATTTCGATGTGCAGAACCAATAATTTGTTTATGCTGAGGACAATTTAGCCACGCTTGATTAAATTCAAAAAAATGTTCACTATCAACTTCTATTTGATCAATTTTGCCAGCAATTAAATCTAAAATTTCTTGTTCGTAATCCATTTTCTACCTCACAATGCAAAATACTTTAATAACTAAATCATTCCTTATATACTGTGTTCAACATGTAAAGTCAAGTATTTTTAAACAAAAAATTCATTTTTTTGTTTTTAGCACTTGCATGTTGAGAGTGCTAATTGTATAATTCACATTGTACTAATAATTAGTACTCAATCGTCAAACACTCCTGAAGTAAAACTCAATAAGTACGGTTGGGACAAAGTTATTCAGAAATTGAGTACCAACTGCATCCAACATGAAGTATGAACTTTTACTTGATTGTTCGATGTAGTTCAGCCCCAAATTCTGATTTTCAGAGCACCATAAAGAAAAAATATTTATATTAAATATGAATATTTTCTTTATGTCTCAACTTCACTTAACAAGTGTTTTCTTTTGAAGACAGTTGTGGTTTGAACTTCACGATTCAATTCAACGGTTTGAAAATTGATCTAAATTCTTCTTCAGAAAGGTGGAATGTAGTTAATGCTTTGCCAAAACTGTCATAAGAATGAAGCAACTATCCATCTCTACACTAGTGTTAATGGACAACGCGCAGAAGTAAATTTATGCCAAAGTTGTTATCAAAAGTTGCGTGAGCAACAAGCGATGGGAGGTAATTCAAATATGAATAACGATCCATTTGGCTTTGGAGATCTTAGTTCTCTATTTGGCGCCATAGATCCACAACAAGAAATGCGTCGTCAGCAACAAATGTCCGCACAAAGCCAACGTAGTGGCGGTAACAATAATAATGGAAATAGTATTTTAGCCCAATTTGGGGTCGATCTTACTGCTCAAGCGAAGGACGGGAAAATTGATCCGGTGATTGGTCGTGATAAAGAAATTGAACGTGTCATTGAAATTCTCAATCGGCGTACTAAAAATAATCCCGTTTTAATCGGTGAAGCTGGGGTTGGTAAAACCGCCGTTGTAGAAGGATTAGCCCAAAAAATTGTCGATGGCGAAGTTCCGGAAAAATTACAAGATAAACGTGTCATTCGCTTGGATGTCGTTTCTTTAGTTCAAGGAACTGGCGTGCGGGGGCAATTTGAACAACGCATGCAAGAATTGATTAAAGAATTGCAAAGTAACAAAAACATTATTCTCTTTATTGATGAAATTCACGAAATTGTCGGTGCTGGTAATGCTGAAGGTGGTATGGACGCTGGTAATGTCTTAAAGCCCGCCTTAGCACGTGGCGAATTGCAATTAGTTGGTGCGACAACTTTTAATGAATATCGGCAAATTGAAAAAGACTCTGCTTTAGCCAGACGTTTACAACCAGTCGAAGTCAATGAACCTAGTGTTGAACAGACTCTGAAAATTTTAAAAGGTATTGAACCAAAGTACGAAGCTTATCATCATGTCAAATATACCCCAGAAGCGATTAAAGCGGCAGCGGTGTTATCAGATCGTTATATTCAAGATCGTTTTCTACCTGATAAAGCTATCGATTTATTAGATGAATCTGGTTCACGAAAAAATCTTACTTTAAATCCTGTTGATCCTAAAGAAATTGAGAAAAAAATCAAAGCGGCGGAGGCTAATAAGCAAACAGCCTTAAAACAAGAAGATTATGAAAAAGCTGCTTTTTACCGCGATCAAACCAAAAAGCTCGAAAATGTTCGTGATAATAAAACCGATACTGAAAAAGAACCCAAGGTAACTGAAAAAGATATTGAAAGTATCGTGGAAGAAAAAACTAATATCCCCGTTGGTGAATTAAAGGCGCAAGAACAAGAACAATTGCGCAACTTAACACCTGAACTTGAAGCTCATGTCATTGGTCAGGATAAAGCCGTAGAACAAGTTAGTCGGGCAATTCGCCGTAATCGAGTTGGTTTTAACAAAACGGGACGGCCAATTGGATCCTTCCTCTTTGTAGGACCGACTGGCGTTGGTAAAACCGAATTGGCTAAACAATTAGCACGCCAACTCTTTGGTAGTGAAGATTCCATGATTCGCTTTGACATGTCGGAATACATGGAAAAGCACAGCGTTTCTAAATTAATTGGTTCCCCTCCAGGGTATGTCGGTTATGAAGAAGCGGGCCAATTAACTGAACAAGTCCGGCGGCATCCGTACAGTTTAATTTTATTAGATGAAATTGAAAAAGCTCATCCGGATGTTATGCATATGTTTTTACAGATCTTAGATGACGGCCGTTTGACCGATTCTCAAGGACGTACTGTCAGCTTCAAAGACACCATCATTATTATGACGTCGAATGCTGGGCAAGGTGAAAGTGAAGCCAGCGTTGGCTTTGGTGCTGAGGCCAATGGCACCACTAATTCCGTATTAGACAAATTAGGCAATTACTTTAAACCTGAATTTTTAAATCGGTTCGACGGCATTATTGAGTTTGATCCGTTATCTAAGGACAGCTTATTAAAGATTGTCAACTTAATGATTCAAGACACTAACAAAATGATTGCTGATCAAGGTTTAGATATTGAAGTTACCCAACCTGCCAAAGAAAAGATTGTGGATTTAGGTTACGATCCAGCCTTGGGTGCTCGTCCTTTACGGCGGGTCATTCAAGAACAAATTGAAGATCGTGTGGCCGACCATTATCTTGATCATCCTAAGGAAAAGCATCTTAAAGCAGTGTTAGACAATGATAACATTAAAATTGAAACTAATAACGGTGAAACTAAAAAAACTGCTGAAAATAAGACAAAGACTTCTTCCGATGATGACAATCAAGAGCAGTCGAAAAAATAAGCAGCTTTAATTATAGTTACTAAAAAAGCGAATCAGTTGAAAGATTGGTTCGCTTTTTTTACATATTTCTATATTTCAAACATTAAAGTTTTTAGAGACTGGTCAAAACTGGATGATTTAAATAATCATAAACTCGACGTACTTCACTAATTTGGTTTAAATCTAACATTTGTGGATGTTTCAAGTCCATATTGGTAACCTCTTTCATTTCTGAATCAGTTAATGTAAAGTCCCAAATATCTAAATTTTCTTGCATTCGTTTTTCATGAACCGACTTAGGAATAATAACTACGCCTCGTTGAATATTCCATCTCAAGATCACTTGCGCTGTTGACTTGTGATGCCGTGAAGCAATTGTTTGCAAACATTGCTCGTGAAAAATGTCTTGTCGACCTTCCGCAAAAGGTGCCCACGCTTCGGGTTGAATTCGTTGTTGCTTCATAAAATCAAGCTCTGCAGTTCTCTGAAATAGTGGATGCGTTTCAATCTGATTAATCATTGGTTGAATGTCAAAATTAAAACTTAAGTCCAATAAATTAGTTGTTGAAAAATTGCATACGCCAATTGCTCGGATACGGCCTTGTTGGTACAACTGCTCCATTGCTCGCCAAGAACCATAATAATCAGCTAGCGGCATATGAATTAAATATAAATCCAAATAATCTGTGCCTAATTTTTGACAAGACTTTTCAAATGCCGTTAGCGTGGCCTGATAACCCATCTCCGGAATATAGGCTTTAGTGGTCAAAAAGATCTCGTGGCGCGGAACGGAACTTTTTTGCAATGCTCGCCCCACTGCGATTTCATTTTGATAACTACTAGCGGTGTCTAATAACCGGTAACCGGTATTCAAAGCTTTTAAAACAACTTGCTCACAGTCCTTATTAGCAACTTGAAATACACCAAAACCTTCCTGCGGCATTTGCACACCATTAGCTAGCTCAACTGTTTTCATCTGATCACAGCTTTCTTATTTAGATGCAATTATTTCTTTTCATCTAATAACACAACGCCCTCAGGGGGATTTTGATCAATCGCGCCCACAATTGGGTGCGGAACATACGGTTCTTCTAAATATTGCACATCTTCTGGGGTCAATTGAACATCTAAAGCTTGGACTGCGCTATCAAAATGCCTTGCTTTGGTAGCTCCAATAATTGGTGCCGTCACACCTTTAGCCCATTGCCAAGCAATTGCAATTTGTGCCATAGTAACCTGATATTTATCAGCTAACTCATGCACCCGTTGCACGATTTTGACATCTTCGGCTTCCATCCGATCATACTTCCCCACTGCTACCCGGTCTGTCTTGGCTCGTAAAGTATCACCTTGCCATGTGGAACGTGCCAAATGGCCGGCGGCCAAAGGACTATATGGCATTAAGGATACATCATATTGTTGACAAATTGGAATCAATTCGTGTTCGTCTTCACGATATAACAGATTATAGTGGTTTTCCATAGCTTGAAATTGTGCCCAACCATGTTGTTGCGCCACTAACTGCATATTATGAAATTGATAACCATACATGGCAGAAGCACCAATTGCTCGAACCTTACCCGCAGTCACTAACTCATTTAAAGCTTCCATAGTTTCTTCAATCGGAGTCTGATAATCAAACCGGTGTACCAAATATAAATCGACATAATCTGTGCCTAGACGTTTTAACGTCCCATCAATTTCATGTTGAATGGCTGTTTTGGATAACCGCCCGGGATTAAAATAAACCTTCGAGGCAATAACAACTTGATCCCGCGCAACATTCTTTTTGAGTGCTTGACCTAAATACTCCTCACTAGTTCCTTTTGAGTAGCCATTGGCTGTGTCAAAAAAATTGACTCCTAAATCTAAAGCATGTTTAACCACTTGTTCCGTCGCCGCAGCATCCAATGTCCAATCATGCATGGTTCCTGCTTTGCCAAAACTCATGGCTCCTACACACAAGGGTGAAACTTGAATATCGGTCTTTCCAATTGTTTGATATTGCATTATAATTAATCTCCTATTCTTATTTAACCAAAAGTGGCCAGTGGCGCTAACCGTTTGGTATGCAGATACTGATTATATTTTTGTGCTTGCTGTTGTAACTGTGCATCGCTCAAACTAGAAGCTCCTAACGTCACAAATGGTTGCATGAATTGCATTTTGAACAAATGACAAGTTGCTTGAAACGGACGCAATAATTCATTAACGGTATATTGCACAAATTGCTCACGGCCATAATTATTAGCTCCCGGAGAAACCGCAATCACCAATTCTTTGCCAGCCAAAGCGGTGCCTTGACCACCAAAGTCACCTTGCAATACGTCACATTCCCATTGTTACAACAATGCAGGCGCACTATACCAATACATCGGAAATTGTAAAATAATACGCTGATTGGCGGTCAACAATTGTTGCTCAGTTTTAATATCAATGTGAAAATCAGGATATAATTGATACAGATCACGTACTACAATATCCGCAGTTAAAGCCTGACTTAATTGTCGGTTCACTCGTGAAGTTGTTAAATGCGGATGAAATAATAAAACTATTGTTTTCATGATTCCTCCTGACTAAAGATGGGATACTCTTTCACTTGTCCTGTTTCGTATAAATTAATTTTATGATCCAAACGTTGAATGGACTTGTGAAGACTGACTTGTTTTTGCTGCAGTATGGCACGCTGTTGTTCCAACAAAGTTTGACGTTGTTTTAAAGTCTTGGGTCCCTGTTGCATCAAACGAACATATTCAATTAATGGCTCTACCGCCACTCCTGAATTACGCAAGCAAATGATCATTTCAATTAAATCTTGAATTATTTCCGGATAATAGCGATTACCATTGGGCTTGCGAGGAATCGGCGGCAACAAACCAATTTGTTCATAATAACGCAACGTTGCCGGCGTAATATTGTACTTTTGACTAACCGCAGTTATCGACAAATCCTTCATACCATCACCTCTAAAACTAAAATTAACTTACTTAACAAAAAAGCTAGGATTATTTTTAATCCTAGCTTCATCATATTACTTAAAGTTAACTTTAAGTCAATATTAATTTAATGTTATGTGACTATCTTGTGCTTTTAAATTTAGTTGTTCTAAATTAACTGTACTATGGTGAACCCAGTCATTTTGGATTTGCCGACCAGCAATTTTTAAGACCGTGGCGTGTCCTTTGATGCGATAATTAATAGCTGGTTGGCGCAATTGAACATTTAGATGACTATCAGCCAACTGTAAGTGCGAACTATCCTGTAAAAGTAAATCCTGCATTTTAACTCGCGAGTCCTGTAATCGACCTTGTAAATTAGCTTGCACATGTTGGGCCTGCACGCTACTATTAGCTAGCTGGCAACGCCAACTTGGTAGTTCACAATTTTGGACTCGCAAATTGGAGTCCCACAATTTTGTTTGTGCTTCTTGCTGAGCTTGAACGTTTTTTAGTGTTAAGTGACTATCATGTTGCTTCACTAATAACTGTTGCAGTTTTAACTGCTGCACTTGAACGTTGGAATCGGTTGTTTGCAAGCGCAACTGCCGAAGATCATGTTTCTCGGGCACTGTCAGCACTAATTTTGGGGCCTTGGTTCCGGCTATATTAACAAAGTTAAAGTTCGGTTGCTTCGTAATGACTTGCAGCTGTTGACCACTTTGTTTGATTTTAACGGGCTGTTTATAAGCACCAATTAACTGCAATTGGTAAGCTTTACCTAATTTAATTTGTACATCAGTATCGGAACTATTGAGCGCAAGCTCTTGAAATGCTGGTAATTTTCGCTTAATTTGCACTTTCTTGTTATTACTAAGAACTGTTACTTTCGCAGTTAGTGAGTGGCTAATTAAGGACTGAAAACCATTATTAGAGGCCCCAATAATTAACAAAACCAATCCTAATAAAAAGATTGCCAGACTAGTCTGATACCATTTTTTCATGATTGATCTCCTCGGTGTAATGATTTTTTTTGAAAATAATTAGTTTTCAAAAATTTTTGTCCCAAATGACGAATCAAAACTACGCCCCGATTAGTCAAATAACGCATCAACTTGATTAACAGCGGTCCTAAGCCAACTAAAATTGCTAACATCATCAACGCAATTCCGAGATAAAAGCACCCCACTGCCCAATGAGCGGTCATTAGAAGCGGTGTAATTTTGACCAGAAGGAAAACACTACTGAATAAACAAGCCAACATAACTGCAATAAAGATTACCACTAATGCAACGATTAACACTAATATCGCTAAAAAGGCGCCCACCACAAGTAAAATGGCAGGAATTCCAATGGGGGCAGCCAACATTCCTAAGACAATCCACCAAATCACATGCAAATTATGGCGCGAAGACTTTTTAGCTGCAATTGGCGCCGCTGGCTCAGTAACTGTTGGCAACAAAGGATCCGCTGCTAAGTAATAATCAGCTAAAATTTTATGGGCTAATTGTTTGGGCGTTCCCAATTCATCATCTAATTGCCAGCGTTCTTTAAAACCAGCATCTAAAATAAATTCTTGGTAAAACAAGATCACATCTTGAGCTTCATCAACTGGCAAAGCAGTTAAGTTGTTCTTCAGTTCCTCAAGATAACTTTTCACGATTGAATTCATGAGCTTCCCCCATCACCTGATTAATTTGTTGACTAAACTGTTGCCAATCAGCTTGAATCTGACCAAATAGCTCTTGCCCCGCCGCCGTTAAATGATAGTAGCGGCGGTTACGTCCCTGATAGGGCTGATCATATGTTTCCAAATAACCATTCTTTTTTAAACGTCGTAAGACGGGATAAATCGTCGATTCAGAAATATCTAAAATACCCTGTACTTGTTGTGTCAAAGCGTAGCCATACAAATCTTGGGTACGCAAAAATGATAAAACCGTACCATCTAATAATCGCGTGGGAACTTGAATTGCCATCACGCTATCTCCTTTAATGTTATATTTCATATAGTATTATATGATAAAAAAGCATCATTGACAAATGTGCCAATGATGCTTTTACAAATTTCACCCGAAAATGACTCAATTAGAGTTTCGCAGTTAATTGCACATCTGGATACTTATTTTCAAACCATTGTTCAGCAAAACGGTTTTCAAATAAGAATAAAGGTTGATCATCTAAATCTTTGACTAAAATGTTTCGACTAGAAGACATAGCCGGATCAAGTTGGTCGGGATTAATCCAGCGGGCAATCCGGGAACCAATCGGTTTCATAATCACTTCTGTGTTATATTCATTTTGCATTCGAAATTTAAAGACTTCGAATTGTAATTGCCCGACGGCACCTAAAATATAATCGCCCGTTTGGTAATTGCGATAAAGTTGCACCGCCCCTTCTTGTACCAACTGTTGCATTCCTTTATGAAAGGACTTTTGTTTCATCACATTTTTGGGAATGACGTCCATAAATAACTCTGGCGTAAATTGTGGTAAGTCTGGGTATTGCACTGCTCGTTTACCAGCATAAATGGTATCGCCAATTTGAAAATTGCCCGTATCATATAAACCAACAATGTCACCCGCAACTGCATTCTTTACTTGTTCACGCTGATCTGACATAAATTCAGTCGCATTATTTAAACGGAGTTGTTTCTGGGTTCTATTTAAAGTGACATCCATTCCCTTTTCAAATTCTCCGGAACCAATCCGGACAAACGCAATTCGATCACGATGCTTAGGATTCATATTGGCTTGAATCTTAAAGACAAAACCGGAAAATTCCGGATCATCGGCGGCAATTGTCGAATCATCAATTAATTGATGTTCACTAGGAGCTGGTGCTAATTGTAAGAATTGATCTAAAAAGGTTTGTACCCCAAAGTTGGTCAAGGCAGAACCAAAGAAAACGGGGGTTTGTTGACCTTGAGCAATCTTGCCGGGGTCAAAAGCATTACCAGCTTCCTTAATCAGTCCAATTTCCTCTAAAGTCTGTTGATAAATACTATCCGTCGTCAGCGGCTGCTCTGGACTTAAATGTCCTTGATCATCTAACGGTAAAAAGCGCTCATCAGCGTTTTTGGGATGATACAATTCAATCCGATTATTACTCAAATCATATAATCCTTGTAAGGTTTTACCGCTACCCATCGGCCAATTCATCGCACAACCTTCAATATCTAAAAGGTCTTCCAATTCGCCAATTAAATCCAAGGGTTCACGACCATCCCGATCTAATTTATTCATAAAAGTAAAAATGGGAATTCCCCGTTGTTTAACCACTTTAAATAATTTCTTGGTCTGTGCTTCGATCCCCTTAGCCGAATCAATCACCATCACCGCAGCATCAACGGCCATCAAAGTCCGATAAGTATCTTCGGAAAAATCCTCATGACCAGGCGTGTCCAAAATGTTAACATGCTTGCCCTGATAATCAAATTCCATCACCGAACTAGTGACTGAAATGCCCCGCTTCTTTTCAATTTCCATCCAATCTGATGTTGCATAATTACCAGTTTTTTTACCCTTAACCGTGCCGGCAGACCGAATTACTCCACCAAATAATAACATTTGTTCCGTAATTGTGGTCTTACCAGCATCCGGATGCGAAATAATCGCAAACGTCCGTCTTTGGTTAACCGCCTGTTTTAAATCCGATTGCTTCATTTGATTACTCTCCATTAATTAATATTTATATTTCACAGCAAAGAAAAATATACTCATTAAAAGAAACTACTTTCAAAGATCAAGCGTCTCCTTATTGGATATTTAAATTGCACTTTCACACTATTATTAATGATTTTGACTACTAATTGCTGTAGTTTACATATCATGTTCTCCTTTAAAAATAAGTTCTGGCAAAAAATGCTGAACAGCTCAGTTACTAACGCCTAAAATTAGTTCTTAACTAAAAAATTTAGTCATTATTAAATCAAAGTGTCTACCTTCTAGCACGATATTCATCTAAATTTTAACCATCATTTTTTCTGCTCGCCAATTCTGACTTTGGAGTAGTTGACGTACCATTTTTTTACAACAAATGCTAAAATTAACTTTGAATCAAGAAATGAAAGGACCTCATTATGTCTAATAAAAAAGTTTTTGTAATTTACACTTTCTTATTCATTATACCTTATCTTTTATGTCTCGCTTTAATCGGCACTGGTTATGATGCACTTGTTAATCATTATAACAGTTGGTGGCGGTTAATTATATGTGCAATTATTGGTGCAATTTTAATGGTCGCGGTTAAATCAATTGCTCATCGGCCCATCAAAATTATTACCCATCAAACAACTAATCGTTCACTACGCACCATTATTAATTTTTTCAATATTGATTACAGTTTAACCAATTTTTATCTCAACTTTATTATTGATTTTATTTTAACCATTACCGCAGCTAAGTTAATCCATGTATTCTTTCAACCTTATCGCATTCAGGGTACTTTGATGGGATGGTTGATTGCCCTCTTAGTTCTCTCTTTAATTCTAGCTTCCAACCTAGAATACAGTACCTTAAGTATTGATTCTTCCCAAAAATAACGTATTAAAAAAGCAGGAAAACCTGCTTTTTTAATTTACATAGTCAATTCCTCAAGCACGATGCAATAATTCTTGATATCTTTGATACCATAAGGCAACATACCCGGGCGAAAATGGTCCTTTTTTAGTTTCAACCCAATCAATTAAAGTTTCCGTACTTTCCTTTAAGATCTGATCAATTTCTGAAGAATAACGCCACATTCGTTTATGAGCCGCATATTCATCCACATCCAATAGGCGTTTTTCACCATCCGGAAATACTTTAACATCTAAATCATAATCCACATACTTCAAAGCCTCACGGTCTAACACAAAAGGCGTTGCCAAATTACAATAGTAAGATGGACCATTTTCTCGTAACATTGTGACAATATTAAACCAATAATGTTTGTGAAAATAAACTAAAGCTGGCTCACGGGTAAACCACCGCCGATGGTCACTTTCAGTTACTAAAGTTCGGTCATTACAACCAATCAATTCATTTTCACTAGTTTTCAAAACCATTGTATCACGCCAAGTACGATGCAAATGACCATTATGCTTATAGCTCTGGATTGCTATGTAATCTCCTTCTCTTGGAACTTGCATAGTTGAACCAGCTTTCCACTTTCTCACGCAATTAAATTATATCAAACTAGGCCGTTTATGCCACAACTATTTTAAGTTTTCGAGTTGGGGACGAATTTGATCACTTGTAAAGCCCCGCCGTAATAAAGCTGCATATAGTTTATTGCGCCCTTGATCTTTTGCTTGATAACGAGGCCACAATTTTTGCAGCGTCTTTTGGAGTAATTCTTGTTCTTGATCTTCATCTTTTATTTGGGGTAAATCTTGCAGAACTAATTGATTAATCTCACTACTAAATCCGGCAGCCATTAAACGCTGTAAGACCTTTTGTAAGCGCCTTTTATGCGGATGTTGTTGATTTTGATGCCAACATTTTTGTGCTAATTTCGTAGCATTAATTACTTGTTGTTCAGTGGTATAAAGTTCTAACGCTTGCTGAATTAAAGTCGGATCAATGTGTTTTTGTTGCAATTTATGTTGTATTTTCTTTGGACCATCTAATGTTGTTTTAAATTCCGTTCGGACAAAACTTTCCGCATATTGTAAATCATCTAAGTATTGATTTTTTTCTAGTTTAGTAATAATCGCGGTAATCGTTGGAGTGTCAACATCTTGCCGTTTTAAGTAAGTTTTAACTTCGGCAGTACTGCGTAATTGATAACTTAAATAATTTAAAGCTTGATTATACGCATAATCTTTTTGTTCCGATTGTTGTATTTGCTCAACCTGTTCTGGTGTTAGCATTTGATCCTTGATTAAATGAAACTTAATCAAGACATTTTCACCTACAGCAAAGGCAAACTGATCATCTAAAAAAATATTATAGCGTCCCGGACGTTTTTGTGCGGTAATTTTGGTAATTTTCACGACTTATTATCTCCTCTGCACCTATGCTATACTAGCTTTAATAACTTCATCATGGTCACAATTTAATTTAAAGGAAACTAATTTTGAAAGATCAAAAAGCAACTGTTCAAATAGGACAAATCATTTCAATTATTATCAAAAAAATGGGCATTAACGGCGAAGGTATCGGCTATTACCAACAAAAGTTAGTTTTTGTACCTCAAGCTTTACCCAATGAACTAATCCAATGTGAAATTACCCAAATCCAGCCTCATTTTTTACGCGGTAAATTGCTATCTTATCAAAAGCCCAGCTCTTGGCGCAATTTACAGCCACCTGCTTTGTACAATCAGGTTGGCGGTTTAGAATTGGCCCACCTGAAATACTCAGCACAATTAAAATTCAAACGTTCCATCTTAAAGCAAGCCTTACAGCACTTCAAACCAGCCGGCTACCAACATTATTTCTTAGCGTCAACTATTGGCATGGCTAACCCGTGGCATTATCGTAACAAAGCCCAATTTCAATTACAAGTCCAGAACGGACACGTCACTTGTGGACTCTATCAAAACCACACACATCAAGTAGTTGATTCACTTCAAATGCCGACGCAAAGTAAATTAACACTCAGTGTGTTGCAACGCTTGGTTCCTATTATTGAACAATTGAACTTACCGATTTATGATGAACAAAAACAAGCTGGAATTTTTAAAACGGTGGTCGTGCGGCAATCACACGCTCAACAAGAAGTCCAATTAACTTTAATTACACACTCCCGTAAGTTTCCAAAATTAAAACAATTTTTACAATTAGTTCAGCAAGACATTCCCGAAGTCCAAGGAATTTTTCAAAATTATAATCCGAAAACTACGAGTGAAATTTGGGGTGAAGAAACCAAACTACTTTGGGGTCAAGAATATCTGCCTGAAGTGATTAATCAACAACAATTTTTGCTGTCTCCCCGTGCTTTTCTACAATTAAATTACGAACAAACACAAAAGTTGTACCAACTGGTTCTAAAAGCCCTTAACCCTCAAGCCCATGACATTATTGTCGACGCTTACGCCGGTGTTGGTACAATTGGCCTGAGCATCGCACCTTATGTTCAACAAGTTGTAGGTAGTGAAATAATCCCTGAAGCTGTCCACGACGCCAATTTAAATGCCCAAGTCAACCACTTAACCAATGCGCATTATCAATTAGGAACCACAGCAGAATTATACCCCCAATGGTTACAGCAAGGCATTCAGCCCACTGGACTGGTTGTTGATCCTCCCAGAACTGGTTTAGAACATAGTTTAGTACAATTGCTGGTGAAACAAGGACCTCAAAAACTGCTGTATGTTTCTTGTAATCCTTCTACCTTAGCGCGTGACTTACGTCTGTTAACTAAAAGTTACCATGTTAAAAAGATTCAACCTTTGGATATGTTTCCGCAAACCCCACATGTCGAAAGTTTAACCATTCTTCAACGCCATTAAGTTTTGTAGAAAGGACTGTTTCGATGCCACAAAATTCAGTAACTTCTCTTCAGATTACTTTTGATCGGCACGGCTGTAAACCATTCTTTAAAAAACATGCTGGTCAAAAACAAATCGTGTCACAAAAAATCGCCAACGTCCTGAGTCGCGAACTAAGTACAGGCATGACTAAGATTAAATTAGCTACAGAGCAAAAAATTGCTGGTCATCCTTGTTACGAATTGCGCCTCAATTTAGGAACCATTGGTTCAGCCCGCATCGCTTTTACAGTCTACGATAAACAAGTACAGGTGATTTTCATTACGAGCCAACTCCAAAAAGCCACCTTTACTCACGACTTGAAGCAAGTCTTAAAGGGAGTTAGTTTATGAAAAGTATTCCCATTAAACAAGCTGCAACCCTAATTAAAAAAATTACCAAAACTAAACAAGCGCAAAATTTAACACTTTTAACACGCAAAAAAGACCGCTTCTTAACTATCTTAATTGCTAATCAACAGCTTACCCTCACTGAGCACGGTTATCTCAACCAGACGGTGACTTATTCTTTAACGGACCGGCAATTAAAACACCAACTGCAAACGGCTTTTAAGCGCGAATTTCCGCGTAGCCATCAAATTTACATTTCTCAAAGTAGCAACTGAAGCTAAAGCTAATTCAGTAATTTGACAGAATAATTAGGACTGCCACTTAATAGCTTAGAAACTGGACAGCGTTTTTCGGCTTGGTCGACCATTGCTTGGGCATGAACTTGACTAACGCCCGGAATATTGACACGCGCTTGCACCAAAAATTCTAAGCCGGTATTTGCTTTAATCATTTTCACGTGCACATTCACACTGGCACGATGCTCTAATCCTTGTTCAGACTCAATAGCCTGTAAGGTTGCATTTAAACAAGTACTTAGTGCTAAGCCCAATAACTGTTCAGGATTAGTTCCCGGAACATCACCTTTTTGTGGATCACTAACCGCTACACTAATCTCATGCGGTACATAAGCATAGCCTTGAATTCCATCTTGATTATAAACATCTGTCTCGTATAATGTGTGTGCTTTGGCAATATCTGTCAACATTTTTACATCTTCTCTTTCTACTAAAAACTAGATAATTAAAAAGCCAAGGAAAGATTTCCCCGGCTTTTTTTAGATGAGACAAGCAACTGCTCCCAATCCATTTTGACACAAAAACTTTTAACTTGCCTATTAATTCATCCAAAAGACTACTTGTAATAAATAAGAAAGTTTGATGTCTGATAAACAGGAACATCCGCATTGACCAATTTTATCTTTAGAATGAATTTGTAAAGTTTTCGACTAATTGCCGAAACTCTTACCTGATCCATTTTAAAACTATCACCTTATCGAAAGATGCACATTGCATCCTGATAGCAGTTGCAGTAAGGTTTCATCTCACCACGTCTTTATTATAGTCTGTTTTGTAACCGATTTCTACTATTTTATTGATATTTTCGTTCATGATTAACAATTTTAGCTAAACGATGGGCCGCCTGCGGATCCGAATTGGCTAAAACTTGGGTCGAGCCATCAGTCACTAAACTGTGTTGAAATTGTTGTTCATATTGTTCTATCGTTAATTGTTGCCGCTGGCGCAACAATTGTTGATGCTTCTCTATGTTTAAACCAGCGCGAAAATGTGGCTGTAAAATACCAAAAAAGAGTTCTGCTTCTGAGCCCGAACCGTAACTATATAGACCAATCGATTCTCCCGGATGTAAGCTGGTATCATTTTCTAATAAAGACAGTAAACTCAGATACAAAGAACCCGTATAAATATTGCCCACTTGTTGGCCATACATAATGCTTGCCTCAAAACGGCGGGTTAAGCGCTGATAATCCGGTTCTGAAATTTTAGAGGCCAAACTTTTTAAAGCTTTGCGTCCCATTTTGGAAAAGGGAATATGAAATAACAAGGCTGCCAAATCAGACACTGCCAATACATCACTAGTCACAAATTGTTGCCATAACTCTGTAAACATCGCGATGTAAACTTCTTCGGAGTATTTCCCCCGAGCAAAAGCTTCCGTCGAATAATTCGGGCGCCAAAAATCCCCTGTACTTTGACTCATATAAAATGACTGCTCTTCTAAAGCTAAAATTTGTGGATCAGACCCCACTAACATGGCCACCGCACCAGCACCCTGGGTGACTTCGCCGGCACTTTTTAAACCATACCGAGCAATATCGCTAGCAATTACTAAGGCTTTTTTATGCGGATGTAAGCGCACAAAATCGGCTGCTAATTGCAGACCAGCAGTAGCTCCAAAACAAGCCTCTTTAATTTCTAAGGCACGTAAATTAGTTGGTAAAGCTAACACCTCTTGAACAAAGAGGGCTGAAGCTTTCGATTGATCAACGCCACTTTCCGTACCTACTATCACTAAGCCCAATTGCTGTTGGTCTTGAAGCGTCAATAACGGCTCAGCCGCATTAGCCGCCATAGAGACAATATCTTGATCTAATGGTGCTACAGCCATTTTTTGTTGGCCAATCCCAATCAAGTATTTATTGGGGTCCACTTTGCGGGCACTAGCCAAATCTTTTAAATCTAAATATTGGTTGGGTGTATAAAAATCAATCTTATCAATGCCGACTTTCATAATTTTCTCCTAAACGTAATTGTTGTAAAATCTGGCGAGCTGTTTGTAAGTTAGCCTTGGTGGGTGCTAACCGTAATTGTTTAACTACTGGTTCAACCTCTGTTGCTGTAGCCCCGGCCATCAACGCTAAACTTTTAAATTGTAAATTCATATGTCCGGCTTGAATGCCTTGTGTGACTAAAGCTCTGAGTGCCGCTAAATTTGAAGCCAACCCCACACTAGCAACAATACTCATTAACTGTCGTGCAGAAGGTTGTTGCAAAATTTTCATACTTAATTGGGCCATGGGTAAGGTCGAAATTGCACCGCCTAAACTACCTAAGGGCAACGAAATTGTAATTCGACCAACTAACAATTCATCTTGGATTTGCCAAGAAGTCCACGTTGGTTGCTGCTTGGATAATCCAGCATAACTCGCCGCATTAATACTGCGCGGATCATTACCGGTGGCTAACACTACAGCGTTAATACCGTTCATAATGCCCTTATTATGCGTTGCAGCCCGTAAAGTAGATTCTTGGGCAAACTGGGTGGCAGCGACAATTTTTTGAGCTACGACTTTACCGGTATCGTGTTTCGTCGCCAAATCAGGTAAGGCAAAAGCGGCTGTTGCCGTAACTGATTGTTGGGGGGCCTGATTAGACAAGATGGCCATTAACAAACTTAACTGTGGCAGTTGTGTGGCTAAATATTGGGCCACTGCCTCAGCCAGAGTATTGACTATATTAGCGCCCATAGCTTCACCGGGATCAATTAATAACCGAAATTCCACAAAGTCGGCTGACACATGAACGCTAACTTGTTTTAATCCTCCACCATGTTGTTCTAGGCTTGGATGTGCGCTCAGGGCAACCTGGCGGATCATTGCTAAATGCTGATCCAAAAAAATCTGTGGGGTTTTTAATTGTCCTTCAAACACAATCTGACCAATTAAGCCCGCGCGTTGGACTGTTGTTTGAAAACCACCCTTTGCCAAACAACGCTTGGCGGCATTACTGGCAGCCGCAATCACTGATGGTTCTTCCGTGGCCATGGGAATCAGTAACGATTGTCCATCAATCACAAAATTTTCTGCCAAACCTAGCGGCACTCCAAAAACTCCAACTTGATTTTCAATTAAATTAGTCGCGATAGCCGTTGGCAAATTAGGATAAGAATGTAATAATTCTAAATCTGCTGTCGTTAAAATTCCCGTCTGATATAATTGCTGTAAACGCTGATTAGTTGTTAATTCATAGAATTTGACCATTGCAAATTTTCCACCTCTAATGCTATTGCTTGACCACCACCAATACACAGGGCTGCGATCCCGCGATGTTGGTGAGTTCGCTGTAAATTGTGAATTAAAGTAGTTAAAATACGAGCGCCAGAAGAACCTAACGGATGTCCCAAAGCCAAAGCACCGCCAGTAATATTATATTGACTATCAGCAATTTGTAATTCTTGTTGCACTAACAAAGCTTGACTACTAAATGCTTCATTAACTTCAAACAAATCAATGTCGGCAACTGTTTGCTGTTTTTGCGCCAGTAATTTTTGAATAGCAATTACTGGGGCATAACCCATTAATTGCGGTTGGTACCCCACTTCTTGATAAGCGGTAATTTTAGCCAGTAGTTGCCATTGATTCCTACAGGCCACATTAGTAGTCGTTAAGACAAGTAAGCTAGCACCATCACTTAGCGGTGATGCATTCCCCGCTGTCACTAACCCCTCAGCCTGAAATGCGGGGGATAATTGTTGTAAAGCCGATAACGTAGTTTGCGGGCGCACGGTTTCATCGGCCGACAACCCCGTAATCGGCAAAATTTCTTCATCAAACCAACCAGCAGCTTGCGCTTGCACCGCTTTTTGTTGTGACTGTAGTGCAAATTGATCTAACTGCTGCCGCGTTAAATGATATTTTCGATTTAAATTTTCTGCTGTGATTCCCATCGGTTGCTGACTAAAAGCATCCGTCAAACCATCATTAAACAACGTATCCTGCCAATCATCGGTTGCAAAATCTTGTTTAGTCAAGCGCGCTGCCACTGCTGGTGCCTGCGACATACTTTCCACACCGCCAGCCAAAACAACTTGAGCATCATCTAACATTAATGCGCTTTGCGCTAGTCGAACTGCTTTCAGCCCTGAACCACAGACTTGATTAACAGTCATTGCCGTCCCTGTCAAATCTAACCCAGCATTTAACTGAACTTGGCGCGCAATGTTTTGTCCGCTCCCCGCCGTTAAAACACTACCTAAAATCACCTGCTGAATCAGTTGGGGAGCGATCTTTTCTTTCACTAAAATCTGTTGACATAATTGGGTTGCCAATTGAACTGCTGTAAAATCTTTGAAACTACCTTGAAATTTACCGGTTGGCGTCCGATAGGCAGCAGTAATTACAATCTCATTCAAATTCAAACTTTTTACTCCTGTTAATTTATTGAATAATCATTAAGGAGGCCACAATGGACACTCAAACTTTAATAAAACTTTTGCTGGATGTGAAAACTAATTTACTAGTTTTTTATGAAGATAATCAGCATAAAACTTGGGGAATCTCTAGTATATCATCAGAATTTACTAATGAAAATCATTATTTAATATTAAATTTGCAATCTCACAATCATTCTTATCAAGTTTGGGAATTAATCACTCTGCTTAAAACCAAATCTGCTCAAGCCTTAGTTTACGTGAAATTTTCAAAAAAATATCACCAAATCTTTGGTTTAAGATTTGGTGATAAACATATTTATCTCAAGTAATACTACACTCAAAAGCCGCTTAGCAATTGAGTAATAAACTTGCCCTTTAAACTGACCAAGTCAGCTGTCACTAGAAACCAGCTACTAATAAGCACGCACAGCCAAATATCATGACCAAAAATCATAATATTTTATTTTTTATCTGCTGCTAATTGTTGGCCTAAATTAATAATATATTTGCGAAGTTCATCTTTCACTTCGGGATGATTCAACCCATATTCAATACTAGTTTTCATATAACCAAATTTATTACCAACATCAAATCGTTCGCCTGTAAATTCATGTGCAAACACCCGTTGGGTTTTATTTAAGCGATCAATCGCATCTGTTAGTTGAATTTCGTTGCCCGCACCGGGAGCCTGCGTATCCAGCATAGCAAAAATATCCGGCGTCAACAAATAACGCCCAATAATTGCTAAATTGCTTGGTGCATTTTCCACAGCGGGCTTTTCTACAAAATTATTAACCCGATATAATCCTGGCTTAACTTCGCCATCTGGATCAATCACTCCGTACTTAGAAACATCTTTTTGAGGAACCTGCATGACAGCTAAGGTCGAAGCATGCGTTTCATTATAATCATTAATCAATTGCTTGGTCAACGGTACTTGATCTTTCATTAAGTCATCACCAAGCATTACAACAAACGGTTCGTCACCTACAAAAGACTTGGCTAAGCTCACCGCATCCCCTAAACCATTAGGATATGACTGACGCGTAAAATACAAATTTACACCAATGTTGGTTGTATCTTGTACCACTTTCAATAGTTCATCTTTATGCTTAGATTTCAAATTTTGTTCTAATTCTGGTGCTGAATCAAAATGATCTTCAATGGGGCGTTTACCCTTGCCAGTAATAATTAAAATATCTTCAATTCCGGAAGCTTTGGCTTCTTCCACAATAAATTGAATCGTAGGTTTATCCACGATGGGCAACATCTCTTTTGCCATTGCCTTAGTAATGGGCAAGAATCGGGTGCCTAATCCTGCTGCTGGAATAACCGCTTTTCTAACTTTTTCCATAGATAATTGTTCCTCTCATGGTAAAATATGTTCTCATCATACAACAAAATAACTATTTATGGTGATTTTTTCGTTGTTGGTAAAACTGTTTTAAACCACCAGATTGTTCTAACTGACCTTGAAATGCTTGAAGCACAGCGGCATTAATGGCAGCCCCGATCAAAAAGATATACGCAAGAAAGTTAAGCCACAATACTAGAATAAAAAAAGTACCAATCGTGCCATAAGAATGCCAGCGACTACCAAAATATTTAATATATAACGAAAAGCCTTGTGATAATAAACTAAAACCTATTGTTGTAAACACCGTTCCTGGCCAAACATAACTAATCTTTTCGTGAGAATTCGGCAAAAAGATATAGGCGACTAGTAAGATGACGACTAAAACCAAACCGGTTACCGGCCATTTCCAATGAATAAATTCTTGTAGTAACTTCGGTCCCCATAAAACATAGGATTGCAACCAATTTAATAATTGTTGCCCAACTAAAACTGTCAAAAACAGTATTAACAAAATCACAATTAATGAAGTGGTTACCAAAATCGCTACACTTCTTAGAATAAGAAAATTTAACAATGATTTTTTTGTATAAATAGTTTGATTATCTAATCCATAAACTTGATTAATACTCCGTTTCAAAATATTAACCACCCCTGAACTAGACCAGAGTGTTCCCAAAATACCAAATGACAGTAGCCCGTTACTTTTTTGAGTCAATAATTTAGTTAAGATTGGATCAATAAATTTAATTAAACGCGTCGGCATTAAATTTTGGGCATATCCTAGTAACATTTGCGGATCCAAATGAAATAATGGTAACGCACTACCAACCAATGAAATTAGTGGAAAAAATGACAGTAAGCCGTAATAAACTACTGCTTTGGAAGAAAGCCCAATATTGCCACTTTTAATCCGTTGCATCACTAATTGACAAAAATAAATCAATTTTTGAAACCACGTTAAATCAGAAGCAAATAAGGACTGTTTTTCTTTATCAGAAGCCAAATTATTATCCTTTTACAAATATTTTTGATCACCAATAGGATCTTGCGAAGTTAAAATTTTAGGACCATCTTTGGTAATAGCCAAGGTGTGCTCATACTGAGCTGAAGGAGTTCCATCAGCTGACACAAAATATTCCCAATTATTATCTGTAAACTTGCTGGTAATTTCCCAAGTTCCCAAGTTAACCATTGGTTCAATGGTAATAGTCATGCCTTCTTTGAGCCGTAAGCCCTTGCCTGGTTCACCATAATGGGGCACATTCGGTGCTTCGTGCATCGTCGGTTGAATCCCGTGACCAATTAAATCACGCACATCACCCATATGTTCTTGATCTTCGACATAATGTTGAATAGCGTAACCAATATCACCTAAGCGATTACCGACTTGAGCCTGATCAATTCCTAAATATAAAGCTTTTTTAGTGACTTCCATCAAATGCTTTTTTTCGGGCGAAATTTCCCCCACAGCATAACACCAGCAGGAATCACTTTGATAACCATCCAATTCAACTGTCATATCGACTTTCACAATATCGCCGTTTTTTAAAATCAAACTGTGGCGTGGTTCTGCATGCGCTACTTCATCATTCACACACACACAAGTTGCGTAACGATAGCCTTCAAAACCTTTTTCTGATGGATGCCCACCATGATCTGTAATAAATTTATCAGCAAACTTTTCAATTTCAAAACTAGAAATTCCCGGTTTGATAATGTTCCGTAAACCAATATGGGTTTGCGCCAACAAAGCACCTGACTTTCTCATACCTTCAATTTCTCTAGCTGATTTTAATGTAATCAAACAAGTTACCTCCACTCTTTCACGCTAATTTTATTATAGCTCAACGGACGAATAATTGACTAATAATTTCCTTTTTACTTTCAAACGCTCAAAAAATTTTAGAATTTTTAAACTTATTAATAAGTATCTAGCTAGTAATTTATCCAAATCAAAATTATGATATAATAGTTGCCGAGATTATGGGAATGGAGCAAGATTCGTGACAAAAGTAAAAATCGTTTATGCCAGTATGACTGGTAATGATGAAGATATGGCAGATATTTTAAGTGAAGATTTTGAAAACGCCAAGATGGAAGTGGACGTCTCAGAAATCTCCCAAACTGATGTCCAAGATTTTCAAACCGCCGATCTCTGTATTGTGGTTAGTTACACTTATTCTGATGGCTTAGAAGGTAACATTCCAGACGAAGGCCTCGACTTTTATCATGACTTACAAGAAGCCGACCTCTCAGGCAAAATCTTTGGTGTTTGTGGTTCAGGCGATACTTTTTATCAAGATTTTGCCATTGCAGTTGATCATTTTGAACAAGCATTTGAACAAGCTGGAGCCATCAAAGGCGCCACTAGTGTCAAAGTAGAGCTCGCCCCGCAGAGCGCCGATATTGCTAAATTAGACCACTTTGCCCAAACATTGATTGACCTATTCTAAGTAAGAGAAAAGAAGTTGACTCATGGATATCTATAAAAAGCATCGCGATTTTATTGTTTACACATTTTATGGTTTCTTAGCTTCTGTTATTAATGTCTTTGCTTTTCATATTTTACACAATCACTGGCGTATTAATATGTTAGTTGCCAATACTGTCGCCTGGCTGATTGCGAATGTTTTTTCTTTCATTGTTAACAAAAAAATTGTCTTTCAAAGCAGCTATCAAAATTGGAAAACTTTTATCCAAGAAAGTGGACTTTTCCTTTCGCAGCGGTTACTGTCATTAATTTTAGATAATATTTTGATGTGGATTGGCATCAGCCTGTTACAATGGAACAATTTAATTGCTAAAATGTTAGACCAAATCATCGTTGGTTTAGTCAATTATTTATCCACGCAAGCTATTTTTTTGCGAGAAAATAGCGCCATGATTCAACATCTACATCAGCGGATTCATCGTGAAAAATGAAAGCACGATCAAAAAAAAGGTGAGATAAAAGTCTCACCTTTTTTAATTACCATCATTATTACTGCCGTGAAAAAATGATCGGTTCATTTAGTGCTGTTTCTGCAAACAAAGCAATTTGTTGTTGCGTAATGTTTAATTGTACGATTTTATTCAATGGAGCAATATCAATCCAAGCTTGTCCCTTTAAATCAGTGACAATAGCAAAATCAAATTGCGCAAATTTAATATGCAACTGCCCCTGCTCTGCACACAACTCTAAGCGACCATACCCCGGATTAGCGTAGACACCTAACCACTCTGGACGACTCAAAACAACTTGTTTAGTAGCCCCAAATTGTTGTTGTAGCTGCTGCTTTTTTTGGCTAGCTTTTTGATGGTCATCTTGTAAAATCTTGTGTGTCCAATCAACTGTTGGTAATTGAGCTGCTTGATCAATTATTTGATAAGCCAAACCAAACATTGCATTTGTTGAATCTAAATTGGTGACCATGCCAAAAGCTAAATCTAATTCCGGTACAAAACCTAAAATTGCACAATAGCCAATAAAAGAACCCGTATGATAAAAATATTTATACCCGCGATAGGTTTCCATCATCATTCCAAAGCCGTAAGCACTCAATTGTGGCTGGGCATAATTGCGACTAGGTTGCATAACAATTTGTGGTTGATACATTTGCGCCGCATTATTATGTGACTGTTGTTGATAATTCTGCAATTGAAATTGCGCCCAGGTCAATAAATCTTGTGGCTTTGCTAACATACTGCTGGCCCCACCTAAATGACCAGGAGACATGAATTGCATTGGACGATAATGATTACCTTCTGGCAAATAAGCTGGAGCAATTTGTTCTAACGCTACTGCTTCATCATGTACATAAGTATTAGTTAAGTTTAAATCTGTTAATAGATGTTGTTGTAGATAAGAATAATAATCCGTTCCTAAAACCTGCTCTAACGCAAATGTTAATTCAGCAAACATTAAGTTACTGTATTGCATTTTATAGCGTAGATCAACGTTCGGTTTTAAATATGGCACTTTCGTGACTACTTGACTTAAACTCAGTGGACCATTGGTAAAGCGCATTAAATCATGTGCCGGCACTCCACTACGATGACATAACAAATCACGCCACGTTAAATGTTTAGTAGCATAATCATCATAAACTTTAAATTGCTGCCAACTATCAATAATCGGTTTATCCAAATCTAAAACGCCCTGATCAGCTAGTTGACAAATGGTGGTTGCCAGAAAACTTTTGGAAATAGAACACAGGGGAAAGACCCATTGATCATCATAATCACCGTATCCCTGAACCATCGTTTGATCATGACTCGCTATTCCGACTCCACAAGCGGGCAAGTTGAACTGTTGAATACTATTAGCTAAAGTTTCATTTAATTGTGCAAAATCCATTAAATTTTCTCCTTTTTAATCATATTATAAAGAGTTAATTTAAAAAAACAAGTTACCAAGTCAATTGGTACAAATCGAACTCGTTTCGTCGTATACTTATTTTCATCAGGAGGTTCTTCAATGAAATATTTGCAGATTAGTCCAAACTTACCACCAGTATCCACTGTAGCTTTAGGTTTTATGCGCTGGAAAGATTTATCCACGGCTCAAGCCACTGCTAATTTAATTGCTGCCCAACAATGTGGTATTAATTTCATTGATTCTGCCGATATTTATGGCAATGGTCAATCTGAACAAGTTTTCGGTAATGCCTTCACTACAGGCAATTTTCAACGTGAAGATTGGATTATTCAATCTAAGGCTGGTATTGTCCCGGGGCAACGTTATGATTTTTCAGCGCGATATTTATTGCACAGCGTCGAGCAAATTTTACAACGCCTACAAATCGATTATTTAGATTTGTTCATTTTACATCGCCCCGATCCACTGATGGATTTAGCAGAAGTTAATTCAGCTTTTCAACAACTACAGCAAGCCGGTAAAGTCAAAAACTTTGGCGTTTCCAACTTTAATGCCGCCCAGATTCAACTTTTACAATCAGGCTTATCTACTCCAATAGTTGTAGACCAATTGCAATTTAGCTTAGCTCATACTCAACTGATTGACTTTGGCTTGCATGTTAATATGGCCAACGCTTTCGCTATTGATCGCACTGGCGGCACTTTAGAATATTGTCAACAACACCACTTGACCCTTCAAGCTTGGTCACCTTTTCAAGCTGATTTTTCGAAAGGAACTTTTATTAATAGCGCACAATTTCCGCATTTAAACCAAGTTTTAGCCCAATTGGCCCAGAAATATCAAACTAATAAAAATGCGATTGCCGCTGCTTGGATTCTACGCCATCCCGCCAAAATCCAAGTTCTCTTAGGAACTACGCAGCCCAAACATATTATCTCTAGCAGTGAATGTACTGATTTTTCATTGAGTCGTCAAGAATGGTACGATCTGTACTTGGCAGCTGGTCATGATTTACCTTAAATCAAATGCCTATTGTTAGGACTAATTTATGACTTTTAAAGTACCATGAAAAAAGATGTTCGTATTACTGCGAACATCTTTTTTAACAAATAATTCATTTTATTTATGGTAACTAAACTCCGCTGGACGCTGCGCTAATTGTTGAAAATGATAACGAATAGCCGCACAAATGCGTTCACTCGCTAAACCATCACCATAGGGATTTTTGGCTTGAGCCATCGCTTGATAAGCTGCGGAATCATCTAACAGTTGACTCATTGCCGCTTTGACCTTTTGGGGATCAGTACCTACTAATTTCAAAGTCCCAGCTTGAACTCCTTCAGGACGCTCCGTCGTGTCACGTAAAACCAATACTGGCTTACCTAAAGCTGGGGCTTCTTCTTGAACACCGCCAGAATCGCTCATGATAAAATAAGACCGCGCAGCCAGATTATGAAAATCTAACACATCTAACGGATCAATTAAATGAATGCGTTCATGATCACCTAAAACTTCATGAGCAGCTTGTTGAACCACTGGATTTAAATGAACGGGATAGATAATTTCTACATCAGAATGACTTTGGACGACTTCTAGCATCGCTTGAAACACTCGTTTCATCGGTGCACCTTGATTTTCTCTGCGGTGCATGGTCACCAAAATCATTCGCTTATTATGGTCAACAAGATCTAAAGCGTGATGATGATAGTCACTTTGGACAGTTTGTTCCAGCGCATCAATGGCAGTATTCCCAGTGACGAAAATTTGTTCTGCTGGATGATTTTCAGTTAATAAATTAGCTTTGCTTTGCTCCGTCGGCGCAAAATACAAATCCGCCAGATCATCGGTCATTTGCCGATTCATTTCCTCAGGCCAAGGTGAATACTTATTCCAAGTACGCAACCCCGCTTCCACATGACCAATCGCCGTTTGGTGATAAAAAGCTGACATGGCAGCCGCTAACGTGGTGGTTGTATCGCCATGTACTAACACAATATCCGGCTGTTCTTGTTCAAAAACATCATCCATGTCTAGCAAGACTGAACTAGTAATTCCACTTAATGATTGCTTTTTCTTCATAATGTTCAAGTCATAATCTGGATGAATATGAAAAATATCCAAGACTGAATCTAACATTTCTCGATGTTGAGCAGTAACAACTGTGGTGGTTTGAAAGTATTGGGCTTGCTGCTGTAATTTCAAGACCAAAGGTGCCATCTTAATGGCTTCTGGACGCGTTCCAAAAACCGTCATAACCTTGATTTTTTGCAAAAGTGTTCCTCCTCAATCACCTATTTTATTTACACTAGGAGTTTTTTTATGATTTATTTAATAATTTGCGGCATATTATTATTAATTTGCGGCTTTAGTTTAGTTTTTACTTTTGATCAAATTTTACACCAACATTGGCGCTACAGCTTCTTTTTTATTTTAAGTTTAATTATTTGTGGTTTAATTTTTTATTTCTTTCAAACAAAATTTTTGAAATAAAAAAGCCGCAGATCACTAATGAACAGCGGCAACACGATGATCTCGATCGGATTCGAACCGATGACCTACTGCTTAGGAGGCAGTTGCTCTATCCAGCTGAGCCACGAGACCATGGTTTAATCTTGCCACGAAATAACTCAACTGTAAAGATTATTTTTTGACACCATGATAACCTTGGCGTTTTTGATCACGTTGTCGCTTTTTAGAACGATGCCGAATAACTTTTGCTTTAGCCCCACTTTTGGAGGACTGGGCCGTTACCAACTGTTCATCAACTAACTGCACTTTCCATAATTTAATATGTTGCGCTTGCAATAATTCTTGTAATTGTCGAAAATCATGTTCGTTACCTAAAGTAATTACCTCGCCGTTACGCCCCATCCGACCAGTCCGACCGCTACGATGAATATACTCTGTTAAATTTTGCGGATTGTTCCAATTAATGACTGTCGTTAAATCTGGCAAATCCATGCCCCGAGCTGCTACATCCGTCGTCAATAAAAGTGAAGTATCACGCTTTTTAAAATTAGCTAGTGCATCAGCCCGCCGTTTTTTCGGATCACTGGTATCTAATACTGTAAAATACGTTTTACGATACCGCATATCGGCAGCGTATTGGTGTAATTCTTTACTAGATTGATAAAAAACTAAATTGCGTTTGTGTTTGCGATGTGCTAAACGTTGTAAAGTAGCTGCTTTTTGTGAATTACTCGTCAATAAAAAGTAATGCTTGATCCCCGCCCGAAACTGTTGGTCGGCACGCAAATCAATCTTGAGAAAATCTTGAGGAAACCACTTAGACAATTCTTGAAAAATCGGCGCCGCCGTCGCTGAAAACAAGGCTAATTGAAACTGACCTTGCAAGCGACCCAATAAATCCCGTACCGGCGTCAATTTATCCATCAACAAATCATCAGCCTCATCAATGACCACCGTCTGGATTTTATTTAATTTAAATTTGCGTTTAACAACTAGATCTTGAATGCGCCCAATTGTTCCGACAACGACCTCAGGTTTTTGTTTTAAATGTTCAATTTGCCGCTGAACATTAGCACCTCCAATCACCTCTAACACCCGTAACTGGGGATTTAAAGAGCGTAACACATTGCGCGTTTGAATAGCCAACTCCTGAGAAGGTTCCAGTACTAGTAACTGAATCCCACCATTAAGCGTTAATTTAGACAATAACGGCATTCCAAATGCTAATGTTTTACCAGAACCAGTAGGAGCTAAAGCCAGTAAGGATTTTCCTTGTTGTAGCGGTTCATAGACTTGTTCTTGAATCGGTGTCAAACTTTGAAAATGATGTTGCTGATAATATTTTTGATAAATCTTTGGTATTTGCATATTTTCCTCATTTCTCATCGGCAGTAAAGTGAATTTTCGCTGCTAAGCGCACCGTTGTTAAAATTTGATTCACTTGATCAGCTAATTGCCAGAGCCGTAAGAATTCTTTGTGATCATGTTGTTGAATAATTTGACTAAAAACTTGCGCTTCCGCCAGCATCGGATTGTGATCCGCAAATTTTTGCACTTGCTGGTTTTGATCATCCCAAATTTTTCGAATGGTGCCACCATCATTAAATAAAAGCGTTTGGTGATTACTATAAATTTCCGATGGTAATAAAGAGTTACTAATTTTGCCTACTAATAGGGTTACGTCGAACTCGTGATAATGTAAGACTAAAGTCCCTTGACCATCAACTTTCGTCGCAATCATTTGCGGAAAATACTGAGCCGTTAGTGGTTGTCCAAATAAGCAAAGGGCATCATAAATTAAATAAACTCCCAAATCATACAAGGCGCCGCCCGAAAATTTGGGTGAAAACACATTCGGTTCTTGGCCCGCTAAGACTTGATCATAGCGACTAGAGTATTTGCGATAAATAATCGTGGCGCCCGTAATTACTGGTAATTCGGCCACTCGTTGTTGTAATTGGTGAAATTCAGTCTCATGAATATGCCGGGCAGCTTCAAAAACAAATAACTCCGGATGTTGTTTTAAAAAAGCTTTAATTTGTAAAAATTCAGAGCGCGTGGAGACCAACGGTTTCTCTACAATCACATGTTTGTGGCATTCTAAAGCGGCCATAATATCTTGAAAGTGACAACTATTAGGTGAAGCCACATAGATCACATCAACTTGGGAACTAGTAAAAAGTTGTTCACGTTGATCGACTAACTTAACGTCTTCTATTTTTAATTGCTGCGCCAATTTTTGAGCATGACTTAATGTGCGTGAATAAATTGTTGTCAATTGAAAACTAGCCGTAGCCTGAATTGCTTGCACAAATTGTTTAGTGATCCAATTGGTACCAATTACACCTAAACGTAACATTTTACCAACCTCCTGTTTGCAAAAAAGCCGCCCATTGCTGCTGATTGCCGTTAAACACTAATAAACTATACTGATTGGCAGTTGCCAAACTAGGAATGCGTCCAGCATCCGTATATTGCCAAAATTTCACTTGATCACCCTTAATGGGATGGGGTCTAGTCTGTAAAATACCGCCACATGAATTATGATTGATCAAATAATTCAAGGCTGGATCTGTTTGAATTAAAACTGGGCGCTGATAATATTTTACCAGCAAACTTTGTAATCGTGAAACAGATTTATCAATTTGGTGCGCAGTTAACTGCGAAGCTGAGGGAGCTTTAACTTGCAGAACTAACGGTAACGTTCCTACTCGAGTACCAACACTAGCCTTAATATTAGTAAACTGGGCCTGTGGTGAAGTTTGCCAACTAAAATCATGCTCAATACCATACGGTAATTGCGCGCCTTGAATCCGCCAATAATTACTTAAGAATGCATCATCAAAATAATCTGCACCTTGAGTGGCCCTTAAATAAACAAAATCTATGCCATGTTTCTTCAGCAAATGAAAGTCCTGATAGCCATCCGTTTGACTCAAGCTAACTCCTAAAACTGGATAGTTGCTAGTACTGGGACGACCACTTTTTTGCCAATAATTGAAAATTTGTTTACTCACAAAAAGCCCTGCCAAAACCAATAATAAAAAGCCCACAAAGAGCAGTTGTTTTTTATGAAATTTTTGTTGACGGACCATTAATCGTGACTGCATTAAAAATCTTTGCCTCTCTCTTAAAATCAAGTACAATACTCAGTATTAAGAAAATTTAGTTAGGAATGAAGCAAATGAAACGTCAATTATCTCTTTTCTCGGCTCTGGCTACCGTCATGGGGACTGTCATCGGTGGCGGAGTCTTTTTTAAAGTTGCTAGTATTACGCAATTAACCAAAAGTTCCTGGCTTAGTATTTTAGTTTGGCCATTAGCCGGAATTATTACCCTCATGGCTGGTTTAACCGTTGCCGAATTAGCTGCTACTTATCCTGAAAACGGTGGTCCCGTTAAATACCTCAGCGAAATTTATGGACCCAAGATTGCTTTCTTGTTTGGTTGGTCCTTAATCATTGTATACTATCCCGCTAATATTGCAGCAATTTCCATCGTTTTTGGAACGCAAGCACAACAACTATTTAATTTACCACACATTTCGCCAACCATGTGGGCGCTAATGTGCCTTTTTTCATTAGTTATTGTCAACTGGTTAGGTAGTAAGCTCAGCAGTCAAGTACAAAAATTGACTTTAATTATTAAATTGATTCCAATTATCGCTATTATTATTGCTGCCTTGGGGTTTAATACCACTAACAATTTAAATTGGAGTCATTTAACATCAGCCTTAACCTTTCAACATCCGCAAGCTTTCGGGCAAGCTTTACTCGCTACTTTATTTGCCTACGATGGTTGGCTAAGCATTGGTAATTTAGCTGGTGAAATTAAACGTCCGGAAAAAAATTTAGCGCATGCTATTATTTGGGGATTAATCGCCGTAACCATTGTTTATACTTTACTCAACTGGAGCTTTATCAAAATTTTGCCCTTTACCCAAATTGCGGGCAATCAAAACGCTGCTATGCAAACGGCCCAAAAATTATTTGGGCCGCTGGGTGGCAAAATTTTAACCATCGGTATTTTAGTATCAGTTTATGGTGCAGTGAATGGTCACTTAATGGTTGGTTCTCGCATGCCGTATACTTTAGGTATTCAAAAACAATTACCAGCAGCCCATTTTTTTAGCCATTTAAATGCCAAAACAAAAATGCCCACCAACAGTTTATTATTCGAAAGTTTAATTGCCGTCATCATGATTTTTTCGGGAACTTTTGACACTTTAACCAATATGTTGGTTTATATCTCTTGGATCTTTTCAATTCTTCTGTTCATCGGAATTTTTATTCTCCGTAAAAACAAACCTAATTTGCAGCGACCGTATCAAATTATTTGGTACCCCATCCCTCCTATTTTAGCAATTTTAGGTGGTTTATTTATTGTGATCAATACTACGGTCAGTCAACCATTACTAGCCTTAGCCGGTTTGGGATTAACCTTAACTGGCTGGCCCGTTTATTACTGGCAGCACCGCCAATTGCAAAATTAAGTACTAATTATGAATAATCTAAAAAGTGATGCGACTAAGCACAATTAGTTCAAACCAACTGTGCTTTTGTCACATCACTTTTTGTTTTGGCTAAAATATTAATTATTAGTAAAATCAACTACCATTCGCCCAACAATTTGATTATTTTTCATTTCATCAATAATATCGTTAATTTCTGATAATTTACGCGTTTGGACAATCGGCTTTACTTTATGTTCAGCTCCAAAAGCAAAAGCTTCAGCCAAATCTTGCCGAGTACCAACTAATGAACCAGCAACTTTAATCCCATCTAAAACAGTTTTAGAGATATTTAAAGACATGTCTCCTTGAGGTAAAGCAATCGCTACTAACGTTCCATCTGGTCTTAATGAGTTAACTGCCGATGTAAATGCCGACGGGCTCACAGCCGTAATAATTGCACTATGAACACCACCAACTTTAGTTTGTAAAACATCAGCAGCATCTTCGGTTTGCGAATTAATTGTCAGATCAGCCCCTAACTTTTTAGTAGCTTGCAATTTTTCATCATTAATGTCGACTGCTGCTACATGCGCACCAAAAACGTTCTTAGCATATTGTACTGCTAAATTGCCTAAGCCACCAGTGCCAACCACTTCAACCCATTGACCAGGACGAACATTTCCGGTCTTCAAGCCCTTATAAACTGTTACTCCCGCGCAAGTTAGAGAAGTAGCCTCAATCGGATCTAAATCAGCGGGAACTTTAACTGCATAGTCAGCAGGAACGATACATTCTTCAGCCATCGCACCGTCAACATTAAACCCAGAGTTTAAAACATTACGGCATAAAGTTTCACGGCCAGTCGTACAATATTCGCAATGCCCGCAGCCTTGATAAAACCACGCAATTGATACTCGATCACCAATTTTTAAAGTAGAAACTCCAGCGGCTACTTGAATCACTTTACCAACACCTTCATGCCCGATAATGCGGCCGGGAACTTTACCAAAGTCACCCGCGGCTACATGCAAATCCGTATGACACAAGCCACAGTATTCCATCTTAACTAAAGCTTCACCGGCTCGCAGATCACGTAACTTAACATCTTTAATATCAACATAACCATCGCAATTGTCCCGTACTACTGCTGCTTTCATATCAGTTAACCTCTTTTTGATTTTTTGAATCCCACAATTGAATTTTAAGTGAATATCTTCACATGGTCAAGAGATTTTTTAATTTTTACTTAAAAAACAAAAAAAGCATTTAATATAATTAGTTTATAACTATATTAAATGCTTTGAGATTTTAATTGAAGTTTATTAATAAATTGCTTTTATTTAACTGGTTCAACCCAGCCTTCAGGTCCTTTGCGATCACCAAATTGAATGCCAGTTAAGATGTCATACAACTTCTTGGTCACTGGTCCGACCTCAGTTTGACTATAAAAGACGTGCATCTTACCATTGTGCTCCAAACCACCAATTGGTGAAATAACTGCCGCTGTACCACAAGCCCCAGCTTCTGCGAAACGATCTAAATCATTGATATAAACATCACCTTGCTCAGTTGGCATGTTTAACTCATGCTCAGCTAAATACAAAAGTGAATATTTGGTAACACTCGGTAAAATAGATGGTGATTTTGGTGTCACAAACGTACCATCTTTCGTAATTCCAAAGAAATTGGCTGATCCAACTTCTTCAATCTTTTCATGATTAACCGGATCCAGATAAACACAATCGGAAAAACCATGCTTTTGCGCAGCGTCACCAGGCATTAAACTAGCAGCATAGTTACCACCAACTTTACTTTGTCCAGTTCCTTTATGCGCTGCCCGATCATATTGCGAAGTGGTGAAATTAGTTGGTGTTAAACCACCTTTAAAGTAATTACCAACTGGCATTGCAAAAATCCGAAAAATATATTCAGTTGCCGGATGTACACCAATCATGCCGCCAACACCCATCATAATTGGTCGTAAATATAACGTTGCTCCGTTACCATAAGGTGGCACAAAATCAATGTTCGCCTTCACCACTTGTTTCACAGCATCTACAAACATGTCAGTTGGTACTTGTGGCATCAACAGACGCTGACAACTGTTTTGCATTCGTTGCGCATTTTGATCGGGACGGAATAATTGCACATGACCATCTTTAGTACGATAAGCTTTTAAACCTTCAAAAACTGATTGTCCGTAGTGTAAGGCCGTTGAATCCTCATTAATTGTTACATCACTTTCGGTGACCAAACCTTCATCTTGCCATTGACCATCTTTGTAAGTTGCCTGGTAGCGATAAGGTAAGTCTAAGTAATTAAATCCTAAATTATTAAAATCAACCTCTGATGCTTTTACTTTAGCCATCTTACTTACCTCTCTTTTTAATTTTTATTTAATTTAAAGAATAGCATTAAATCCTATTTTGTCAAGAATGGTTTTATAGAAATAGCTTATCTTTTAATTTTTATTAATTTAAAAATAGCTATAATTAATTTTAATTAATGTTGCATTCTTAATAAATTAGTAGCGTCACTTAGTATGTCCTGGCAGATAAACTGTAATTTGCTCTTTATCATATCGATGATGTGTTTCAGACAATTCAAACGGAACATTATTTTCTAAAAAAACGACCTGACGCAAACGCAAAATGGGATCAGAATTTTGACAAGCTAAATACTGTTGGTCAGCTGCCGTGGCTTTTGCAGCACTAATCTTACGGTAAGCAGCACCAATTTTTTGATGCAACGTGGTTTCAATGTAACGATAGACTGAAGCCTTTAAAACCGTTTCATCGATGCCGGGCACAATTTTGACTGGCATTTTTGTATACTCCAAAGCATAGGGTTCGCGATCGACTAAACGTTGGCGTTGAATATCATAAACCATTTCGTGCGGTGTCAAATTTAGTAACTGACACTCTTCAGCATTAGGATAGCGAATTTGAAATTGAATAATTTGACTGGTCACACGACTTTGATCACCAACTAATTTAGTCGTACCAATATATTGATCCACTGCACGATCAAAGTGAGAAGTTTTTAACACGGTAGTTCGAACAAAAGTCCCCGCTCCTCGCTGAGTATAGACCAAGCCAACCTTTATCAACTGTTCAATGGCTTTACGAACTGTTACGCGACTAGTTTGAAATTCTTGAGCCAATTTACTTTGCTGTGGAAAAGGTGTTCCCGGTAAATACGTTCCGTTTTGAATCCGTTTTTTTAAAGTTGCAGCAATGATTAAATATTTAGGTTTTTGTGCCATCAACTGATCCCACCTTTTTATCACTTGAATTAAGTTTATCACTCTCCATTAGGCCATTGAAAGATCCAATAAAAAGTATTTACATTTAAAAATAAATGTCTATACTTAAAAGTAGTTTTGGATGTTAGCGATTACAAAAAAGGAGAACTATTTATGAAACAACTACCTAGCAATTTCTTCTGGGGTAATTCTACCTCTAGTATGCAGACTGAAGGTGCAACTAACGAAGGTGGCAAAGGCGCTTCTGTTTATGACCTACGCCCCAGTGGCCCCAACAATTCTGATTGGTCAGTGGCCATTGATGAATATCACCGCTATCCCGAAGATATTGCCTTAATGAAGGATTTAGGAATGAATTTCTATCGTTTTCAAATCTCTTGGAGTCGTGTGCAACCTGATGGCGAAGGTCAGTTTAATAAACAAGGTCTCAAATTTTATCATGACTTAATTGATGAATTACTTAAAAATGGTATTCAACCGATGATTTGCTTATATCATTTCGATATGCCTTTAAAGCAAGCACAGAAATATAATGGCTTTGTGAACAAACATGTGGTCGATAATTTTGTAACTTACGGTCAAAAAATGGTGACCGAGTTTTCTTCACAAGTCAAATATTGGCTCACGTTTAACGAACAAAATTTATATAGTACCCAAGAAGCCTTTCATTGTAGTGGCTACTTAAAGGGGCAAAAAACTACTCGTGAACTGTTTCAAATTCAACATAATTTAGCTTTAGCTCATACGCGTATCGCTAACTTTATTCATCAAAATTATCCTGATTTAAAAATTGGCGGAATGGAAGCTTTCCAAGAAATTTATCCCGCTACTGCTAATCCACAAGATGTGGCCGCAGTTAGAAAATTTAAAGAATTTACAGATTATAATCTCTTGCGCATTTTTACTGAAGGGCAATATTCAGATGAAGTAGTGGCCTTTATGAAGCAACAACACTTAGAAGACATTTTACAAACTAGTGAGCTAGCTGAAATCAAACAAACTCGTAGTGATTTTATCAGTTTTAGCTACTATGCAACCTCTTGCCTGGACAGCTCTAAAATCCCCGTTGGGACTATTCCTAATGACTTTGGTTCCGCAGGTCATGCGCATAATCCTTATTTACAAACTAATGAATGGCAGTGGCAAATTGATCCCCAAGGTTTTTATGGTATTTTAATGGACTTAGCTAACCGCACTCACTTACCGATTTTCCCAATTGAAAATGGTCTTGGGGTCCGTGAAATTTGGGATGGTCAACATGAAATTAATGACGATTACCGTATTAACTACCATCGCCAACATTTAGTAGCCTTAAAACAAGCAGTCCAAGATGGCGCTCACGTTATTGGTTATTTGGGTTGGGGGTTAATTGACATCCCAAGTTCCCAAGGCAATGTTGATAAACGTTATGGCGTTGTTTATGTCAATCGTACGAATCATGATCTCAAAGATTTAAAACGAGTACCCAAAAAAAGTTATCACTGGCTGCAAAAAGTAATCCAATCCAATGGTAATCAATTATTTTAATTGTTAATAAACCAACAGTGAAACACGAGCAAATATTCTTCAATCAGATTTAACCATAAGGAGGTTGTTTTAATGGCTCAAACTGCTTCAGCAAATAAAAGTCGTGGCAAACGCTTTTTTGATAAATTTACCGAAATTTCTGTCAAAATTGGTAATGAAGTTCACTTACGTTCTTTGCGAGATGCTTTTGCCACAATCATGCCCCTCTTCATTTTAGCCGGCCTAGGTGTCTTAATGAATAATGTAGTCTTTCCCTTATTTGCTCATGGCAAAACCTTAGCCAATTTACAAATTTGGGGCAGTGACATTAGTAACGGGACCTTAAACATTGCCGGATTAGTTTTAGCACCAGCAATTGGTTATACCTTATCAGTTAATAAAAAGTATAAGAACGGAATTCTTGCGGCTATTATTTCCTTAGCTAGCTTAATTATTATGATGCCCGCTACAGTTAAGTTAACCATTGCCCACAGTACGAAAAATATTAACGTCACCGGTGGCTTATCTTATACTAACTTGGGCACCACAGGAATGTTCTCTGGCATTATTATTGGATTATTAGCAACCGAATTATTTATTGGTTTATCAAATATTAAACATTTAAAAATTCATCTCGGGGAAAATATTCCGCCAGCGGTAGCCGCTTCGTTTAACGACTTGATTCCCTCTATCTTAACTTTAAGTATTTTTGCACTCATTTCCGCCCTATTGATGGTTTTCGGTAAAACTAACTTGATTGACCTGATTACCAACTTAATTCAAGAACCATTACGCGGCTTTACAACTAGCTTACCGGGGATGCTTTTTATCTATAGTGTAGGAAACTTTCTCTTTACTTTAGGTATTCACCAAACAGTTATCAATGGGACTTTACTGGATCCATTATTATTAATCAATATGAATAAGAATATGGCAGCCTTTGAAGCACACAAACATATTCCCTATATTTTGACTTATACTTTTCGCGATGTGTTCGGAATGATTGGTGGTACGGGCTGTACCTTGTGTTTATTAATTGCTATTTTTATTTTTTCCAAAATGAAATCCAGCAAAGAAATTGCGGGATTAGCCATTGCGCCTAGTATCTTTAATATTAATGAACCCGTCATCTTTGGCTATCCTATCGTTTTTAATATTCCTATGATGATTCCCTTTGTTTTAATGCCCGTCATTGGTGATTTAATTGCTTACTTTTTCACAGCCATTGGTTGGATGAATCGTGTCGTGGTTTTAGTTCCTTGGACCACTCCGCCCCTCTTAAATGCTTATTTATGTACTGCCGGTGATTGGCGTGCCGTCATTGTACAATTATTAATTATCATTATCGGCGTGCTATTTTATTTACCATTCATGTTTATTAGTGAACGTACAATGCAAAAAAGCGCACAATTGTAAAATTAAAATAAACAAATTTTAAAAAACAAGTCTTGTTTGATTTTCTGACCAAACAAGACTTGTTTTTTAAGGTTCTATAATATTGAGTGTTGATAAGTATTTCGTCGGCACTCTTTTTTATGTAGACCAATTTATTTTGAAACACAAAAAAACAGCTAACATAATTAAGTTAACTGTTTCATCAGATACCGGTGATCGGGGTCGAACCGATACTCCTTTAACAGGAACTGGATTTTGAATCCAGCGCGTCTGCCAATTCCGCCACACCGGCAAAATATTAATAATAAACCATGGCTAAAGCCAAAGGCGGTAACCGGATTTGAACCGGTGGTCAAGGTTTTGCAGACCTCTGCCTTACCACTTGGCTATACCGCCAGGTAAAAATTGGGTTAGCTGGATTCGAACCAGCGCATAATGGAGTCAAAGTCCATTGCCTTACCACTTGGCTATAACCCAATAAAGAAAGGGCGGTATATGAGACTCGAACTCATGTATGCCGGTGCCACAAACCGGTGTGTTAACCAACTTCACCAATACCGCCAGGATATAACAGGGATAGTAGGAGTTGAACCCACATCGACGGTTTTGGAGACCGTTGTTCTACCATTGAACTATATCCCTATTATGATGGAAGGGAGTGGATTCGAACCACCGAACCCGAAGGAGCGGATTTACAGTCCGCCGCGTTTAGCCAGACTTCGCTACCCTTCCATAAATGGCGCGGGACAGAATCGAACTGCCGACACATGGAGCTTCAATCCATTGCTCTACCGACTGAGCTACCGAGCCATCTAACGGTCCTAACCGGACTTGAACCGGTGATCTCCTGCGTGACAGGCAGGCGTGATAACCAACTACACCATAGGACCAAATTGCGGGAGTAGGGTTTGAACCTACGACCTTCGGGTTATGAGCCCGACGAGCTACCAGACTGCTCCATCCCGCGATAATTATAAAGGAGGATGTGGGATTTGAACCCACGCACGCTGTTACACGCCTGACGGTTTTCAAGACCGTTCCCTTAAGCCACTTGGGTAATCCTCCAAATCGCAATAAACATGGAAAAAATTCCAACGGAGAAGGAGGGATTTGAACCCTCGCGCCGCTTACGCGACCTACACCCTTAGCAGGGGCGCCTCTTCAGCCACTTGAGTACTTCTCCAATGGGCCTAAATGGACTTGAACCATCGACCTCACGCTTATCAGGCGTGCGCTCTAACCAGCTGAGCTATAGGCCCATAAGCGGGTGACGAGAATCGAACTCGCGACAACAGCTTGGAAGGCTGTGGTTTTACCACTAAACTACACCCGCAATCTTTAACAAAAATGGCGCGGGACAGAATCGAACTGCCGACACATGGAGCTTCAATCCATTGCTCTACCGACTGAGCTACCGAGCCATCTAACGGTCCTAACCGGACTTGAACCGGTGATCTCCTGCGTGACAGGCAGGCGTGATAACCAACTACACCATAGGACCAAATTGCGGGAGTAGGGTTTGAACCTACGACCTTCGGGTTATGAGCCCGACGAGCTACCAGACTGCTCCATCCCGCGATAATAAAATCTTACCACAAAGTCCATAAAAAATCTATGGACCTTGTAGGACTCGAACCTACGACCGAACGGTTATGAGCCGTTTGCTCTAACCAACTGAGCTAAAGGTCCGATTAATAGCGGCGAAGGGGATCGAACCCCCGACCTCCCGGGTATGAACCGGACGCTCTAGCCAGCTGAGCTACACCGCCATAGCTATTAAAAAGCTAATCGGGAAGACAGGATTCGAACCTGCGACCCCCTGGTCCCAAACCAGGTGCTCTACCAAACTGAGCCACTTCCCGAAAAAAACATGCACCCAGTAGGAGTCGAACCTACAACCTTCTGATTCGTAGTCAGACACTCTATCCAATTGCGCTATGGGTGCTCATTATAATGCCGAGGACCGGAATCGAACCGGTACGGTAATCACTTACCGCAGGATTTTAAGTCCTGTGCGTCTGCCAGTTCCGCCACCCCGGCGTGATTATAATGAAAGCGGAAGACGGGATTCGAACCCGCGACCCCCACCATGGCAAGGTGATGTTCTACCACTGAACTACTTCCGCAAAATGCCGACTAGAGGATTCGAACCTCCGACCCTCTGTTTACAAGACAGATGCTCTGCCAGCTGAGCTAAGTCGGCATAATAAAAATAAAACTATAACATATTTCAAAGAACATGCAAGTGCGGGAGAAGGGACTTGAACCCATACGTCCAAAGGACACTAGAACCTAAATCTAGCGCGTCTGCCAATTCCGCCACACCCGCAAAATGAGTCGCGTGGGGCTCGGACCCACGACCCACGGCTTAAAAGGCCGTTGCTCTACCAACTGAGCTAGCGACTCAATGGAAGATACAGGGCTCGAACCTGTGACCCTCTGCTTGTAAGGCAGACGCTCTCCCAACTGAGCTAATCTTCCAAGATAATAAGAGCAGCATGGCAACGACCTATCCTCGCAGGTAGTTTCCCACCAACTACTTTCGGCGCTGAGAAGCTTAACTTCTGTGTTCGGCATGATTCCAGGTGTTTCCTCCTCGCTATCGCCACCACACTTGCTCTCTTCTTACCTTCTGAAAGAACCTTAGTCCTCTCAAAACTGAATATTATGTTCTTACTCGACACCCTTGGTTAAGCCCTCGACCGATTAGTATTGCTCAGCTCCATGTATCACTACACTTCCACTCGCAACCTATCTACCTCATCTTCTTTGAGGGGTCTTACTTCATTACTGAATGGGAAATCTCATCTTGAGGTGGGTTTCACACTTAGATGCTTTCAGCGTTTATCCCTTCCATACTTAGCTACCCAGCTATGCCTTTGGCAAGACAACTGGTACACCAGTGGTATGTCCATCCCGGTCCTCTCGTACTAAGGACAGATCCTCTCAAATTTCCTACGCCCGCGACGGATAGGGACCGAACTGTCTCACGACGTTCTGAACCCAGCTCGCGTACCGCTTTAATGGGCGAACAGCCCAACCCTTGGGACCGACTACAGCCCCAGGATGCGATGAGCCGACATCGAGGTGCCAAACCTCCCCGTCGATGTGAACTCTTGGGGGAGATAAGCCTGTTATCCCCAGGGTAGCTTTTGTCCGTTGAGCGATGGCCCTTCCATACGGTGCCACCGGATCATTAAGCCCGACTTTCGTCCCTGCTCGACTTGTCTGTCTCGCAGTCAAGCTCCCTTCTACCTTTACACTCTACGAATGATTTCCAACCATTCTGAGGGAACCTTTGGGCGCCTCCGTTACTGTTTAGGAGGCGACCGCCCCAGTCAAACTGCCCACCTGACACTGTCTCCCGCCGTGCTTCAACGGCGCGGGTTAGAGCTTTCATATAACAAGGGTAGTATCCCACCAGCGCCTCCTTCGATACTAGCGTACCGATCTCTACGGCTCCTACCTATCCTGTACATGTTACACAAAAACTCAATATCAAGCTACAGTAAAGCTCCATGGGGTCTTTCCGTCCTGTCGCGGGTAACCTGCATCTTCACGGGTATTATAATTTCACCGAGTCTATCGTTGAGACAGTGCCCAAATCATTACGCCTTTCGTGCGGGTCGGAACTTACCCGACAAGGAATTTCGCTACCTTAGGACCGTTATAGTTACGGCCGCCGTTTACTGGGGCTTCAATTCTGGGCTTCGACCGAAGTCTAACTCATCCTCTTAACCTTCCAGCACCGGGCAGGCGTCAGCCCCTATACGTCATCTTACGATTTTGCAGAGACCTGTGTTTTTGATAAACAGTTGTTTGGGCCTTTTCACTGCGGCTGGCTCTTACACCAGCACCCCTTCTTCCAAAGTTACGGGGCTATTTTGCCGAGTTCCTTAACGATAGTTCTCTCGCTCACCTTAGGATTCTCTCCTTGACTACCTGTGTCGGTTTGCGGTACGGGTATTCAGTGTCTCACTAGAAGCTTTTCTCGGCAGTGTGACTATTGTGCTTCGCTACTTTAATTTCGCTCCCTATCACAACTCATCCTTCGCGGTTATAAGCATTTGACTCATATCCAGACTCGCTGCTTAGACATGCTTTTCCAGCTGCATGCTCACAATTCATCTCCTGCGTCCCTCCATCGTTCAAACAACACTGAACAGTACAGGAATCTCAACCTGTTTTCCATCGATTACGCCTCTCGGCCTCATCTTAGGTCCCGACTAACCCTGGGCGGACGAGCCTTCCCCAGGAAACCTTAGTCATCCGGTGGACCAGATTCTCACTGGTCTTTCGCTACTCATACCGGCATTCTCACTTCTAAGCTCTCCACCAGTCCTCTCGATCTGGCTTCTTCGTGCTTACAACGCTCTCCTACCACGTACATCTTTCGATGCACATCCACAGTTTCGGTACCATACTTAGCCCCGGTACATTTTCGGCGCAGAACCACTCGACTAGTGAGCTATTACGCACTCTTTAAATGAGTTGCTGCTTCTAAGCCAACATCCTAGTTGTCTGTGCAGTTCCACTTCCTTTTCCACTTAGTATGGATTTTGGGACCTTAACTGGTGATCTGGGCTGTTCCCCTTTCGACGATGGATCTTATCACTCACCGTCTGACTCCCGGAGAAAGATCTTTGGCATTCGGAGTTTATCTGAATTCAGTAACCCATGTTGGGCCCCTAGTCCAAACAGTGCTCTACCTCCAAGATCCTCTTCTCCGAGGCTAGCCCTAAAGCTATTTCGGAGAGAACCAGCTATCTCCAAGTTCGTTTGGAATTTCACCGCTACCCACACCTCATCCCCGCAATTTTCAACTTACGTGGGTTCGGTCCTCCAGTGCGTTTTACCGCACCTTCAACCTGGACATGGGTAGGTCACTTGGTTTCGGGTCTACGACTACGTACTCTCTTTCGCCCTATTCAGACTCGCTTTCGCTGCGGCTCCGTCTTCTCAACTTAACCTCGCACGCAATCGTAACTCGCCGGTTCATTCTACAAAAGGCACGCCATCACTCTTTAACGAGCTCTGACTACTTGTAGGCACACGGTTTCAGGATCTATTTCACTCCCCTTCCGGGGTGCTTTTCACCTTTCCCTCACGGTACTTGTTCTCTATCGGTCACTAGGGAGTATTTAGCCTTGGGAGATGGTCCTCCCTGCTTCCGACGGGGTTTCACGTGCCCCGCCGTACTCAGGATACTGGTAGAGTGTCTCTGATTTCGCCTACTAGACTATCACTATCTCTGGTTCAGCTTCCCAACTGATTCAGCTATCTTCGACTATCTCACGTCCCAGTCCTACAACCCCAAAGAGCATGCTCTCTGGTTTGGGCTCTTTCCGTTTCGCTCGCCGCTACTCAGGAAATCGATTTTTCTTTCTCTTCCTATGGCTACTTAGATGTTTCAGTTCACCACGTCTTCCTCACTTACAACTTTCGTCGCAGTGTGACTAAGTTTTACCTTAGCCGGGTTCCCCCATTCGGATATCTCCGGATCTTCGTTTACTTACAACTCCCCGGAGCATTTCGCTGTTCGTTGCGTCCTTCTTCGGCTCCTAGTACCTAGGCATCCACCGTGCGCCCTTATTATCTTAACCTTAATTACTACTGTTTCTTACTTTCTTCGAATCTCTCGATTCTCGGTGTCTTTCTTCTCATAATATTCAGTTTTCAAAGTACTAATGTTTGAGAGTAGACCTCTCAAAACTAAACAAAGTTTCTTGCCAACTGCTTTCCGTTTATTTTTCCTTAGAAAGGAGGTGATCCAGCCGCAGGTTCTCCTACGGCTACCTTGTTACGACTTCACCCTAATCATTTGTCCTACCTTAGACGGCTAGCTCCCCGAAGGGTTACCCCACCGGCTTTGGGTATTACAAACTCTCATGGTGTGACGGGCGGTGTGTACAAGGCCCGAGAACGTATTCACCGTGGCATGCTGATCCACGATTACTAGCGATTCCAACTTCATACAGGCGAGTTGCAGCCTGCAATCCGAACTGAGAATGGTTTTTAGAGTTCTGCTTGCCCTCACGAGTTCGCTTCTCGTTGTACCATCCATTGTAGCACGTGTGTAGCCCAGGTCATAAGGGGCATGATGATTTGACGTCGTCCCCACCTTCCTCCGGTTTGTCACCGGCAGTCTCACTAGAGTGCCCAACTTAATGCTGGCAACTAGTAACAAGGGTTGCGCTCGTTGCGGGACTTAACCCAACATCTCACGACACGAGCTGACGACAACCATGCACCACCTGTCTTCCTGTCCCCGAAGGGAACCCTGTATCTCTACAGCTTTCAGGAGATGTCAAGACCTGGTAAGGTTCTTCGCGTTGCTTCGAATTAAACCACATGCTCCACCGCTTGTGCGGGCCCCCGTCAATTCCTTTGAGTTTCAACCTTGCGGTCGTACTCCCCAGGCGGAGTGCTTAATGCGTTAGCTGCAGCACTGAGAGGCGGAAACCTCCCAACACTTAGCACTCATCGTTTACGGCATGGACTACCAGGGTATCTAATCCTGTTCGCTACCCATGCTTTCGAGCCTCAGCGTCAGTTACAGACCAGAGAGCCGCCTTCGCCACTGGTGTTCTTCCATATATCTACGCATTTCACCGCTACACATGGAGTTCCACTCTCCTCTTCTGCACTCAAGTTTGACAGTTTCCGATGCACTTCCTCAGTTAAGCTGAGGGCTTTCACATTCAGACTTTTCAAACCGCCTGCGCTCCCTTTACGCCCAATAAATCCGGACAACGCTTGCCACCTACGTATTACCGCGGCTGCTGGCACGTAGTTAGCCGTGACTTTCTGGTTGAATACCGTCACTACTTGAGCAGTTACTCTCAAGCACGTTCTTCTTCAACAACAGGATTTTACGATCCGAAAACCTTCTTCATCCACGCGGCGTTGCTCCATCAGACTTTCGTCCATTGTGGAAGATTCCCTACTGCTGCCTCCCGTAGGAGTTTGGGCCGTGTCTCAGTCCCAATGTGGCCGATTACCCTCTCAGGTCGGCTACGTATCATCGCCTTGGTGGGCCTTTACCTCACCAACTAGCTAATACGCCGCAGGTCCATCCTTTAGTGACAGCCGAAACCGTCTTTCATTCCTTAATCATGTGATTAAGCACTTTATGCGGTATTAGCAACTGTTTCCAATTGTTATCCCCCGCTAAAGGGCAGGTTACCTACGTGTTACTCACCCATCCGCCGCTCGCGTCCATATCTTCCTACCCGAAGGTATTCCGTTACTTCTGCTCGCTCGACTTGCATGTATTAGGCACGCCGCCAGCGTTCGTCCTGAGCCAGGATCAAACTCTCATTTTTTGTTAGTTTGTTGACTCAGACTTAGAACTCTAACGTTCTTTGTCTTCTTTATTACTTTTAAATTGACAGGTTCTTTTTCAAGAACCCAGCACTTGGCTTTTAAAGAAACTTTGTTCAGTTTTCAAAGATCTACTTAACTTTTTGTTGATTACCACTTGATTAAGCGGCTTATTTAGTTTATCATCTTATCATGAGCTTGTCAACTGTTTTTTTTATTTGCTTAACAGTGACGCGCATGACTCATTGACAACAGAAAATATATTATCAACTTTTTTACCCTTTTGCAACCCCTTTTTGACATTTTTTTGATTTTTTTTCAATTTTCTGTAGTTCTTCCTTAATCCAAGCCTCTTTATGCCTGGCAATTGTATGATAACCGATGTTCTTTTGTTGATCGGTCCAGTAACTTTTTCGATTATAATGTTGACTATCATATAAAACTGGCTTTAATGCTCGTAATGATAAACTGATTTTTTCATCATATTCATCAATATTTAGGATACGCACTTGAATTACCTGTCCCAAATGTAAAAGCTCAGAAATATCATCAACATAACCATTCCGAAATTCCGAAATATGAATTAATCCTTGTCGATTACTATCCTTTATTTGGACAAATGCACCATAAGATCTAATTCCCGTAACGGTTCCTGAGACAACCTGGCCTATCGTTAAATCCATAAAATTATTACCTCTTTACTAAGATTAACATATAATATTAACCAATGTAATTATATTTGAGGTGCTACTTATGAAAGATAAAACGTTTGATGTCGCAATTATTGGTGGAGGGCCAATCGGGATTTTTACTGCTTATTACGCTGCTATGCGGGGCTTAGATGCAGTCTTAATTGAAGGAATGCCTAATCTAGGAGGCCAACCACGCAACTTATATGCGCAAAAAAAGATTTACGATGTTGCTGGCAAATTTGGCATTACTGGTCAAGGTTTGATTGATGATCTAATTCAAACTGGAACCCAAATTCAGTATACTAAGCGATTAAATACCATTGTCAATAATATAGTTAAACAAGATGATATTTATCAATTAGTAACTAATCGTCAAGATATTTTCGCTAAAGCCGTCATCATCACCGTCGGCAATGGTCCTTTCAAGCCGCGCAAATTAGCCTTTGACTATGATCAAAAACTCGAAGGCCATCAGTTAGACTACTTTGTTCAAGATATTAATTCTTATCAGAACAAAACAGTGTTGATAGCTGGAGGTGGTGATACTGCCGTAGATTGGGCCTTAACAATCAACAAAATTGCACATAAAACTTTTCTCTTACATCGCAGAGATCAATTTCGTGCGTTAGAATCTAGTGTCCAGGCTTTAAAAGAATCTACCATTCAACTATTAACGCCCAAAATAATCACTAACCTTGTGTTAGCTGACAATCAGCAACTAACTGTTAGCTATAAAGAAGTGGGACAAAATCAAGTAGAGACTATTAATGTTGACAAATTATTAGTTAACTATGGCATTATGAGTGATTCACGTCTTTTAAGAAATTGGGAGCTTAAACTTCAAGGCCCGTTTATTCAAGTTGATTCCAAAATGCGAACCAATCGTCCTAATATTTATGCTGCCGGCGATGTCGTTAGCTATCCGGGGAAGCAGCGCCTAATTACTTTAGGATTTAGTGAAGGCACCATTGCCGTTAATTCTGCTGTTGAGGCAATCAATCCGAAGAATAGTCGTTTAATGCACAGTTCTTCCATGTTCAATTAAGTTTTTATGGAACTTCTCACTAGCAACCAGTAAAATATACATCAAAAGCAAAAATTAAGGAGTCTTTATGCAACTAATTGATTTTGTAATGAATGTCGACAAACACCTTGCTGGGTTGGTTAACCAATTTGGTAACTGGTCTTACATTATTTTATTTTTGATTATTTTTATCGAAACTGGAGCAGTCATTCTTCCATTTTTACCCGGTGACTCACTTTTATTTGCTGCTGCCGCTTTAGCAGCCAACAAAGCTAGTGGGCTTAATGTTTGGTTATTATTTTTACTCTTTCTGCTGGCTGCCATGGGTGGTGATTCTTGTAATTATTCAATTAGTAAGTATCTCAATCATTGGCTGCAAGGAAAAGCTTGGTTTCATAAACTGGTTAAACCCGAATATATCAATCAAGCTCAAACATTTTTTGATAAACATGGTGGTAAAGCCATCGCTATGGGCCGATTTATTCCAATAGTTCGCACGTTTGTACCTTTTGTAGCCGGCAGTGGCGCATTAAAGTATCGACGTTTCTTGCACTATAACTTCATCGGTTCTTTTATCTGGGTTAGTATTTGTTTAATTTGTGGGCACTTTTTTGGCAACTTGCCCTTCGTTCAAGAGCATTTTTCCATGATTGTACTGGCAATTATCGTCATTTCGGTACTGCCTGCCGTCGTGGGCATGCTTCGGGCCAAATCAACTAAATAAAAACTATTAAAAAAGGCTGAATTCTTCTAATTGATAGAATTCAGCCTTTTTTATTATGATTTTAGTCTTTTTTGGGCATAACAATGTTGCCAATATAAGCTTATTAATACCAATAATTCAAAAACTAGAAATGCTAGTATAAAGCAATGTAAAAAGAAGGTATCTGGCAAAATATTAATAACCGGATCTTTTAACGGATCAAACAACCAATCATTATTGCGAAAAAGAAGCTGGTGAAATACTACAAAAAAGCCATCAAAATCTAAACCAGCCAATGCCCCTAAGATTAACGGCACTACTCCTAAAATTCGCAACCATTGCAAATTAATCGTCATTAAAGGTAATAATTGGTGGTGCTTTTGCCACCAAATAATGATTGCTCCACTGAACAGCCATACTAAGCCCACTAATAAAAACAGCTCCTTGACCTCTCGAAAATGTTCCAAGCCCTGAGCCGAACTAAAAAAGTTAGCCAATACCAAATGTTTTTTTAACGGATTAATTAAGTACAGCATAATTTGACCATAATTATGCCAAATTTGATGATTAGAAAGGTGCACTACCAAATTTAATTGTAAATAATGTAAGTCACACCAAAAAATCAAAAAACTGCCTAAAATCGTCACGATCACAGCCGACGTTAAAATAAAAACTAAACTAACTACCAAAAAATTGAGGTTTAATATCATCAATCCACACGCCACTCATCCAAACTAGCAATTTGATAAGTTGGTTTGCGCGCATATTGTGCCACTTGTGCTGGCGTACTGACCCCTGTATAAACTAAGATTGTATCAATTCCGGAATTAAAACCACATTCAATATCTGTATGATAATTATCACCAATAATGGCCACTTGTTGGCGTTGCCAACCTAATTGTTTCAAAGCAAAATCAGCAATCGTCCGTTCCGGTTTACCAATATAAATAGCTTTTTGTTGTGTCGAAGTTTCCACAAAAGAAACAATTGACCCCGCTCCAGGGACTAATCCACGTTCATTGGGCAAATTAGTGTCCGCATTGGTTCCAATAAATTGCGCACCATTTTTGATCGCCAACGTAGCTACTTCTAATTTATGGTAAGTTAAATCTGTGTCTAACCCCACTACTACATAATCAGGATTGACCTCTGAATACTGAATACCAGCTTGAAAAAGTGCCGACTTTAAGCCCCATTCACCAATCACGAAACAAGTATTTGCTGCCGAAAGTTGATGGTGTTGAATATAATCAGCACTCGCTGCTGCCGGGGTAATAATTTGCTGCGGTGTCACCTTAATCTGATGATTAACACGTAAATTATCAGCCACCTGCTGTGGCGTTTTGGTAGTATTATTACTCAAAAAAGCAAACGGAATCTGTTGTTGCTGTAATCGCGTAATAAAGCGTGCGGCGGCAGCAATTTTTTGCCGCCCCCGATACATTGTTCCGTCCAAATCAATTAAATAGCCTTGATATTTCATACTTCATTTATCCTTGTTGTTTAAGATTTCGAATTTTAAAATTGGATTTTTTAGTAACTTTTCCCCGTGAATGAACCACAGGCGTTTTCTTTAGTGAACGGCGCTTAAACTGTTGCGCCGTTGTTTTAACTTTATGCTGATTCGCATACTTTTTTTGAATATTACGCTTTTTAATCAGCTGTTTATGAACTTCGGGGGCCTTTTGTTCCCGCTCTAAGACAAAATAAGCACAGCCAAAATTACAATATTCTAACAGATAATCCTGCAGTGTATTAATCTTTTGATCAATCTTGGCATGAATTCGATTATTATCATAGAACCCCCGTAAGCGTAATTGCCCGTAGCCCCAATCGCCGACAATATAATCGTACTTTTGTAAAACGGAATTATAACGTAGCGCCAGCCGATTTAAATCCAAACCATTCTGGTGGTTAGTGACAATCAAATACGGTTCTTGATTGATTTTAATCTGTTCAGGACTAATCTGTAAAACTTCAGCCGCTGATTGTTCCGCCTCGTCTGATAACTCATCATTTGTCACAGCAATGGCATGTTCAATACTGCGACTCAGAATCGATTTTTTTTTCGTCGCTACAGTAACGCTCTTTTTCTCTGGCATACTAATCACCTTCTTTTATTAATGGAAATTTTTGTTGCAAATACTTCCCTAACACTTCCCGTAAAAAATCAGGGTACAAAATCGTATTCTGACCAACAATTTGCAAAGTAGGGAAAAAAGGAATAAACAAATAATGATCCAGTAAAGCAATTTGATACTCTTTTTGTGGTTGAATTTCTTGACCGCAATAAAATACGCGGTTAGTTGTTGCATCAAATTCTACGCCTGAAAAGAAAATTTCACCAAAAATTTTGCCACGAAAGCCCATTCCTTTTTGATGAAAGTTCCGCAAAAAATTACGATTCTTTTCTACTTCCATGATAAAGCGCCAAAAATCTCGCCCCTTTAATTTGGTAATCATTAAATGAATGGCATGCGGTAATTGGCGATGCAAATCGTCCGCTGTAATTACCCCCGCAGATAAATCTGTCAAAAACAAGCCACTATTTAGCATTGCCGCTGGCACCTGAGTTCGTTCCAACAAAGCCTGTAGTGTGAGTTTTAAAGCTGCCTGCTTGGCAAAAGGATCTTGCGTTAAGGTGAACGGTAAGTTGGCGATTTTTTGTTGACGGAGTAACTGGTGTCCCTGATCTTCATACTTAGCAATCACAGCTTGGTCGTCGTCTTGACTTGGCATTTGAGCTACCGTCACTGTTTGGGCTTGTTGTTTAATTAGTTGATGATCAGCCAAAGTTAAAGTCACGGTCCCAACGTGTTGCCCATACTTGCCAGCAGCTGTTAATAATGTATGATCAATTAATTGACCTTGCGGTAACAAATGATGCGTATGCGAACCAATAATCAAATCTAATTGTGGATATTGCCGAGCCAAGCGTTGATCTATTGGCAAACCTAAATGCGACAATAAGATTAAGACATCCACCTGTGGCCGCACGGTTTGAATCAAGTTTGGTAAAACTTCATCAACCATTTGAATTTGCCAACCAGCTAAGGGATACGTTAAGGTATAAGGTGCCGTCAAGCCTAAGACACCAATTTTCGTTTGCTTGGAAGTTTGTAGAATCTTATAATCTTGCACAAATGCTGGGGGCAGGCCATTTTTTTCTTTCAAATTACCTAAAATCACATCAAAATTAGCTTGATCATACATATGTTCTAAATCTTGATGGCGATAATATAGACCTTCACTGTTACCAATCGTCACTCCATCATAATGTAATTGATTCATCCATTGAACATTAGCTTGCGCTTTAGTCGCTTCAGTTAAGGGATGCTGCCGATCCGAAGCATCACCCAAATCAAACAAAAGCAGCGTTTGCCCCGCCTGCTTGGCTGACGTTCGTTGTTGTTGAATGAACCGCTCAATTTTGGGAAAATTTTCAAAATGTGAATGCAAGTCGTTAGTATGGATTATCTGAATTTCTTCTGACATACTTTTCCCCCTCTGGTTAATTTAGTTCCACCGATGACTTATTAAAAGTATTATCATATAATCTTAGTTAATGTTATTAGCATGTAAAATTTGTTCAAAGGCAGTTTTAATGGGGCCAGCGGGCTTTTCCCATTCCTGCCAATGATCAAAATCTTCTTTAGGAAAAGTATATGTTTTATTAATATAGTCTTCATAGACTTGAACAGCTGTCGAATGTGGAATATTTAGCTGCAAAATGCGGACTTCTTTAATCATTTTCCGTTCCGCAGCTAACTCCGCGCGCCCATTCATAAACATATTGGCAATTTCATAATAACGACTGCCATCATTTCGCGTAATCTGTTCAATTAAATCTAAAGTTTGATAATCGTGCAAAAAATCCGCTCCTTTAAGAGGTTACAGTCTGTGTTTAAAAAATCTTTCTTTTCTATTCTACTATTAATTAGTCTAATTTTTAATACCGGTTTTATTGTGGTTGGTCATCGTGGCGATCCGTTAAAGGCCCCCGAAGAAACTTTTGCTAGTATTGATGCGGCCTTTAGTGATGGTGCGCAATGGGTTGAATTAGACGTTCATGAATCTAGTGACAATCAATTGATCATTTCTCACGATCGTAATTTGCAGCGAGTAACTGGCGCCAATTTAATCGTCTCCCAACATCCGGCTAGCCAGCTGACACAACTCAAGCAAAGTAACGGTCAAAATATTTATACAATTGAGCAGTTGTTTAGCCATTACCAAAATAACCCTAACGTTAAGTTTTTAATTGAAACTAAAAAAACTAAGCATAACAATCCCCAAAATATGGAACAACTCTTAGTTAATGCTATCAATAAGTACCACATGCAGTCCCGCATTATGGTTCACTCTTTTTCAATTGATAGTTTAAAGAATATGCAACAACTCGCGCCCCAAATCCCACGAATTTTTATTGCCGGAAGTCTGGGACGTTTAAATTTTGACGTTTTCACACATACCAATGCAGTTAACGTCTCTTCAGCTTTACTAACCCCGGAATTAATTAGTCAATTGCACGCCATTGGGCAACAGGTCTTTGTCTGGGATGAAATGACTGAAAATCCCAAGCAATGGAATTGGCTTGTTAATCTGCCCATTGATGGGGTAGTGACTAATTTTCCGGCGCGGGCTAGTTATTATCAACAATTAAAACGCCAAGCTAATCAAAGTAACGTGAGTTTTGACGCCACTTTGATTAGTCAAAATCCACAAATAATCTGGGAAAATCCTTACCCACAGTCACCACAAAAAGGCATGTTACAGCCCAATGACACCGTTCATGTCCAAAAAATTGTGCGCTGGAATAACGACAATTACTTACAAATTGATAACAATCGTTTTATTACTGCTAATGGTTTAGTACAAAGTGACTTTGTTGCCAATCTTGCTCCCTTTTTAAATCAAACAGTTATCCCCGAAAATAACAAAGTTAATCGCAATTTATATTTACAGCCGGCTACTAAAGCTGCCCAAAAAGGCAGTTTAAACTGTAATCAAGCTTATCAAATCACTGCCTTGCAAAATATTGATGGCCATAATTGGGCCCAAATCAATAATCAAGGCTGGATCAAACTGAAAAATTTATTGGTCTTAGCGGCCAACCCAGATTTGAATCCACAACTAACCACAACGGATCCCTTAATTAATAATTTGAATCATCCGATTGATATTAATACTCAACAAGCTCTACGCTCTAATGCTAACCGCCCACCAAGCGCCCACCAAGTTTCTAACTTACCAGCGATCACTTATACCGATTTGGTCGCTAATAACCTCACTGCTTTAAAAAATAATATTTGGTGGTAAATACCACAGTTGAAATCTGCTATATTAGTAATGATTGATTGAACAACAGGAGGTTTATTATGAATTGGAAACAATTAGCAACCAATTATCAAACAGCAATTTTAAATGATTTACAAACATTAGTGGCCATTAATAGTGCCAGCGATGAAGACCATCAAAGTTCTACTTTTCCCTTAGGACCTGGTCCGGCCAAAGCTTTACAGCAAATGCTAGCTCTGGGTGAACGGGATGGCTTTACAACTAAAAATGTCGATAACTTAGGGGGGCACATTGAATACGGTCAAGGCGAAAAAATTTTAGGTATCTTTGCCCATATGGATACCGTTCCTGCTGGAGAAGGCTGGGACAGCGATCCTTTTTTGTTAACCCAAGTAGACGATAAATTATTTGGTCGTGGTACTTTAGACGATAAAGGCCCCGCATTAGCAGCTTACTATGCCTTAAAAATTTTAAAAGACCAAAATTTTCAGCCTCAAAAGACTATTCGATTAATCTTCGGAACTGATGAAGAAAATCAGTGGCGAGGTGTTAACCGTTATTTAGAAGTTGAACCACTCCCGGATCTGGGATTTTCACCAGACGGTGAATTTCCTGTAATTAATGGCGAAAAAGGCATTGCTTCATATGAACTACACTTTGCCCCCCAAACCAGTGAAGGTGAACAAATTTTAATTAGTTTCAACAGTGGTTTACGGCCTAACATGGTTCCGCAAAGTGCAACTTGTCAAATTCAAACACTGGACAGTTCCAAAGTCGTTAATGCTTTTAATCAATACTTGAAACAAAACCCAAAATTACAAGGCAATGCTTTAATTCAAGATCAAATTGTCACACTCAAATTAATCGGTCAAGGTTCCCACGCGATGGAACCAGAAAATGGTTTAAATGCCGCCACTTTTCTAGCCAACTTGTTAATTAACTTGCCATTAGATCAGCCTGGACACGACTTTCTTCAAACTATTGTTGACAACTTTCATCTAGACTATCTGGGCAAAAAAGTAGGTATTAACCATCAAGACGTTACAATGGGCGCTTTAAGTCAAAGTCCCGATATTTTTGAATATCAACTGAACCAAGGTGGTCAAATTGTCGTTAATGTCCGTTATCCTAAAGGCATCACCGCTGATAAAATAGCCACACAATATCAAACAGCTATTCCTAAGGCTACCGTCAAATTGGCTGCCCATGCTCAAGAACCACATTTTGTGGAAGCCCATGACCCACTAGTCAAAGAATTATTAACTGCCTATCAAAATCAAACTGGTGATTATAAAAGTAAACCGATGACCGTCGGTGGTGGAACCTATGGCCGCTTACTAGAACGTGGCGTTGCCTTTGGCGCTTTAATGCCAGGAGCCGCTAATGTCATGCACCAAGCTAATGAATATATTACTTTAGACAACCTACTAACTGCCACCGCCATTTATGCAGATGCCTTGTGGCGCTTATGTAAATAAAGAACACAAAGAGATTGGGATTAAAGACACTTCAAAGTTAAATCTAATAAAATACGTTTAATTTTTGCAGTGATCTAAGAAAAAATTATTCATATTTCATTATGAAAATTTCTTCGATGCCCAATCTCTTTTTTGTTCTATTCTTTAGATTTTTGTAAAACAGCCACCCTTTGTACAATTAACGTTATCACAAAAGAAATGAATAAAATAATTGTCACCAATAGATACGGACTATTAGCTCGCCAATCCATCAACATCCCCGAAACTAACGGGCCAACGACGTTACCCACACTCGTCAAGGACGTATTAAGGCCATTAATTAAACCTTGATTAGCATGACTCATCTTCGTCAGAACCGTCGTAATCGAAGGCCGCAACAAATCAAAAGCCGTAAAGACAATCAAAGTAGCGATAATCACTACTACATGATTATGCGTTTGTGTGATCCATAAAGTGGCTACTGAACCTAACAAAAAGCAAATCGCAATTAAGCGAATTTCGCCAACAGAGCGAGTTAACCAATCAAATAAAACCACCTGGAAAAAGAGGGAAATAATTCCATTTAAAGTTAAGACTAAAGCAATTGAGCTCATGTTAAAATGAAAAACTTGATTAACATAAATACTATAAATACTTTCAAAGCCCTGCAAACCAAATGATGAGATAAAAATCATGACAAATAAAATCAATAAAATAGGAGTCATAAAAGTCCGCCAATTAATTTTGGCAACAGCTTTTTGCGTAGTGGTTTTGACATTAGGTAAACAAAAGAAGGTAAAAATACTACTGATTAACCCCAAGACTCCTGCGGCCCAAAAGGGTAATTTATAAGTAACATTAGCAAGCAAGCCCCCAATTCCGGGTCCTAAAATTAACCCCCCACTAAAAGCCGCGGAAATCCAACCAATGACTTTGGCACGTTGCTGTTGATTGGTCATATCAGCAGCCATGGCCATTGAAGTTGGGACAAACATGGCTGCTGAGATACCGCCAATAATACGTGAAACATTAAATAACCAAAAATAGTTCGACACCGCAAACAAAAATTCAGAAAACATATATAAGACTAAGCCTGTTAAAATCACTGGCTTACGTCCGACACGATCAGAAATCCGGCCCATAATCGGGGACACAATAAATTGCGCCAAAGCGTATAACGAACTCATAATTCCCACGTCAGTTGTCGTTAAATCATAAGCTTTCTTAATATAAGGCTGAACGGGAATCACCAAACTAATTCCCAAACAAATTAAAAAGTTTCCCACTACTAGAATATAAATGGCCCGTTTTGCTTCTTTATTCACGTTTTAACGCCTCCTAAACAAAAAGCTCAATAACAGGTTTAACTAAAAACCAATTATCAAGCTATTGACTGCTAGCTAGTAAATTAGATTAATGATAGCATATTATCTGCTGAAGATATACTTTAGATTTTAATCATTGTCATCAGATGAATTATCTTGTTGTATAATAATTAGAATAGATTTATTATTGCCCAAATAATTCTAGGACTATCAAGAACTAAATTATAGCCAAAGGTAGGTTTTTTTGTGAGAAATCAAGATTCATGGTGGGACCGGCTTTTTAATAAGCTCCGTAACCATTTTTTAGAAACTGATCAACCAATTGGAGTTCATTCCCAAAATCATTTTCGTTCGCAGCCTGCACCACAGCCAACACCAAGCGCCCCGACTCCAAATTCCAATCGGGTGGTAGACCCCGACGATTTACCAACTACTTGGACCGGACGGATTACCCTTGGCATCAGCGTTATTCGGAAACTATTTTTAGTACTTTTTGTCGCTGGTATTTTAGTCATTGGCTTAGGAGCAGGAATTGGTGGCGGCTATTTAACTGCTATTATTAGCCGTGAACCGATTCCTAGTTATACTAGTTTAAAAAATCAAATTGAAAAAGTCGATCAATCGACGACGCTTTATTTTGCCAATAATGTCAAGATGGAGCGGGTTCCTTCAGATACCAAACGCCAACCGGTCAAGTTTAATCAAATCTCGCCTTATCTTAAAAAGGCCGTCGTTGCCACAGAAGATGAAAACTTTTATCAACATCACGGCGTCGTTCCAAAATCAGTGATTCGCGCCATCTTGGGGCAAATTACGGGTTACGGAACGCAAACTGGAGGTTCCACTTTAACGCAGCAATTAGTAAAAATGCAAATCCTTTCATCAGAAACCACTTGGAAACGGAAAGCGACTGAAATTTTGCTAGCTACCCGTTTAGAAAAGCATTTTTCCAAATCGCAAATTTTAGAATCCTACTTAAATGTCATACCTTTAGGCCGCAATAACCGTGGCCAAAATATTGCCGGTGTAGAAGCTGCTGCAGAAGGTTTATTTAATACCTCCGCAGCCAATTTAAGCTTAGCTCAAGCTGCTTTTATTGCTGGTCTACCACAAAGTCCTTCAGTTTATACTCCGTTTGATCAAAGTGGTCATTTAAAACAAAACTTAAAACTTGGTTTAAAACGTAAAGATATTGTTTTGTTTAGAATGTATCGCAGTGGTGATATTACGCATCAACAGTATTTAACTGCCAAAAAAGTTGATCTCTCCAGTCAATTCATTGCCCATCAGGCTGCGCCAAAAACCAAAATTAAATATGGGTATCTGTATAATTTACTGACTGATAAATTACGGGTCAAGTTGATGCACCAATTGGCGACAGAAAATAAATTAAGTTATCACCAAGTTACGCATGACAAAGATTTATATCAAGTCTATTATCAAAAAGCCAACCAAATGATGAGTGAACATGACTACCATATTCATTCAACCATTAATAAAGATTTATATGATAATATGCAAACTGCGTTTGCTCAAAATGCCGACTTATTGGGAACCACACATCAATCAACCGCCAAAGATCCGAATACTGGTGTCAATGTTAAGGTGCAAGAACCAGTGCAAAATGGTAGCATTTTGCTAGACAACAAGACTGGTGCGGTCTTAAGTTTCGTGGGTGGCCGTGATTTTAAAAAGAACCAACTCAACCACGCTTTTGATACGCTACGTTCACCTGGATCTTCCATTAAGCCAATGTTAGTTTACGCGCCCGCCATTGAAAATGGGCTCATTGGTAGTAAGAGTCTAATTGCGGACTTTAAAGTTAAATTTGGCAAATATGCGCCAACCGATTTTGACGATACCATCGGTAATAAATTTGTCCCAGCTGACAAAGCTTTAGAGCAATCATTAAACATTCCGGCAGTCCAGTTGTACCAGAAATTACAGCAAAAAGTTAATCCCAAAACTTATATGGATAAAATGGGCTTAGCTTTAAGTAACCGCGAATATCACGAACTAGGTATTTCTTTAGGTGGGACCCGTAATGGTTTCAGTGTTGAACAAGAAGCCAGTGCGTTTTCTACTTTTGCCAATCAAGGTGTCCATGTTAATCCGTATTATATTTCCAAGATTACTGATGTTAATCACCATGTTATTTATCAACACAAAACCAAAAAACAGCGCGTCTTCCAAAAAGGGACCTCTTATATCATGCAACACATGATGCACGGAGTTATTGAACAAGGAACAGCTTCATCCTTAACTTACCAATTAAACTTTAATTACAAGAATGCCTTTGGTAAAACCGGAACTTCGAATAACTTCCGTGATAACTGGTTTGTTGGTAGTACACCAGGGGTCACATTAGCTTCGTGGATGGGTTATGATAATTTATACGGTCATAACTACAATTTAGCCGAAGATTCCACAGAGACGAACCAAACTACTTGGGCTAATTTAATGAATAGTGTCTACCAAACTAATCCCCAACTTCTCAAGGCCAATCAAACAATGCAACGTCCGACAAGTGTGCATGCCCAAAAAGTTCTCAGTGCTACTGGTACTTTGCCTGGTCATACCACTTATCAAGGCTATGACACTGATCTTAATTCGCCTTTGACAACCAGCTTATTTTATAAGCAAACAGCCCCATCACTTAGTCACCACTTTGCAATTGGTGGTACTAATAAAAATTATCGTTTATTCTGGAATCATTATTTTGGACGCGATAACGGCTACGGTGTAACCCAATACTTGGATGACGAAACGCCAAGCCATAAAACCAATCGTAAACGTAGCTCCAATGGTTTACCGGATTCTCTTTTAGGCGATTATGTCCCACCAACTCGCAGTACAGAAAATTCCAACAGTATTTCCAATAGTGAAAGTAACAATTCCTATAACAACTCGACGATTAGTGGTGCTGGAAGTAATACTAGTTCGACCAGTACTTCGCAATTACCAGCCACTAATAGTCCGACCAATAATTCAACTTCCTCAACAGTCGATACTCCTCCAGCAACTACTCCTGAAGACAGTACTACTACCAATCAATCTAATGATTTGGAACAATAGCAAACAAAAAGACGTCGTATCAGAAAAAATTCTGATAACGGCGCCTTTTTTATTTAAGTTGGAACCCAAATTCTAAGCGATTTTCATCCCAATTTTTTATTTAGTAGTATTACGTTTAATTAAGCTGTAAGGTAAGCTAACTTCCAATTGATCCACAGGTTCATTATTCATCAATTTAGTTAACATCCGCATTGCAACAGCACCAATATCATATAACGGTTGAGCAATGGACGTCATTTTGGGGCGTGTGACATCACACAAAATGGTATTACTGCTAGTAATCAATTCAAAATCTTCCGGAATCTTAACGCCCGTTGTCGCTGCTGCATTGACAATGCCGGCCGCCAATAAATCATTAGCCACATAAACTGCTGTGGCCCCACTTTCATGAATGGCATCCCAAACTGCAGCCCCTGCTTGTAAATTGTAAACTGTTTCGAAAACATTACTGGAAGAATAAGTTAAACCGGCTTGTTCTAAGGCATCACGATAACCTTGTAAACGATATTTGCCATTAATTGAGTTACTTAAATCATCGGCTACCATGGCAATTTGTTGGTTGCCATTATTGATTAATAATTGCACTACATCACGAACCGCTGTGCGATAATCAATATTCACACTAGCAATCTTGCCGCTATCATCAATCGCACCAGCGAAAACTACTGGCACGCGAGAATTAATCATTTCTTTATGCAATTCAGGTGAAACACTTTCTCCCATATAAATAATTCCATCGACTTGCTTAGCCAATAATTCATTAAATAATTGTTGTTCACTGACAATGCCCTTATTTAAACTAGTCAACAAAATATTATATTTATACATTGAAGCAACGTCATCAATTCCTTTAGCTAGATTAGCGTATAACAAATCCGTCATACTAGGAATAATGACACCAATCGTGGTACTCTTTTTGCTTGCTAGACCACGTGCCACCGCATTGGGCCGATAATGTAATTTATCAATTACCGCCATTACTTTCTTACGCGTAGTTTCTTTAACATTATTATTCCCATTAACAACCCGAGACACAGTTGCCATGGATACGCCAGCTTGTCGGGCCACATCCGTAATTGTTATGTCTTTCTCTGGTTTATCCATTTTCAATACCTCAACTCAATTGAACTTATTTTCATTTATTTTCATAACTAATTTAACAAAAATCAAGCATATTTGCAAGCGCTTCGATGAAAATACATCATTTTTTCAAAAAGTGCTATACTTGATATAATTATGTTGGGAGGTATGACATGAATCATTTACAAAGTTTACAACAATGGGTTGCTGATCAAAATTACGATGTTGTTTATATTAGTAATCCAACTGATATTTTATATTTCACAGGTTTTCATAGTGATCCTGAAGAGCGCGTGCTAGCATTATTTGCTTTTCCAGATGCTGAGCCGTTCTTATTCACACCGCAATTAGAAGTTGGTGCCGCCAAAAAAGCCGGCTGGAAACATGATGTGTTTGGTTATTTAGACCATGAAGATCCATTCCAATTAATCGCTGATCATATTAAAGAACGAACCAGTAAGACTACTAATTGGGCAATCGAAAAAGCCGATTTATCCTACATTCGTTATGAAGCAATTAAGAAACAATTTCCAGATGCGCAATTTCCTGGCAATGCTTCTGAATTCTTGGATCAATTAAAATTAATCAAGTCACCAGCAGAAATTGAATTGATGAAAGAAGCTGGCAAACAAGCTGATTATGCCTTTAAATTAGGGTTTGAAGCTTTATCAACTAGCCGCACGGAACAACAAGTAGTAGCTGAAATTGAGTATGGTCTGATGAAGCAAGGTGTCATGCATACGAGTTTTGATACTATCGTTCAGTCCGGTGACAATGCTGCTAATCCGCACGGTGTACCAGAAAAGCGTAAAATTGAGGCCAATGCCTTAGCCCTCTTTGATTTAGGAACTGTCAACCAGGGTTACATGAGCGATGCGAGTCGGACAGTAGCTTTTGGCACTTTAAATGATCAACAAACAGATATCTATAATGTTTGTTTGGAAGCCCAATTAGCTGCCATGGATGCTGCTAAACCAGGAATTACCGCTGAACAATTAGATGCGATTGCGCGCAAGATTATTACAGACGCTGGTTATGGTCAATACTTCATCCACCGGCTTGGTCACGGCATTGGCACTTCTACGCATGAATTTCCATCCATTATGGAAGGCAACCAGATGGAATTAAAACCTGGTATGTGCTTCTCTATTGAACCTGGAATTTATGTTCCTGGTGTCGCAGGTGTGCGGATTGAAGACTGTGTTTACTTAACAGACAATGGCTGTGAAGCATTTACCCACACCACTAAAGAATTACAAACTATTCCGGTTCGTTAAGTTAAATCGCACTTGAATCTTCCAGAATAATATCATTTGCTTATCTTATGTAATAAAAAAATGAGGTTAACACCTCATTTTTTTAATCTTCAGTTTTGACAATTTGACTTTCATCTAATTTAATATCATCAAAATTGGTTTTAGTGTCATCATTGGCCGAGGTAACATTTTGATGTAATGTTTGAGTATTCTGATGATGCAAAATTTGCTGAACTTGACCAAAATCAAATTGCGCTAATTGACTTAAATGTTCAATCACGTAATCAGTAATTTCACTTTGATGCTCCTGCCATTTTTTAAAGGCCCAATAACTTAACCCTGTACCTAGTACTGTGCCTAAAATAAACTTACCTTTTGCCATTTTAGATTACCTCTTTATTTCTTACGATAGATCTTCCACGCTACTTTTGCTAATTTACCGGCAGTTTTGGGACTTAACTTGCCCAAATGTAATTTAGAACTAGCTTCAGATTTGTCAGTCATTTTTTCTAAACTCGTTCCTACATTTTCCAAAGTTCCAAACAATGGATTCAAACTTGCTATTTTTGAATTAACATCATCCATCAATACATTTACTTTAGCAGTTAAATCATTGCCCTGATTAGCGATTTTATCAACATCAATCGTTAACGTCTTAACAGTTTTAGTAGTTTCTTCAACAGTAGCTTGTAAGTTCTTTAAAACCTTCGCTAATTGAACCAACATCATTCCTAAAAAGATTACTAAAACTACAAAGGCTAAAGCTGCAATTAAGCCTGCTACTTGTCCCAATGTCATATTAATTCCTCCAGTTTTTGTATTATCATTATAAATTCTATCATCAATTCATGACAACAGCAATTTTAGCGGTTATACTTTAAACTAGTTCTTAAAGGAGTGTACTTTCATTGAATAATATTTTAGGTAAATATAACCTCAATAATAATACGCAACAACAGCAACAAAACAATGCTAATCACAATCAATTATTCTGGCAACAGCTCAATAACCCCCAATACTGGATTAACTTACTGAATACAATTGTCAGTGACTTGATCAAGATTATTCTATTAACTATTGCCTTTTGGCTACTTTATAAATTAGGCCGCCGCTTTGTTTCGCGGATTGCCAACAATCTAAAAAGTAGTGAAACTAGCTCCAATCGTACGCGCACGATTGCGACTTTAACTCAAAATATTTATTTTTATTTTTTAGCCTTTATTTACATTTATATGGTTCTATCTATTTTGGGCGCCCCCGTCGGTACTTTAATTACCGGCGCCGGTATTTTCAGTTTGGCTTTAGGGCTCGGTGCTCAAGGCTTCGTCAGTGATGTGGTTACCGGTTTTTTCATTCTAGTGGAACAACAATTTGACGTTGGCGATTCAGTTACCGTGGGCGATATTTCTGGCACAGTCACTTATATTGGTTTACGAACTACGCAAATTCGCAGTGCTGACGGTACTTTGAATTATGTTCCCAATCGCAATATTACCATCGTTAAAAACTTATCCCGCGGTAACATGACGACAATTATTAACTTACAGTTATTTCCGCATACGGATATTAAAGCTGTCACCAAAGTTTTGAGTCAAGTCAATCAACAACTAACTCCCGAAGATCCTGATTTAGTGAATGCGCCGCATTTATTAGGACCAACGGATGTTGTGAACGGCATCTTAATTTATCAAATTCAAATTGATACTCGTAATGGTGCCCAACTAATTGTTAAACGTAAATTTTTGGAGGCTTATCTAGCCGCGTTACAAACTGCTAAGATTGCTCTACCCGAAAATAAACTTGATTTAACCCAATAAATTGTCGCAATTAAAAGACAGAAATGGTTAGAAATTTAATAATTTCCTGCCACTTCTGTCTTTTTTATAGCTTGTTAAAATTGACGATTTGTGTAAAAGAATATTGGCTTTAATCTAGTCAATTAACTAGCATCTAACCTAATTCTTGATAAGCTGTCACAAACTTTTTCAGAGCTTGTGCTCGATGACTGACTTGATTCTTTTCAGCGGTAGTTAACTCGGCCAAAGTTTTTTGTAGTTGTGGCACATAAAACAAAGGGTCATAACCAAAACCATCATTGCCTCGCGGAACTGTTAATATTAAGCCATCCAACTGTCCTTTAACCACTAATTGTTGCTCTTGAATGGGATCTTTATACACTAACGTCGTGACAAAGTGGGCAGTTCTTTGCTCCAGAGGAACTCCGCCTAATTCCGCTAACAGCCGCGCATTATTGGCAGCATCATCATGATCACCGGCATAACGCGCTGAACGTACCCCAGGTTGCCCATGTAACGCATCAACCATCAACCCTGAATCATCAGCAAGTGTTGGCAAATTTAATTCTTTGATGGCTGCATTAACTTTTAACCACGCATTCCCCTCAAATGTCGTAGCGGTTTCGGCAACGTCCGGCATTTGTGGATAATCTAATAATGTGGTAATTGTAATTGCTTGTTGTGCTAATAATTGCTGTAACTCTCGAACTTTATTTGCGTTCTTGGTTGCCACTAATAACTTTTTCATTGATCAAACCTCCACTTGTTGGGCTGTAATCGGTTGTTGTAACCATTGCGTTGCTAATTTTTTAAATTGTTGCGCAGAGCCAGTAGTATAGTACTGATGTTGAGCTAAATGATCTGGCGCAGCTGTCAAATTCTGTTGCTGTAAAAAATCTTTTAATTCAACGACCGCAGCACTACCCGCATCAATTAGCTGAACTTTAGGCCCCATTGCTGCTTGAATTAAAGGTGTCAGTAACGGAAAATGGGTACACCCTAAGATTAATGTATCTAACGACTGCGGCATTAATGGCGCTAACGTTTGTTGAACTAGCAATTGGGCAGCTGAACTTTTTAAATCACCTTGTTCAACCAACGTCACAAATTCCGGTGTTGGTAAACCGCAGATTTGTATCTGTGGCGCTAACTGCTGAATTTCTTTTTCATAAGCTTGAGAATTAATGGTGCCCTGGGTCGCAATTAATCCCAATTTATTTTGCTTAGTTTGGCGAATTGCTTGACGACTGCCCGCATCAATCACGCCAAAAATGGGAATTGGAAATAATTGTTGCATTACTGGTAGGGCCGCAGCGGTTGCTGTATTACAAGCAATTAAAACTACTTTCACCTTTTTAGTGATTAAAAAAGCAATTAACTGTTTGGTAAATTGCTGGATTTCTTGCGGTGAACGAGGGCCATATGGCAACCGTGCCTGATCACCAATAAAAACAGAACTTTCAGCTGGTAATAATTTTAAAGCAGCCTTGACTGCCGTCAACCCACCCAATCCGGAATCTAAAAAACCAATTGGCCGATTATCCATCGACTCACACCCTTCAAATTTAAATTGTAATTAATACTTGAATTTCTAGTGTACTACAAATGAGCGGCTATATGTAAAAATGCAGTCCAATTAAGCTAGAGTTGATACAATCTCAATCTTACTGAACTACATTTTAAGCATTAGTGATATTTATTAGAGATGGTAGTAGGTTTACGCTGCTGCCAATCTTTGGTATAGAAATAATCTTTTAAATGGTAACTAGTCTGTTGTGGCTGTTTTTCGTGCACAAATTGATTAATACCTTGATCAACCTTAACCCAGCCGCGCCAGCCTAAATGAATCGTATCTTGCATAAAGTAAGGTATATTACCATCAGAATGCAAATCTAAAATATGCTGAAAACCTTGGGAACGTAACTGATAAGTGATTTTATGGTCAAAACGATTTAGCATGGACTCCTGTAAACCAGTATAGTCCATCCATTGCCGATTAATCGGTGGAATCACAAATAGAGGTGTCACGTGGTGTTTTTGAAATTGATTTAATAATAATTGAAAATCAGAAAATTCTGGGCCATATTCATAGGTATAGTGTTCTTGACTATTTTTTAATCCCCGCATAGAGTTCTTTAATTTCTGATTATAAAATTTATTTTCAATCCCCAAATTATTATCAGTGGAGTGTTCTTGACCTAAGTCTTTGGCCATCACATCTAATTGTTGGTAATTATAATGATCAGGCAAAGCGCGCGCATGTTCAGCAATCATTGCTCGACGATCTTTTATGAAAAAGCGTGTGAATAATTGATCCTGATGCTGCAAGTTTTTGCTAGCTAAACCAGTAATCATCAAGCGTTGCTCGGCATTAATTGGTTGGCCGGCGGCAATATTTTTTAATGCACTTTCCACATTTTCGTCGGCACTACCTGCCGGCATACTTAACAAGCGTCTAGCAGCGTAACGATCCGCTTCAGTCTGTGGTCGGGCATGATTAATAAAATATGTCGCCTGTTGCTTAGAATAATAGTAGTCAAACATATTTTTATCAACGCCTTTTTGCACGAACCATTGCGGCGAAATAATTACAACTACGCGGTGATGATCCAAATGCTTTCCCATGGCTTGTGCTGAAAAGAAATGCGTCAAAGACTGCGTTCCTGGAGCTCCCAATAAAAATGGTTGGTAGCCACGGTGGTACTTCTGCGTCAAGACAGATGGATGAAAAGAATCAAACCGTGATAATTCTGAAGACCCCATAATCATCAAATAATTCTCATCCAAAGCTCTATCTTTAATTTGATCACCACGCAAAACATTCGCTGATAATGAAGTGGCGGCCTTTTTAACCGTTGTAGCTCCTGGTGCGGGCACTTTCAACGGACCGTATAAAACTAATAAGGCTAAAAGTGCCGCGGTTAACATTGGAGCAATAATTTTGATTAACTTTTTAAAGTTACTCATTGGCCAGATCTTTTACCTTCGCAATAATTTTATTCGGTGTATCCCATTCGCTACGCTCTAATTCTGAAACCGGAACGTCAATACCTAATTGCTGCTGTAATTCGAGTAATAATTGCACTGTAGCCATCGAATCCAACAAACCACTATCAAATAATGATTCATCTAAATTTTCCTTCACAGAATCTGTCCCTGTTAAATCTGCCAAAATATCTAAAACTGTTGTTTGAATATCCATAATCATTGATCCCCTTTAATTTTACTTAAATTAGATAAAACTATATCCAATCTGATGAACTATTACCGCATTAACCAGTTTGTTTAATTAAACCATAATTGATTTAAAAAGCCTGAAAAGATTAAAAAACTAAAACAAACTGTATTAAAAGTTAAAAAGATGCCCAAATATTTGGTCCAGCGATTAGACGGAATTTGTTTACGATGCCGTTTCTTAAATCTTAACCAAGCATCAGTCCCGATAATTAAACAGGCGTGAAATAACCCATACACAATATAGTACCAAGTCTCGCCGTGCCAAATTCCCATTAAACCAAACAAGAGCAAATAACCAATATTCGCCATTGCGATCCGACTCTTTAAAACTTTATGCTTCATCGCCCAAAAAACAAAACGCATATAAATATAATCACGGAACCAGAAGGACAAACTCATATGCCATCGATTCCAAAATTCTTTAATATTCGGTGCCAAAAACGGTTTGTTAAAGTTAATCGGAGTTTGAATTCCCATTAAATAACTGGTCCCAATTGCAAACAAACTGTAACCGGCAAAATCAAAGAACAAATACATACTATAACAATACATAACTAAAATCACATAAACAGATAGTCCTAAAAAATGACTATTGCGTTGCAATAAGGCAATGTGCTCCAAACGCGGCAACATTACCGTTCCAAATAGGTAACCTAAAAGAAACTTATATAAAAATCCTAAAAAGATATTATGCAGCCCTTTACCAATGAGCTCAACATATTGAGCTTGCGTCGGCACATTATCGTAATCTTTAATAAAGCGCCGGTAACGGTCAATTGGTCCCGATGACAACGTTGGGAAAAATAATAGAAAATGTAAGAATTTTCCTAAATGAAATTCCTTAATAGCACCGTCGCGAATTTCCATTAACATTCCGACCGTTTTAAAAGTTAAATAACTAATTCCTAAAAACGCCACAATCGAATCCCGCCCGTGATCAAAGAGGGGCGTAAATTTAACAATTGCTACTTGAATAATGGATAAGAAGACTGCTAAGGCAAAAATTCCAAATTTATTAGGTGAGTCTTTCTTCGTCCGATAATGACTGTAGCTTGCCACGATAATGACTTGGATAATCGTATACCCAATTAAAGCTAAGCCTTGTTTCAGTTTATCATTGTCAAAAATTAAAACCAAAAAGATCAGCGAAATGATTGTTTCGTACCACCGCCAACGCTTACCATGATATAAACCAATCATTAATGGCAGTAAGGCAATGAGTAACAGAATAAAATACTGTGGATTTTGATAGGGTTGCACATTAGGCATGATGATTTACCTCAGCCATCAATTTTTTCCGATCAATTTTGCCATTAGCGGTTTTCGGTAAAGCTTGTCGTACCTCAATGCGCTGGGGCACCATATATGACATGACATTTTGTGCTAACTCTTGCTTTAAGGTGGTAGATGCTTGCTCTAGTTCTTGATTCAAGACTACAAAAGCCACCAATTGGCTCACCTTATGCTGCGCATCATAACGCGGAACAGTGACAGCTTGATCAACTTGTGGCAAAGCCGCTAAATTTTGATCAATATCTTCTAGCTCAATGCGATAACCATGTAACTTCACCTGAAAATCCGTGCGTCCACGATAAAACAATAAACCGTCCGAATCCATAGTTGCCAAATCGCCAGAACGGTAAGCCAAACGTCCAGCCTGTTTTTCAAAAGCTTGAGCCGTTTTATCAGGATTATTCAAATAGCCCTTCGAAACACTGGGACCACTAATAATTAATTCCCCGGCTTGGGCTGATTGTCCTGATTCATCAACCAAGGTAATATTCGTGTCAGCTTTAGCATAACCAATTGGTAAACGCTCATACTGTTCAATGATCTGTGGAGTGATTTCAATCGAAGTTACCGCAACACAAGCTTCAGTTGGTCCATAGGTATTAAAGACTTGGGCTTGTGGAAAACGTTGTAACAGTGTTTGGGCTGTACTGCGCGTTAATTCTTCACCACAAAACAAAAAATGCTGTAATTGTGGATAGTGTTGTTGATCAAAATTTTTATCTAATAAGCACAATTCCACAAAAGATGGTGTTGAAACCCATTCCTGTAAGTCTAGTGTCGGTAAAACCTGAAATAATTGCGCAAAGTTATCAGTCGTTGCTTGATCTAAAGCCAATAATTTGCCGCCCAACACTAAAGTCGGATACAAGTCCATTACCGACAAATCAAACGAATACGGCGGCTGTGATAAACAACGAACTTGCTGTGGCAAATTAAAATCAGATAACATCCAATTAACATAACTTAGCAAATTATTATGACTAATTTGAACTCCCTTAGGTACCCCCGTAGTCCCCGAAGTAAAGATAATATAAAAATTATCATCACCTTGGACACTTAAATCAGAATCTAATGGTGGTTGTGAACTAACCAAAGCGGTCTGTAATTGCTGTGGTGTAACAGTTATCACATCCAGAGTAATTGGCAACTCTTGGACACCAATTACCGCTGCTGGGTGAGCAATCTCACTAATTTGTAGTAAGCGCTCATTGGGTGAATGAACATCAACTGGAATATAGGCATGACCGGCTTTGACACAAGCTAACATAACCACTACAGTTTGAAAACTTTGATCTCCATAAATCATGACCGGCTCACCAGTCGGCAAGTCCAAACTTTGCAAATAAGCTGCTAATTGTTGACTATCATGAAATAATTCTTGATAAGAATGCTGACCGGCAGTATCTTGATAGCAAATAGCCGGATTATCTTGCGCAATCTGATCGATTGTTGTCAAAAGATTAGTTATTTTTTCATTCAAAAGGCTTCCTCCTAAAATTCATTGTAGATGAATTTACTATTATTAATACCAGAATAACTATATAAATACACCAAAGCCATAATGATGAGAAAATACAGTAAAGTCAACGATACAAACCGCACTGTTGGATGCTGCCAAAATTTTTTGAACATAAAAACTCCCCAAACTAAAAAATTTAAACAAACACATTATAACGCAATATTCTAAAAAAAAAGAACTTTCCCTCTACTACTTACAAAAAAATATCTTTTTTGCACAGTGTAAACAAAAAGTTCCTCATAAATTATTTATTAATAACTATCAAATAACGCAGCACAGTCCTGTTTAGGAGTGTTTAGCAATTACTTGTTTTAATTGGTCTTCACTTTGATAACCTACCAAAGTTTCCACAACTTGACCATCTTTTTTCAAAATTAAAGTTGGGATTGCCCGAATACCAAATTGTTCTGGTGTCTTGGGATTAGCGTCAACATCCATTTTGGTAAATTTAACATCATCGTATTGCTCAGATAATTTTTCAACTACTGGTGATTGCATCCGACAAGGACCACACCAAGTTGCCCAAAAATCGGTCAACACCAAGCCTTCTTTAGTCTCATTTGCAAAATCCTGATCAGTTAAACTGTCAACCATGAGCTCATCTCCTTTAAATAATTACATAATTTATTATAACAACTATCTATTCAGAAACCAATTAATTGCCTGGCACTTTAGCCAAACTTCACAATGGTTGCACCCTGGCCACCAGAACTAGCTGGGGCATATTCGAAAGATTTAATACGAGAATTTTGTCGTAACATTTTCCAAACGCCTTTGCGAATCACTCCTGTACCAAAGCCATGCACAATTGTGACCTGTCCGTAGCCCGCCATCAAGGCTGAATCTAAATACTGCTCCAAATCATTCATAGCCTCTTCATAACGTTCGCCTCGTAAATCAAGCTTTAAGGGGACGTTAGTATGCGCCCGTTTTTGGGAAAAATGACTCTGTTGCGCAGCAGCTGCATTTTTGACCTTAGTTAACTGTTCTGGTTTTAATTTCATTTTGATAATTCCCAATTGCACTTCAAAATTACCTTTTTTATCCTGACCAACGACCACTCCATCTTGACCATATTCATCAACATGGACATCATCGCCCACTTTGATCTGTTGCTTGCGTTTTTCCCGTTGCAAGACCTTATTTTTTTTGAGCACGGGGTCTTGATGCAAGTTTTTCAAACCAGTTTTGGCCGCAATAATTCGATCTTCTTTGATTAAATTAGGGGCCTTTTTTTGTAAGCGGTGCAAATCTTGAATAATTTGGTCTGATTGTTGTTGTGCTTGATCCACCAGCTGATTGGCTTGTTGACGAGCCTGATTTAAAATTTGATCTTGTTGTTGTTCTAAAGCTTGTTGCTCTTGTTTTAATTGTCGTTCTTGCGCTTGCAGTTGTTGGGATTGTTGTTGATAATGCTGATATTGTTTTTCAAATTGCTTCCGCTGACGCTCTAGATCTTGAATCATTTCATTCAAATCTTGATCAGCGCCACTCTGTAAATGGCGTGCCCGCTCAACAATCGTGGTTTGCATCCCTAGTCTTTGAGCAATATCAAAAGCATTACTACTTCCTGGAATCCCAATTAACAATCGATAAGTAGGCTTTAAAGTTTGCAAATCAAATTCCATGGAAGCATTGGTTGTTTGCGGATAGTTATAAGCAAATAATTTTAACTCAGGATAATGGGTGGTGACCATCAATAAACAATGACTTTGACTCATCGCCTCAATTACAGCAATTGCCAAGGCTGCTCCTTGTTGTGGATCCGTGCCCGCACCTAACTCATCTAATAAAACTAAACTAGAACCGCTTAATTGCGGTAACATTGTAATAATGTTGTCCATATGTGACGAGAACGTACTCAAATTTTGTTCGATTGATTGTTCGTCACCAATATCAGCAAAAATTTCAGTCATGACTGCTACTTTACTCCCCGTTTGTGCAGGAATAAATAACCCCGATTGCGCCATTAATTGCAATAAGCCGACCGTTTTTAACGTTATCGTCTTACCACCCGTATTTGGACCCGTAATAATTAAATTCTGAAAATCTTGCCCCAAATTAATCGTATTCGCTACGACCTGTTGCGCATCAATTAGCGGATGACGTGCTTGATTTAAAGCAATAACTTGATTAGCAGTGACTATTGGCTGAGTAGCTTGTTGCTGTTGCGCCAATTGTGCTTTAGCTTGAATTAAATCCAATTGGCCAATTAAATCGCTGTCTTGTTGTAACTCGGTGACGTAAGGTCGCAATAAATCACTTAATTGCTGATAAATGCGTTGAATAATTTGTTTTTCTAAAGCTTGTTGCTCTTGAATCGTATTATTTAAATTAATGACACTCTGAGGTTCTACATAAACTGTTTGACCACTAGCACTTTGGTCATGAATAACCCCACCAAAGTGATTGCGTGCTTCTTGACGCACGGGTAAAACTAAGCGGCCATCGCGAATGGTAATTAAATTTTCTGTGAGATATTTGCGACTATTGCCTTGTAAATAATGATCCATTTGGGCCCGTACTTTTTGTTGCGAATGATTAATTGTCCGTCGAATTTGCTTTAATTGCGGATCAGCATCATCTAACAGATTCCCTTGTTCATCGACCGATTGCTGCAAACGTTCATTAATACTAGCTAGTGTAACGAGTTGCTCACCATAGCGGTATAACTGATTTAATGACACCCCATCAACACGTAATTGATCAAAGAAAGTCTTTAATTGATTGCTAACCCGTAATACACTACTAACTCGATATAGTTCATTACCATTGAGCACTGCGCCAATTTTAATGCGCTTTAATTCAGATTGTAATTCGTGAACCGGTTCTAACGGCAAATCTTGTGCTAAGCGATGTAATTCCACAATATCGGCAGTTTCATCCAGTAATTGCTGCACCAAAGACCGCTTGGTTTGCGGTTTTAATTGTTTCAGTTGTCGTTTTCCAGGCTCTGTTATTAAAAATGGCGTCATTAAATTTAAAACTTTGTCGTACTCCAACGTTTCTAAAATCCGTTGATTCATCTTGTTCTTCCTTTATTGTTAAATTAATTTCACAACATTACATCAATATTGTTCGTCAGCTGGCGCTGTCTGTATAACTACCAGCATACTTTGAATAAATTTTCAGTAGTGGTTAATTTTCTAACCAAACAAAAAACTGAGTCCAAAGTTCTTAGAATTTGCGATAACCTAGACAAATCTTTTCAGTAAGCACACCTTTTGATTTGTTCCCATTATTTTGCATGTTCTAAATAACTTTATGCTCAGTTTCTTTATAAAACACCAATTAACAAATTAGTAAACAATTGTGTTAGTCCAGTTGAGTAACGGATCATTGTTGAAGCAATTGTCGAACGACTTAAAATATGCTGCAAGCCCGTAATTGGAATTAAGGCTAAAATATATAAGACCATAAAAATTCCCACATAATTGCATACTAAAGCCAAAATTGCACTCAAAGGGCGATTAAAATCGCCGCCGAAAGAAAGATACGTCAAATCGTTAAAATACGCTCCAACTATTCGCGTCAAACACCAACCACCAAAAACCACAAATAAGAATGCAATTCCTAAATAAAAGGAACTATCTAAACTTAATCGTACACGTTGACTAAAAAAAGCAAAATAGCTTTGCGGCGAAGCGGATGGATAAGGAACAATTAAGTCTAATTTAGGACCTAACCAGCGATAGGTGCCCCACGCACAAACGAAACTAATTACATAACCGATTGTATAAACGCTTTGCAGCGCTAATCCTCTTCTAATCCCAGCATAAATTCCGTAAGCCAAAGTTAGAATTATTAATACACTTAACATTCTGACACCTGATCATTATAAAATTTATTGTTGTGAATTATCTTCATCACTAGAAAAGGTATTTAAAACTTCCTGTACCATTTCCCACTCATCGTCATCAGTAATTGGCATCAAGTCACCAGAAGTTACATCCCCATTTTCATCAGGAATAAAGCTAAAAGCTTGAATTTCAATTTCATCGTCATCTTCTTGAGCAGCGCGATACATTAGAACATATGATTTGCCATAATCATCCGAATCAAATGTAAATAAAATTTTATAAACTTCTTGGTTGCCTTGATCGTCACTTAAGACAATTTCTTGGTCAATATTTTCAGGTTTGCCGTCCATTAGTTAACCTCTCTACTGTGGATTAGCCTTTTGATAGGCCAGTTTATCTAAATAATTTTGCAGAATCATCATCGCTGCGACTTCATCAATTACTTGATGACGTTTATGCCGTGATACATCAGCCTCTTCGATCAACATCCGTTGAGCTTGCACTGTCGTTAAGCGTTCATCAATATAATCAACGGGTAAATTAAACTTTGTGGCAATCATTTTACCATATTCTTGGGATTTAGTAACACGTTCACCCTCAGAATTATCCATATTTTTAGGTAAGCCCACGACAAATTGCTCTACTTGATATTGCTGTACTAACTGTGCCAAGCGCTCCAAACCAAACTCTTGTTGGTCTTCATCAATGCGGATAATTTCGACGCCTTGAGCAGTCCAGCCTAGTAGGTCACTCACCGCGACACCAACGGTCTTGGAGCCAACATCTAAGCCCATAATTCTCAATGATTGTCACCATTTTCTAAATAATAACGAACTAATTCTTCGATAATTTCATCCCGCTCATGCTTTAGAATCAAATTACGCGCATCATTATAACGGGGAATATAAGCTGGATCACCCGACAACAGATAACCTACAATTTGGTTGATAGGATTATACCCCTTATCTTCCAGTGCCTTATAAACCTTTTGCAAAGTATCGCGAACATCCTGTCTTCGACTCTCGTTGAAGTCAAAGCTCATTGTATTATCTAAAGAACTCACAAGCTACACCTCTTTTTATAATCCTTATCATACTCAAAAACTGATTCAATCACAAATCTATTTTCAAGTAATCATTATATCATAGTCTAAAAAGAGGTCCTTGACCATTGATTAAGCTTGAGCAATTAATTGACGGGCCAAAGTTAAAGCTGCATCTAATCCAGTTGCATCTTTCCCGCCCGCCTGGGCTAATTGATCGCGACCGCCGCCGCCGCCATTGATTTTCGGAGCAATTTGCTTAATTAATTGCCCAGCTGTCAATCCTTGGGCAATCGCCTTAGAACTAGCAGCTACAATACCAAGACATCGGCAAGCAGCTACAATTAAATTAGCTTTACTTCCGTTTTTAGTTCCCAATACCAAGACATCTGATTGCGACTTTTGCTTCCAAGTATCTGCCATTTGCCGCAATTCATTCATTCCCGTATCAGGTACGGCTGTAATAATCGCTGTCATGGAACCAAGTTGTTCAACCTGATTTAATAAGTCACCGGCTTCTTGTTGGGCCACCTTGACTTTTAAATCTCGTAATTTTTGCTTAGTACTCTTTAATTCGGCGGTCAATTGTGTGACTTTTTCAGGCAAAACTTTCATCTGCGGAACTTTTAATTCTTGCTGCATTTGTTGCAAATAATGCAACTGTTCTTGATCGGCCTCGTAAGCTTCTTGGCTCGTAACCGCCGTAATTCGTCTGACACCGGAACCAATAGCTGTTTCAGCAATAATCTTAAACATGCCAATTTCGGCCGTGTTTTTGACATGCGTACCACCACAAAATTCCATGGAAAAGTCAGCAATTTTCACAACTCGGACTTGATCCCCATACTTGTCATCAAATAGTGAAATGGCACCTAATTTCTTCGCCGATTGTAAATCTGTTTCAATCGTTTCTACAGGAATTTCTTGCCAAATTTGTTCATTAACGATTTGCTCAATTTGGCGCAACTGCGCGTCAGTCAAACGATCTAAACTAGTAAAATCAAAGCGCAGATAATCTGGCTCGACTAATGAACCAGCTTGATGGGTTTTATCGCCCAAAACATTCCGTAACGCCTGATCCAATAAATGCGTAGCTGTATGATTCCGCCGAACTTTTTTCCGGAAAGTTTGATCAATAGCTAAATGATAGGTTTGGCCTTGCACCAACGGTGCTTTGACATCAACTAAATGTAAATTTTGACCATTTGGTGCATGTTGAACGTCGATAACTTGGGCAACCGTGGTTCCGTTTTGGTCTTGAATCACCCCAATATCGGCCACTTGACCACCCATTTCAGCGTAAAAAGGCGTTCGATCAAAAATTAATTGTGCTTGACCAGCTTTGACCTCAGCAACTGTTTGATCAGCCACGATGATCGCTTGTAAAACACCATCATCAATGCTCATTTGGTCATAACCAACAAATTCGCTCTCAATGTTTAAGCCCATTAATAATTGATCTTGATTACCCATAGACTGTTGTTTACCACGTGCTTGCCGAGCACGTTGCTTTTGTTGCTCCATTTGGGCATCAAATCCAGCGCGATCGACACTTAAACCTTGCTCTTGTGCTGACTCAACCGTTAATTCATACGGAAAACCATAGGTATCAAACAATTTAAAAGCCGCACTACCACTAATTTGTTGGCTGCCGTTAACTTTAACTTGAGCAATCGTTTCATTTAGCAAAGCTAAACCATCATTCAAGGTTTCGGCAAACCGTTTTTCTTCACTAGCAATCACCTTTTGAATATATTCTAATTGGGCCAATATTTCTGGATAATAACTGTCCATAATTTTTCCAACTACAGGAACTAATTGACTTAAAAATGGACCTTGAATTCCTAATTTATGACCATTTAAAACCGCGCGTCGAATTAAACGCCGCAAAACATAGCCCCGACCTTCATTCGACGGCAAAGCGCCATCACCAATTGCAAAACTAACCGTCCGCACATGATCGGCAATAATCTTAAAAGCCACATCATCGCTAGCAACAGCACCATAATGTTTATCAGCAGTAAAAGTTTCTGTAGCTCGAATGATTGGTAAGAACAAGTCAGTTTCAAAATTTGTTGGTGCATTTTGAATCACGGAAACAATCCGCTCTAAGCCCATACCAGTATCAATATTTTTATGTGGTTGATCCACATATTGACCATTAGGCAAATGGTTTAACTGGGAGAACACGATGTTCCAAATTTCCAAGTAACGTGCATTTTCGCCCCCGGGATAATTCTCAGGATCGTTTTCCGCAACATCATTATTTTCCTGTCCGCGATCATAAAAGATTTCAGAATCTGGACCGCAAGGACCCACCCCAATATCCCAAAAGTTATCTTCAACTTTATAGATATGATCAGGCTGCACACCTTGCTTAATCCAACAATCATAAGCCGCTTGGTCCTTAGGATAAACTGTGACAAATAATTTTTCCGGATCAAAATCAAACCACTCGGGACTAGTCAACAACTCCCATGCCCAAGCAACAGCCTGGTCTTTAAAATAATCACCGACTGAAAAATTACCTAACATTTCAAAAAAGGTTTGATGTCGAGCAGTATGTCCCACATTTTCAATATCATTAGTACGAATACTTTTTTGTGCCGAAACTAAACGCGGATTTTTCGGAATTACTTCACCGTCAAAATATTTTTTCATCGTTGCTACACCAGAATTAATCCACAATAATGTTGGATCATCCTTGGGTACTAATGATGCACTCGGCTCAATCGTATGACCTTTTTGAGCAAAAAAATCTAAGAACATTTGGCGCACTTGCGCACTAGTCATTTGTTTCATAATTTCACTCCTCAATAAAAAAACAAAATCATTGCTTCACAAGGGCGCTTAAGCGTGGTACCACCTTGATTGCAACGATTTTGTCGTTTGCCACTTCATTTATTATTTTAATTTAAACGTTGGGAGCACTGCATTAAAACCAACAGGTAATTCCACCAACCTTACCCTCTCTCAAGAAAGTTTGAACACAGCATATCCAATTAGTTTTAATAATAATTTTAAAATTCTAGAAAGTCAATTCTTTTTCAATAATCTGCTCATAAAAAATGCCTCCAAAAATTAAGATTATTGTCCTAATTCTCAGGGAGGCATATCATACTAAACACTTTAGTGCTGTTGTTTCCGCATTTTTTTGCGTTGATTGCGCTGAGCACGTTGTTCTATTTTACGTTTTTGCCGTCGGTCTTGGTCAACCGCTTGTTTAATTTTCTTACGATAACCAGGCTTTTTCTTCTTCTTTTCTTTTTTAACTAAGCCGACTAATGTTGGATCTAACTGATGCTGCGAAGCCGTGCGTTGTTGGCGGCGATCATGCTGATGGGTCGCAACTAATTCACCGTTTTTGATTTCTTTAGCTGCAAATTTGATTCCTAAATTTTCTAAATGTTGTAACTTTTCTTCTTCTTCCGGTGCATATAACGTAATAGCGCTCCCGGCCATTTGATTGCGCCCAGTCCGTCCCACGCGGTGAACAAAAAAGTCATCATCGTCCGGAATTTCATAATTAACTACATGAGAAACTCCCGGAATATCAATCCCCCGAGCAGCTAGATCAGACGCTACGACAAATTGATAATCCATATTTTCAATCGCCTTCATGGTGCGCTTACGTTCCCGTGGCGTTAATCCGCCATGAATGCGGGCAACATTTAACCCTTTAACTTTCAAAAAATTAAAAACTTCATCAACCGTTTTTTTCTTATTCGCAAAGATTAACGCTAAATACGGTTGACCTAAGGTTAAAACTTGATATAAAACAGTCTTCCGATCCCGTCCACGCGTAAAAATTGCCAAATTCGTAATATTAGGGGCAATAATTGTTGGAACCGCTAGTTTAATCACTTGTGGTTCATATAAATATTTTTTCAAAAATGGCTGTAACTTATCCGGAATTGTTGCTGAAAACACCATCGTTTGTAATTTGTCAGGCAAACTGCTGGCAATATGGTCGACCTCTTGCAAAAAACCTAAATCCAAAGTCATATCAGCTTCATCAATCACAAAATATTTAGTTTGGTAAACCAAGAGCGCCTGATTTTTGATCAAATCCCAAATTCGTCCTGGAGTACCAATAACAATTTGAGGTTGCTGCTGTTTCAAATGTTGTACTTGTTTTAATTTATCGGTTCCTCCGACGTATAAACCAATGTGCAAATCTAAAGTACTCGTTTGAATTAATTGCTGTGCTGCTTCGCGAATTTGATATGCTAATTCCCGACTGGGAGCAGTAATTAATAATTGTACTTGTTTAGTAGCCATTAACTGATTAATTAACGGTAACAAATATGCGTGCGTTTTGCCACTACCCGTTTGTGCCTGTACAATCACATCATGACCTTTTTGGATCACTGGAATGACTTGCTGTTGAACGTTAGTAGGCTGCTGAAAATTAATTTTAGTCAGCGCTGTCTTCAAAAATTCTGCAAAATGGTAATCTGCAAAATTAGCCATAATTTTAACCTCAAATTTCCTTAATCTCTATCTTAATCGTCTAATTTAGCTTGTAGTTGCTGATAAATTTGTTCCACCTCTACCAAATCTTGCGCATTAGCACCACTAGCTAGTGGATGTCCGCCACCGTCATGTTGTGCTGCCAAATCATTAATGGATACTTGCTTAGAACGCAAATGAATACGGTAAGTGCCATCAGCTTTAGCTACCGCAATGACCCAAGATTGAACATTCTTTAACCGCCCGGGTGTCCCAACGACCACATGAGCATCTGCCTGCTGTAAACCTAATTTCGTTAACAATTCAGCTGGCAAAACCACTTTGGCTGCACCATTAGGAGCAATCACTAAATGTTCAAAGACATAACCTTGTAATTTGGCTTGTTCTAACGTCATTTGCCCCATATTACGATTTAAAGCGGCGGCATCAAAACGATAACCAATTAATTGTGCGGCTAAAGCTAAAGTATGAGAAGTTGTACTTTGATACATGAAGCGTCCCGTATCACCGACTATTCCTGCATATAAAGCGCGGGCTACTTGGTCCGTGAAAACCAAATCAGAACCAGCACTATTAATTAAATCACCGATAATTTCTGAACAACTCGAAGCACTCGTATTCACATACTGTAAATCACCATATGAATCCACATTGGGATGGTGATCAATCTTAATCAGTTTTTCACCTTCACTATAACGCTGATCACTAATGCGCGGTTGATTAGCTGTATCAACGACAATCACTAATGCTTGTTGATACTGCAGATCACTAACTTGATCCATCGTACTAATCCAGTCTAAATCACCGACTGACCCCCCCGCTAACAAAACCGTTTTATCCGGATAAGTTGCTTGAATGCTGGATGCTAAACCTAACTGTGACCCTAGAGCATCTGGATCAGGATTTTCATGTCGATGGATAATGATTCGCTCATATTGTTTAATTTGGGTAATAATTTCTCCAAAAGTATTCATAATCTTCTCCTAAAAAAGCTCAATTTCCTCAAAATTTTGTGGCACTAAGTTGGTTACCGTAATTCCTAATAAGCGCAGTGGTTGATTCTCTAACATTAAAGTGGCTAACAATTCTTGGCTAGTTTGGTAGATTAATTGTGCATTATTAGTCCAATTAGTCAAAGTCTTGCGCCGTGTATAAGTCACAAATGCCATCGTCCGAACTTTTAAAACAATCGTTTGCCCGTGCAGCTGCTTTTGTTGCAAAGTTTGTGCCACCGACTTTGCCTGTTCCTTTAAAACATCATTAATCTCTTGGTCATTAAAAATTGGTCGATCAAAGGAACGTTCATTACCAATCGATTTATGCTGGCGCTGTGCGCTCACTTGGCGATCATCAATTCCGTGAATTCGCTGATACAATAGAAAACCCGTTTTCCCCAACAATCGCGTTAAAAAAGTCACTGGACATTGCTGCAACTGTTGACCGGTAGTTAAGCCAGCTTGTGCTAGTTTAGCTTGTGTGGCTTTACCAATACCATGTAATTTAGCAATCGGCATCTGCGCCAAAAAATTCAACGCTTGGTTGCTACTAATTACCGTGCGCCCGAATGGTTTAGCATAATCAGATGCCATTTTAGCTAAAAATTTATTATAAGAAATTCCTACCGAACAAGTTAACTGTAATGAATTCTTGATAGTATGCTGAATTAACGCGGCGACCTCAATTGGATCTTCTATCTGCAAATGATTATGCGTTATATCTAAATAAGCTTCATCAAACGCTACAGGCTCCCAAACAGCCGTAATCTTCGCAAAAATCTGGTGAATTTGTTGTGAAACTTGCCGATATAACTTAAAATTCGGATCCGTAAATTGCAATTGCTCAGCAGGGATTAACTCCAATGCCTTAATCGCTGGCATTGCCGAATGTACCCCAAACTTCCGCGCCTGGTAATTAGCAGTAGTAATAACGCCATGACCATTGTGCAAGCGCGGATCGCGAGCAATGACTAGCGCTTTATGGCGATAAGCTGGATGCTCACGTTCTTCCACTGAAGCGTAAAAAGCATCCATATCAACATGCAGAATTTGACGTTGATCATTAATAACAATGGGTAATTCCCAAAAATCAGAGTTCAAGATTATCCGAATTCCAAATCCACTCGTTGCCATCTTTCGCTAATAAATCGTCACTAGCTTGAGGGCCAAAACTATTACTATAGTAATTAGGGAACTCAGGCTGAATTTGATCAAAATATTGGCGAATCCGATCAATAAAGCGCCAAGTGTAATACTGTTCTTGCCAATTGGTAAAATTAGTTTGATTGCCCAACAAAATATCAATTAATAATTTTTCATAGGCTTCCTGTGAGTTAACCATGCTATCTGACAATTCATGAAAATCTAAAGTTTTCAAAGAATTGCGCACCCCCTCTCCTGGTGTCGTCAAGTTCAAACTCAATTTAATTCCCTGCGTTGGTTCTACTACAATTGTCAGTACTGGTCGACAAGGTCTGATTTGTTGCGGTAAAACTTGAGCAAAAATATTATCAGTTTGTTCATTAAAAACAATATCAATCCGCGTAGCTTTCTGACGTAATCTCTTACCAGAGCGAACATAAAATGGTACATTTTGCCAACGTTCATTATCAATCAAAATTTTTCCAGCAATAAAAGTTTCTACGACTGAATTATCGGCTACATCATCCGCTGCTCGATAAGAGCGATGATAACCTTTCTTATCAGTACCATATTGACCGCGCACAAAATAGCGCTCAACTTCTTGAGCTGAATATAACTGTAATTGCGAGAATAATTTGACTTTTTGTTGGTGCACTGCATCAGACGTAAAGACCGACGGCTGATCCATCGCCAATAACCCCAAAATTTGTAAGGCGTGATTTTGAATCATATCACGCAAAGCACCAGCTGTTTCATAATAACCCGCACGTTCACCCACACCCAAGGTCTCAGCCAAGGTAATTTGCACATTATTAATATACTGCTTATTCCAAACAGCTTCTAACATCGGATTCGTAAAGCGAAGAATCGGCAAAGCCTGAACCATTTCTTTTCCCAAATAATGATCAATACGATAGATCTGTTTTTCTTGGAAAGTGGCTGCAATACTATCGTTTAATTCCTGTGCGCTTTTTAAATCACGCCCAAATGGCTTCTCGATGACCAAACGGTTAAAACCCGTCGCTGTTAATAAATGTTCTGAATTAATATGTTGTGCCACCACTCCAAAAAACTTGGGCGCAATCGCCATATAAAAAATTTGATTAGCGCCAGTTTGATATTTTTGATCTAAACTAGATGCCAATTTTTTTAAGGCAACATAGTGTTCGGCATCATTAACATCATGTGATTGATAATAAAAATGTTGTAAAAATTGATCAATCTGGTCTTGATCGGCAGTTTCATCAACAATTGATTGTAAAATCGTTTGCCGAAAATATTCGTGGCTCCAAGCCCTTCGCGCTGTACCAATTACTGCAAAATGCTGTTTTAAATAACCTTTTAAATATAATTTAAAAAGCGCAGGATATAATTTACGGTGTGCTAAATCACCTGAGCCACCAAAAATAATAAAAATAACTTTTTGTTCCTGCATTATTCATACCTCACACATCGTAATTTTTGTTTTTGGATTGTAATTATATAAAAATTATCCCAGCATAATAATTACAACCAATTAAAAACCGTCTTCAAACTTAACTAATTGCAGCTAACAAAAAGAGGTTGGGGCAATAATTATCATGTTCTAAACTAACTAAACATTGATTAATTATTGTACTCCAAAAGTCTAAAATTTGTGGCAAACTTACTCAATTATCGTTAGTTTTCAAATTTCAGCGACTTTTGTCCCAACCTCTTCAAAACTCAAATTATTTATCTGCTGTTTCAGTAGTAGTGTCGTCATCCGCTTGACTAGCAGGAGCAGCATCGTCACTAGCCGCTTCATCTGACTTTGCTGGTGCTTTAGTTTCTGTCTCAGCCTTAGCTGTTGTCGCTGATTTAGTTGCGGCTGGTTTATTGACACTTCTAATCGCTGAACGATTAAACGTTAAATAAATTCCATCGCAGTCGATCACGATGGTTTTTTCCGCATCATTAATCGTATCAATCGTTCCGTAAAGGCCACCGATGGTGACGACCGGATCACCAACTTTTAGTTGACCCAACATTTTTTGACGTTGTTCTTGTTGCTTTTTTTGTGGGCGCCACATCGTAAAATACATAAATACAATTAAAATGACGAAAAAGAGTAATAACATCATGTTACCACTACCACTTGCTTTAGCTGCCAATAAGTTCAATTGCTCCACCTCTAGTTTGATTTTACTACTATTCTAACAAACAATCCTTGAAAACACAGTAACTCATTAAAAATTCTTTGCGTTTTTTTCATTAAAGCCGTACTGTTCGAAGACCTGTTGCTTCAAGTCTAATAAATTATCATCCCGAATTGCTTGGCGAATTTGCGCCATCAAATGCACTAAATAATATAAGTTATGATAACTTGTTAAGTGAATGCCAAAAGTTTCATCAACCTGCAATAAATGTCTGATATAAGCCCGAGAATAATTTCGACAAGCATAACAATCACAATTCGGATCTAATGGGCCAAAATCGTGGGCATATTGTGCATTTTTGACGACCAAACGCCCATTAGAAGTCATGCAAGTTCCATTACGCGCAATCCGTGTGGGCAAAACACAATCAAACATATCAATTCCGCGAATGACACCATCAATCAACGAATCAGCTGTGCCCACGCCCATCAAGTATCGTGGCTTATTTTCCGGCAAAAGTGGCGTCGTATAATCTAAAACTTGATTCATTTGCGTTTTCGATTCACCAACAGATAAACCGCCAATAGAGTAACCAGCAAAATCTAATGAAACTAAATCTTTGGCACTTTGCTGCCGCAAATCTTTAAAACCTGCGCCTTGAACAATTCCAAAAATCCCCTGCCGGTTAGGATTACGATGCGCTCTTAAACCACGTTCTGCCCACCGCGTTGTACGTGCAATTGATTTTTGCAAGTAATCATGTGATTCAAAGAAAGGCGGACATTCATCCAAGCTCATCATAATATCTGGGCCCAAATCATTTTCAATATGAATGGCCTTTTCTGGTGATAAAAACATCTTACGCCCATCTAAATGGCTCTTAAAAGTAATACCTTCTTCACTAATACCGCGCCTTTTGGCTAAAGAAAAAACTTGAAAGCCACCAGAATCGGTTAGTATGCCACGATCCCAATTCATAAACTGGTGCAAACCACCTGCTTCACGCACCAACTTAGAACCAGGCCGTAACCATAAGTGATAGGTATTAGATAAAATGACCGTTGCTCCGATTTCCTTTAATTCCTCTGGTGACATAGTTTTGACACTGGCTTGTGTCCCAACAGGCATAAAAATCGGGGTCTCAAAAGTTCCATGCGGGGTAATTAATTCGCCTAACCGGGCGCCAGTATGTTTTTCTTTTTTGATTAAATGATATTTAATTGGTTGTTCCATATAAAACTCCAAATTTCTGTATATTATTGGACATCGTACTGCACCAAATAACAACTCATTGCTTCAACAATGTGGTCCTAACTTGGGTAATGAAGTTGAAAAAATTACTTAGCAATTGAGTGCATAAAAATGTTCGTCTCTATTCACGATAAATTCCGTTTGCCTCAACTAATTTTTACTGCAATTTTATTTAATAAACATTGCATCACCAAAACTGAAGAACCGATATTGCTCTTTAACTGCGTGTTCATAAGCATTTAAGATATTTTCGCGTCCGGTAAAAGAAGCTACTAACATCACTAAGGTGGACTTAGGTAAATGAAAATTAGTAATAAACTCATCCACCACCCGCCAACGATAACCAGGCTTAATAAAGATATCAGTCCAGCCACTGTCTGCCTTAATTTTTCCGTCAAACTTCGTTCCAATTGTTTCTAAAGTTCGAATAGAAGTGGTACCCGTTGCAACAATTTTGCCACCATTAGCCTTAACTTCATTTAAAGTTTGCGCCGCTGCTTCACTCAAACGGTAAAACTCACTATGCATCTGATGATCATCAATATTTTCTTCAGAAACTGGCCGAAAAGTTCCCAACCCCACATGTAAGGTTAAATAAACTAACTTAACACCCTTAGCTTGGACTTTCTCTAATAAGTCTTTCGTCCAATGTAAGCCAGCTGTAGGGGCCGCTGCTGAACCTTCTTCTTTGGCATAGACCGTTTGGTAACGATCAGGATCAGCTAATTTTTCTTTGATATAGGGCGGTAAGGGCATTTCACCTAATTGTTCTAAGATTTCCATAAAAATCCCATCATAATCAAAGTGCACCATCCGGCCACCGTGTTCCAATTCCTTCGTAACCGCACATTTTAACTTTCCATCACCAAATTCGACGACGGTCCCCACTGGTGCTCTGCGTGCTGGTTTCATCAAAACTTCCCAGTCATCACCCTCGGTATTATTTAATAATAAAACTTCTAAGTGTGCCTGCGTCTTTTCCTTAATGCCATACAAGCGAGCTGGTAAAACCTTAGTATTATTCATTACTAAAGCATCACCAGGATTTAAATAATCTAGAATATCAAAGAAGTGTCGATCTTGATATTCACCAGTTTGATGATCTAACACTAACATGCGTGATTGATCGCGGTTTTTAATCGGAGTTTGTGCAATTAATTCCTGAGGTAAATGATAATCAAAATCTTCTAACGTTAACAATTTAATTCTCTCCTTTAGTTAATGGAATCCCTAAATGTTCATAGGCTTTGGGGGTCACCACCCGACCACGGGGGGTCCGCTTTAAGAAACCTTGCTGTAACAAATATGGTTCGTTCACGGTTTCAATTGTTTCTTGTTCTTCACCTAAATTGACAGCCATCGTTTTAATTCCTAACGGCCCACCCTGATACAGATTAATCATCATTATCAATAATTTGCGATCTGTCTGATCAAGCCCTTGATCATCAACTTGTAATTGGTCTAAGGCCGAAGCTGCCAAAGTTTGATCAATTTCTGCTTGACCAGAAACCTGCATAAAATCGCGGACACGCTTTAATAAACGATTAGCTACGCGCGGTGTTCCGCGTGAACGCCGTGCTAGTTCATGCGCACCGGCGCTGGTTACAGACACATTTAAAACCTGAGCGGAGCGTTGGACAATTTGCGTCAATTCGGCTTCATCATAAAAAGCCATGTGTTCGACAATCCCAAAGCGACTCCGCAAAGGTGAAGATAATTGGCCTGCCCGAGTCGTCGCACCAATCAAGGTAAACGGCGGTAATGGGTAATGAATTGCGTGGGCATCGGAGCCTTGACCAACGACGATATCAATATAAAAGTCCTCCATCGCCGAATACAAAATTTCTTCAATATTTTTTGGTAGACGATGAATTTCATCAATAAATAACACGTCACCAGATTGTAATTCACTCAAAATAGCAACCAAATCACCCGGTTTTTCAATTGATGGCCCCGTCGTTGTTCGCAGATTGACTTGTAACTCATGGGCAATCACCAAAGCTAGCGTTGTCTTACCTAATCCAGGCGGTCCGTACAACAAGACATGATCCAGTGCTTCCTGGCGCTTTAAAGCTGCTTGAATATAGACATGCAATTCATGTTTAACTTTTTCTTGTCCCAAGTACTGGTCCAAAGTTTGAGGCCGTAAAGATTGTTCAACCGCCGCTTCTTGATCATCGAGAATTTGATCATCAGTTAAATGATCCTTGTCAGACATCTAATCACCTCAGTTCTTAATGTAATAATTTTAAACCTGCCCGGACGTAATCACCTGCATTCTGGGCCGTTACTTTACTTAAAGCCGTTTCAATCTTTTGTAATTCTTTTTGAGAATAACCTAAAGCGGCTAACGCTGCTAAGCCATCAGCAAAATCTTTATTAGCAGTTGCTGTTGGTACATGACTAAATAAGTTAGAGGGATTGGTTGCCAGAGTTGTTTTGGGTAATTTATCTTTTAAATCCAAAACAATTTGTTGCGCCGTTTTTCTACCAACACCAGGAAACTTCGTCAGAAATTGCACATCGTCGCTCCCAATTGCTTCAATCAATCCCGAATGATCATCGTCAGCCAAAATAGCTAACGCACTTTTGGGACCAATTCCAGAAACCGAAGTTAATTGTAAAAATAATTGTTTTTCTGCTAAGTCATAAAAACCATAGAGGGATTGATCATTATCACGAATAATTTGTTCAATATAAAGCTTGAGCGGTTCGTCTGTCTGGTAACGATAAGGGTTCGCCACCAAGATATGATAACCAATGTGTTGGACCTCTAATACCACATAAGTGGGATAAATCGCCGTAATAATTCCCTGAAAATATTCAAACACAATAAAACCTCACTTAAACCGTCTAGATTGATGGGGATCTTGAATTCTCTTAAACATCTTTTGGATTTCCGCATAACTAAAATGAATTAATGTCGGCCGCCCATGCGGACAATTATACGGATTTTGGGCTTGTGCTAATTGATCCAAAATTGCCTGGGCCTGAGGCCGGTCCAAATGATGATTAGCCTTAATAGATAATTTACAGCTCATAGTAATCGCTGTTTGTTCTCGAAAACGGGCTATATTAATTTTACCGTCTTGCAAAATATAATCAATCATTTCTCGAATCGTCTTTTCTTCTTGCTCAACGCCAATCCAAGTAGGATGGCTAGTTACCACAAAACTATTTTGTCCAAACGGAGCAATCTCCACCCCCATCTGACGTAATAAATCTAAGTGTGCACTTAAAGTAATCGCCTCTGAATTCGCGTAATCCAAAATTAACGGTACCAATAATTTTTGTTGATCGCTACTAACTTGACCAATTGCTTGACTAAATTGCTCATACTTCACCCGTTCTTGAGCAGCATGTTGGTCAACCAGATAAAAACCATCGCCACTTTGAGCTACTAAATAAGTTTCATGAATTTGTGTCAGGAATTGTAATTGGGGAAAAGCTGGTTGGGATAACGACTGTTGTGCCACTGACTTGACTTTGGGTGTAGCATCCGACGCTTTTGGTGGTAATTGCGTCAGAGTGGCATCTTGTTGAGCAATTTGCTGCATTTTTTGATCCCATTGTTGTAGATGCTGAGGATCTTGAAAGATTTCTTGTAAATGCACTGCTCCTGGTTGAATCCAATTAGTCGTTGGCGTGGTCTTGGTAACAGATGGTTCACGTAAAAAAGATGTTGCCGCATTAAATGACTCATCAGTTTGCACAAAAGGCGGTCTTGGTTTGGAGGAAGTTGTTTTTAAAGCATCCGGAATTAAATTTAATTGCCCCAATGCTTGTGCAACGCTTTGTTCAATTAAATTAGCTAATTGTTGTTCTTTACTCAAGCGAACTTCACGCTTGGTTGGATGAACATTAACATCAACTAATAACGGATCAGTCGTAATTTCTAGAACACCTATAGGATAGCGCCCAACCATTAGCTTTGAACCATACCCCGCCAAAAAAGCTTTACTTAATTGATAATTATGAATATAGCGTTGATTAATTAACAGTGCGATATAATTGCGGTTAGCTCTCGTTTGTTCTGGCAAAGATAAATAGCCTTGAACCTGAAAATCAGCATCAACACCTTGACAAGCAATTAAGTCAGCTGCTACTTTGCGGCCATAGATCCCCGCAATAGTTTGTTTGAGATCGCCGTTACCAGAAGTTCGCACTAAGGTTTTCTTTTCATTGTTTAATCTCAACGCAATCTGGGGGTGACCTAAGGCTAGATGATTTACAACCTCAACTACTTTTTTTAACTCAGTATTTAAAGTTTTGATATATTTTAACCGCACGGGTGTATTGTAAAATAAATCGGTCACCACCACTGTGGTACCCTTTTTAGCCGCGGTCACCTGTGGCGTTTGGAATTGTCCACCTGCTACTTGCAACAGCGTGCCACTGGCTCCATCAGTACTAGTAGTAAGCACGACCTTGGCAACTGCAGCAATACTAGCCAAAGCCTCACCCCGAAACCCTAAAGTCTGTACATTAAATAAGTCCTGGGTTGAACTGATTTTACTAGTGGCATGCGGTTGAAACGCTAGCTGAACTTGATCTCTAGCAATACCATCACCGTTATCAACAACCTTAATTTGCGAAATACCAGCATCTTGCACTTGAATTTCAATTTGTGTTGCGTGTGCGTCAATTGCATTTTCTACTAATTCTTTGACCACGGATGCTGGCCGTTCTACCACTTCGCCTGCGGCAATTTGATTACTTAAAGTACTTGGTAATTCATGAATTTCTGCCATTGAATATCCCTACTCTAATCTAATTTACAGCTAATGTTTACTAACACAATTGGCTTGCAAAACTTCTCAGCAGTTAGTATTGCTACTACTTGATTTTTGAACAACTTTGATGCAGAAAATTAATGTAATTTGGCTTGTAATTGATACAAGAAATTTAACGCCTCTAATGGCGTCATATTCAACACATTAGCTTGTTGCAATTCTTGTAATAATTCTTGATGAGTAGCATCACTTTCTGAAAATAAAGATAATTGTTGCTCCACTGGGGCTTCTTGTACCTGATTAACGACGGGTTGGACTGCTTGGGAAACTGGTGGTTTTTGTAAATTAGTCGGTTTGTGTTCCAGATTATCTAAAATCTCTTGTGCCCGCTGTAATAGATCAGTCGGCAAACCTGCCAATTTTGCAACATGAATTCCGTACGACTTATCAGCGGGACCTGCTAAAACCTTATGCAAAAAGACTAATTGCCCATTTTCTTGAGTTGCATCCACGTGTACATTCGTTACTGTGGTTAAATCTTGAGCTAATTGGGTTAATTCATGATAGTGTGTGGAAAACAGCGTTTTGGCATGAACTGTTTGATCTAAATACTCAATAATTGCTTGTGCCAAAGCCATGCCATCATAAGTCGCCGTTCCCCGCCCAATTTCATCAAAAATAATCAAAGAATTACTCGTCGCGTGCTGTAAAGCATCATTGGCTTCCATCATTTCGACCATAAAGGTGGAATTGCCCGCAATTAAATCATCAGCGGCACCAATCCGCGTAAAAATCTGATCAAAAATCGGCAGCGTAGCAGCATCGGCGGGAACAAAACATCCAATCTGCGCCATAATGACAATTAACGCCGTTTGCCGCATATATGTGCTTTTACCAGACATATTAGGACCTGTAATTAATAGAATATCAGTTTGATCGTTCATCTTCACATCGTTAGGAATATAACTATCACTACCTAATACTTTTTCAACCACCGGATGACGACCATTAACAATTTTAATTTCATGATTGTGCGTAAATTGTGGGCGGACATAATGCTGATCTTCACTAATTACCGCAAAACTTTGTAAAACATCCAACCGGGCCAAAATTTGAGCTAACGCTTGAATTTGCTCAATTTGGTCTTTAATTTGTTGCCGAACTTGTTTGAATAATTGGTGTTCTAGTAACGTTGATTTTTCTTCTGCTTCCAAAATCAAACGTTCTTTGTCTTTTAATTCCGGCGTAATATAGCGTTCTGAATTAGTTAATGTTTGCTTACGTTCATAACGATCCGTGGGCACTTGGGCTTTATTCGCATTAGTTACTTCAATATAGTAACCAAACACTCGGTTAAAACCAATTTTTAAGTTCTTAATGCCTGTAGCTTGTTGTTCATCTGCTTGTAGTTGAGCAATCCAAGCCTTCCCATTCGTCATCGCACTACGGTATTGATCGAGTTGTTGATCGTAATGATCCCGAATTAAGTTACCTTCCGTCACAGAAATTGGCGGATCGTCAACAATCGCTTGTTGAATCAATTGCACAACTTCCTGACATTCTGGCATTTTGGTTAACAAATCATCTAGTAACGGATCATGTAAATCTAACAAAGTTTCCTTAATTAAAGGAACTTGCTGTAAAGAAGTTGCCAATTGAATCAAATCGCGCCCATTAACATTGCCAAACGCAATTCGCCCGGCTAAACGTTCCAGATCATAAACCTTCGTTAAATAATCTTGTAAATTGCCCCGTTGAAAAAAATTATCCAATAAAATTTGAACTAAATCTTGACGCTTTTGAAGAAGAGCTGCATCTAGTAATGGGCGTTGCAGCCATTGCTTTAACAAACGGCTACCCATCGCAGTCTTAGTTTTGTCTAATAGCCAAGCTAATGTCCCTGACTTTTCTCCGGTCCTTAGGGAACGAAATAATTCTAAGTTACTTTGAACATTGTGATCCATTTGTAAATATTTACTAGTTTGGTAAACTTGGGCGATCTGCAAGTGCGCCAAAGAACGTTTTTGAGTTTCAATTAAATAAGAAATTAAATAAGTAATCGCCTGACGTTGGAGCTCAGACTGGACTTTTTGCGTCACAAAAGCTACTTCGGCGTAAGCTTGCTGGGGTTGCTCACTGGATACCAAAATTCCCATCTTTTTTAGTTGGTCCTGTTGGTCTTGATCTAGAGTGGCCGCAATCACAACTTCCTTAGAGCGTAAATTTAATAATTCATTTTGAACTTGCTGCCAATTATGAAACGCAGTTACCCGCACTTCACCGGTGGACAAGTCCGTATAGGCAAAACCATATTCTTGATCTTGAAAAATTACGGCCGCCAAATAATTATTCTCTCGGCTTTGATTCGGCTTATCTTCCAAACTAGTTCCTGGCGTGACTAATTTGATAATCCCGCGCTTGACCATCCCCTTAGCTTCTTTGGGATCTTCTAATTGCTCACAAATAGCAACTTTATACCCTTTATCTACCAAAACATCAATATAACTTTGCACGGCATGGTGGGGCACCCCACACATGGGAATCGGATCAGCGGCATTTTTATTACGGGCTGTCAAGGTTAATTCTAGTATTTGTGCCCCTTTGATTGCATCATCGTAAAACATTTCATAGAAATCACCAATCCGATAAAACAAAAAAGCATCTGGATAATCCTTTTTAATTTTTAAATATTGTTGCATCATTGGTGTATCTTTAGTAGTTTGTGGCATACAAAACTCCTCTAGGCTAGGATCTTATTGATCAGATTAATTCAAAAAACAACAACTTTTATTCAACAAACGGACGATCCGGATTAATTTGATACGCATGAATTTTATTTTTCGTTTCTAGATCAATTACGCAATAATTAATTTGGGGACGACCATGTTCCGTTAATTCATAACGAGTTGGTCTCTGTGTTAAAAAGCGGCGAATACTACTCTGGGCTTGAACGCCAATAATTCCGTCATAATCCCCCGTCATGCCCACATCTGTCAAAAATGCTGTCCCTTTCGGCAGAACTCGGGCATCATTGGTTTGCACATGTGTATGTGTCCCGACAACTGCCGCCACTCGACCATCTAAATAGTAAGCCAATGCCGCTTTTTCACTAGTTGTTTCCGCATGAAAGTCAATAAAAATTTGCGCTTGATCCGGAATTTGCGCCAATAATTGATCAGCTATTTGAAAAGGGTCGTCAATTGCATTCATTAAAGCGCGCCCCTGTAAATTAATTACTGCTAATTGCTCCTGATTGACTTGTTTAATTGTCATTCCTGCTCCCGGAACTACCCCGGGGTAATTAGCAGGTCGCACCAAATTATCATTCTGTTCCAGTAAATCATTCACTTCTGACTGATCAAAAGCATGATTTCCCAGCGTAATCACATCTGCTCCCGCTTTTAAAATCTTTTTAAATTGTTGTTCCTTAATGCCTCGTCCTTTAGCAGCATTTTCACCGTTAACAATCGTCACTTGGGGGCGAAAATGTGCCTTGATTTGTGGAAGATATGTTTGCAAAGCTTGCAGTCCCAAATCTCCCATGACATCACCCACAAAAATAATTCGCATAAATACTTTCCTTATCTATTATTTAGCTACTTAAGACTTAATGATACCACTAAAACTTCTGCTAATTAATCTCATTAATGCCGAAGTGTTTGAGAATTAGTAATTGACGCAAAAATCCGTGCGATTAAAAAAAGACATTTCCGAAGAAATGTCTTTTTGATTAACAATCAATATTAATTACATCATACCGCCCATACCAGCATTAGGGTCAGCTGGTGCTGCAGGAGCAGCAGGTTCAGGCTTATCAGCAACAACAGCCTCTGTTGTTAAAATCAAAGCCGAAACGCTGGCTGCATTTTGTAAAGCAGAGCGAGTTACTTTAGTTGGGTCAATAATTCCGGCCTCAACCATATTTTCCCACTTGTCAGTTGCAGCATTATAACCAACTTCATTATCTTGTGCCTTCAAATGTTCAACAATAACAGAGCCTTCTTTGCCGGCATTTTCGGCAATTTGCCGAACTGGTGCTTCTAAAGCCCGCTTAACAATGTTAACACCGGTTTGCACATCACCAGTTTCGCCTTCAGCTAATTTGGCAACAGCTGGAATGACATTCATCAAAGCTGTACCACCACCAGCAACGTAGCCTTCTTCAACAGCGGCCCGCGTAGCATTCAAAGCATCTTCAATCCGATATTTGCGTTCTTTTAATTCAGTTTCAGTAGCGGCACCAACTTTAATCACACCAACGCCACCAGCTAATTTAGCTAAACGTTCTTGTAACTTTTCACGGTCAAAGTCAGAAGTTGTTTCGCTAACTTGCTTCTTAATTAAATCAACCCGTTCATCAATCGCATCTTTGGAACCAGAACCTTGGACAATTGTTGTGTTGTCTTTAGTAACAGTTACACGACCTGCTTGACCTAATTGATCAATGGTTGTGTCTTTTAATTCTAAGCCTAAATCAGCTGTAATGACAGTACCACCAGTCAAGATCGCAATATCTTCTAATTGTTCCTTACGACGATCGCCAAAACCAGGTGCTTTAACAGCTACAACATTGAACGTGCCCCGAACCTTGTTCAAAACCAATGTTGGTAAAGCTTCACCATCAACATCATCAGCAATAATCAATAAAGCTTTGCCTTGTTGCACGATTGATTGTAATAATGGCAAAATATCTTGGATGTTAGAAATCTTCTTATCAGTAATTAAAATGTATGGATTATCTAAATCGGCTTCCATTTTATCGTTATCAGTTACCATGTATTGTGATAAGTAACCACGATCAAATTGCATACCTTCAACAACATCAGAAGTTGTTTCAATACCCTTTGATTCTTCAATGGTAATTACACCATCATGACCAACTTTTTCCATCGCATCGGCAATTAATTCACCAACTTGTTGATTGGAAGAAGAAACTGCGGCAACTTGAGCAATTTGATCACGACCACTAACTTCGTGAGAAATCTTTCGCAATTCATCGACAGCAGTAGCAGTAGCCTTCTCAATTCCCGTCCGAATACCAACAGGGTTCGCACCAGCAGTTACGTTCTTCATGCCTTCTTGAATAATGGCTTGAGCTAAAACTGTCGCAGTGGTTGTACCGTCACCGGCAATATCATTAGTCTTTGAAGCAACTTCAGAAACTAATTTAGCACCCATATTTTCAAAATGATCTTCTAATTCAATATCTTTGGCGATAGTTACACCATCGTTGGTAATATTTGGAGAACCATAGGATTGTTCCAAAACAACGTTACGACCTTTAGGTCCAATTGTTGTTTTTACTGTATCTGCTAATTTATTAACGCCTTCAAGCATCTTAGCCCGTGCGTCTTCTGAAAATTTAATTTCTTTTGTCATTTTTCAGCCACCTCAATTATTATTTAATACTTTATGTTCTTAATTTCTAATTAATTACAAAAATTAGTCAACAATTGCCATGACATCTTTTTCATGCATTACGAGATATTTTTGGCCGTCATACTTAACTTCTGAACCAGCATATTTATCAAATAAGACTTTATCGCCTTTTTGAATGCTTAATTCAATTGTTTTACCTTCTGGTGTCCGTTCACCGGCGCCAACAGCAATAACTTCACCAACTTGTGGCTTTTCTTTAGCATTATTGGCTAGAACAATTCCACCAACTGTTTGTTCCTTTTCTTCATCAACTTGTACCAGAATACGATCACCTAATGGCTTTAACAAAGTAATCCCTCCAAATAAAAACATTTTTAGCACTCTTAGCACTCATCTTTATATAGTGCTAATACAAGTTCTATAATAACATGTTCCTTTCCAGATGCAAGTATTTCCGTTTAAAAATATTCGGAAAACTTACTTTTTTACAGTAGCACAGATTGCTTTGAAAACACATTAATTGGCTCAAAATCTAGTAATCTTCCTTTGCTTTTTTTAATCAAAAAGTCGCCCGTAATGGACGACTCACTTGATTTATCAAATTTGGAGCATAAAGAGCTTTCAAGACACGTATGCAATTATTAGATAATTAATTTTGCAAAATAGTTTTCAAATTGTTGACCCGATTCAGCTATGACTAGCGAGGAATTTGAAACATACCATCCTTTTTAGCGTAAGCTTTACCATAAGTCATATCATATTCTAATAACCGATAATCTTTATAAACTCGTGATTGATCCCACTTAGCATTTTTAGGGCCGTGAACATTTTTAGCAGTTAACGCATACGTATCGTTGCTTACTTTGGTTCGATTCTGTTGGCCCGTACCAGAAATTTGTAGTGGTTTGGTCAAAACTGGAACTTGCTGTTGTAATTGTTCCAATAATTGATAAAACGGGGTTTGCGGATAGTTAAGTTGTTGCAATAACTGTAAGGACATATAGTTGGGCGAGAAGTAATTATAATGATGCGTCTGTAAAGGAAAATTAGCCGCCATCACAAACGGCGTTGCATGAGAATACAAGGTATTCTGATTGAAGAGATCATCATAAATACCATCACCAGGATAATGATCGCCATACATGACAATTAACGTTTTTTGCTTAGCATGTTGATAATGTTGCACTAATTGCTTAAATGCTTGATCCGAATCGTGAACTTCTTGAAGATAAGCTTCTAATTTTTTAGTCTTATCAGCATCTCCGGCTACTTTATTCTGGAGTTGATAAGAACTTTTGGGACCTATTTCTGCTTGATAAGGCATATGGTTTTGCATCGTCAACATCAAACTAAATTGGCGACTAGACTTTTTTTGTTGTGCATAAAAGTTCGGATAGGCGGAGGCATCTGTATCATACAAACCATGTGGTGACTTCTTTAAATGCTGTAATTTCGATTGATCTTGGAATTTATGGATACCGATCGCTGGATAAGCTTGATTTCTACGATACATAGTGCCGGCATAAGGATGGTAGGCCTGTGAATTATAGCCAGCATCATTTAAATAATGCATGACACTCGGAAAATATTTTTTATTAGGTAAAATATCCTGATAGGGCGTATTGTTTAAAAAGTAATTGGAGAAACCTGTATTGGCTTCAAATTCAATATTAGCCGTACCCCCACCAAAACCAGGAGACACCATATAGCCCCCAGCTTGTTGGACCGTTGGATTCGTAATCATCTTAGAAATATAAGGCATCGGATTTTTATTGCCAACAAGGGGATACCATTTCTGTGTCCGTAAAGGATTGGTTAAAGATTCATTTAAAATATAAATAATGTTAACTTTCCCAACTTTTTTCCCTTGATTGGCTTTAACCAAACCTTTTTGATAACGTTTAGTAATTTGCTTCATAGTCGCCGCGCTATAATTAGCAGGCTTAATCATTGGCGTAGAATGGGCATTAAAGACAAAACCAATTAAAGTACCCCGATTACGATAATTGGCCAATTGTGAACGATCAACATTAGTAATATTATGCTTCGCCAATTGTTTAGAAGCAAAAGAGCGCGTATTTCCTGCTTGTGAGAACAAGCTTAAAGCTATTATTGCTAACACCAAAAAGCCAATTCTCAACGGCCACAGCACCCGATGATTTTTTAACCACAAGCCTTTGGTAACTTTGTGTAACAGGTAGGCCGCTACAAGTAGTAATACAATGCCAATGGCTAAAAGTAATAATGATTGCCAACTGACCATTTTAATTAAACCACCAGCTTGACCAGCCATGTTTAAATCATTAGGTAACAATGGTTCAGAACGTGAAATAATTTTATTAAAGTCCACATATAAAATAATACTGAAAATAATGACGCTCAGGGATATTCCCCACCAATAATCACCTAACAGCGCAATTAGCATCGTTATAATAACTACTAGGCAAAACCAGTTGATTCGCGTGACGACAGGATTATTCTTAATTTCCCAGAACATCTCATGATAGCCGTGTGTCAAACTACCGGTTAAAGCTAGTTGAAATTCAAAATAAAATCCGTAAGCAATTAAACACACTAAAAGTACTTGCAGTAAAAAATACATAAAGCGTTTGACAGTTAGATTATGCACAATAAATCCTCTTTCGACTTAAATTAATACAGTTTTAAATTTTAGCACAATCTAATTTAGATAGGTATATTACTAGCATAATTTGCCGATAAGTCAAAAGCAGTTAAAATGCGGTATTACAAAAAATATTAAATTAAATATTTAAAAATGAGGTTGTAACTAGCAGCTAAATTGCTTTTGTCACAACCTCATATTAAGTATTAAAAAGTCGGAACAAAAAAATTTCGTAAATCAAACAAACCTTCTCCGCTGATAGTGACTTCAAAAGTCAAAAATCTGTGTTTAACTTCTCAAAACTTTTTGTCCCGACTCTTTTTTGAATATTAATCGACCTTGTCAATTGCTTCGGAAGCAATTATTTGGAGATTTTCCCCTTGAAATTGCCAAGCAGTAATTGGCGCCGGAATAATAAAGTGATCACCTAACTGTAACTCGTAGGTTTTCCCAGCAATCACTAGCTGTCCCGTTCCGGAAATCACGGAACATAAGGTGTAAGCACCCAACTGATGTTGCAAACTTAAAGCATCATTTTGCACTTGTAAGCCCCACACTGCAAAGTATGGCGAAACAGGTGGTTTCACATAAGTGGTGATGGAACTAGCACCAAATTGCTGGACCGCTTGATTAAGTTTTGGTGTTTGGAAAGGAACAGTAATCGTATCTAGAGCCTGTTTTAAATGCAGTTGGCGTTTTTGACCGGTAGCTTGTTCAATACGATCATAATCATACAAACGATAAGTAGTATCACTACTTTGTTGTGTTTCTAAGGCAATAATTCCTTGATTTAACGCATGAACACACCCACTAGGCACAAAAACAAAATCTCCTGTTTTGACTGGCATTTTTTTGAGCAAATGTTCCCAGTCCCCCGAGTCAATCAGTGCTTGTAATTCTGCCTTAGTTTGCGCATTATGTCCATAAATCAAATAGGCACCAGGCTGGGCATCAATAATATACCAACACTCCGTTTTGCCTAGCTCACCTTCATGTGCTTGGGCATAAGCATTATCTGGATGCACCTGAACTGATAAACTAGCTTCCGCATCTAAAATCTTAGTCAATAAAGGGAAAACTTTTCCTTGCGGGTAACCAAACAGCTCTGGTTGTTTTTGCCATAGTTGGGCTAAATCTTGCCCAGCAAAAGGTCCATTTTTAACAGTTGATAAACCATGCGGATGAGCAGAGATGGCCCAACATTCTCCCACTTGACCATCAGGTATGCGATAACCAAAACGTTCTTGTAGCTTACGCCCACCCCAAATTTTTTTTTGGAAAGCGGGTTGTAAAAACAATGGTTCCATCTAATACCTCCTAATAAAAGCAGCCGTAATCAACCAAAATTACTACTAACTTACCGCAAAATTCTCGCCTTACAAGCTAAAAGGTGAATCAAAAGTTAAACATTTAATTTAACTATAGTTATCTAAGAAATAAATTAATGTTTGTAATTCATTCGCTAAATCAACATTGTGCACGCGCACAGAATTAGGAGTTGCCAATCTTAACGGCGTAAAGTTCAAAATACCCTTGACGTTGGCTGCTACCAGTTCATCAGCGACCTTTTGTGCACTGATGACTGGTACTGACAAAATCACAACATCAATCTGTTCATCTGCTAAACGTTGTTCTAAAGAATCGACATCATAAACTTGCACACCATTGACAGTTTGGCCGATTAATTCCGGATTCTGATCAAAAGCGGCCGTAATCTTAATATTGTTCGTCTGTGAAAAGTTATAGTTTAATAATGCACTACCTAAGTTACCTACTCCGACCAACGCTACTTTCGTCGTTTGACTTTGGTTAAGTAACTTTTTAAAAAATTCCAGCATTGGTTCAACTTCGTAGCCGTAACCCCGCTTACCTAAAGAACCAAAGTAAGAAAAATCACGCCGAATCGTCGCACTATCCACTTGAACAGCTTTAGCTAATTCTGTTGAGGAAATCTTTTTAGTATTGGAATCATTTAAAAATTGAAAGTAACGATGATACAACGGTAAGCGCTTAATAGTAGCATTTGGTATTTTGTATTTTGTCATGGTTAATATCCCCTTGTGAACAAGTATAATTGATACTTTCAGTATCTACCTTTTAATATCACAATGTCAAGTAAATAAAATCACAAAGTTATTACCTTGAAAATTAACCATTAATTTTGATAAAAGTTGCCATCTCATACGGTGCTAGTTGTTGCGCGTCTGCTTGTAAAGACTGAACTTCTTCTAACGCATTGGTTCGTTGAAAACCAGCCGCTAAGAATTCCGTTAAAGCAACCGTTTTATTCGCTTGATTACTCAATCTAACCACAATCGCATTCTGAATTGTATAAGCACAGTAGAGAGCCGTAATCGTTACATCCGGATCCAACCGTAAGAAAGTCGCTTGGCGTGGTAACTGAGGTAATGATTTATCAAATTCAACATCCCAAATTTTATTGTCTAACCGATTGACAAATAAATTCAGTTTTTGTAACTGGTAATTAACATTGGGGGCCAACCAATTTTCAGCAGTCCGTGCTAACTGATTCTCGTCTAAGTCCGCAACTGCCACTAATCCAAACGCAAAATGATTTAAGCCGATTTCTTCAGCTAGTGGTGTTGGCGTCATCTGATGACCGACACTAGTAGTGTCGCCCGAAGCTCGCCCGGGACGCCACAATAAATTGGGTTTTCCTAATTGACCCGTAGTGGCTAGTAAAGTGACGGCAAAGCTTTGATTCAATAATTCATATTCTTTCATGCCGCCACTTAACAAAAACAAACCTTGCTTGGGCTCATACATGCCCACAACTTTATCAAAGTTGTAAAGATTGACCGGTTTTTCAACAAACTCGTCTTGCCAATTATCCGCAATAGGCAAATTAGTAGTGGTTCGAAAACCGCCTTGAATTTGCGCCCACGCCTGTGAACTTTTGATACCCGTGTTAATCTTTAATCTCAAGCGATGATCTAAAGCTTGGTTGTCAATAATTAATTGACCATCTAACACCGAAGAACTTGTTGCTAAACTTAAAATAATTTTGAAGTTCACGTCAATTAATTGCGGATGGTCCTTTTGCCTTTCAGCTAAAGATTTAGGTAACTGCCAAGTACCTTGAACCGTCATAGTTTGTAAATTAGGAGCAGTCTGCACTTGACATTGTCCAGTTAACGGCAAGCTGACTTCTTGTTCCTGCGGTAAAGGCGAATAATCATACGTATCACCATCATTACCCGAATCTAAAATTTCTAACAGCTGTGGATAAACGTGACCTTGCGTTTGAGCAGTAAAGCTTGTTCCTGTGTATTGAACTTGCCACTTTTGATTGTTAATGGACACAGATGAACTATCTTCTAAAGTTGCTAGCTCCGTTGAAGCTACTTGATAAGAAACCACCTGATAGCCTAATCCCTCGTAGTGCATCTTTAACCGAACCGTCAATCGATAATAGCCCGGTTCATCTTTAAATTCAAAACCTTTGGCGGTTTGTTGCATAATGTGCTCACGTTTAGGGACATAAGTTGCACGAACTAGAACAGCTTGATATTGTTCAGCAAATTTCACTTTTTTACTAGTCGTTAAAAATTCTACTTCTTGATAACCATCAAATACCCGTGGTGAAGTATTAAATAATAACAATTGATTACTATCCAGATTTAAACGTTGCGCTAAGCGCTTCTTAATATAATTTTCAATTCCGGCAGCAAGTTCGAAACCTTCTTTGAAACGTTGCTGAACATCAACAGCAACGTTATCCGTAATACTACCGCCTAATGTATCATGTGGTTGACACTTTAATAACTTTTTCCAAAGTTTTAAAACTAATCCGTTGGACACTTTGATTCCACAAGCTTGGGCAATAACCAGCATCGGTTCAACTCGACGTAAAATTTGTTGTTCTAACTTGAAATTTTGACGTTTAAGCTGCGAGCGCACTGAACCAATCGTCCGATGCACCCGTGAATAAGTGGGATAACGTAATTCACCTTGATACTGAGGTAAATCCTGGTGGCGCAATTGTTGCATAAATTGGGGATAACTGCTCAACACTATTTGGTGTTTACTATATTGATTTAATTGTTGAATTACCTGGGAAATATTATGAATAATATTCATCTGATCAATCCCCGAAGGAATTAAAACGGGATCATTATGACCATGTTTAGCTTCTAGGTCAATCCCTGGGTCTAATCTTTGCTCGACAAACTCTTGTAAATGCTGCTTCGAATTTAAATCAATTTGCCCCGTATAATAACCTAAGGGAAAGTTAGCTGCATAAACTTGGTTATTTCCCAAGCCCTGCCACTTAAAGTAAACTGAATCGACTTGTCGAGCAAAATTAGTACCCCGCCAGCAAATAAAATCTTGAATGCCGACTTGATTTAATAGCATCGGTAATTGTGCATTAAAACCAAAGGTATCCGGTAAATAGCCAATCATCATGGCCTGCCCAAAGAGTTGGCGACTGCCGATAATGCCAATCACTAAATTACGAATAATGGATTCACTATCTGGTATTAATGCATCTGTTTGGGTATACCAAGGACCAATAAATAATTGCTTGCGCGAAACCAATTGCTTAATTCTCTGTCGATCTTCTGGATGAATCGTTAAATATTCCCCCACAATCGATAATTGCCCATCGAAAGTAAAGTTAGCCTCTGGATGTTGCTCTAACTCTGTTAAAACCTCACCGAATAATTGATCACTGAGAACTTGAGCATCTTGAGTTGTAAAATACCATTCGCGATCCCAATGAGTATGATTAACAAAATGTGCCGTTACCATATATTATTTACTCCCATATTTTTATTCAAATTCAATCTTAATATCTTCTTCGTCTGCTTCACCATCAACATCTGGCGTATCATTTTGGTTAAAATCAACGGCTAACGGCGCCAATATTCCAATAATCAAAGCACAAGCAAAGAGTCCAATTAGATATGCCCACCAGTTAGTTACTGTTACTGCACCATAAATACCACCAACTGGTGGAATCTTAGCTTGAGCACCTAATAAAATCGCAAGTGCGGGGCCCACTGCTCCAGCAAGCATATTAATGGGAATCAATTTTAACGGACTAACTAACGTAAACGGAATGGCCCCTTCAGTAATACCAATAAACCCCATGAACCAATCACTACGTCCAGCATCCAATAATTCATTAGAAAAACGTTTTTTATAAAACAAAGTAGCAAACGCATAGCCTAAAGGAATACCAGCAATCGCAATATTTACAATCATTGCCGGAGTATAAACTTTTTCTGCCAATAGCACATTACCAGCCATCCAAGCCGCTTTATTAATTGGACCACCTAAATCAGATCCAATCATCGCTCCCATAATGATTGCTAGAGTCATCGCGCTGACCCCGCTGTTACTCATTGCTTTAATCCAAGCGACTAAAGAACTATTAATCCAAGCCAATGGTTGCTTCAATAAGACACCCATTAATAACGCCACGACCATGGTCGATAAAAGTGGTACTACTACTAATGGCATAATGGATTCATATTTAGCACTGACATGGATCTTGTCATGGCACCATTTAGCAGTATAACCTGCTGCAAAACCAGCAACCAATGCTCCTAAAAACCCCATGTTGGAGCTAGAAGCTAAGGAACCACCAATAAAACCGGCGGCTAAAGCTGGCTTATCACCAATGGCATAAGCAATATAACCCGCCAAGACAAGATTAACTAAGCCGACACCAATCCAACCAACAGCCTCAATTTGACCCATGTAAAACCAAAAACCCGTTTTATAATGATCAAAACTTGTAATGCCAAATAATAAACCAATTAATTTAGGCACAGCTACGACTAGCGAACCACCAATAACTACGGGTAACATGTAAGAAATCCCCGACATTAAGTAGCCTTTCCACTGTGATAATAACTTTTTCATAATTTTCACCTCTGAAGCGTCACTAAGCTTTTTTCTGAGCCACTGCTTTCATCACTTTGTTAATTACTGCCTTCGGTTTTTTAATGCACATATTGATATCCACGCGCACGGTGGGAATCCCCTTAAAACGATCCATTTTTTCAATTTTTTGGTCAGAACCAATTAACAAGAACTTCGCACTTTGAGCTTCTTGTTCCGTGATTTCATTTTTGAGACCCATAGCTCCTTGTTGTTCAACCTTGGCTGAAAGCTGCAGTTCTTGGGCGGCTTTCTCTAATGCTTTAGCAGCCATAGGGGTATGGGCTAAACCTGCGGGGCAAGAGGTAATTGCTACAAAATCCATAATTTTACTTCCTTTTCGCTTTAATTATTAGTTAAAATTTGATAAACATCTTGTACACTTTGACTAGCAACCAGTGCTTGGCGCTTTGGGGCATCAATTAATGAAGTGGCCAGATTGGCTAATAATTGTAAATGCTCCTGCGCACCATCTGGGGGAGCTAACATCACAATGATTTGTTGAACTGGTTGATCATCAATCGTTTGCCACTCCGATAACGGACTTTGGGTCCGAATAAACAAAATTGCTGATTGCTTAATCGCCTGAGAAAGCGTGTGGGGGATCGCAATCCCATCCTGCAATCCTGTTGAAGCCTGTTGTTCACGCTCCTGTAGCGATTCATAAATTGCTTGTTCGTCGTCACCTACGCCTAAACTAACTGCTTTTTGGGCAATAAAATGAAACACCTCAGTTTGCGAACGTAGCGGTTGATTTAAAAAAATTTGGTTCTTCGTCAAAATCTTATCCATCCTTATCCATCCTTTATTTCTGTTGAATATTGCAAACATTCAACGACCGTTTCGACATCTTGCGCATTTCTCAACTGCTTCATTTGCTTAGCATTTTGTGTTAAATCGTAGAAATAATCATAAATGTCATCTAAACTGTCCTTGACTGTATCGTTAAACGCCATAAAGAAAACTACATAAACCGTTTCCTTACCCCACAAAATTCCTTTTTGAGAAGTTAAAATACCAATGACCGGTTTTAAAACATGTTCGGCAGCCCCATGGGGAATAGCGTAAGTTCCTAAAGCCGTGGAAGCTAATTGTTCTCGCTTCCAAGCTGACTCTTGCATCGTATCTTTCACGTAATGATTAGCCACTAAAGCTTGCGTAATTTCTTGAATAGCAATTTGGGGGCTTGGTGCTGTTGAATCAACAATGATTGCTGGTTTAGCCACCAAATCCAAAAAAGTTGCTTTCAAATATTTATCGTGCCAAATCTTTTGGCTTAATTGGCGTAACAACTGCAGTTCTTGCTGATTTAACAGTGGACTAACTTGAATGACTACTTGTTGTGTCTGTAATTTAAGCGGAATCGTTGTTAAGATAATGTCAGCACTCACAGGTTTTCGTAATAGCTCAGTCACCGATAAAGTCCCAATTACATTGAGTTTCGGTAACTTATCCTGAATTTTTTGCCGAATTAATTCAGCAGTTCCATAACCGGTACTGCAAACGATCACGACACTAACTTCACGGAATTCTTTTTGCTGCCGCTCGCGAAATGATTCCAAATGTAAACACAAATAGGCCACTTCATCCTCGGGAAAGCGAACTTGATATTTTTGAAAAATAGCATCTGCTAAAGTCAGAGCTTGATCAAAGGCTTGGGGAAAATTAACTTTCACTTGATGACGATACGGATTGTCAATTTTGATGCCATTTTTGATGCGTACCAAAGCCGGTTGCAAATGCAAAGTCAAGTTTTGAATTAATAAGTCATCATAGTTAACCAAAACTTGCTGTAACCAAGTCACTAACTCTTGATTAGAATTTTCACTCGCCGGACTAGGCAGATAGCCTTCTTCAATCGCTACAATATGCACATTTAAATTATTAATTTCTACTGTTGATAACTGGCAGTGAAATTCTTGTTCCACTAACGCAACCAAACGTTGGGTATTAGTAGATATTGCAAATGAAGCTACTGTTTTGGTAGCTGGTGGTGCTTTTTGAGATTGAATTTTTTGAATCGCTAACGCTAAATGAATCAATAAAGATTCATACTGGTATTCACTAATATTACCGGGTAATTTTTGTAAAAATTGATTTAAAACCTTTTGCGTTCGATCCAAAATTTTCTTATCAACTAGCTGGCTCAAAGCTGGAGGGACTTGAAAATTGCGGGTGAGCCGACCAGTACTTTGATTTTGCTTAATCTCTTCGCCCCAATACATTTGAATAATTTGTGTCTGAAAATGGCGTAATTCAGCTTCAGAATTATTGAGCCTAATGCCTTGTTGAGAAGTACTAAACTGTAAATGATAATTTTGTTTCAGAGAACTCAAATCACGCTCTAAGGTACTGCGACTGACAAAAAAATGGGCGGCCAAGTCATCTAACAAAACTGGTTGCTGGGCTTTAACCAAGAACGAGACTAAATTAATTTGCCGTTCCACGGCATCATTGTTAGGATTCATTGGTGGAAATAAATTTAACAAGTCTTTGGTAGAACCTGTAAAGTAAATGCCATAGCCTTTTTTGCGAACTAATTTAACGCCGTATGGTTGGACAAATTGCTCAACTTGCTTCAAATATTTAGCTACCGTTTTGCGCGATAGGCCTGTGTATTCCATTAAATCTTGATAATGGACAACTGGTTTTGACAAAATAAATTGAATAATACTTTTTGTAATAGTTTTTGGTGAATGCTTTGGCGCCAAACGGATCACTCCTTAACTTTTACATTTTCATCATAATGTAACCGGCTTCAAAACTTAACTTCAAAAAAGTACACTTACCTTAGGTGTACTTTGTCGCTGATTGATTCAGAAGAAAATAACTTCAAATATTAATTAAGATGACAATTTAAGCTGGTTTCAACATTAGCTACCGTTTCAACGAACATTATTGACTAACGCCGTGTTAAAATAAGATTAACTAGAATTCGATTAGCCAAAATTATGTTTCCACAAACTTTTCACACAGTGATACTAATCTATAATATCAAGCAATAATTGGTGCATAATTTTAACAACGGATAACATCATCCGCCCCAAGATTCGAATGTAATTTAAACTTTAGGAGCTTAAAATTGTTAATTGTACAAGGACAAAATATTGAACGTCGTTTCGGCAGCGATGTTTTATTCAACCATTTAAATTTTCAAATTGCCGAGCAAGCCCGAATTGGTTTAGTCGGACCTAACGGAGCTGGTAAATCAACTTTATTAAAAATCATCAATCAAGAACAAGACGCTGACGCCGGACATATGATTTATCAAAATAATTTAAGTATCGGTTACTTAGCACAGAATCCCACCTTTCAATCCGGGAATACTATTTATGAAGAAATGGAACGGATATTTGAAAAAGTGCAGCAAGATGAACGTCAATTACGTTCTTTGGAACAGCAAATTGCACAACAGAGTAGCCAAGGAGCTACTCCTGCTTATCAAAAATTATTACAACAATACGACCAGTTACAAGTTAAATTTAAAGACGAAAATGGTTACGGCTTCCGGTCTGAAATTCGTTCGGTCCTAACCGGTTTTGGTTTTAGTGCTGAGCGCTTTGATGAACCAGCTTTACACTTATCTGGTGGTGAACAGTCCCGCCTAGCTTTTGCCAAAATGTTATTGGAACAACATGATTTATTAATTTTAGATGAACCCACTAATCATTTGGACATTGATACTTTAAATTGGCTCGAAAAATATTTACAAAGTTATCGCGGAGCACTGTTAATCGTGTCTCATGATCAATATTTTTTAGACCATACGGTCAAGGAAATTTATGCGCTAGAAAATGGTACTTTGAAACATTACACGGGTAATTATTCACGTTATTTAAAATTACGAGCTGACGATTTGGACTTAGCATGGAAAGCGTATAACAAACAACAAGAAGAAATTAAAAAAACGGAAGACTTTATTCAAAAGAACATCGTTCGGGCTTCCACCACCAAACGTGCCCAAAGTCGCCGCAAGCAATTAGAAAAATTAGAGCGGCTACCTCGCCCACAAGGAACACCAAACAATGTCCATTTTCAATTTACCGTGCATAAAGATAGCGGCAATGACGTCTTACAGGTCAAAGATTTACAAACCGGATATCCGGATAAACAATTAAATCAGGCAATTACCTTTAAGCTCAAAAAAGGCGAGCGCTTGGGAATTATTGGTCCTAACGGTGTCGGCAAATCAACCTTAATTAAAACGTTAATTAAGCAATTATCACCGCTTGCAGGTAGTATCGAATGGGGCACTAACGTCCAAGTTGGCTATTATGATCAGACTTTAAACCAATTAGATTCTACGAAAGATGTCTTGCATGAGATTTGGGATGCTAATCCGACTATGGATGAAAAAGATATTCGAACAGTTTTAGGATCATTTTTATTTCAGGCAGACAGTGTCTTTAGTACCGTTCAAGATCTATCTGGTGGTGAAAAAGCACGGTTAACTTTATGTAAATTGGCCTTGGAGCACAATAATTTATTAATTATGGATGAACCAACTAACCATTTAGACATCCAAAGTAAAGAGATCCTTGAAAAAGCCTTAAAAAATTTCGCTGGCACAGTCTTATTTGTTTCTCACGATCGCTACCTATTAAATGAAATTTCGACCAAATTACTCGAATTGCAACCAGCAGAAAGTACCATCTATCTAGGTAATTACGATTATTATTTAGCTAAAAAAGAAGAGAATTTAGCCCTTCAAGAACAGCAAACTGGCGCCCAGAATGCGGAACATTCAACAACCAGTCAAGGTCAACAGGATTATCAACAATCCAAGGCCCAGCAACGCGCCCAACGTAAAAAAGACCGAGAATTAGCAGCCTTGGAAACTCAAATTGATCAATTGGATCAACAAATTGACCAAATTAACCAGGAAATGTTACTCCCTGAAAATTTGAGTAGTTACACTAAATTACAAGATTTACAAGAACAATTAACTACATTGACTGACCAAAAAGAAACAGCCGAAAATCAATGGGAAGCACTACTAGATTAACGGCAAAGAGGTTAATGCCAAAATATTCAGTCTTGACTAAAAAAATCCTAGCTGATGTTCGTTTAAGAACAATCATCGCTAGGATTTTTTGTTAAAAATAACTTTTGGATGCACTAAAAAATGAGACTTAATTACCAACTGTTCGTAATTTGGAGCTGATTACCAGCCAATATGTTGATCACCACTAGGTAATTCCACTTTACCAGCAGCCACATCTTGACAAGCTTGGTCAATGATCTGAAAAGCCTGTTGTAATTGTTCTTCAGTAATTACTAGCGGTGGCTGAAAACGCAAAATATTTCCCCGTAAACTAATCATAACCGCTCCTAAATCAAAAATTCGCGTAATTAGCTTCGTTGTCAATTCAACATCAGGCTGCTTGGTTTGGGGATTAATAATATCAATCCCTCCATTTAAACCATACATCCGTACTTCTCCAATAAAGTCATATTTGGCTTGCTCCTCTTGGAAGAATTGCTCCGCAATTTTACCTAAATTGTGCGAACGTTCCACCAAATGTTCCTGTTCAATCACATCAATTGTTGCATTGGCCGCGGCAGTCACCACTGGATTACCAGCTGTTGTATAAACATTAGCCGGAGCCGCTAAGGATTCCATGATTTCTTTTCGACCTAAAACAGCACTTAACGGCATGCCTGAAGCCAACGACTTGCCCATGGACATTAAATCGGGTTCAATCCCAAAATGTTGAATTGACCACCACTTACCCGTTCTTCCCATGCCTTGGTTAACTTCATCAATTGCTAATAAAATTCCATTATCATGCGCAAATTGGGCCACTAATTCTAAATATTGCTGGGGGGCTTTTACAATCCCACCATCACCTTGAATTGGTTCAATCAAAATAGCGGCTACCTCTTCAGCCGGTAAATAAGTATTGAACGGTAATTGAAATTCGTGAAACATCCGTTGCACAAAATCTGCTTCACTTTCGCCAGCTAACTTTTCGTGGCTGTCAGGATAAGGTACTCGAATGATATCTGGCAATAATGGTCCCATTTTCCGGGCCATGTTTAAACTAACACTTGAAACACTCATTGAACCGTAAGTAGAGCCATGATAAGCACCCGTAAAGCAGACAATATATGGCCTTTTAGTATACGCGCGCGCAAACTTAATAATTGCATCGTTAGCATCTGAACCAGAGTTACCCCAAGCAACTTCTACTGGTCCACTCATCGGCGCTAATTTAACCAAGCGTTGGGCTAGTCGAGCGGTAGTGGGATTGGCAAAATAAGCTGGCGTATATTCAATAAGATTTTGAGCTTGTTCACAAATAGCTTGCACAACGTGCGGGTGCGCATGCCCCGTATTTGTAGCCGAAGCACTAGCTAATAGATCAATATACTGGTGGCCATTTTCATCTGTTAAAATAGCCCCTTCTCCTTTTTTAATTACTAAATTAAAATATTGAATTCGTGAAGCTGTGGCTAAGGCCTGACTTTCTGCTTGCAAAATTTGTTGATTACGATCAGTCATTTCTAATCATCTCTTCTTAATAATTAAATTTAAATTAGTTTATCATTAAAAATAAATTTTAGCAATCACTGATTTTCCCACAAAGTTTGCTCCAACTAAAATAACAGCTAACAGTTATGTCATCATAGCTGTCAACTGTTAAAAAACAATCATTTTAAATGAAATTTAAGCAATTAATTATTCGCCAACGTAACTAAAATCTAATCCTGGATCAGCATTCAGTGTTAAAGGACTAAAATCTTGCTTTCGATATTTAACATCCGCAAAAGCGCCAATCATTGCCGCATTATCGCCACATAAGCGTAATGGTGGAAAAATTAACTCAATTTTGGAATCAATTTCAGTCTGCAAACGTTCGCGCAAACCGGAATTAGCTGCTACCCCGCCAGCAACAATTAATTGCTGCGTCGGATATTTTTGTAACGCGCGCTGAGTTTTAGTAACCAAAATATCCAAGACATCTGCTTGAAAACTAGCAGCAATATCTTTTTTATTAATCTGTTCACCGATTTGATCAGCATGATGAATCGTATTAATCACGGCACTTTTAATACCACTAAAACTAAAGTCTAGATTATCTTCGCTCAGCATTGCCCGCGGAAATTGATAAGTAAGCTTGCCTTCGTGAGCCCATTGGTCAATGGTTTTACCAGCTGGATAATTAACCCCCAACATTCGACCAACTTTATCATAAGCCTCACCAACGGCATCATCACGAGTGTCGCCCAAAATCTGAAAATCGCCTGGTGCAGTTAAATAAACTAATTCTGTGTGCCCGCCAGAAACCACTAAAGCTAACGCTGGATACTTAATTTCACTCACTAAATTGGCTGCATAAATATGTCCTGCCAAATGATTAACACCAATTAATGGTAAATTATGTGCCCAGCTAATCGTTTTAGCCGCCATCAAGCCCACTAATAAAGAGCCCACTAATCCTGGACCATAGGTTACAGCTACCGCCGACAAATCCTTATAATTTACTTTAGCTTGTGCTAAAGCCAACTTTGTGCAATGAATAATTTGTTCAACATGATGGCGACTAGCAACCTCGGGAACCACGCCACCAAAACGCTGATGACTTTTAATCTGTGTCGCAATCACATTTGATAAAATTTCCTGGCCATTTTTAATAACTGCAACACTCGTTTCGTCGCAACTACTTTCAAATGCCAAAATCAATACGTCTTGATCCATCATTAACCTCTTCTCAAATACTGCAACCAGTAGCGATAAGAAGTTGAGTATAGCCTAGAATAAGGCCATAAGTTTTGGTTTTTAAACTTGAGGACTTATTCGTAGCTAGACGCAGGCTTCTGCTGCTGGGTGCGCTATATCAAACACTGCAACAAAAGCCGGTTAAAAGCTGAGGATTAACCTAAACTAAGATCTTAAGTCGGTCTTTGACTTGAGGGCTTAGTTGTAGTTAAACGCAAGCTTTTGGCTTTTGGTGCGCTATATCAAACACTGCAACAAAAGCCGGTTAAAAGCTGAGGATTAACCTAAACTAAGATCTTAAGTCGGTCTTTGACTTGAGGGCTTAGTTGTAGTTAAACGCAAGCTTTTGGCTTTTGGTGCGCTATATCAAACACTGCAACAAAAGCCGCTTAAAAGCTGAAGATTAACCTAAACTAAGGTCTTAAGTCGGTCTTTGACTTGAGGGCTTAGTTGTAGTTAAACGCAAGCTTTTGGCTTTTGGTGCGCTATATCAAACACTGCAGCAAAAGCCGGTTTAGAATTGCCAACACTCCGGTCACTTGCTTACAGATATTTTTGATTTTTTATTATATTTTTAAACATCTTGTACATAATCTTGCTGATGCTGAGCCAAATCAGGATGATCTTTCCGCCAGACTAATTCGGCTTGCGTTTGACGCAGATAATTCGGAACAAAATTATCTAAATCTGAAACTGGTGATTGAGCCAATCCCAAATCAACTAATGATTGTGCTTGTGGAAAGCCATCATTTTTAATTTGTGCCTGTGGTAGTTGCTCATTAATTAACCCGACCATTTCATTAGTCAACTGGCCCACAATCATAATCGGTTGTTTTAATGTCTTTAAGTTACTTAACAAATCTATTAAGCGCATATGACTTTCCTGCACTAACGCTTGAAGTTTTCCAGATTGCTGCTGATAAATACCCGCAAAAACGTTTAAATTACGTGCATCCATTAAAGCAACAATAACTCCTTGAAAATCAGACACATTTTGTGCTAAAACCTGCAGACCAGAAATGCCGACTAAATCCTTCTTTAAGGTCCAAGCTAACATCTTAGCAGTTGTTACAGCAATACGAAGCCCTGTAAATGAGCCAGGTCCTTGTGCTACAACAATTCGGTCTAAATCTTGAGGTTGCCAACCGGCTGTTTTCACTACTTGATCAATAGCTGGTAATAATTTAATACTATGTGACTTTAAATTCGTTTCACTGACCTGTGCTAAGACTTGATGATCTAAGGCACTGGCCACACTTAAAGGTTGATTAGAAGTATCAATGGCTAAAATCTTCATTACAAAATTACATCCTTATAATTATTCTAAATTCACTATACTTCAAATTTAGTCTTAATGAACGGTAAAATTACGGTTTTGTAACCATTTGAATAATAAAACTAAAATAATTGTTTGAATTGGAATAAAAACAATTTCTTTTATTCCTCGAATCCATAACATTTGACCAAAATTTAAATTTCCCAAAACGCAAACCCAAAGAGTATTTAACAGCCAATTAACAATGAGCGTCACTTCAATTGTGGTCATTAATAAGCGTTGACTAGTGGGCTGATTATGATACAAATTGATTCCATATAAAAAGCCAGTGACTACAGCTGACAACGTAAAGCCCCAAAAAAATCCACCTTGTGGTGGAAAGATAGTATTAGCGATAATATCGGCAATCAGGGCAGCTAACGTTGACTTAGCGGGACCAAAATAATAACCAATTAAGGCAGTAATCACAAAACCAAAACCGACTTTTAAAAAACTTGGCCCTAAGTGAATGCGACCGACAATGACTTGCAAAGCCGTTAACATCGCTAACCAAGTGATATTAAAGGTCCGATTGTTTAACTGTAATTTATTCATTTTAAGCATCTCCTAAAGGAGCTGCCACTGTGATCGTGGCGAATGCGAGAATAAAACCGCAAGCTATCGCTTTTCGTCCAGCGTTCACATTCCGTTCCGCCAGCACTTAACGCTTTATTCCCTACTCCAAGATTTTTAACTTCTTAACCATATCATAGATTCAAACAAACATGTTAAAATTACTATAATAATTGTAAAAAGAGGCTTAAACCGTGAATAAAAAAATTTTAGTTTTACACACTGGTGGGACTATTTCCATGTCAGAAGACGAGCAAGGTAATATTAAACCCAACGCCCAAAATCCGTTAGCTAATTTAGAACTGCCTAATTCTGATCAACTACAAATTATTTCCGAGGAAATTTTTAATTTACCGTCGCCACATATGACACCCAAACAAATGCTAATGTTAACCAAGCGTTTACGCCAAGCAGCACAAGAAGGCTTTTTTGGTGCCGTCGTCACTCACGGTACCGATACTTTAGAAGAAACGGCCTTTTTCTTAGATTTAACTTTAGATAATGACATGCCGGTCGTGGTTACTGGTGCAATGCGTTCATCCAATGAAGTTGGTAGTGACGGACTGTATAACTTTCGTTCGGCGATTCAAGTAGCCAGTTCAAAAGCATCAATTGGTCAAGGCGTTTTAGTCGTCATGAACGATGAAATACATTCAGCCCGTTACGTCACTAAAACTCACACTACTAACGTCGCCACTTTTCGGACTCCAACTTTTGGTCCCATTGGGATTATCTCTGAGGGTCATGTCAATTATTTTCAAGAAATTGTTCCACATCAACACTTGCCAATTACCAACATTGTCGATCATGTTTATTTAATCAAAGCTTACGCTGGCATGACTGGCGAACTTTTTGAAGCCTTAGATCAAGAACAAACACAAGGCGTCGTCATTGAAGCCCTAGGTGCTGGCAATTTACCTCCAGCTACTTTAACCGCAGTTCATAACTTGTTGGACCATCATATTCCAGTAATTCTAGTATCACGTTGCTTTAATGGTATCGCTGAACCGGTTTATGATTATGAAGGTGGTGGTGTCAATTTGGAAAAAATGGGCATTACTTTTTGTCGTGGCCTCAATGGTCAAAAAGCTCGCATCAAATTATTAGTGGGAGTTAGTGCGGGATTAAATAATCAAGAATTACATCATTATATTAATAATTAACACTGCAACAAAAGCTTGTTAAAAGCTGAGGATTAACCTAAACTAAGGTCTTAAGTTGGTCTTTGGCTTGAGGGCTTAGTTGTAGTTAAACGCAAGCTTTTGGCTTTTGGTGCGCTATATCAAATACTGCAACAAAAGCCGCTTAAAAGCTGAGGATTAACCTAAACTAAGATCTTAAGTCGGATTTTGACTTGAGGGCTTAGTTGTAGTTAAACGCAAGCTTTTGGCTTTTGGTGCGCTATATCAAATACTGTAACAAAAGCTGGTTAAAAACTTCAAGTTAAAAGGCAAGACAATCATGGAAAAAATTCCAGATTATCTTGCCCTTTTATTTAGTGGTTAACTTTTGCTGCAACCACTTTTATTTTCACTAAGCTTTGCCAGGACGCTTAGCTTTTTCAACTTTTTGACCCATGACCATTTCGTCATTGTAGCCCCAGAACCAAGTGACAAGAAAGGCAACTACAATCGTGACAGCGCTAGCTAATAAGAATGCGTAAAAACTATGCAAGTCACCAGGATTTTTCGGGTTGAAGAAACTAGAAAAACCAATTAATCCACCTGTAAAGCCAAACATTGTTCCGTGCATTAAACCAGTAACTAAGCCACCAAAAGCGGCACCAATAGATCCAGAAATAAAGACTTTCTTATAGCGTAAGTTAACACCATAAATTGCCGGTTCAGTGACCCCACAAAAGGCACTAATCATGGCTGCAAAACCTAATTCTTTAATATCTGACTTCTTAGATTTAATCGCTACTGCTAAAACTGCCGCTCCTTGAGCAATCATTGTTGAACAAACAATCGCATTGATGGCACTTTGTCCGGTACTAGCAATCTGTTGTGCCACCAGTGGGACCACGCCCCAGTGAAAGCCAAAGATAACCAAAACTTGATACAAGCCACCAATAATAAAGCCGCCGAGCCAGCCAGAAACAGAAACTAACCAGTTGATTAAGACTGCTAAACCATTCGCAATCGTTTGAATAATTGGTCCAGTAATTACTAAAGTAATCGTAGCGACTATTAAAATCGTAATTAACGGGACAAAAATCATTTGTAGATAGGTTGGCAAAACTCGTTTTAACCATTTTTCACATTTCATTGCCAGCCAAGCTGCTAGAATCATTGGAAAAATTGAGTAAGTATAATTTAGAAATTGAAATTTCAACCCACCCAAACTAAACATTACTTTACCAGCTTTACCCCATGTCACTAATTGTGGATATGCTAAGACTCCACCAATCACTGCGGCAATAATGGGATCACTCCCCAAACGTTTAGCTGCACTAAAACCAACTAAAACTGGTAGGAAGAAGAAAGCTGAATCTGCCATTGCACTGACCGTAACATAAATGGCACTCTTCGTACTTAATAAAGAGCCCAATTGCGGTAAAGTTAACAATGCCAATAAACCTTTAATAATACCCGAGGCTGCAATAACACCAATGACGGGACTCATAGATCCCGTAATAAACCCAATTAAGTTACCAATTGCCCGAGAAAATGGATTACCACCCGTTTGTGGCGTTGTTGCTGCGGTGGCATCGTCATCATCAGTCTTCGCTAACTCCGGAAAGCGCTTTAAGATGGCATCAAAAGCGTTCGCTACCCCGTCGCCAATGACTACTTGATACTGGCCAGAAGCATGCATGACGTTTAAAATGCCACGTTGATTTTTCAAGATATCATCATTAGCCTGAGATTCATCTTTTAAATAAAATCGTAAGCGGGTGATACAGTGAATGACACTTTTAATATTGTCCACGCCACCAACGTTTTTAATAATAAAAGTTGCTAATTCATCATAAGATAATTTTTTATCAGCAGTAGCCGTGGTAGCTTTTGCTTTGAAGTAAGCCTTAGCTACCGGTTGACCTGATTGAACTGTAGCTTCAGTTAAATCTAAACCGTCTAAATAGTCATTGGAATTAGTAATGACCACAATAATTGTAGATTGTAAATCATGTTGCTTAATTGCGGCTAAATCCATTTTGGCCAGTGGCGCACCAGCTTTAATTTTTTGACCGGTTTGAACTGCCACTTCAAAAGCTGAACCTTTAAGATTGACCGTATCAATTCCCATATGAATTAAAACTTCTAAGCCACTAGCTGTCGTAATACCAATTGCGTGCTTAGTTTCCGCAACCATCGTAATTTGACCACCAACTGGTGCTACCAGTTGACCATCAGTTGGCTCTAAGCCAAAACCTTGGCCCATGATTCCCTGACTAAAAACAGGATCGTTTACTTTACTTAAAGCAATGGTTTGACCATTGGCCGGAGCTAAAAGCTGCTCCTCTTGATTAATAGCCATAATTTTCCCTCCCATGAAACGCTTACAGGGCATATTTTAAACTTGTATAGACAAGTTGTCAATTACTTAATTACAGCCAACTACTTTGGCAGCAGTCAAAAGCTTTTTTAGCAATAAATTTAAGTAAGTAATTCCAGATCAAATTAATTTTTTTCTTTTTATTCTTGGTTTCTTTACTTGTCTAGACAAAAATAGCTATAATATAATTAATTATTGAAAGGACTTCAAAATGACAGAATCAAAAGCCGTGCTCATTGCCAAAGATTTGGCTTCTAAAATACAACATCAGCAATTTCCCGCCGGAACTTTTTTACCGACTGAAAACCAATTAGCTACTCTATACGGAACTGCCCGCGAAACAATTCGCAAAGCTTTAGCGCAACTCAACGACTTGGGATTGATTCAAAAGATTCGAGGGAAAGGTTCCGTCGTTTTAAATCTCGAAAAATATTCTTTCCCGATCTCTGGAATTACCAGTTTTGCTGAATTAAATAACTCTTTAAAAATGCACGCTCAGACTCAGGTCTTAACTCTAAAAAAGATGGCCACAGCACCTAAAATGTTTCAAGCAAAATTTGCGAATGAGTCTGCCCAAAAGGGTATCTACTTAGAACGTTTACGCTTGATCAACGATGAACCGGCAGTACTAGATTGTGACTTTTTATTTACTCCTCCAATTAATGACTTACCGATGTCCGCCGCTCAAACTTCCATTTACCACTATTTAGAACAAGAATTGGGTCTGGAAGTCTCTTACGCCACCAAAACCATTACAGTCGAACAGGTCACGCCACAACTTCAAGCAAAATTGCACCTTAATAACAACTTAGTCGTGTTAGTGGCCAGTCACAGCTTTTTAAGCGACACTACTTCTTTTCAGTTAACATTATCCTTTCATAATCCTAGTAAATTTAAATTTGTGGATTTTGCTCGAAGAAAAAAAATTAAACTTTAGGAGACAATTATGACTAATTTAGGTAAAAAAGTGATTTACCAAATTTATCCCAAATCGTTTTACGATTCCAATAATGACGGTATCGGCGACCTGCGGGGAATTATTCAAAAAATTGATTATATTAAAAAATTAAACGTCGATATGATTTGGTTTAATCCATTCTTTGTCTCACCCCAAAAAGATAACGGCTATGATATTGCCAATTATTACCAAATTGACCCGCTGTTTGGTACTATGGCCGATTTTGAAGAGTTAGTTGCTAAACTCAAGCAAATTAATGTTGATGTCATGCTAGACATGGTCTTTAATCATTGTTCCATTGAAAACGAATGGTTTCAAAAAGCCCTTGCCGGCGATCAAGAATACCAAAAATTCTTTTACTTACGTAAAGCTAAGCCCAATGGTCAACTACCCACTAATTGGCAAAGTAAATTTGGCGGTCCCGCTTGGTCCCGCTTCGGACAAACGGACTATTACTACTTACATCTCTATGATCCTACTCAGGCGGACTTAGATTGGCATAATCCGCAAGTTCGCCAAGCCGTTTATCAAGTGATTAATTTCTGGCGCAATAAGGGGGTCAAGGGGTTTCGCTTTGATGTCATTAATGTCACCGGCAAAGCTGCTGTCTTAGTAGATTCCAGTAATCCACTGCAAGAAAAAAGCTTATATACGGATACACCGATCGTGCATCAATACCTCAAAGAAATGAACCAAAATAGTTTTGGACAAGATCCCGAAGCCATTACGGTTGGTGAAATGTCGTCCACAACTATTCCAAATTCGATTGCTTATTCGAACCCTGATAGTCATGAATTATCAATGGTTTTTAATTTTCATCACCTAAAAGTTGATTATTTAAATGGTGAAAAATGGTCCAAAATGCCGTTTGATTTTATGCAATTAAAATCTTTGTTGACTCAATGGCAAGAACAAATGGATCAAGGCCATGGTTGGAATGCTTTATTTTGGAACAATCATGATCAACCAATGGCACTCAATCGCTTTGGCGATCCGGGCAAATATCGGATTAAGTCAGCGCAAATGTTAGCTACTTCGATGCATTTACTGCGGGGAACACCTTATATCTACATGGGCGAAGAAATTGGCATGATTAACCCTTCGTATTCATCGATGGACGATTATGTCGATATTGAAAGTAAAAATGCTTACGCAAAACTAATTAATCAGGGTTTGACTCCCAAAAAAGCCTTAACTATTATACAAACTAAATCGCGTGACAATTCCCGCACGCCTATGCATTGGGATGACAGCCAGTATGCTGGCTTTAGTCAAGTCCAACCGTGGTTGTTGCCCACTGATCAACAAACTATCAATGTCCAAGCCGAATTAGCACACGGAGCAATCTTTGATTATTATCAACAACTAATTCATTTACGCAAAACAGAACCACTAATCTCAGATGGACACATTCAAATGTTCTTAAAAAATGATCCGCAAGTTTTTGCCTACCGCCGTTACCTTGATAACCAATCACAGCAATTATTAGTTTGGGCTAATTTTTATGGTCAAGACACCACTGTTGTTTTACCTAAAAATTTGCAAAATAAAACGTGTCAGGTAACAATCAGTAACTATCAAGTCCAATTAGAACAACTGCCCCCGACACTGAAATTACAACCCTATGAAGCACTAGCCGTTAAAATTAATTTATAAACATTAAAAATACCAGCCGGTTTTTGTAATTAACAAAACTGACTGGTATTTTAATAATTGCCGAACTTGGGGGTCAAAAGATAACTTGTATTGGAGACAAAGATTTTGCTTCGCAAGTTAGAAGTTTATTTTTACCACAAATCAATCGGCAAAAGTTTTTTAACTAAATTGCTACATTATCAAACTACTTCAACGTGTAACTGACCATCTTTCACTAATTTAACTTTCAACATGAGTTTGTAAATCACTAATGAAAGCACTGCCGGCACTACCACACCCATAATCAAGTAAACTACCAAAGCTTTCGGATTACTTGAGGCGAGATTAATTGGCACAATCAATGAATTCAGACCTAAACCTGCCAAAGTATAACTAACTTTAAAATGAAACACGATCGTCGCAATCGGTGCGGCAACCACTGCCGAAATAAATGACGGTACAGCTAACATCGGATTGATTAACAAATTAGGAAATTGAATTTTTGGTGTAATAAAACCTTGCGCAATATTGGCACCTAAATTATTTTGCCGCCAAGAAATCGCTAAAAAGCCGACAAATTGTGCAGTTGTACCAATTAAGGCCGCCCCTGACGAGAGTGGATCTAACATGACTGCCACTGCTAAGGCTGCTGAAGAAGCTGGCGTCATTAAAAATAGCGACCAAGCAAATGAGACACAAATAGAACCTAAGAGTGGATTAACCTGCATTGATTGAGCAATGAATTGACTCAACCAATTTAAGGCCGGTGTCGTAACACTTGCCAAACCTAAACCGGAAATCGTCCCCACTAACGTTGCACTTAATGGAACCAAGATCATATCTAATGGTGTTTTACCGGTTAAGTATTTACCAACCAAAGCGGCAATCAATCCGGCAGCAACCGCGCTAATTGGTTGTCCTGAAGTAAAAATTCCCGAATGGGCCGCTTCCACCAACATATTGCCAGTGGGCGTCACCCCTTTCATAGCACTACTTGTGAAATAAACCGCATTCGCACCAATTGTCGATGAAATCATCGAACTAAACATTACTAACGAGTTCGTTCTTAATTGAGTTGCAATAACCGCCCCAAAAGCAGGAGCTAACATCCACTGCGCAACGGCTCCAACTTGGTAGAGGGCGTGCCAGTGTACAAAATTAGCAATGGATTGAATCAACAAGCCCACACCTAACATTACTAAGACCGCATTCGATACCCCCGCAGATACTGTATAGACATAATCTTTAACAGTCATCTTATGTTCTTGTTGCACTGTTTCTTCCATAACTAAACACTCCCCATCTCTTCAATATCAACTTGCATCCATTGACTAAATTAAAAATTATTAATGATAACATTCAAATCTTCCTGCGCAGTTTTTACCAAGAGTCAAAAAAAGCCCTTTTAAAGAGTAAATGCTCTTTAAAAGGGCGTCAGTTCACGCGGTACCACCTTTTACTAAACTTATCCGAACTAACCGACTTGATCAGAGTCAACTAATTCGCGGCAGTGATAACGGCTGCTTTCCGGTAAAACTTAATTAATTTTCAGTTAACAACTAAGAAGTGAGATTCACATAAGACCTTTCACCTGCTTGCACCTAACCAGGCTCGCTAATAAAGATGTTTATGCTGTTTGTCTTCCTTAACGTTTTTTAATTTTTAATTTAATTGTTTTTAATGATAACCAGAGATGTGGTGCTTGTCAACCCTAAAATTAATTTTTTGTAACTTTATTTAATAATTATCTAAGCAAGTCCTGATTTGCTTCATATCTGCTGGCGTGGTACGACAACAACCGCCTAACACTCCCGCCCCTAATTCTAGCCACTGCGGCACTAAATCTTTAAATTGCAAAGCATCAGCCGTTTTTTGCCAAGTTTTAGTCAGCGGATCATACGTATCTCCATTATTCGGATAAACAATAACTGGTTTAGTGGTGTTTTGTGTAACTGCTGGTAATAATTGCGCCACATTGTCTAAGGCGGTGCAATTAAAGCCTAAAGCTACTATTTGAGGATGAACAGCAAAATACTGCACCGCCGTAGCCAATTTGGTTCCGTCACACAAACTATCTTGACCATCCACACTAAATGATAACCAAGCACCCAATTGGGGAAATTCCGTTTCTAATAACTCTACCAAGGCTTGGGTTTCTGCAAAATTCGGCATCGTCTCAAAGGCAAACAAATCAACGCCCGCTTCAGCCAAAATTTGCAGCCGTGGTCGATGAAAGGCTTGGTACTGTGCTTTGGTTAGCTGATAATCACCACGATATTCACTGCCATCCGCTAAATAAGCACCGTAAGGCCCAATGTCACCCGCAATTAAAACGGGACGTTGTGCGGATTGTTGGCGAACTTCTTTAGCCAATTGGCCAGAGCGTGCAATCAAATCCTGCGCCGTTTGTTCACTGTAACCAGCCTGCACAAAAGCTGGAATATTTGCTTGGTAACTATTCGTCGTCAAGACTTCACAACCAGCTTCTAAATAACTTTGATGAACCTGCTTAATCGCCGTGGGATTAGTAATTAACGCTTCCGCAGACCATAAATTATTATCAGTATCAACGCCAATTTTCTCTAGTTCACCCGCCATTGAACCATCAATTAAACGGACTTTTTCTTGGAAAAATTGGTGGACTTCCTTTAATTTCATTGCCATTTCACTCCTCATTGCTATCAATTATACTTTAATGATATTATAATCTGTGCAAATTTAATACACAGAATAAGGTGTAAAATGTGAAAAAAACTCAAACTGATCTCAAAAGAACTATGAACCAGTATCAACTATTCATGATTTCGTTAGGCGGGGTCATTGGTACCGGACTTTTTTTAAGTTCTGGTTATACCATTCATCAAGCTGGCCCCATTGGCACTATTTTGGCTTATGCTTTAGGAGCGGTGATTGTTTATTTAGTTATGTTGTGTCTAGGTGAATTATCTGTGGCTATGCCAGAAACTGGATCATTTCATGTTTATGCAACTAAATTCATTGGACCAGCAACTGGATTTACCGTCGCCATTTTATATTGGTTAACCTGGACAGTCGCCTTAGGTTCCGAGTTTACCGCTGCAGGCATCATTATGAAGCAATGGTTCCCCCATTCCCCCACTTGGATCTGGAGTCTGTTGTTTATGACTTTAATTTTTGTTTCCAATGCTTATTCCACTAAGTTCTTCGCGAATACCGAATTTTTATTTTCGAGCATTAAAGTCATTGCAATTGTGGTGTTCATTCTTTTAGGAGCTGCGGCTATCTTCGGGATTATTCCGATGAAAGGTTATACTCACGCACCACTCTTTCATAATTTATTTAAAGATGGACTCTTTCCCAACGGTTTTAAAGCAGTCTTTACAACCATGTTAACTGTTAATTTTGCCTTTTCCGGTACCGAATTAATTGGCGTCACTGCCGGTGAAACTAAAGACCCGGCTGTGGCTTTACCCAAGGCTATTCACACTACCTTATTTCGGCTAGTCCTCTTTTTTATTGGAAGTATCATTGTCATGTCCGCCTTAATTCCGTGGCAAAAAGCCGGCGTTAATCAAAGTCCGTTTGTCCTTGTTTTCAACAAAATGGGCTTACCGTTTGCTGGCGATATCATGAACTTTGTCGTCTTAACTGCCATTTTATCAGCCGCTAATTCGGGATTATATGCTTCAACGCGCATGTTGTGGTCACTGGCTCACGAAAAAATGATTCCTTTAAAGTGCGCACAAACCAATTCCCGTGGTGTTCCTATGATCGCTTTGTGCTTGAGCATGGTGGGCGGCGTTTTGGCGTTGATCTCTAGTGTTTATGCAGCTTCAACCGTGTATTTAGTACTCGTGTCTATTTCCGGCTTAGCCGTGGTCATTGTCTGGATGGCCATTGCTTTATCCGAAATTAATTTTCGCAAGCAATGGCTGCAAGCTGGCCACACTGTCGATGAATTACAATACAAAACTCCTTGGTATCCTGTGGTACCATGGGCTGCATTTATTGCAAGTTTATTATCATGTGTCTTGATTGTTTTTGACCCAACCCAACGGCCCGCATTATTTTATATGATTCCCTTTCTCATTTTGTGTTATGCTGTTTATTATCTTAAAGAATGGCTGGTCAAACGCCAAACTAAACATTAACTAGTAATACTTTTCAAATATCAAAATAACCAATTAAATTGCTTAACAAAAAAAGTAATGCCCACTTGCATTACTTTTTTTATATTTATAATATTAAAACTTTATCTTTATTTTCTGATTAAACTAAATTTACTTACTTAATAATGAAGCCGCCGCTTGATCTAGTAAGATTACGACATCTGAATGCCGTTGCAACACACTGGCAGGCACGTCCTCAGTCACCGGTCCTTCAATCATTTGTTGCACCGCTTGGGCTTTGTCCGCGCCAAAAGCTTCTAAAATGATCTGCTTGGATTGCATAATCGATGCAATCCCCATCGAGTAGGCTTTCTTTGGCACCTCTTCAATGTTCTTAAAGAAACGCGCATTGGCATCAATCGTAGATTGCGTCAAGTCAGCTACATGTGTCGTTAAAGCAAACGAGGTCCCCGGTTCATTAAAACCAATATGCCCGTTACGCCCAATTCCTAAAAGTTGTAAATCAATTGGATTTTGCGCAATTATTTGGTCATACCGTTGAACTTCTTGGTTTGGATCTGTTGCTAAACCGTCAGGTAAATAAGATTGAGCAAACGGTTTTTGCTTAAACAAATGTTCTTGCATAAAATAATGATAACTTTGATCATTAGCAGGACTAATCCCCAGATATTCATCTAAATTAATGGACACACATTGTGAAAAATCCAAATTACTTTGGACAAGATTTTGATAGGTCATAATAGGAGTTGACCCAGTGGCCAAACCAAAAGTCTGAGCTCCCTGCGTTAAACTAGCCGCAAACATTTGTGCTGCCTGTTGACTAGCAACCACTTGATCCTTAGAAATAATAACTTGCATAGTTGATCCTCGTTCCTCTAAATAATGGTCTAGTCCAATTATAATTAATCTAAACCATTAGTCAAGTTGCAAGCTTGCACTACTGTTTATAATAACTTCAAAAAGATCGTCGCAATCACCACTGAGGCCAAAGAAACTGTCGCAAAGCCCCCCACCAACATCTTGGGTAACATTTGATCTAACAAGTATTCATGCTGTTGCGGATCCTGCGTTAAACTATCCACTACTTCGTTGGTCAAAATGTAATCCATTGGAAAGCCGAATAAAGCAGTTAGTGAACAAGCAAAGGCCATTTGCCACGACATTTTTAAAGGTTTGGACAAAATAAACGAGATAATAAACATTCCCAATAAACCTAAAACAATTAACGTAAAAATCTGCACAATTAAGCCCAACACTTCCTGTGGTTTAATTAAACTCAATTGTGAAAATCCGTAAGCCAAAATTCCGTACATTAACCAATTATAAACGCCCGCTTGATTTAAAATTTCATCTTCTAAAAAGCCAATTTGATGAAAGATAACACCTAAAACCAAGCACCAGATACTAGAATTAATACTTCCGTGCATCAATTGTGACAACCCATTACCTAACAAAGCCACCAGTGCCACTTTAGCTAATAAAAAAGCCGATGTTTGATAAGATTTTGGTAGTCGCAAACGTTGTACCTTCTCGGCACGCTGATCGTTAGTTGCATTATCAATTTCAGGTTTCGACGAGAAAGTTTTTAACAGTCGGTGACCTTCTTGTTTTAAAACCAATGAAGTCAAAGGATAACCGACCAAAGAATGCATTACCATCATCGCAATCGGTAACGCTGATAAGGCAATAATTCCTTTTTGCTTGAGACCTTCGGTCATCAATAACGCGGCCACAATTCCACCAGTTAATGGAGGGATCGCCGCTATCACAGTATGCCAGTTAAATAATAACGTTCCAATCGTTAACGTTAATAATAAAGTTCCTAATACCCCACTAATTGCAATCAAAACCGCTTTCCATTGTTGTAACAACTTCTTTAAACTCATCATCGTTCCCAAATGGACTAAGATGAAGGACATAAACATATTAACCGCCGTATTCGTATATGACGCATTAGCTGCTAAATTTTTTGGAAAAAACGTCCAATAGCCAATTAAAAATAAAATAGCCGTAACAAAAATTGAGGGCAAGTAAGCATGAGTCTTAGTTGAAACCCACTCCCCCACAAACATACAACACATTACTGCCAAAAATGATCCAATAATCATTAGCACTTGACTCACCCTCTTCTTTCAATAAAAAATTAGTTTAATTTAATATTATTTAATAATATTTGTCAACGCTTTTTTATTTTCTGACAACTAAGTAGGATAAATCGCAAACTTTTCCAAATCATTTTTTAATAATTATTCAAATTAAAATCTTCAAAAAATCATCTTTCCTCTAAAAAATTTTAACGGTTATTCTTTTTCTTAAGCCATTTAATTCTCTGAAGACTAAAAAGTTTCCATCAAAATATTCTCCTCATTTCTTAAATTTGAACCAAAATAAAAAAATACCCGTCTAATTGCGGAGTATTTTTTTAAAAGTATTCTTAGAACCAAACTTATTATTTTACCAAACGAATAATCCAACTGTTGCTGCCGACAAAAGTGAAACTAAAATTCCAGACAGTAACAAATAACTAATATTTTTAGCGATATAATTGTTTTTCTCACGATCAATCAAATCTTTAAATGCCCCAATAATCATGCCAATCGTTGAAAAGTTAGCAAAGGAAGTTAAAAAGACGGTTAAGATGGCTTGATAATGTGGCGCCAAATCATGAATTGTTTTTGTAACTTTACCCATGACCACAAATTCGTTCGTCACTAACTTAGTTCCCATGTATTGAGCAAATTGAAAGGCATCGTGGACATTGAGCCCCATCAACCAAGCAAACGGGAACATGACAATTCCCAACAAGTGTTCCAAACTTAACCACGGATTGATAATTCCTAACAATTTATCAATCAAAGCTGCTAAGGCCACAAAGGCCACAACATTAGCCGTAATAATTAACACTAATTTACCAGCAGCTAAAATCGAATCACCTAAAAATGAGAAAAACGGTTCTTTTTCATTGCTACCAGCTTCTTGGTCAGCGTCATTAGCTTGACCACCAACAGTGGCAATTGTATCCTCACTCGGAGTAACTGTTACCGGGTTTAAAACACTAGTAACAATAATGGCATTAATGATATTCACAGGAATCGCGGTCAACACGTATTGTCCGGGCACCATTTTGGTATAAGCACCAATAATCGAAGCCGTCACACAACTCATCGACATCATCGCAATGGTTAAATTACGTTCCTTACTCATTTGCCGTAACTGAAGACCTGAGACTGCTAAGGCTTCAGTATTACCTAAAAACATCATTTCTACAGAAAAGAATGATTCAAAGCGGGGTTGACCAGTAACTTTAGCTAAACCTTTGCCAATCCATTTAATGACCCACGGTAGAAAACCAATATAAGTCAAAATATCAAACAGTGGAACAATCAACAAAATTGGCATCAAAACACTAATCACAAAGTCCATGTTTTTGACATGCACCATGCTTGGCAACGCGAACGCAATTCCGGTATAAGCTACTTGAACAAGTTGATTAAAACCTTCCGCAGCTCCGGAAACAATGTCCCGCCCAATGGCAAAACTAGTTAAGAACCAGGCAATCACTAAATTGATGATTACCATGATAATTACTGACCGCCAATTAATTGCCTTTTTGTTTTTCGAAAACAAAAAAGCTACTCCAATAAAGACCAGTAAACCAATTGCATTAACAATTAAGTACATCGCTCCTTCACTCTCCTATATTATCAGTCTAAATATATCATTACATTTTTTTTCGACGGTGGCAACGGAACTTTACTACAATTTATACATTAGATTTTACTAATTTAACCAAAATATCAAATTTAAACTATTTATTTTTTAATCATGCCGCTACTGTTTTCTCATTCTGATCTGACTTCACTTAAATGAGAAAAATCTTGGATTAGCTCAAAAATTCGCCATAAAAAAATTTTTCAACAATAACTTTTGATATAAAAAATTAAAGCCATTTCCTATAACTAATAAATTGTCATGCTATAATGGCTGTGAATTTTTGCCGTATCAATTGGAATAATATATGGAGGTCTGCATGCAATTAACCCAGATTAAGCGATTTGCTAAAAATAATTTAAAAAACGATGTTAGTGGTCACGACTACTGGCATTTACAACGTGTTGCTAATTTAGCCATTACACTTTATCAGACTGATCACCAGTTAGACTCTACGACCAAAGATTTGCTCACGACGGCCAGTTTCTTACACGAAACGACTGACGAAAAACTGGTCAAAAATCTGCAGCAACAACAACAAACAGTGCAAACATTACTAATCACAGCCGGTTTTGATCATTTGCAACAACAAGAAATTCTGCAAACAATTAATAATTTATCTTTCGCTCATAATCTCGCACACCACCAAAAATTGCCCGCTTGGGGATATTATGTACAAGACGCAGATCGCTTGGATTCTTTAGGGGCAATTGGAATTGCCCGGGCTTTTGCCTATGGTGGTAGTCACGAACAGGCCATTTACGAGCCGAATATTCAACCTATTCAGCTCACCAGCCAACAAACTTATCGCCAACATCCGACGACGACCATTAATCATTTTTATGAAAAATTATTGCACTTAAAAGATTTAATGCAAACCGCTGCCGGACAAGCCATTGCCCAACAACGAACACAAATCTTACAAAATTTTTTAACTGAATTTTTTGCTGAATGGTCTGGGCAAAAATAGCCAAAAAAGCTGAGATAAAAAGAAAATACCTTTCTTCTTGTCTCAGCTTCTTTATTGAGTTTGCAGCAAACTCTTATAGATATTGTCTGGAAACAAACTGCTCTAAAATTTTTGAAAACTATTTACCACAAGAACTGACCAATCTCTGATCCGATCACTGCTGGCTTTGAAGCCGTTAATTCTTGATACTGTTGTACTCGTGGTTTCAAAATTGTTTCGAGCGAATGTGCCGTTAAATCAGTAGTTTGCTGTTGAATATTTAAGACCCGCACGTTACCTTTCAGGTGATGCCGCTGGTGCCAAAAATAATCTAAATCTTGAGCTGGAATTTTGGCAGTAGTGATATTAACTTGCCGTTGTAATTGTGGCAAAGTTGTTTGTTTAGCTGCTTGTACCTGGTAAACTAACGTTACTGTGTTGCCTGCGTCTTGAGCAACTACATTATATTCTTTAATGCGGTATTGTTGTTGTAATTGCAGTAAGACTTGTTTGAAATTACGACTCATTTGGCGGTAACTGAGTGTTTGGGCCTTTTGCATCGTAACTTTAATCAAAGGATGGTGCACCTTCGTTTGCCAATTACCATGCCAGGTAACTTTACCTTGCGGTGAAACCACCGCCCTTAATACAGTCTGCGCCTGGTTATGCTTGTTAGCGTATTTCATTAACGATCTTTTAGACTGCTTAGCTTCTTGCACATAAAGTGTAGGAATACTTTGGGCTTGATTGACACTGTGCGGTTGAGTCGAACGCCATGATAAGACTGCCAGCAAAATAAAAATAACTACTAGCGCCAAACCTAATCCTAAATTGCGCCCCCGCAACTGCGCATGCTCTTGCTTCATTGATCAACCTCATCTCTTGAGCGTTTTTGCCAGACAGCTTGTGCTTGTGCATTGACACCAATTGCTGTTTTAATCAAATGGTGGGTTGTTAATTGCTCTTGTTGGACAAAGCTCTGTACCATTTCCCCATAAGGAACTTCACGTTCATATTTAATATCAAATTGTCGCAAACGATATTTTAATAAAAACTCACGCCCTAATGCATCCATCATCCAGTCTAAATAAATCGAATTATTCACATGACCATTAACATCAATATCCGCAAAACGTGTCCGATAAATAACGGGTTCATTAACATATTCAATTAAATCTATCCGCGGAAACCGCCAAATTTCATTGGAGTAAGGACAAGCCAAGCGCTCCATAATTTGGGGGTCAATCGCTAACATCTTACGTGTTTGAATATCTAACATCACCCAATTACTGGTTAATTTAACTAACTGTTCACCAGCCATATTTTGCACAGTAAAAGTCCGATAACAAAAGAACTTATTATAACTGTTGGCTTGCGTGGTAATTTTGATTTGTTCATTCAGTTGCGGTAAATGGGCAATTTCTAGGTGATACTTAGTGACCACCCAGCCTAAACCTTGCTGCACCATTTGTTGGGAATCAATCTGAACTTGATGTAATTGATGCTCAGATACTAGTAAAATTTCATTAAATAAACTGGATAAATTCATTTCACCAGTGGAATTAATATCGTAGAACGGAACCTTGATTTGTTCCGCAAAGATTTGTGAATTCATACTTTCGGCTCCAATCTGTGATAACTGTTATAAACTTGTTGACGTGATAACTGCTGTTGGTGAGCTACTTGCTTAATAGCGGCATTGGGCTTTAAGCCTGTATCAATTTGTTGTTGCACTAAGGTGCGCACTTGCTCACTAGATAATGCTTCATGACTAACTGGCTCTACAGTTCTCCCAGCAACAATGATAACATACTCACCACGCGGCTGATGGGTTGTGAAATAGTCCTGTACTTGTGCTAAACTGCCACGTAAAAAGGCTTCGTGAATCTTCGTTAATTCCCGCGCTAACACGACTTGGCGTTGTTTGCCTAACGTCGCAATCAAGGCCGCCACGGTCTTGACTACCCGATACGGTGATTCATACAAAATAAAAGTCGCGGACAGTTGCGCTAATTTAGCTAACTCCGCTTGCATTTGGGACGCTTTCCGCGGTAAAAAGCCATAAAAATAAAATGGTTGCGGTAATAATCCCGAAGCAATGAGTGCTGTTAAAGCGGCGTTGGGACCAGGCAAGGGAACCACTGGAATTTGAGCTTTAATACAAGCTGCGACCAGTTCTTTACCAGGATCACTAATTGACGGCATTCCGGCATCACTAACCTGCGCAATCTTGAAGCCTGCTTGTAATTTAGCTATGAGCTCGGGCAAACGTTGCTGGGTATTATGTTCGTGAAAACTAATTTGAGGTGTCGTAATTTGAAAATGATTGAGCAATTTTTGTGTATTTCTGGTATCTTCTGCGGCAATCAAATCTACGTCCTTGAGTGTTTGAATCGCTCGTTCACTCATATCTTGTAAATTACCAATCGGTGTGGGTACCAAATATAAGCAACCCGTAGCTGCCGCTTGAAAACTAGCTACTTCTTGAATCATTTTATTTTGGCCCCCGATCACCATAAATTACGTCTAAACAAAAAGCGCATTCTTCATTGTTCTCACGGTGGGCACCATACATAACGGTACAAACATGAAAACCTTCTTCATAAAGTTTTTCTAAAGTCCGCCGCGCATGTGGTAATTCAGGTTCTTTTTTGGGATCCATCTCTGCCAGACGATTACGTAAATGTTCATTTTCAATTTTCAGCTCTGCATTTTCCTCTAAAACGCGTGAAACATCATCTTTCATGGTTGCCAAGGCAGTAGTTAAATCCTGAGCCACTTGTTGTAGTTCTGCAAACTTTGCATAATAATCTGTTTGTTTCATAATCAACTTCCTTTAATGGGCGTTGTTGCTTGTAAAGCTAAAAGTTCCAAACAATTTTCAAAACTAACATTAGCATGCCATAACTTTTGCGAATGTAACAGCTGCACAGTCAAATGCGTAATCCTTTGCAAGCGGGGCGCATCGGCCACACTAGCTTGTAACTGTTTGGTTAACATAGCTTCAATCAAGCCCCAAAATAGCGCTTGTTGGGAATGATTTTCAATTAACGGCACCACTTTTGCCGCCACATTCACAAAAGCTTGCCACGGCTTGGTTTCTAACAATTGGACCCAAGTTTGACTAGTTTGCTTTAATTTCGCAAATTGTTCGCCAGTCAAATCATCCGTGATTAAGCTTTCTAAATGAAAAGCCGTAATCATTTTTTGATCTGGTTGACTAAAAGAACGTGCTTGTAAAGTCTGTGCCAAAGTCAAATCTTCATGTTCCTGCAGATTAAAAACTTGAACCCGTGACAAAATTGTCGGCAACATGGTCGTTGCACTATCAGTTACCAAGATCGTTGTCACTCGACCACTGGGATCTTCTAAAAATTTCAATAAGCTGTTAGCCGCTGCCGCCGTTAGTTTTTGTGCCTGTTCAATCAGTAACAAGCGGCGCGTACTTTCAACCGCACTTTGCTCTAATTGCTGCTTAGCTCCGCGGATTTCATCGACGCCTAAACTTGCTTTAGTGGTCGATAAACGCAAAACATCTGGAAAATCCCAGTGTGCAATCCGGCGACAATGATCACACTGTAAGCAGGGAAAACCGGCTGCAGTATCTAAGCAATAAATGGCTTGCACAAACCAAACACTTAAAGCTTGCGCCTGCAAAAAATTATTGCCCGCTATTAAATAAGCATGAGAAATATGTTGCTGATCAACCTGTTGGGCTAATTGTTTCGTTAAGGCTGGTTGTTCTTGAATAATCGGTGCAGTCATTAAAAATGAACCAGCTTTTCTATCGGTAAAATAAAGACCGTAGCGCCCCCAACAGTCACTTCTACTGGTTGTTCCGGAATTTCACCGAGCATATTCGTCGCAATGGCTGTAGAAACGTATTCTTGGCGTGTCTTAGAATTATCATGAATTAAAGTTAACAATTCGTCCACCCGTTCATCCGCAATTCCAATTAAAAACGTTGAATTACCATTGCGCAAAAAATTTCCGGTCGTTGATAAACGCGTTGACTGAATTTGAGCCTGATTCAGTGCCTTACTTAATTTAGCATGGTCTTTATCTTGAACGATTACAATTACTAGTTTCATAATTAGCCCTCTTTTGTGAAAACCGTGGTGATTTCTTGGAGACAAGCTGCTACTACTGCGGCTGGTGTTTGAGTCGCATCAATTTTTTTAATCCGTTGCGGATTTTGTTGCCATAATTTTAAATACGCTTGGTGCACCCGTTGATGAAAAGCCAACGTCTCTTGCTCCAAACGATCAGTCGCCGTCGCTCGCTGGCGTTTAATCCGTGCTAAACCCACTTCGGGCGCCACATCAAAGTATAAAGTCAGCTGAGGCATCACGTTTTGCGTGGCAAACTGATTAATTTGCCAAATTTCATCCGTACCTAACTGTCGTCCAGCACCCTGATAAGCAATCGAACTATCTACATAACGATCACTCAAAACTATCTGACCTTGAGCTAAAGCAGGTTCAATAACATCCACTAAGTGCTGGCGCCTTTGCGCAGCATATAATAAAGCTTCCGTACGCGCATCCATTTGTGTGTTATCAACATCTAAAATCAATTGGCGAATCTTTTCAGAAATACTACTACCGCCTGGCTCACGTGTCAAAAGCACTGGCTGGTGCAACAACTGGGGCAATTGCTTTGCGAGTTGCTGAGCCGCAGTTGATTTACCAGAACCATCTGGTCCTTCTAAGGAAATAAAAATTTTCGGCACAGCAATTACCTACTTTCTTAGTTTATAGTTTTATTGTACAAAAGAAGTCCGTGAACGAGAAGTTTTTTCTTAAAGTTGTTGACGACCTTCGACTGCCCGCCGCAACGTCATTTGATCAGCATATTCAATATCAGCGCCGACAGCTAAGCCGTGCGCCAAGCGGGTTACCTTAATGCCCGCTGGTTTAATCAATTTAGCTAAATACATCGCAGTGGCTTCACCTTCTGGTGTGGCATTAGTTGCGACAATCACTTCTTGAAATTGCTGATTTTGCTTTAAACGCTCTAATAAATGTTTGATTTGTAAATCTTCAGGACCTACACCATTAACTGGCGACAAGACGCCACCCAAGACTTGATATAGTCCATTATAACTTTGCATATTCTCCATCGCCATAATATCTTTGGGTTGTTCAACGACTAATAACTGGCTGTGATCCCGACTAGTACTACTACAAATTTCACAAGGTTCTACATCAGTAATGTTGCCACAGATTTGACAATAGTGTAGCTCGGTTTTGACAGCCGTCAAACTTTGCGCAAATTCACTGACATCTTCTTGATCCATTCCAATTGTAAAAAAGGCCAACCGCGTCGCCGTTTTCTCACCAATTCCTGGTAATTTCATATATGAATCAATTAATTTCGTCACTGGACGAGGATATTGCACGTTCACAACTTCCTTTCTTAATCATGATCAACTTCCACTAAATCAGCGCCAAATAAATCTTGGGCTTTTTTGACTAAACCGACGGTTTCCGATTTCTTTTCCGCATGAGCGGCATGGACATCATGCCCCTTTAAAAAATCTTGCCGAATTTGGGGCCAATCTTCTGCCGCTACTAAGACCACATCGGCATCATTTTTCAACAACTTATCCAAATTATCTTTCAACAACGCTAACATTTCTTGATTACTCATCACGCGCTCAAACCAAAGCGCATAATCAAACGAAACAACCACTCCTTCGGCACTGGCGGCCACGGGTTTGGAAACTTTCATCACGGCTTTTTGGGTCACATTTAACATACTCATTAAATCTGGCCAAATATCTTGGACTTGAGTTAAAGCTTGGCGTGTGGCTGACTGCAAAATTTGATTAATTTTAGCTTGATCAACATGAACTGCTGCTTTGGGCTTGGCTGTTTGGGGCCTAGTTTGAACTTTACTGTTTTGCGCGGTAGTCGCTGACGGCTCAGTTGTTGGCTTTACTTGTTGTAATTGTTGCACTTGTGTTTGTAAACTTTGCACTTGTGCTTGTAACTGCTGTAATTGGGGAAGTTCAGCGCCTGGGGCCGGAGTTTTCGGTTGTTGTAATTGTTCAATTAATTTAATAGTCAATACTTCTAAATAAATCGACGGTCGATCAGCTGCGCGTAACTCTTGTTGTGTTTGAGAAACTAGCTCAATCAACTGATACAATTGATCAGTGGTAAATTGATCCTTTAAGGTTAACAACTGTTCCGACACCAGTGAGCGATCTAAGTCCGATAATAAATCAACATCCGTTTTAGCCAATAATAAATCCCGGGCTGTTGACATTAAAGCGTCCGTCAAGCGTTTGGCGGAACGTCCACTAGCCATAATTTCGTGCAAGCTAGTCAAAGCTTGGGCGACGTCGGTGGCAGCCAAAGCCTTAAAATAGGTTTCTAATTGTTGATTATCTAAAGCCCCCGTGACTTCTAGCGCATTCTCTAACTGCAATTGTCCTTGCCCCAGCGATAAGGCTTGATCCAAAATACTTAAAGCATCCCGCATCCCACCTTCAGCTGCTTGAGCAATTAAGTCTAATCCTTGCTCGTCATATGGCACTTGCTTCTCTTGCAAAATTAATTTCATGCGCGCCAACAAATCCCTGGCACCAATCCGGCGAAAATCAAACCGCTGTGTCCGCGAAATAATGGTTGCAGGCACTTTTTGTGGTTCGGTAGTTGCCAGAATAAAAATCACTTTGGCTGGCGGTTCTTCTAAAGTTTTTAACAAAGCATTAAAAGCGCCTGTCGATAACATGTGTACTTCATCAATAATATAAACCTTATATTCCGCCTGCGTTGGGGCATACTTAACTTTATCGCGAATATCACGGATTTGCTCCACACCGTTGTTAGAAGCCGCATCAATTTCTAAAACATCATTCAAGCTGCCATTAGTAATGGCTTGACAAATTTCACACTGATTGCAGGGCTCACCATTATCTTGATGCGGACAATTGACCGCTTTCGCCAAGATTTTGGCACACGAAGTTTTGCCAGTACCCCGCGGTCCTGTAAACAAATACGCATGACTAACTTGTTGTTCACTAACGGCATTCTTTAGTGTTGTAGTAATCACTTCTTGACCGACAACATCGCTAAACTTTTGTGGACGCCACTGCCGATATAACGCCTGATAAACCATTGAATACCTCCCCAATTAATTATGTTGCTTACTTTTAGAATTGCTAATTTAATATTACGTCAAACTTCTATTAATTCTCACATTGATTCAATACTGGTCATATTTCATTATAATAAAAAAACCCTTAGCTAAACAGCTAAGAGCGTTAATAATCATATCAAAAGGCACATGACCGCACTTACTTAGTGCTGCTTTCTCTCGAACCTGACACGATTCATAAGCCAATCATTGCCTCTGGCCTTACGGCAAAAATAATTATAGCTTACTTTGCAATAATTGACAAGGAAAATTAGTATCTAAATTTTTACAGACATTTTTATACCGGCTTTAACTTGGTTTCCTATGGATCACTTACGGATTTCGCGAAAAAAATTCGTTAATAACTGCGCACATTCCGGCTGCAAAACCCCACCTTGATAATGAGGACGGTGATTATACGGTTGCTCAAATAAGTTCACTAACGAGCCAACCGAACCCGCCTTAGGATCCCAAGCACCAAAAATCACATTATTAATACGACTATTAATAATTGCGCCAGCGCACATCGCACACGGCTCTAATGTCACAAATAAAGAGCACTGTTCTAAGCGCCAGCTTTGCCTTTTTTGACAAGCGGCATCAATTGCCAGTAATTCGGCATGAGCCAAAGCATCTTGCTTAACTTCGCGTTGATTAAAGCCCGTCGCCAGCACTTGGTGTTGAACTTCATCGACAATCACAGCACCAATGGGCACTTCCGCTAATTGGCGCGCTTGATTGGCTGCGGCAATGGCCTGTTGCATATAAGCTGTTAATTGCGTTGGTGTATATAATTCCTCAATCGTGGGTCTTAAGACTTTCAATAATATAATATCCTTTATCTCGTTGAATAATCGTGGCAGTACCAAATGTTTGTTGCATTAATTTTTGGTAAGTCTTGGCTCCTTGCTTTTTTTGGCCAACAAACCAGAACTGGCCCTGATTTTGCAAATGTTCACTGGCTTGAGTAATCATTGTACTAACCACCTGTTTGCCGGCGCGAAACGGCGGATTCGTATAAATGGCTGCATAATCAGTTTTGCTCACTTGGCGATAACTATCCGAAGCGAAAATTCGCACATTATTAATGGCATTGAGCTGCGCATTCTTGCGCGCCAAATCCAGTGCTCGTTCATTTAAGTCGACTAAGTCCACCAATCGACCTGTTTCTTGAGCTAATGTGAGCCCAATCGGACCATAGCCACATCCCAAATCTAATAAATCCCCCGTTGGCAAATCTTGCAAATTAATGGCCGCGAGTAATGCGCGTGTGCCATAATCAATCGTTTGCTTGGAAAAAACTCCGCTATCCGTTTGAAATTGCAGTGTTTGCTGGCGTAATTGAAACTTAAATTCTTGATAATCATGCGCTGATGTGGGCTGATTGGTAAAATATTGTTCCGCCAAATCATTGACCTCCTGTTAATCATTACATATTTAGTATAACTAAAATTCGCTACTAGGGAAATTTGAAATTAATTTTGCCCAAAATTGAGGCAACTTTTTCAACTCCAACTATGACTTTTTAATTTTGTTACTGCTGGAAAATAACCGCAAAATTGTTCTTAATTATTCCAATCTACTAAATTTTAAAAAAATTTATCAGCCAGAACTAAAATTAAGAACTAAAAAACAAGCAACTACCTCTTAATCATCGTCGTTGAATGACCTTGCTCACTCTTGAACAGCTTAACGCAACTAACTATCAGAATCAGCATTCTGAGCCTAAATTAATTACGATCAATCAATTCTACATGTGCTTTTAATAGCATTAACAAAATTTTACCTATTATTTATCCCAAAAAGTTTTTGGGTTAAGTTTTGCTTCTACAAAATACTATTTGTCAAATTCATAATATTTTTTACTATAAAATGCGCCGTTGACGGGTCATTAACTAATAGTTATGGTTATTATAATTAATTTATAAATAATATTTAGATTAATGATCCTCAGGAGCCAAGCTATCTATATGTCAATCAAAATCAACCACACTCGTGGGAATTTCATAATCAGCCTTCTTTATTTTAATTTCTGTTACTCTGGCGCCTTACACATAGCCTCCTGTGCTAGGCCACCGTTAAACCAAATCATTCCTATAAAAGGTTTTCCTATTAGTTCAGCAACCCACCTAATCTCCTATAATCTTATCTGCAATGCTCACTTGCCGGTATTCGAACATGCAACTAAGCGCTAATTTAATAATTACGCTTAGCTTTTTCTTTGCTCAATTCCAAAACAATTAAGCAAAATGGACGATAACTTTTTAAAAATTATGAAAAACATCAACAAAATAAAATTTATTTGAGGAGTGTCTAAAATGAAAAATCACCAAAAATTTCAATTGTTTATTTATGTATACACCATTATTATTAGTTTGTTCTGTACCACCACGCTCCACGCTGAAGACAATGATCATTCCAGTGAAGAATCTGCCATGGCCGAAATTATTCACAATCAAGGGTTGCCTAATAGTTTTGTGAATGATTTGATTAACAGTCCCCCGACCGCGAGTACCTTTGCTGGCGATATTAACGATCCTGACTTTCAAGAGATGCTAGATCTGCAAGCTAACTCGGACACTGACCTCCAAAACAAACTCATGTATAAAACCACTCACCACCCCGCAACTACAGCGGCTGGTACTGTCAGTGTCAGTACTTGGAATGATTTTTGTACCCAAGTGAAAAATCCCAAAGTTCAAACAATTATTCTGACCAATAACCTCGTGGCTAGCACCCAATCTGCGCATGTTACTTCAGATAAGACCATTGATTTTAATAATTACCAAATTAATACCACTGATTGTACAATTTCATTAGACCAAGGTACCACAACAGTGAAAGACGCTTATGTCACAGCCACAACTACCGCTGCCAAAATGTACTATAGTTTTACGGCTACTGGCGGTAATTTAATCGTTCAAGACACGCCAATCAATAATGCTACAACGCCTGCGGACATCAATAATGCTACTACCAATAGCACAATTAGCAATGGTGGCTTTTATAGTTCCGAAGCCGCAACTGCTCCTGTATCCATCACTTTTGATCATGCCAATGTTTCTCAACAAATGCCCGCCAATTTAACTACCTCTAGCGCCACTAATACTTCTGTGTACGCAATCGTCTTAAACAGTAGTGTCGGTAGTCAGTTAAATATTAATAGTAGTAAGATGCAAGTTAAAGCTAATAATTATCTGATGTTTCCCGGAATGAGCAAGAATTTAACTGTTGATAAAAGTATTAGCATTAACAACTCCACGATTAATGCAGTACAAGCATCCGCCAGTTATACCAATTACGACAACTTTTTTATTAATGGTGACAATAAAAATACGTATACTGGACTTAATTTGAACATTATAGATCACTCCCAAATTAAAGTTAATTATAGTAATAATAATGATCTGAATTCGTCCGGAGTCATTCGCTTATACGGCACTGGTTCCCTGCTTAAAATGGCTAGTGGTTCTAGCCTCGATATTAAAAATATTAATGGTCCGGCCGTCAGCATTTCTGGCACCGATAGTAAATTCGAGGTAACGGGAACGCCAGACGACAAAACAACCAGTCTTAATATCACACGAGGTACAGGTACTGGGGGCGTCAGCCTCAATCCCGCCATTCGCTTCATCTTGACTGGGGGAATGCTCTTTGATATGCAGGGCAACGTTAAAGTTAACGTTTATCAAAATACTCAAAGTTCGAATGCGCCAGGTATTCGCATGTATGGTACCGGCAACCAAGTTTCCGTTTCGCAAGGTGCTGAATTTAATTTACACAATAATTCCACTGCTGGTTCTCCCGGAACTGGTGATGTTGGTGGTGAAGGTATTTTATACACTGGTAGCACTGGGGGCGCCACGTCTAATTCCTTTACTTTGCGCGATCCAGATTCTCAAGTGCTTGTCGACGCTAATAATGGCCCTGCCATTGCCTCGCCTTCACTACCATTAAAGATTGATGCTGGCGTTTCCAGTAATGATTCAATTTCGTTTGTAGCGCGCGGCAATTATCCTAAAAATGCTATTTTCTCTGCGAATAGTAATGACCTCAACTTCAATATGCCGTATCCACGTTATTTTGATTTTCAAAACCGCGCTCCGAGTGGTAGTAATAGCTATTTATTTAACGGTGCGAAGACGAGTCTGTTCAACCATAAAGCTCTGCCGCTACAAGTTTGGGATAGTAATAGTGACGTTAACGGTAATCCTTCCGGTAATTGGGCCCACGTGGGCGCTACTTACCAATCATCTTCGGCTTCTTCGACCTTTGACACCGTAGTTCCCAGTAGTGACAGTGACCCAAGTGACGCTAGTAATTTTAAACAGTATTTAGACACGCCCCTAGGATCTGCAAAGGGCTTAACTAAGATTATCCGCATGACTGCTAATGTCACCCCCGGCAAAGTTAGCTGGTTGCAAGATCAAAATAATCAGTTTATCCATCCAGCTAATACGGATAAATATATTTGGTTACAAGCTCAAGTTCCTGCGGAAAACAGTGCCTTCCGCCCTGCATTGGATAATGAAATTCATGCGGACTTACAAGTCACTTTACCTGATGGCACTGTCCAAGAATTACATGGCCTGTCCAGCACTCAAGAAACTTATTATGACAATACCAATCTCAAAGGTGCTATTAAAGTGGCTGCTCCTGGCTTAAATTTACTGCCTACGGGTACCAAAATTAAAATTTTGCGCGTCTGGCGAAATGGAACCTACGAAAATGGCAAATATAGCTCCAGTGCGATTGTCTCTGAACCCCAAAAAGATTTTGATGACAGTGAAAAAATCGTCATTAATAAAACTCCCCCTGCCCCCGCTAAAGTCTTTCATGCGCAGTCGACTTTAACCGATCATCATTCCACTACTGCTCTGAGCACCATTGTTCCGTCAACTACCAGCTTATCCGGAACTGGTGCTGCTAACATGCAAGTTTCCTGGCGCGTTTTAAATGCGGATGGTAGCATTCATTATGAGTCAACTCCTGCTGAAAACACTACAGTTGATAGTGCTGGACAATGGTCTTTAACCAAAATTCACGGGCTCAGTTCCGGACAAAAATTACAAGTTGTTCTCACTGACGCTGACCAGAACTCCAATCCGCAAGTTACCACGGTTTATCATGATACGACTTTCCCAGCAGCGACCACTTTAACTATCAAAGGGGATCTGACTATGCAAGTTCCGAGTAGCTTAGATTTTGGCACCCATATGTCGGCTGATCGCAAAAATTTGCCTATGAAAACTATTACTGGTAATTTAGCAGTCACTGACACAGACCATCAAGAAGCTAACTGGACGGTCGCTGTCCAACTAGCTAACCAATTAGATGATGATTTGGGGACGGGGAATTTACCACTATATTATGGTAATAATGGTCTGAGTACTCAAATAACAGCGACGCCAACAATGGTCTTTCAAAAAATCGCTCCTGATCCAAATGATAACATCTTAGATATCTCACAAACTTGGACGACCAGCGCTAACTCAAGTGCTGCAACTCCTCAAGGACCATTCTTAAAAAATACCAATGCAACACCTACGCTGCCAAATACCAATCATCATGGTCATTTAACTTGGACCTTGACCAATAGCTTAACTTAAATACAAAAAGCTTGAACACCGTGTTTAACAACTTTAAACGCGGCACTTCAAGCTTTTTTGCATGCTAATTATTGTAATAATTGTTCAATATCTAAAACTTTACTAATCCACGAACTATCATAAAAATCCGTTTCGTGCGTTATCAAAATGACTGTCCCCGGATAATTAACTAAAGCTTGGCGCAAGGCTAACTTACTATCATCATCCAAATGATTAGTCGGTTCATCTAAAAACAATACGTTGGCAGGTTGGAGCATCAATGCGGCCAACTTAACTTTGACCTGTTCACCACCCGATAGTGTTTTGACTGCCGAACTAGCTTGTTGACTCGTCAAGCCCGTCTGCGCCAAAGTTCGTCGAATAATCCGCGGTGGCTGTTCACTAAAGCGCTGTTCTAAAATTGCTAACGGACTCGCTAGCGGCGTGGACCAATATAAACTTTGCTCATAATAAGCACTAGTAATCGTTGCTGCTAACTCTACTTCTCCACCTAACGCCGGAATTAAACCTTGAATGGTTTTTAATAGTGTGGTTTTACCAATACCGTTAAAGCCTTTAATAACAACTTTTTCACCCATAGCCACCGAAAAATTCAATGGTTGTGCTAATAATGGTTGTTGATAACCAATTACTAGATTATTGGCTTCCAGAATGACGTTGGCTTTACTAGTGACATATGGAAAATTAAATTGGGCAATTTGCCGATTAGCTGGTGGTGTTAACTTATCCATTCGCGCTAATTGCTTTTCACGACTGCGGGCACTTTTCGAGCGCGAACCGGCTTTATTTTTTTGAATATAAGCTTGCGTCTTCGCAATTTTCTTTTGTTGGCTGGCGTAAGCTTTTAAATAAGTCCGTTGATCAGCGGCTTTTTGACGTAAAGCTTGCTTTAACGTTCCCGTATAAGTTTTAATTTGCCCTAATTCAACGTCGCAGACTTTATTGACAATCTGATCCAAGAATTGATAATCATGTGAAACGACCACAAAAGCGCCGGCAAAATTTTGCAAATATTCAGCCAGCCAAGCAATATGTTGTTGATCCAAATAATTAGTCGGTTCATCTAATAATAAAATGTCGGGTTGTTCTAGCAACAATTTTGCTAAAATTAACTTCGAACGTTGCCCCCCACTTAATTCAGCAACGTCATGGTCATAACCTAAGGCATCTAAACCCAGCCCCTGCGCTACTTGCTCAACTTTCAAATCAATATCGTAATAGCCATTGGCTTCTAAAGCGGTTTGTAATTGACCAGCTAATTCCAAATCATCGGCACTCGGCGTTGATTGTTGATAGATTAATTCTAATTTTTGAGCTTGATCTAACAATGGTTGAAAAGCCGTCGTTAAAAATTCCCGCAAGGTTTGGCTCGGTTTTAGATTAGCATACTGATCCAAATAACCAACCTGAATTTTTTTCTTCCAAGTAATTGTGCCATTGTCTGGCGTTAAAGCCCCCGTTAAAATATTAATTAGGGTACTTTTACCAACGCCATTTTGTCCAATAATCCCCAAATGATCTTGTTCATTGACTTGAAAACTCGCATCGGTATATAAAGTTTTATCTAAAAATTGTTGACTCAAATGTTCAACACGTACAATACTCAAATTCTGCTCCTTTAAAAAGTTATTTTAAGCAAAAAAGCTACCGAATAAAAATTCGGTAGCTTTTTCGATATAACAATGACTATTTCAAAGTTACAGTAGCGCCAACTTCTTCAAGTTTAGCTTTCATATCATCAGCATCAGCTTGAGCTACGCCTTCTTTGATAACTGAAGGAGCTTTGTCAACTAAGTCCTTGGAATCCTTCAAGCCTAAGCCTGTGATTTCACGAACAGCCTTGATAACCTTAACTTTTTCTTGACCAGCTTCAGTTAATTCAACATCGAATTCATCTTTAGCGGCAGCAGCATCGCCACCAGCAGCACCAGCAACTGCAACTGGAGCAGCAGCTGAAACATCAAATTCTTCTTCGATTGCCTTTACTAAGTCGTTTAAATCGGAAATACTTGCTTCTTTTAAGGAAGCGATAATTGAGTCTTTATCGAAAGCCATTTTTATTCCTCCAATGGATTATAAATTTAATTAAGCAGCGTCGCCGTCTTCATTTTCTTTATCAGCGATTGCTTTAACAGCATAAGCAACTTTGCGAATTGGATCTTGCAACATTGAAGCAAGAGTAGCCAACAATTCGTCGTGACTTGGCATATGAGCATATTCATCAATTTTGGCTAAGCTTTGAACTTCACCTTCGATGATACCACCCTTGATTTCCAAGACATCAGCAGTTTCCGCAAATTTAGAAATAGTCTTAGCAGCAATAATTGGATCTTCATAAGAAAATGCTACCGCTGTAGGACCTGTGAAGGCTTCATCTAAACCTTCAAAGCCAGCTTTATCAGCAGCCCGCCGTAACACAGAGTTCTTAATAACTCGCATCTCTACGTCTTCAGCACTTAATTGGCGCCGTAATTCTGTTACTTGCGCAACATCTAAGCCTAAATAGTCAACAACAATAACTGATTCAGAACGCTTGATCTTATCAGCGACTTCATCAACTAATTCTTGTTTAGCCTTTAAAACAGCATCTTTCACGTGATTTCACCTCCATAATTATTTCTACCTAAAATTAAAGGACACCTCAGCAAAGCAAGATGTCCTAACGAATGCATCTAGCCTCGGCAGGATATTAAGGCATACTGCCACCTGAGTCTTAGGTAGTTTCTGTTTAGTAATTTAACATTAATTAATTAATTAGTCAACGTTAACTTTGATACCAGGGCCAAAGGTCGAAGTTAAGTAAACAGAGTTTACATATTGACCTTTAACTGTTGCTGGACGAGCTTTAACAATCACATCGTTTAAAGCATTAAAGTTAGCAACTAATTTATCAGTATCAAATGAAATCTTACCTAACGGAGCATGAATCAAACCTTGAGAATCAGCCCGGTAAGTTACTTGACCAGCTTTGATATCATTAACAGCTTTAGTAACGTCCATGGTAACTGTACCAGTCTTTGGGTTTGGCATTAAACCTTTCGGTCCTAAAATCCGACCCAAACGACCAACTTTAGCCATCATCTTTGGTGTTGCAACAACAACATCGAAGTCTAACCAGCCATCAGTAATTTTGTCAACTAAATCATCATCACCAACATAGTCAGCACCAGCTGCTTGCGCATCTTTAGCTTGTTGACCATCAGCAAATACAACGACCCGTTGAGTCTTACCAGTACCATTTGGCAAAACCATTGCGCCCCGAATTTGTTGGTCAGCTTGTTTAGTATCCAAGTTCAAATTATAAGAAACTTCAATTGTTGCATCAAAGTTTGCATAGTTAACTTTCTTTAATAAGTCCATTGCTGCTTGTGCATCGTAAGCTTTGTTTTTATCAACTTGCTTAGCAGCTTCTAAATATTTCTTTCCATGTTTAGCCACGTTCGAGTTCCTCCTTGTGATTGTGGTCAAGTGGGTTTTACCCCTCCCACTGTGACAAGCTCTTGATTGATTAAAGTTAGTGAAGATTAACCTTCAACTGTAAAGCCCATACTCCGTGCTGTTCCTTCGATCATCCGCATAGCGGCTTCGACATCATTAGCATTCAAGTCTTTCAGCTTTGTTTCAGCAATTTCACGTACTTGATCTTTAGTAACTTTCGCTACCTTTTCGTCACGAGGATTACCGGAACCCTTCTTGACACCAGCTGCTTGCATCAATAATACAGCTGCTGGTGGCGTCTTGGTAACAAAATCAAACGAACGATCTTCATAAACTGTGATCACTACAGGAATAATCATCCCTTTTTGATCAGCGGTCCGTGCATTAAAATCTTTCGTAAATTCAACGATATTAATTCCGGCTTGTCCTAAAGCTGGACCAACTGGAGGAGCTGGTGTTGCTGCTCCACCTGGAATTTGCAATTTAACAACATTTGCAACTTTTTTAGCCACGGTACATACCTCCTTAAGTCCGTGATGTGGTCAAAAATGGGAATTGAAATTTTCCCTCCCACAGAAATGTCTAAGACATTCTTAGACAGAATAACATAAATTTCAATGATATACAAATTACTGCGACAAAGAACGGTTTTTAACTGAGCACTAACCTAAACTAAGTCCTTAAGTGGTATTTTAACTTGAGAACTTAGTTGTAGTTAGGCGCAAATTTTTGTTCTTTGAAGTGGCTTATGTCAATTACTGCGACAAAGAGCGCTTAAAAGCCGGAAATTAGCCTATGATAATGGCTTAAGCAACCTTTATGCTTGAGTTATTCTCCATAGTTAAATATAAACTTTTGCTCCTTGGAACATTAAGCAATATCACCTTGTCCTCAAGCCTTGGTGATACTTTGATAATCAATTTCCGCTTCGGTCATTCGTTCAAACATATTAATTTCAACTTTGACCTTACCATGTTCATTATCAATTTCGGTAATCGTCCCTTCCATTCCTGAGAACGCACCACCGTCTTGAATCTTAACCACTTCTCCTACTTCAAAATCAATATCATATGGCGTTTGATCTTGCTGCATCGTATTTAAGATTGCATCAACTTCTTCAGGCAAGAGTGGCGCTGGCTTGCTTCCAGCACCGTGGCTTCCAACAAATCCTGTAACACCGGGAGTATTTCGTACCACAAACCAAGACTGATCAGACATTACCATCTCGACTAATACGTAGCCAGGGAAAGTTTTTTTCATTTCCGTTTTTGTCTTACCATTTTTGGTTTCTGTTTCTTGTTCTTCAGGAACAACTGCTTGAAAAATATAGTCTTCCATGCCCATTGATTGCGCCCGTGATTGCAAATTTTCTTTAACACGATTTTCATATCCGGAATAGGTATGTAAAACATACCACATTTTTTGATCTTGTTCTGCCATTAATCTAACCTTCCTTAGTATTCAATCAAACAAAAAAAACCTCGTTTCAACGAAGTTTTTATTAAGCACTGTTTATAGCATAGCAAATTATGGAATAAACTACAAATTATTCAAAAAGTTTCAACTGTAATCTAACCGGTCTTGGTAATTAGTGAGAAACAAACAAAGTAACAAGCGTTTGGAACAACCAATCACAAGCGCCCAAGAAGAGTGCAAAGAAAATAGAAGTTAAGATCACCGTCATCGTATCATGACGATTTTCTTTAGCTGTGGGCCATTGAACTAATTTCATTTCTTGCATAACACTTTTTAAAAATTTCATTAACAATCCCTCTATCTAGTTTCCTGATGAATCGTGTGCTGATTACAATGGTTACAAAATTTTTTAATGGTAAAGCGCTGCTTACGGTCAGTCGCTACTAAAGTGTGATAATTGTGTGCACCACACACGCTACATTCCAAAACAACTTTAACTCGTTTCATTATATCACCTACGTCAATTTTTAACTATACTGACTCTAAGATGGAGTGTCAATACCTAAGCGCTGGTAAAACGCCAAAAACTTTAAGCGACTTCGCTGACTAGCTTGGAGAATCTGCGTTTTCGAATAAGCGGAGTGTCGTGTGACTTGCTCTAAGTCAGTCCCTAATAAAAAGCGCAAGCCTTGTAACTCCACTAACGACAATTGTTGCAGCATGTGGGGAAACTCTGTTGACAAAAACTCTACTTCATTTTTGAACGTCGTCAATTGCCAACACAAATCATTTTCCAATTCTGGATTAGCCTGTGCTAAAGCTTCCATTGACACAGCATTAACGTTTGTTTGCCGCTTTAATGCCAATTGCTGACGCACTAAATTAGTCCAATGATTTTGTAAACGCAACTTATAAAAACTCCCAAAACGTGATCCTTGACGCTCATCAAAGATTTGACAGGTTTCTAAACATACAATACGCGCCTCTTGCCGCCAATCATCTCGATCAAATAGACGTAAACGATATTTTTGACTGGTACTTTCAATCAAAGGTAAATATTTTTGCACTAAACATTCTAATGCCTGCGAATTATTGTGTTCACGTACCAATTTAATCCATGCCAATTCTTGTTGAAGCGCCTGCTTAGCTATCATAATATTATTTAATTTTTAAAGAATTCATGGATAATATAGCAAATTTAATTTCATTTGATAAGCGAACGAACGTTTAAAAATTTGATAAATAAATAACTTTTTGTGAGTTAATAACTTTTTTTGCAGTAATTTTAGGATTTTTTTGCATAACATTTGCATGATAAGCATCTTGTAGCACTGGTTTAGGCTGACTAGTTGTCCATAAAAATTGCTTCTGAGAGCCAGACCAATGCCTAATTGCGACTTTTTGTAGTTGCAAATGCGCTTGAACAAAATTCAAGATCGCCGTGGCTTGACTAAAGCGCGCGGCATCACTATTTGCATGTAAAATCACCAAAATTACTCGTCGCTGGTGTAACTTAGCGGTGGCCACTAAACCAGCACCAGCTAAATTACCAGTACCGGTTTTTAAGCCATCAACTACATAACCTTTAGTAGCAAATTTACCGCCAGGTACTAACTGGTTAGTATTGGCTAATTCGTGTTGACCTAATTGCATTTGCTTTGGCTTCGTTAAGTTTAAAATTTGTGGATCAACTTGTAACAATTTTTGTGTGATTTTAGCTACTGCCACTGCTGATAATTCATTTTCAGTGGCAGTTGTTTGTGGATTATTATTGACCGCTGGATCCATGGATCTAGGCAGACCGTTAGCATTAACAATTTGATATTTGGTTAAATGTAACTTCTGCGCTTGTTGTAACATTTTTTGCACAAATCGTGCTTGACTACCGTACAGATTTTGACCAATCACCATAATTGCATCATTAGCGCTAGCTAGCATCGCTGCCTGTAATAATTGCTGCACAGTATAACGTGCTCCCACCTGCAAATGAGCACTACTTAAATTAGGCTTTTTTTCCAAACCAGCAATCACCGAGGAAGCTACCATAGGCGTTTGCAAAGATAAATGGCGCTTCTTTAGCGTGTACTCAACAGTTAAAACGGCTAATAATTTAGATATTGAAGCAACAGGCTGGCTCACGTGCGCATTTTTTTGCCACAAAATTTGTCCCGTCGTTTGATCCACCAAAATTCCTGCCATCACATTCTGAAACGCAGGACTGACAACATGATAGTTATCTTTGGGCAATGGTACCGCCGTAGCCGTAATTTGCTGACTTAGCTGTTGCAAACGCTGGGCTGTCTTTTTGATCTTCGGCAAAGTTTTAGCCGTGGTTAATTGCTTAGTGGTCGCCGTCAATTGATCCCACTTTTGCTGATTAAATTGTTTTTGGGCGGTAGTTAATAACCGAATTTGGTGCAAATAATCTTTGGCAAGTGTGGAATCACTTTGCCGTAAGACAGTTTGTGCAACTTGATAGTGGCCATTTTGTACTAATTGCTTAGCGGCTAGCAAATTCATCTGCTGCCGTTGTGTGGAACAGCCCACTAATAATAAAATCAGACAAAAAGTTAAGAATTGGAAGATAATTGGTCGCGTAAATGTTCGAGTTCTTTTAATTGATCTTCCCTCCATGGACTATTGCGCTGAATGTCCCGGTCAAAACGTTCGCGACTTTCTTGGTGTAATTGTTGGCGCATTTCTTTAATTCGTTTATATAATTCATACGATGGAATCCGAATCGCCCCCCGCGAAAAAATCGTCCATTGGACTGCTTGATCCGAAGTAACGACCGTGACTTGATTGGTTAATATATTGAGTTCGTTACTCAAGTTTTGAATATAGGTATCGGCGGTCACATCTTCCGGTGTAAAAATTACATCAAGATCCCATTTGGTAAATTGTTCTTTTAAACCAGGAACATACATCGCATCAAACACCACAATAATTTGCCCTTCAAAAAACTTGCGATAATCCGCCAATGTTGCCAATAATTGATCACGCGCATCTGCCAGTAAATCCTGCTGCTTTAATTTTTTCAATTGTGGCCAACTGCCAATAACATTATAGCCATCTACAATTAAGATATTCTTTTTCATATACTACTGACTTTCCCGGTTGCTAAAAGCTTGATACAACAAGACGCCGGTTGCTACACTAGCATTCAAACTTTGTACGTGACCAATCATTGGAATCGTCAACATCTGGTCAACTTGCTTTTTAACTAATGGCGATAAACCTTTACCTTCATTACCAATAACTAGTGCAATCGCCCCCTTAGCATTCCAAGTCCGATAATCACTGCCATGCATATCTGTTCCAAAGATCCAAATCCCTTGTTCTTTTAAATCTTGAATTGTGCGGACTAAATTAGTCACCCGAACAATGGGTAAATGTTCAATCGCCCCTGTGGATGTTTTAGCTACCACCGAAGTTACCCCGACGGAGCGGCGTTTAGGAATAATAATACCATTGACGCCCACCGCATCCGCTGTTCGTAAAATTGAACCAAAGTTGTGCGGATCGTTTAAATTATCCAAGATTAAAAAGAACGGTTCTTCTTGACGTTGCTTCAACTGCGCTAACAAATCCGCTAATGGCGTATACAAAAAAGGTGTCACGGTTAAAACAATGCCCTGATGATTTCCATTTTGGGACAATTCATCTAATTTTTGTTTGGGCGCATCTTGCGTTACCAGATGTTTTTCCCGGGCAATTTTAACAGCGGCTTTAATACCGTCATTGTGTAAGCCACGTTGTAAAAAAATCTTGTTAACTTTTTGTGGAGCATCCTCAGCTTGTAATACCGCCAAGGCAGCATGATGTCCGAAAATTATTTCTGCTTGATTAGCTTGACTATTGGAAGTTGAATTCATCACTATGACCTGCCTCTACTTGTTCAATGCACCATTGTGCTAATTGTTGGACCCGCTCCAATTGTCCACTAATTTGTAAATACCCAAAAATTGCTTCAAAACCAGTCGAAATATTATAGGTTTGGACAGAAGTATTTTTGGCGTGCGTATAACTCTTAGCGTTACGGCCGCGTTTAAAAACTGCCACTTCTGTAGGGGTTAAAATCTCTTGTTGTTGCATTAAAGCAATTAACGCCGCCTGTGATTTAGCTGACACAAAATGCGTCGCCCGCTTTTGGAGCCGGTTAACTTTGGTTAGACCTTGCTCTAATAAGTGTTGGCGGACAATAGTTTCCCAGACTGCATCACCTAGGTAAGCCAAAGTTACACCATTTAATTGTTGATAATCAATCATTGTTTATGCCACCGTGTTCCTTGAGGAGTGTCTTCTAAAATAATTCCTTGTGCTTGTAGTTGATCCCGAATTGCATCACTGGTTGCAAAATCTTTGGCTGCTCGCGCTTGGTCTCTTTGCGTAATTAATTGTTGAATTTGCGCATCAACACTAGAAGTCTGCTCAAACACTAAACCAAAGATTCCAGCCAACTGAGAATAAGTCGCTTTTAATTGGGCCAAGTTTTGCGCATTGACTGCTGTTTGATCAACATATGAATTAATTAAGCGCATCACTTCAAACAGGTCACTTAACCCATTTTGCACATTAAAATCATCGTCCATATGTGCCTGAAATTGTTGTTCTAATTGACTGAGCTGATGAGCTAGTTCGGCATCAAAAGCCGTGGTTTGGACTAAGTTATCCTGACGGAAAATTAAATTTTGCCAAGTTGTTTGTAAATGTTGCAAATTGTTCGCTGCAGTTCGTAAATTAGTAGCTGAATATTGGATTGGGCGGCGATATTGTGTACTAGCAATAAACAACCGTAATACCTGGGGATCAACCGTTTTGAGTAATTCATGAACCGTCACAAAGTTGCCCAAGGATTTACTCATCTTTTCATTATCTTCACCCACCGTCACAAAACCATTATGCAACCAATAATTGGCGAATTTTTGTCCAGTATGCACCTGACTCTGGGCAATTTCATTTTCATGATGTGGAAAAATTAAATCTTCCCCACCTGCATGAATGTCAATGGTTGCTCCTAAATATTTGGTGGCCATAACTGAGCATTCAATATGCCAACCTGGACGCCCTTTGCTCCACGGTGAAGACCAAGATAATTCTCCAGCAGGTGCTTTTTTCCATAAAGCAAAATCTAGAGGATCAGCTTTTTTGGCTGTTTCTTGTGCTGTAATTCGTTGACTGGCGCCCTGTTCTAAATCGTCAACTGCTTGATGTGATAATTGCCCATACGCTGAAAACTTACGAGTTCGATAATACACATCACCAGCGCTCTCATAAGCATAACCTTTTGTAATTAAGTCTTGAATAAAGGCAATAATCTCGGGAATATTCTGCGTCGCTTGGGGATTACGTGTGGCCGGCAAAACATTCAAAGCATCCCGATCTTCATTAAAAGCGGCGATATACTTACTAGTTAATTGCTGTGGTGTAATTTGCTGTTGCCGAGCCGCCTTAATAATCTTATCGTCAACGTCCGTAAAATTAGAGACATAATTAACTTGAAAACCACGATACTCCAAATACCGACGAATCGTATCAAACGCGACTAATGAGCGCGCGTTACCGATGTGGATATAGTTATACACCGTCGGGCCACAAACATACATCCGAATTTTATTAGCTTCTAACGGTACTAATTCTTCTTTGGTTCTCGTTAACGTATTATAAATTTTAATCATCAGTTCACCTCTTACGAAAAAAACAGCCGATGATTATTCACACTTATCATACGCTGTTTTTTAATAACTAGTCTGCTAGTTGCTTTAACGTCTCAGCTAAATGCTTTTGTGAGCGTTCTAAGCCTAACAATTCAATTGATTCACCAATTCCCGGGCCATGCATGGAGCGAGTAGTTGCAATACGAATTGGCATATACAATTTACGTCCCTTAACGCCTACTTCATCACGAACAGCAAAAATAGCTTGCATAATCTGAGTTGCTGTAAACCGCGGTAATTGAGCAATTTTCGCTTGAAAGACTTCTAAAGTTTTCAAGGCATCATCTTTTTGCAATTCTGCCATCGCTTGCTCGTCTAATTGATCAGGATCTTTAAAGAAAATTTGAGATAATTCCACAATTTGACTCGTGTAACTCATCTGATCCTTAAATAAGGCGACTAACGCCCGCGCCCACTCAATGGTCTTGGTATCCAATTGTTGCGGCAACAAGCCGGCTTCTTGTAAATTAACAATTGACAAATCAGTAATTTTACTTAAATCGGCTGCCTTAACGTATTGGTTATTAACCCATTCCAGCTTTTTTTGATCAAAAGCGGCGGGTGACTTACTTAAACGCTTGGGATCAAATTGTTTAATAAACTGTTTGCGCGTAAAAATTTCATCTTCACCAACTGGCGACCAGCCTAATAAGGTAATGAAGTTAAACATTGCTTCTGGTAAATAACCACGTTCTTTATATTGTTCAATAAATTGCAAGACACTTTCATCACGCTTGCTGAGTTTTTTACCCGTAGCACTATTGATAATTAAAGTCATATGACCAAACTTCGGTGGTTGCCAACCCAAATAATCATAAATCATTAATTGCTTGGGCGTATTAGCTACGTGATCATCACCGCGTAAGACATGCGAAATTTCCATTAAGTGATCATCAATCACGACAGCAAAGTTGTAAGTTGGCATGCCATCACGTTTTTGAATCACCCAATCGCCACCAATGGTATTAGCGTCAAACTTAACTTTGCCCTTAACCATATCGTCCCATTCATAGACTTTATCTTTAGGAACTTTAATCCGAATAACAGGCTTAATGCCTTGTGCTTTCGCTTCCGCAATCTTGGCTTGTTTTTGTTCCTCAGTCATACCAGCAAATTCATATTCATAATGAGGCATAATTTTGGCAGCCTTTTGAATTTCCCGATCGTGTTCCAATTCTGCTTCCGTTTTATATGACTCGTAAGCTACACCGGCATCAATCAGTTGTTGAATGTACTTGTGGTAAATCGCTTGACGTTCTGATTGCCGATATGGACCGTAATCACCGCCTACGTCAGGACCTTCATCCCAATCCATTCCGAGCCATTTCAGATTTTCTAATTGACTTTGCTCGCCACCTTCAACATTACGCTTAGTATCTGTGTCTTCAATCCGAATCACAAATGTTCCTTTATTGTGACGAGCAAATAAATAATTAAATAACGCTGTCCGCGCATTACCAATGTGTAAATGTCCTGTAGGACTGGGTGCATAACGAACCCGAATTTTATTATCAGTCAAAACTAACTCCTCTTTCTTGACAAGACTTTCTATTATATAGCTTACTTACTTTTACTTAAAAGTCAAAACTTCCAAGCAGGATTCTTCGATTTAATTCGAATTTCATCCACAAATATGAGGTGCAAAAAAGAAAATGCTCGTCCTAATTGAAGCGAACATTTTCTTTTTTATCGTACTCAATTTTAAACATCTTGGTATCAATATCATTTAATTAATTAAATTTATTGCTTGCGCTTATAACCAAACTTCGCTAACAAAACATCAGCTGCGGCGAGTAATCCGCCCGCAACTTGCCAAGAAGTTGCAGAATCATTCCCCGTTTGCGGGTAACTTTCTTGATTACTCTGCGATTTTTGCTGTGGGTCAGCTGTCAAGCTGGTCATTGGTGGCCGTTGTGTAGTCAATGGCGTCGTCGCCCCAGCATTCTGGAAAATCGGCTTAGGTTGCGTCGCCAATGGCTTAGTCGTGGTTATTGTTTGATTTGGCGGTGTTGTAGCACTTGGTTGATTAAGAGCATCCGTCACTTTAACGATCGCCGTATTTTGATACAACTTTCCGTCAGTTGCTCGATAATAATACGTCACAGAATAATTACCCGTTTTTTGAGTATTAACCTGGCCGGAATAGTATAAACCAACCGAAGCAGGCACATGATCTTGATCACTAACATGCTCAATATTATTCGTATTCACACTAATTTGGTAACCATTTTTATCTGTTAATCCTGAAAAACTAGCTTGTGGTGTCCAGTTACTACCAACTGGTAAATTAATATCCGTCACATGAACAACATAATTGGGCGTACTAGGAGTCGGAGCAGGCGTTGCTGGAACATTATTATTGTTAGTCTCAGAACCACTTGGTGGTGCAGGATTATTATTCGTTCCCGAATTGTTAGGATTACTATCTTTAGCTGTTACTTTGACATTAGAAGTACTTTGATATAACTGACCATTAGAAGCCCGATAGTAGTAAATCACCGTATAATCGCCAGCTTTGGTCGAATCCACTGTTCCCGAATAATATAATCCTACAGTTAGCGGCACATGATCTTGATCACTAACTTGCGAAATCTTGGTCGAATCCACTGTGACGGGTTGACCAACTTCATCAGTAATGCCGGCGAAGGTCGTTTGCGGTGTCCAAATCTGCCCCGTTCCCAACTGCAAACTAAAATTAGTGACATGAACGGTATAGTTATTTTTACCCGCTATTTTGACATGCGCAACACTTTGATATAACTGTCCTTCCACCGAACGGTAATAATAAGTGACAAAGTAATCTCCCGCTTCGTTAACATTGACATTACCAGAATAATAGAGTCCAGCAGTGGTTGGGACATGATCAGCATCAGCGACTTGCTGGATATTATCGGTATCCACCGCAATGGAATGTCCCTCCCTGTCAGTAATACCCGCAAAAGTCGTCTTGGGCGTCCAAACTCGACCGTCACCCACTAGTGAACTAAAGTTCGTCACATGCACTGCATAATTGGGTTTAACATCCTGACCTGCTACTTGAATGTGGGCAATGCTTTGATACAGCTGACCATTGGCAGCGCGATAATAATAAGTGACATAGTAATCGCCTACTTTATCAATGTTCACATTACCGGAATAGTATAATCCTGTCTCAGCAGGCACTTGTTTTTCATCAGCCACTTGTGGAATTTTTTGTGTATCAACAGAAACTGGTTGCCCAGCTGCATCAGTAATACCCGCAAAAGTCGTTTGTGTTGTCCAAACTCGCCCATCACCTAGTTGTACATGAAAATCAGTGACATGAACCGTATAACTTGAAGCTTCTCCTGGTTTATTTGGATTTGTTGGATTAGTGCCTGGATTAGTATCTGGCTGATGATTATCTCCAGGATTCGTGCCCGGCAATTCTCCTGGTTTATTCGGATCTGTTGGATTGGTGCCTGGATTAGTATCTGGCTGATGATTATCTCCAGGATTCGTGCCTGGCAATTCTCCTGGTTTATTCGGATCTGTTGGATTGGTGCCTGGATTAATATCCGGATTTTGACCATCGCTAGGATCCGTTGGAACTTCGCCTGTGTCTGTAGCTTTAGCCTTCACAGTCACCACGGCATCTTGTTGAGCCCAAGTATTTCCTTCACTGTCCACATAAGCATAATGAATCGTATAAGTTCCCGGAGTTGTCACATCGACACTACCAGTAACCTTAATTTGATCCTTATTTAACGGATTACCCTTCTCATCAGTACAATGTTGAAGATCCAAGTTGAGCATTGGATCCCAATAAGCATCCGCACCAGCTGTAATTGTACTTGAATGCGTAATAATTTGCGCTTTACTTGCTTGAACGGTAATCAAAATACTATCCGTCACAGTTTTCGCTGCACCATCAGTATAACTATAATTAATCTGATATTCTCCTGGAGTACTAGGATCGACTTTGCCGTGAGGATAACTTATAACCACTTGACTAGGATCAAGCACTTTACCGTCTGAATCTAATAAACTATTACCATGCTCATCGACTAAACTAGTGATCAAAGCCAAGGACTGTTCATCACTCCATTGCGCATTAGGTTTAGCAATCAAAGTAGTGGCTTGTGCTTTAATCTCTGATACATCGGCGACTACAGTAATCGTCGAATCTGCCGGGACTTGATTGCCAGCCAAATCAGTGTAAACATAATGCACTACATACTTTCCAGGTGTTGTTAGATCTACTTGATCACCAGAAATAGTTAAGCGACTTGGGTCAATAGCGCTCGGTTGCACCAGATTGCCTTGCTCATCCACCAAGTGATCTAATCCAGTTACTGGATCCCAATGGACACTAGTGCCAGCAACTACCGTTTGATCTTTACCAACTAATGCCACTTGACTTAAGACGACATGGACTGTAACTGCTGTTGCTTGATGATTACCATCTTGATCGGTATATTCATAGGTGACAACATAATCGCCTGGTACTTGTGGATTAACTTGATCTGCTCCCGTAACTTGCAGTTGCTCAATATTTAAAGAATTACCATTCTCATCAGTCGCACTAGTCAGATTATCTTGAGCCTTCCAAGAAGCTTGTGGGCCGGCAATAATAGTTGAATCATGCGCCTTGATCTCTATTGGGCTCAAAACTTGGATATCAGCATCAGCTTGGGCTTGATTGCCCGCTAAATCGGTATAAATATAATGAACTTGATAATTGCCTGGTTTTGTAGGATCCACTTCATCCCCATTAATACTCAACCGACTTGTGTCAATATTATCAGGCTGAATGATATTACCATATTCATCAACCAGATGATCTAATCCAGATATTGGTTGCCATTTAGCGTCAGCAGCAGCAACGATTGTCTGATTTTTACCGGTTAAGGCAACTTGAGTGTTAGCGACCTGAACTGTTGCCGAAGCTGTAATATCATTCCCCAAATCATCAGTATAGTGATAAATAACGCTTTGATCACCTGCTTGCGTCACATCAATTGACCCATCAACATGATAATTAGGATTAGTGACTACTTGACCTTGACTATCTGTTACTTGATCAAAGTTATCGGCTGGCTGCCAAGCTGGTGTATTCGGACCAATAATTACTAACGTATTGTGAACCATAATCTTTGAAGCGGGAACAACTGTCACTGTTCCGATAGCTGTTACTGTTTTACCAGCGTGATCAGTGTAGCTATAAACAATTTCATAATTACCCGGTTTCGTCACGTCGACCGGACCATTAGGATAGCTAATTGTTACTTGAGAGGGATCAATTACCTTGCCGTTACTATCCAGTAAACTACTGCCATTTTCATCAACTAATTGGGTGATTAAGGCTAAGGATTGATTATCAGTCCAAGCAGCGTGTTCGTCAGTGCTTTGGGTGATGGTCTGATCTTGCGTTTGCATTTGAGCTTGATCGGCCTTCACAGTGACGGTAGCTGTTGTGGTCACTGTCTTGCCTGCATGATCGGTATAACTGTAGTCAATTTGATATTGTCCGGGCATGGTTACATCCACATTCCCCTGGGGATAACTAATCGTCACTAAATTAGGATCAATTTTGCCGTCGCGCCCAATTAACGTATTACCACTCTCACTGACAAAACGACTAATTAAAGCCAAAGATTTATTATCATTCCAGCTATTAGCTGGTTGGGAACTTTGCGTTACCGTCGTATTTTGGGCCGTAATGCTAGCAATATCGGGGGCCACCATCACGGTTGCTTGGGCGGTCACGGTTTTACCAGCATGATCGGTATAACTATAATTAATTTCATAATAGCCTGGTGTCGTCACATCAACATTATCGACATCAATGTACTGATCACCGTCTTTTTTCTGATAACTAATTGTCACCAAATTAGGATTAATTTTGCCATCACGGCCAATTAATGTATTACCACTCTCACTGACAAAACGACTGATTAAAGCCAAAGATTTATTATCATTCCACGCATTAGTTGCTTTGTTACTTTGCGTCACCGTTGTATCTTGCGCTGTAATATCGGCGATATCGGGCGCGACCATCACAGTGGCTTTGGCGGTTACGGTTTTACCAGCATGATCGGTATAACTATAATTAATTTCATAATAACCCGGTGTCGTCACATCAACATTATCGACATCAATATACTGGTCACCGTCTTTTTTCTGATAACTAATTGTCACTAAATTAGGATTAATCGTCCCATCACGACCAATCAACGTATTACCACTTTCGTTCACCAAGCGATTGATCAAAGCTAATGACTTGGACTTATTCCACGCATTAGTTGCTTGATTACTCTGCGTCACCGTTGTATCTTGCGCTGTAATATCGGCAATATCGGGCGCGACCATCACAGTGGCTTGACTGGTTACCGTCTTACCTGCACCATCGGTATAACTATAATTAATTTCATAATATCCCGGCGTCGTCACATCAACATTATCGACATCAATGTACTGATCACCGTCTTTTTTCTGATAGCTAATTGTCACTAAACCAGGAGCAATCGTCCCATCACGACCGATTAACGTATTACCACTTTCGTTCACCAAGCGATTGATCAAGGCTAACGACTTCGACTTATTCCACGCATTGGCAGCTTGATTACTTTGGGTCACCGTTGTATTTTGAGCTGTGATGTTGGCGATATCAGGGGCTACCATGACCATTGCCTTACTGGTTACCGTCTTGCCCACACCATCAGTATAACTATAATTAATTTCATAATAACCCGGCGTCGTCACATCAACATTATCAACATTGATATACTGATCACCGTCTTTTTTCTGATAACTAATTGTCACTAAACCAGGAGCAATTGTCCCATCACGACCGATTAACGTATTACCACTTTCATTCACCAAACGATTGATCAAGGCTAACGATTTTGAATCATTCCACGCATTAGCAGCTTGATTACTTTGGGTGATCGTCGTATCTTGCGCTGTAATGTCAGCAATATCGGAAGCAACCACCACAGTGGCTTGACTAGTTACCGTCTTACCAGCATTGTCCGTATAACTATAATTAATTTCATAATGACCGGGAGTCGTAACGTCAACTTTTCCATTAGGATAGGTAATTTTCACTTTAGTAGGATCAATTACTTGACCCTTGCTATCTAGTAAGCTATTACCCTTTTCATCAACTAATTGGGTGATGAGGGCCAAGGATTGATCCTCAGTCCAGCTAGCATTAGCCTTAGAGCTTTGTGAGACAGTAGTGCCTTGCGTTGCAAGGTTTGCAACATCTGGATTAACAGTAACTTTGGCTGTAGCTGTCACGGTCTTACCCGCATTGTCAGTGTAGCTATAATTAATCGGGTATTGTCCCGGCGTGGTTACATCAACATCGCCTTGCGGATAACTAATCGTCACTAAGTTCGGATTAATCGTGCCATCGCGACCAATTAACGTATTCCCATTCTCGCTCACAAAATGATTAATCAAAGCTAACGATTTCGAATCATTCCACGCATTGGACGCTTTGTTACTTTGGGTCACCGTTGTGTCTTGTGCCGTAATGTTAGCAATGTCGGGCGCAACCATCACGGTCGCCTTGCTGGTCACCGTCTTACCCACACCGTCGGTATAGCTATAATTAATTTCATAATAACCGGGTGTGGTCACATCAACATTATCGGCATCGGTGTACTGGTCACCGTCTTTTTTCTGATAACTAATTGTTACTAAATTGGGCTTAATCGTGCCGTCACGACCAATTAACGTGTTGCCGCGTTCGTTAACCAAGCGATTAATCAAGGCCAACGACTTCGAATCATTCCATGCATTAGTAGCTTTGTTACTTTGGGTCACCGTAATATCTTGCACTGTCATGTCGGCAATATCCGGGGCCACCATCACTATCGCCTTGCTGGTCGAAGTCTTGCCTGCATGATCGGTATAACTATAATCAATTTCATAATAGCCCGGTGGTCACGTCAACATTATTAACAGGCGTGTAATTTTGACCCTCTTTTTTTTGATAACTAATCGTGACTAAATCCGGATCAATCGTGCCGTTGCGACCAATCAACGTACTTCCGTGTTCATCCAAAAAACGATTAATTAAAGCTAATGATTGATTCTTAGTCCAAGCCTTGGCTGGTTGGTTACTTTGGGTGACGGTTGTGCCTTGGGCTTCAATAGCCGAAATATCAGGGACAACTGTTACCTGACAATCAGTCTCCGCTTGATTGCCAACGGAATCAATATAAACATAATGAACGTTATAAACACCTGGATTGTGTGGATCCACATTGTCCCCACTAACTGTTAAATTAGCTGCGTTGAGATCACTTGGTTGAACTTTATTACCAGTTTCATCAGTTAAATAAGCTAACCCCTCAATCGGATTCCAAGTGGTGTTAGGTCCAGCAACTAAAGTCAAATTTTGACCAACTAAGGCGACTTGACTTCTAACTAAATGAATTGTTTCTGGCGACGTAATATCATTACCATATTCATCTGTATAGTGATAATTAACCTTTTGCTCACCAGCTTGCGTAACATCTACTGGCTGATCGGTACTAAATTGTGGGTTGTCAACTTTCTGACCATTACTATCAAAAATTGCATCTAAATTATCGGCTGGCTGCCAAACTGGCGTATTCGGTCCCATAACAATCGTAGAACCATGCGTTACAACTTTAGCAGTGGGTGCACTAACCGTGACCTGCGTTGTTGCCTGATGCTGATGATTATTACCATCCGTATAGGTATAAGTTGTTTCATACAAGCCAGCCGTCGTGACATCAACATTGCCGATCGTCTCAACCTTATCTGCTGGCGTAATTGTAATGCCATTTTCATCTGAGCCCAAATCGTAGCCGTCTGCAGCCTGCCACTGGTCGGTTGCTAATTGACTTTGAGGAATAGTTTGATCAGCTTGAGCCTGTACGTGAGCATAGTTCGGCATCACTTGAACCGTTACTGGTACACTAATCACCTGACCCGAAAGAGCGGTAAATTGATAAGTTAAAGTCACTGTTTTGGTTGGCACACTAAAATCAGTAAAATGGGTCTTATCAGTGCAGGTATCATAATTCATCTCCGGATCATTAACCGCCGCCATTAATTCGTCCCAACCTAAAACTGCTACTTGGTTGTCAGCATCGGCTACTGCTTGACCATCACTATCGATCACATCCGCAAAATCCCATTTACTAGGACATTCGTGATTGGTTTCATTGCCAGCATAAACAGAGCGCTTCTTACCATCGGTTTTTACTGCTGCCTGATCTCGATTAACGACAATATTTCTTGAAAAATTAGTCGTCTTACTGCTGTCGCTAACACTGTACGACACTTTATAACTTTTATTAACGGTTAAATGCTGGGGATCAAACCCCGCATTATCAACCACTTGAATTTGATGGGTCAAATCCCCATTAACACCTGCCGCCAATCCAGCATCAATGTCAATGTTCGTTTGATCCGGATAAACTACTAAATCATGAGCAACATATGGAATTTCTGCTCCGACACTTGCTTGGCTTTTGGACTGAGCAGGTTGCACGTTGACCACCCTCTTCTGATCTCCAGTAGCCTCAATATTATTAGCTGAGTTCCTTGATGAGGACACAGGTTGAGTAGTTGTTGGTAAGTTAGTTGTTACATGATTATTAACTTGTGGAACATCATTTGTAGACTCAGGACTAACCGGAGTACTATCATTAACCACAGCTGCGTCAGTATTAGCCTGACTGCTAGCTGCACTATTTTTTGTCGATGGCGTTGCCGTTGGTCCTGTTGGCTGTGAAGTTGATATCTGCTCTGGACTAGTGGCAGTTGTTTGATCAGTAGCTGCCGCCAGATTCGGATTACTATCCGCTGAATTGAGATCAGTGTCTAGTTTGCTATCTTGAACATCCGCATGAACTGTTTGGCTGGATTTATTAACCCCCATCAAAGCCAAACTAGTTACCGTCATCGTCGCCATAACCCCAATTTTTTTAGGCTTTTTGTTAAGTCCCCTAATATCGTGCTTCATGTAGTTCTCCCCCAAAGAACGCAACCTTAATTATTCCCCAATAATAAAATTGCAAAATTAAAACTGTCTAATCTTTTGTAATCGTAACACACCGATTTTCTGATAGCAATCACTTTTTAGTGAAAAATTATACAATTATAAAAATACTTTTTTGATAGTCTCATTTAAGGTGTGCACCGCAACAATTTGAATGTCTGGATAATCCCCTCGTACTAACTCATTGTTAGCAGGGACATAAATCGTTTGAAAGCCTAACTTTTCGGCTTCCTTGACCCGTTGGTCAATCAGATTAACACGGCGGATTTCGCCCGTGAGGCCAATTTCCCCGACGAAACAAACGTCACTCGCTAAACTCCGATTTTTGCAACAAGAAACAATCGCCATCGCCATCGCCAAATCAATGGCTGGTTCATCTAAACGCACGCCCCCTGTGGCTTTGAGATAGGCGTCCTGATTTTGGAGCAAAATATTGGCTCGCTTTTCTAAAACTGCCAAAATCACCGCCACGCGATTATGATCCAAGCCTGTAGTCGTACGTTTGGCATTACCATACAAAGTTGGCGATGTTAACGCCTGAATTTCTACCAAAATAGGCCGTGTCCCTTCCATAGAAACTACCACCGCAGAACCCGTTGCATTATTCAAGCGTTCGGCCAAAAAAATTTCCGATGGATTTTGGACTTCACGTAATCCCGTATTGACCATTTCAAACATGCCAATTTCATTGGTCGAGCCAAAGCGGTTTTTGACCGAACGCAAAATCCGATAATTATGGTGTAAATCGCCTTCAAAGTATAAGACCGTATCTACCATATGTTCTAAAATTTTGGGTCCCGCAATGGCACCGCCTTTAGTCACATGCCCGACGACAAACACAGTAACGCCTTGTTGTTTAGCAATATTCATTAATTCGGCTGTTACTTCTCTGATCTGGGCGACACTGCCAATAGCTGAAGCTAATTCGGGTTCATTCATTGTTTGTACGGAATCAATCACTAAATAATCTGGCTTTTGTTCATTAATTGCATTGCGAATAGCTCCCATGTCCGTTTCTGGATAGAGATATAAGTTGTCACCTTGAATTTGCAAGCGATTAGCGCGTAATTTAATTTGGGCTGCACTTTCTTCGCCGGAAACGTATAAAACTCGGCCCCCCGTTTGCTCCAGTTGTCCGGAAACCTGCAATAATAAGGTCGATTTCCCAATTCCTGGATCACCGCCAATTAACACCAATGACCCCGGCACTACTCCGCCACCTAAAACTCGATCTAATTCCGTCAAGCCTGTTTGCACCCGTTTTTGTTCATCAAAACTGACCTGATTTAATTTAACTGGTTGACTCGTTGTCGAACTAACGCGACTAGGAGTAGCTTTTGTATTAACCGGCCGCTGAACTTCTTCCACTAATTGATTCCAGGCCCCACAATTTGGACACCTTCCTAACATTTGGGGCGCAATATAACCACAGTTTTGACATACATAACGCGTTTTGGCTTTGGCCAATGTACTTCATCTCCTATTATTAATTTCTACTTACCTGAAGAACCAAAGCCGCCTTGCCGCGGTGTTGTACTAATTTGGTCATCAGCTGTCCGTAAATACTTTATAAAAATGCCTTGGCAAATGCGTTCACCCTTTTTAATTAGATAATCAGTTGGATAATAATTTAACATTTGCACAAAAATTTCGCCTTCATTTTTGGCATTATTATAGTAATCTGCATCAATCACCCCGATGGAATTAGGCAACATCAAGCCCCGCTTCAACGGACCACTAGAGCGATTAACTAACAACAACACTTCATCTGCAGGTAAACTGACTTTTAAACCAGTTGGTACTAAAACTGGTTGTAAAACTTTCTGGGCCCACTGAGCCCAGCGAGTAGTTTCTTGATAGCGACTTTGCCGCCAAATCAGTTGGGCCAAGGGATGTTTCCAAATAGAAGGTACAACAAAATCTTCGGCGGCCGCTAAGTCATATCCTGCGGCGGCTGGCGTTTGCCTTTTGGGCAAAATCAAGCCTTGATTTTGGTACCGAGTGACAAATTCAAATTTACGCTCTACCATAACTTTAATTTTCTTCTTTCAATTTTTTCTTATTATGAATAATTTAGATTATACTTAATTTAACCAGACGATACATTAAGGAGTTGAACAACTTTGGCTTTTGAGCACAAGGACCAAGAATTTTTCCAAACCAATCCCCAAGGTGAGACCATGGTACAATTACACTATACGTTATTACCGCACAAACAGGCGATTAGCATTGATCAAATTTTTGTCCAACCAGAATATCGCAACCAAGGTTTAGCCGGAAAAATTTTATTAGCGACGCTTGATTGGGTACAACAACAAAACTTAACAGTTGTACCAGTCTGTCCGTTTGCGCGCCAATTTTTTCAGCGTGAACCCAAGTTTCAATCGTTATTAGCAATCAATTCAGACAAGGGAGATAATACTGATGAATCAAGATGAATTAAAAAAGATGGCGGCTATTAAAGCCGTAGATTTTGTTCAATCAGATATGATTTTAGGTTTAGGTACTGGCTCCACTGCTTTTTATATGGTTGAAGAACTAGCTCGCCGCGTCAAAGAAGAGCATTTACAAGTTGATTGTGTCTCCACTTCTCAAAGGACCTATCGACAAGCCCAAAATCTGGGGATTAAGATGCACCCTTTAGCAGACATCGAGCAGGCCGATTTAACTATTGATGGCGCCGACGAAGTCGATGCCCAATTTCAAGGTATCAAAGGTGGCGGTGCCGCTTTAACTTATGAAAAAACCGTAGCAATTAATTCCAAACGCAATTTATGGATCGTTGATCAATCTAAAATGGTGCAACAATTAGGTCAATTTCCACTGCCTTTAGAAGTTAATCCCTTTGGTGCCCAACAATTAATTGCACGTTTAACTCAGGAACAACTCCACCCCCAATTACGGTATGAAAAACCACAACAGTTAGTCAAAACCGATATGAATAACTATATTGTGGACTTACATTTAAACCAGATTGAACATCCGCACTTATTAGCTGACTGGTTAGACCACCAAACCGGAATTATTGAGCATGGTCTTTTCTTAGACTTAGTCAATACCGTGGTCATCGGTCGCCCTGAAGGTCCCCAAGTTATCGACAATATTCGTTAAAGTACTAGTCAAACGTCCAACTTTCCGCTATATTTAGCTTAAGCTTTTTTAATTTAATGGAGGATTTTTTATGACAAAAGCAATCAGTCAAGCTGATTTACAACAATTTCAAGCAGATTTTGACCAAATGCCCGCGGCACAAGTCATCAAAAATAGTGTTGCCAATAATGGTATTTATCAATCTAGCGAAACTTTACAATCACAAATCGCGATGGATCCGACTTTTTCCATTGATTTAACTACTGGAAAAGTTGCCGATCAAAAACAATCCGGTCTTTGCTGGGTTTTTGCAGCGTTAAATACCTTGCGCCACCCCATGCAAAGCAAATTTAAAATTAAAGACTTTGAGTTATCTCAAGGCTATGTCTTTTTCTGGGACAAACTCGAAAAAGCCAATTATTTCTACGAAAATGTCATTAAAACTGCTGATTTGCCCATTGGTGATCGCAAAGTCGACTTTTTAATGACCACTCCGCAACAAGATGGTGGACAATGGGACATGGTTTGTGCCCTCTTTGAAAAATATGGTGTTGTGCCGAAAAGCGTGATGCCCGATACTGCTAGTCGAACTAATTCTTCAGAGTTAAACAGCGTTTTAAACACTAAATTACGCAAAGATGCTGTTGCTTTACGCCAATGGCTCAAAGACGGTGTTCCCGACGCCACGGTTGAAGAACGTAAAGAAAAGATGTTATCCGAAGTTTACCGGTTATTAGCTTATGCTCTAGGTGAACCACCCATACAATTTGATTGGTCTTATCGTGATGATGACAATCAATTTCATTGTGAAAAAGCCATTACGCCACAAGAATTTTATAAAAAATATATTGATTTAGATTTACCAGATTATATTTCCACCATTAATGCTCCAACTGACGACAAGCCTTATAATCATGTTTACACTGTCGAATTATTAGGAAATGTTGTCGCTGGCCGCAATGTTCGGCATTTAAACTTAGAATTAGCAGATTTTAAAGTCAGTGCCGTCAAACAACTTCAAGCCGGCGAAGCCGTGTGGTTTGGTAGTGATGTCTCCGCCATGTCCGACCGCAAAAAGGGAATTTTAGATACTAAAATCTATAACTTAGCTGACTTATTTAATATCGATTTTTCGATGACTAAAGCGCAACGGTTAGATTATGGCGAAAGCTTAATGAACCACGCCATGGTCTTAACTGGAGTTGACTTAGACGATCAAGGCCAACCAACCAAGTGGAAAGTTGAAAACTCTTGGGGTGAAAAAGTGGGAACTAAAGGATACTTTGTGATGAGTGATGCTTGGTTCGATCAATTTGTTTACCAATTAGTTATCAACAAAAAATACCTGCCACAAAAAGCGCAAGCAGCTTATGATGCTGAATGTGACGATCCAAAAGTTTTGGCGCCTTGGGATCCAATGGGTGCTTTAGCTTAAAGTTAAGTACTAACTGTATTCAATAACAAAGTTCAAACTTTACTTTCAAATTGAATGTCATTCAACACCAACTACTGCTTTGGGCAGTAACCGAAAAAGAAAATGTTCGCCTCAAGACGAGCATTTTCTTTTTTTATCCTTATTTTATTGACACTAACTTTGAAATTACCAACCACTGGGTTCGGCACAAAAAGTTATCCACAGCTACTTACTGTTGCTTACGTTGTGATTTGACCTTTTTTATAAACTTTGAACTTGCGTTAAGATTTGATCCATAACTTGTGTTGGCAACAATGTGTCCGTTTGCACAACAATGTCTGCTACCTGTTGATAACTTGCTTGTCGTCTTGCTTTTAATTGCCGTAACTGTTGCATATTTTGGGCTAGCGGCCTGGAAGTATCATTTTTAATTCGGTGCCAAATAACAGGAAGGTGTGCATCTAACCAGATAATCGGCGCGGGGGAGTGCTTTAAAACTTGTACATTGTCAGTATTTTCCAGCGTACCTCCACCTAACGCTAACACTCCCGGTTGCGTTAATACTTGTGCCAACGCCTGCTGTTCCAATTTGCGAAAATACGCTTCACCCTCAACAGCAAAAATCGTGTTCACGCTTTGACCACTGGCTTGTTCAATCCACTGATCTAAATCCCAGAGCGGTAATGCCAATTGCTGTGCTAACAGTTGCCCCACTGTGGTTTTACCTGTTCCCATAAATCCCGTCAAAATAATATCCATGACTTAAACTCCAATGACTTTATCTAAATCCCGCCAAAACTCAGGATAAGAAATTGCCACACATTGTTCGTTATTTAATGTGAGTGCCGCCGGAACAGTTAATGCCGCAATCGCTAACATCATAGCCAAACGGTGATCACCGTGACTATCCAATTTAACGTTGTGCTGCTGCCACTGCGTTGGACCTTCAATCTGCCAACCATCAGTTCGCGCTTGAATCTTCACACCTAATTTTCGTAATTCTTGGGTCACTGTTTGAATGCGATCAGTTTCTTTGTAATGTAATTCCTGCGCGCCTTCAATCACGCTAGTTCCATGTGCATTGGCCGCTAGTAAAGCTACCAACGGCAACTCATCAATGATGCTAGGAATTTGTGGAGCAGTTAAGTGAATCGCTCTTAAACGACTGGTCCTGATTTCTAAATCACCCCATAATTCCCCGGTCGTCGTTTGGGGACTAATTTGGATTTGGGCACCCATTTGCTGTAGGACTTGCAAAAAGCCACTCCGCGTAGGATTTAACCCCACATGCTTAATTTTTAAATGGGAATTAGGGACTAAGGTCGCCGCCGTTAACCAAAAGGCTGCCGCCGACAGGTCCCCGGGAATGGTTAATTCCTGACCATTGAATTGGGTAGTTGGTAAAACTGTAATCGTCCTTTGATCCGTTGCTGTGACAACTGGTACCCCAAACTGGCGTAACATTACTTCTGTATGATTGCGTGTTGGCAATTTTTCCACAATCGTTGTGGGTTGCGTGGCTTGTAAGGCAGCCAAAATAACCGCACTTTTAACTTGTGCACTCGCCACGGCTAATTCAATTTGCGTACCGCTTAACTTTTGTCCCGTGACGATAACTGGCAAATGTTCGTCAGTAGTCCTAATATTGGCTCCTAACTGCTGCAAGGGAACACTTACCCGAGCCATCGGTCGTTTAGTTAACGAAGCATCCCCTACTAAGGTTAAGCGCCACCAACCGCCTGCCAACAGTCCCATTAATAAACGCACGGACGTTCCCGAATTATTAAAGTTAAGCGTTGTTTGAGTGGGACGCCAAAATTTCAAGGGCCGACCACTAATTTTAATCGTCGTGTGCCAGCGTTGGATCGGAATTTGGAAGCTTTGTAACACTGCTAATGTCGTCAAACAATCTTGTCCCAAACTTGCTTGGTGTAAAAGCGTCGGGGTCGAAGCTAACGCTCCCAAAATTAACCCCCGATGCGTAATACTCTTATCACCCGGTAAGGTTAACGTTCCGTGTAAACCTTGCGGCGCATATCGTAAATCTTTCATTCTCTTGATCCTTAATTCTTAAAAATTAATTCCACAGTCAAGTTCGCACTGGAAACTTCTACAACTGTGCAGTCCCTTTAGTTTCAAGCTCAGCTGGTTAATATTCATCCAGTTCTTGACGGTAAGCCGAAACTTGCTCTTGTAAACGTCCCAAGTTGGAACCATCAAAAGTCGTAGTAATTTGTTTGACTAATTCAATGGCCACAACACTTTGAATCACTAACGAGGCGGGGACAATGGCCGTAGTATCTGAGCGCTCAACATTGGCCTTTTGCTCAACTTTCGTATCAATATTCACTGACGGCAAGGCATGATACAGCGTCGGTAATGGCTTCATCGCTGCATTAATAATCAAAGGCATGCCATTAGTCATACCACCTTCAAATCCACCTAAATGATTACTAGAACGCTGCCAGTGCTGATCTTGATAAGTGATGGCATCCATTGCTTGGCTGCCCAAATGCTCACTATTCAAAAAGCCAGCGCCAAAACTAACTCCTTTAATTGCGTTGACGCCCATTACGCTAGCAGCAATTTGGGCATCAAATTTGCTATCCCAACTAGTATAGCTGCCTAAACCAGCAGGCACGTTTTCCACAATAACTTGCACAACGCCGCCTAAAGTATCACCTGCCCGTTTAGTTTGATCAATGAGTTCCTTAATGATCGGTTCTTGTTGATTACTCAAAATTCGTAAATCATTAGTTTGAATTTGCTGTTGAATGGCCTTCACCCCCAAATTCTGAGGATTGCCAACGACCTGCGGTCCAACTTGATAAACATAACCGACTAATTGAATATCTAACTGGTTCAATAATTGCTCACATAAATTGCCAATAGCCACCCGCATTGCGGTTTCGCGCGCTGACGAGCGTTCCAACACATTCCGTAAATCCCGATGACGATACTTCATTCCTCCAACTAAATCTGCATGTCCTGGACGCGGCCGTTTAACTTGCCGCAAGTTAGCCCGCTTGGACGTGGTAGCTAACGGATTCATAACATCTTGCCAATGACTAAAATCACGATTGGTAATTGTTAGGGCAATGGGAGAACCTAAAGTGACTTGTTGGCGAAGACCACCAGTAACTTGCACTTGATCATGCTCAATTTTTTGCCGATTGCCACGACCATAACCACCTTGTCGTTTTGCTAAGGCATTATTAATTTGCTCCAAATCTACTGCCATTCCGGCGGGAAAACCTTCAACAATACCAGTTAATTGCGGGCCATGTGATTCGCCAGCTGTTAAATAAGTAAACATCTTTTAACCTCGTTTGTTCATTAATTCGTAAAATTGCTTAGCCAATAAAATAAAATTAGTAGCGTTCGCGTTATGCCGATTACTAAATAAAATTACGGCAGTTTTTGCATCATCACTCATCAAAACCACACTATCAAAGCCTTGTTGCACCCCGTGCGCATAAAAATAATGTTGCCGCACATCATGATAAACACCGCCATTATATAGACCATTAGCTGTTGGCGTTCGTAATTTACGTAAATCGCTTTTCGTAATAATTTTACCTTGAATAATCGCTTTTTGCAGCCGATAAAACTCAGCGGGATTCGAGTATAGTTGGCCGGCACCTCGTTCAAAGTGAATTTGTGACCATTGCCAAGTTAACGGTATTTGATAATTCACCGTTTGATCCTTAACTGCATAGGCAGTTACATGGTACGGGTTAGCTAAATAATCCGCTGTCACATTAGTATTGTGCAGCCGCAATGGTTTTTTAAAAAAACGATTAAATAAATGGCTAAAAGATTGATGGTAAACTCGCTGTAAAATTTGTGCCAACAAAATATAATTAACATCACTGTAATGCCACCGATTAATATATTTTTTATCCACTTTGACATGCATCTTTAAATAATGCTGCAGGTGTTGCGTTGTGACATTAGGATTTTCTGGATCCATCACTAATCCCGACTGCATTGTTAATAAATGCCACAAAGTCAAGTTGGCACTATACGGAATTTGGGGAAAATATTTACTTAACGGATCTGATAAATGCAATTTGCCCTGCTCTTGGGCCTTCATTAATAGTGTTGCTGTAATCGCCTTTTCCAATGAAGCTAATTGATACGTTGAGTGCTGTGTCAACGGCTGTTTTTGTTGATAATTACTATATCCTTGTGTTGTGCGGTAATAAGTTTTACCATGCTTAATTAACAAGACACTGCCGCTAAATTCATTTTGTTGCAGTAATTGTTGATAAGCTTGGTACCGCGCTTTAGTAGCCTGCGCTTGAATTGGTTGCACAGCAAATACCAAACTAAAAATAAATAACCAACTCAGTAACACTGGGAAAACAACGAACTTTTTCATAAGACACCTTCAAAATTTAATCTGTCTAATCATATCATTTACCTTTCTGTTAGAAAAGCTCTTCAGTTGTTCGCAATTTTTTCTGTTATAATCAACTATGATTAAAGAGCACTTCAAGTTTTAAAAGCAGCAATTTAGCAGTCAGCTTAAAAGTTACATGAAAAATTAAATCTAAGTTTTACGAGGTAACCAGAAAGAGCACAATAATGTAATATTGACACCTTACCAAAAACTAAACATTGCTGCTAACAAGCGGCATTAAAAATGCTTTTGGCTGAATCTGTTTTGTGTTAATACTCTAGCTTTTTTTGAGTTTTCCTTGATTATCTTTAGATTAAATAAGGACAAGCGATTAACTATGAAATTTCAGAATACAATTCAGCAAAAGAAAAATTTGCAAAATAAACTATCCATGGGTGGTATTTTAGTTGCTTTAGGTGTGGTTTATGGTGATATTGGTACTTCACCAATGTATACCATGTCGTCTTTAATTCATGGCAATGGTGGTTTGAGTCATATTTCAACAGATTTTATTTTGGGAACCGTTTCGTTAATTTTTTGGACTTTAACTATTATCACGACCACTAAATATGTTTTAATTGCTTTACGAGCTGACAATAATGGCGAAGGTGGTATCTTTGCTTTATACACTTTGGTTCGCAAAAAAGCTAAGTGGTTGATTATTCCAGCAATGATTGGTGGCGCCACTTTTCTGGCTGATGGCATGATGACGCCCGCGGTCACCGTCACAACGGCTATTGAAGGCTTAAAAGGTGTCCAAATTTTGCATCATATTCCCATTACAACGCAAGGAACAGTCATTTTAACCACAATCATTATCTTATCGTGCTTATTTTTTATTCAGCGCTTCGGTACGGAAGCCATTGGTAAAGCTTTTGGTCCGATTATGATGCTTTGGTTTACGTGTTTAGGAGTAATCGGCCTGTATCGCTTAGCCGGTGATTGGAGTTTTCTGCGCGCTTTAAATCCCTATTACGCTTTTAAAGTGCTCGTGAGTCCACAAAATAAAAACGGGCTCTTTATTCTTGGGAGTATTTTTCTGGCAACTACTGGTGCTGAAGCTTTGTATTCGGATATGGGGCACGTCGGCCGCAATAACATTTATGGTAGCTGGCCTTACGTTAAATTGTGCCTCTTAATTAATTACTTGGGTCAAGCGGTTTGGATTAACCAAGTTAAGGGCCAAGCAGCTTATCAAAAACTGACCGATCTTAATCCCTTTTTCTTAATGGTTCCGCAACGCTACCGCTTAGCGATGACTTTGTTAGCTACTTTAGCAGCGATTATCGCTTCGCAAGCGTTAATTTCGGGTTCCTTTACGCTGGTTTCGGAAGCCACGAAGTTAAAAATTTTACCTCGTTTACGCATGAATTATCCGACCAATTTCAAAGGTCAATTGTATATTCCGGCTGTGAATAACATTATCTGGGTTATTTGTTCTTTTATTGTTATTTTCTTCCAAACTTCAGCTAAAATGTCCGCCGCTTACGGCTTAGAAATTACCATTACTATGTTGATGACTACTTTATTATTAAACGCCTGGTTATCAACTACCAAAGTTAATCGCTGGTTAACGCGTCTTGTCATTGCCTTTTTCTTAATGATTGAAACGGTCTTTTTAATTACCAATAGCGTCAAGTTCTTACATGGTGGCTATATTACTTTAGGAATTGCGCTTTTATTAATCATCATCATGGTGATCTGGCGGTATGGTGAATTATTGAAAAATGATAATACCTTCCACCGTGAATATGTGTCTTTACTAGCTTATAAAAATCAATTACGCGAATTAAGTCAGGACCAAAGCTTACCCATGTATACCACTAATTTGGTTTATCTAGCCAAAGTTAAAGATGGTTATAAAATCAAAAAAGACATTCTGTATTCTATTTTAGATAAACGTCCTAAACGGGCTCAAGTTTATTGGTTTGTGACCGTGAATGTTACTGATAAACCGTACACGACTGCTTATAGTGTGGACACTTACGGCACTGATTATATGGTCAATGTACAGTTATATTTAGGTTTTCGTATGGAACAAAAAGTTAATTTCTTCTTGCGCCAAATCGTGAACGAAATGATGATTAAAAAAGAACTTCCGCGTCAACCACAACGTTATACTACGATTCCGGATCGTAGTGTGGGGGATTTTTCCTTCGTTTTGATTCGCGAGGTTTTATCACCAGATACGCAACTAAACAATTGGAAAAAGAATTTAATCCAAAGTCGTCTCTGGCTTCAAAAGTATACCGTGACGCCGGCAATTTGGTACGGCTTATCCTACTCCGATGTGGTCACAGAATATGTTCCTTTAACCTTGGGTCAGGTGCGATCTGACCGGTTACAGCTCATTCAACGTGATCCCAAGATTAAATATAATTCGGAAGAGCTGGATGATGAAGACGACGATGAAGATGAATACTAATTAATTGGAATCATAAAAATAGAGGTTAAGATCATTAACACAACGAACCTGCTGGGTGGGGTGGAATGATCATTAACCTCTATTTTTTATGCAATAACCTAATTAAGAGTGTTACTTTGTTAAAACTACTTTACTTATAATCTGTAATTGAGCGTCTAATTGGTAAACAATAGGTTCACAATTTCCCACTTCGACGCCATCAATTGCCTGGTCAGAAATCTGTTCCAAATATTTGATTAATGCTCGTAATGTACTGCCATGCGCAACAATCAATTGATTATGCCCCGCTTTTAATTTAGGACCAATCACCTCTTGAAAATATGGTACCGTCCGTTCTAGGGCCATTTTTAAGCTTTCCGCGCGCGGCAAAATGTCTTGCGGCCACCCTTGATACACACGCTGACTAGTATCTACCGCTGGTAACAACGGCGGCACACTATCAAAGCTCCGCCGCCATAAGGCTACCTGTTGCGCACCAAACTTTTGCCGGGTAAAATCTTTATTCAACCCGCGTAGCGCGCCATAATGACGTTCATTTAAGCGCCAAGATTTATTAATCGGGGTCGCTAATGCTGCACACTGCTCCTGAATTAGATAAGCTGTCAAAATCGCTCGTTTTAAGACTGAAGTGTGTACTTGGGCAAAAGTCAATTGATGTTGCTTTAATAATTGACCAGCATGTTGTGCTTGCTGCCTTCCCTTTGCGGTCAAATTCACATCTGACCAACCTGTATACTCATTATGTTCATTAGCCACGCTTTGTCCGTGCCGCACTAAAATCAACTTAACCATTAATCTTCCTCTATCAAAAACTAATTGTCACTACATTCATTAAAATGGGCACCATCACCAAACTAAAAATCGTAGTCGCAGTAACCATCACAGCTGCATAATCGGAATCCGCACCGTACAACTTCGCTACTACCGGGGCATTCGTCATCACTGGCATCGCTGCTTGTAAAACAAAAACTTGTTTCATTAAAACTGGGACGGATGCCGACTTAACTAAGATAAACATTAAGGCTGGTGCTAAGATAAACCGTCCTAAAAAAATACCCAACATATCTTTACTTAAGCGAATATTCTTTAAGCCCACTTGGGCTAATTTCATCCCAATAAAAAACATAGAGAGCGGAATAGTTAAATTACCAATATATTTAAAATCTGAATTCAAAAAAGTAGGCACTGAAATATGACATAAAACCAAAATCACGCCAATTAAAAAACCAAGTAATGGTGGCGAAAAAATCTTTTTGAGCATCTCTGACCATTTTAGTTTTTCATTATTCGAACCATCCAAGCGAATCAGATACACGCCTAACGTCCAAAAAAACGTCGTATTAGCCATGTAATAAATTAAAACATATGGCAAACTGGCTTTACCAAACAGCGCCATGTTCACTGGTAAACCCACAAAGACCGTATTCGAATTGGAAAACATAGATTTAAACAAACCTCGATGTTTGGAATCAATCCGTAAAACAGACTGCATCACCCAGGAAATTATGAATAATAACATCATTGATAAAATTGGAAATTTTAAATCAGGAAAAATCCGAAAAAGTTCTCCTCTAGAAAACTTAGACGTGATAGTATTAATCATGTAACACGGTAAGGCTATCTGCGTTACTAATTTAGAAACAATCTGACTAAAATTTTCATCAAACCATTGTCTGACTGTCAACCAATAGCCAACTACAATCATTCCTAAAATGATTAACACACCACTAATACTATGCAATAACATAACTTCATCTCACTATCTTACTTAGCCTATCTATTCTATGTTAGCATGATCCCTTCAGATTTTCAGAAGAGATTGACACGGTGGGAATTAAAAAATAAAGGCGGCTTCCGTATGAAGATACAGCTTCACTGGGATTGGAAACAATTTTGGCACAAAAATCACTTATTTATCATCATTTTAGGCGGCTTTATCATTACTGTCGCTTTATTTTCTTATCTTTTATTTAATGTTGTTTGGATTAATGGCACCGTACATGGTCAATCCATGCAGCCCAACTTTTACGCTAACGACCGCGTTTTAGTTAAACCCAATGCTCAGATTCACCGCGGTGATATCGTCTTATTAGATCCCCCCGGATCCACTGAGAACAAACTTTTTGTCAAGCGGGTGATTGGCATTCCGCATGATCAAATCACTTCTAAAAACGATACCACTTACATCAATCACCAAGCTATTAACGAACCTTACCTCGATCCTTACAAAGCCAAATTAGCTCCGGGAAAGTTACTCACCAAGAATTTTAAATTAAAAAATCTGTTTGGTATTTCTCATGTTCCCGCAGATAATTATTTTGTAATGGGCGATAACCGCCGCAAGTCGGCTGATAGTCGTAGTTTTGGCCCCGTCAAAAAAGACCAAATTTTAGGGGTTGTCAAAGTTCGTTATTGGCCCTTAAATCGCATCAAATTCTATTAATCATGCTGTTTTTGATGGACTATTTGCTCCTGTAAACCATGCTTAAATTCTGGTTGTAGTGTGACGTGTTCTATGCCGTACTCTTTGAGAATTTGAGCAATTTTTTGGTAGAGTTGTTCTAACTGGGAAGTCGGTTCATCCTCCTGAACATTAATATGTGCATCAAAAGCAATCAATTGTTCATCAATGCGCCAAACATGCACATGATGTACCCGCACCACCTCAGGCAAGGCTTGAATCTGTTGACAAACTGCTTGTAAATCGATTTGCGGACTAGCTTCCATCAAAATTGCGACCGTTTGTTTAACCACTTCCAGTGATTCTTTTAAAATCCAAACGGCAGTGATTAACGTAATTACGGGATCCGCCCAATACCAATTAAACAGTTGCACCAGGATTGCGGCTAAGATGACGCCAAAAGATGACAAGGCATCCGCCGCCATATGTAAAAAAGTTGCTTTAATATTTAAATTATGTTGTGAACCCTGCATCATGATCAGAGCGGAAATCAGATTAGCTACAAAACCAATCACCGCTACAATTAACATCAGATGACCATTAACTTTTTGTGGATGAAAGAGCCGCTTTAGACCTTCCACTGCTAAAAAAATTGTAATTGCAATTAAAATAGCTGAATTGACAAAAGCGGCTAAGATTTCAGCGCGCTGATAACCAAAAGTCTGCCGTTCATCATTAGCCTTTTTACCAATTAAATGAGCAATAAATGACAAAACGACTGACAAAGTATCTTCCATATTATGAAAACCATCAGATACCAACCCTAAACTGCCCGCAACTAAACCGCCAACTAACTCAGCTCCCGTAATTGTGGCATTTAAAAGCGTTACTAGCGAAAATTTCACAGTCGACATTTCCTTATGCTTTTCAGTCATTTAATATTACTCCTTTGAACTTTATTTTAAGTTAAATGACCAAAATGTTCAATCCGAATTCTATAACTTATTCCAATGTACAAAAAAAGATTGACGCTAACTATTGCTTCAATCTTGACTACATAATTTTAATTGCTCAATACCGCTCTCGGTAAATTGCTTTAAACTTTTTACTTCAAAAATCAGAAATTTGGTCTGAAGAAGTTAGACTAGTTGGTACCCAATGACTAAATTCAGTTGTCAAAACTGTAATTAATGATTAACTTTCACATTAACCTTAATGGGTTGGTGGACGTCCAGATTGTCAGAATAATTCGTTTGTACCCAATTTTTCATTCGTTGAATAGCTTCCCGCCGTGATACATTATGACAAACTCTTTTAGCAACCACGCGCTCACCATTAACTGTATTAAACACACAAACTACTTCGTAATCACATACCTGACGATTGAAAACAAACATAATCATTCCTCCATCAGAACCCTCACTCTTTTAGCAACCAGAATGTTATATCATTTTTGGTTCAAAAATTCAAGGGGCTTGCTGTATTTTTCTGATTATTGGCGCCTAATTGAAAAAAATTTTTCCTTACCAAACGTTTATTTTTTAAGATTTAGTTGAGTTTTCATCAGAATAGTTTAATTTGAGGGCCAGATTGTATAAGATGTTGTAGAGGAGGCTGATGTATATGCCGAAACAAAGATCGAAACATCAATTTAAAACCAATCAAAACAACAATTTAACTAATAACAATCCCGTGCCACAACAACCCAGCGCTCCCAGAGCACCTGAGCCTGTGGCGCCTAATTTTTCTGAACAACCAAAAGCTCCTTTAAACACTAATCTCCCCCCCAAACCGGATTATCCGCATAATCAAACACCAAATTATCAAATGCCACCGACTAATCCCCAACCAAGTAATGATAGCAATAATCATGGCAAACATAATAAGGCTTGGTATAAACAACCAATTTTTTGGATTATTGCAGTGCTCATTATTGTAGTAGCTGCAATCTTACTAGTTTTCTTACTTTTACATCCGACTAAACAAGCACCGAAAACCACTGATCATCCTAAAAGTGAACAGACAACTTCTAAGCAACTACCGTTAAAGAAGCACCCGAAGACTACGAAAGTCACGCCCGCTTTAAAGAAAGATACTGCAGCCAAAGATGTCCAACATAGTGAAGCTAATGAACGCCAATGGAAAAATCCGGGTTCCTATGACAATATGAAATATGAGACTGATGATTTTACATTAGAGCTGAATAATTCGGCTGACGGCGTTAAATTGATTTCTGACGCTAATAATAAACCAGCTTTATATATTGAATACACAATTACTAATAATTCTAAACAAGATTTGAAACCAGCAGATATTGTTAGTCAAGATTTGCAATTAAAACAGGATAATCAAATTTTAAATGCTAATAACGATATTGGTGATAACCAAGATATGAAAGATCGTTTGAATACCGCTCAACAAGCAGTGGCTGCCGGTCAAAAAGCCCAAGCAGCAATGCTTTATTCCGTGAATAACACTAAGGATCAAATTTCCATGTTCTTTATGAACTTAAAAACTAAACAGCCTATTGCTACAACGCAACCGTTTAAGTTATAACACAACAGCAATTTCAAATTGATCATGCTGATAAATGATTGAATTTATAATGTGGCCTCCGAAGTTAGCACAACTTCGGGGGCCTTTTTGTGTCTAATTATCTAAGTAAAATAAGATTGATCTTTTCTCTTTATGGAAAGATGATAATATACTTCTTTTTTATTGGCATAATTCTACTTTAGGTGTTCTTTTAATGCTCACTGAAACTCAACTAATCAATAGCTATTAAAACTAGCAACTAGCTACCTAATATTTAATTGAACAAATAAAAAACACTTTCGTAATCGAAAGTGTTAGTAGAAATATCTTAACGTTTGGAAAATTGTGAAGCCTTACGAGCCTTCTTCAAACCTGGCTTCTTACGTTCTTTCATTCGTGGATCACGAGTTAACATGCCTGCACGTTTCAAAGGTGCCCGAAAATCAGGATCTACTTCCAATAAAGCCCGCGCAATTCCATGACGGATTGCACCAGCTTGACCAGAAAAACCGCCTCCATGAACATTAACCAAGACATCATAACTATCAGCAGTTTCAGTGATATCCAATGGTTGTTTTAAATCTTTGATCAAACTTGCAGAAGGAATGTAATCTTCTGCAGCACGTTTATTAATTGTTACTTGACCCTTACCAGGGACCAAGCGTACACGAGCAACTGAGTCTTTACGACGTCCAGTTCCAGCATAAGATACTTGTGCCAAATTATTCTCCTCCTTAAATCAACTTATTAACATCTAAAACTTCAGGTTGTTGAGCTGCATGTTTATGTTCTGAACCTGCATAGACATAAAGCTTCTTAAATTGTTGACGACCAAGGGAATTCTTTGGCAACATGCCGCGAACTGAAGTTTCAATCAACCGTTCAGGCTTTTCAGCCAACATTTTACCTGCAGAAGTAGTCTTCAACCCACCAGGATGATTACTATGATGATAGTACATCTTCTTAGTAGCTTTCTTGCCGGTCAACTTCACTTTGTCGGCGTTAATAATAATTACATTATCACCAGTATCAACGTTCGGGGTAAATGTTGGTTTATTCTTGCCACGTAAAATTGTAGCGACAGCTGATGATAAACGACCTAAGACGACATCAGTTGCATCAATCAGATACCATTTACGTTCAACTTCGCTTGGTTTAGCTAATGGTGTTGTACGCATTTGTTTTCCTCCAATATCTGTGTTTGTTCACACACTCAATAAGTTTCCGGGGCTCATCGTGGGGTAAACAATACCATTTATCAGTATAATCGTTAATTTTATTGAAGTCAATGATAAGTCACTGTTGTTTTCAACACTCACGTTTTAACTTAATAGAACACTTGCTTTAAAAATAAACCACTAGCAGGCGCTGTTACCCGGGCCTGTTGTCGATCTTTGACTTCATATAATCGCAAAAAATCGTGCACATCACGCCGACCGTTACCAATTTCCAAAAGTGTTGCGACCATAATGCGCACCATATTATACAAAAAACCATTACCGTGAAAAATAAATTTCAATTGTCGTGGATAGTCACTTAAATCGAGCTGGGCTTGATAAATTTCGCGTACTTTATTTTTAATAACGCCACCACTGGCAGCAAAGCTAGTAAAATCATGAACACCAACAATATCTTGTAGCGCTATCTGTAAGCGTGAAACTTCCAGTGGATAAGGGTAATGACCCGTATATAATCGTAAAAAAGGATCCGTATAACGCCCCAAAGCCACCCGATATTCATATATCTTACTAACCGTATCAAAACGGGCATTAAAATTTTCCGGGACAATTTGGGAATTTGTAAAGAGGATATCTAGCGGCATGAGACTATTTAACGCCTTTAACATTTGCTCCGCTGGAATATTTCCCGGGTAATTAAACGAAATAACTTGTCCTAAAGCGTGCACTCCTGCATCCGTGCGTCCCGAACCAATTATTTCAACTAATTGACCCTTCGTCATCTTAGCTAAAGCCTGTTCAATAGTACCTTGAATTGTTGCTAATTGTGGCTGTTTTTGAAAGCCATGATATTTAGTGCCATCATACGCCACAGTCATTTTATAAGTCGTCATTTAATAACTCCGTAAAATTAAAAGTAAAATTGTCAGTAATCCAAATGTCATTAACATGATGGTATCTTTTTTTTGCCAGTGCAACTGACGATATTTACTTCTACCAGCACTACCTTGATAGCCCCGTGATTCCATCGCCACTGACAAGTCATAAGCAATATTAAAACTACTAACAAATAACGGAATTAAAATCGGAACAATCGCTTTGATTTGTTTAATAATATTTCCTTCGCCAAAGTCCACGCCCCGCGCCCGCTGAGCATTCATAATCTTAGTAGTTTCATCAGATAACAAAGGAATAAATTGTAAAGCAATTGACAACATCAAAGCTACTTCGTCAACCGGAAAATGAACATATCGCAACGGTTTTAATAATGATTCAATCGCGTCAGACATTTGTAACGGAGTAGTGGTAATTGTTAATAAAGTTGAAATGAAAATAATTAAAATAAAGCGAAAAAAAATGTATGCTCCATTAGTCAAACTCAAAATTGATAATGATAAAAAGCCCCAGTGCCAAAAAGGATGCCCCCCAGGTGTCAAAAAGACTTGCAAAGCAACCGTAAATAAAATAAGAATTAACATCGGGCGAATACCACGCAAAAAGAAACTCAGCGAGATTTGCGACAAATAAACCGCCCCAATAACAAATGCCAACAAAGTGGCGTAGGTTAACCAATTATTAGCTAAAAAGACAATAATAACAAATAAAAAAGTGGCCGTAAATTTAGCTCGCGGATCCAACTGATGAATGAATGAATTGCCAGGTAAATAACGCCCAATAATAATTTTACCCATCGTTCTCTCCTCTCAATTGTGGAACTAACTGTGCGACTAGCTCTGGCATCGTAATCGGCAATGATGCAAATTTAAAGCCCCTTTGTAGCAACTTTTGTGCAAATTGCGTACTTTCTGGTTGTAATAAATGATGCTGAGTTAAAAATTCTTGATCATTAAAAATCACTTGTGGACTAGCAGCACGAACCAATTGTGCATGGTCCATCACTAAAACTTGGTCACTGTATAATGCCACATCTTCCATTTGATGAGAAATCAACACAATCGTAGTGCCAGTTTGATTCAATTGGGCAAATAACTGCATTAATTCCTGATGTCCTTGGGGATCTAAACCTGCTGTTGGTTCATCCAAAATCAATACTTGTGGCTGCGATGCTAAAACACCCGCAATGGCCACCCGCCGCATTTGCCCACCAGATAAATCAAAGGGTGACTTATCAGCTAAACTTTGTGGTAAGCCAACCAAATCTAACATTTTTAAAGCTAAGTTATTAGCTTCACTCGCATCTACACCAAAGTTTTTCGGACCAAAACTAATATCTTCTTGGATCGTTTCTGCAAATAACTGCTGTTCTGGAAATTGAAAAACCATCCCTACTTGCTGACGCAACGGCTTTAAATGCTTATTTTTTGTCTCTGCAGTAATTTTGTGCTGACCAATTGTTACCGTGCCACTGGTCGGCTTTAAGAGCGCATTCATATGCTGCACTAAAGTTGACTTTCCACTGCCAGTCTGACCAATAATCGAGGTAAAACTGCCATCAGCAATTTCAAAGCTGACGTCCTTTAAGCCAGTATACGCCAATGGTCCATCAGCTTGATAAGTATGTGTTACCTGTTCAAATGTAATTGCCATAATTTTTCAACCAATTCCTGCTTTGTTAAATATTGATTATCAATTGCAATTTTTTGTTCCTGTAATAATAATTGCAAGCTTTGCGTAAACGGTGGTTGCAAACCAAAATCGGTTAGTTGTCGCGGATTTTGAAAAATATCTTTCACAGCACCTGTTTTTAAAACATGCCCCGCTTTTAAAACCACTACCTGATCTGCTTGAACGATTTCTGTTAGATCATGGGTAATTGATAAAACTGTCATGCCTAATTCCTGTTGTAAAGCTTTAATTAATTGAATAATATCGCGACGACCTTGCGGATCCAACATACTCGTGGCCTCATCCATCACAATAATTTTAGGTTTTAATGCAATAATACCAGCAATTGCAACTCGTTGCTTTTGACCACCAGACAGTAACTGTGGCGACTTTTGCGCATAATCTATCATTTGTACACGCTCTAAAGCCCAAGCCACTCGTTGGACCATCTGTTCTCGGGGCATACCCTGATTCTCTAGGCCAAAAGCGACATCATCTTCAACGGTAGCACCCACAAACTGATGATCTGGATTTTGAAAAATAATCCTCAACTGTTCCCGAATCGTCCAAAGTGTTTCATCGGATAATACTTGCCCAGCAACCTTAACTTGTCCTGATTGTGGTTGTAATAATCCATTTAAAATTCGGGCCAAGGTACTTTTACCACTACCATTACGACCAATAATAGCGACCCATTGCTTGGGTTTAACTTGTAAACTAACCTGATCCAATGCTGGTGTTACTGCTTCTTCATAAGTGTACGTGACATGGTCTAATTGAATAATATTTTCCATGCTGTCACCTCATCTCAATAGTGCTTTTAATCAATATCATACCATAGACTTTCTTAAATATAATCAAAACCACAAAAAAATCATTCCCGAAAAGTAGCGCTAAAGCATTAGAGCTAGACTTAGCTTTCACCAACATCATTACGCTCACTACTAATCGAAAGAATGATCATTTAAATAGCTATTTAAAAAAATCTATAAATTAAACTAATTCAATAATTGCCATGGGTGCTGCATCACCACGACGAGGGGCAGTCTTTAAAATACGAGTATAGCCGCCTTGACGATCTTGATAACGTGGAGCAATATCACTAAATAATTTTTGCAAAGTTGATTGAATAACTACTGCATCTTCTTCTTCAGTAATACTTGCTACTTCGTTACGCAAATAACTAGCTGCCAAACGCCGAGAATGTAAATCGCCACGTTTAGCTAACGTAATCATCTTTTCAGCTGTTTTTCTAACTTCCTTAGCGCGTGCTTCAGTAGTAACAATATGTTCGTTAATAAACAAATCTGTTGTTAAATCACGTAACATTGCCTTACGTTTATCTGATGCTCGACCTAATTTACGATAACTCATCTGTTTACCTCCTTTTCATCTTAATCATCTAGACGCAGTGACAATCCTAAATTGGCCAACTTCTCTTTAACTTCTTCTAGAGACTTACGCCCTAAATTGCGCACTTTCATCATATCTGATTCAGATTTATCGGTTAATTCTTGGACAGTATTAATCCCCGCCCGCTTCAAACAATTGTATGAACGAACTGAAAGATCAAGTTCTTCGATGGTCATTTCAAGTTTCTTCTCTTTACGAGTTTCTTCCTTTTCAACCATCATCTCAGCGTCTTTAGCTTCATCGGTTAATTCAACAAAAACGCTCAAGTGCTCTGTCAAAACTTTAGCAGCTAAGCTAATTGATTCCCGCGGACCAATTGAACCATTAGTCCAAATATCCAAAGTTAACTTATCAAAATCATTCCGCTTACCCACACGAGTATGCTCTACTTGATAATTAACCCGAGAAACAGGGGTAAAAATCGAATCCACAGGTAAAACGCCAATTGGTGTTTCATCAGTTTTATTTTGATCTGCCGGAATATAACCGCGACCAGTTTTAACAGACAATTGCATGTGCAACTGTCCACCTTCAGCTACGGTACAGATATATTGATCAGGATCCAAAATTTCTAAATCAGCATCCGTTTCAATGTCAGCAGCCGTAACTTGTTTGGGGCCTTCAACATTAATTTCAACTTTTTTCTCGTCGGAATGTAATTTTAAAGACAATTTTTTGATATTTAAAACAATCTCAGTTACATCTTCTAAGACACCATCAATTGTTGAAAATTCATGTAAAACTCCATCAATTTGAATGTCAGAAACTGCTGTTCCTGGTAAAGAAGCCAATAAAACTCGCCGTAAAGAATTACCTAATGTAGTCCCATAACCGCGTTCCAATGGCTCAATTACATATTTACCGTAATTATCTGTTTCATCAATTTTTGTGATAACAGGTTTTTCAAATTCAATCATTATTTATGTTTTGCCCCTTTCACAACACTGTTTAACAACAAAAGTTTAACACTAATGCTTGGGTCAAAACTAAACACGACGGCGTTTTGGTGGACGTGAACCGTTGTGAGGAACTGGTGTGACATCACGAATTGCAGTCACTTCTAGACCGGTAGTCTGTAATGAGCGAATCGCAGCTTCACGACCAGAACCAGGACCTTTAACAGCTACTTCAACTGATTTCATACCATGTTCCATGGATTCTTTAGCAGCAGCTTCACCAGCCATTTGCGCAGCAAATGGTGTTGATTTACGACTACCCTTAAATCCTAATGCACCTGCAGAAGACCAAGAAACAGCATTACCATGAGTATCGGTAATCATCACGATCGTATTATTAAATGTTGAATGGATATGTGCTACACCAGATTCAATATTTTTCTTTACACGACGCTTACGTGAAGTCTTTGCTTTCTTGTTTGCCATTAATCATTACCTCCTTTATTATTATTTTTTCTTGCCAGCAATAGCCATCTTTTTGCCCTTACGAGTCCGAGCATTATTTTTCGTGTTTTGACCACGAACGGGCAAACCACGACGATGACGCATACCACGATAAGAACCAATTTCTTGTAGACGTTTAATGTTCATGCTGACTTCACGACGTAAGTCACCTTCAACTTTAATGCCATCTACTTGCGCACGGATTTTTTCCTCTTGTTCAGGAGTCAAATCACGTGTTCTGATATCTTCAGAAACACCGGCAGCAGCCAACACCTTTTGAGCGGTTGTATTACCGATCCCATAGATGTAGGTTAATGCGACAACAATACGTTTATCACGTGGTAAGTCAATACCTGCAATACGTGCCATATGTTGTTAACCTCCTTTTTAACCTTGTCTTTGTTTATGCTTTGGGTCAGCAGAACAAATAATCATGACGCGACCCTTCCGCTTAATCACTTTACAATGCTCACACATTGGTTTCACTGATGGTCTAACTTTCATAAACTAAATCCTCCCATCTGAACTGACGGACAACTTTGACTCACACTATTTACCGGAAACGATAGGTAATACGTCCCTTAGTTAAATCATAAGGTGAAAGTTCAACCGTAACTTTATCACCAGGTAAAATCCGAATATAATGCATCCGAATTTTACCAGAAACATGAGCCAACACAGTAGCACCATTTTCCAACTTAACTTTGAACATTGCATTTGGCAAAGTATCGGAAATAGTTCCTTCAACTTCGATTACGTCATCTTTAGCCAAAAAAGTATCCTCCTCGTTTCTTTTAAACACAAAAATAGTGAGAGCTTGGCACTCACTAGACGATACACGCGCTTAGTGTACCATATAAATGAAGTGATTGCCACCAATTAATTAATCTGTTTTAAAACTTGATCAATTTCTGCAAAAACTTGATCAATTTCTTGCGCACCATTAACTTTATGCAAGATACCTGCATTTTGATAATAATCAATTAACGGTGTATTCATTTTAATATTAACATCCAAACGATTTTTAACCGTTTCAGGCTTATCATCATCACGCTGATAAAAATCATGACCACCACAACGGTCACAAGTTCCATCAACTTTCGGTGGATTATATAACTTATGATAAGTGGAACCACAATCCCGGCAGATAAAGCGTCCTGATAAACGATCAACCAACAAATCAGTTGGCACATCAATATCAATCACGGCATCCAGTTTTAAACTTAATTCATCATCAATCTGATCTAAAGCTTTCGCTTGATCCAAATTTCTTGGAAAACCGTCTAGCATATAACCAGCTTGAAAGACATCACTTTGAGCTAAACGTTCCTTAACAATTTCATTAGTAACACTATCAGGAACTAAATTTCCCTGATCAATATAAGACTTAGCTTTCAAACCCACTGGTGTTTCTTGAGCCATAGCCTCGCGAAACATATCACCAGTTGAAATATGAATGACATGATATTGATCAACAATTTTTTCAGCTTGTGTTCCTTTACCAGCCCCTGGTAAACCCATTAACATTAAATTCATCAAACTTCCTCCAAGCTTTTAACGAATAAAACCAACATATTCACGCTTCATCAACAATCCTTCTAATTGCCGATTAGCTTCAATCGCTACCCCAACAACAATTAACAAACTTGTTCCACCTAAACCAATCGATTGTGGTAGGCCAAACAAATTAGTTGCTAACTGAGGTAGTAAAGCAATTAAACCTAAAAAGACAGAACCAACAGTTGATAGACGCATTAATAAACCAGAAATATATTTAATTGTCGCATTTCCTGGCCAAATACCCGGAATATAAGCTCCTTGCTTTTGCAAGTTCTCCGCTAATTTTTCAGGGTTAACCTGAACAAAGGCGTAGAAGAAAGTAAATAGAACAATTAATACAGTATACACAATAGAACCGGTTGTTGTTTGTAAGCTAAAAATATTTTGTAAGACTTGATACCAAGTATCACCGCCATGAGAATTTTGAAAGGCCATCAAAATCGTCGACGGAGTAACAATTAGTGAACTAGCAAAAATAACTGGGATAACTCCCGCTACATTAACTTTCAATGGTAAATAACTTTCAGAACCACCACTAATTGCTCGCCGAGTATATTGAATCGGCACTTTACGATTAGCTTGTTGAACATAAGTTGTAAACTGTGTTACTAACAAAACAGCAACTAAAATCAAAACTAAGAATAAAATGTTCAACCAAAGATCCGAACCAGTCGAACTAATAATTTTATCCTTTACTAATTGATAAGTTCCGTGTGGCAAGCGAGCAACAATACCAGCAAAGATAATCATGGAAACACCATTACCAATACCCTTATCAGTAATTTGCTCACCCATCCAAGTTAAAAGCATTGAACCACCTGTCATGACAACCCCTAAAACTACAAAGGTTTGCCAATCAGGTTTAGGAACTAACTTCAAACCCTTCATTGAACTCAAAGCATTAAAACCAGCGGTTATTCCGACTGATTGTACAAAGGCTAAGAAAATCGTCAAATAACGAGTTACTTGATTTAATTTACGTCGACCAACTTCACCTTGCTTACTCCATTCAACAAACTTAGGAACAATATCCATTTGCAACAGCTGAATTACAATTTGGGCAGTAATATAAGGCGAAACACCTAACGAGAAAATCGAATAGTTAGATAAACCACCGCCACTAACTGTATCCAGCAAAGGAATTAATCCGGTAGAACCAACCTTTTCCATTGCTGCAGCGTTAATACCTGGAACTGTAATTTGTGCTCCCAAACGATACACTGCCAAAATAAACAATGTGAAAAAAATCTTTTTACGAATTTCTTTAACTTTAAGAGCATTCTTAAGTGTTCCTAGCATTAAATCACCTCGATTGAACCACCTGCTGCTTCAACCGCTTCTTTAGCAGCTTTAGATACTTTATTGACTTTAATGGTTAATTTCTTAGTTAATTCACCATTAGCTAATAATTTAACGCCAGCTAATTCTTTCTTGATGATTCCAGCTTTTTTCAAAGCTTGTGCATCTACAACACTACCAGCACGAAATTGGTTCAATTGATCTAAATTAACAACCGCATATTCTTTACGATTAATATTATTAAAACCACGCTTAGGCATCCGCCGGAATAAAGGCATTTGACCACCTTCAAAACCTAGACGAGTCTTACCACCACTACGTGCTAATTGACCTTTTTGTCCGCGTCCGGAAGTTTTTCCAAAACCCGAAGAAGTTCCGCGACCTACACGCTTGCGTGTATGACGTGAACCTGCACTCGTTTGTATTTCATGTAACTTCACGATTAAGGCACCTCCTTAAAATTTAATGATTAAGCTTCTTCAACTTCAACTAAATGAGCAATCTTTAAAACTGCTCCGCGCATTGCAGCATTATCAGGCTTGATTACTGAACTGTTAATGCGTCCAAGGCCCAATTCTTTAACAACTTTACGTTGTTCTGGAATCCGATGTGCCACACTACGCTTCAAAGTAATTTTAATTTTATTAGCCATTGTGTGCTCTCCTAACCTTGTAATTCTTCAGTTGAAATACCACGTAAATTAGCAACTTCTTGCGCAGTCTTCAACTTCTTTAGGGCATCCATCGTAGCACGAATCATATTAATTGGTGTGTTACGACCCAGTGACTTACTAGTAATATCATCGATACCAGCCAATTCCATAACGGCACGAACAGAACCACCAGCAGCAATTCCAGAACCAGCAACAGCTGGCTTCAAGAGAACTCGACCAGCGCCAAATTCACCGATGATTTCATGAGGAATGGTTGTTCCAACTTTTGGTACTTCTACCAAGTTTTTACGTGCATCGTCAACAGCCTTACGAATAGCTTCTGGAACTTCTTGAGCTTTACCTGTTCCTAAGCCAACGTGACCATTCTTATCGCCAACCACAACAATTGCAGCAAACCGTAAACGACGACCACCCTTAACAACTTTAGTAATCCGATTGATAGAAACTAAGCGATCTTCTAATTCTAATTGAGATGGATCAACAAAAGCCATAAATCTTATTCCTCCTTTCTAAAATTTTAAACCATTTTCACGTGCGGCTTCAGCCAATGCTTGAACCCGACCTTGGTATAAGTAACCGCCACGATCAAAGACAACATCTGACTTACCAGCTTTGACAGCACGTTCAGCAATTAATTTACCAACAGCACTTGCTTGTTCGGTTTTGTTAGCTGCTGCTACTTCAGAGTCTAAAGTTGAGGCACTTGCTAGCGTTACACCCGCTACGTCATCAATTAATTGAGCGTAGATGTTTTTATTGGAACGAAAAACGTTTAAGCGTGGGCGCTCAGCAGTACCAGAGATTTTAGCACGAACTCGACGATGACGCTTAGCGCGAGTCTTGTTTTTATCTGGTTTAGTAATCACAATTTTCACCTCATAAATTATTCAGAATAAACTGGTTAACTATTTACCAGTCTTACCTTCTTTACGACGAATATGTTCATCAGCATATTTAATACCTTTACCTTTATATGGTTCAGGTGGACGAACATCACGAATTTCAGCCGCAAATTGACCAACTTTTTGTTTACTTATACCACTAACATTGATTTGAGTATTTGACGGAACATCGATTGTTAAACCTTCAGGTGTTGTCATTTCAACGGGGTTGGAATAACCAACATTTAAAACTAAGTCATTACCCTTCTTTTGAGCACGATAACCAACACCAACCAATTCCAAATTCTTTTGGAATCCGTCTGTAACACCGAGTACCATGTTATTCACATTAGCTCTAGTTGTTCCGTGAATAGCTTTGTCACTTTCATTGTGACGTTCAAACTTTAATTGATTGTCTGTTTGTGTAACTGTAATCTTCGGGCTAATATCACGAGTTAATTCACCCTTAGGTCCCTTAACAGTAATAGCATTTTGATCATTATCAATTGCTACTGTTACGCCTTCTGGAAGATCAATTACTTTATTTCCAATACGACTCACGCTAAGCGCACCTCCTTGTTATTGATTTTACCAAACGTAGGCAATAACTTCGCCGCCGATGTCTTTAGCCCGAGCTTCTTTGTCTGTGATAACTCCTTCAGATGTTGAAAGAATAGCTATACCTAAACCATTAAGAACCTTGGGAACTGCATCAGCTTTAACGTAGCTACGTAAACCTGGCTTTGAAATCTTCTTCAAGCCAGTAATGACGCGTTCATTATCTTTACTATATTTCAAGTAAACCTTGATAATACCTTGTTTATGATCATCAATTACTTCATAATCGCGAATAAAACCTTCACGTTTAAGAATTTCAGAAATACTTTTCTTCATATTAGAAGCTGGTACTTCTACTGAAGCATGACGAACCATGTTCGCATTACGAATCCGTGTTAAGTAATCCGCAATTGGATCTGTCATAGACATGTGCTGACCTCCTAAGTTTTATTTTTTTACCAACTAGCTTTACGCATACCTGGAATTTGTCCATCATGAGCTAATTCACGAAGGCAAATACGGCAGAGCTTAAATTTACGATATACAGAATGTGGACGACCACAGCGTTCGCAACGTGTATAAGCTTGTGATGAAAACTTTGCTGGACGATGATTCCGAACAATTTGTGACTTCTTAGCCAATAGTTTGACCTCCTAATTTACTACTTTGCAAATGGCATTCCAATTTGCGTTAATAACTCTTTAGCTTCTTCATCAGATTGAGCTGTTGTAACAATTACAACGTCTAATCCGCGGACTTTGCTAACTTTATCATAGTCAATTTCTGGGAAAATTAATTGTTCCTTAATTCCTAAGGTATAATTTCCACGACCGTCAAATGAACGACCGTTGATACCATGGAAATCACGCACACGTGGTAATGAAATATTAATCAACTTATCTAAAAAGTCGTACATTCTTTCACCACGTAAAGTAACTTTAGCTCCAATTGCCATGCCTTCACGTAAACGAAAACCAGCAATGGATTTTTTAGCTTTAGTAATTAAAGGTTTTTGTCCAGAAATTAAGCTTAATTCTTCAACTGCATTATCCAAGTTTTTAGAATTAGAAACAGCGTCACCAACACCCATGTTTAAGACAATCTTATCAATCTTTGGGACTTGCATAACAGAACTGTAATTAAATTTCTTTACTAAACTAGGAGTAATTTCTTCAACATATTTTTTATGCAAAGCATTTTCCATCTTAGACAAAATCCTCCTTCCTTAATTATTTATCTTTCTTTTTGTCGGACTTTTTAGCAGGTTCTTGAGCTGCTGTCACAACTTTAACATTTGATGCATCAAGCGGAGCTTCAACGTCTTTGATTCCACCGTTAGGTTCTGTTTGAGATGGTTTTTGATGTTTCTTTACCATATTGATTCCCTTAACAGTTACCTTATTGGTCTTAGGAAAAGCCTTAATGACTGTACCAGTCTTACCTTTATCTTTTCCCGCAATGACTTTGACATTATCGCCGGTTTTTACAAACACTGGTCAAGCACCTCCTTATGAATTCCAGATTTTACAAAACTTCGGGAGCTAATGAAACGATCTTCATAAAGTTGTTATCACGTAACTCACGTGCAACTGGTCCAAAAATACGAGTTCCCTTAGGGGTCTTATCAGCGTTAATAATAACAGCAGCATTTTCATCAAAACTGATGTAAGAACCGTCTGGACGATGAGAACTAGATACTGTTCGAACAATAACAGCCTTCACTACGTCACCTTTTTTGACAACGCCACCTGGTGTTGCTTGTTTAACAGTTGCAACAATGACGTCACCAACACCGGCAACTTTGCGACCAGAGCCGCCTAACACTTTAATAGTTAGCAATTCACGTGCACCAGAGTTATCAGCAACACGTAACCGCGTTTCTTGTTGAATCAAATTAGGATCCTCCTCTCATGGACTTATCTCAATATCAAATTAAATTTTAACAGCTTTTTCTACAACGTTTAATAAACGGAAACGTTTCAACCGTGACAAGGGACGAGTTTCCATGATACGAACAACGTCGCCAACTTTTGCTTCATTATTGTCGTCTTGGGCATAGAATTTCTTAGAATATCTAAACCGTTTGCCATAGACTGGGTGGGTTTTGTAAGTTTCCACAACGACAGTAATTGTTTTATCCATTTTATCAGAAACTACACGTCCTTGATAAACTTTACGATGGTTACGAGAATTTTCTGTTTCGCTCAATTAATTCCACTCCTTCCTACTTGTCTTCTAATTCTTGTTGACGTAACACTGTCTTAATCCGCGCAATATTTTTACGCACTTGCTTAAGACGTGCTGTGTTTTCTAATTGACCAGTTGCTTGTTGAAAATGCAAATTAAATAGTTCTTCTTTATATTGCTTTTCTTTATCATGCATTTGCGCAGTGGTTAATTGTCTAATTTCACTAGTTTTCATCAGATTCGCCACCTACTTCCTCACGCTTAACAAACTTAGTTTTAATTGGGAGTTTGTTAGATGCAAGCCGCAAAGCTTCACGAGCAACTTCTTCGGAAACACCACCGATTTCAAACATGATCTTTTCACGTTTTACTACTGCTACCCAGCCAGCCGGTGCACCTTTACCAGATCCCATCCGGACACCAACACCTTTTGCAGTGTATGATTTATGAGGGAAGATCTTAATCCAAACTTTACCGCCACGTTTCATGTAACGAGTCATCGCAATACGGGCTGCTTCAATTTGACGGTTAGTAATCCAATGTGATTCTAAGGCTTGTAAGCCATATTCACCAAAAGTTACCTCACGACCGCCTTTAGCAGCGCCACGCATTTTACCACGAAATTCACGACGGTGTTTTACACGCTTAGGTACTAACATCGATTAGTTTCCTCCTTTCGCTCCATTATGATCAGTACGATTATTTGTTCTTGGCTTATCTGGTAAAATTTCGCCACGATAAATCCAAGTTTTAACACCCAAATTACCATAGGTGGTTGATGCTTCAACCCAAGCATAATCAATATCAGCTCGTAAAGTATGCAAAGGAACAGTTCCTTCTGTATGCCATTCTGTCCGTGACATATCAGCACCATTTAACCGACCAGAAATTTGAGTTTTGATACCTTTAGCACCAGCACGACGAGTCCGTTGTGTAGCTTGGCGTTGTGCCCGACGAAAAGCAATACGTGCTTCCAATTGGCGAGCAATACTTTCACCAACTAATTTGGCATCCAAATCAGGCTTTTTGATTTCCACAATGTTAATGTGAATATTTTTGCCTGTTAAAGCATTTAATTCTTTACGAAGTTTTTCAACTTCGGATCCACCTTTACCAATAACCATACCTGGTTTTGCAGTATGAATGGAAACATTGATTTTCTTTGCTGCACGTTCAATTTCAATACGTGAAACTGAAGCACTAGCTAACTTCTTTTCAATAAACTTACGAATTTTTAAATCTTCAAGCAAGTATTTAGAAAAGTCTTTTTTATCAGCATACCATCTTGAATCCCAGTCACGGATAACACCAACACGGAATCCAATTGGATTAATCTTTTGACCCACGTTTTTTCCTCCTTATTGGATTATTCGACTTCAGAAACAACAACCGTGATATGGCTAGTCCGCTTGTTAATTGGAGATGCGGAACCTTTAGCCCGTGGACGGAATCGTTTCAAAGTTGGTCCTTCATTTACATAAGCTTCACTAACAACTAAGTTTTGAGCATCCAAATCATAGTTATGTTCAGCATTAGCAATTGCGGATTTTAATACTTTAGCCACAATTGGTGAACCTGCACGTGGAGTGAATTGTAAAATTGCCAAAGCTTCAGCAGCACTTTTACCTTTAATCAACTCTACAACCAAGCGCGCTTTTCTTGGAGCGATGCGAACTGTTTTAGCGGTTGCCGTTGCAGTAGTAATTTGTTCTTCTGCCATCGTATAACCTCTCCTTTCTATGCGCCAGTTTTCTTGTCATCTTTGCTATGACCATGGAATGTCCGTGTTGGTACGAATTCACCAAGCTTATGACCAACCATGTCTTCAGAAATATAAACTGGGACGTGCTTTCTTCCATTGTAAACAGCGATTGTATATCCTACAAAACTAGGAAAAATAGTAGAACGACGTGACCAAGTCTTAATAACAGACTTCTTTTCTTGATCTGCTTGAGCTTCAACTTTTTTTAACAAGTGAGCATCCGCAAATGGTCCTTTTTTTAAACTACGGCTCATTAGACAACCTCCCTTAACGTTATCGTGATCAAACTAAATTATTTTCTCTTATTCTTACGGTGACGTACAATAAACTTCTCAGATTGTGCACGTTTAGAACGTGTCTTCTTACCAAGAGTTTTCTTACCCCAAGGAGAAAGAGGAGATGGATGTCCAACGGGAGCCTTACCTTCACCACCACCATGAGGGTGATCGTTAGGGTTCATAACAGAACCACGAACTGTTGGGCGAATACCCATCCAACGTTTACGACCGGCTTTACCGATATTAATCAATTCGTGTTGTTCATTACCAACAGCCCCGATTGTTGCCCGACATGCAGAAAGGATCATCCGCACTTCACCAGAAGCTAAACGAATTAAGGTATATTTACCATCACGACCCAAAACTTGAGCTGAAGTTCCTGCAGAACGAACTAATTGTCCACCCTTACCAGGCTTTAATTCAATGTTATGAATAACTGTACCAACTGGGATGTTAGCTAATGGTAGTGCATTACCAACTTTGATATCAGCTTGTGCACCAGATTGTAACTTTTGACCAACTTCCAAACCTTTAGGTGCCAAAATATAGGATTTAACACCATCATCATAATGTAATAAAGCAATGTTGGCAGAACGATTTGGATCGTATTCAATAGCCTTAACAGTTGCTGTTACATCATCTTTGGTCCGTTTAAAGTCAATAATACGGTACTTTTGCTTATGACCACCGCCACGATGACGAACGGTAATTTGACCGTATGAGTTACGACCAGCAGTATGACTTTGAGATTCTAATAAAGTCTTTTCTGGCTTCGTCTTCGTGATTTCAGCAAAATCAGAGCCAGTCATGTTCCGGCGACCATTAGTTGTCGGTTTGTATTTAATAATACCCATGCTCATTACCTCCTATTTTACTTGTTTTCAAAAATTTTAATTTCTTTAGAATCAGCAGTCAACTTAACAATGGCTTTCCGCCGACGATTAGTTTTACCAAGATAACGACCAACGCGTTTCTTCTTGGGTTTTACATTCATAATGTTAACTTGAGCAACTTTTACATCAAAGATTTCTTCAATGGCTTGACGTACTTGAATTTTGTTAGCAGTAACTGCAACATCAAAAACGTACTTTTTGTCGTCCATATCAGCCATGGAAGATTCTGTAATTACAGGACGTAAAATGATATCTTGTGCTGCCATTATCCAAGTGCCTCCTCAATTGTTGATAAAGCTGATTGCGTCACAACAATTTGGTTGTTATTTAAAACATCCAAAACGTTAATTCCATCAGCCTTGATTACTTTAACTTTATCAATGTTACGTGCAGATAAGATCGCATTTTCATTGTCAGATTCAACAATCACTAATGTCCGACCTTGAGCATTTAATTGATCTAAAGTTTTCTTAAATTCTTTGGTACTTGGTTTAGTAAAGTTCAAAGAATCCACAACGATCATTTCTTGGTCAGCAACCTTTTGTGAAAGTGCCGACTTAATTGCCAAACGTGCAACTTTACGTGGCAACTTATAAGCATATGATCTTGGTGTTGGTCCAAAGACAACACCACCACCACGCCATTGTGGGGAACGGATAGAGCCTTGACGAGCACGGCCTGTTCCTTTTTGACGCCAAGGTTTACGACCACCACCACGAACTGCAGAACGGTTCTTGACGGCATGATTTCCTTGACGTAATGATGCTTGTTGCATAATAACAGCATCAGCTAAAACATGATTATTAGGTTCAATACCAAAGACTTCATCTTTAATATCTGTAGAACCATTTTTAGAGCCTGTTTGTTTAAAGACATCAATTTGTGCCATTAATAGTTTCCTCCTTTCCTTTCCAATTATTCTTCGTTAGAAGTAGCTTCTTCATCAGAAATCAAAGCACCAATATTCTTTTGGCCTTTAATTCCCTTAATAGTTGATTGAATCTTAACTAATGATTTATTAGCACCAGGAACGTTACCTTTGATCATTAATAAGTTATTCTCAACATCTACTTTGGCAATTACCAAATTTTGTGTTGTAACTTGGTTACCGCCCATCCGTCCAGGTAACATCTTACCCTTAAAGACGCGATTAATGATTGAACCCATTGAACCAGGGATTCGGTGATACCGAGAACCGTGGGTTTCTGGTCCACGTGATTGACCAAAACGTTTGATATTTCCTTGGAAACCATGTCCCTTAGTAATACCAGTAACATCAATCACATCGCCACTAACAAATGTGTCAACTTTAACTTCATCGCCAACTTTGTAATCATCCAAATTTACATCGCGAAATTCACGGATATAATGCTTGGGAGTTGTGTTGGCTTTTTTAGCATGGCCTTGTTGCGGTTTGTTACTTAAAATTTCACGCCGGTCTTCTAAGCCTAATTGAACAGCTTCATAACCATCATTTTCATTGGTCTTAAGTTGCATAACAACATTCGGTGTTGCTTGAATAACTGTTACTGGAATTAATTCGCCTTTATCAGTAAAAAGCTGAGTCATTCCGACTTTTTTACCAAGAATTCCTTTTCTGGTCATGATTACACCTCCATTAATTGATTTGTTTTTTAAAGATAAAATTATAATTTAATTTCGATATAGACACCACTTGGAAGATCAAGCTTCATTAAAGAATCAACTGTCTTCGGTGATGGGTTAACAATATCGATTAAGCGCTTGTGTGTGCGCATTTCGAATTGTTCACGTGAGTCTTTAAACTTATGTGGTGAACGAATAACCGTATATACTGTACGTTCTGTTGGTAAAGGAATTGGGCCAGAAATTTGTGCACCAGTTCTCTTTGCGGTTTCAACAATCTTATCAGCTGATTGATCGATAATCCGATGTTCATAAGCTTTAAGACGAATACGAATCTTTTGACTTGCCATGGATTTCCCTCCTTTTTGTATCTTTCAGACACCGGCTCTGTGAAAATTACCGATAGCCCTGCCGTGGCAAAGCGTCCGGGCGTGTCGCAACCTCTCACATCAATGCCGTAGCCACCAATCCAAGTTTTAAGCATAATTATCCCTTGAATCAGCACTCTTACTATATTACACTGATGAATGCCTAATTTCAAGGATTTAGTTGCATTTTATTAGCTATATTTGAAATTGATTATGCTAAAATCAAGAGGAAAGGAAGTAAGCAAAATGTCTAACGAAGCACTATTAATTATTGACTATACAAATGACTTTGTGGCTGATCAAGGCGCGCTAACTGCGGGCAAACCAGCTCAGCAATTGGAATCAGCTATTGTTGATTTAGCTAATCAATTTCTAGATGAGAAGAAGTGGGTTATTTTACCAACCGATCTCCATCAAAAAAATGATCCATATCATCCTGAAACGAAACTATTTCCCCCACATAATTTAGCGAATACTTGGGGGCGCGAATTTTATGGACAATTACAAACTTGGTACAAACAAAACCAAACTAACTCCTTAGTTTATAATTTTGCTAAGAATCGTTATTCAGCTTTTGCTAATACTAATTTAGATAATTTTTTACGGGAGCGGAAAATTGATACGCTTCATTTAACTGGTGTCTGCACCGATATCTGTGTTTTACACACAGCTATGGATGCTTATAACCGGGATTATCAACTCGTGATCCATGAAAATGGCGTAGCCACTTTTAATCCACAAGGACAGGTTTGGGCCCTAGACCATTTTAAAAACAGTTTAGGCGCCACTATTGTTTCATAAGTTAATCATTTCTTTACTGAACACAAAAAAAGCTGGGACAATTCCCAGCTTTTTTTGATTCAGTAATTAACCAGCGTTACCGCCATTTTTCTTAATAATATCTTCTTGAATACTCTTTGGAGTCTTTTCATAATGATCAAAAGTCATCGTGAAAGTACCACGTCCTTGAGTTGCAGAACGCAAAGTAGTAGCATAACCAAACATTTCAGATAATGGCACAAATGCATTAATCAATTGCGCATTACCACGTTCCTCCATACCTTCGATCCGACCACGACGAGCTGTAACTTGTCCCATAACATCACCTAAGTAATCTTCTGGAGTTACAATTTCAACTTTCATGATTGGTTCCAAGATTACGGCACCAGCATTCTTCACCGCATTATGCAAGGCCATTGAAGCAGCAACTTTAAAGGCAGCTTCAGAAGAATCGACTTCATGGTAAGAACCATCGTATAACTTAGCTTTAATATCAATCAAAGGATAACCAGCTAAGACACCATTAGCCATTGAATCTTTCAAACCGTCTTCAACTGATGGAATGTATTCACGTGGAACAACCCCACCAACAATAGCATCTTCAAATTCAAAGCCTTTGCCTTCTTCATTTGGTGTAAATTCAATCCAGACATCACCGTATTGACCTTTACCACCAGACTGACGAACAAACTTACCTTCAGCAGAAGCTTGTTTCGTGAAGGTTTCACGATAGGCAACTTGTGGTTCACCAACTTGAGCATCAACCTTGAATTCACGCCGCATCCGATCAACCATGATATCCAAATGCAATTCACCCATACCAGCGATTAAAGTTTCACCAGTTTCCGGATTCGTTTCAGCACGGAAAGTTGGATCTTCTTCAGCTAATTTTTGAATAGCAACATCTAATTTATCACGGTCTTCTTTAGACTTCGGTTCAATAGAAACTTGGATCACAGGATCAGGAATTTCCATTGATTCCAAAATCAAAGGATGGTCAGGATCAGTCAAAGAATCACCAGTTGTCGTATTCTTCAAGCCAATTGCGGCAGCAATATCGCCAGAGAACACTTCTGGAATTTCCATTCGGTGATTAGAATGCATCTGTAATAAACGGCCAACACGTTCCCGCTTATCTTTGGTAGCATTCAAGACATAAGAACCAGCTTCCAAAGTACCAGTATAAACCCGCAAGTAAGTTAAACGACCAACAAATGGGTCCGTAGCAATCTTGAAAGCTAAACCAGCAAATGGTTTAGTATCATCAGCTACTAATTCAACATCATCACCAGTTTCTGGATCTTTGGCATTATATGGACGAACATCCAATGGTGATGGCAAATAATCAACCACGGCATCCATCAACATTTGCACACCTTTATTCTTAAAGGCAGAACCAGCTAAAACAGGGAACAATTCCAAGTCAATAGTAGCTTTACGAATAGCTGTCCGAATTTCATCATTACTGATTTCAGCACCGTCAAGGTATTTCTCCATGATTTCATCATCAACATCAGCTAACTCTTCAATCATTTGTGCCCGACGTTTTTCAGCTTCTTCTTTATATTCATCAGGAACATCAATGGTATCCCATTTAGAACCTAATTCATCTTCGTCATAAAGATCGGCTTTCATTTCGATTAAGTCAATAACACCTTCAAAAGCATCCTCGGCCCCGATTGGCATTTGAATTGCTAATGGTTTAGCATCCAAACGATCTTTGATCGTTTGAACAGAATAATCGAAATCGGCTCCTAATTTATCCATTTTGTTAACAAAAACGATTCTAGGAACATGGTAAGTGGTAGCTTGACGCCAAACATTTTCTGTTTGTGGTTCAACACCAGATTGACCATCCAAAACTGTAATTGCACCATCTAACACACGTAAAGAACGTTCAACTTCAATCGTGAAGTCCACGTGTCCTGGGGTATCGATAATGTTAATCCGATGATCCTTCCATTGAGCAGTTGTCGCAGCTGAAGTAATAGTAATACCACGTTCCTGTTCTTGTTCCATCCAGTCCATTTGGGAAGCTCCATCATGAGTTTCACCAATTTTATGAATTTTACCAGTGTAATAAAGGATCCGTTCTGTTGTTGTTGTTTTACCGGCATCAATATGTGCCATGATCCCGATATTACGTGTTTTCTCTAAAGGAAATTCACGTTTATTAGCCATAAGACTAGTACTCCTCTCAATAAATCGGTTTTAAATTACCAACGATAATGTGCAAAAGCCCGGTTGGCATCAGCCATCTTATGAGTATCTTCACGTCTTTTGACAGCTGCACCAGTATTGTTAGCAGCATCCATAATTTCTTGAGCTAAACGTTCATCCATTGTGTGTTCACCACGTAAACGTGCGTAGCTAACAATCCAACGTAAGCCTAAAGTTGTCCGCCGTTCTGGACGTACTTCGATCGGAACTTGATAGTTAGAGCCACCAATCCGGCGAGCTTTAACTTCCAAAACTGGCATAACATTTTTCATTGCTTCGTTAAAAACTTCAACTGGATCATTACCAGTTTTATCTTTAATAATATCAAATGCATCATACAAAATAGTTGAAGCTTTACCACGTTTACCATCGATCATTAAGTGATTAATTAAACGAGTAACAAGCTTTGAATTATAAATTGGATCTGGCAAAACATCGCGCTTTGCAACTGTACCTTTTCTTGGCATTGGAAATCCTCCTAAATAGATCTCTTAGAATTTTGATTGCTTATTTTTTAGGCTTCTTTGCGCCATACTTGGAACGGCCTTGCATCCGACCATCAACACCAGCAGTATCTAACGCACCACGAACAATATGGTAACGAACACCAGGTAAATCTTTCACACGGCCGCCACGAATCAAAACAACACTATGTTCCTGCAAATTATGACCAATTCCTGGAATATAAGCAGTAACTTCGATTAAGTTTGATAAACGAACACGAGCATATTTACGTAAAGCAGAGTTTGGTTTCTTTGGTGTCATAGTACCGACACGAGTTGCAACTCCCCGTTTTTGTGGAGCAGGATTATCAGTAGCAATTTTCTTCATACTGTTATAGCCGAAGTTCAAAGCTGGAGAATCAGACTTTGAAGTTCTTGATTTACGACCTTTACGTACCAATTGGTTAATTGTTGGCATTAAAAGTTCCTCCTTAAAATTTTAAGTACACACATCCAGGTGGTTCTTTTTTGATTAAATAAAAAGACCACACGTGTGGTTTACTAAGCTAATTATGGCACACTAAACCTCTAAAAAGCACAGCTATCATGGTAGCATTGAATCAACTTAATGTCAAATTAAATTCCACGCCAATTGCTAACGACTGTCAAAAAATTAATCTCTCTACGATCTTAACATTTACATTCTGGTATCCAATTTTTTTACACTTTATTCAAAAAAATCACCGCAATTTACGTAGTGTGAATTGAGGTGAAAATATGATTATTTTTAAATTATTCTTGAGTATCTGTCTGGCATCTTTCTGTGGCTTAGTTGCCTTACGTTTACCATTAGGTTATTCCATTATCCGCGGACGTTCCCGCTGTGACGTCTGTGCCAAACCACTGAAGTGGTATCATGAAATTCCTATTATCAGCTACTTATTATTACGTGGTCGTTGTGCCTATTGCCACCGCAGAATCTATCCGGGCATTTTTTGGATTGAAGTAATTGGACTAGTTATTGGGCTAGAGGCTAGCTTGCAACATACTGTCAATTCTTATTTATTAATCTTAGTTGGCTTAACTATCGCTCTAAGTTCCATGACCGATTACATCTTTTTGAGTATTTGGCCAGTAACTTTAGTTCCTGCTTATCTCGCTTGCATTATCTTCAACTTCCCCAACTGGCACCAATTGATTTTCATTGGACTTTTTAGTTTATTTATAATTGGTTTTTATTTCTGTTGTCGTCCACGCTTCGGTTTAGGCGATTGCGAAATACTGATTTTAATGAGCCTTTTAACTCCTAATCAGATAACATTACAAATCGTCCTCATTGCATGCGGATTAGCATTAATTGGATTTTTGATTTTATATCATAAACAACATCGTCGAGTTTTAATGCCCTTTATTCCGTTTATTCTCATAGCTTTCATTTTACGCTTTTTATTTTGACCAATGCTCCTTTAAAAACTGTTCTCGCCCACCAGCTTCTTCTAATTGATAACGTGCAGGATTTTTTTTATAAAAAGCTTGATGATAGTCTTCCGCCGGATAAAAAGTTTGTGCCGGTTCAATTTTGGTCACAATTGGTCGATCAAAATGGCCACTTTGAATCAAACTTTGTTTTGAGGCTTCAGCAATCTTTCGTTGTTGTTCATCTTTCACAAAAATAACCGGTCGATAGTTGTCTCCGCGGTCTTGAAATTGACCCATTGCATCTGTAGGATCCGTTTGCTGCCAATAAATATTAACTAAATCTTGATAAGAAATAATTGCTGGATCAAATACAATTTTGACTGCTTCAGTATGACCAGTTTGGTGACTGGCCACTTGTTCATACGTCGGATTGGGGACGTGACCACCAGTATAACCAGAAATGACTTGTTTAATGCCCGGCATTGTATCAAATGGTTTAACCATGCACCAAAAACAACCGCCCGCAAAAATTGCAGTTTCTTCCATAATTGAAAACCTCCTTTTTATTATTAACTAAGAATAGCACGATTTTAACTAAGATTGGCATAATTGAATTAATGGACAGTTGCAATTGTATAACCCAAAAGTTATAATTCTTATTCGATGTTAAATATAGCAGGAGGATTCCCATGAATCTCAAACTAACTAATTTTAAAAAAGGGTTAACCACTTTTGATTTAAAAATTTTAGGCATTATTTTCATGGTCGTTGACCACATTCATCAAATGTTTTTGCCATTTGGCGCTCCCAATTGGTTAGACTGGTTTGGTCGCCCCGTAGCGACGATTTTCTTTTTTACTTGTGTTATTGGTTTTAGTTACACACATAGCAAAAAGAATTATATGTGGCGCTTATATTTCAGTATGGTCTGTATGTCCTTATTAACCTTTGGTGTAGAACACTGGGTTAAATATGACAAAGTCGTTTTATCAAATAACATTTTTCGAGACTTATTCATCGGTACTATTTTTATGTTAGCTATTGATTATTTTCAAAAGGCGCGCCAACAACAACGTGGCAAAAATATTATTATTGGTCTCTTATTATTTAGCTTACCTTTTGTTGCTTCATTATTAATTTTACCGTTAACTAAAGCTCCTGTACCATTAATGGTCATTGGTACTAGTCTCTTACCAGCTTTGTTATTAGCCGAAAATAATTTTATGGTTTTGCTGATTCCTTTACTTTATCTTTTTAAAGACAATCGCAAAATTCAATGTCTCATTATTGCTTTAGTCGCCCTGATTTACGCTTTATTACGAATGGATCAATGGTTGATGGTTCTGGCGATTATTCCTATTCTATTTTATAACAATCAAAAAGGGCCAGGGATGAAGTACTTCTTTTATATTTTCTATCCAGCGCATATTATTATTTTATATTTAATCTCAGCTTTCATTTATATGCACTAGTTCCATGAACTTAGCAAATTAAAGCCAACAAAAAAAGCCTTACGAAAAATTTCGTAAGGCTTTTTCTTTACATTAATCACGATTCATTTCAGCTTCAATATCGGATAAGTTAGTATGATCAGTGGTATCGCCTAACACTGCGCCCACTTTCTGTGGTTGCATGTGCCGATACTTAGCCATACCGGTACCAGCTGGAATAATCTTACCAATCATGACATTTTCTTTTAAGCCGACCAATGGATCGCTCTTGCCACGAATCGAAGCATCAGTTAGAACTCTCGTAGTTTCCTGGAAGGAAGCGGCTGACAAGAAACTATTGGTTTCTAATGAAGCTTTGGTAATTCCTAATAAGACTGGCGAACCAGTTGCTGGTAATTTACCTTTAATTAAAGCATCGGTATTCGTATCAGTAAAGTCACCAATATCTAATAAGGAACCCGGTAAGACTTCAGTATCCCCAGGATCTAAAACCCGGATCTTCCGTAGCATCTTACGGACCATAACTTCAATATGCTTATCACTGATGTCAACACCTTGCATCCGATAAACTTTTTGCACTTCAGATAGCAAATAGTTTTCGGTAGTTTGGACATCAGTAACTTTAATTAATTGCTTAGGATCAATTGAACCAGAAGTTAATTTATCACCCCGCTGAATAACATCGCCTTCACTTACAGCAACACTCGCTGTGTAAGGAACACTGTAGGTGCGGTTATCAATTTTACCTTCAACAGTGATTTCACGAGTATGTTCTGCAGGATTTTCATCAATAGCAGTAACTGTCCCATCAACTTCAGAAATATAAGCTAGACCTTTAGGATTCCGAGCTTCAAAAATTTCTTCAACCCGCGGCAATCCTTGCGTAATATCTTCGCCACCAGCAACACCACCGGTATGGAAGTTTCTCATGGTTAACTGGGTACCGGGTTCACCGATGGATTGTGCAGCAACAACCCCGACAGCTTCACCAACTTCAACTTCTTCACCAGTTGCCAAGTTGCGGCCGTAACATTTTTGGCAAACACCATGCAATGTGTTGCAGGTGAAAGCAGAACGAATCGTTACTTTGGTTACACCAGCATCCAAAACTAACTTGGTCAATTCTTCATCCAATAAAACGTTACGTCCAACTAATTCTTCACCAGTTGCGGGATCTAAAATTTCCTTTTGCGTGTAACGGCCTAATAAACGATCGGCCAAAGGTTCAATAATTTCATTACCTTCAGTAATGGCCGAGACCTCTAAGCCCCGATCAGTACCACAATCTTCTTCTCTGACAATCACGTCTTGGGCAACATCAACCAAACGTCTAGTCAAGTAACCAGAGTTAGCCGTCTTCAAAGCCGTATCAGTCATACCCTTCCGGGCACCGTGAGTGGACATAAACATTTCCAAAACAGATAAGCCTTCACGGAAGTTCGAAGTAACAGGAACTTCCATCATTCCGCCGTTAGGAGCGGCCATTAAGCCCCGCATTCCTGCTAACTGCGTAAAGTTAGAAATATTACCCCGGGCTCCAGAATCAGACATCATGGAAATTGGGTTCTTCGGATCAAAACTATCAACCAATTGTTGTTGAATCTCGTCTTTAGCATCATTCCAAATGCTAATAACCCGATTATGCCGTTCTTCATCAGTAATTAAACCACGCCGGAATTGCTTAGCTACAGTAGCTACTTGTTTATGTGCCTCATTAACAATATCTTGCTTATCAGACAATTGTGGTACGTCAGAAACCCCAACGGTTAAACCAGATAAAGTACAGATCGTATAACCCAATTCTTTCATATCATCTAACAATTCGGAAGTGCGTTGAACTTTATAAATCTTAAAGACTTGCGCAATGATATCACTTAAATAGCCCTTTTTAAATGGATCAATTAACGGCATATCCGTTAAGCGTTGGTGAATATCTTCACCTTCATTTAAGAAGTATTGATCAGCAACGCCATCAGTTAAGTTAGCCGCAGTTGGTTCATTAATATATGGCATTCCTTCTGGTAAAATCCGGTTAAAAATCACTTTACCAACACTAGTTATCATAATCCGATCTTTTTGATCTTCTTTGAAGGCAAAATTAGTCAAAGACTTAGTTGCCAAACCAATTCTTGTATGCCAATGAACGACCCCATTTTGAAAGGCCATCTCAACTTCGTCCATGTCTTTAAAGATCATGCCTTCGCCTTCACGACCACGTTCTTCTAGCGTTAGATAATAGTTACCCAACACAACGTCCTGTGAAGGAGTAACGATTGGTTTACCATCTTTCGGAGCTAAAATATGGTGAGCAGCTAACATTAACATCCGCGCTTCTGCTTGTGCTTCATCAGATAAAGGAACGTGAACAGCCATCTGATCGCCATCAAAATCGGCATTATAAGCTTCACAAGCCAATGGATGTAATCGAATGGACTTACCATCAACTAAGACAGGCTCAAAAGCTTGAATACCTAACCGGTGTAAGGTTGGTGCCCGGTTTAACAACACTGGACGTTCTTTAATCACATCTTCGAGAACGTCCCACACCACATCATCTTGCCGTTCAATTTTGCGTTTAGCATTTTTAATATTGGAAGCTAATTCCCGTTCAACCAATTCGTGCATGACAAATGGCTTAAATAATTCCAAGGCCATTTCACGTGGCAAACCACATTGATAAAACTTCAACGTTGGTCCAACATCAATAACCGAACGCCCAGAATAATCAACACGCTTACCTAATAAGTTTTGACGGAAACGTCCCTGCTTACCTTTAAGCATATGCGATAAGGATTTTAATGGTCGATTTCCTGGGCCAGTTACTGGACGACCCCGTCGGCCATTATCAATCAAAGCATCGACTGCTTCTTGTAACATCCGTTTTTCATTTTGCACAATGATATTTGGCGCATTTAAATCTAATAACCGCTTCAAACGATTATTACGATTAATGACCCGCCGATATAAATCATTCAAATCAGATGTGGCAAAACGCCCACCTTCTAATTGCACCATTGGCCGTAAATCTGGTGGAATAACTGGGATACAGTCCATAACCATCCATTCGGGACGATTACCGGAATCCCGAAAAGCATTTAAAATATCTAAGCGCCGAATTGCCCGCGTCCGCTTTTGACCAGTAGCAGTTTTTAAGAGTTCTTTCAAACCGGCAACTTCTTTATCTAAATCTACGGCCTGTAATAACTCTTTAATACCCTCGGCACCCATTTTGGCATCGAAAGCTTTACCATACTGCTCCCGTTTTTTACGATACTCAGTTTCGGTTAATAATTGCTTATCTTCCAGATCAGTATCACCGGACTTGATAACTACATATGCGGCAAAATAAATAATTTCTTCCAATGCTCTAGGACTCATATCTAACACTAAGCCCATCCGACTCGGAATTCCTTTAAAATACCAAATATGCGTTACAGGAGCTGCTAATTCAATATGCCCCATCCGTTCACGACGAACTTTTGAGCGCGTTACTTCCACACCACAGCGATCGCAAACAATTCCTTTATAACGGATGCGCTTATATTTACCACAAGCACATTCCCAATCTTTGGTGGGTCCAAAAATTCGTTCATCGAACAAACCATCACGTTCTGGTTTTAAAGTCCGATAATTGATAGTTTCTGGCTTCTTAACTTCGCCGTAAGACCAACTTCTAATCTTATCTGGTGAAGCCAGACCAATTTGCATACTTTCAAACTTATTGACGTCTATCAATTGGCAACCTCCTATTATTTATCAGTTGTATCGCCATCATCCGCGTTTAAACTATTAATTTTATCCATTAAATTATCTAAATTAGGTTGTAATTGTGCTTCTTGTTCTTTATTCTTATCAGCCATTTCTTGCAGTTTCTTTTGTTCCTGCTCTTGTGCTAATTTGGATAAAGCATCAACACTCTTAGACGTAGTATCTTCATCCATATCACGTAAACCAATTTCTTGATGTTCATGATCTAGAATCTTCATATCTAAGCCCAATGATTCCAATTCTTTAATTAAAACTCTGAAGGATTCTGGAACCCCAGGTTTAGGAATTGTCTCACCTTTAACAATAGCTTCGTAGGTGTTGACCCGACCAGTTACATCGTCGGACTTATAAGTCAAAATTTCTTGTAAGGTATAAGCTGCACCATAAGCTTCTAAGGCCCAAACTTCCATTTCACCAAAACGCTGACCACCAAATTGTGCTTTACCACCTAATGGCTGTTGCGTAACTAATGAGTAAGGTCCAATGGAACGCGCATGGATTTTATCATCAACCATATGCGCTAATTTCATATAATACATAACCCCGACAGCTACCCGGTTATGGAAGGGTTCACCTGTCCGGCCATCGTACAAAATAGTCTTAGCATCAGAAGCCATATTAGCTTCTTTAACAGCTTCCCACAAATCATCATCACTGGCCCCATCAAACACAGGAGTAGCCACGTGAATACCTAAATTCCGAGCAGCCATACCTAAGTGTAATTCCAAAACCTGCCCAATATTCATACGGGAAGGAACACCCATAGGATTTAACAAAATATCAATTGGGGTACCATCTGGCATATATGGCATATCTTCTTCAGGAACCACAATGGAAACTGTTCCTTTGTTACCATGACGTCCGGCCATCTTATCACCCACTTGAATCTTCCGCTTTTGAGCAATATAAACCCGAACCATCGTATTAACACCAGGGCTTAATTCATCGCCGGCTTCGCGAGTAAAGACTTTCACGTCTTGCACAATTCCACCGCCACCATGAGGCACCCGTAAGGAAGTATCACGTACTTCACGAGCTTTTTCACCAAAAATGGCGTGCAGTAAACGTTCTTCAGCTGATAATTCAGTCATACCTTTTGGTGTCACCTTACCAACTAAGATATCACCATCACGAACTTCGGCCCCAATCCGGACAATTCCGGTTTCATCCAAATCTTTTAACGCATCTTCACCAACATTTGGAATTTCGCGTGTAATTTCCTCTGGTCCTAATTTGGTATCCCGAGATTCTGATTCATATTCTTCAATATGAATTGAGGTATAAACGTCATCTTTGACCAAACGTTCAGATAAAACAACCGCATCTTCGTAGTTGTACATGTTCCAAGTCATAAAAGCAATCAGTGGATTTTGACCTAAAGCCAATTCCCCTTCTTGCATTGCTGGACCATCGGCAATAATTTCACTCTTATCAACATGGTTGCCCTTTTCCACAATTGGCCGTTGATTGTAACATTTACCCGCATTAGAACGCCGATATTTCATCAAATGATAGGTGTCAATCACATCTTCATCGTCACGTTTAACCTTGACAATTTTAGCATCAACATATTGCACTACTCCGGCATGATGAGCTAATAAAGCTGTTCCCGAGTCATGGGCAGCGACATATTCCATACTGGTTCCCACCAATGGAGAATGTGGCTTTAATAATGGAACCGCCTGCCGTTGCATGTTAGCACCCATCAACGCCCGGTTGGAGTCATCGTTTTCCAAGAATGGAATACAAGAAGTCGCTACCGACACAACTTGACGCGGTGAAACATCCATATAATCGACTTTATCGGCGGTCGTTTCAATATTATCATCTTTATGCCGGGCCAAAATCCGTTCTTCAGCAAATGAACCATCATCATTCAAAGGCGTGTTAGCCTGGGCCACCACATAGTTATCTTCTTCATCGGCAGTCAAATAGTCAATCTTATCAGTAACTTTATGCGTATCCCAAGAAACGCGACGGTAAGGAGTTTCAATAAAGCCATACTTATTAACAACCCCATAAGTGGCCAAGTTATTGATCAAGCCAATGTTCGGTCCTTCGGGTGTTTCAATCGGACACATCCGTCCATAATGCGTATAGTGCACGTCCCGAACGGCATATCCAGCTCGATCACGAGTTAAACCACCCGGTCCTAAAGCTGATAAACGTCTCTTATGCGTCAATTCACCCAAAGGATTGTTTTGATCCATGAACTGGGACAATTGTGAAGAACCAAAGAATTCCTTAATAGCTGCTACCACAGGACGAATATTAATCAATTGCTGCGGCGTTACAGTTGCTGTGTCTTGAATGGACATCCGTTCCCGAACAACCCGTTCCATCCGGGATAAACCTAAACGAAATTGGTTTTGCAACAATTCACCAACAGACCGAATCCGCCGGTTACCCAAGTGGTCAATATCATCAGTGGTGCCAATGCCCTCTTGTAAATTCAAGAAGTAATTAATTTCAGCTAAAATATCAGCTGGGGTAATATGCTTGATTTTTTCATCAATATTACCATTGCCAATGATATTGACAATCCGATCTTCATCAGTTTGTGAATAGACTTTAATAATCTGTAATTTAACTGGATCGCCCAAAATTCCTTCATCAGCTGGTTGGAAAGTAACCGCCTTAAAGTCAGGATTTTTGAGATATGGAGCTAATTTGCTCATCGCTTCCCGGTCAATTTTGGTATCTTTAGCTAAGATAACTTCACCAGTTTCTGGATCGGCTAAAGTTTCGGCGAGTGTTAAACCTAACAAACGTGTTTTTAAATTTAATTTTTTGTTTACCTTATAACGTCCCACTGGCGCTGTATCGTAACGCTTTGGATCAAAGAAGCGCGCGTACAATAAGGACCGTGAACTTTCAGCAGTCTTAGGTTCACCAGGGCGTAAGCGTTCATAAATATCTTTTAGAGCTTCGGCAACCCGCGAATCACTGGTATCCTTGTGGACATCTTTTTCTAAAGATAAGTTCAAGGAATCACTGTTACTGCCAAAAATTTCCGTAATTTCTTGATCAGAACCAAAACCAATGGCCCGAATCAATTCAGTAATCGGCAATTTTCGTGTTCGATCAATTCGAACATAACTAATATTCTTCGCATCGTTATCGAATTCTAACCAAGCTCCCCGATTGGGAATCACCGTTGTGCCATAAATCATGCGACCGTTTTTGTCAGCTTCGGCAGTGTAATAAACGCCCGGTGAACGTACTAATTGGGAAACAATTACCCGTTCGGCACCATTAATGATAAAAGTTCCTTGCTCAGTCATTAAGGGAAAATCACCAAAGAAAACATCTTGGGTCTTGATTTCGCCTGTGTCATGATTAGTCAAACGCAAAGTAACGTGTAGTGGTGCAGAATAGTTGGCATCATGATCACGTGCTTCTTCAACCGTATATTTAGGCTTTAATAGTTTATAACCAACATAATCCAAAGATAATGTTCCTGCAAAATCATTAATTGGCATAATATCTTGGAACATTTCTTTTAAACCTTCATCCAAGAACCAATTATAAGAATTAGTTTGAATGTCAATTAAATTTGGTAATGGTAAAACTTCCTTAATCCGCGCATAACTCCGCCGCGTCCGGTGTTTTCCATAATTGACATTGTGGTAACGTACTGTGTCTTGCGTCAAACTATTCACCCTTTCAAATCAAATAAATTACCAGTCAAATATTACAATTTCATTACAAATTAGCATTTAACAATTCGAAAGCAAAAAAAAACCAAAAATAGTTCAAACTATTTTTGCTTTTTTATAATTCCGGCTCGGACAAGATTTCGAGGGAATACGCCCACTGCACCACGCTAATTAATTATGATTAGGATAAAACAAATTCACCTAAGTGTCAAGTTCTAGACTTGAACTTTTTGAGCATGACGAATGTTAAATGATAACTGGCCTTTAGCTACCCCTACCGACAAACGATCACCTGCAACTAATTGCCGCGACAATAATAAATCACTAATTTGATCTTCGACTTGGCTTTGAATCGTCCGGCGTAACGGCCGCGCGCCCATTTGGGGATTGAAGCCTTTCTCCACTAACCAATTTAAAGCTCGCGTTGTAATCGTCAATTTGATTTGCCGTTGTGTCAAACGCTGAACTAAATCTTTCGTCAAAATCTTGACCACTGCTTGTAAATCAGTTTTAGTCAACTCATGGAAAATCAAGATTTCATCAATTCGATTTAAAAATTCGGGCCGGAAAAACTCTTTAGTTGCCGCTAAAATATGATTCTTCATGGTCTGATAATCGTGAGCTGTCGTTTGGTTAAAGCCCACATTATGTTCTTCATTGAGGCTATCAACGCCTAAATTAGAAGTCATAATAATGATTGTATTGCGAAAATCAACTTTGCGACCCTTAGAGTCTGTCAAAAAACCATCATCCAAAACTTGGAGTAATAAATTAAACACATCGCGATGAGCCTTTTCAATCTCATCTAATAAAATCACAGAATAGGGATGATTGCGGACTTGTTCAGTTAGTTGTCCGCCTTCATCGTAGCCCACATAACCAGGAGCTGCTCCTACTAAGCGTGAAGTACTAAATTTTTCCATATACTCAGACATATCAATACGAATAATTTCGTCTTCGCTGCCAAAAACACTTTGTGCTAAAGCTTTGGCTAGCTCAGTTTTCCCAACGCCAGTAGGTCCTAAAAACATGAAAGAACCAATGGGGCGTTTCGGATCTTTTAAGCCACTACGCGCACGACGAATAGCTTTGGCAATGGCTGTCACAGCTTCATCCTGACCAACAATCCGTTGATGTAATTCATCTTCTAAATGTAGTAATTGTTTGGATTCTTGTTGAGTAATCTTCGTTACCGGAACATTCGTCCATTGCGAAATGATTGTTGCAATATCATCACTAGTTACTTGAGATTGATCATCTGTTGGCTGTGCGCTGCTTTGTTCACTTTCGGCAAGTTCTTGTTGCAGTTTTAATTCCTGCTTCCGTAAAACTGCCGCTTTTTCAAAATCTTGTTGGGCAATAGCCTGATCTTTTTGCATCCCCACATTACTCAACTCTTGCTCCAGGGCCTGCCATTTTTGCGGTTGTTGCTGTGCAGACTGATTAATGTGCACCCGCGCAGCGGCCTCATCAACTAAATCAATCGCTTTATCGGGCAAGAAACGATCTGTCAAATAACGTTTGGATAAATCAACTGCAGCCTGTAAAGCCGCATCGGTAATCTTTAAATGATGATGTTGTTCATATTCTGGGCGCAAGCCTTTCAAAATCTCATAGGTTTGTTCGGTAGTTGGTTCTTCCACCACAATCTTCGCAAATCGACGAGCAAAAGCCGCATCTTTTTCAATATATTTTTGGTATTCATCTAAAGTAGTGGCACCAATCATTTGGAGCTCACCGCGTGATAGTGGTGGCTTTAAGATGTTCGAGGCATCAATGGCCCCTTCAGCTCCACCTGCACCGATTAAAGTATGCAACTCATCAACAAATAAAATAACATTTTGATCTTGGTTGATTTCATTAATTATCTTTTTTAGACGATCTTCAAATTCACCACGATACTTGGTGCCAGCCACTAGTGAACCCATATCCAGCATCATTACCCGTTTATTGAGTAATTCTAACGGAACCTCTTGCTTAATAATTTTTTGAGCAAGACCTTCAACAATTGCCGTTTTACCGACTCCTGGTTCACCAATTAAAACTGGATTATTCTTGGTGCGACGGCTTAAAATCTGGATCATTCGTTCAATTTCTTTGTCTCGACCAATGACCGGATCTAAGTGTTTTTGTTTGGCTGAAATAGTTAAGTCACGGGCTAAAGAATCCAGTGTTGGTGTCGCACTTTGTGAACCATTCATACTCTTTTTTTGATTAGCCCGATCAACTCGTTCAGAAATACCCATATTTTTTAATAATAAGCGCTTGGTCTTAACAATACTTAAGCCCAAACTAGTTAAAATCCGTGAAGATAAAATTGTCTGATCATGTAATAAAGCCAATAAGAGATGGCCGGTTCCAACTTGATTAGCACCTAACAATTTGGCTTGTTGACTAGCTTGTTCTAGAACTTGCCCCGTTCTAGGTGAATACGGTAGATAGAGCTGATCTTGGCGCTCATCCGTATTATCGCCATAGCCTGTGAGGGCTTCAATTTCGTCTTTAATATCCTCAGAAGTGACTGTCATTTCAGTAATTGTTTGAGCTGCAACTCCAGAACCCTGTTCTACTAAACCATAGAGTAAATGTTCTGTACCTACAGCTTGATGACGAAAAGCCATTGCGATCTTTTGTGCCAAACTTAGAGCAGTTTTGGCACTATCAGTAAATAATTCGCTCATAACAATCTCTCTTTCTTTTACTTCAATTGAATATTCTTAAAACATTACGTTGTTTGACTATTTTACCGCAGATTAACAAGAGTACCAATGAAAAGTCATCGTAATGAATTAAATTATTAATTTTAGTTTATCGTCAAACACTCATTTGAACAATGATTAAGAATTAGAACCAAAAGCTCCAAACTATTGAAAGTGTGGCTTTTGCCCATAGCAACTCTTGTTCAGTAACATAACATCTTAAAAGCATATAGGTTTAAACAGCATTAATTACGTGACCTCCCTTACTGAACTTTTCAATATACAAAAAGATACGATAAATAATATCGTATCTTCAACCATCATATGTAACTGGACTTATCGGGAAAACAAGATTCGAACTTGCGACCCCTACGTCCCTAACGTAGTGCTCTACCAAGCTGAGCTATTTCCCGAAATCGGGAAAACAAGATTCGAACTTGCGACCTCTACGTCCCGAACGTAGCGCTCTACCAAGCTGAGCTATTTCCCGATGAAAAAAGCGGAAGACGGGATTCGAACCCGCGACCCCCACCATGGCAAGGTGATGTTCTACCACTGAACTACTTCCGCAATCAAATTCACAAATATAAATGTACAATCGTACAATGCACCCAGTAGGAGTCGAACCTACAACCTTCTGATTCGTAGTCAGACACTCTATCCAATTGCGCTATGGGTGCTCATTATAATGCCGAGGACCGGAATCGAACCGGTACGGTAATCACTTACCGCAGGATTTTAAGTCCTGTGCGTCTGCCAGTTCCGCCACCCCGGCGTGATTATAATGAAAGCGGAAGACGGGATTCGAACCCGCGACCCCCACCATGGCAAGGTGATGTTCTACCACTGAACTACTTCCGCAATTAAAACTATCTTCAACGATAGTATGAGTCGCGTGGGGCTCGGACCCACGACCCACGGCTTAAAAGGCCGTTGCTCTACCAACTGAGCTAGCGACTCAATACAATCATCAGCTAACCCAATGACTGTATTAGTATAACAATTTTAATTTCAAAATGCAACTCTCTCAAACAAAAATTTACTTATTTTGTTCACCTGGCCGTAATGTTGGGAATAAAATGACATCACGAATGGATGGCGCATCGGTTAACAACATGACCAAACGGTCAATTCCAATGCCTAAACCACCAGTTGGTGGCATCCCATATTCCAAAGCTTCCACGAAATCTTCATCAATTGGTTCAGCTTCATCATTACCAGCTTCACGTTCTTTCGCCTGAGCTTCAAAGCGTTCCCGTTGATCAATTGGATCATTTAATTCAGTAAAGGCATTGGCATATTCATTACCTAAGATAAACAATTCAAAGCGATCAACAAAACGGGGATCGCGTTCACTCTTTTTAGCTAACGGTGAAATTTCAATTGGATGACCATAGATAAAAGTTGGTTCAGTAATGGTTTCTTCAACAAATTCTTCAAAGAAAGCATTAATAATATGACCAACTTGCCAATAATCTTCGTAATGAACCTGATGTTCATCTGCAAGCTTGCGAGCTTGTTCAATGGACATTTCGGGCCAAAAATCAACTCCGGTCCGTTCCTTAATGGCATCAACCATATGTTGGCGTTTGAACGGCTTACTTAAGTCAACAGCATGACCTTGATAAGTCACTTGCTGGGTACCTAAAGCTTTTTTGGCGGCATAGCGAAAAATACCTTCAGTTTCGTCCATCACATCTTCAAAGTTAAAGTAAGCAGCATAACTTTCTAATTCAGTAAACTCAGGATTATGCTTGGTATCAATCCCTTCGTTTCGAAAGACTCGACCAATTTCGTAAACCCGTTCCATGCCACCAACAATCAAACGTTTTAGTGGTAGTTCCAAGGCAATACGCATATACAAATCAATATCCAAGGCATTATGGTGTGTTAAAAATGGTCGTGCCGACGCGCCACCGGCTTGACTATGCAAAACGGGCGTTTCCACTTCTAAGAAGCCATTTTGGTCCAAATATTCTCTAATTGCTGAAATAATTTTGGTCCGCTTCACAAAACGATCGAAACTTTCTTGGTTGGTAATCAAATCCAAGTACCGTTGCCGATAAATTTGTTCCACATTGGTTAAACCGTGATACTTATCCGGCAATGGTCTTAAGGCCTTCGTTAATAAAGTAACATGATCAGCCCGCACAGTTAATTCACCCATGTCGGTCTTCATCACCGTTCCTTCAATGCCAAACAAATCCCCTAAGTCCGCTTTTTTAAAAATCTGATAATTTTCTTCACCGACAACATCTTTACGCACATAAAGTTGAATCTTACCCGTCCGATCTTTTAAATCAGCAAAACCAACTTTACCTTTGCCACGTTTGGTCATCATCCGACCAGCAACTTGCACTTTAACTGGCTCAATTGCATCTTTATCTAAAGCATCATATTGCTCATGCAATTCTTGGGCAGTTGCTGTTGGTTGATAACGATGACCAAACGGGTCAATCCCAGCATCACGTAAGTCTTGCATCTTTTGTCGCCGAACACGTAATTGATCATTCATTTCATTTTCTGCCATATTACTAACCCCTATCTTTGTAATTGTCGTTGCATTGCTTGCTGGGCAAATTGATCCAGCAAGTCATCAACTTCTTGTTGCGTATTCACTTCATTAATGGCCGCTTTCGTGCGGGCTGAACGAGGAATTCCTTTTAAATAGTAAGCGGCCTGCTGCCGAAATTCTGGAACACCAATTCGCTCACCTTTTAATTCCACTAACCGCGCTAATTGTTCTTTCGCAATTTGAATTTTTTCAGCCGGTGTTGGTTCTGGCAATAATTCACCGGTGTCTAAATAAGTGACCATGGCTTTTAATGCCCAAGGATTACCAATCGCGCCCCGCGCTACCATCACTGCATCGGCTCCGACTTCATCAATCATTACTTTAGCATCTTGGGGCGTTTTCACATCACCGTTACCCATAAACGGAATGGTTAAATGTTGTGCCACTTCATGTAATAATTCCCAATCCGCATGCCCCGTATACATTTGCGCTTTAGTCCGACCGTGCATGGCAATGGCATCAGCGCCACCTTCTTGGGCCGCTAAGGCATTCTCTACAGCCAAAATATGATCGCTATCAAACCCTGTGCGCATTTTCACAGTCAAAGGCTTTGAGATTTCTTGTTTGACCGCTTTCACTAAATCATAAATACTATCCGGATCCAATAACCAATGTGAACCAGCCCCGGTTTTAGTAACCTTTTTCACGGGACAGCCCATATTAATATCGATAATGTCCGCCGCTGTATTTTCGGCCACATATTTAATCGCCGGAACTAACGTTTCCTTCGAACCACCAAAAACTTGAATGCTAATCGGATGTTCGTTAGGATTCACATACAACATTTCATGGGTCTTTTGATTATTGTATAAAATACCGCGATCACTAACCATTTCGCAAACTACCAATCCTGCCCCAAATTCTTTGGCCGTCATGCGAAATGAATAATTAGAAATTCCCGCCATTGGGGCGACCACAACTTGATTGGGGATCGTAACATCCCCTATTTTCCACTCCATACTCTCTTCTTCTTTCTTTTAAAATCAAACCTCAGCCTGTTAAAATTAGCGTCTAGCGTTAATCAATGAATTGGTTAGTTTTAATTTTTTCAGATAACTATCATTTACATGATAGCAAAGTCAATACCCTACTGGCAATTATTTCTGTGAAATCATTTGTTGAATTTCAGTCGGTGTAAAATGATACTTTTGTCCACAAAATTTGCAAACCACTTCTACTGGTGGATTTTCTTGTTCCATAGCCTGCAATTCAGTTAATGGCAAAGCTTGAATCGTTTTTGCAAAGCGTTGTTTGGAACAATCACAAGTAAAACTCACTGGTATTTTCTCTAAAATTTTATTTCCCGTGGCAAATAATAACGTTAAGATTTCTTCGGGACTTTTTTCTTGCAGTAATTCATGCAATGGTGGTAATTGCTGAATCTTGGTGGTTAACGCCGTTAACTCTTGTTCCGTAGCCTGCGGCATGGCTTGCACCATAAATCCACCAGCACAACTCACATGATTATCACTTTCTACGTAAACAGACAGTCCCACTGCCGCGGGAATTTGTTCTGACTGTACTAAATAATACGCATAATCTTCGGCTAATTCACCGGAAATTAATGGAACCTTGCCTGTAAAAGGTTGGGCTAAATGCTGATCTTTGGTAACCGCCAAATAACCATTTTGTCCCACGGCTTTAGCCACGTCAATTTTACCTTTTTGATTCAGCGGCAAACTAATATGTGGATTTTGAACATAGCCTTTCACTTGGCCCTGCGCATTACCGTCCGCAACAATTAACCCGACTGGTCCGCCACCAGCAATCCGCGTAGTTAATAATTCATCATTTTTTAACATGGAAGTACTTAATAATAATGTTCCGATTAAACTACGCCCTAAACTAGCCGTGGAAGCACTCCATGTATCATGATTGACTTGCGCCGTCGCCACTAAGTTAGTGGCCCGTACGACATAAATTCGAAAATGACTATTTTGATTTAAAGCTTTAATTAAATAATCTTGCATCGCAAATTCTCCTTCAAAATTCAGTTGTATCATTTGAAACTCGTTATTAAATCTCCAAAAGCAAGTAAGCACAGACCACTACAGTCTGTGCTTACCAACTTGATTTTGTTATTCTTCAGTTTGATCATCATCACTATCAGCAGGATCTGCAGTGATAGTTTCTTCATGATGTTGTGCAACCTCATGCGCTTGTTTGGCTTCATCACGGCGTTGCGCAGCTTGTTTAGCTTCTTCAAAAGTCGAAGCCTTTTCTGATGGAAATTCATCTTGATTAGTTTCTGGCATATGACCAGTATTATATAAACTCAAAATTTGTTTTTCATCTAAAGTTTCATACTTTAATAGTGCTTGTGCAATCGCCTTATGTTGTTCACGATGGCTTTGGATAACTTCCACCGCCGTTTGATGACCTTCATCTAAAATCTTGCGAATTTCTTCATCAATGGCAGTTGCTGTTTCTTGAGAATAGTTAGGTTGACCGTAGGCCCCAACTGGAGCACCACCTTTTTCAAGTTGGACCATCCCTAAGCGCTCCGACATTCCGTATTCAGTGACCATGGACCGCGCAATTTGCGTTGCTTGTTCAAAGTCATTGGAAGCACCAGATGATTGTACCCCAAAGATAATTTCTTCAGCAGTGCGACCACCCATTAAGCCAGCAACTTGCTCCATTAAATCTTTCTTAGTCAGCAAGTTCTGATCTTCTTTAGGCAACATAATCGCATAACCACCCGCACGACCACGCGGAATAATCGTAACTTTGCGGACAACGCGGGAATCACTCAAAACCACACCAATGATCGCATGTCCTGCTTCATGGTAAGCCACGGTTTCACGTTCTTTAGCAGAAATAACCCGATCCTTTTTAGCGGGACCCGCAATTACACGATCTTCAGCCTCATCAATATCGGCCGCATCAATTTTAGTTTTATTACGTTCAGCCGCTACTAAAGCTGCTTCGTTTAAGACATTTTCCAAGTCGGCTCCGACAAACCCAGGGGTTTGTTGGGCAATAACTTTCAAGTCAACATCATCAGCCAAGGGTTTATTCTTGGCATGGACTTTCAAGATGGCTTCGCGCCCTTTGACATCCGGTTGACCAACTAAAATCTTTCGATCAAACCGACCTGGCCGCAATAAGGCAGGATCTAACACATCCGAACGGTTAGTAGCCGCCATCACGATTAAACCTTCTTTACCGGTAAAGCCGTCCATTTCTACCAATAATTGATTTAAAGTTTGTTCGCGTTCATCATTGCCACCACCAGTTTTACCGTTACCACGTTGGCGACCAATGGCATCAATTTCATCAATAAAGATAATGGCGGGGGCATTCTTTTTAGCACTACTAAACAAATCACGCACTCTGGAAGCACCAACACCAACAAACATTTCCACAAAATCTGAACCAGAAATAGAATAGAATGGCACGGCTGCTTCACCAGCAACGGCACGAGCTAATAATGTTTTACCAGTTCCGGGAGGTCCCTCTAATAAAACACCTGATGGTATCCGCGCACCTAAAGCTAGATATTTCCGCGGATCCTTTAAGAAATCAACTACTTCAACTAATTCTTGTTTTTCTTCTTCAGCACCAGCAACGTCAGAAAAACGAACCTTATTTTTCTTAGGATCAACTGGCTTGGTTTGCGACTTGCCAAAACTCATGATCTTGCCAGCACCGCCACCTTGACCAGCTTGACCCATCATAGAATACAATAAGAATGCGAAGAATAAAAACGGAATTACCGTTAAGGCAATATTAAGCCACATTCCATTCTGTGATTCCTCACGCGTACTCATTTTTGTTTGCGACTTCTGTGCCGCGCGATTAATTTCTTGCAACGTTGAATTATTCGGCAAAACGGTAGCCGTAAAATTCTTTGCCTTAGTTACAGTCGCTGCTGAGTGTGAAAATAAATTAACATTTGACTGACTGCCTTTACTAGTTTCAGACTTTTTTAAAGTTCCTGAAACTTTATAAACACCATTAGACGGTTGAAGCGAAAAATGTTTAATTTTATTAGCTTTTAATTTGGACACAAATTCACTCGAAGAAAGGTTTTCAACTTGTGATGATCCTTGTCCTCCAACAAACCAACTAGTAGCCAAAATTAACAACACGAAAATAATGATATAAAATAGACTATTATTTCGTAGTCCATTTCGATTATTTTTCAATCTATTTTTCCTCCACAAGAATAAACTTGCTTTTCATGCTAACACAATCTCGCATGAGCCGCTAGCCTTGATTAAGATATAACTATGTGAAACAAATGCTTACCACTTAAGCCCTTAACAGCTTTCAGCTACTCAGCAATTAAAACCAGTATATCATATTGTTTTGATTCCACTTGAATTAGAATTAACTTAATTTTGCGTGTAAACTTCTGGCTTTAAAACACCGATATATGGCAAATTACGATAACGTTCTTGATAATCCATACCATAGCCTACAACAAATTCATCTGGACACTGTAACCCCACGTAGTCCACATGCACATTTTGTTGCCGGTTAGCTGGCTTATCAAGCAGGGTCACAATTTTAATGGACTTAGCATGACGAGACTTAAACAAATTCGTTAATTCTTTTAAGGTAATGCCTGTATCAATAATATCTTCGATAAAAACGACATCGCGACCCGTCACTGATACGTCTAAGTCTTTGAGAATTCGAACCTGACCAGACGTTGCGGTTTGACCGTTATAACTTGAAACATCCATAAATTCAATTTCGGCACTTTGAGGTAGTTGCCGCATTAAATCGGTTAAAAAGACAATTGCTCCTTTTAAAATACAAACAAACAGTGGGTCCTTATCTTTATAATCAGCTGCTAACTGTTGTCCTAACTTTTTGTTAGCTTGTGCGATTTCTTCCGCAGAAAAAAGCACTTTCTGCATGTCCTGATCCATTTCCATAATTAATCTCCAATCTTAATTTCAAATAAATATTGTGTAGGGGAAATTTGATAACGATAAATATCTTTAATCCAAACAATTTCTTCATCAAAAGTGACTACCCACAATTGATCTCGCAATAAGCGGGGCAACTTCAAGTTAATCAAACGATCTTTTAGCTTTTGATGCTGCCCGTTCATTAAACGCACACGATCTCCTGGCTGGCGTGTCCGAATCCGAATTCTTTGTGGCAAACGATTAAAATAAAAAGTATTGCGATTGATTTTTGAAGACTGTTTAATTGTAAACTTTTGTCCATCATTTGCAAGACAGGGCTGATTCAACTTGAGCGCAAGCGCGAACGTCTTTTTCGATTGTGACTTCTGAAGCAAACTTAATTTTTGATAAGCTTTCACCAGTAACCAATTTTGTCCAATATCCATCTGGGCGTTAGCCTGTGGTAATAAGCGTTTAACTTGTTGCAATTGGCGGTTAGTTAAATCTAAGTTTAACTGGTGATGGCATACATACTGAATAAATAAAACTGTTTGCTCTGCATTTAAAGAATTAATCGCCGTTAAATCCATATCTAATGCTCGCGCGCCAACACTAATACTAAGCGTTTGTAATTGTTCAAACATTGCTGTCGTTAATTGCACTGACTGTTGTAACTGGGTAGCAAAATTAGTTACGTGCTGGGAAAATTGCGGATTTAATGCTTGCAGTTGGGGAATGATTTGATTGCGCAATTGATTGCGCCACGTAATATCTTCAAAGTTAGTTGCATCAACTGCAAAGCTAATGTGCTGGCGTTGTAAGTAAGCCACTAATTCTTGCTTAGAAAAATTGAGCAACGGTCGTATTAATTGTCCAGAAGCAAAAGCCCGACACCGCTGCATTGCCGGCACTTCCCACAAACTACCACTTCGGATCAATTTCATTAAGATTGTTTCCACTTGATCATCTTGCTGATGCGCAACTAATAATTGTTCTAGATCAAATTGCTTCATTAATTGTGCAAAGTACTGATAACGAAATTGGCGGGCTTGATTTTCTAAATCCGTCATTACCGACTCATGCTGCCAGGTAATCGTATGAAAAGCAATCTGGTGCTGTTGACAAAACTGCTGCACTAAAGCCACTTCTGACACACTTTGCGCTCGCAACTGAAAATCAACAGTTGCCACATGAATCACAGGGCGCCAAGCTTGAGGTAATTGTAACACTAAGTTTAACAATGCTAGGGAATCACTACCGCCAGAAACAGCAATTAACACACGCGTTTTAGCAGTCCAATCTTGATAAGTACGCACTTCTTGAACAAATTTAGCTTCTGTCACATCCATAATTTATACTAAAAAAGTCCGGGCTAAACTTGCTCGCACTTAACCACGACGACCACCACGGCCGCCTCTTTTCCCTTCAGTGTTCTTTTTAATCGTTGCCAAACGATCCTGACTTTCTTTCATAAAACCAGCTAATAAGTCATCAAAATCCTCCGATTTATGTGTAGCAACATGACCATGATTATTATGTCCACCATGACGTTTATAACTAGGCTTGGGTTCAGCTTTTTTCATTGATAAAGCAATTTTACCATTATCAACGCTCACCACAATAGCGGTAACTTCATCACCAATACTCAACTTATCATGAATATCTTTGACATAATCATTAGAAATCTGGCTAATATGTACCAGACCACTCTGGCCATTACCAATATCAACAAAAGCTCCAAAATTTTTAATGCCAACCACTTTACCCGTTACTTTTGTTCCTACCGATACGGTCATTTTCTTTCCTTACTCCTTAAAAATTTAAATTTTTATTTGATTCATTAGGAATATTATAAATGATTTCCCCATTTTTAGAATAGTTGAATCGATAACGAATTAAATTGTCGAGATATTCTGGTCGATGTAATTGCTGAATTTCGTTTTGTAAATCGGCATTTTTATTTTTTGCCGCTGTCAACTTCTGTTGCTGTTGAAAGACACTTTGCTTAGTTACGGCTTGCGTTTTATTAGCTTGATAAATGCGTCCACCAAATAACAGACTAATCAAGGCTAGTACTCCCAGTAATACCGTTACCCGGCGCCGATGAACTGCTTGAACATGCCGTTTAAATTGACGTTCAGCTGACCGATCTTCATTATCAATGTTAATTGGACTCACGTTATTAGTCCTCGGCTGATTAGACAAAATAATCCCTCCGTTTAGCTATCCTATTTTGAGTATAACAACATTAATATTATATTGTCTATTATTTAATCAGTCTAATCTTTGATACATCTTCGCTGCATCTTCTTTTTTAACAATTTGCGGTGTTGCCACTACGCGTACTTGCACTTGACGATTACCATAGTGAATTGTAATTTGATCACCAATTTCTACATCACTAGCGGATTTAGCAACTCGCTCATTGACTTCTACTCGTCCTTTGTCAGCCAACTCTTTAGCTAATGGCCGTCGTTTCACTAATCGCGACAACTTCAAATATTTATCTAAGCGCATGTTTGACTCCTTTTTTTCACAGAAATTTTGCTCCCGGTAATAACTGCCATTCTGCTTTTGACCACAGATGGCTATAATAACTACCTCCTAAGACTAAGATCACTCCCAAACCAGCTTCGAACAGTGTTTCAATGGCAGCATGGAAACGATCTAGTGGCCAAATAAATTGCCAGCACCAACTAGTAGCTCCAACAATTAATCCCATTGTACCAACAATAACAATAACTTTTAAGCAGAAATTTTCTTTCCAGATAATTTTTTGTAAGAAAGCACCTGAATAATGATAAATCAGTGCGGCCATGACTAAACTAGCTAATAAAGTAGCCCAACTAGCCCCTTGAATTCCCAAAATGGGCATCAAGCCCAAATTAGCTAATAACTTGACCACAATACCAACGACTAACACCCGCCAATTTTTTTGTTGTTGATGAAAAGCATGCATAATCGTATTGATAATGGTGACATAAGAAATAAAGATGAGCGATAAAACATAAATTGCTAAACTCAGACTTTGCTGAGCATTGGTAAAAAGTAAGGTATTGATTTGTGGCATTAAAACGGCCAACCCTACCGCACAAGCACTCGCTAACACCAAGGAAACATGTAAAGTAGCCGCCACCAACTGTTGAGCCTTAGGTCCACGTTGTGCGCTAATTTGTGGTAGTAAAGTTGTCGCAAAAGAAACAGCAATCACAATGCCTAATTGGGCTAGTGGTTGCCCGCGATCATAAATGCCCTTTACTACTTGCGGATGTGCTATGTGAATCTCGCGTAATAACTTCAAGACCGTGACGGAATCAACTAATTGTAACAAAATTAAAATGCTACCAAATAAACTAAGGGCTAAGCCTTCGGTCAAGAAGCGGTGTCTTAGTTGCTGCCAGACGACTGGTTGCGAATTGTCTGTTACTTGCTGGAGGTGAATTTGTGTCCAAAAATACCCTAATACTAATAAGCTCACTATGGCTCCTACAATGGCCCCTGCGTGTGCTAAACTTCCCATTAAATATAACGACCAATGAAATTGTTTAAACCCCAGCGCAACGAACACAATCACTAGCACGCGTGCAATTTGTTCACTCACCTGCGCTAAAGCCGTAGGCAACATCAAGAGCTTACCTTGAAAAATCCCACGAAATAAGGCCGCCAGTGGCGCCAACAGATAAAAGCCTGCTACCGTTTGAATCAAATAACTTAACTTTCGATCGCCCATCAACCGTGCTAAATCTGGCGCAACTAACCACAAAGTTACTGCTGAAATCATCGCTAGTAACACTAACCAATTACGCAAATGCTGATAATTACTTTGTTGGTGATCAGGATCCTCCACCATTATTTGCGAAATAAACATTGGCAAACCGGTTAACGTAATCGCTGTCCAAAGTCCGTAAATTGGATAAACCTGCTGGTAGACAAAAAAGCCGCGATCACCAACAATATTTTGTAATGGGATGCGGTATAAAGCACTCAAAATTTTAGTAATTAGTGCTGATAATGACAAAATCCACGTACTTTGCCACCAAAAATGTAATTGCTTTTTTTTCATTGTTTTAACTTGTCTTTTCTAATTTGGCCTGCGCCTGTTTAGCAAATGGCGTTAAAAGTTGCTTTAAACCAGCTAATAAATCATCGGTTGGTTTTAACTGTAATTTTATCACAAAATAATGGTGCTCATTAGCCACGCGGGCCTTAAAATCAACAGTTGCCAAATTAGCGAAAAGTTGTTTCCCTGTTAAATAACGATTAGCCGCTGGATCAAACGTTATTTCGACTTGTGTCTCTAGTTGCACAATCTTCTTAACCAATGCTTGATCGGCTAAAATCTTTATGGCACTAATCTGCAATAAATTAGTTACTTCTTGTGGAAAACGGCCAAAACGTTCCTGAAGTTCCTGCCCTAATTGGGTAATCTGCTCTAGGGACTTGGCTTCACGTAGCCGCTTATAAATTTCAATTTTTTGACTTTCATCACTGATATACTCATGTGGTAAATAAGCTTCGACATTTAACCGTAATTGAGCATCGGTTAACGGCGTTTGTGCTTGTTGATTGCGCTTTTTGGCAACTGCTTCATTGAGCATTTGCGTATACAAGTCATAGCCCACAGAGTCAATAAAACCATGCTGTTGCTGGCCTAATAAATTACCAGCACCTCGAATAGCTAAATCGCGCATTGCAATTTTGAAACCAGAACCTAACTCTGTAAAATTCTTAACAGCTTCCAAGCGCTTTTCGCCAACTTCTGTCAAAGTTTTATTAGGTTGATACATAAAATAAGCATACGCCACGCGACTGGAACGCCCAACCCGCCCACGTAATTGGTACAACTGAGATAAGCCATAATGATCTGCGTTCTCAACAATTAGCGTATTGGCATTGGCAATATCGACACCGGTTTCAATAATTGTGGTGGTCACCAACACATCATATTCACCATTTAAAAAACTAGTAATCACACTCTCTAACTGGTTTTCGGACATTTGACCATTAGCAATCCCGACTCGAACATCCGGAATCAAATCCTCCAAGATACTAACGGTTTGCTCCATATCTTCAACCCGATTGTGTAGATAAAATACTTGTCCACCACGCTGGATTTCGCGTTCAATCGCGTTTCGAATGACTTCATAATTTTGTTCCATAACAAATGTTTGAATCGGATAGCGGTTAGGAGGAGCCGTCTCAATCACCGACAAATCCCGAACCCCCATCATCGACATGTTCAAAGTTCGTGGAATTGGGGTGGCAGTCATGGATAAAACATCAATTTGTGATTTGAGTTGTTTTAAGCGTTCTTTATGCTTCACACCAAAACGTTGCTCTTCGTCAATAATCAATAGACCTAAATCTTTAAACTGGATATCCTTCGACAACAAGCGATGGGTGCCGACAACAATATCCACGCTGCCATCAATTAAACCTTGCTTAGTTTGCCGCTGCTGTGCTGTGGTTTGAAACCGTGACATAATCGCAATCTGTACCGGAAAATCCGCAAAGCGCTCCAACATCGTCTGGTAATGCTGTTGTGCCAAGATAGTTGTTGGTACCAAAAAAGCCACTTGCTTATTATCGTTGACCGCTTTAAAAGCTGCGCGTAAAGCGACTTCTGTCTTACCAAAACCCACATCTCCAACTAATAGCCGTTCCATGGGATGCGGTTTTTCCATATCTGCTTTCACTTCCGCAATACTACGCAATTGATCTGGTGTTTCAATATAAGCAAATTGTTCATCAAACTTTGTTTGCAAATCATCGTCTGGGGAAAAAGCAAAACCCGGTTCTGATTCTCGCTGAGCATATAATTTCACCAAATCATCAGCAATATCTTCGATGTTTTTTTGAACTTTTTGCTTAGTCTTATGCCATTCACTACCACCTAATTTATTTAACTTAGGTGATTTACCTTCAGCAGACACATATTTTTGGACCATGTTCAATTGCGTAACGGGAATAAACAACTTGCCATCATCACGATACTCAATGGTCATATAGTCCTGGTGCTTACCGTCCACTTCTAATGTTTGCGTACCCAAGAATTTACCAATACCATGATTAACATGGACTACGTAATCTCCCGGTTTCAAATCCGTATAACTTTTTAATCGTTGCGCATTACTAATCGTTGAACGGACACGTTTGCGTTGCGGCTGGCGATTGAATAACTCCTTATCAGTAATAATAACCACTTTTTCTTGGGGCAGATCAACGCCAGCATGAAAACCGCCAGCTACTAATTGAGTCTGACCTTTTTGTAAAGTGGTAAGCGTTGCGGTCTTGGCTGTGATCTCAAAATCGGCTAAAGTTCGTTGTAATTTTTGTAAATTACTTTGATTACTGATTAATAAAACAATCGTGTATCCTTGCTTTTGCCACCGGTTAATCTCCGTTTTTAATAACGGTAAATTACTAAAAAATTGTTGAACACTGCGGCTATTTACATGCAGCAATTGCTGTAAGCGAAAAGTATAGCTACTTCTTTGAAATAATGATAGATAAATTTGCGGCTGCTGGATTTTAGTCGTCACTTGATTAAATGTTTGCCGCAATTGTTGTTGTGGCAATAACTTGCCTGTTTCCAATTGTCCGCTCATCCACGCCGTATTTTCTTCAACATTGGCGCGCTCTTGTTCTTGCAAACGGTTATAGTCATCGTAAACCAAAACCCCAGTGGGCGCTAAATAATCAGTTAGCGTCGTAGTCGTAGAATATAATAAATCCACATATTGATTTAAATTAGCTGGCAGTTGTGCACGTAACATTTGGTCAATATCAGCTTGAAAATTGGTTCGCAACGCCTTTTTAGTAGCGTCATCTTTAATTTTCTTTAAATCAGCTTGCAAACGCTTTTGTAAGCGTTGACCACTTTGTTTCAAGACTTCTGGCGTGACTAATTGATCTTGCGCTGGCGTAATAGTTATTTGTGATAACTGCGCTTGGCTGCGTTGACTTTGTGGGTCAAATTCATGAATCGTATCAAGCTCATCGCCAAACAATTCTAATCTAACTGGTTGGTTACTGGTTAACGGATAAAAGTCTAAGATATCGCCGCGCAAAGCAAACTCACCGGGATGGGCAACTAAACTATCCCGCCGATATCCCAAAGTCACTAGTTGTTGTAGCAGGTGTTCCACCGTAATTTCTTGGCCGACTTTTAAACTTACTTGCGCTTCAGCAAATTGTTCTGGTGTTGGTAACAAATATTCCAGACCACTAACCGAAGTCACCACAATTCCCGGACGTTTCGTCTGTAAAAAATTCAAAGCTAAAATCCGTTGCCGTAAAGCCTGCGGTGAGCTAGTTGCTACTTGCGTCGCAATTAAGGCTTCCACTGAAAAGTTATACAGTTGCTGTGCTGGTAGCAATTGGTGTAAATCATCACATAACAAATCTGCATGGTAATTATTATCAGTAACGAGCAACACTGGTTGTTGTGTTTGCTCAACTAAAGTGGCTAAAAATAATGCTTTAGCCGATCCACTAAGACCCGTCAATAATTGTTTTGATTGCGGTTGTAATTGCGCAATAAATTTTTTCAAATCATGATTTTGTTTTAAAAAATCAACTAGTTGCACTATCTTTCTCCTAATTAAAATCATTCATTGTTTGTTGAAAATTATCCGTAGTAATCCATTGTTCAATCGCTTCAGCTGCCCGCTGGATGCCAGCTTGCGCCTGGGGCGCATCAGCCTCAGAAAATGGATCTAACACCCAATTAATCACTTGTGAACGTTTAGGATGCCCAATTCCAATCTTAACCCGCTTGAATTCTTTGGTTCCGACCGCAGAGATAATACTTTTTATACCATTATGTCCACCAGCTGAGCCTTGTTGACGTAAACGGACCTTCCCAATTGGCATATCTAAATCATCTTGAATCACTAAAATTTCTTCCGGACGAATTTGATAATAATCCATGAGCATTCGTACCGCATTACCTGAAGTATTCATAAATGTTAAGGGCTTAACTAAATAAATTGCTTCGCCCTGTAATTTAAAACGCACATCTAGTGCGGAACATTCTTTTTTGTTTAATTCCACTTGATAATACTGGGCCAATTGATCAATTGTCATAAACCCCATATTATGTTTTGTCTGATCATATTGTACGCCCGGATTGCCTAATCCAAAAATTGCCTTCATAATTTTTCACCTAGTTTTCAAGTTTTAATTACATAATTTATTAACTAATATTGCTTAATTTTTCCAATTCAATCTTTCTCTAAAAAATTTAAGTCCCTGCGGCTTAAAATGCTAGTGTTTAGGTTATCACTAATAATTAATGTTCGTTGTGGTTGAAAACAAAGCCCAGCAATTAATATTAATAGCTCGTAATTTTTGATTTCAACATAATTTTAACAAGCATTGCTGCTTGATTATAACATTTATCTTGAAAAAATATCCGTCATAGTAATGGAACTCAAATAGCTTTCTCAGGCTATTTTAGTCTAATTTAATAGTGTCAAATTACACAAACCACTTTTTTTTCAGAAACTTGCGTGGTAAAATCAAGTCGTGCAGTTATTAACAAAGTAAAAAAAGGGGTAGAATTCATGACAAGTATTACAGATAAAAACCATACTAAAATTTTATTAGTTGGTGATGGTGCTGTTGGTTCAACATTTGCTTACGCAATGACTTTACAAGGTATTGCTAACGAAATTGGCATTACTGATATTGCTAAAGATAAGACCAAAGGTGACGCATTGGACCTTGCTGATGCCACACCTTTAAGTTATCCAACTAAACTTTATTCTGCTGAATATAGTGACGCCAAAGATGCTGATATCGTTGTCATTACTGCTGGTGCTCCACAAAAGCCCGGTGAGACGAGATTAGATTTAGTTAATAAGAATTTAAAGATTCTACAAACGATCATTAAACCAATCGTTGATTCTGGATTTAATGGAATCTTTTTAGTTGCTGCTAACCCAGTAGATATTTTAACTTATGGTACTTGGAAGATTTCTGGTTTCCCAAGAGAACGGGTTATCGGTACTGGTACTTCACTAGATACTGCTCGTTTACGGAAATTTGTTGGTCAAGAATTAAATGTTGACCCTCGTTCAGTTCACGGCTATATCTTGGGTGAACACGGTGATAGTGAATTTGCTGCCTGGTCTCATGTAACAGTTGGGGGCTTAACAATGGCTGAATTGCGTGCTACTCATCCAGAATTAACTGAAGAAAAATTAGCTGAACTCAATGATACCATCGTTAATGCTGCTTACGACATTATTAATACTAAAGGTGCTACCTTCTATGGTATTGGTACTGCTTTAGCACGAATCTGCCAAGCTTTGTTACGTGATGAAAATACTGTTTTACCATTATCCGTTGGGATGAACGGTCAATACGGTGTCCAAGATCTATACATCAGTTCACCAACTGTGATTAACCGCAATGGTGTCCAAAAGATTTTGGAAATTCCTTTAACTGATGCCGAAAAAGCTAAAATGGACAATTCTGCAGCGCAATTACGGAAAGTTGCTGAAGATAGCTTTAAAGAAGTTGGCATTAAATAATTTAATTAAACAAAAGACTGAATTAGAGATTGGAGCAATCAGAGTAACAATCACTTCAGTCTTTTTTTATGGCCAAATTAATCGTCATTAATTTGTCAAACCCGGAACTTGGCTTTACAATAAAAGATAATAGATAATGATTGGAGGTTCATCAATGAAGAAGTTCATGATTATTTTATTAGTCTTATGTGTATTATGCGTTTTAGGCGGCATTGCTTTAGAAAATTGGTGGTTAGGTATTGTACCTTTGTTTGTTGCCTTTTGGCCAGCAGCTTATTTTGCTTCCAGCGATGAGTAGTAAAGGAGACAATCATGCTGATTAAATCACTTGTTTTAAAAAAACAATTTTTAACTACGGTTCAAGAATCAGTTACTTTAGCTGAAGCTTTACAAATTTTAGAAGATACTGGTTTTCGGTGTGTCCCGATTTTAGATGAAACGGGAACAATCTTTCGGGGCAATATTTATAAAATGCACATTTACCGTCACAAATCACGTGGGGGTGATATGAACTTACCAGTTACCTATCTAATCAAGAATGCAACCAAAACCATTCCCGTGAACGCTCCCTTTTTTAAAGTCTTTTTTAATATTAAAGATTTACCTTACATTGCTGTTTTAGACGAGAACAACCATTTTTACGGAATTTTAACACATACTAAATTATTAAATATGTTATCTGAAGCCTGGAATATTAATACTGGTAGTTACGTCTTAACGGTAATTTCCTCGGGACAAAGCGGCGAATTAGCAGCTATGTCTTCAATTATTAGTCGCTATGCTAATATTGCTGGTTGCTTAACCTTGGATGCCCGCAAAACAGCTCTCGTACGGCGGAATTTATTTACGTTACAATCGGGACTGACACCAGCTACGCTAGCAAAAATTGTTCATGAACTAGAAGAAAACAACTTTCGCGTAGCCGAAATTGATGATTTGCAAAAGGGCACTATTTTAAACGAGCTCCCCCAAGCTTAAAGTCAATTGAAGAATTTTTTTAATACTAAAATGAGGCTCGGACAATTTTGGTCCGAGCCTCATTTTTTATTTTTTAACGAAATAACTTTTGGATCTTTTGAAAGGTAGATAATTTACCCAATTTAATTAATAATAAACAAGATACAATAGAACCCATAATGGCTGCGCCTAAAAAACGGGGCGTATAAACGAATAAATATAAGCCACTAGCTGATCCTGTGAACCAGGCCATTACTGGATAAGATAATAATGAACCAATAATGCCCGTACCAATTATTTCTCCCAGAGCAGCTGCCCACGAATGCGGCCAAACTTTGTAAAAGAATGCCGCTAAAAAAGCGCCAAAAACCGCTCCTGTTAAAGCTAATGGCGGAATACCTAAAAATAGCATCCGCATTAACCCACAAATCAAGGCCATCAACGTCGCAGCGAACGGATTCATTAATACCGCCGCAATGATATTGACAACACTCGACATGGGAGCCATGCCCTCGACTCTCAAAATTGGTGATAGGATAAAATCCAACGCAATCATTAATGCTATCACTGTTAATCTTTTGACCTGCAAACTTTGTTTCGTCATCACTGTTTCCTCCAACTATTGAATTAAAGTCGAAGGGGGTTCACAGCCTTAAAAACATCTTGAAACCAAAATAAGTTCAAGAACTAATCAGCTTCAGCCAGATCTCAAAACAATTCCCTTATCTCAAGATCAGTTATCAACAATTAGCTGCCAGCTTATTTTGTGTCTATTCCTGCGCTAGTATTATCTAGATCAGGTTCACGAGTATGTTCTCAGCTATTTAGCACCCCGTAGACTTTCTAAAATTCATTATAGTAGCTTTTGTTGATTTAGGAACACCCAAATTTATTTTTGACTTAAATATAAATATTGAGCTCGCATTCCCGTAAAGGAACGCAATAATTTTTTAATTGGAACTTTCCGATCTTTTTTCTTGAGTGGGTCATTTACATAAAAATAATGTTGATCAATACCAGTCACAACTACCGAATGAATCAAAGGACTGACGGTCATTGTTCCTGAAGGCGTCTTCCATTTGAGCAAATCATTTTTGGTCACTGGTTGAAAATCTAACGTAGCCAAAATCCAAACTGGTTTCTCATGGTGTATCAAACGTTTTAAATCGGCTGGCTGTAAATTTTCGCCACTGTGAACCTGATATTTGTTACCGACAATTTGCCGACACAACTTACTAATTGGTTCCACGTAAACGCCCATAGCTGCATAACCATCTTTGATATTACCAACAAAACCCTTACGCGGATCACCATGGTGCGTCGCATCTACCAAAAAAGGCTGACGGTCAATCTGAGCTGCCAAGTCATTTTTAGTTTCGTGAAAACCATAGTATCGCAATAACATTGACAATGAAGTCACTTCACAGCCATTTTTTAAAGGATTATCCTCTAGTTGATTTTCGTAAGGTACATCTAATAAAACCTCTTGATGGTAAGTGAACGGATTATGCAGACCATCGGCGGCGATAAACAAATAATAACCTAGACCACCGAGTAAGAAGATTGCTAAAAAGAATATGACGAACTTTGTAGTTTTTTTCATATAAATAATTATACTCAGATACTAGCTTTTTTGTACGATAATTATTAATTTTGCTAGTCAAAAAAAGTTAAAACAAAAAATGCCCACAAATTTTTAAAAATTTGCAAACATTTTTGTGAAGACTGCTTTCTCAAATGCTATTTAGTACTTCCACTTACAACATCTTTTATCGCAATCTTAATTTTATACATGAATACTAATTCTTAAAGCTTTATCAACTGCACTCATTTTTTCTGCTGACAGAGTCGTTACTTTTTCTTTTAAACGTTGCTTATCAATTGTGCGAATTTGTTCAGTTAAAATCACTGAATCTTTACTAAAACCATCTTCCTTAGTAATACCAACATGCGTCGGCATCTTCGGCTTTTCGATTCGCCCAGTAATGGCAACAATAACGGTTGTCGGGCTGTAACGATTACCGACATTATTTTGTACTACTAATACTGGTCGCATTCCACCTTGTTCGGAACCAACCACGGGTGATAAATCGGCGAAAAATACGTCGCCACGTTTAATTGGAATAGCCACTGACTTGCCTATCTACTTCCTGTTCACAAATTGAAAAAGCATTACTTATTTCTTCGTTAATATCTGCCATATTTAAATAACCATCAACTAATTGACCTACCATCCGATCCTCTTGCTGAAAGAAGTTAAACAATGCTTCATCAATAACATAATTAGTATCACAAGCATTTTCAGCGCTATACTTCTGCAATCGATCGACGACATCAGAATCTAATTGAACGGAAAAATTTTTCTGAAATGCGGCCATGGTTATTCTCCCCCCTAATCTTTTACCAATTAAATATCATTGTCAACTACCGGACTCAGTCGCTAGCAACTAATTATCCAAAAATCAGCTAATAACTATTATATCTTGTTTAAAAGTTATTCATAGCTAGAGTTCAGTGTTCCAGAAGTCTGTTTTTTTAAACTTAATGTTATTTTAACACAATTAATTTAAAAAACAGGACTGCTTCTGACGTTAATTCAGTTGAGTACTTAATTAATATACGTGCGGGGAATTCGCTCGGATAGAGAACATAAAATTTCATAGTTAATGGTTTGACCATAACTAGCTACATCATCAACACTAATAGTTTGCTGGTCTTGAGTACCGATCAGCGTCACGGTAGTTCCTAACGCGTAACGCTGAGGAACTTTAATCATTAACTGATCCATACAAATGCGCCCCACAATCGGACACTTATGCCCTGCTACTAAGACCGAACTACCACTCAAATTTCGATGCCAGCCGTCAGCATAACCCAGTGGCACCGTGGCAATCCATTCCGACTCAGCTTGCACGGTATACGTTGCTCCATAGCCGACTTTGTCACCGGCATGTAACTGGCGCAAAGCAACAATTTGACTAGTTAAGCTTAAAGCAGGTTTTAAAGGTAACGACACATCACTACGCAACTTCCCGGCCGGACTTAGTCCGTACAAACCAATCCCGAGCCGCACCAAATTACTGTTGTCCAAAGTTGGCGCCCAAATAGCAGTGGCCGTATTAGCCATATGCACATAGGTAAACTTAAGTGGCAATGCAGTTACCGTCTGTTCAAAAGAGGCCCATTGTTGTTGAAAATAAGCCGAATTCTGTTCATCGGCAGTCGCAAAATGCGTAAAAATTCCTTCCGGAATTAATAACGGTGATTGCTCCAAGATTTGACAAGCCGCTAATAAACTTGCCTTATCTGCTGGCATTCGAAAACCAATCCGCCCCATCCCAGTATCCAGAGCTAAATGCACCTTCACCGGGGTTTTAACCTGTTTACTAGCTTGCACTAACCATTCATAGCTATCGACGGTTAGCGAAATGTCATGTTGTGTCGCCAACGGTGCTTGTTCAACCGGAACAACATTTAAGACCAAGATTGGTTCTGTAATATGAGCATGCCGCAATTGTAAGGCTTCGTCAATAGTAGCAACACAAAAACCATCCACTTGGACTTCCTGTAAAGCTTTGGCCACTTCTACCGCACCATGATGATAAGCATCAGCCTTCACAACCGCAAAAACTTGCCGCTGAGGGCCGGCCAATTGCCGAAAAGTCAAATAATTCTGTCTTAGTGCCTGCCGATCAATCGTGATCATTGTCGGACGGTGGATTGAAGGTTGCATCTGAACCACTTCCCTTTTCCAAGATAACTTCGGTCATTACATAAGTTTGAGTATGTGAAATCGAAATCCAAACAGTTCCAGTATATACCTTTTGTTTAACATAAGGTTGTCCATTATCACTATTTAAAATTGTTAAATCTTGAAAACTAACCGGCCCAATACCGGTGCCCAAAGCCTTACTAAAAGCCTCTTTAGCAGAAAAGCGGCCCGCCAAAAACTCTTTTTGACGCTGACCGCGATATTGATGAAATACATTTTGTTCTGCTACCGTTAAAACTTTGGTTAAAAAACGGGGCTGTTTTTGATAAGCCTGCCAAATGCGCTCAATTCCTGCTATGTCAATTCCTAAGCCTTGAATCAACTGAAACTCCTTTACCGACTATTATTAGTCCTAATTGTAAAGTTACGATGATGGTTGTTATTATTGTTGCGTTTTTGCCGGTCATCATGAGAATAATGCCGGCGATCATTATTATTGTACCGCCGACGGTCGTTACCCCGATAACGAGAATGTGACCGGTGATCATTACCACCACGGTAATTACGGTTATGGCGACTCGGCAATGGCCGTTCTGGTGTAATCTTTACCGGAATGGCTTCAGGATCTTTCGTCAAATTCTTCAATAATAATTCAACTAATTGAACATCATCATATTGTTCCAATAACTGTTGTGCCACTGTTTGAAACTTATCCAATTTACCATGGCTAATTTGTTCAGCAATCTTTTTAGTTGCATCTTCTAGCTGTCCAGCTAATGCTTGTTGATCAGTTGGCGGCTTTAAGGGCAACATCCGCACCTTAGTTAATTGCTCAATTGCACGTAAATAACTCATTTCATTTGGTGATACAAACGTGATGGAAATTCCAGAGCGACCGGCACGACCCGTCCGGCCAATTCGATGCACATAACTGTCTGGATCTTGGGGAATATCATAGTTAAATACGTGACTAACACCAGAAATATCTAAGCCCCGCGCAGCAACATCCGTTGCCACTAAATATTCTAATTTTCCCGCTTTAAATTGCTTCAGAACACTCATCCGTTTTTGTTGGGACAAATCACCATGAATACCTTCAGCATTATAGCCCCGCGCTTTTAAACCCCGAGTAATTTCATCAACCCGCCGTTTGGTCCGCCCAAAAATAACGGCCAATTCTGGCTTTTGAACGTCAAATAACCGAGTCATGGTATTAAACTTTTCATATTCCTTAGAACGAATCATATATTGTTCAATTTTATCTGCGGTTAATTCTTTAGACTTAATTTGAACTATTTTGGGATCCTTCATAAACTTCTCGGCAATATTCATAATTGGCCGCGGCATGGTTGCTGAATAAAGTAAGGTTTGATGATCCGCTTGCACATTCTTCAAGATATTTTCAATATCTTCAACAAAGCCCATATCCAACATTTCGTCTGCTTCATCTAACACAACCGTTTGGACATGGTCTAATTTTAAAGTATGGCGCTTAATATGATCCAAAACCCGTCCGGGAGTGCCCACGACAATTTGGGGATGATTACGCAAAGCTTGAATTTGCCGCCGAATATCGGAACCACCATAAACTGCTTGCACTGCTACATGATGATAGCGACCTAAACGATGCAACTCTTCTTGCGTCTGCACAGCTAGTTCTCGAGTTGGTGAAATAACCAAGGCTTGAACATAAGGTGCATGTGTATCCACTGTTTGCAATAATGGCAAACCAAAAGAAGCGGTTTTACCAGTACCGGTTTGTGCTTGACCAATGACGTCCACCCCTGATAAAACTAGCGGAATGGTTTTTTCTTGAATGGGCGTTGTCTCTTCAAAACCCGCTTCCTGTGTTGCTTTTAATAAGTCTTCATTTAAATTAAGTTCACTAAATTTCAAAAAATATCCTCCTAGAATTGTGAAAGTCAATCACAAAACAGGGGCTAGTTTTGTATCAAATCAACTGTCTTGTAATCATTATCATTATTTTTCAGAAACTTTCACTAGCTAACTACTTTACCACGTTTTGAATTGAAGATAAAGAACTTTAACTCAAATCAACTGTGACATGGAGCGTTGAGAAGTTAAGTATGGCTTACTTAAGTTTTGGTTTTTAAACTTAAGAACTTGGCCGTAGCTAGTCGCAAACTGCTGCTTCCGGGAACGTCACACCATTACAATCAGCTGTGAAATTGAGTTTTAAATTAAATACCGGAGCAATTTATTTCAATAGTGCCTGCACAACTTCATCTAAGTGCAAACCATTGCTAGCTTTTAATAAAACTAAATCATTGGCCTGAATCGTTGCTTTTAAATCATTAATTAATTGCTGCTTTTGGTTTAGTTCATAAAAAGCCACTGGAAAATCAGGTGGTAAAGCTTTTTGTAAAGCTGCTATCTGTTGACCATATAAGTAAATTTTATTAATTTTAGAAAAATCAATGGCTTGTGCCACACTGGCATGCAACTGAGCTGACTTTTCTCCCAGCTCTAACATATCACCCAACACTAATAGGCGCCGGCCTGGTTGTGTAATCGGAAATTCCTGAAAATTTTTAATCACATCAATCATCGCCGTCGGATTAGCATTATAGACATCACTTAAAATTTGTGTGCCGGCAGCTGTCCGCAACCACTGGGTCCGGTTTTTAGTAGGTTGAAAATCACGCAATGCTGACTGCATTCGTGTTAATGGCACTTGATAATGTCGACCTACTAACAGGGCTGCTAGAGCGTTATCCACATTATAATCACCCATTAACGGTAAACTAAACTCTAAGTTTTCATCCCAGTTAATTTTAAAATTAGTATGTGTCTGATAAGTCTGAATCATCGTCGGATACACATCTAATTGTGATTGCTGACCGAAAGTTTGTTTAGCCTGCGAAACAGTTTGGGCTCTAGTTTGCAATAGCGGCTCTGAGCCATTGTAAATAAACAAACCCGTTGTTTTTAAAGCCGAAACGATTTCCATCTTAGCATCCGCAATTTTAGCTCGTGTGCCGAAGAATTCAATGTGAGCTTCACCAATCATCGTAATGACTGCCACATCGGGACAAACTAATTTTGATAAAGCGGTCAACTGACCGGGACGATCCATTCCCATTTCTACCACTAAAATTTCCGTATCGGGAGCCATTTGTAAAATGGTTAGCGGTACTCCAATTTCATTATTAAAATTAGCCGGTGTTTTCGCTACGCGATATTTTTGCGCTAAAATCGCCGCTACCATATCTTTCGTCGTTGTTTTGCCATTACTGCCAGTAATGCCCACTACTTGGGGATGAACCTGAGCTAAATAGGCTTGGCTCAACTGTTGCACTGCTTTTAGTGGGTCAGCCACCACTAAATAATTCTCAACATTCGTAGCTGGTAACGGATGATCCGCTTGCCACAAGGTGGCCACAGCTCCTTGGTTCAGTGCTTGTGCAACAAATTCATGACCATCACGTTGATCAATCAAGGGAACGAACAAGGAACCAGGCGTCACTTTACGACTATCAAAAACCACATCACGCACGATGGGATCCTCACTAAAGGTTTGCTTCAATTGCAGCAATTGCGCAATCTGACTTAAATGCATTTTCATAAATGTACTCCTTAATTATTTTTATTGAGAATAATTGCCAGAAATTAACTTTTTGAGTGCTATAATATTTTCATGTAAATGGAAGTGAAATTAATGCAGGAAGATCGATATTGGCAAAGAAACATGTATATCTTAACGTTTGGCAATTTTATTGCCGGCATTGGTTTTAGCATGGTTGTGCCATTTTTATCATTATATATTAACACGTTACAACATTTTAGTAATGCTCAATTATCATTTTGGTCGGGAATTACATATTCCATTACCTTTTTAGTTTCCGCGGCTATTTCTCCGATGTGGGGCAAATTAGCAGACCGAAAAGGACGTAAGACCATTATCTTAAGGGCCTCACTGGGCATGGCTATCGTGATTGGTTGTATGTCTATCGTCACTAATGTGTATGAATTGTTAATTTTACGGGCTCTTCAAGGCATCTTTTCAGGATATATTAGCAATTCTAACACTTTAATTGCTACAACTGCGCCCTCCAAAAATGTAGGTAAAGCTTTGGGAACCTTAACAACCGGAACCGTGACAGGTAATCTATTGGGGCCGTTAATTGGGGGCGTGATCGCACAATCCTTCGGTTACCGCCTACCGTTCTTGATTACCGGTATTTTGTTATTGAGTGCCTTCGTTCTTTGTCTATTTTTCGTCAAAGAAGACTTTACTCCGGTACCTAAAGATCAACAGGCAACCTTTAAAGAAGTGTACCACCAAATTCCTAATCCCAAAATTATTATTGGCATGTGTATCACGACCTTCATTATTCAAACAGCTAATAATTCGATTAACCCTATTATTAGTTTGTACGTACATCAATTAATGCATGGTCAAGGTAAAGTGGCCTTTATTAGTGGTTTAGTTACTGCCATGCCGGGAATTCCATCCGCACTGTTAGCTTCGCGCCTAGGCGCTTTAGGTGACCGCATTGGGACTAAACGAGTCTTAATTGTGGGACTCATTTTTGCAACTATCGTTTATATTCCACAAGCTTTTGTCACTAATGTTTGGCAACTAATGGCTTTACGCTTCTTAGTGGGTATTTCAAACGCTGCCCTACTCCCTCAAGTTCAAACTATTTTAGCCAAAGAAAGTCCGCATGAAATTTCTGGCCGGATCTTCGGCTATAATCAAAGTTTTATGTACATTGGCAATTTTGCCGGTCCTTTATTAGGATCGTTAGTTTCAGGAACCTTAGGTTACGCCATGGTCTTCTTATCTACCGCTTTCTTAGAGCTAATCAATTTAGGTTTTGTTCAACAAGTGACCAAGAAACCTAAATTAAAAGACAATGTTAACCAATAGTCTACTAAGAATAACTTAACTACTAATTCTGAGCCGAAAATATTGGCCAATAAAAAACGTCCTCGTAATTGAGGACGTTTTTTTAGTAAAACAATTATTTTTCTGTCAAGCCATACTTCTTGTTGAAACGATCGATTCGACCATCAGCTTGTGTAAACTTTTGCTTACCAGTGTAGAATGGATGAGAATCAGAAGTAATTTCAACCCGAATCAAAGGATATTCTTTACCCTCATAATCGGTAGTTTCATTTGATTGAACTGTTGAACCAGCTAAAAACTTCTTACCCGTTGCTGAGTCCATAAAAACAACTTCATGGTAATCAGGATGGATTCCTTTTTTCATAATTGACACTCCTTGGCCCTAGACCATTTGCTGATCTAGAGATTAATTTGACTAACAACTTGTTATGATAGCACTAAACAAATAAGGACGCAACCAGCTGACTGTCCGATATTAAAATTCTTGTTTTCCATTATAGGAAACATCAGCGCGCAAATTGCGTAATTTCGTAATGATTCGGTCATAACCCCGCATGATATTTTCAGCTTGATGAATGACTGTCGTGCCTGAAGCCATCAGTCCCGCCACCATCAAACTAGCACCACCACGAATTTCTTCTGCAGTTACTTCAGCGCCAATTAAATCATCAGTATGCGTTACTTCAATTTTGCCTTCGACAACTTTAATATTCGCACCCATTTTGATTAATTCGGGGACGTGGCGTGTCCGCTTCGGATAAAGGGTATCAATAATCGTGCTTTTACTATCGGCACGGAACAATAAAGGAGTCAAGGGTTGTTGTAAATCAGTGGCAAAACCCGGATAAGGACTGGTCTTGATTTCCACCCCACTCAATTGACTGTTTGGATAGACAAAAATACTATCCTCGCGAACATCAATATGGACACCTAACTCTTGAACTTTAGCCAAAAAAGCATCTAAATGTTCCGCAATAATATTTTTGATTAAAATACCGTCACCCATTGACGCTGCAATGGATAAATAAGTTCCGGCTTCAATCCGATCGGGAATAATCGTGTGCGCATTAGTGGCGCGTAAACTTTGCACACCCGTAATACGAATAGTTTGTGTACCCACACCCCGAATTTTGGCACCCATATTATTCAAAAATGTTGCCAAATCAATGATTTCAGGCTCTTTAGCAGCATTTTCAATGACGGTCGTTCCCTGTGCTCTGACAGCAGCCAAAATAATATTAATAGTGGCTCCCACTGAAGCCATATCCAAGAAAATCCGGGCTCCATGTAAACCTTCAGGCGCTTCAACGACAATACAATGATCTTTTTCAGATACTTGCGCGCCTAAAGCCTTAAAGCCTTTAATATGTTGATCAATCGGTCGCGGACCAATATCATCCCCACCAGGAAAACCAACCACTGCCTTGCCAAATCGTCCTAATAAAGAACCAATAAAATAATAAGATGCACGTAAACTATTAACTTTACTATGTGATAAAGAAATCGGAAAAATCGCAGTTGGATCAACTTTTAAAACTTCATCTTTAAACTGTGATTTAACGCCCATTTCCTGTAATAGATCCATTAAGTTATAAACATCCCTAATTTGCGGTACAGAATCTAAAACGACCGGCGTATCTGACAAAATGGTCGCGGGAATAATTGCTACTGTACTATTTTTAGAGCCACCAATAGTGACTGATCCGGAAAGTCTTTTTCCCCCATGAATAACCATTTCTGCCATAATTTTCAATCCTTCTTTGTTAGTCGTTGCCTCAATAGATTATTATCATTATTTTATAATACACGAGATAGTGATGGTCAGTTATCAATAATAATAAATCCCACTATAAAATAATAATATAAACTGTACGCAAAGTACACCTATTATTGGTCTTTAAAAGTCTATTTCGGACAAGTTGCTAGCAGCTTTCATAAATTCTTTAAAAATTGGTTCTGGACGGTTCGGACGCGACAGAAATTCTGGATGATATTGTGTCCCCACAAAGAATTTATTCTTCGGCAATTCAATAATTTCTACTAAATGATTATCTGGCGAAACCCCAGACATAACTAAACCTTTATCTTGTAATAATTCTCGATAATCATTATTAAATTCATAACGATGACGATGACGCTCTTGAATCACACTTTGGCCGGCATAAGCCTGGGCTGTTAAGGTATTCGGTTTTAACTTGCAAGGATATAAACCTAATCGTAAAGTTCCACCGATATCTTCCACGTCTTTTTGATCTGCCATTAAATCAATGACTTTATGCGGCGCATTTTCGTCAACTTCACCGCTAGTAGCATCTTTAACCCCAGCCACATTACGAGCATATTCAATGCTAGCCATTTGCATACCCAAGCAAATTCCCAAAAATGGCAAGTCATTTTCACGGGCATACTGGATTGCTTGAATCATTCCTTCCAAACCACGGGTACCAAACCCACCAGGAACAATTAACCCATCGACACCTGCTAATTTTTCAGCAACATTATCTTTGGTTACTTCTTCCGCGCTAATCCGCACGACGTCAATATCGGTGTCAAAACAAAAGCCAGCATGTTTCAAAGCTTCATTAATGGAAATGTAAGCATCCTTTAAACCAACGTATTTACCCACCAAAGCAATTTTAGTCTGATGCTTCAAGTTCAATACCCGCTGTTCTAGCTTCTTCCATTCACTCATATCAGCTTGTGGGACATCTAAATGCAAGTAATCACAGACAATTTGGTCCAGATTTTGTTTTTGTAAATTCAAAGGTACTGAATAAAGTGTTGGTACATCCATTGATTCCACCACGGCTTCAGGATCAACATCGCAAAATGAAGCAATTTTATTGCGCATTCCTTGTGAAATTGGCTTTTCTGTCCGCACAACCAAAATATTAGGCTGAATACCCAAGCCCCGTAATTCCTTGACACTATGCTGTGTCGGCTTAGTTTTCATTTCATCAGCGGCGCGTAAATAAGGAACCAACGTTGTATGAATATAAACTACATTTTCCGAACCTACTTCGGATTTCATTTGGCGTAAAGCTTCTAAATAAGGTAAAGATTCAATATCGCCGACTGTGCCCCCAACCTCTGTAATGATCACATCTGAATCCGTGGTTGTAGCAGCCCGCATAATCTTTTCTTTAATCATATTCGTTACGTGTGGAATCACTTGGACAGTAGCCCCATTGTACTCACCTTTACGTTCTTTGCGTAGAATTTCGGCGTACAATTTTCCAGTTGTGACGTTGGAATATTTGTTCAAATCATTATCAATGAAGCGTTCATAGTGACCTAAATCCAAATCAGTTTCCGCACCATCATCTGTGACAAAAACTTCTCCGTGTTGATATGGACTCATCGTTCCTGGATCAACGTTGAGATACGGGTCAAACTTTTGTAAAGTCACCTTCAAGCCACGATTTTTTAGCAAACGTCCCAAAGATGAAGCGACGATCCCTTTGCCTAAAGACGAAACAACACCACCAGTGACAAAAATATATTTGGTCATTCAATTTACTCCTTTGAAAATTAATTGAGGGAAAGATTAATGATTTAAACCTTAAACGAAAGCCAGAAACAAAAGCAGAAGTCTCTTTGTCAATCAGCTTCCATTCAAAACTAAAAAAGCTCCCTATTCTATAAGAACAGAGAGCCTTTATTGCACATTGTAAAGTGCCCAAGCGGTATTTTACAATGAATTAAATATCTTGTCAAATTAGATTTAGGCTATGTTATAATGACTGTGCTTATTCAGCATCAGAATCATCGTCATCGTCTTCATCAGAAAACTCACTCAGATCGCCTTCAATACCATCCTGCAAATCATCAGTCGGATCGTCATCGATGTCACTATCATCCGTATTGCCAAAAGTTAGATCTTGATGTGAAAACTTCGATAAATCTGGCGTGTGATCATTAGAGTCTTCCTCGTCATCATCACCTGTGTCGACGGTATCGTCATCATAGTCAATGACATCATCGTCATCGTCTTCATCATCCAAGAAAGCGTTAACGCGTTTTAACGTCGGTGCTTTAACATTATCTGCATCTTCAGGATGGTTGACTTCTTCATCAACAGAATCATAAGGATACCACGTACGTAGTCCCCAGACATTTTCACCTAAAGAAATAAAGCCGCCGTCATCATTTAAATCTGTATAAAATTGCGGTAACCGTTCACGAATCTCGCTATCACTTTTACCCATGAATTGCTGGATTTCATTCACAATATCCGCAAAGGGGAGCACTGAGCCTTTTTGTTCCAAGATTGCGTGCGCTACTTCGATCATGGACAAATCTTTTTTGTCTTCGCCATCGAATTGTTTGAGTTCTAAAGCCAACTACGTACACGTCCTTTCAACGTGGATGGAACCAAAAGAGGATGTTTATAATTGAGACAATTAAAAACACCGCTTGTCAATAACGTTTCAAAAAGTCCTGAACTACCTCTTCATTCCTGCCAATTGCACCAGGAAGGTCCAAAACTTCAAACGACTATCTGTTATAGAATGCTCAACTCGTGAGCAACTTTGGTTCCAACCTCTTTCAACAGTCTAGTTCTAATATTACAGATTACTTAACTAAAAATCAATTGTAACTTGTAATCTCCCACCAAATTAGTTCCTGAATGCAGTGAATAATCTAAGTGCACACTACCCGATAACGGCATTTTCGACACTGCCACTTGCAACTGGTTAGTATGTGATACTAACGGAATTTGACCATACTCTGTCATATAATTAAAAGCTTGATCATTTTGTTGGTCGAACATCATATTCGTGGTTAAGTGTTCACCCGTTTGGCGCTTAATCGTGATTTGATTATTGGTGGCAATTTTAACAATCACCTTAATATTTTCTTGTTCTTTTGGTGATTCCTGGTAACGAATATATAGTTTATCACCCATAATCACCGCTTGTCCGGTTTGATCAACCCGATAATTATGAACTTGCCCTTCTTGTATAACCTGCGTTTTTAATTGCACTTGAATATCTTGAGCAGTTCGTTCCACATTATTCACCTCGTTTTATTTGACTGTACTTATTATAAGCTATTTATTAAATTGTGAGGAAAATTATGCTAGAAAAAAAATTATTAATTTATGATGTCAATTATCAAACACCGACGCAAATTCAAACTATTTTTCCAGAGACTGATTATCTCTTAGATTACTGCCAAACAATTCAGCAGCCCTTGCTCCAATTTTGGCAAACTAGTCCGACAGTGATTTGTGGTTTACGCGATAAACATTTGGATCATTTTGCGAATGGTTTGCGTTACTTAAATCAACAAAATTATCACTTAATCATTCGCAACTCTGGTGGTTTAGCAGTTGTGAGCGATCCTGGTGTCTTAAATATTAGTTTACTATTGCCCAAGGCAGAGAAATTCTCAATTGATCAAGGCTATGAATTAATGTTGGACTTAATTCAAGGTTGCTTGCCAAACATCAACCTAACACATTACGAGGTTAAAAATTCTTACTGTCCAGGTAATTTTGATTTAGTCATTAATCATCAAAAATTTGCCGGCATTGCTCAACGGCGCCAACACCAAAGTTTAGCCATTATGGCCTATATTTCAATCAACGGTGACCAGTTCAAGCGTGGGCAAATTATTCAGCAATTTTATCAATTAGCTAATCAAGAACACAACGATGCTTATCCAGATGTTGATCCACAGACAATGAACACATTAGCAGCTTTGACAGCTAACGAGCTGAGTGTCATGCAGTTTAAACACCAATTGTTGCAAGTTTGTCAACAACAATTTACAATTTCAGATATTACTCCCGCCCAGCTGCAACAATTGCCAAATTATACTGCTACTATGAATGCCAAATTAGAACAACAACAACGTTTAAATCGTATCATCAAGGAGAGTCTACATGAATAAAATTGATTTTTTACCCCGCGAAAAAGTTTTACGCGATCCAGTTCATAACTATATTCACGTCCCCTATCGCATTATTTTAGATTTAATCAATACCCCAGAATTTCAACGCTTGCGCCGTGTCAAACAATTAGGAACCACCTCATTTACTTTTCATGGTGCCGAACATTCACGCTTCACACATTGCGTTGGCGTTTACGAAGTTACGCGTTTAATTTGTGATTCTTTTCAACAAAATTATCCCACCCAACATCCTGGGGATGGTTTATGGGATGATCATGAACGCCTAGTGGCTTTATGTGCTGCTTTATTGCATGATATCGGACACGGACCTTATTCTCACACATTTGAACATATCTTTCATACTGATCACGAACAATGGACCCAACAGATTATTACTTCGCCACAAACTCAGGTTAATCAAGTCTTGCGTCAAGTTAGTCCGGAATTTCCCGCACAAGTTGCCAGCGTAATTGCCAAAACCTACCCCAACGCTCAGGTGGTCCAAATGATTTCTAGTCAAATTGATGCTGACCGCATGGATTACTTATTGCGGGATGCTTACTTTACTGGTACCCAATATGGCATGTTTGATTTAACGCGCATTATGCGGGTCATTCGTCCTTACCAAAACGGAATTGCCTTTGACATTGGGGGCATGCACGCCATTGAAGATTACATTGTCTCGCGTTTTCAGATGTATCAACAAGTTTATTTTCACCCGGTTTCTCGGGGGATGGAAGTCGTGCTGACTAAATTGTTACACCGAGCTAAATTTCTCTATGAGAATAACCAACTCGTTGGTTTAGAAACGCCCAGTTTACTCATTCCATTCTTTGAAAATCAGATAAGCGTTCAAGATTATGTCCGCTTAGATGACGATGCTCTCAACACCTACTTTAATTTATGGCGGGAGCACCCGGATGCTATTTTACGGAATTTAGCGCACCACTTTCTCGATCGGATTCCTTTTAAATCAATTACCTTTACCGAACAACAAACACCATTAATTGCCAAAATGCAAGCTCTCGTTGAAGCGGCTGGTTTTGATCCTAACTTTTATACTGCGGTTAACAACAGTTTTGATTTGCCCTATGATTTATATGACCCGTCTTCTAAAGAACCCAAAACTCAGATTGAATTAATGCAGCCTGATGGCACTTTACAAGAACTCTCAACAGTCAGTCCCATTGTCAAGGCGCTCAGCGGTCGTGTCAGTGGCGATCATCGGTTTTATTTTCCTAAAGAAATGCTCGCTGATCCGCAAAGTTCCACCTTTAAAGCCGCATTAAGCGAATTTCAAAGTCATATTCGTAACAATTCTTTGCAAGATTAGCTATGATTAAGAAGAGGGTTTACTTAACAAAAAGTTGGGATCATAAAGACGGTTTGCTATTCAAAAACCACTTCAATACGCTCATCTCAACTTTGAATTATTAGTTGTGACCCTACTTTTGGCAAAGAGGAGTTTGGTGTTCATGTTAAAAGAATTTAAAGAATTTATTGCACGCGGTAGTGTCGTGGACTTAGCCGTAGGGGTAATTGTGGGCGGAGCTTTCAATAAAATTGTCAGCGCCTTAACTAAATACATCCTGAATCCTTTTATTGGATTGTTTTTAGGAAAAATTGATTTATCGTCTATCAAATTGGGAATGTTTCGCGTGGGTGATTTTTTAAATGCAGTCATTGAATTCTTGATTATTTCCTTTGTCGTTTTTTTAATTGTCAAAGGATTAAACGCGTTAGAAAAACCACACGCTCAAGCAGAACCAGAACAGCCGAGTAATGATGCATTATCAGTCCAGTACTTACAAGAAATTCGTGATCTTTTACAAAAGCAAAATCATTCTTAAACTAAATAAGTGATAACATTTAAAAAGCTATGGCAACAGTTGTTTCTTGAGTAATCAAGAACAAACCGTGGTCATAGCTTTTTTGTTACCAACATTATGTCAAAAGAACTGGAATTCAGATATTTATTCCAGTTAAACTACTATTCTAGAAAAGTAAAGCACGTAGCTACCTTAATTAATACCTTGTTCCCCAGCCTTAGGTTAATGACTAGTGTCGTTTAAATCTAGTTTTAAATAATGGACTAACTGGCGCATTGTCATAAATCCGCTTAATGGCTTCACCCATCAATGGTGCCACCGAAATTTGGACCATTTTATCAATTTTCTTTTCTTCAGGCAATTGAATAGAGTCCGTTACAATCACTTGCTTAATTGGTGACTCTTCTAAACGACTAATTGCCGGACCTGACAACACTGCATGTGTACAAGAAGCGTAGACTTCCTTCGCACCCGCATTCATTAACGCTTGGGCCGCTAACGAAATTGTTCCGGCCGTATCGATCATATCATCAATAATGATACACCGTTTGTCTTTCACATCACCGATGATATTCATCACTTCGGATACATTTGGTCGCGGACGGCGCTTATCAATAATCGCAATCGGTGCTTTTAAAAATTCGGCTAATTTCCGAGCCCGCACTACACCACCATGATCGGGTGAAACCACGACAGCATCTTGATCAAGACCCTTTTCTAAGAAATAGTCAGCTAATAATGGTGCCCCCATTAAATGATCAACAGGAATATCAAAAAAGCCTTGAATTTGGACGGCATGTAAATCTAAAGCTAAGATCCGATCAGCCCCCGCAGTTTGTAACATATTAGCCACCAATTTAGAGGTAATTGGTTCTCGCGCCCGCGCTTTGCGATCTTGACGGGCATAGCCATAATAAGGAATGACCACATTAATCATCGCTGCTGAAGCGCGGCGTAAAGCATCAATCATGATTAATAATTCCATCAAATTATCATTGACTGGTGCGGAGGTTGATTGAATAATAAAAATTTCAGAACCTCGGATACTTTCTTCAATATTAATTTGAATTTCTCCATCACTGAAACGTTTGACCGAAGACTTACCTAATGGTACTCCGACTTCTTTAGCAATCTTTTCTGCTAAAGGTTTATTAGAATTCAACGCAAAGATTTTCATGGGACTATTAGCTCTCAGTGTAGACATTATTTTCTCAACTTTCTTTTAATCAATTAATCATTCCAACTTTGATCATCAGCTACTGGCAAATGCGACCAGTAATTAGCCTTATTAACTTGCCGAGCACGCCCTAAAGCTAAATCGTGATAGGCCACGTCCTTGGTAATCGTGGAACCAGCAGCGATAAACGCATGATCGGCCACCTTTAATGGTGCCACTAAATTCGAATTACTACCAATGAAGGCATGATCGCCTACCTCAGTGGACCATTTCTGGACACCATCATAGTTTACGAAAACCACGCCACAACCAATGTTAACATCACTGCCAACAGTGGCATCGCCTAAATAACTCAGATGCCCCATCTTAGAGCGGGCCCCCAAAGTTGCCTTTTTGACTTCACAAAAATTACCAACATGCGCTTGTTGACCAATATGTGCTTGGGGTCTGAGATGCGAATGTGGTCCAATATCACTCTGATCTGCCATCGTTGCTTCTTGCAAAGTAGAACTAGTAATTGTTACGCCATCACCAATCGTTGAATCAACAATTCTGGAGCCGCTCGTAATATAGCAGTTTTGACCAATCTTCGTCTGGCCTTTGATGACTACACCGCCTTCAATGGTCGTATCCGGACCAATTTGGACATCAACATCAATCGCAGTTTGTTCAGGAGCTGTCAGCGTCACTCCCGAACGCATTAATTTTTGGTTAATCCGCAGCTGCATTAACTTAGTAGCTTGGGCCAATGCCACGCGATCATTAACGCCTAAAGACTCTGAAAAATCAGCCATCTGGTACGCTAACACCCGCTTGTGATCAGCTTGCATCATCCCAATAACGTCTGGCAAATAATATTCACCTTGAGCATTATCATTATTCACTTGATGCAAATAAGTAAATAATTGTTGGTTATCAAAACAATAAACACCAGTATTAATCTCTTGTACTTTTTGTTCCGTAACCGTTGCATCTTTTTGTTCTACAATCCGTAAAACTTGATCATTTTGATCCCGAATTACCCGACCATAACCAAAAGGATCCGGGGCTTGGGCCGTTAACACTGTGGCCCCAGCTTGATTTTGTTCATGAAAAGCAAACAACTTTTCTAAAGTAGCAGCAGTAAATAAAGGTGTATCACCACTAATAATTAAGGTTGTTCCTTTTTTAGTTCCCAATAATTCCTCAGCTTGCAAAACTGCATGAGCAGTGCCTAACTGTTCTTTTTGCAAAGCATAAGATGTACGTTCTTGTAATAGTTCTTGAACTTGTTGAGAACCAAAACCCACGACCGTGACAATCTGGCTGGGATGAATTTGCTCGACTTGTGTTAGCACATGGTCGACCATGGCCCGTCCACAAACTGGATGCAACACTTTATAAAGTTGGGACTTCATTCTTGTGCCCTTACCAGCAGCCAAAATTACCGTAAAACGTTCAGACATGAAAATTCCTTCACTTCACTAAATTTATAAATCTTTACCTATACAATCATACATTATTGTTTTAGAGCACTCAATCTTTTGTTTCAAAGCGACTGAAGTCCGTTCGTTCTAAATAGTTGCCTAACGAAATTTGCACTTGTTGATCTTGATGTGCTAACGGTTGAATTTGGAATAAGGAAGTTGCCTGTGTCTTAACCGTAGTTGGTTCTCGAACTTCAACTAAAACAGTTACTCCGATCAACTGACCGGAAAATTCTTGAATCAAATTTTCCATGCCTAACACCGTTCCGCCACCCTTCATAAAATCATCAACCGCCAAGACTTTCGATCCTGCCGCTAAGCTACGTTTTGATAATTCCATTTTCTCCACATAATCGGAGGAACCAGCTGTGTAGTTAACGCTTAAAGTCGGGCCTTCTGTAATCTTGGACTCGCGGCGAACAATCACAAACGGCACATTTAAGTATTCAGCAACACTTTGGGCAATCGGAATGCCCTTGGTGGCCATCGTCATAATGGCATCAATGTCTTGCTTCGCATACTGCGTCGCAATTAATTGACCTATTTTATCCAAAATTGTCGGATTCCCCAAGAGATCTGACAAATATAAATAGCCGCCAGGTAAAATCCGCTGGGCATCAGCTAACTGCTCTTTTAATTCTGTTAAATATTTTTGAGCTGTCGCTTGATCAATTCCGGGTGTAAAAATAACTCCACCACCGGCTCCCGGCACTGTTTCTACTAAGCCGATATGTGCGTGCAAAAAGGCTTGCTTAATAATCGTCATATCTTCGCTCAAGGAAGATTTGGCCGAATGATACCTTTGCGCAAAAAAAGTCAGCGGAACTAACTGATATGGTCGTTGCTCTAAATAATGCGTAATATCAATTAAACGTTCACTACGACGAATTTTCATGAAATATTACCTACTTAAATTCTATTTTTATTAATATTATACCGAGAAACCGAACATTTTGAAACAAAGTACATTTTAGCAGACACCAATGATTCATCTCTTGATAAAAATTTGGCACAACTTTACCAAATTAATTACCAATAATTATTGCCAAACATCTATAATGGAAAAGGTGGGTGTAACCGATCACAAGTATTGCTAAAGCACCAGCTTGTCATCCCCCACTTCAATCTGATAGTGCTTAGGTACCTGCTCTTTGGCGCAACTTATTAAAATTTTGCCTAGTACTCAATCATCTATCTAATTCAAAAGGAGTAATTTATTATGTCAGTGAAAATTGGAATTATCGGTGATGGTCATGTTGGTGACACTCTAGCGCATCATTTAGTGATTACTGGCTTAGTTAATGATTTAGTCTTAATTGATACAAATGAAGCTAAAGTTAACGCGGATAAAATAGATTTTGAAGATTCCATGGCTAACCTTGACCATCATGTGAATATCACGGTTAATGACTATGCCGCTTTAAAAGATGCTCAAATCATTGTCAGCACCTTAGGAAAGATTTCATTGACCGCCAAAGGTGATCGCTTTGCAGAATTAAAGTACAATAAAGAACAATTGCAACCAATCACCGATGCTATTAAAAACAGTGGCTTTGACGGGATTTTAATTGTCATTTCTAATCCTGTTGATGCAGTAACCAGTTTATACCAAGAATTAACTGGTTTGCCTAAAAAGCACGTGCTGGGCACCGGCACACTATTAGACACTGCGCGCATGAAAAAAGTCGTGGCCCAAAAGTTCGATGTTGATCCCCGTTCTGTTCAAGGGTTCACCTTAGGTGAGCATGGCAATTCTCAATTTACAGCTTGGTCAACTGTCAAAGTTTTAGAACAACCGATTGTTGACTTAGCTCAAAATGCCCCTTGGAAATTGGCTGACCTTAATGAGACCATTAAATTCGGTGGTGCGACTGTTTTCCAGGGTAAGCATTATACTAATTATGGCGTCACAGCGGCAGCGATTCGTCTTATTAAAACCATTTTAAGTGATGCCAAAAGTGAATTACCTATTTCTAGTTATCAAGACAAATATCACACTTACATGTCATATCCGGCGATTGTGGGGCGCGATGGCGTAATCAAAACCATTGAGCTGCAACTTACTCCCCAAGAGCAAGCACAATTAGAAAGTTCCGCGGCAACTATTCGCGAGAAATCACAGGGTGCCAACTGACCAATAATTCGATCAGATCACAAAATTTACTCAAATAATGTTCGTACAACTGGAAAAAGTTGACGGGCATTTTTTATTTTTTATAACATAAGACCAGTGTTATCGGCAAAAACTGGCATGTATTACTGTAAAAAAAGCATAAAAAAAGATTGTCCTCAAGACAATCTAATCAAATGACAATTCAATTGATTTAGTCAACAAATCAGCATAACTATAAGAAACACGTTCAAATGAATTTTCTGTTGGATCCAAATCAACTACAAAAACAGAATGAAATGTTTCAGCTAACTTGCCGTGGCGGCGAGTAACTTTTTTACGTCCAACTTGGGCAACAACTGTAATTCCTTCGCCCAAGTGATTATCCAATGTACGTTTAATAGAATCAAATGTTATTGGCATTAACTCAACCCCTTTAGCACAAATTCTACCATTAAACAATGAAAATTTCAATTTTTTAGCTAAAAAACAGCACTTTTAGGCAAATTGTTGTTTTAGCTGTTGTGTTAATTGCTCCAATTGTTCAATCGTTAACTGTTCGGCTCGCACTTGATGTTGCCAATTCAAGTTGGTAAACACCGTTTCTAGTTTTTGCTTATTAACCGGCGATTTACCCACTAATACTAACAAATTATTCCACAAATTCTTACGTTTTTGCTGAAAAGCTGCTTTCACAACTCGTTCAAACCAAACTTCATCATCAATTTGGTAATCAGGACGTTGTGCTAAATCTAAACTAACCACAGCGGAATCCACCTTTGGTTGGGGCACAAAAGCTTTTTTATCAACCAGTTGTTCAATTTTCACGGTCGCTTTAGTCTGGACATTAACACTTAATTCACCAAACTCACGGTGTCCTGGAGTCGCAGTAATTCTTTGAGCAACTTCTTTTTGCATCATCAAAACTAAACGCTGCAAAGTCACTGGCGCTTGCAATAATTTCCATAAAATAGGCGTCGTAATATAGTACGGTAAATTAGCAACTACCTTCAAGTTAGCTTGCGTTAAATGTTCGGTTTGCACAAATTTAGCTAAATCAACTTGCAAAAAATCAGCTTGGATAATTGTTAAATTATGATAATCCGCCAAATTTTCCTGCAACAGCGTAATCAAATCCGCATCTAACTCAAACGCATAAACATGCTGCGCCACTTTCGCCAATTGTTGCGTGAGCGCCCCAATTCCCGGACCAATTTCTAAAACCACATCCCCCGGCGTAATCTGAGCACTGGCCACAATTTGATCAATTACCGTAGGCTCTTGTAAAAAATTTTGTCCTAAACTTTTTTTAGCATGAATTTGATACTGATTTAAAATTGCTTGTGTCCGTAATGGATCAGCAATATCATACTTTTCAACTACCATGAATACTCCCTTGAACCTTTTGCACCGCTTGCGCTAACTGCTGGGGTGTAATTTGTAACATTGTTAACCGCCGTAAAAATTGTTTAGCATTGGCGTAACCAATATGCAACTCATCACCAACCAACTCACGTAAATGTCTGGACTCTTTAGCGCCAATCAAATGCCAATCTAATAAGTCCTGTTGCGTAATTAAATTAGTTGCAGCTTGATCGGTGGTAAAGACGGATTGCAACGCCTGTTTAATAACCTGGGCATTCGCATGTTCCAAGCCTAAACTCCCGTGACGATTAGCAGGGACACTATCTTGCCGGCGTAAAAAAGCTTGCTTGACACCGGGAACTTGTTCCACGATTTTTCGGCGAATACGTTCACCATTAAAATCGGGATCGGTAATCACGATCACGCCCCGCTTGGCCTGCGCTTGCTGAATCAACTTAATCGTCTCATCATTAATTGCCGAGCCATTGGTTTCAATCGTATCAATCGCGTTACCAAAAACTTGTTGAAGGCGGGCCGTATCGTCACGCCCTTCCACAACAATGACTTCTTTAATTTTTTCCATTTAAATCATAAACCTCATGTGCATTTTGATATGTTTGCGCCGCAATGGTTGCCACACTTTCTTGCCGGCACTTGGCCACGGCTTCAACCACAAAACGACTAAAAGCTGGTTGATTCATTTCTCCGCGGTGCGGTTCCGGCGTCAAATATGGCGCATCGGTTTCAACCAAGAGACGCTCCAGTGGCGTTTGTATCGCTGCGGCTCGTACTTCAGGCGCATTCTTAAAAGAAACCACACCACTATAAGAAATATAACACCCCAAAGCCAAAAATTTATCCAACCAAGCTAAACTGCCATTGAAGCTATGCATAATCACACCATGTGCGGGCCAATGCTGTTTTAAAATCGCATAGGTATCCTCCAGCGCATCCCGCGTATGAATGCTGACTGGCAAGTGTAATTGCTGAGCCAATTGCAATTGTTGAATAAAAACCGCTTGTTGAATTGTCGGAGCCGGATTTTGCTCCCAATGATAATCTAAGCCAATTTCACCAATCGCAATGGCACGTGGGTCTTGCAGCTGCTGTAGTAATTTTTTTTGCGCGGCAGCATCAAAATGAGCACTATCTTCAGGATGCCAGCCAATCACTGCAAAAAGTTGGGGGTAACTTTGGGCCAATTGCAAAGCTCGTGCATTTAGCTGCGTGTTCGAGCCCACAATCGCCATTTCTACCACATCCAAGTCTTGAGCTTGCTGTAAAAAAGCAGGCGTTTGCCCCCAAAAAGGATCATCATTTAGATGCGTATGGGAATCAAATATTTTCAAATTATAACCTCATTATTATTCAACACTGGAACCATTAACTAAGTTAGCTGGAACTGTTACTAACTGTACCTGTCCAGCATGTTCAGCAGAAAGTAGCATGCCTTGGCTCAGTTCTCCACGCATTTTCCGTGGTTTCAAGTTAGTAATTGCTAAAACCTTTTGATGGACTAATTGTTGTGGTTCTGGATAAAATTCGGCAATTCCTGAAATAATTTGCCGTGTTTGACCACTGCCATCATCTAATTGAAATTGGAGTAAGCGATCAGCGTCCTTAACTTTTTGGACAGCCAAAATTTCCACTACTTGGACTTGAACTTTGTTAAAGTCATCAATTTGAATCTCAGATTTAGTTTGGGCTTGTTTCTTCTTAGCGGCAGCAGATTTAGTCACTTTCAACGTCCCACTAGCTTGCGCTTTTTGCTGTTCTTGACGCATTGTATCTTTGATATAAGCAACTTCTTCATCATAATCTAACCGTGGAAAAATTGGGGTTGGTTTAGCCACTACTTGACTCTTCGGCAAATGGCCAAATTCAATCTCATTATCCTGTTTCCAATTAAAGCCCAGTTGTGCAAAGATTTTTTGGGGCGCATGGGTCATTACGGGACTGATTAAAATGGCAATAATCCGTAAAGCTTCAGCTAAATGCGCCATCACATTGTCTAAAGTCGCTTTTTGCGCAGGATCTTTGGCTAAAACCCAAGGCTGGGTTTGATCAATGTACTTATTAGTCCGCGAAATCAAAGTCCAGGTAATATCTAAGGCCGTCGAAAATTCAAATTGATCCATGGCTTGATTATAATCGGCAATAGTTTTAGCCACTACTTGCTCTAAATCTTGATCAACGGCGGTTTGACCCAGCACTAAATCAGGAATTTGTCCCGCACAATATTTATTAATCATTGACACGGTACGATTTAATAAATTACCTAAATCGTTAGCCAAATCATAATTAATGCGGTGTACAAAGTCTTCGGGTGTGAACACTCCATCACTACCAAACGGAATGGCGCGCATTAAATAATACCGCAAAGCATCTAAACCATAGCGTTCCACTAACATTTCGGGATAGACGACGTTGCCACGAGACTTAGACATCTTGCCATCTTTCATTAATAACCAACCATGACCAAAAACTTGTTTAGGTAATGGTAAGTCCAAAGCCATCAAAATAATTGGCCAATAAATGGTATGAAAACGAACGATTTCTTTACCGACAAAATGCACATCAGCTGGCCAGTAGCGATCAAATAAAGTTTGATCAGCCGTACCGTAGCCTAAAGCTGTAATATAGTTTAAGAGCGCGTCAATCCAGACATAAACCACATGCTTAGGGTCGCTCGGGATCGGTATACCCCAATGAAAACTCGTCCGGGAAATAGCCAAATCTTCTAGCCCAGGCTTAATGAAGTTATTAATCATTTCATTTTTACGGCTATCCGGTTGGATAAAGTCCGGATGATCCTCATAATATTGTAGTAAACGATCAGCATACTTACTCATCTTAAAGAAATATGACGGTTCTTTGACTAACTGGACTTCATGACCACTCGGTGCTTTACCACCAATAACTTGACCCTTTTCATCACGATAGACCTCGGCTAACTGTGATTCAGTAAAATACTCTTCATCATCGACGGAATACCAGCCAATGTATTCACCTAAGTAGACATCGCCACTGTCAATTAATTTTTGAACAATTTGTTGGACTGCAGCCACGTGTTGCTGATCAGTAGTCCGAATAAATTTGTCGTTGGAAATCTCGAGTAATTGCCATAATTTTTTAATACCTACCGCCATTTCGTCCACGTAAGCTTGCGGCTGCATGTGCTTAGCTTCAGCTTTTTGCTCAATCTTGAGCCCATGTTCGTCGGTGCCAGTTAGAAAGAACACGTCAAAGCCCTGGGAACGTTTATAACGTGCTAAGGTATCCGCGGCAACAGTCGTGTAAGAATTGCCAATCGTTAACTTCCCTGATGGATAATAAATTGGTGTTGTAATATAAAATGTTGGTCGTTGTGCCATTGATCTGCCCCATTTCTTCTAAATGATTACTAAATTGCTTAAATAATTAACATGATTATCTGGATTTAAAAAACGACTGTGAACGTAACGCTCAAACATTGAGATTGACAGATAACTATCCTTTATTGAGAACAAAACGAGCATTAAATCCGTAGTACATTTCAAAAGTTCACCATTGTACTTTCCAGCATTTACTCTGCAAAACCCATTTGACCTTTAAAATGTACTCTGGTTAATACTCTCCTGCTCAACAGTTTGATTTTAATCTTCATGTGGACGTCGTTATTGCTTCAACAATCAGAAGCTTGTCCCAACTTCTTTATTATACCTTATCAAAATGCGGAAAACTTGCGCGCTTCTTAATTTAATTGTGCAAAGATTTGCTGAGCATCTGCGGTAATCATAATTCCATCAGCCCCCACGTCAAGTGGTGTCTTATTAACAGCAACCAATTGCGCTTGAGGCTTGCGATATTGAATTAATCCTGCAAACGGATAAACTTGAAAACTCGTACCCACCACAATTAAAACATCAGCTTGTTGAACAGCCAAAACTGCTTGTTGAACAGCCATTTGGGCAATTGGTTCGCCATATAAGACAATATCTGGGCGAATCACTCCGCCACAATTTTGATGATGGTAGTCTGTTAAATAATCATGCCAGTCAACTTTTTGACCACATTTTAAACAAGTTGTTTGGTATAAGGTTCCGTGAAACTGCACTAATTCGTGATTATCCGCCTTTAAATCTAAATCATCAATATTTTGTGTGACAACCTTGCCCTTTTGATTCGCAATTACTGCCATTTTTTGATGAATGACATTGGGCTTAGCTTGTGGAAAGTACAAACTTTGTTTGACAAATTGCCAAAAATCAGCGGGATGATTCATCAGATAATCGTGACTCAGTAATTCTTCCGGACGCTTGTGACCGGAACCAGAATACAAGCCATTTTTCGACCGATAATCTGGAATTCCCGACGCTGTCGAAACGCCGGCTCCCGTTAAAAACGTAACATAATGAGCTTGATCAATAATTGTTTGTAAATCCTGCATTATATAACCTCCTTAACGCAAATGATAGGCCAAATGCTTTAGCTGAAGAAAAGTTTGTAAAGGTTGTTGATAAACTTGGAGATAAGTTTCAGGCAGCAAGGCTTGACCACTAAAGTCTTTGACAGTACCACAATTTTGTAAATCACGTTGATCAACTAATAACACTGCGGGCTTTTTCGTTTGTAAATCCAAAAAATCGACCCGCTTAAATTGAAAAATTTGCCCCACATTGAGCCGTAATTGCCGCGCACTTAGTAACGGCTCAAAAGTAACAAAATCGCTAAAGGGCAAAGCTTGATAGCCTTGCGCTTGTAAAATAGTATTAAACTCTTGCAAGATGGCGATCTCATTGCGCCGCAAGCCCAGCATCGTAGTTTTAAAATGTTGACTAGCTACTTGCCAAAGTTGTTGCGCCTTTTGATAAGCTTGCGGTAACTGATCCGCATAGGAAGCTAGTTCCTCAGCTAAACCAAAAACCAAACCATCCAGTAACTGTAAAGTTTGATAGATGGGATCACTAATATACTGCAAATGTTGCTGGAGTCCTTTAACAAAAGCAGCTTTTACTGCCGGTGTAATCTCGCCAGCCGCTAGTTGTTGTTTAGTTAAAGCCACATGCTCTACGACACCAATTAAAGTTCGCGCCGTTAATTGTAATTGGCGATCAAACTCCGGCTCGGTAGTTGTGACTAAAAAATCAACCTGGGGCGCAATGGTCATTTCTAACAAAACGTGCCGCAATTCATGCGCTAAAGTAAAGTTTAGATTTTGAGAATGCGCTAGAATAATTTCTAAATTCCCCTGCTGATCCATGCGGTGACCTGATTGATCAAAAGCTAACCAAGCTTCATGGCGTTGACTCAAACGCAACTTGATATTACTTTTAGTTTGAGCTTGGACTTGCTGATATAAAGTTTGTACTGCCGGTTCAAATTCTGTAATTTGCATCATTGTTCTCTTCAATCATCTTAGACTTAGTGATTTAGTTGCTTTCTGCCTTAAAATTGCTACAATTTAAGCAAGAATAATTGTACTTATTATAACATTGTTGCAAAGGAAGTCTTACGCATGAAAATCAGTGTGCCCTTAGTCCAGGGACTATTACCTAAAAAGTATGGCAAATTTGCCCCACTGGATGAATTAATGAATGGTTCGAATCCGATTAAATCTTTTCCAATTACCATTCAAGATGTACCTACGCTTACCAAATCTTTAGCATTAACGTTCCTAGATCCCGATTCTATTCCGGTCTGTGGTTTTGAATGGATTCATTGGAGTGCTGCGAACATTGACCCCCGTGTCACCCAAATTCCAGAAGATGCGAGTCAGCATCCGCTACCACAAATGATTCAAGGCAAAAATTCCTCCGCAGGTTCGCTTTTAGGAGAGACTAACCCCCAGCTCAATCAAACTTATCATGGTCCGACTCCGCCTAGTGGAATTCACCAATACGAATTACGCGTTTATGCGCTAGATCAAGTGTTAACACTCGACAATGGCTTTTGGCTCAACGAGTTATTACACGCTATGGCTGGTCACGTCTTAGCACACCAAAAACTGATTCTGCCATACCGCGGTTAATTTCTGGCGCAAGCACTAGCATTATGTAACTGACCAGAGGACAAGACCAAAATAATTTTTCAAACGTTTTTTGATAATATTTTCTACCCTAGAAGTCTGCCAAAAGCTATTTTAACTTTTCGGCGACTTCTTTTTTTGTTGTAAAAAGTCCACCAGAATCCCATCACGCAAAGCATACGAACAAAAATTGATTTGTTGAATATTAAATTTTTGAATAATCGCTTTTAAGGGCATTAACCCCACCGGCATAAACGGCGCCCGCGCAAATTCCATATTAGTTAATGCTGAATTAGCTGCTAAATTATTATGTTGAATCCGCTTAATCCAGCGTAGAATCACACTCGCTGGCTGCCACTGATTGGCCGGTAGTTGCATGACTTCAAACAAGGCGCGGTGAACGCCACCAATAACCACTAATTGTTGTAGCTGTGCACTATGACATTTTTGTAAACACGGATCCAGCAAAGTTTGCAGTTGTTGTTGTTGCAGCACCGTCAAACAATCTGGTTGTCCTAAACGATCGTATAGTTTAACGGCGCCGTAAGGCCAACTATGCGCTTGAGCTAGCTGATGCTTTAATACTGTTCCTAATTCAAAACTGCCGCCCCCCATATCTAAGAATAAAAAGTTAGGCTCATCAACGGCTTTTTGAATGGCTAAGGAATCAAAATACGCTTCTTGATAACCGCTTAACACTTGAATATCGATCTGAGCTTGCTGTTTGACAGCCTGCAAAAAGGCAGCTTGATTCTTGGCTTGCCGAATGGCTTCGGTCGCCGTCGCAATGATTTTTGTAATATGATTTTGATCTAAGATTTGACGAAATTGTTTTAATGTTGCCACCCCCGCTTTAAAATTAGCATCATTAATACAACCATCATTCGTCATCTCTTTGGCCAGTTGCACAAATTCTCGATAACGTTGAATTTCTTGAGATACTTGTTGATTTTTAATTTGATAAATCGCCATCCGAATCGAATTAGAACCAATATCAATCAGTGCTAGTTTTAACATAAAATCCTCCTCAATAATATTAGAATACACAATTTTTTACGGAATTACGACCATTAAAATTATTTTATTAAAAAAACAATCTCACACTTTCGTCTAAGATTGTTTTAATTAGGATTTTGTCAACTTACTGCGTATTGGCTTGACCAGTTGTATAGTTAATAGCTGCACCAGCCTGGGTATTAAACGTCCAAACATTAATCGTCAAAGCGTTGGGATCTTTGATCGCTTGTGCCTGAACTTGCACTCCACGTGGCACTAATTCATTACCAACATATTCTGGAATAGCTTTATAAAAGACAACTTCGTCTTGATGATTATATAAGAAATTGCGGACTTTGGTTTCTGCATAAGCCATGCCTCCGGGATCATTATTATTATTCGTTCCTACATTCTGAGCCCGTGTTCCCAGGACAATATTATCACTATCCATCGAACCACCTAATGACCACGCTAATAAATGACTTTTATTATAAATATAGCCACGATAACCTGATAGCTGCACAATTCGATTATTGGAACGCGTCCCCGACCAACGCTGTTGTTGTGCATCATAATGACCGTCAGCATATTCACCCGATATTTTAGCAGTTGGACTAAACGATGGGCGTTGCATTACTCGTGAGGAATGTTTGACCACATCTTTATACCGAACAAAACTGCTAACCTCACGTGTCCGACCCAACGAATCAAAACCGCGATAATTAGTTTCTTGTTGATCATTACCAGCTTGTAAATACTGCAAACGCTCTTGTTGCATCCGCGTAATTTGTTTTTTAGTATTCACCGAAAAATTAGGTTGATTGTTTAATAAGATCGCATAATTTTGGGGATATTTATGGATATTAAATTGTAAGTTAACTAAATTATCATGATTAACAATCTTGATATCTTGGGCAGATTGGCCCACATTATTGGGTGTCCGACCTTTGCCAAAAATCACCACCGCTACAATAATGATGACAATCAGCCAAAAACTTAAATTAGAACCTCTGCTTTTACTTTTTTTTCGCATAACTTTTCCTTCAAAAATCTTTTCAGTATTGCTTAAGCATACCATGATTCTAAAGTAAACTACGCATTTTTTAATTAAAAAATTTGAGTACTAACTGCATCACATAAAAATTCGAGCTTTTACTTTAGTGCTGAAAATAGTTAAACAACAATTTCTGACTTTGAAAACAGCGTAAACAATGAGAATATTTCTTGCAGTCTAGGAGCAATCTTCTTAATCTTTATTAAGATTAAATCTCTCGAGTTTAAAATTTCGGACACAAGAAGAGGCTGGTTCTTTTTTGTCCCAGCCTCTTACTTAAAATATTAATTAAAAATCTTTGCAAAGCTAAAAAACAAACCATCTGAAAAATTGCTAAGGCAAAATCATGAAGAAACTCATTAGTTCAAACAAGTTAACCATGAATCCACCTTTCAAAACTTTTCTGGTTGCGTTTCAAAAAGTCGTCTAACCGTAAAACATTTAACCCCAACTAATTTAAGCAATCTTTTATTTCACCAACTGCTTTAGAACAGTCTGTTCCACTAATAGCTAAAAACCATAACAATTTTCCCAACCAATCATATAATAAATTTTGTTCTTCAGGGTACAAAAAAAGCCTTCTAAATATTCCAGAAGGCCTAAGGCTCAAAGATCACTTTCAAAACTGGTAATCACTCCAGCTAATTTAAAAAGTAAACTCATAACCTCATCTCTACCAGTAATTATTATAACACAGCTAACTAGTGTGATAAAATTAAAGCTGATCATTAATAAGAACCAATCACTCTTAAGTAATGATTAGGAGGTGAACCATAGCCTTGTCTCTATCAATTTCTTTACCTTTTGGAATCTTCATACTTGCTTGTATAGCAGTATACAATATTACCAAAAGAAAATGAGCCAAAAGTCCTCGGAAATCAAGGACTTTTTTCAATGGTACATAACTTTTCATAAAAACCTCTCCTTTTCTTTAAAATTTTGAAACACTAATAAACCGGCATAGGCATCACCTCCTTAATCTGTACCACGATTACATTTCTCAAACACGCTCTTTGTTTCAAATTTTAGACACAAAAAAGGCTTAACACTAGTTGTGTCAAGCCTTTAAGCTTTTTAAACTTTTTTAAATAATATTATTCATCTGATCTAGGAGCAGCAATTTCAATCACTGTATAAATTTTATCATGTAGACCCGGTTTATCAGAATATCTAATAGATACCCCAATCTCCTTAGCTTGAGGTAACATATAAGTTTGATCAAATCCAATAGTAGTATAACCATCCATTAATCCATTAGTTAATTTATCAGGAGTATTATACTGAGTTAAATCAGAATAGCCATCTGAAACCAAAAAGTTTAACTCACGCGCATAACTCCAATTGTAACCAACTTCATTTAATACAGAATAGACACTTGAACCGTCTGGACGATTACCCGTTGTATTCTCATTTTCATTTGGATCATTATATTCTTCAGTAGTTCTAATAACTGCAGCTTGAGTTAATTTAGGATTTATAGTTAGCGGGGCTAATCCTCTAGCCGTACGTCGATTATTCATATAATTTAAAATTGATTGTTCATAAGCAGAATTAGATTCATGAGGAGCAATATTAGTAGTCATATCATCAGCTGGTGATGTTGAATGATGACTGGAACTGTTGGAAGAACTGGAGTTAGAGCTGCCAGTGCTAGAAGAACTATTATTTGCTGAGTTGCCAGTATTGGATGATGAGCTACCTGTGTTAGCAGCTACTGGTGTGAAGTTCGTTGAACAATCGTTGACATTCAACCATTCGTTGTCACCAATTTCAAAGAATAAACCACCATTAATATTGAATGTTCTTAATACCCGCCAATCTGAGTTGGCCGGCACACTAGAACTAGTAGCAACACCATTATGGTCGTAAATCTTAGCGCCGTTTCCACTAACGACACGAGCTACATTATAGCTATAGCCGGTTGGTTTGTTGCTTAAATTACTTGAAGAACTGCTGCTAGAACTTGAACTGTTACTTGGAGCAGTAACGGTGGTTGTCGGCTTGCCGTTCAAACCAAAGTTTGACACATCTTTGATGTTGTTAGGTGTAACGTTCAAGGTCATATCATCATCACGAACATACATATTAGGTGCTACTTGATAGAACAAACGTCCTTGAGAATTGCGAACAACTTTGCCGACTGTCCATTGAGATTGATAGGCTAAGTTAACACCATCATCATAAGTGTTGTTGCCTTGATTATCGTAAATAGCTGTAATTGTGCTATTGATTGTGCCAATTAACTTTTGATTCAATTTGCCTGTAGCTGGATCGAAGTTAGCTTTCACATCATTAGCGGCTACCCATTCATCACCGGCTACTTGATAGTAGTAAGTACCATTAACTTGTTTAGTTTTACCAACACGCCAATCAGACTTATTCATGATGACCCGTGGAATTGATTGCATGTTATTGTCATACAATTGTGCGTATGGATCTTTCTTGACGGTAATCACTTTATAGCTATAATCTTTAGCTTGAACATTTTGTTGATTCGTTGTTACTAACGAAATAATTAATCCCCAGCAATTAATAACCCACTCAAAACTTTTGATTTTTTCATTTTAGTAACCCTCCACTTTAAAATCTACTTTGCCATGGATATGCTTGCCTTTAATTACACGGTGCACTTTATAACTGTAACCTGTCGGCTTTTTACCTGAAGTGTTACCGCGTGAACTATTAACTTTACCATTTTTATCAAAGTTTGGTTTCACATCGCTACTATTAACCCATTCATCATCGGCTACTTGATAGTAGTAAGTACCGTCAACTTGCTTAGTTTTACCAACGCGCCAATCAGACTTATCATTAATGGCCTGGGGAATGGCCTCCATATCATTGTCATACAGTTGCGCATATGGAGCTTTCTTTACGGTAATAACTTTATAGCTATAATTTTTAGCTTGGACATTCTGTTGATTCGTTGTTCCTAACGCAATCAATAAGCTCCCAGCTAAAAATGCCCCACTCAAAACCTTTGTCTTCTTCATTTTCGGTCGCCCCCTCAAATTAAAAACCTACCCTGCTTTAAATACCGTTTTAGCGGATTTACTCAAACGACAAACAGTTCATTCAATATAATCTATCTTTGATTTAAGTAATCTCTGAATTAACTCAACATCAACAAGACTATTCAAACTCTAACTAATATATTATTCTCCTTTAAAGTAATCTCATTATAACGGTGTAATAGTTAATCGTGAAGAGAAAATATTTAAATAAATTAAATATTAATGAAAAAATGTCAATTTGGGGCTGCGACATCTAACGGCCAAATAGCCTCCGACTTAAGAAATCTATAATCTTTTTTATTAGACAAAAAGTGGTGGATAAATAATTGCAACGAATTATTTATCCACCACTCAGCTTTAAATTTTTTCCAAGCGATCGGCACCACATAGCGTACTGGTTGAATACTTAGCAGCTGAAAATTGATAATCTGAGATTAAACTTCACTAAAATCAATATCTACACTATCCGTTGATTGTGCGGACTTTTCTTCTGCCAAGTACTGCTTATCTAGCATTTTAATAAACGGATAATAGATTAAAATTCCTAAAATGATTTCAACAATTTGTAAAACTGAACCCTTCCAACTACCGGTTGCTAACCAGCCAGAAATAATTGGTGGCGTCGTCCACGGTAACTGCACGCCATTGGTTCGTGGTACCCAACCAGCCATAAACACTAGTCCAGAAATCAAGGTATTTAATGTCGGCACAACAATAAAGGGAATCGAAATAATTGGATTCAAAACGACTGGCAAACCAAAGATTATCGGTTCATTAATTCCAAAAATCCCCGGGACAATCGCTAATTTAGCTAATTCTTTAATGCGTTTAGACCGACAGATAAACAACATAATAACTAATAAAGACAAGGTACTGCCCCCGCCACCATAAGTCGTAAAGATATCAATAAATGGTTGCGTAAAAATGTGCGGTAATGCGGCATGATTTTTAAATGCTGTTAAATTATCCTGTGTTAAAACGAAAAAGATGGGTTGCCAAACCGAGTTAGTGATCGTTGGCCCATTAATCCCAAAGCACCATAGTAAGCTCGCCAAAAAGTTATATAACAAAACCGACGGTAACGAATTGCCAACATGTTTTAATGGTAACTGCAACAATGTATAAATAAAGTTATAAGCTGTATTAAAACTGGTCAAACTAAAAATGATATGCACCAAAAAGAACAGCAAAATGACTAACGCACTCGGTACTAAAGCATCGAATGATTGGCCCACAGCTGGTGGCACACCGTCAGGCATTTTAATTCGCCAACCACGTTTAACAGCAAAACGATAAACTTCTACACTAATTAACGCAATAAAAATTCCTAGGAAGACACCGTTTGGTCCCAAATACATCGTTTGCACGGCACTAACCATTGTCTTACCCGTCTTCACCGTTGTAGGCGTCAAAATTAGAAAAGAAATAATGGCAATGACACTCGAATGAATGGCTTGTAAACCGCGATTTTTACCATAAGCATAAGCGATCCCCATGCATGATAAAATGCCTGTGAAATTAAAGACCGAGTTGGAAACTGCGGAAAACCAATCGTCCCATTTGGAACCTAAAATATGCGTCCAAAATTCACTCCAACCGGGAATTGGAAAGTTACCAATTAACAGAAAAATTGAAGTAACAATAATCAATGGCATGATAATTAAGAATCCATCACGTAAAGATCTCAGCACCACATTGTTGCCTAATTTAGTCGCAATGGGCATTAAGACTTTTTCCATCTTGTTGTTGTGCATTACTGATCCCCCTCATCAATTAGTTAATAACAATACTCAGCTTTAAAACTGGTTAAATCACCTTGATCAACTAGAATATTTCCACCTTTAACTAAATCACTAATGGCTTGATCCACACCGCCGCCGCCTTTTTTCGGCATTTTAACTAAAGTGAGTTCTTCGTGATACTGATTAATTAATGCGGTATTTTTTTCTTGCGCTAATGCCACAATCGGCGCAATTTGCGTATTTTTTTGAAGATAGGCGCCTAATTCACAGGCCATTTGCGAAAACTCAGGATAATCATAGGTTGGCCCTAAAATAATCAAGTTAGCGGCCATTTTTTCTGCCATCTTGGCAAATTTACTTTGAACTACACTGGCATGAACGCGATAGTAGTCTGTACCACAGTAAAAAGTTCCTAATAATGTCCCCGACTGGGCCTTTAATTCCTGTTCAATCGCTGCCGCGCTCCCCATAGCTAAGCGTTTGCCACCATATGGCGTATCAGCTTTTTCTTTGCCGCCTAAACCGGCTTGAATTTGATCCAAAATAATAATTGCTTTAATCATTTCTACCCCTCAACTAATCAATTGGCTTTTTGATGCGTTGCTCATATTCGTCTAACCATTGCTGACTAACCGGTTGAATCTTGGTCGTATCAGCTTTCGCTGGATAAGCAATCAAAATTTGGGGTTGACTATGTTCAGTTGCAACACTAAAAGTAAACTCGACATTCGTAGCTACTCCCCATTGGCCTTGAGGATTCATGGCAATCAAGGAAAATTCACCCGCTTGACCATATCTCTGTTTTAAATCTCTGATAAACGGATAAACTGCTTGATCACAGGCTTGTTGTGGTGTCAAACCGGCGGCCATTCGCCGCACAATTTCGTAAGACAAACAACCTTTCATAATATCTTCACCTAAACCGGTAGCCGCTGCAGCCCCGATTTGACTATCAGCATAAAAGCCAGAACCGGACAACGGCGAATCGCCCACACGACCTGGTTGTTTCATAAATAAACCTGACGTAGAAGTCCCGACCGCCAGCGCTTGCATTTGATCTAAAGCAATGGCGCCTACGGTATCGTGACCATCGTATGGATTTAAGGATTGTTGTTGCAATTCTAATTTTTTATTTTCCCAAATTTTTTTAGCGCGAGCTGTCAACATGTTAGTCGTTTCAAAACCGTGCAGCTTGGCGTATTGCGTTGCGCCGGTGCCGACTAAAAAACTATTGTAGTGATTCTGACTTAAAGCTTTGGCCACGCTAATGGGATGCTTAACATCCTCAATCCCAGCCACGGCGCCTTGTGCTAACGTAGTGCCATCCATAAAGGCGGCATCCATTTGTACAACGCCACAAGCGTTCGGTAACCCACCGTATCCGACAGATTTATAATATTGATAGCCTTCTACCTCCTTGATCAAAGCTTCAACAGCATCACCAGCAGATTCATCTTCAGCCAAAAGTTTACTAGCTGTAACTAAGCCTTCATATGACATGCGCCACGTGGCAATTGTTCCCCATTTTGTCATTGATTGTTTCCTTTCTTACCGTGTCATGGTATAAATTGCTTGCGTATAGATCTCCATAATGGTTAACAGATCCGTTAATTTCATCCATTCATCTTGTTTATGTGCAATTCCTTTTTGGCCTGGAAATGACGGGCCAAAAGCAACAATGTTGGGCATCACACGGGCATAAGTTGCCCCCGTTGTCGTTACCGGCGTAGCATCCAAGTTCGTCACTTGTTGATAAATTTGGGATAATTGTTGAATTCTCGCATCGTCCGGATCATGATAAACGCTCGGCAAACTGCGAATGATTGTTAATTGACTCCCAGAAAATAATGCTTGCTTCATGCCAGCAGTTACTTGTTGCTCGGTAAATGAAACTGGGTAGCGAATTGCGACTTTTAACACCAAATTATGGTGGTCTTTTTGTAAACTGTATGGCGTTTGAATTAACTTACCACTCGCTTCATCGTGTAACGCTAAATTGAGTCCTTCACCATAGTGTTGCTCATGAAAACTCCGTTCTAACCAGTGAAAGTATTGGGCTAAATGCCCTGTTACTAATTGTTGTTCATTAAGCAATTTTGCTAAATAAGTAATCGCATTTTGCCCCATTTCCGGCGCATTAGTCGGTGACCTTTGTCCTTTAACAGCATAGTTTTGCCCATTGATTTGTACTTGTAATTGATCCGGAACATGATCACTGGCTTGATCACCACTAATTTGCGAAAAGTTGGCTAATTCAGCGCCCGCAAATGGCGTCGTGATTTGATAATTAACAATCCCGCGTTCACCATAGACTACTGGAAATTTACAATCCGGGGTAAAACCAAAAGTCGGCGGTGCCTCTTGCTGTAAATATAGTGCAATATCTTGACTGCCACTTTCTTCGTCAGAACCAAAAATCAAGCGAATCGTGTGATGCGGTTTCACACCCAAATCTTTAAGAATTTTCATACCATATAAACATGTAAAGCTGGGCCCTTTATTATCCAAAATACCGCGGCCATACAGCATTTGCTGCACTTGCGTGACAGCAAAGGGTTCACTTGACCAATCATTGCCCGCAGCTACGACATCTAAATGGCCCACAATGGCTTGATAATTTTGATTATCCAAGCCCCACTGGACATAAGCCATTGCGTTATTAACCACCTTAGCTGTAAAGCCATATTGCTGAGCTAGTTGAACTATCTCTTGTAACACTTGCCGTGGTCCCAGACCAAATGGCGCCTGCGGTTGAGCTTGCGACTTAACACTCGGAATTTGCATCAATTTTTGCAAGTCAGTTAAAAAATCAGTTTGTTGCTGGTAAATTCTCTGGTGCACTTGACTTGGTGAAAACATGACATCCTCCTTCAACCAGGATTTTCAGATTAGTAATTAATAATTAAAGCCAATCTCATGCCTATGGCTCTAAAAATAAGATTGGTCTAATCCATTAATTATTTTTCTTTGAGCTTAATATTAATCTTCTCCGAAAGCATTTACAAGATATTTTTTTAAATATATCGTGTCCTAAAATGAGATTGGTAATTGCGAATACAAAAAAAGCGGTGCTGAAAGCCCCACTTTTTCTCAAACTTAATTAAAATAATTGACCCCAATGGCTTGCCGCACTTCTTGCAAAGTTTGTTGGGCAACTTCATTGGCCTTTTGACTACCAGTTTGTAAAATCTGATAAACCGCACCTAAATCTTGCGCATATTCAGCTCGACGCTTCCGAATTGGTGTTAAAACTTCATTTAAAACTTCTTCCAAATACCGTTTAACTTTCACATCACCCAAACCACCATGTTGGTATTGCTCTTTTAGGGACGCAATTTTTTCAGTATCTTGACCAAATAAATCTAAATATTGAAAGACAATATTTCCAGCAATTTTCCCCGGATCTTCTACATGAATATGATCTGGGTCTGTGTACATACGCATTACTTTTTTATGCAAATCTTCTTCAGAATCCGACAAATAAATGGCGTTATTCAATGATTTACTCATTTTGGCATTGCCGTCTATTCCGGGTAAACGTCCCTGACCCTTAGGCGGAAACAAGCCTTGTGGCTCCACCAAAACTGCAGCTTGATAAGTTGAGTTGAAGGTCCGCACAATTTCTCTAGTTTGCTCTAACATCGGTTCTTGATCATCGCCAACTGGAACGGTATCTGCTTTGAAGGCGGTAATGTCTGCAGCTTGACTAACTGGATAAGCCAAAAAGCCCGCCGGAACACTTTCACCAAATCCTTTTTGTTGAATCTCGGTTTTGACAGTCGGATTACGTTTTAGTCGGGCGACAGAAACTAAATCTAAATAATACATGGTTAATTCATTCAATGCGGGAATCTGTGATTGTACAAAAATAGTAGATTTACTAGGATCAATTCCCACTGCCAAATAATCCAACGCTACTTCAATCAAACTGTTTCGAATTTTTTCCGGATTACGCGCATTATCAGTTAAAGCCTGCATATCAGCAATCATTATAAAGCTTTGGTACTGACCACTGTTTTGCAAACGAACCCGATTTTTCAAGGAACCTAAATAATGCCCAATGTGTAATTTGCCGGTTGGCCGATCTGCTGTTAGAATTGTATGTCCTGTCATAATAATTTCTCCTTATTAAATAATATACTGCGACCAGTAGCGCTTGGAAGTTGAGTATAGCCTAGATAAAGGACTTAAGTTTTGGTTTTTAAACTTGAGAACTTTAGCGTAGCTAGACGCAAACTTCTGCTGCTGGGAGCGCTAATTAATATACTGCGACAAAAACCGGTTAAAAGTTGAGGATTAACCTAACCTAAAAGCTTAAGTCGGTCTTTGACTTGAGTTTTTAGGTGTAGTTAAACGCAAACTTTTGGTTTTTGAAGCGCTAATTAACACACTGCGACAAGTGCCGCTTAAAAGCCGCGGAATAACCTAGGATAAACCATTAAGTTGTGGTTTTTAACTTGATGGTTTATTCGTAGTTAGGCACAGGCTTTTGGTACTTGGAGCGCTATATCAAACACTGCGCCCCAAATAAAAAGTCCTATTGTTCACTGAACAATAGGACGAATGACCGCGGTACCACCTGTTTTGCAGAAATAAATTTCTACCACTTACTTTAAAATAATCTAGTATTAAGTTCCACTTCTTAAATAATAGGGCTAACTTTTCAGCAACCAGTCAGTTTCTAATTTCCCAATTAAATAATACTTTGCGCTTAATAGATACTTGTTAGATGTTCCATTAACTGTTAACGTGATTGTAATGAAACTACATCAAAGTACTGAATTGTATCAGCCATCATTCATTTTAGAATATTAGTTGATCAATCTTAAGTGTTATTTTATCACAATTAACAACGAACTTCTTAATAATTAATTTTAGTGCCAATTAATAATTTACTGAAAGGATCAATCATGTCATTTCCTAATAATTCACAAGCTGATGAACAAGCACACTTAGATTTTGTCGAACAACAAATTACTGATCAATTACAAAGCACTTCAGAAAAATTATTGCAAGCTAAAAAAGAACGTCGACGAGTCGAAATCAATTATGGTGCCAACACTCGGGCCAACTATATTGAAACTGATGATATCATGGAAACTTATGCCACCACGCAGCAACAAAAACAATTATTAAACAGTGCTACCAGTAATGAAGAAATTTTACAAAAAAAGCAAACCAACTTGCATAATTTACAAGGTTCACCTTATTTTGGACGCATTGATATTACTGAAGAGGGGGATGACGATTCCTTATACATTGGCATTGCTTCGTTAGATGATGAACAAGGTGCTGACTTTTTAATCTATGATTGGCGGGCGCCGATTGCCGCCATTTATTACAACGGCACTTTGGGTCCAGTTAAATATCAAACACCTTTAGGGCAACAGACTGTTGATTTAAAACGCAAACGGCAGTTTTCCATTCAAGCAGGCCAAATCAAAAATATGTTTGATACCAATGAAACGATCGGTGACGAGATTTTACAAAACGTGCTTGGGCAAGCTAGTAGTGCGCAAATGCAAAATATTGTCGCAACTATTCAGCGCAAACAAAATCAAATTATTCGTGACACCAAATCCAACATCTTAATTGTTCAAGGCGTGGCAGGCTCTGGTAAAACTTCAACCATCATGCAACGCATTGCGTACTTGTTATATCATAGTCGTCAAAATTTAGATGCCGATCAGATTATTCTGTTTTCGCCCAATCGTTTATTTTCCAATTATATTGCTGAAGTATTGCCTAGTCTGGGCGAAAAAAATATGCGCCAAGTAACTTTTAGTGACTTTTTGACGCAACGGTTACAAGGATTTCATGTTGAAACTTTATTTGAACGTTTTGAAAATGACCAAGCGCAACAAACAATTAGCTATCAAAAAATTCGCCAATTTAAAGAAAGTACTGCCTTAGTCAAAATTTTAGATCATTACGCTGATTATCTTTCCCAGCCAGTATTTAGTAATTTATATTTTAAAGGCCAAATTATTTTTTCTGCTCAAGACATTAGTCACATCTTTGCCAGTTGGCCGAAAAATTTATTAGCTGGTGACAAATATTTAAAAACTAAAAATCATTTAATTAAACAAGTCAAGCATTTAATGTATAGTCAGCAAAATGCTGATTGGGTCAGTGAAAGCTTGGATAATTTAAGTGATGAACAATATCAACAAATTTTGCAGGAGCAAGACTTATTAGACGCCGATTTAGCACAACAGCAACAAGCTCTCAGCCATTATTTATTAAAGCAATATTATTTACCACTTTATGATGCCATCTATAATGACTATTTCTTTGATGAAGTCCAGACCTATATCCAACTGCTAAAGCAAGTTCAACCGACTGATATTACCACAGCAGCTTGGCAAGAAATGATTAATGAAATTAATGACCATCTTGAACGACATCAGCTCCACTTAGACGACGCCACTGCCATTTTATATTTACGACATCTGATTACTGGTCGTGGACAAAATCATCAAATTCAATATTTATTTGTGGACGAAATTCAAGATTACTCTTATGTGCAATTAGCGTACCTGCACCAAGCTTTTCCTAACGCTCAATTAACACTGGTAGGTGACATTGAACAAAATGTTTACCAAACTGATGGCTTACCGAGTGAGCATTTTCAAACGATTGCGCAACTGTTAAATAGTTCGAAGACCAGTTTGATCACCCTCAATCAAAGCTATCGTTCCACAGCTACAATTACTAATTTTGCTAAGCAATTGATTCCGAGCGGATCACAAATTCAAGCTTTTAATCGATCCGGTCAACTGCCAATAATTATTATCAGCAACCAGTTAATCACTGTTGCTAAACAACAGGCACAAGCTTTACTCAAGCAGTACCAAACAGTCGCGTTAATTACGAAAACGCAACTACAAGCCCAACAACTGAGTGAACAAATTGGACTCAAGCATCAACTACTTTCACAAGAAACGTTAAAAATCCCACAAGGCTTAGTAATTTTACCAGTTTATTTAGCCAAAGGCTTAGAATTCGATGCGGTGATTGCTTACGACATTAGTGATGCTAATTATCACACATTAGGCGATCAAGGCATTTTATATACTATCGCTACTAGAGCAATGCACCAATTAAGTTTACTTTGTCGCAATCAATTACCACAAATTTTACAAAAGATAGAACCCAAAACATATCAAATACTGCGACCAGCAGCGCTTGGAAGTTGAGTATAGCCTAGATAAAGGACTTAAGTTTTGGTTTTTAAACTTGAGAACTTTATCGTAGCTAGACGCAAACTTCTGCTGCTGGGAGCGCTAATTAATATACTGCGACAAAAACCGGTTAAAAGTTGAGGATTAACCTAACCTAAAAGCTTAAGTCGGTCTTTGACTTGAGTTTTTAGGTGTAGTTAAACGCAAACTTCTGCTGCTGGGAGCGCTAATTAACACACTGCGACAAGGGCCGGTTAAAAGCCGAGGACTAACCTAAACTAAAAACTGAAGTCGGTTTTTGACTTGAGTTCTTAGCTGTAGTTAAACGCAAGCTTTGAGCATCCGAAGCGGCTAGATCAACCACTGCAGTTAATATTTCCGCAAAAAAATTCGGTCAATTAAATGCTGTTTCGTTTTGTGCAAAATAACATCGGCGCGGTTCATCGTAGGTGCGATATATTCAACCAAATTCTTGTAATTAACATCTTGCCAAACTTGATGGGCTTGCTGCAAAACTTGTTCCTGGGGTTGACTTAAATAACGATAATAATAATCGTTCGGGTTAGGATTTTGTTTTTCCGTTTGTAAAAAGCCTAAAAAGCGTTTCAAATACCATTGCTCTATGAGTTGTGGATCTGCGTCCACATAAATAGAAAAATCAAAATAATCACTCACATATAGGTTTTGATTTTGTGGTAATTGTAAAACATTAATCCCCTCTAAAATTAAAATATCCGGCTGTTCTAATTTTCCTTGCTGTCCGGGAACAATATCATAAATTTCGTGCGAATATAATGGATAAGTAACGGTCCCTTGATTGGCTTTGACCGCTTCTAAGAACTGCAGTAATTTTTCATTATCGTAACTCCACGGAAATCCCTTTTCACTTAAAATCTGCCGCCGTTCTAATTCTTGGTTGGGATACAAGAAACCGTCCGTGGTCATCTGGGCAATCTTATATTGGGGGTAAGCACGTTCTAACATAATTTTTAAAAGCCTTGCCGTGGTACTTTTACCAACAGCCACACTGCCACTAATTCCAATAATAAATGGTGTTGGATGCGGCTTCTTGCCTAGAAAGTCAGCTTTTTTAATTAGTAACTGCTGATAATTTTTAAAATAGATATGTAACAAATGTCGGAGCGGTTCATAAACTTCCCGGACATCTGTCAACGAAATATGATCGTCAACTGAACGGATTCGTTGGAGATCTGCTGTATCAACCGTCTGTAAATTAGCGCCGTGAAATTGCGCCCATTGTTGTCGTGAATATTCATTATAATTCATAAAATCTTGCATTTAACTGCCTCACTCATGATATGATTAAATTAATATTTAGCACTTATTATATCAAAATTTTAAACGCTATCACAATTAACTAAAGAGGTTTTGCTATGCAAAGAATTGTTTTGTTTGGTGACGAAATTCTCGGCGGAGTATATCACAATCAAGTTACCGAGACCTTTACCAAGCGCATCGCCCTAGCCTTTCCTGAAGACGAGGTTATTAACCTCTCTATTCCGGGACACAAAACTACTGACGCCTTAACTCATGTCAACCGCGATTTGGTTGCTTTAGATCCGACCATCGTCATTTTGGGATTTGGTGTAAATGATGTTTCTATTCATGATGAAATTAAACCTGGCTTTTTCACGAATAATCTAACCAGTTTAATTCAAACCATCGGCACTTCTAAAGTAATTCTTTTATCGCCACCGTATACTGACTATCACCATCATCTTAATCATAATTGGCCTCGTCAACTGCAATTTACTTTGGCGGCAGAACACGTTGCTCACAAATTGCAAGTTCCGTTTATTAATCTGTTAAAAAGCATGCAACAACAAAATAATCCGCAGCAATATTTGCAAGCTGATGGTTTACATTTTAATGAGGATGGCTTTGATTTATTATTTGATCTATTACAACCGATCTTAAAACAAGCTTTAACTACTGAAAAACTCAAAACCCAAGACGCTTAATATGGAGCTTGTAAACAAAAAATCATTCATCAAGCATCATAAAAAAATGTTCGTTCATACGAGCATTTTTATTTTGTCTCAGTTTAATATCAGGACAAAAAAAGTGCTCCTGAAATTAATCAACAGCACTGTAAATTTAATTTAATTGCTTAGACGTTTTCGGTTGTAAACCACGATTTTGAATCAAATAAACAACCACCATCAACACTTCAAATCCTACACCAATGATAATGGAAATTTGTGTTTCTGGATTCACAAACATAAAGACCAACGTAATTAATAAACCAAAAAGCGCAATATAGTTAGTCACTGGTGCTCCTGGCATTTTAAATGGATGTTCCTGCAACACCTTGGCGTCGGTCTGCTTGCGAAAGCGTAAATGACTAATCAAGATAATGAACCACGGCATCATCCCTGGTAACACACTGGCACCATAAACTAAAACAAACGGATTGGTTTTTAAATGTAGCATTGTGGGCACAAAATCATTTAACAATAAGCCAATTAAGATTCCACCAGACATGATAATTACGGGCAAATAAGGAACCTTATGCTTCGAAACTTTAGTCAAAGTCTTTGGCAAGCTACCGTTCTCCGCCAAAGTATAAATCATCCGACTAGCACTAAAAATGCCCGAGTTGCAGCCTGATAAAGCTGCGGTTAAAACCACAAAGTTGATAATTTCTGCGGCAAAAGTTATTCCGACTTTCGCAAAAGTTTGAACAAAGGGTGACCCAATTTTTCCTAATTCATTCCACGGATAAATCGCCACAATGACAAAGATTGCCCCGATGTAAAAAATCAAAATTCGGAAAATCAACGATTTAATAGATTTCACAATACTCTTTTGGGCATCTTGGGCTTCGCCGGCCGTAATACCCACAATTTCAATTCCCTGATAAGAAGCAATGACTAAGGACAAGGAGAAGAAAAATCCTTTCCAACCGCCCGTAAAGAAACCGCCATGAGACCACAAATTACTAATTCCTACCGGATGCCCATGATTACCTAAACCAAAAATAATTACCAACAGTCCTAAAATAATCATCAGAATAATCGTCAATACTTTGACCAGGGCAAACCACGACTCTAATTGACCGTAAGCTTTGACTGAGGCCAGATTAGCCAACGCCAATGTGACAACTACGATCACTCCGGCAACCCAACCAGGAAAATGTGGCCACCAAAATTGCAAATATTGCCCCACTGCAATCGTTTCACTAATACCTACTAATAAAAATTCAAAAATATTACTCCACGCTGCTAAATAGCCAGCCAAAGGATGGACATATTCCGTTGCAAAATCCGCAAAGGAACCCGTTACCGGATTAATATATAACATTTCACCTAAAGCACGCATCACTAAGTACAAGATACCACCAGCCAACGCATAGGCTAACATCACCGAGGGCCCCGTCCACTTGATGGTGGAAGCTGAGCCCATAAATAGCCCTACACCAATAGTTCCACCTAGAGCAATCATCTGCATTTGATTGGGTGATAATGATTTATTTAACTGTGGTTCCTGCTGCTTTTTTGCCATAACACTCCTCCAAATTAAAAATTAATTAATTCACTTCTACAACTTGCTTTGAAATTTAAATTCTTCATATGCATAAAGTTTGACCAGTAATTCATCAATCCGACAATAATTACCACATTTTAACGAACTACGTACCAAAATGCAAAGTGTTTTTTAATCTATTAACGTTTTAGTTTAATAACTTTCACGAACAAGAGTTGCAATTCGGTACTAATGAAGGATTATTAAATTAAAAAAATCAATTATTTTTAATCTTTGATATGTTTTCGTAGCATATCCGGCAATGCTGCCGACATAGCTAAAGATTGAGCTTCATTTTCCATAGATAACTTATTCAAATAATCCAAAGATATTCTCCTTTTATATAGAAAGCAAATGAATATTACTTTTCAAAAAATCTAACTAACCTGCAGAAAAATCATTACTTTTACCCAATAATTTCTCTGCTATATTATAGCCTATTGTTCTAATATTTAAGTATCTATTATGTAAAAGCAAAAGAGATTGCGACACAGTCATTTAGCAAACATTCACTAAATTGTCCCAACCTCTTCATTGAAATCATTAAGCCGACATATGCTGTTCAATCGTTGCTAAATCTAATTGAGCAGTTGTTGGTAATAACAATTTGGCTGCTCCTAACTCTTGAGCATCACCAATACCGACTGGAAAAGCCCCCGCCGCATTGATGGCCTGAATTCCTGCAATAGAATCTTCAATCCCGATGCAATTCTGGGGATCTTCATTAATTCCTGCCGCTGCTGCTAAAAAAATGTCTGGTGCTGGTTTACCAGCTTGCACTTTTGCGGGATCAGCAATTGCAGCAAAATAATCAGTTAATTGCAGTTTATCTAAAATCACTGGTGCATTGCGACTAGCCGAAGCTAAGGCAATCTTAACGTGATGTTTTTGCAACTGCTTTAAAAAAGCCACGATACCAGGTAACGTATCACTAGGTTGCAATTGTTGCAATGATTTTAAATATAAATCATTTTTTTCCGCCATCATTGCTTGAAACTCCGTTTCTGGAACTTCAATCTGCAAATAATTCAAGATAGCGGTTAATGAATCAGCCCGACTAACACCCTTGGTTTGTTGCTCTAATTGATCCGGCAATTCTTTTTGAAAATGATTGGCAATTAATTGCCGCCAAGATTGAAAATGATAAACTGATGTATCAGCGATCACGCCGTCTAAATCAAATAATGCTCCTTGAATCATTTTTTACCCTGCTTTCGTTCACTTAAAATTGGCGTTTGCGCTAATAATTGGTTAACTTGTTGTAAATGATCAGTTGAAATATTAATAAATGGGAAGGTGACACTGACTTCAGTTAAGTTCATATCGCCCATACCACCGTTAACTTCATTGGGATTTTGCTTAAAGTAGTCAAGCACCGGATCAATTTGGGAAATTTGCTCTACTAATTCGGAATCAGCCATGATTGCTTTAATCGTCGTCTGGGCTTGATAACGTTCTACATAATCTGTCGTGGGTTGATAACTGATTTGATAAGTGCCCGCTGACAATTCAAAATTGCCACCAGTAAATTGCTGGTCATTAACTTGAACAGTTTGTTGTTCAGCTCTGGGCAAGCGTACTTGAGCGCTAACGCCAAATGGAATCGTTAATTGAATCTTAATTGTATGCTGTGCGTCAGTTTCCACTTGATTATGCACTTTAATTTCACCGTAAGAACTTTGGAAATGACCTTGCACATCAGTTAACCGGTAATCAAATTGTGGCGCAAAAGTAAATTCTTTAAATCCTGGTGTATGCTCTGTCAAGCCTAATAAATATTTATAAGCCCACTGCATAATGGCACCAATACTGTAATGATTCAAAGAATTCATTCCTTGCGGATTCATTGAGCCATCTTCTTGAACCGAATTCCAACGTTCCCAAACTGTTGTTGCCCCTAAATTGACTGCATATAACCAACTTGGAAAGTCTTCATTCAAGAAAATTTCCGTAGCCAATTTATGTTGACCGTTAGCCGATAAAGCTTGGCACAGATAAGGTGTTCCGACAAAGCCCGTTGTTAAATGATTATGATCTAATTTCAAACGTTGCACTAAATCATCCACCACGTGTGCTTTTTGTTGCGGCGTAATTAAATCAAAGAATAGTGCCAAGGCGTAGGCCGTTTGTGAATTAATCGCCACGCGGCCAGTAGCCGTAATATATTCTTGTTGAATAGCTTGTTTAATTTGGCTAGCCAAATCCCCGTATTTTTGGGCATCGGCTGACTGATCCAACAATTGAGCAGTTTGTGCCATAATCGTAGCGGAATAGTAGTAATAAACAGAAGCAATAAAATCTTCATCAGTTTTACCAGTTGGCTTAGCTGGATTTTCTCCATCTAAAGCTAACCAATCACCAAATTGGAACGTTCCTGTCCACAAGTTGGGCGTCGTGGTCTGTGCGCTAATCCAATCAACCCAAGATTTCATATCCGAATAGTTTTGCTGCAAAATAGCTGGATCACCGTAAGCTTGATACATATTCCACGGAATAATCGTGGCTGCATCAGCCCAAGCAGCCGCGCCGCCGTCACCTTGACCCATAGCTGGCGCATACATTGGTAACATACCACCGCGCTGTTGTTGTTCAATTGCCATATCTTTCGCATATTTCTTAAAGAAAGCAAAGACATTCATATTAAAGGCTGCGGTTTCGGAGAAAATTTCACCGTCGCCACTCCAGCCCAACCGTTCATCACGCTGTGGGCAATCCGTCGGGACGTCGATGAAGTTACTGCGTTGACTCCAAATAATATTTTGGAACAAGCGGTTAACTAGTTGATTATTCGTCGTAATGGAGCCGGTATCTTGCATATCGGAATACAAAACATCAGCTTGATAATCGGTCATTTGTAACGGTTGGGTATTGCCGCTAACACGCACATAACGGTAACCAAAATACGTAAAGTGGGGCCGCACCCAACCAGTCGTTCCATCCGAAACATAGGTAAAACTAGCTCGGGCTTCGCGCAGATTATCGCGATAAAAGTTGCCGTTTTGTAAAATTTCACCCATTTCAAAGGTGATCTTGGTACCTTTTGGCTCACGATTATAAAATTCTAACCAGCCAGCCTGATTTTGTTGGAAGTCTAGCACTTGCTCACCAGCTGGCGTTTGAATTAATTGTGGCGTTAATTGTTGGTGGACGGTAATTGGTAAACTCAAGCGATCTGCTAAAATAGCCTTCGAATGGTCAATGACCACTGCCGGTTGCCAATCAGTCACTTCTTTAGTAGCGTCATAATCTTCACCGTAATAAATGGCCGATTTAATTACCTTACCGGCAGTCGTTTGCCAATCCGTGTCTGTCTTAATTACTGCGTGAGTGCCATCAGCATAATCTAAATGATATTCCGCAATCGCCATTTGACGATTACCGTAAATACAATCTTGACCACCATCAAAGCCAAAGTTACCTTTATACCAACCATCAGCCAACGAGATGAGTAACTCATGCTGCCCCGTTGTCAGTTCTTTAGTTACATCGTAAGTTTGCACTTGCACCAACTGATCATACGCTGTCACACCCGGTGTTAAATATTCATTGCCAACTTTTTGGTCATCAATATATGTTTCATATAATCCTAAACCACTAATATATAAGCGCGCTTGTTTTAACGGCTTCTCAATGGCAACTTGTTTTTTCAATAAAGTATTTTGTAAATCAGCATTTTGATTACCAATCCAAGCAGCACTAAAGGCTTCCGTCATTTTGCCCGTTTCAAACCAACTAGTTGCTCTGGCAGTCTGCGTGCCTGCTTGCACCTCAATAGTGACATCATAACGGGTGCGGGGGGTTAAAGCTTGTTGAACTGTAAAGTAATTATCACTAAATTCTTGCCAGTCACTTTCATAAACGGGCTGTTGTTTAGATGTGGTAATAGTTAATTTTTTTTGCACCGGTTGTTGAGTAGCAACGTTTTGTAATTGAAATTCAATTCGTAAATCACTCAAATCAAAGCCGAGTGGTTGTTGCATATGATTAATTAAGATATTCGTAATTTCCATTCTGGTCATCCTCCTAACTTAAGCTGCGAAAAAGAGCGGGTAAAAGGCTAAAGCTAACCTAGACAAATTCAAAAGTCTGAATTTGACTTTTAATTTGGCGTAGTTAGACAGAGACTTTTGCTCTTTAGAACGTATTTATCAAGCTGTTACAAGCAATTTATTACAATCTTGTAGTAAAGTCGCCACAAAATGGATCGACAGGATTAATGCCCTTGAATTCACTTTGACCTGTTAATTTATCAAAAACTGCCTGGATGGTTTCAGCATTGCCAGTATAAGCATTCACAAAAGTTGAGACATTGGGAATATCAAATAAATGATACGGATTAGCAGTAGACACAAAAATTGTGGGAATAGCCTTCATGAACCACGGAGCATCAGCGGCCATCAAATGAACCCAATCAATCCGTGTAGTTGTCTGATTGCTGGCAGTTTCAATATTCGCTACATATAAAGCCAAATCAAATTTTTGCTGTAAATCAGCAACCCCTTCTTCAAAAACTTCATGAAAGTCTAAGTGTGCTTGATCAAATAAAGTGACTTCAAAGCCCCGCTCTTGTAATTGTTTCATAATGCTATCAGTAACACTACCGCCTTCTTTAAAGCCGCCATCATCGCTATCACCTAAAACCACTAAGCGGACCCGAGGATATTTTTGCGGCGTCATTGGTAATAATTGGTCACGGTCTTTGACCAAAGTGACTGATTGATCAGCTAATTTTTTGGTTGCTTGATGATGCTGTTCTAGTTGCAAATCTAACTTGGCGGGTACTGCATCACAAAATTGACCGTTAGTGTCCATAATGCCTTGCGCTAATTTAGTTGCCAAAATTCGGGTCACCGCTTCATCCAAACGTGCTTGTGTAATCACATTATCGGCTACTGCTTGTGTAATATATGCATAGTCTTCATCAATATTCTTATTAAACAAAATCATATCAATCCCAGCATTAATCGTCGCTGGTAATAAATCTTTGCGCGCCATGGCAGCATTGTAACCAATCATCGGTGTTGCATCAGTGATGGTTAAGCCATTAAATTGAAGAACATTCCGTAACAAACCATCGATCAACAACTTGGAGCTCGAAGCTGGCCGTAAGTCTTGGTCACTAATTCCAGGTTCTAAGGCCCGTTCCCAAGCCGGTTGCATAATATGCGCAATCATGACTGCGGGAGTACCATAATTAATTAATTGATGGTAAATTTGCCCGTAAGAATTCATCCAATCATCTTTAGACAAGGAATTCACTGAACTAACTAAATGTTGGTCGCGTTCATCCACGCCATCACCAGGGAAATGTTTAATCACCGGAATCACATGGGCATCTTTTAAGCCCTTAACTTGAGCTTGAGCCATCTTAATCACCCGATGTTTATCGCTCCCAAAAGTCCGCGTATTCATAATTGGGTTCCGGAAATTATTATCAATATCTACAATTGGCGCAAAGGACATATTGTTTCCGACTTGATGTGCTTCATTACCGGCAACATTACCTAATTGGTACGCATTTTCGGGATTGTCACTAGCGGCTACTTGCAGTGGTGTGCCAAACCAAGTGCCTTCATTGACAATACCATTACCACCAGATTCCAAATTAGCAGCTGTCAATAACGGAATTTTACTATTAGTTTGCGCCGTTTCTAACTCCCGCTTAATTTTTTCTGCTTGATCAGGCCGGTACATCACCCCACCAGGTTGATACTTGCGCATAAATTCTTTGAGATCTGTTGTTTGTTCATCGGGACCAATGACAAAGAATAACTGTCCAATTTTCTCTTGAGTATTCATTGCTTGTAATTTTTGTTGAACATAAGTAATTTGTTCTTGTGTTAAGTTATAAGGCTTTGCTGTTAAATCAACCATTTCATCAACCTCCATCAGGTTCTAATCATATAACGATTTTATTGTAACGAAGAAAATTTCATCCAACTATGGTTAAACAGTATAAATCTTCTGTTTATTTCCTAGATAAGCTTCAGAAAAAAGTTATTTTCTACTTTAAATAGTTTATGATTAAAGTAAAAACCAGTGTGGAGGGAATTATTGTGAAACAAAAACTATTAAAAATTTTGCGCTCCAAAAATCAGCCCCGTGATTGGCAAGATGTTTCTGCCACTTTTGCACAACAAGGGAATACATTGAAACGTGCTGGTCAAATCACTGATGAGCCAACCTATGAGTTTTTTGAAACTTACTCTGATGATCTCGTTTTAAATCTCAATGCGATTACGATCTCCGTGCAACCAGTCAATTCTTTTATTCCCTACCATTTACATAATTACATTGAAATTATGATTCCCTTAGTAGGCAATTGCACCGTACATTTGGATAAGCAAACTGTTCAGTTAAATAGTGAAGATGTTTTATTCATTGGTAATCACACGCCTCACAAAGTTGAACCTATCGGTCCAAATGATATTGTCGTTAATCTAGCACTCAAAAGTTCGGCCTTTTCCCTCAACGACCTCAACTTTTTACACCGTAATGGTACCAACTCCAATATCTCAAACCTGTTATTCACCCTCCTATCCAACGAAAATTATAGTGCAGGCCGTTATGTTTGGTTTCAAGTAGAACATCAACCGAAAATTGTCAATAATATTTATGACATTATTGACGAATATTACAATTACGACATTCAATCCCACCAAATCATTCGCTTTGATATTTTAACGCTATTTTCTCGCCTCATTCGCCAAGCCTATCACGCTAAAGCCCACACTCATAAAGTCAAAGATTCGCAAATCAATCTGTTGTCACTATTACTTTATATTGAGAATAACTACCGCACCATTACCCTGACCCAAATGGCCAAAGATTTTGGCTTCAATCCCAACTATCTTTCTACTTATTTAAAGAAACAAACGGGGCAATCTTTTATTCAATTGGTTCATCTCCAACGCGTCAATACTGCAGGGGAATACTTAATCTATACCAAAGCCCCCATTGAAACAATTGCCAGTGAAGTTGGCTATGAAAATCCTTCATACTTTTATAAAGTTTTTAAAAAAATTATCGGCGTTTCTCCTGCCGAATACCGGCGTAATAATCAGTAAAATGATAGCGAATACACAAAAATTATCATTCTTTTGATTTTGAAATGCCATCATGAATTAACGTGGGGATAATTGGCGTTCATCGAATTATTCAAATTGCTCTTAATGAATTTCATAATTAAATAACAAATAATCACGTCAATTTACATCTATTAAATTGGGATTATAATTGTGGTAATTGTTGTTGTGATTTCAGTATCTAATTTCATAATATTTTTAAATAAGATTTGATTGAATTATCAGATTGGAGATAGCCAATGTTGAAAAAGTATCTACAACCGTTGAACTTGATTATCATTATTTCTATCTGTTTGTCGCTACTCACTTTCTCCGGACTGGTCACCCCCGTAAAAGCTAGTAGCCTCTCAAATTTATTGACTAATAACAGCAATGCCACTTTTATGACCAGTCCACACTGGTCCAAACAATCAAACATTACAACAAATAATCTCCTCACTAACACCAATTTATTAAAAGACACCAGTAGTTTGCTTGGAATTAATTATGCCGATGGGACAACAGGTTTTAACTTGCATAGTCAACAAAATTTTGACCAAGCTGCTTATGTTAGCTTAAATTGGGAACAGCTAGCTAATTTATCAGGTGATTATAATGTGCAACGGAGTACCGATCCGTCCAATCTCACCTCATGGCAAAACGTGGCCAGTAATTATGGCAAGACCATTAATGTTTTAAATATTTATCCCACTAATGGCAATCACCTCCAGAATTGGTTACAGATCAAGTACACTAATCCGCAAACGCAGCAAATTCAGACTGCCTCCCAAGGCTTAATCAAAGTCACACCCGTTTCGGCAGCCGATTTTGCGGCCAATCCTACGCAGTATTTGTTTAAAGATAGTTCCGGTAATTATAATTACGACGAACTTTATTTTGGTGCCGCCGATGGCGGTTGGAATGTCGATATTACTAATCAGGTTAAAGATTTAATTAATTACAGGACGCGGTGTTGTCTTCGGTCATGATACCTTAAGAGACAGTCGTCCAGTTTACGATACTTTTGCTCCCAAACTTGGCTTAAAGATCTTCGGCACTCGTGATCTCACTTCCCAAGGTGATGATCGCTTGGGCTCTACTACTGTCGAATTGACCCCAGCTTTTATGAACGAATCCTTAGCCCAATACCCAAATAATCTCTTGAATTATAATCCATCTAATAAATTTACGATTCAATCTTCCCACACTTCTAATCAATTTTATCTTTACAATGGCGGCTCCCAAAAATGGATGGACTTCTTACCACTCACTGACAAAGATCCACATTATCATATTTTGGGACAAACCAAATACAATACTACCGACGAACATTATATTGACCAGTCTGGTCAGAAAAGTTTTACTGCCACCAATGCTACGGCTGACAATAATTGGTATTTAATCACCAAAAACAACTATGCCATGATTCAAACAGGTCACGTCACTAACGCTTGTACAATCGAAGAAGCAATGATCAATGCCAATTTAATGTACTATACCAGCACTCTCAATACTGGCACGACTGGTGAAGATCGAACTGTCAAAGATACTGCCGCCCCTGATGCGCCCACTTTAGATCATGTCACAGCTACGACTGACCAAGATCAAGTTAGCGTTAATGTTCACAGTTTAGATAATGCCACCAACTACTATTATCGAGTCAAAGGCAATGCTGATAATACCACGCAATACTCCAACACCATCCAACAACCAGTCAAAAGTGATATTAAGGGTTATATTTACCAATTAGATGACAATCCTGACACGACGATTACGCCTCATAAAAATACTCAGGGAATCATTGATGGTTCTGATAATGACAACTTCATTGGCGTGAGCGATCCTACCGCTAGTGCTAGCATTGCCAATCTAGATCGCTTTTCCAAGCAATATCTACACGTTATTGCTGTTGATCGGGCCAATAATTACTCCACGACAAGCACCCAAAAAGTTGCTGATTTAATCACTAAATGTCCCGACTTTAGTTACCAAATTTGGAATGACCAGAACTATAACGGTATTTTTGATAGTGACGAAACCGTTAATAATAACCAACAAGTGACTGTTTTCTATAAAAAAAATGATGGCTCTTATGTACCGATCACTTCAGTCACTAGTCTTAGTGGGGAACATGACTTTTTAAACGAATTGCAAGTTAACGCCACTGTGCAAATCGGTCTTAATACCCAGGCTAGCGGTTTTCAAGGCCTGGCCCCTACTAGCGCTAGCGATCTTTCTGAAGGCGATCCCGTAACTATTAATGGGCAACAATATTTATTGTCTCACCCCATTAACCTGACCAAAACTAGTCAAACGCAAAAACTTGGGCTGGTTAATCAGTTACGCTTTTTAAGTTTTCAAAATTTACCACAAATTCAATTTGGCAATGACAAAACGCCAATTCCTGAACAACAAGCGAAAACTTTTATTAATAACAACACCTCTAATTTACAAAATGAATTACAAATCAAAGATACCAGAGCTAGCCAGCCCCAATTCAATCATTACTTTGTACCTTATCAAGTCACAGCACGTCTCTCAAACTTTACCAAAAATGGGCAAGTCGGTTTACAACAAGCACAACTGCTTTTTCAAGAGCAAAATTCTGGACAATCGACTACTCTCAGTCCCAATGATTCCGAGACTTTACTCTACAATTCCAATGCTACTGTTTTAAATGATCTCAACACTATTTACCTTCGATCCAGCTGGCAACTCACAAATTAAGTTACAAGTCCCCCCACGCGGTTTGAATAATCAGATTCAAGGCGGCGCTTACCACGCAACATTAACGTACACGATTAATAATGCTTTAACATAGACAGACCAATACTCCGCCGCTTGGTAGTGACACCGCCAAATGAGCTTGGTTCTTGCATAATGATTCAGACTTCAAGATTGAGTTGAGCGTTTGCTGTAGCCTTAATAAGATGTCTGACTACGCACTTGATTCCTAAATTAAAAATCTATGAAATCAACACAAAAGCTCACTTTTTTCAATCTAGTCATTCAGCACTTATTCCAACTATACTTAATTTATGAAATCGAATTCAAATTAAGTGTGAGGAGTAAGTCAATGAATAAGTTCCAAGAACTTCTGCAAAAAACTTTGGTGCCCGTTTCTAATAAAATTGGTCAAAGTAAGATTTTACAAAGTATTTCAGCTGGTATGGTCATGACTTTACCAATTACCATTGGTGCTTCTGTCTTTTCCATCTTAGCTAGTTTTCCGATTAAAAGTGTTAGTAATTGGTTTAATTCTTTAAGAATTACTCAACCAATGAACGCTGTCGTTAACGGTTCGATGAACATCTTGGCCGTTTTTATCGTTTTTTGTATTGCTTACAGTTATGCTCAAAAAAGCAAATCGAATGGTGTAATCGCCGGTCTGTTTAGTTTATCGAGCTTTTTTGTGTTAGCACCACAAACTGTCGGTCATGGTAAAAAAGCTATTAACGCTTTTGAAATGCAGTACATGGGTAGTCAAGGAATTATCGTAGCTATTATTTTAGCTATTTTAATTAGTATGCTTTATGTCCGCTTGAACAAAGTTCAAAAACTAAAAATCAAATTACCCGATTCCGTGCCTAGTATGGTTAGTACCTCAATTGAGCCCTTAATTATTGGGATTATTATTTTCACGATTGTCTTTATTGTGGGTGCTATCTTTAGTTATACTCCATATAAAGATGTCTTCCATTTCGTCAACCAATTGATTACGACACCGTTATTGCATGTGGGTGGTTCTGCTTGGACAATTATCTTAGTAATCACCTTGTCCAACTTACTCTTTTTCTTTGGTGTGCATCCAGCTGCTATTCAATCTGTTTTAATGCCAATTGTTATTTCGATGATGGTTGCTAGCGCTCCCGCTTTTCAGCAAGGTAAAACCATTCCGTATTTGCAAAATTTAGTTGCCTTTTCTTTTTCCAATAATGATGCCGCTGGTGCGACCTTAAGTTTGGTGCTGATTGGCTTAATCTTTGGTAAATCGAAACGTTATAAAGAATTCTTTAAAGTTTCCTCAATTCCTAATTTATTTAATATTAATGAGCCAATCGTCTTTGGTTTACCAATCGTTCTTAATGCCTTATTATTCATTCCCTTTGTCTTATCATCATTGGTGTCCGGATTAGTGGCCATCGGTGCAGTCAAAATTGGTTTTATTTCGATGTATAATCCAACCTTAAGTCTGGGTATGCCTTGGACCATGCCCAAAGTCATTGCTGACTTCTTAATTATGGGCTGGCAAGGAATTGTTATTTGGCTCATTAACTTTGCTTTAATGGCTTTGATTTACTTGCCATTCTTTAAAATTTTAGATCAACAAGCTTTAAAAGAAGAACAACAAACCGCAATTAATAAAGGAGAATAACTTTAATACGATGAAACAATTACCCACAGATTTCCCAGATAACTTTTTATGGGGCGCCAGTACCTCCGCTTTTCAAGTTGAAGGTGCCAGCCAACTGGATGGCAAAGGCTTAACGGTCGCCGATTTAAGAGCGCAACAAAGTAAATATTTGGATACCTCTGTTTCGGTTGATCACTATCATCACCTAGAAGAAGATGTGCAATTAATGGCAGACTTAGGCTTAAAAAGTTACCGCTTCTCCATTAGTTGGGCCCGAATTTTTCCTAACGGTAATGATGAACATTATAATCAAGCGGGTGTAGACTTTTATAATCGCCTAATTAATTTACTCGTTGACAATCATATCGAACCTATCGTGACAATGTTCCACTTTGATCTGCCGCAGGGACTGGTAGAGCAGTATAACGGTTGGGCCAATCGCCAATGTATCGCGGACTTTTATCGCTATGCCCAAACTTTATTTAAATTATATGGTGATCGGGTACACTACTGGTTAACAATCAATGAGCAATCGCTATTAGCTAACGTTCCTTCAATGAATGGTATTAAAGCTGATAACCCGCAAGATTTACGCTTTAAAGGTGAACAATCTAACTACAACATGTTCATTGCGCAAGCGAAAGTTTACCAACTTTGCCATCAAATGTTACCCGATGCTAAAATTGGCCCCGCCGTTTCTTACATGACCACCCTGCCTTACGATCATACTTCAAGTGATGTTTTAAAAAGTAAACAATTAGAAGACTTTATTGGCTACATTGATATGGATATTGCTATCCGTGGACAATTACCTAGCTATTATCTACGTTACTTGCAAGATAATAATTTTCAATTAGAAACCAAGCGCGAGGATGAGCAAACCTTGCTTAATGGGCGTGCTGACTTTTTAGGATTAAATTGGTATTCGACTAGTATTTTTAAGCTCAACGACCAAGCCAATCCCAAAATGTTAGACGGAGTGATTTCTGGCGTGGAAAAAGTTCAAGACGAACGTTTACTCAATTCCGAGTGGGATTTTTCCTGTGATCCTCAAGGCTTACGTTATGCTTTACAAAAAGTCAATGACCGCTTTCCTAATGTTCCCATTATTATTACCGAATGTGGTTGGTCGCAAAAAGAAGCTTTAACCACTGATGGTCATGTTCATGATCAAAAGCGTGTGCACTACTTGCATGATCATATTTTCCAATTACGCGAGGCCATTAAAGATGGCGTCAATGTTATTTCCTTTAATCCATGGTCATTTCTGGATTTAATTAGCGTTCATGATGGTATTGATAAACGTTACGGCTTAGTTTTTGTTGATCGCGATAATTATAGTGAAAAAGCTCAAAAACGTTACCCGAAAGATAGTTTTTACTTTTATCAAAAAGTCATTGCCACAAATGCTCAAAACATTACAGCAATGGACAATTAAGATCAAAACGAAGCCGTTTAGTAAAAAATTTGAAGAGACTAGAACAACAAGTTAAATGTGTTCTGGTCTTTTTTTGCTGCAATAATCAAAGCACTTTTATATACGAAATGAACAGACAAGCCCTGCTTTTTCGCTATGGTCTGAAAATTAAAAACAGTAATATACTCAAGACGTCGATGAAAGCGTAACCAAAAAAAGGAGAATAGCTATGAATAAAAAACAAATTTCCATGGCTGTCGGGATTTTGAGCATGAATTTATTATTAATGCTCAGCACCACGGCCAGTGCAGCAATTGCAGCGATTGCTCGTTCGTTTCCCCATGAACCAGTTTCCAAAGTGCAATTGATTGGTTCTATTCCTCAGTTAGGTCAAATCATTGCCACCGCCATCTTTACTTACTTAGCTTTTATTATGACGCGCAAAAATTTAGGCCTCTTAGCCGTCGGAATTGTAGCCATTGCTGGGATGTTACCGGCCATTTACAGTAGTAATTTAAATATTATTTTAGCTTGCATGGTCCTGGTTGGTTTTGGTACCGGTACCATTACTAACCTCGTACCCGTTTTACTACAAGAAAATTTTGAAGGTGAGACTCGAGCTACTGTGATGGGCTGGGCATCAGGTGTCACGAACGCTGGAATGATGATCTTTACTTTCTTAGGTGGATTTTTAGGAAAACTAAACTGGCGTAATTTATTCTGGGTTTATAGCTTAGCCTTAATTGTTTTTGTTTTGGCATTTATCCTGATTCCACAAGATACCAAATTAGCCAATACTAAGCAGGATAAAACAGGAACCAAAACTAAAACGGGCTTGTGGTCTTTATTAAAAAGTTTAAACGGTTATGTTTACATCATTTATATTATTAACTTCATGTTATCTTTAGCTATGATGACCTTTGTTTCTAATCAGTCAATTGTCCTCGCTGCTCAAGGTAAAGGTACTGCTTATGTAGCTGGGGTCACTGCTTTGGGGAATGCTGGTGGTATTTTAACTGCTGCCACGCTCAAATATATTCGCAAATTGGCTCGCAATGATACCATTGCTTGGGGATTTGTTGCCTTTGCTTTGTCATTTATTTGTATCATTTTTTCATCTAATGTAGTAATGCATGTTATTGGTAATGCTTTCTCAGGCATGGGAATTGTTTTAGTTAACGCCACCGCTCCTTATGAAATGTCGATTTTAGCTGACCAAAAGCAATTTACTATCGCCATTTCTATTAACACACTCTTAGGCTCCATTGCTGGAATGATTGTCCCAATTTTACTAGCAGCATTAAAAATTAAACCGGGTTATAACTCCTTCATCGCGGGCATGATCGTTTCGATTGTTGTAGCTGTAATCTTACTCATTACACGGTTTGGTACTCGTGTAGAAAAAATCAGTCAAGCTAAACAAGCTGCGAATAATTAAACAACTAATTCAAGTGAGGTTTAAAACATGATTAACTTTCAAATTCAAACAGATCAAGTTACTGATTTCCCCCATTATTGGGAAGTGTGCGTCGGTAGTTGCCACGCTTATACGGCGTTACGTGCTGATTATCAGGCGCAATTAACCAAAGCCCATCAAGAATTGGGCTTTAAATACGTTCGTTTTCATGGCTTATTCGATGATGAGATGAGTGTTTGTATTGAGAATTTTGATTTCCAGGGCCAATCACTTGGCATAACCTACAACTTTACTAATATTGACAAGATTTTTGACTTTTTATTGAGTATCGGCATGAAACCCTTTTTAGAATTAGGCTTTATGCCCAGTTGCTTAGCTTCTGGTGGTAAAACTATTTTTGCCTATGGTGGCAATAATTCGATGCCGGCTTCAGATGCGCAATGGCAAGAATTAATTCGCCGCTTTACCAATCATTTACTAGAACGCTACGGCAAAAGCGAAGTGGAGTCTTGGTTTTTTGAAGTTTGGAATGAACCCAACTTGCCGCTCTTTTTTGCCGGTACACAAGCCGATTATTTTCATCTATACGAAATTACTGCCAAAACACTGAAAGCCATTGATTCCAAATTAAAGGTCGGCGGACCAGCCACATCCTTTAATGCTTGGATTAAAGAAATGGTTAATTTTTGTGAAGAAAATCAGGTACCACTAGATTTTATTTCATCACACCACTACCCTACGGATGATCCGTTGTGGCAAAGCGGTATGGATATTGACGAATTTTTCAAGCAAACTGGCGGTCAAATCACCGAATATCGCCGCGGTGTTCTCCAAAAAATGACGCGCATCGCCCACCAAGACGCTCAAGGTTATCCGTTGTACTATACCGAATGGAACGTTTCAGCGATGCTAGGTGATGCCATTCATGATGAACCCTATGCGGCGGCAATGATTGCTAAAACTTTAGCCGATAATGATGGCTTAGTCGCTGGTTATTCTTTTTGGACTTTTTCGGATATTTTTGAAGAACAATCCCAAAAGCCCGGACTTTTTCACGGTGGTTTTGGCTTGCAAACTACCAACGGTATTGCTAAGCCTGCTTATCGCATCTTTGAGATTTTTCATCAATTAGGAACCAAACGTTTAGCTGTCACAGCTGACTCGAATGCAACTGTCGAATTATTAGCAGTCCAAAACCAAACTGACTTACAATTACTGGCTTACAATCATAATGTTCCTGACCAACCAATTACGACCGAACCAATTAGCATTCAATTGTCTGGTCCAGATAAAGATTGCACCATTCAAAGAATTGATACTGACCACGCTAATGCCAAGCAAGTTTGGGAGCAAATGGGTAAACCAGAATACGTCAATGACCAACAAGTTCAGACATTACAAGCTGCTGCAAAATTAACCACAGAAACAATTACCCTGAAAGATCAACACTTGCAGCTTTCGTTAAGGCCACATTCTTGTGCTTTCATTACTGTCCCAGATTATTTTGCTCAATAGCACAATCAAAAAAGTTTCTTCAACAATTAAGCTATTGCAAATCTTAACTGTCTCCAAAATTGATTTTCATTTTGGAGACTTTTTATATGTACAAAGTTTAATTATTTTCAAACTAAAAAGCACTTAAAAATCCCCTACTGCATTTATTTAGCAATTTTTAAAATAAAAATAGCATTAATTATTTACTAACAAATAATTGGTTCTAGACATCAATAGTTTCATATATTGATAATTATTTTAAAAATATCTAAGAAATCAACACATAATTACTCACTTTTACATATGGAGGAAGCGGTTAACACCCTTTATGATAGTTAACGAGTAGTACATAACTCATAATAGAAAGGAATTTAATATGAATCGAAAGAAAACAGTTTTAGCGATTGGTATCTTAAGTATGAACTTACTGCTGATGACTGGATCAGTTATTGGCTCTGCTATTGCCGCCATTGCTAAATCATTCCCCAATGAACCTATTTCCAAAGTACAAATGGTTAGCTCCATTTCCCAGTTAGGCCAATTAATCGCTACATTAGCTTTTACTTGGTTAACGTATAAAATGACACGGAAAAATATTGGTTTAATGGCCGTTTTGTTTGTTTTAATTAGTGGAATTGTTCCATTATTCTACTCTAGCAGTTTGAATTTAATCCTCGCCTGCATGGTCCTACTGGGTTGTGGAACTGGTCTAATCAGTAACGTTAGTCCTATTTTATTACAGGAACATTTTGAAGGTGAAGACCGGGCAAACGTCATGGGTTGGTCCGTTGGTTTTAACAATATTGGTATGATGGTCTTTACTTACGTAGGCGGCTATTTAGGTGGTTCTAATTGGCGCAATTTATTTTGGGTTTACTGGTTAGCTTTAATCGTCTTAATAGCGGTTTGGTTTATGGTACCTCAAGATACTAAAATTGTGGCTACTCAAAATGATAACGATAATAAGCAAAGCTTTTGGAGTTTGCTTAAGGGTTTAAACTGGCATGTTTATTTGATTATTATTATTACTTTCTTTACTTCTTTAGCTTTAATGATCTTTATGTCTAATCAATCTATTGCCTTAGCCGCTCAAGGTCGGGGTACTACTTACGTCGGCATGGTCACTGCTATTGGTAATATCGGAGGTATTTTGACCGGCTTCTTATTGAAGTATATTCGCAAGATGACAAAGTCGGATACCATGGCCTTTGGTTTTGTAGCTTTTGCTTTATCCTATGTATTTGTCATCTTCTTTAATAATCCGGCTTGCCACATTATCGGTAATATGTTTTCTGGTATGGGCATTGTAATGGTTAATGCGACAATTCAATTCGAATTATCCATCTTAGCTGACGAGAAGCAATTTCCAGTTGTTATTTCGATGAACACCCTAGTTTCCTCAATTGCCGGTGTGATTGCACCAATGCTCTGGGCAGCAATTAAAATCCCTGCTGGTAAAGCATCATTCATTGCCGCAACTATTATGTGCGCTGTGATTGCTTTAGTATTACTAGTTACCCGAATGGGCAAGGTGATTGAAAAGCAACAAACTCAAACTGAAGCTTAATTTTCAGTAGTTAACTTAACATCCAAAAATAGCGAATTAGCCTTAAAGACTAGTTCGCTATTTTTGTGTATTAAGATTATTAAAAAAGGGCTCGCTAAAGTGACAAAACACTAGCTAACCCTCAATTAAATTATTCATTCGGTAAAGGTTTTTGATGTGTAATTACAATTCCACTAATCAACAATAAAATTCCTAAAATGCTATAAGCAATGAAGATTGGCGTAAAAGAATGAAGCTGGCCTTCAATTACTCCCGTTAGGGTTGGTCCAATCGCTGCTAACAAATAACCGACTGATTGCGCTGTTCCTGATAATTTTGCTGTTTGATAAACGGAACTAGTTTTCCGCTGGAAAAAGACCATACACAAACTAAATGCGGAACCCGAAGCTAAACCAGCGACAATTGCTAAAATCATATTGCCCATAAAGCTGTGTGGCACTAGTAACAAGCCAAAGGTTCCGATCGCAAAGCCACCACCAACAATCGCTACACTCGCATACATTCCCGGCTTTTTGCTAGCTAAAACGGGAATTATTAAGGACATTGGCATCCCACATAGTTGATAAACGGTGGCTAATAATCCGGCTTGTGTGGTTGAAAAACCATTATGACTCCAAAAAACAGGCAACCAAGTTAACATGGAATAATATAACAACGATTGTGTCCCAAAGAAAAAGGTCATAAACCACGTTAAGCGGTATTTTTTAATTGATGGTACTTTAACCGCTTCATGTTTGGTCACTGATTGTTTTTTTGGTAGTTGGCGAACCACAACCCACCAAATCACAAAAGCAATTAAACTAACGGTCGTCATTAATGCAATTGTGGCCGCTAAATTAGTCTTTTTAACTAAAGGTGCTGCTAAACCTGTGCCAGCAGAAGCTACCAACCCCATCGTAAAGGTATATAAACTGGTTAATAAGGTCGCTTTTTGGGGAAAATATTCTTGAATCACTGCTGGTAATAAAACATTACCGCCAGAAATACCTAGTCCGACTAAAACTGTCCCAATTAATAAAACCCAGGTACTCGGAATGACCCGTAAATAGCCCCCAATCGTTAATGTCAGTAACGTACACCACAATACTTGCGCATTGCCGAAACGAATGCCCCATTTAGCAATCATTGGTGATAATAAGGCAAACATCAGCAAGGGGATTGTCGTCAACAACCCACTTAAACTAGTTGCAAAACCCAGTGCACTATGTAACCACGGCAAGATTGGCGGTAACATCGTAATCGGCAAGCGTAAGTTGGCCGCAATTAAAATAATTCCTATAGCTAAACCAAAATATGTTTTCTTTTTCAAAATACAACATCCTTTACTTCTAATTCTAATACGTTTTAGACACAGCAAGAATAACTTTACTAGCAATTATGCTATTTGGCAACTAATTGGCAACTTTTATCAACCAAAAAGCAGCTCAGACAAAAAGAAAATGCTCGTATACAACGAACATTTTCCTGAATTTATATTATTTTCAATTTTAGTTATAACGTCTTAACTTAGCATTAACATCAACAATCCCATTCTTGCTGGCTGCTAGTAACTTTGTTTTACTTAAATGACCCGCCGTTAAAGATTGGTTCGCAAACTCAATTACCATGGGTAGATTAATCCCACTAACCACCTGCAAGCGCGGATATTTCACCATCAATCGTAAAACGACATCTGACGGCGTTCCACCTAAAAAGTCAATGGCTGCCACTGTCTCTTCTTCCAAGTTTTGTTCCAAAAAATATTCCGCTGCTTTTTGAAAATCGGCCGCACTTTGATCAGCACTTAGACCAACTGCATAAGCATTCGGCAATTCTCCCACAATCATTTCTGCACTAGCTAAAGTTGCCTGAGCCATTTGTCCATGACTCATCAATAACATTCGCATTTTGTTTCCCCCAAGTTACTATTCAATTGGTTTATCAACCAAACTTCAATAGTTTAACATGGTTGTCAAGTAACATTGATTTACTCTTGTATATACAGCTGCTGCGGAACTTGCGCTACCAGTGGTTCCAGTTGCTTAACCGCCAAAATGCTGAGGCGGTGCATTGCCCGCGAAGCAATTGTATAAATTAATTGGCGTTCGTCAGCTTGGAATTGTCCCGCACTAGTATTCCACATAATAACAGCATCAAATTCTAAGCCTTTCGCTAAGTAGGCCGGAATCACAATATTACCAGCGGCTAAGCGCTGATTTTCTGAACGAATTAAAGTAATTTTTTCAATTGATTTTAACTGATCATAAACTTGTTGCGCTTGGGCCAAATCACGTGTGATAATAGCCGTCACATATTGATCTTGTTGGTTTAATTGTAATTGATGTAAAACGGCTTTGAGCATCTGTTGTTCATCCGCATTAATCTTCACGTTCGGCAAGTCACCATCCCGATTAAACGGTGTGATTTTTTCACCTTGCGTTAACAATGCCTTCGTAAACTCGGTAATTTGTTTCGTAGAACGATAAGAATGTGTCAACTGGACCACCCGCGTTTTGGATACATCAAACAATTGCGTAATTTCTTTGAGTAAAGTATTGTTTTGTTCCTTGACTAAAATCGACTGGTTCAAATCACCCAACATTGTATAACGAGCTCTAGGAAAGCTGTACTTTAAATAAGCTAACTGAAATGGAGTATAGTCTTGAATCTCATCAATAAAGACAAACTTCATACTTGTGTCCCCGTGATAACCCGTAATCAAATCATAGAGATATAAGTACGGTGAAATATCCGTAATCGTAATTCTTTTAGCCTTTAAATTTTGCCGAAAGTCTGTTAAATGCTGTTGCCATTGTTGAGGCGTAATATGCCACTGTTGTAAATCTAATAATTGCGGTACTGTTTGTAAAAATTTTTGATAAGTCGCAGTTAAGTTGACAAAATTGTTATGCTGAATCTGGCGTGCTAAAGGTTTAAAGGCTTGTGTCACAATCTTACGGGCTAAAAACTTTTGTTCTGCATCACTGTTTTTAAATTCTTGGTCAGGATAATCATACAAAGCCCGTAATTGTTCTTGGCTCAACGACTCAATCGTTTCTTGAACCCATTTCTTGCGCATTTCTTGACCCAAACGTTGATTCAAAATCTTCATGAGTCGTTGTCTAGTACCATCAATGCGATTGATTAACTTATATTGCGAACCAAAGCCATAATAAATTTCGGCAATTTTGGTTTTGGAAATCAAGACCCGTTTCTTAAATTTCAAATCTCGAAAATAAACACCGCCACTGCCTAGAATCTGAGCATAGTTGGTTTCCAATTTAAAGAATTCGATATCGGTCATCAAATCAGTGACCACATCTTGAGCTTGATGAATTGTTTGTTCAAACTGTTCAAACAAAGTTTGTAATTGTAAATGTGGCAAGCGCCGCGCAACATATTGCAAATAAGTCATTTGCACCATATTTTGTTCGCCCATCTCGGGCAAGACTTGGCTAATATAGTCATTAAATAACATATTAGGCGAAAACATTAAGACTTGACCTGAAGTCAATTTACGACGGTAACGATAAAGTAAGAAGGCAATTCGTTGCATAATAGCTGACGTTTTACCCGAACCAGCCGCACCTTGCACAAACAGCAAGTTCGAAGTAGTATCGCGAATAATTTGATTTTGTTCGCGTTGAATGGTTGTCACAATGCCCCGCATTTTGGTACTGGCTTTTTCATCCAAAACTTCCAGTAACATCTGATCACCAATGGTTTCTTCGGTATCATATAAAGTCTTAATCTGTCCATCTTGGATAATAAATTGACGCTTTAATTGCACGTCAACTGCTTGCTCACCGTCCGGTGTTTGATAAGTGATTTTCCCCAAATCACCATCATAATAAATTGAAGAAATGGGCGCCCGCCAATCATAAACTAAAAAGTGATCATGGCGGTCGGTAAATGATCCTAAACCAATATAGATGGTCTCTGGTTTACCAGCTGGTAATTCTTGAAAATCAATGCGTGCAAAATAAGGATTTTGTTCCAGCTTTCGTAAGACCCCCAGTTGTTGGTGCGAACGTTGCCAAGAATTATTTCTTTCGGCCAGCATCTGTTGCTGTTGATGAATCGATAATGCCCCCGCCATTGAAATAGCGTCATCACCCATGCCAATATGCACATCATCCCCAAAAGTCCGGTCAATTTCTTTAATGTCGGCTTTGGCGGTGGCCATACTGTGCGTTAATTTTAGTTCGGCCTGTTGAATCTTTTGAACAACATCATTCAAATGTGCTTGTTCTTGTTGCTTGGCTGTTTGTTTTGTCATTCTTTAACTATCCCCAAATTTTTTATTAATAGCTAAACATTTAGTGAAATATTCTAGCATAGAGTGATACAAAATCATAGTTAATACTGCGACAAGTGCCGCTTAAAAGCCGCGGACTAACCTAGGATAACCAATTAAGTTGCGATTTTTAACTTGATTGGTTATTCGTAGTTAGACACAGGCTTTTGGCACTTGGAGCGCTATTTAAATACTGCGACAAACAGCGTTTAGAAGTTGAGTATAGCCTAGAATAAGGACTTAAGTTTTGCTTTATAAACTTGAGGGCTTATTCGTAGCTAAACGCAGACTTCTGCTGTTTGGAGCGCTAATAAACACACTGCGACAAAGGCTGTTCAGAAACTGAGCAATAACCTAGACTAAGACTAAAGTTGGTTTAGACTTTAGTTCTTAGGCGTAGTTAGGCACAAGTTTCTTGCCTTTGGAGCGCTAATAAACACACTGCGACAAAGGCTGTTCAGAAACTGAGCAATAACCTAGACTAAGACTAAAGTTGGTTTAGGCTTTAGTTCTTAGGCGTAGTTAGGCACAAGTTTCTTGCCTTTGGAGCGCTAATAAACACACTGCGACAAAGGGCGCTTAGAAACTGAGCAATAACCTAGACCAAAACTAAAGTTGATTCTTAACTTTAGTTCTTGGGCGTAGTTAGGCGCAAGTTTTTGCCCTTTGGAGCGCTATTTAAGCACTGCGACAAAAGCTGAGCACTTACCCAGGCTCAGACACTGAAAGCTTTGTAATTAATATTGAATGTCGTTAGCGCAAATTTTTGCTACTTAAAGTAGCAGATTATAATGTAATGCCACACAGATTCTTACCGATTAGTCTCTGAGTTATACATTAAAATTGTATTACCCTCAAATAAAAGGAAATCAATAACAATAAATAATCCATCATTAACCATAAAAGTTCCTAAAATGGTAGAAACATTTAGTCTACGATAACCAACAAACCAACTTAACCAATCTGAAAAGTCAAACAGTCGCAAAACCAAATAAATAGTTATCACCGTAACAGCTAAGTAAATTAGCCATTTAATCCACTTTTGATTGGGCACAAAATCAGTAATAAATTTTCCTATGAAGCTCACTAAATGTACTACTAATACAGCAAACGCTAGCATAATGGCAATAGTTAAAATTACCATTACACCAACTTGAACGATTTGTTTTGTGGTTAACATTAAGTCACTTTTACTGGGCCAATTTATTCGATCTCTCAGAAAAATGGTCAAGCAACTAATACCTAATAAGATGCTATCCACTAAAAACATGTATAACCAATTCAACAACACATTCAAAATTTGAACAGCATATAGTTGCCAATCTTTAATTGGTAACAGCCGGTATTGATTGGTAAAAGTTTGATTTTTAGAATTAAAAATCATCAAAATAACTAAAATAATATCGAAGATAACTTCCCAAATAATCACATTGGCTAAGATTACCAATGACCAATCCGAATGTGGACCTGCACCAATTGAAACCGCACTAGCAAACACAATCATTAATAAATTAATCAATAATAGCTTAGTCGTCTGAATAATTTGTTGACGTGTTAAAACTTTGAAAACTTGTCGCCACTTAGTCATAATCTTGATCCCCCTAATCAATTTGATTAGTTAGTTAATAAGTCGTTTCAACATGTTCCACTAACCAACTATTAATAATCAAAAAGACTAAACTTAACAGTAAAATACCACCAGCAATGATCCAAATTGACGTACTAGCACCCGCATTAACGCTAAAGTAACCACCACTAATTTTCAGATTGAACTGACGGGGACCAATTAACCTGGTAAACAATGGAATTAATAACGTAGCTAGTTTAATAGTTAAAACCATCACGATTAAATAAATGATCCATTTAACTAGTTTAGACGTTCCACCCGGCAAATAATTCAATAAAACATGACTAATCAAATCGACAAAATTGATTAATAAAATTGCCACCACCACTATTAACAGCATGAGCACCAATCCACCCCAGATCACATGCCAATCATTCTGGTTAAGGGAACTACTAGTTGCGTAATGGTGCTGACTAATAATGAAACTTACCGCAATTAAGACAGCTTGAACAACAAAGAAATATAACCAACTACCTACCATACTAACCACTTGCACGATATAAGTTTTCCAGGTAGCAATCGGTAATAACTGATAGCGATTGCTATACATTTGCCGCCGAATTAACATCGCTAACTGCCAAATATAGACAATTCCAAAAACAAAACTCCAAGCTATTAAACTGATTGCTACTGCATCACTAAAATTATGCACACTGCCTTTATTAAATAAAACAATTAAACTAGTCACGAAAACAAACAACAAATTAATAATTAATGTCATAGTAGCCTTTTTAAATTGTTCTCGACTGACTACTTTGAAGACTTGCCAACTATTAGTCATAACTTTCCCCTTAAATAGTTTATTTTTTTGGCTCCAAATAGTTCGTTAACCAAGCATTAACCAGTAACAACAAGATAATCGCCCCAAACAATAAAACATAATTAGCATGCGTATTGCCAGCGAGACTACTCATATGCATCATGGAATTAAACGCAATTGCCCTGAACCAACGAAACATTAATTGTAAAAACTTGATAGCTAGCCATGTAATGACCAAATAAACTACCACCGTCACTACTTTAGACTGCCGTAATGGTAAATAATCCAGAGAAATGCGGCTGGTAAAATTAATGGTATTGACAAACAACAAACTCAAGATTAACCAACCCAAGGAGATTAAGACGACTACTAAGAACACTGACCAATGAGCATGTTCAAAAATTTGAAAATGCTGCATAAAATAATAAAGCGTGCGATTTTGCTGCCAAATTTCTAACAAGACCAAGCCAAAGGCAATAATCAATAGACAGACTTGCATTACCAAAAATATCAGCCAATTCACAACCACCCCGAGAATTTGAGTCAGGTAAATTTTCCACGTAGAAAAAGGAATGAGCTGGTAGCGATTGCTATTGATTTGATTTTGCGTCAAGATGATGGTTTGCACCAGTAGCACTACGGCAAAAACCATGGCCCAAATCAGAACACTGAAGAAGAATTCTTCACCCCAATAGTGATTGCCAGAAAACAACATAAACACCACGGAAATCACCAAAAATAATGCATTGAATAAAATAATAGTACGCAACTTTTTAAATTGTTCTAGAAATACGGTTTGAAACAATGACCACCAGTTAGTCATCCAGTGTGTCCTCCTGTTCTTCATATAGACCTTCAAAATATTCTTCCACCGAACAGTGTTCTTGTTCCACAATTTCTTCGGTCGAACGATGTGTAAGTACTGTTTGGTCTTTAATGATTACTAATTCATCTAAAATCTGACTAATTTCTTCTAAATGATGACTGCTAATCAACACAGAAGCCGAATCATCTACCCAATTGAGCATGCCTTGAATAATTTTTTTTCGACTCATCACATCAATGCCACTAAATGGTTCATCTAATAAATAGAGTTGGGCCTTGCGCGCCAGCGTCAACGCAATCGTTAAACGTTCGCGATTACCTTTGGAGAGGTTACCTAATTTTTGTTTACCTTCCAAATTTAAAAAGTCAGCTAGTTGTTGGTAACGATCTACCACAAAGTCTGGATAAACACTTTGGTAAAACTGCATAATTTTATTAATTGGGGTTTGTGGGGCAAAACCTTGTAGTTCATCGGAATAGCTAACATGCGCTTTTCTTTGTACCACATTATCATCATCTTCGAACAAAATTCTTCCTTTATAATGTTTGGCTACACCAGCAATTAAACGAATTAACGTGGTTTTCCCAGCACCATTAGCCCCTGCTAAACCAATGAAGTGCCCCGTATCTAAAGTCAAATTCACATCATTTAAAATTAATTTATTGTTTTTCCGGTAAGTTAAATCTGCAATTTGTAATAGTTTAGTCGTCATTGTCATTCATCCTCTCACCCAAATATAATTTAATATAATAGAACATTTCTCCCTGATCTAAACCCATTTGCGACAATGCTTCATACATTTCACTCAGTGTTTGATCAATAATCTGATCCCGTAAATGGTCAATAATCTGCGGATTCTCCGTTACAAAATTACCTAATCCCCGCTTCGTAATTACTATCTGTTCTTGAATTAATTCGCCTAATGCTTTTTGAATAGTATTAATATTAACTTCTAAACTCACAGATAGTTCCCGAACAGATGGTAATTTATCACCCAGTCGGTATTTACCAGCGATAATTTGGCGATTGATTAGATCTTTAATTTGTAAATAGATCGGAATATTATCTTTAAATTTCATAATATCCTCCTTCACCTGTGTACCATTACAGTATAACACTAGCACGGCCAATTACAAGTTCCCCGCCAAAAAAGACGACTTCTCAAAATAAAACTTGCCTTTTGAACAATCGTCTCTTTGCATGCCAATTTTTATCAAATTATTCGTTGAATGACTAATGTCTTTTAATTAACGACTCATTTACCAGCTTTAGGCAAAGCTGGATTACTATCTTCATACTCGTATTGGCTAATATAACCATTTTGCATATAATTGCGTAAACGATCCACTTCCGGACCATGATCCGCATCTAATAATTGCGGAAAACCACCCCGAATAGTGTTATCATAGGCCGCTTGCGTATTTTCCTGCGGTGAAATAGCCTGAACTAAATCAAAGGCGCGCCCCGCAATTAAATCATTAAATTGCCATTGTTCTAAATCTTCAAACACAATTTTAATTTTGCCATGCGGTACTCCCTTTAAACATTGCGCACTTTTAACTTCATTTCGACTCCGTTCCTGTAAGGAATGAGGTTGCTTTAAATCATAGTAATAAACTTTCGTGCCCGCGGTAAATATCACCTGTTCCAACTCTCCGTCTTGATTCAGGGCAATACTGGTCATTTTTTCTGGAACCGCAGTTAAGGCCGGCAGCACCTTTTTCACTTTGATTTCTGGTAAATATTTACGAACAAATTGTTCATTATCGGCTAAATCCATACTCATTAACGCACCCTCCTTTTTTATTACCATGCTTCAAATACTAAATCACTTAATGTTTAGACATCACAAAGATTAAGCCCAAGACAGCGACTAAAATAATTACCCCGGCAAAGATCTTTTCGTATTTCGTAAAAATCGCAGCTTGAGGAGCATATTGCTTGCGCGCATACATAAAGACCGGAATTCCCAGCGCATAAATAATAAATGACAAAGTTGTATATTCAATCCCCGCAGCGTATCCCATAAAAATAGTTCCTAAAGCTCCTAAGAGACTGATGTAATGGGCTTTCGTGCGCGAAGAAGTTGTGGTTAAATGTTGTGGATTAAAGGTTTTTTCGCTGCTACTTTCTTTAAATAGATAGAGCATCGAAATTAAATACGGCGGTACAGTCATGGTGCCGACAATCGTTAGCATCGTATTAAACGCATTGCCCGCAAAATGCGTGCCAATAATAATAATCTGCATGACAATCGTGGAAACAACCACTGAAAAAGAAGGCACTTTATTTTTATTAATTTTGGCAAAAGCCCGTGGAAAAGTCTGATCTTGAGCAGCCGCCGCCGGCATTTGCGAGAGCAGTAAGGTCCAAGTTAACCAACTAGATAAGACCGCTAAAATGACCCCAAACGTGATAATCAAACGTCCCCAAGGTCCAACTACGAGATTCATTAATTCTCCGGAAGATGGCGAATGCATCACCGCAATTTGACCATAACTTTTTAAACCGAGGGGTAATAGTGAGGCCAACGCATATAACACTAAACAAATTAAAAAGCCATATTTGGTCGCCGTCCGAACATCTTTTTGACTACGAGCCTTATCAGACAAAACAACTGCTCCTTCAACCCCACCAAAGACCCATAAGGTCGTCATCATCGTATTTTTGACTTGTGAAGCTAAAGAACCAAGATTCTTATCTCCTAAACTAGCAATAGCATGATTAGCAAACATATTAGTCGTGAAAGTCTGCCAATTAAAGACGACAATCATCGTAATTAAGAAGATTGCAGTTGATAAGAGCATTACAACGGTACCAGTGATATCCACCCAACTAGCACCTTTAATTCCATTGAGAATTAATAAACTCATTCCCCACAGAATTAAACTATTTAAGATTAAGGACGGAATATTATTGCCATTGCCAAAAGTTCCCGGCCATAAAGTGTTTAACGTGGACATTAATAATACGGCATATGTTACGTTGGCAAAACACTCGCAAATCCAATAACCCCAACTAACAAAAAAGCCTGTAAAGCGACCAAAACCATCATCGGCATACTTATATAATCCTGTCGTAAACTGCGGCCTGATTTCTGACAAAGTCAAAAAAGAACGCACAATAAACCACATGATCACCCCGGTTAGAATCCAACCGAAGACTTGTCCCAACATCCCAGCTTTAATCGCCATATTTTGCGGCAAATCATAAATGCCACCGCCAACCATAGCGGATAAAACAAACGCAATGAGCCCTAAGACTCCGACTTTTTGCGTCGTTGAATTTTTTGTTGCTTGTTTTTTCTGGGCAGTCACAAGTAGTTTCCTCCTCCCCTTAATACTTAATCTGTTTAGTTTCTACAATGGATTCATAGCCCATTTGGTCTAGCCATTGCGGCAAAGTCAGTTGTTCCATAATTTCCATATCTTTATCTGGCGTTAGTAATGAGCCGTTAGGAATGGCATCAATTGGTAAGGAAAAATAAGGGGCCGCTGTGATAGCATTGCCAATTTGCCCCGGTTCCATCATCGTATGTGCAAAACCAATCCACGAACTAGCAAAAGATGTGTCAGCATCTTGACCACAGGCAGCAATTGATTTAGCAATGGCGCGGCGCCGTTGTGCCAAAAACTCATTCAGCTCAGCTTCACTAGGTGTATTCCAAACGCCAGCATCTTCGATATACATGCTAGAATTATGTTCTGGATCTTTCGCAAACGAAATTGCGATAGCGGACCAAACACCATAACCTTGTCCGGGTTTCATGGCTTGGTCAGCTTTGGGACGCGAAGCGGTCACTCCTTTGTTAGCACAAACAATAAAACTCCCCGGTGCTGGATAATGGCGACGTTCATCGCGGACGCCAAAATATTCAACTAAAGAATCTTGTAATGGTTTAGCGTCATAAATTGGTAATCGACTGCCATCCCACTGTTCCACACTGAATAATGGCTCTGCTTGATCAACCGTCGGATTGCGCAACAAGTCATATCCTAAGAAATGCCCCTGCGGCCCAGTAAAACTTGAGGCTGTTGTCATATTAATTTGTCCGATATAAGCGTTTTTGGTTTCTGCCCGATCATAGGAAACAATACCGTCTAAAACATCATCATCGGTTTTGTCACGCACACCAGCATCAACTTTGATTCCGGTGACGTAACCGTTCCCCAGATTTCCTGGTTCCATGTAGCCTCGTGAATACTTGGTATACGGACTAATTGCAATCCGATCAATCCCCATTTGGTTAAGTTTTAAATCTAATTCTGCCATTTGATAACCCCCATCAATGTTTCAAATTATGAAAATTAATTTCTAGGGCAATCATAAAAGGCTCTAATTTTTTTAGCAAGAAATAAGCTATATAAGTGCTATTATTTGACAATAAATAGCCACATGGTATTTTATAAGCAATAAGTATGCATTTTTTAGACTTGATTATCAAATTATTTAATAAGTAAATCAATGAAAAGCCATTACATTTTAGACCAAAAAATGCTCACCCAAGCAAAAGCTTGGATAAGCATTCCTGTTTTAAAATGAAATGGAACAAAATAACTAAGAAGTTGTGTACTAATTAAAAACTCCGTCAAGAAAAAATAATTTATTGGAATGTAGGAATTTGGATCGCATATTGTTCTTCCAGCAAAATTTTGGCTAACGCTGCTGGTTGAAAGGCGCCTAAATTTTCAGGTAAATTGCTTTGTTGAAAAGCATCAATTAACGGCTTTAACTGAAAGGAAACCCCAATTAAATTCTGTTCAATCAATTGCAAATTTCCCGAAGCCAACGCAAAATCACCATAAATTTTGATTTGCGTCAGCACGTCGTGCTGCACAGTAAACGCAAATTCAATTGTCCCCAAATTAGCGAAGTGGCGTGCATGAAAATGGGCTCCGGTTTGCTGTGAACCATAAATCCATTCCGGCGTACTGTATTTAGTAGCTGCCAATTTAGTTACCGCTTGCCAGTCTTCATCTGTCATGTGATAAGTTGGAAGTGCTGTTAAATCAGTCGTTTGAAATTCCATCTGTAAAAATAAGTCTTGAATTTGTTGCCGAGTAATATCTTGATACTTTGATTTCAAATAAGGCCGAATATTAGTAATTCGACGTTGAACTGAGGGAACACCCTTGATCGCCACATGCTGTAAAGCTGCTTTGGCTTGAGCCATATCAACATCCAACATTAAGGTGCCACCACAAGAAAACCGTTGCTTAATTCTCGCAGAGGACAGGCTAGAACACTTTTGATCTGCCACCGTAAGATCAGTTCTACCATTCATAATTGCGGGTACGCCTAATTCATGCAAAACTTTCAGCATCGTTTGGGCATACAAATCAAACTGCTGATAATTAGTCCCCCGATCACTATCTACATAAAAATAAGTTAAGCTCCCAGCGTCGCTATAGATCGCACCGCCACCAGAACTGCGCCGCGCTAAAGTAAATTGCTGGTTCTTTAAGTAACCCAAGTTGACTTCTGCGCAAACATTTTGATTAACTCCACAAGTGACCGCTGGTTGTGAAGAGTGTGTAAAGCCGATGAGTGTTTCATCACCAAACTTAGTTTGCGTTTCTAAGTATTCAATCACTGCTTGACTTAAATACGGATTCTGACAATCAACTCCTCTGTTAGCTAGATCAATATATAACACTGTTTTTTTCCTCACTTTTTTGTAATCGCTAACATTTATTATTAGCACAAAGCTTTTAATTTTTCAATCAGACTGAGCTGATATTTATTAATAAATTATCAAAATTTTAATAAACATCTGCGAAAACAACACATTACCCTTTATTTTCAACAGCCGAGCGCGCATTATTCCGCAAGCGTGAACTATGGCAGCACGAAAGTTTCGAGCTGCTGGGAATAGACTTAACTACAACTTAGTGACAATTGATCCCAATTTGCTATGGCTTATTTCAAATTTATGCAATAATCAAATCTTAAATTTACTTCAGAAGGTTTTTCTGGTCGTCAGTTACATAGTTAAATTTGATGGCTCTTAATATTGAAATGATGGTAAAAACTGCATCTCCAGACCAAAAAAATAATTATCAAAAATTGTTAAAGATGCTTCATTACTGTGATAATTAGTCAACTACCGATATGGCTGCAGAACTTGGTACTCATTCACTAAATATCTTTGATAGCAATCGTTTTACAACCATCAAATAAATTAGTAAAAAAGCAATAAAAAATATTGCAATATTTTTGAAATAAATTGATTAAAGTAATATACCACAAAATGCCGCTTTTGTAGCACTTGTTTGTGAACTGTTCTTTTTTATGAATCCTAGGTTAATAATTACTCATGTAGCAAAATGAAAAGAAAATTATTACTTGAGGAGTGAACGATGAATGGTAAAAAACAAACTACTAAAGAACAATCACGTCAATGGTTATGGCAATCATTTCTCCGACTGTTGACTCAAAAGGATTATTCGCACATCACAGTCAAAGAAATTGCCGCTAATGCTTCGTTGGATAGAGGGACATTTTACCGCGCTTTTGCTAATAAGGGGGATTTAATTGATTGGCATTGTCAACAAGATTTTTATGAATATTGTCAAGTGATTTTAGCAGAAGACCTAAAAAATTTGACTGCTGAACAATTTCTGGGTAATCTGTTCAATTTTTGGTGGGATAAACGCGCAACCATTAAAATTTTGATTCAGCAAAATTTAACTTACCATTTTTTAAAGATTTGGAATGATAAGTTTAGCGACATATACGATAATTTTAAACTACCAACTCATATACAAGGTACACAAGCAGAGATCCAATATTTACAAACTTTTACTTCGGGAGGATTTTACTTTGTCATTATTACTTGGCTGGCTAAAGAAAATCCAGAGCCACCTAGTTATCTGGCGCAGTGTTTTACACGTGCTTATAATCACATTTTAGAGAACTAACTTTTTGAAATTGAATAAAAGGTCAAAAAGTATCCAGTTTTTACTAAAAACCATCTAGAATTTCTGTTTTTTTATGTAAGAACAACAACGGCCAATTTATTATTTTTAAATCACCATAACAAAAAAGGTAAAGAAAAAATGAATAAAAAATCTTTCTTTAATGTGGCATTAACATTAATTTCTTTAGTTATTAGTATTATCTTCGCCAATGGTTTTCAAAGTCAAATCATTTTAGCAACAGCTAAACAAGAACCATCAGCTGCTCTTGTTAAGCAAGTTGAAGGAATGAATTTACCTAATGAACAACTATTAAAAACGCCCGTTATGACAGTTAGTAATTTCACCTTGAATCCTCCACAAGCTACTGATATTGATGATGGCTTAACTTGGTCAGCACCGCAAAATAACTTGGAGATTGGTTATACTAATCCTATGGCTATTAACGGCAAAACAGTTAAAATGGGCTTTACTTTTGGTAGTTGGTCGGCAACTAAATTTTCCGGACAAATTACTTCAAATTCTAATATTTTTCTGCAAGATGGCTTAAATTCTAATGGTACACCAAATAACATTCAAGCCTTTAGTCACGGTGCAACTGAGGGACCTTCAACTAGTTCGGATTACGTTCTTTTTCAGGGGGGCGGGGCGAACTCATTAATGTATACAGCATTACTTACGTATGGTCATCAACCGACTTATTTTGTATCTAAAGATAGTAGTGGTGCCGTACAAGCGGTTAAAGTCATGGGGTATTGTACTAATGGTGATTCTAACGATTCATTCGAATTTGAAGAAATTTTGCGGCGTTCCCCCTACCGTAATGGGAATGTTGCTCAAGAATTATATGTAAAAAACATTTCTAGTTCACCACAGCTTTACCTTATTGGTGAACATGAGGATACACAATTAGAAAATGGTGCGCTGATTGGCAACTATGTTCCAGATCGAGTACCAGTTTATGCCTTGGGAGATAATCGTGGTATGTATCTGGAATCACCTAATCATCGGTTAAATATTAATTTTGATCTTACAAATGGACCAGCGCATTGGTTAGCTGAAGATTATAGTGATCGGTTTAGCTATAGCCCAACAGGTCTTAGTAATGCAGTTAATCGTGATAAAACTCCAGTTTTTAAGGGACCGAATTTTACAAATGTTACTGGACAAGAGATTTATAATTATTCAGCAGGTAAGATATTGTTACCGAAAATTAAAAACCGCAATAACGGTAAAATCGAATATCCTGATTCAGGTTATGCTGTATTATGGCCACAATTTACTTTACCAGTAGGACAAACGCAACATTATGCATTGGATATTGGGGTGGGTGCTAGCTCTTCTTCCAACCCATGGCTAAAAGAAAATTGGCAAAATGAATCCCGATCAGACGGCAAAAATTATCCAGGGAATAAAATTAAGTTTACTGTTAATTTAGGAAATGATGGTAAAGATAGTGAGTATAAGACAACTAACTTATCCGATTTAGTACCCGCAGGAATAGATGTAGATAATAGCAGTTTTAAGTTAACTGATGCTAATGGTACAACTAAGTCTGTCACTTATAATGCTGCTAATCGTGGTTTGCAGTTAAGTAATGCTGATGCCATAGACTTAAAAGATAATCAAACTGCAACTTTAACATTTTTGGGAACTATTTCGAATTCTGCTAGTGGACCAGCTTTAACGACGACTCCTAAAGCAATAGCTATTGAACAAAAGTTAGATGGCAATCCTACTAAGGACTTTTCTGGACCACAGGTTAGTATCCCATTATCACATAAATTTCAGGCCGAATTAACACAAGATGCCTCAGACCAAACTCACAAAGAATTACCAGCAAACCATTATATACCGGGGGATACGATTGATTTTCATATACACTACAAGATTAATGCTGATGTTACTGATAGTGTATCGGAACTTCACTTTATTCCTAGTGTTAGTGCAGGATTAACAGCTAGTGGCCATGTAGCAGCGACAATGGATAATTCTGAGACTAATGACTTAAAAGTAACTTATCAACAAACAGAAGGTTCTCCTTGGCCTTCTCAAGTTAACGTTACTAAAAGTGATGGAACTGCTTTTAAGGCAGGTGATCAAATAACGGTAACCATTACGGGAACCGCGGAAAAATCACCCGATGATCAGTCTGATGGTAAGTTAAGTCAGACAGTTGATGTGACTGGTACTTTAGACTCAGGTGAAGCAATTGCTTCAAACCCAAACACTTTAACAATCTTACGTCAAAATCTGACCCGCTTAAGCGTACCGAAGAGTATTGATTTTGGGACACATTACAAAGGAGAAGCAACCGAATTCTTAAATCCAGAGTTAGATGCTAATTTGACAGTGGAAAGTGGAGTTAAATTAAATTCTAATTCTAGATTTTTGGTTCAAGCCCAGGGTAATGCGCAATTAGCTGGTGGATTATTTTTGAAAGATCAAACCAATCAATGGCAGGATTTATCAACGCCAACATTGCTACCTGTGCCATCACCATCGCCAGCTCCAACAACTGATGTTAATTATCAGTATATTTATGATTTTTCTGCCTTAATCCAGCCTAAAAAATGGAAATTAGTAGTACCGGTTAATGCTCAAAAACCAGGCCAGGCTAATCAAACTGTTACTTGGACCATCTCGAACTCATTATGAGTTAGTAAAATTGAGAAGTATTTAATTTTGAGCGGAACCATCACTTAATCCAAGGTTAATCCAATTAATCTGAGACCAAGTGGTTTGATTTCATCAGGTCTTCAAAGAATGGGTTCCTTGCTTACTTTCAAAAAATTAATAGTATGTCTAAACTAGGCAAAATTTGCTATGATAGAAGTAATTACTTCAGAAAAGAGTGAGTTGCATGAAACAAGGAACACATATTCTAACCTTAGATAATGGTTACCATTTATGGACACGCACCGTAGGTCACGGTGATATTAAATTATTATGCTTACACGGTGGTCCCGGTGGTACCCATGAATATTGGGAAAACTTCGGTGATGAATTGGCCGATTTAGGTGTCGAAGTTACGATGTACGACCAATTAGGTTCATTTTATTCTGACCAACCAGATTACAGTGATCCCCAAATTGCCGAAAAATATTTAACGTATGATTATTATTTGGGTGAAGTTGAAGAAGTCCGTCAAAAATTAGGTCTTGATAATTTTTATTTAATCGGCCAATCTTGGGGTGGCTTGTTAGTTCAATTATATGCTGCCAAATATGGTCAACATTTAAAAGGCGCTATTATTTCTAGTATGGTGGACGAAATTGATGACTATGTTAAACATGTCAACCAATGCCGTTTAGATTGCCTCGGCCCTGATAAAGTAGCCTACATGGAGCAAATTGAACAAGCAAACAAACTGGATGACCCTACCTACCAAAGTTATGTTGACGTTTTGAACGCCGAATACGTTGATCGCAAACAACCTGAAGCCATCCGACATTTAGTATCAACCATGGCAACTGATGTTTACAACGTTTTCCAAGGCGACAATGAATTTGTTGTGACTGGTAAATTAAGTCAATGGCATTTTCGCGAACATTTGCACGAAATTCAAGTTCCAACCTTGCTGACTTTTGGTGAACACGAAACTATGCCGTTATCATCTGCAAAAATTATGCAGGAAAAAATTCCACATGCTCGCTTAGTAACCACGCCTAACGGTGGTCATCATCATATGATCGACAACGCACCAGTGTACTTTGATCATTTGAAACAGTTTATTAAAGATGTGGAATCCGGTAATTTCAACGATTAAATAATCACTGCGACAAGCAGCGTTTAAAAGTTGAGTATAGCCTTAGATAAAGGACTTAAGTTTTGATTTTTAAACTTGAGTCCTTTATTGTAGCTAGACGCAGACTTCTGCTACTTGGAGCGCTAAATCAATTACTGTGACAAAGGGCGATTAAAAACTGAGCACTAACCTAGACCAAGACTAAAGTGTATTTTAGCTTTAGGACTTGGGCGTAGTTAGGCACAAGTTTTTGCCCTTTGGAGCGCTAAATCAATCACTGTGACAAGTAGCGTTTAGAAGTTGAGTATAGCTTAGATAAAGGACTTAAGTTTTGATTTTTAAACTTGAGTCCTTTATTGTAGCTAGACGCAGACTTCTGCTACTTGGAGCGCTAAATCAACATCGCGACAAAAAACGTTTTTAACCGAAAACTAACCTAGACTAAGGACTGAAGTTGAACTTTAACTTGAGTCCTTAGTTGTTGTTAGGCGAAATTTTTCAATAGTTAGCTGAATTTCGTAGTATAAAATTCAAGCTAAGTAATTATTTTATTCATTAAATTAAATAATGTCATCATTAAAACAACTCCGCCATTTTCTCATAAAACGAGTACAATAATTGACAGGAGGTAGTGAAATGAAATACACAGTTTATTTAATCCGTCACGGCCGCACCTGGTTTAACAACTACAATAAAATGCAAGGTTGGTCTGATAGCCCACTAACAACTGAAGGTACTGCTGTTGCCGAAAAAGCAGCTCAACAACTAAAAGATGTTCCGTTTGATCTTGCCATTTCTTCTGATGCGCGACGAGCCATTGATACTTGTCGCATCATTATTTCTGAAAATGTTAATCATGAACAACTAGTTCCTCAAAAATCATCCCGCTTCCGGGAAGAATTTTATGGTTACTTTGAGGGAATGAACTCTGACGAAGCTTGGCATATGATTTTAACGCCTCATGGCTATACCAGTTATAACGACGCTGCCCAAAAAGTGGGGTTGGACCAAACCAAAGACTGGATGAAAGTTGCGGATCCATTTCATGACGCTGAAGATTCCACGGAGTACTGGCAACGATTAGAGGCGGGATTTAATGATTTAGATCACCTCGCATTTGATGGCGCCAAAGTCTTACTAATCAGTCATGGCACCACCATTCGTTCTTTAGCTCAACGCTATAGTGATGGCTCTTTTGATGTTGATCGTGGACCGGCTAATGCTAGTTTAACGACTTTAGTGCGTGAAGATGGTCAAAATACCGTAACCAGCTATAACCAAAATCTCTTTACCGCAGACGAAGTTTAATTATCTAGTTGTCCCAAATTTATTATCTATTCAATCTTACCTGAGAGTTAGATTTCTAAGTTTCTACTTTAGAAATTTAACTCTTTTTATCTGCTTAAATTTTCACTTGACTCCTGTTCAAAATAAATTATAGTAAAATAGGATTAGTTAGTGAGTGTTTACTCATTGATTTTTGAGTAATTACTCAAAAATTATATTATCAGGAGGTAGCCCTATGGAAGATCGGGCTTTATACACGCTCTTTCCTGAAGCCCAGTTGTTTACCAATACGAAGTATAAATTATTTAAAAGTGCGATTGAATTATTTGCACAACAAGGCTTTAACAAAACGAGCACTCGCCAAATTGCTCAACAAGCACAAGTATCCGAAGCTTCGCTGTTCAAATATTTCACGAATAAGCGTGGAATTTTAACCGCGATTTTAAAGCCGATGGCGCAGCAAATTTTTCCCGACGTCATTCGCGAATTTTCTCAAACCGTTTTGCAGAAACACACGGCCAATCTTCAAGAACTCATTACTTTAATTGTTCATAATCGCATTGATTTTTACAAAAAAAATCCCGAGTTAACTAAAATTTATCTCAACGAACTCAGCACGAACCCCACTTTAAGCCAAGAGCTGCTACGTTCTTTTCCTAAAGAAGCTATTCAAGATTTTAATGCCGAAATTAATTATTTAAAGCAGCGGCAAACTATTGTCACTTGGCAAAATTCTGAAATTTTTCGCTTTATTATCACAACCATGTTGGGTTATTTTGTCGAACATTATGTTTTGTTTCCCCAAAAAAAGTGGTCTCAAACCATTGAGGTCAATCATTTAATCACTTTTATCACTGACGGTTTAACCGTCAATAACCACTAAGCATTTTTGATGTCAAGTATTTGGAGGTCCTAAAGATTAATATTTTATATTGTGGTGATGATAACATGTTTCATGGTATTTTATTATCCATGTTATCAATTGCTAAACATGAACCAACACCGTGTCATTTTTATATTATTACTGCTTCGCTCTACAACAAAAAGCATCAGTTTCAAGCCTTGAGTACTGCACATGTAAACTTTTTGACGAAAGTTTTACATGACAAAAATCCGCAGCATACGCTAACCAAAATCGATTTAACCGACCTATTTAACCGTTATTCACCGTTGGCCAACTTGAATACCATGTTTACACCTTACAGTATGTTGCGACTATATCTTGACTTAGTTCCAGAAATTCCCGATCGTTTGCTTTATTTAGACGCTGATGTTATTTGTCACCATGCTTTTGATGATTTTTATGATCAAGATTTGCGTGATACCGAATTAGTGGGCGTTTTAGATTATTACGGTCGGTGGTTTTTCCATTACCAATGGCAGAAGTTTGATTATCTCAATTCTGGGATGTTACTACTTAATATGCAAAAAATTCGTCAGACCGGTCTCTTTGCCAAATGTCGCACTTATTGTCGCAAACATAAATTAATTATGCCGGATCAATCAGCCATCAACAAATTTGCGCGCACCAAACGCTTCGCCGCCACTAAATACAATGAACAACATGGCGTGAACGAAGCCACGATCTTTCAACATTTTTCTACCAATTGGAAATTGTTACCAGTTATTCATGTAGTTAGTGTCAAACCCTGGGAAACTGACAAGGTTTTCCAATTAGATTTAACTGCGAATGACCAAGATATTTACTTAGAATATCTTGCTTTAATTAACTAGTGCTTGTTCAACGTGCCAAATTGTTCCTGAAAATAAGCTTGGTAAGGTGGATAATTTTGTAATAGCTCCTCATGCGTCCCAGAACTTTGAACTTGACCATTTTTAATAAAATAGATTTGATCAGCATGAATAATGGTATTGAGTCGATGAGCAATAATGAGTGTCGTGCGCCCGATCATTAATTGCTGCAGTGATTGTTGAATTAATTTTTCAGATTCTAAGTCTAAACTGGCAGTCGCCTCATCAAGTAATAGCAGTTTGGGATTGCGCAAAAACACCCGCGCAATCGCTAAACGTTGACGTTGGCCACCGGATAAATTCGTTCCTTGCTCTCCCACTGGCGTGGCCAATTTTTGGGGCATTTGTTGGACGAATTCGCGCGCATTGGCTAACGCCAATACTTGCCATAACTGTTCATCAGTATAATGTTTTGATAATCCATAAGTGAGATTATCCCGAATTGTGCCAGTAATGGCTACTGAATTTTGATCAACCAAACCCAATTGCTGACGCCAAGAAGTCAAGTTAACATGGTTTAAATCGACTTCACCAATTCTGACTTGACCGTGGGTGGGCTGGTAAAAACCTTCTAACAAGTTAAAAATTGTAGACTTGCCGCTACCTGAAGGTCCCACAAATGCCACTGTCGTCTGCGGTTTAATCGTGAACGCTACTTGGTCTAAAGCTTGCCGGCCATCCGGATAAGCGAATTGCACATTATCAAAAGTTATTTTTTGCCGTTGATAATCAATTTTTTGCCCACTGTGTGAATTTTCTGCTCCTTCATCTAACAATTCCCGAATTTTATCGGTGGAACCATCCACTTTGGCTAAATCCGTTAAGAATTGCCCTAATGTCGTAAAGGGGACCATTAATTGAATTAGATACATCATAAAGGCCAACAACGTTCCCAAATCCAAAGTACCATTTTTGATCCGCACTTCACCATAAAGTAAAATGCTAAAGACCGTGGCTAACATAATAATGCCCGTGACAGGACCGACAATAGAATCATAAATGGCTTCTTTACGTCCAACCTGATACAATTGCTGTAATTGATTTTGACCGCTCTGATATTCTTGAATTTCGGCGTTATCAGCCTTAACTAAGGTAATGCCACTAATCATTTCGCTAACTTTACCACTAAATTGTGCTAACAAGCTTTGCCGTTGCCCCGCAATTTTGGTGGAACGGTGAAACACTGGTAATAAAATCAAAATCAATAACGGGACCGCAATAAACAAAATCAGCGTTAATTGCCAATCCATCGCTAGCATAAATAACAAAGCCCCGACTAACTGCAACAAAGAAGTTAACATTTTGGGTAAAGAATTAGCTAACAACTCTTTAACTTGGTTGGAGTCATTAATGACTCGTGACGCAATTTCGCCGGATTGTCTTTGATCAAAATAACCTACCGGTACCGTTAACAACTTATCCCACAATTTTAAGCGTAATTTCAAGACCACCTCTTCGCCAAAAAAGCCCAAAAAGCTGCCTGAAAAAGCCCCAATCAAAGTACTCAATAAAAACAGCCCACCGCCTAAGACCACTAAACCTACATCCACGTGTGCTAGAGATTTTTGTACCATTGCCACTAATTGTTTAGCAATCATGGGCACAATTAATTGGATCACAATCGAAACCGCCCCTAACACAATGCCAAGGAGTAATTGCCAATAGTGCGGTTTAATTTTATGTATTAAAGTCATCAAATTATGATAACTATCTCTTAATTTGTTACTATTGAAAAATGACATAATTTTACTCCTATGATTGCTAAATTAAAGAGTTCTATGTAATATTAACCGAACCAGCTAGCATAAGTAAAGCCATTATTTTACTAGGAAGGATGGACTATGACTCAGAAAACCATTTACTATGAGTCTTATCAAGACGATGTTGTTACTTCTAAAAACCAAGCGGCCAAATTACCAGCTAACCATCGTTGGATTCATCATAATTTATTTTACCGCTGTTTTTCACAATTATTTTATTATTTAGTAGTTGTTATTAGCATTATATACTGTTATGGTTGGTTACATTTAAGATTTCAAAATTTACATAAACTACGCCAAAACTCCAAGAAAGGTGGTGTTGTCTATTGTAATCATACTCAGCCTTTAGGGGATGTTTTCTTGCCTTTTTTAGCGGCTTTCCCCAAACGGCCTTATATTATCTGCTCCCAAGCCAATCTCGGATTGCCAATTATCGGTAAATTACTGACATTTGCCGGCGCGTTAATCATCCCTGATGGTAAAAAGCAATTTAATCAATTTAATCAAGCTATTAAACATCATTTAAACAAGCACCACCTCATCTTTATTTATCCGGAAGCCCATGTTTGGCCGTACTTTACTGAAATTAGGCCCTTTACCGCCACGAGCTTTCATTATCCTGCCGCTTGTAACAAACCCAGTTTTAGCTTAACCGTGACCTATCAATCAGCTAACTACTTCAAGCGGCCACAAATAATTGTTTATACTGATGGACCTTTTACGGTTGCTTCGCAACTTTTGCCCAAGCAAAAGCAATTCCAATTGTATCAACAAATTCGCCACACCATGATTACTCGCAGTCATCAGAGTAATTGTCAATACATTAATTACCAACAACGAAAGGACTTCGTCAAACAATGACAAATCTTAATCAAGAAATTCCCGTTTTCTTTTCTGTCGATGACAGATACGCACCTTATCTAGCTGTAGCTATAAATTCCTTAATTCAAAACAGCAATCCTGAAAGAAATTATCATATTATCGTTTTGTGTGATGACTTATCACTGACTAACCAACAAAAACTCCGTACCTTAGTCCAATCAAATATTCAGTTAGAATTTGTTTCCATCACTGAACAAATCAAAAAACAAATTACGGATACGAATAACAAGTTACGTGCCGATTATTTCACCTATACCATCTACTTCCGCTTATTTATTGCAGAATTATTTCCACAATTTGACAAAGCTATTTACTTGGATGCCGATACTGCTATCAATCATGATATTGCGGATTTATTTGATCTGCCATTAGGCGACAACTGGATCGGCGCGGCCGTTGATCGCTTCATCGTGGAAAATCCAGAAACCTTTAATTACGCTCAAGAGGCTATTGGCGTTGCCGGTGATAAATATATCAATTCGGGCGTTTTACTAATGGATTTACAGGCCTTACGCGATAATCATTTTGCTGATCATTTCTTTAACTTATTAAATCAATACCATTTTCGTAGCTTAGCTCCCGATCAAGATTATCTCAATGCTATCGCTAAGAATAAAATTATGTACCTAGATTCCACCTGGAACGTAATGGTAACTTTTCCTGAGGAGACACCAGCTGCTTTAATCCACTGGAACTTATTCAACAAACCTTGGTACTACCAAGATGCCCCCAGACAAGAATATTTTTGGAAATACGCCCAAACAACACCGTATTATGATCAATTACAACAACAACTGCATAGTGTGGATGCTCAAGCCATTCAAAAAGATGAAAAAAATGCTGACGAATTAATGAACTTAGCTGTGCAGATTGCTAAAACTTCTAATACTTTTCATGCTCGTGCCCAGCAAGGAGTGAAGATCGCCTTATGATGATTGATCATTTTATTGATATTGGTGATCGAAAACCGGTCATCGACAACATCAAGCATAACGTTCAACAGCACGCTTTAACTGCTAAAGTGGAAGTTAATGATCCCGTCATGAGCTTAGCTGACGAACAGGCAACCATTCACGAATTTGAACAACTGTTACCAACTTGGAAATATCGGCTGAATAATTCTACGGCCCGCCATATCATGAACTTAGCGGCAGCGACTTTAAAAAGCAATCTTCAAGTAACAAACCAACATAATTTAACCGGCTTACAATTGCCTGCGGTCATTACTTGCAATCATTTTAACCCCATCGACAGTTTATTGGTCCGCCAAGGATTGCATTTTAAGCGAATGGCCATTGTGATTGAGCCTACCAACTTGAAGATGCCCGGACTGTTAGGATATCTGATGAACTATACCGATACCATTCCTATCAGCCAAAGCTTCAATTATATGAAAAAAGATTTTCAACAGTTGGTCGCTCACAGTTTGCAACAAAAATTACCCTTATTGATTTTTCCCGAAAGTGAAATGTGGTTTAACTATCGTAAGCCGCGCACTTTCCAACGCGGTGCTTATTATTATGCGGCTAAAAATCATGTTCCTATTCTTTCCTGTTTTATTGCAATTTTTGACGCACCAACTGCCAAGGATCCACATGCTGTTAAGTATCAATTAATGATCCTCAAGCCGATTCATGCGGATCCTGATCTATCTATCAGTGATGCGTCTGAACAGATGCGACAAATTGATTACCAACAAAAGGTCGCTGCTTATGAGCAGGCCTATCAAAAAACATTTACGCCTGAGTTTGAGGACACAGATATTGCGGGACATTACCTTTAAGTAAAGATACACATTATAAAAGGCTTAGAACTAAAGCTTACGATCTCAATATTCAAACATTTTTTGAATATTGTTAGATCCTAATTGCTTAAGTTCCAAGCCTTTTTTGATTTACGGACATTAAACTTATTTGATCTAGTCTCCAAGTATCATCTAACTACGAATCAGCCACCAAGTCAAAAATCGAAATTAATTGTTAATCCTTAGCTTTTAGATAGGCACTGGTCAAAGTCTTTGCTGTTAACCAGCCATGCGCTTATCAATATGATTACCTAATAATGATAAGCTGAAACAAACGATAAAATATAACACAGCTAATGCTGCAAACATTGGCAAAATATAGTTGGCATTTTGTCCATAAATTACTTGCGCATGTTGCATCATTTCAGGAACCACGATAATTGTGGCTAACGATGTATCTTTAATCAAAGAAACAAATTGACTAATCAGTGCCGGAATCATTTTTTTATACGCTTGCGGCAAAATAATATGCCACAAGGCTTGCAAAAAGCTCATCCCCACTGAGCGCGCGCCTTCCATTTGTCCCGTATCAACCGCATTCAAACCCGAACGAACAATTTCGGCAATCATCGTTGATTCGAAAACCGTCATCGCAATAATTGCTGCAACGATGGTATCGGGCTTTAACCCAAAATTAGGCAAACCAAAATAAGTGAAGAAAATAATCAACAAAAGCGGAATATTGCGAATAATATCAATCACAAAACCAAAAATAGCCGAGACATATTTGATTTTAGAATAGCGAATAATCCCTAAAATGGAACCAAAGATAAAGCTTAATACCACCGAGATCACAGAAATATAAATTGTCACCCAAAGTCCCATTAACAAGAAACGCAGGTTCAACCATGAAAAAGCTTGAATCCAATTTTGCATTGATGATCACCTCCTAAGCCAGTTTCTTTTCTAAATGTTGCATGTAATAACTCAATGGCAACGTAATTATTAAATACAAAACCCCCACAACCAAATAACTATTGATGGTATCAAAAGTCGTGGAAGCAATCGAATTAGCTTGATACATTAAATCAAAGCCCGCCACAAACGCCAAAACAGACGAATTCTTAACTAAGTTAATAAATTGATTACCTAAAGGAGGAATCACAATTTTGACAGCTTGCGGCAAAATAATATAACGCATTGCTTGCCAATAAGTCATCCCTACTGATAGGGCCCCTTCCATCTGGCCTGTCGAAACTGACTGAATACCCGAGCGAATGGTTTCGGCAATAAAAGCGGAAGTATATAACGTCAAGCCAATGGTCCCTGCGGTAAAACCGTTGATTTTTACAACGTACATCGGAATAACTAAATAAAAGAACATGGTAATTACTAATAACGGAATATTACGAAAAATTTCCACATAAGCCTTGCCAATTACCCGGGCAATTTTATTGGGCACCACTTCCATAATGGCAAACAACGTACCAATGATTAGGCTAAAAAACAAGGCCAAGATACTTGATAAAACGGTCCAACCAAAGCCGCTTAATAGTTGGTGGCCGTAATGTGTAAAAATATTAATCATTATCGATACAGCTCCTTATAATTAAACCCCGGCACATTACCAAACCATTTTTTAATTAAACGATTATACTCACCATCACGTTGCATTTCTGTCACTGCACGGTCCACGGCCTTCGTAAAGGACTTTTGGCCCTTGTTAACTGCCACCCCGTACGGTTCTTTAGTAAACGTTCCGCCCCGCACTTCAAAGCCAGGATTTTCGACAGCTAACCCGTACAAGATCCCATTATCGGTCGTTAGCGCATCACCTTGGTGCGACTTTAAAGCATTCATTGCTTGGGCATAATCTTGCAACTCCACGACGCGAGCTTTCGGTGAAACTTTTTTGATATTATCAACTGAATTAGAACCGACTACGCCAATCACGGTTTTATGATTTAAATCACGCGCATTTTTAATAGTAGAATTTTTGGGAACTAACAACGATTGACCAGCATCAAAATAAGAATGTGAGAAATCAATGGTTTTTTCACGTTCTGGTGTAATCGACATGGTTGCAATGACCGCGTCAACGTTACCATTTTTTAGCAATGGTACCCGGGACTGCGAGGTAACCGTGACAAATTTGGCATGACCATGAGTGCCTAAAATATGCTTCGTAATGTGCTTGGCCATATCAACGTCAAACCCTTTTTGCTGCCCGTCACGTACATCAATCAAGCCAAATAATTTCACATCACCTTTGACACCCCAAGTAATGGTATTCGACTGACGATCATTTTGTAAAACCGATTGACTGGACAGTTTTTGACCACAACCACTTAAGAATACAATACCTAATAATAAGGAGAACAACCAAAATTTCTTTTTCATCGCGGTTCCTCCTAATGTGTAATAATCTTACTCAAGAATTGTTGTGCCCGTTGCGTTTTCGGCTGCTTAAAGAATGACTCCGTATCATCATCTTCCACAATGCGCCCGGCGTCCATAAAAATAACGCGGTTAGCCACCTCTTTCGCAAAACCCATTTCATGGGTCACGATTAGAGAAGTCATATCACTATCAGACGTAATCTTTTTAATAACTTGTAAAACATCATCAATCATTTCTGGATCTAGCGCCGAAGTTGGTTCATCAAATAATAAGAGTTTCGGACGCATAGCTAGAGAGCGGGCAATCGCCACCCGCTGTTTTTGACCACCTGAGATTTGACTCGGCATATTTTGGGCCTTTGTTTCTAAACCAACCATTTCCAATAATTTCATAGCTTGTTTTTTGTTATCGGCTTCTGGAATATGGCTGACAATTCTCGGAGCCAACATAATATTTTCTAAAACTGTTTTGTTCGCGTATAAATTGAAATGTTGAAAAACCATGCCAACATCGCGACGTAAAATATTTAAATCAGTCTGGTCTGATGAAAGATCATGATTATTGACAATTAATTGTCCCTCTTGAATCGACTCCAGTCCATTCACCGTTCGCGCTAGCGTACTTTTTCCTGAGCCAGATGGACCGATTAAAACTACCGTCTCTCCCTGATCAATTTCCAAATTAATATCGTACAATGCATGAAACTGTCCGTAATACTTTTGGACATTATGAAATTCAATCATTGACATGTTATCGCCTCTTTCAAACTTGTTTCCTAATAGCTTCTGTCTAGAAACTATTTTTTCAATTATACTCTTCTAAGGACAAATTAAAAATAGTCTTTCTTATAATTAATTTTTCTTAATTTTATAATCCCGCCGCCGAAACCGCCAAGCTAACGTCAAAACTACTGCAAAACCTAAGGTGGCCAGTATTAAATCTAAGAAGAAAATTTGCTGAATATTTTGCGTCATGCGTCCCGTAACTAACGGAATCACCACTGCTGCCACAGCGCCCGCCGAGTTATAAAGTCCCGTGGCCCAACCTTTTTGTTGCGGCCAAACTTCTAATAATAATGTCAATCCTAACTGCATGACGCCACCAGCAGCACTAAAGCCGATTAAACCAGACATTAAAATGCAGACCTCCTGATTATTAAAAAAGCAGAGCAGACTTAAAGCAATAACTGATAATAATGTATAAACGAGCATCAAGCTAAGGGTTTTCGCGCCGTGTTGGGTCAACCAGACGGTCAGCAAAACGCACACCACCGATCCTAGACTGTAGTAACTAATTAATGCTTGAGCCTGTGACGTTGTTAAGTGAACCACTGTTTGCCCTAAGCGCGTTAACCACTGGCTTACTAAATAAAACGTTGCTTGGGCCAAAAAGCCATAACTAATTAATAAGCCAATATCAAAAGTCGTTGCTTTAACCGGCAACAAAGCAGTCTTTTTAGTTGTCGATGGTGATATTTGAGGCACTGATTGGCGCCAATTGATGGCCCATAAAACGACTCCATTACAAAACATTAAGCTTAAACATAAAAGAATGTTCCAACCAAACCATTGCTGACGCAAAGCCAACCAACTCACCAATAGCGGTAGCATAAACTGCCCCAAAGACATACTTGCTTTTAATAACACGTTGGCACTACTGGCATGTTGTGGAAATAATTCCGTTAAACTAGGATACGTTCCGGCATCTAAACACGCATTAGCGACACCTGCCAAAAGAGCACTTAACTGAGCCGTTAACAGCGTTGAACTGCTTAATAAGCCGCCAAAAAAGCCCGCATAACAAACCATTCCTAATAGAATGATTTTTTTTCTGCCCAAATGATCAGATAGTTGACCTGCTAATAATTGCGTCAGTAAGCGACCAATTCCAATATTGGCAATCACGGTAGCAATGCCTGCCAAGTCAGTCTGCCAATAATGCATCAGACTAGTGGCATTTTGGGCAATCATAATGGCACCCATCCCGTGAATAACATAATTTAAATAGAGGCTGCTCGCCAAGATTTTACGTTGAACTTTCATAAAGTGGTTCTCCAAAAGAAATTATTTTTTCTGGTACAAAAAAGGTTGGAACAATAATATTAACATTTCCCACCTTGGGCAACATTATTTACTATAATTGTGCTCCAACCACTAAATTGCGTCTACTGATTCATTTGAAATCAAATACTGTTTCTATTCTGTAAAAACTAATCCGAACTATTTTTCTTCAATACAATGACTTTATATAAACCAACTGTCACTAAATAATACAACGCATATAACAAAATAAAAATAATCATTGGCCACCACAAGTGTTGGTAGGGATTACGTAACAGCGATTTGAATAAGCGCAACCCAAATAACAAGTTAATAATGCCTAAGCCAGCCGGAATACCAAAAAGGACGGCCAATTCTTGTTGAATCGAAGTTGTTAATAACTTTTTTCGAGTACCAATTTTTTGTAACATGACATACCGTTGGCGATCTTGATTAGCTCCTGATAAGACTTTAAACATCAAGCAACTGGCTAGCATTGCTAAAAAGGCAAAGCCTAAGAAAAAGCCCATAAACTCTAAGCCACTGTACATTTCGTTAATCATTTGGTAAGTCAAAAATTTCGGCATCGCTCCTTGATCCTTTAACATTGGAAACCGGCTTTGTTGCGCAGCGACTAATTTCCCAATGACTTTGGTATTTTGATAAAAATCACTAGTCTTCACCAAAATTAATTGATTAGTAGGCTGATTAATTTGATCAAAGTCACTTTGATCTACCCAACGTAAAGATTTTTCTAAGCCCTGTGGGATTAATAAGTGTTGTAAATGATTCCCCACTTCTGATTCTGGACGTTGCATTTGCTTAGCCGATGGGGTCAGCGTGGTCACTTTTTGGTTATTCGTTAATAAATATTTAAACGGTTGTCGTTGTAATTGTTGTCGGACCAAATAGACCTGTCCCGCCTGAATTTTATATTGATAACGCGTTTGTTGGGGCTGTTTTAATTGGTGCAATAATTGCTGTTCATGATGTGTCGGATTATTGACCGTAACATCGTAATACTCGGCATGATCAGTGACAGTCCGCACATTTTGTTGAAAGCTCATTCCCACACTCAAAGCTCCCAACGCCAACGAAAAGAGCAATGACACAATCGTTAAAATTTTTGTATAATCAGCAATTCGAAAATTCAATTGTCCTAACGTAAATTCGTGCAAGCCTTGCAAAGCCCACCGGCTTTTTCGCAAATGGTTTAATAAAATTCGAAACAAAGTATTGATAATCAGATAAGTTCCGAAACTAACCGCAATTAAAGATACCGCCAACGCTAGAATAGCCAGTTGACTAACTAACCCCATCATCCAATAACCAATACCTAAACAAACTAGTCCCAAGATTAGCCTAATTACCTGTCCCACTGAAATAGCATTCAACCGTGGATTAATTCGCGGACTTGCTGGCTTTACCAGTTGTAAAATTGGTGTATGACTAATCTTCCAACTGTTTTGGCAAGCCGCTAATAAAAAGATTAAGCCCAACACAATGATCGTTGATAATAAAGCTGGACCATAGAAAATGTGAAATCCAGTTAATGAGGTGTGAAGTTGGTGTGCCAAGGCTTGAGCAACTAATTTTGTCAAGCCTAAACCAACCAGCATACCACTAAGCAAACTAAACAAGCCAATCAACATCGTTTCCAGAATGACTAGTTGACGAATAGTCTTCGGTCTGGCTCCGAGCATCAAAAACATTCCGTAATCTTTTTGGCGCATACTCATCAAAAAGTTATTAGCATATAAAACATAGACGAGTGTAATCACTACTAATAAGACAGTTCCTAATTGAAAGACAATTGGCGTCACGGCAATTGGGGAATTAGTTTTTAAAAACTTTTGATTCAAAGCCAGTGCTTGAAACATATAAAAAATGGCGGCCGAGATTAATAACCCCGAAAATAATACCGCGTAATCTTTCAATCGATGTTTAATTCCACTTAAAGCTAATTTATGAAGCATAATTCCTCCCTACTGCGACAAAGGCTGTTCAGAAACTGAGCACTAACCTAGACTAAGACTAAAGTTGGTTTAGGCTTTAGTTCTTAGGCGTAGTTAGGCACAAGTTTCTTGCCTTTGGAGCGCTAGATCAAATACTGCGATAAGTGCCGCGTAAAAGAAACGGACTAACACTTAGGCTGCTTTGTACTTAAAGATTGTGTGTCGTTAAATAACCTTGAGAGCAGCTCAATTCCTATTGAAAATTTTTATTTTCAATCTTATTCCACAAAAGTACCCAAATTATTTAATATTTGCTGATAAAATTCCGTCCGTGTGGCTTGCTGCCGCTTTAATTCCAAACCAATTTGGCCATCGCGAATAAATAAAATGCGATGGCAAAAACTGGCTGAAAATGGATCATGTGTCACCATTAAAATAGAAGTTTGATCCGTTTGATTGATTTTAGTCAGTGTATCTAGTAAAGCTCGCGCACTTTTGGAATCTAAAGCACCAGTGGGTTCATCACCTAAAATCAAGGCTGGATCATTAATTAAGGCCCGAGCCGCCGAAACGCGTTGTTTTTGCCCACCCGATAATTGATTAGGATAATGTTTTAAATACTGTTTCAGGCCTAACTTTTGCGCAACTAGCTGTACTTTTTGTTGAATCAGTCGCGGTTTAACTTTTTGTAAGGATAAAGGCAAGGCAATATTTTCAAAAGCCGTTAAATTATCTAATAAATTAAAGTCTTGGAAAATAAAGCCAATTTGCCGCGCTCGAAAATCAGCTAATTGATTTCCCTTTAACTGCGTAATGTCCTGACCATTAATTGTCACCGTGCCACTGGTTGGTCGATCTAACGTCGACATCGTATTTAATAACGTCGTCTTACCCGAACCAGAAGCACCCATAATCCCCACAAATTCACCCGCATCTACTTGCAAATTAATATCTTTTAAAACTGGAGTGGCGACTGTATTTTTCTGACCATAAACTTTTTGAATATTTTTTAATTCTACAACTGGTGTCATAATATCCTCCACAGCAATATTTTTTATTATGTTATATTATATGGTAAATAGCATTGTACAATAAATTATATATTTGCGTCAAACCTTTTTTGGCGTATACTATTTACGTTTTTGATTAATTGGAGGAGGACGATCATGTTTGAAGATTTAGACCCTGATCGTAAAAAATTTATTAGCTGGCCCGTAGTCGCTTTAATGGATTTTGTGACAGTCATCGGCTTTGATGATATTATTTATAACTTTCAAAACCAAGGCTTAGCCGTGGTGACTACTTGGATTTTAATGTTATTTGTTTTTGTCGTCCCTTACGAGATGATTGTGGGACATCTGGGATCCGTCTTTAGCCATGATGGTGGCGGCATGACTTCTTGGGTTCGTCATACTAGTGGCGATCTCTGGGGTTATATCTGTGCCTGGACTTATTGGGTCTCAGGTTTGCCTTATATCGTAGATGTTGCTAACTCAATGGTTGTTTCATTTGGCTGGTTGATTTTTGGTAACAACTCACTATCTAACAAAATGAGTAATGCCATGTTTGCTTTATTAACTGCCGTTATCTTTACCATCTTTATTTTCTTGGAACACCGCTTTAAAAATTCCCTGCAGTTCTTCAGTATTATTGGTGGGGGCGCGATGTTTATTATGACGGTTTTATATGTCATCATGACCTTTGTCTATTTAGGACACGGTGGTGCACCACATACCCAACCATTTACTTGGAAGTCCTTTTTACCGCATGTCGATATGAAATACTTAGGATCATTTGCGTTAATTATTTTTGCCATGAACGGGAGTGAATTTGCGGCTCCTTATGTAACCGAAATGAAAAACGGCAAAAAAGACTTTCCTAAAGCCATGTGGATGTTAGCGATTATGACCGGCTTCTTAACCGTGCTGGGTTCATTTTCACTAGGAATTTTCTTCAATGCCCATCACTTACCGAATGATCTAAAAATGAACGGTTCTTATTATGCTTTTCAAAAAATGGGCGCTGAATTTGGCTTAGGTAAGTTCTTCTTATACGCCTTTGCAATTACCCAAGCCATTTATATGATGGCCCAATTGGCTGTGTTATTAGATGCGGGCACGCGCATGTTCTTATCCGATACGGCGAAAAAATATTTACCAAAGAGCTTAACTAAATTAGATAGTCGGGGCTTACCGATCAACGGCTATTGGTTAACGACTGGTATCTGTACTTTTATTATGGTCGCCAGCGCTACCTTGCCGAATATGAATTCTATTTTTAATCAACTCTTAAATCTGAACGGTATTGTTTCTCCGTATACTACATGTTTTCTCTTTTCTTCATTTATACTAGTGCGCCTGCACGATAAAAAGTACCCTTCCGATTTTGTCTTTATTAAAAATAATAAATTAGCTGTTGCGGTAGGGATCTGGTGTTTTGCCATCACCTTTGGTTTTGCGACACTTGGCATTTGGCCCGTTGATGAAAAACCGGGTACTGCCACGTTCTATCAGGTTTTAGCTTTAAATATTATTGAGCCCTTGGTCATGCTAGTAATCGGTGCCATTTTACCAATGATTGCCCGCCATCAACAAAAAAAGGCTTTGGAATAATTTTTACTATTAAAAAAAGACTGACTAACGTCAGTCTTTTTTTAGTTATAACTAGTAGAACTTCAATATACACCATGAGCTATCTTAGCTAAAATAGATAATATTAAGATTAGTATTTGAAATCATCAGCCCACTTTCTTAAATTACAGGAGGTCTATTATGCAGCAACTAATACCCGTTATTCTGATCGGTGTCAGCCAATTTCAAAGTGATTTTTCCAGTTCGATGGCCGAATTAAAGCAATTAACTTTGGCGGCCAACTTAAAACCGCAAGCTCAACTGACCCAAAATATGGCCCAAATTAATCATCAAACTTACTTTGGTCAAGGAAAAATTCAAGAACTTATTCAATTAGCTCACCGCAAAGCTATTCAGTTAATCATTGTTAATGATGAACTCACCCCAGCTCAGTTACGCAATCTGGAAAAATTGACGCAGTTAAATTTTTTAGACCGAACGGAACTAATTCTCCAAATTTTTAATCAACGAGCTCATAGCCGCCAAGCCCAACTCCAGGTAAAAATTGCCCAGCTGCAATACCAATTGCCGCGCATTCACCCGTCTGGCAACCCATTAGATCAACAACGTGGTGGTGGTTTAGCTAACCGTGGCACCGGTGAAAGCCAATTAGAACTAAACCGCCGTACCATTCAACAGCAAATCGCCCAACTAAAACATGAACTACAACATCTGCACACCGCACTACAAGTTCAAAGCCAGCGCCAACAACAATCGCGCCTGCCTAAAGTGGCACTGGTAGGTTATACCAATGCTGGTAAATCAACCACTTTAAATGCCATCTTAGATTATGTTCAACAACAAACGATTAAACAGGTTTTAGTCAAAGACCAATTATTTGCCACGTTAGATACAGCCGTGCGGGAAATTAAATTACCGCGCCAAACTAATTTTTTATTATCCGACACCGTCGGCTTTGTCAGTAAACTGCCCCATAACTTAATTGAAGCTTTTAAATCAACCTTAGCCCAAGCTCAAGATGCCGACTTATTGGTACAGGTCATTGATGCCGCTGATGTTCACCATGAACAAATGGTCCAAATTACAGAGCAAACCTTACAAGCCATTGGCATCAACCAAAAGCCCATGATCTACGCATATAACAAGCTAGATCTAGTCACAACGAAGACCAACGCCTTGACTATGAATCGCAATACCATTCGTTATAGCGCTCAAAATCCGGCCGATATTGGGCAATTGTTACAATTGATTGAACAATTTTTGACGGCGCAGTACCAAACTATTGCTGTGCTGATTCCCTACACTAACGGCAAAATGGATAATTATATCCAAACACAGCTCACCATTATCGATAAATACTTCACCACAACTGGGACCTACTACCAACTCAAAGTCGCGCCCGCAGCAAAAAAGCTTCTCCAAAAATTCAGATTACCTAGTGCCCAAAAGCCGGCTCCTCTGAGTTAATTTTTACGCTTCGAACTAAAATCGCACATTACTCAAATAATCAAATTGCTCTGCTGCACTCCCTCGACTATTGGCAAATTAATTCTTATTGCCCGCTTCCACTTCAAAATCTTTAATTTTTTTAATAGTAATTTGCTATGTAAACAGTGCTTTTTCAAAATTCATTAATCTATCATCATTTTATATAATTTATTTTTAATATCACTATTTACTTTTAGATTATTAGTCGGTACACTTTGAATAATCTTTTAGTAAGGAAGTGATGTTGATGAAGTTTAATAAAATGCTTTTAGTAAGTAGCACTTGTTTATTAGCCGGTAGTTTATTAGCTGGTTGTCATTCTCAGAATCAGTCCCAAACTAGTTCCAATAGTACAGTTAAGTTTATGGCTAAAGATGTCATTGCCACGATGGATCCCTCTTTAAATACCGATGTGATTGGTTCCCAAAACCAAGGTAATACGATGGAAGGATTATATCGCTATCATGGCAAGCAATTAGAACCCGCCATGGCCACGAAAATTGTGACCCCGACCAATAACGGTTTAACCTATACTTTTCCTTTAAGGAAAAATGCCAAATGGTCCAATGGTCAACCCGTAACTGCCCAAGATTTTGTCTATGCCTGGCAAAGAACGGTCAATCCCAAAACCAAATCCCAATATGCTTATGCTTTTGAGAATATTGTCAACGCCAAGGACATTTCCGCGGGCAAAAAAGCCGTAACCACCATGGGCGTGAAAGCTTTAAATCGTCATACATTACAAGTTCAACTGAATCAACCGGTTCCTTATTTTAGTCAATTAATGACGACTCATGCTTTTTTACCTCAAAATCAAAAAAACAATGCCAAATGGGGCAAAAAATATGGCACCAGTTCCAAAACGTTAGTGTTTAACGGGCCATATAAATTAATCAATTGGAGTAGTCCCGATACTACTTGGACTGAAGTTAAAAATAATCAATATTGGAATGCTTCCGCTGTTAAAGTTAAAAAATTACAATACCAAGTGGTCAAAGATCCCTCAACCGCGTTAAATCTTTACCAATCCAAGAAATTAGACGATGTGGTTTTAGGTGGCGACACAGCCAAGCAAATGCGTAAAGATAAAGCCTATAATATTGTGAAATTAAACGCGACTTTCTACATCCAAACTAATCAAAGAAAAGACCCGCTGTTTAAAAATGCCAAAATTCGCCAAGCCTTATCTTTGAGTCTGGATCGCCCCCAGCTCACTAAACAAATTTTAGGTGATGGTAGTTTTCCGGTTTCGTCAGTCACTCCCAAGCAAATGGCCTATAACCCCAACAATAAACAGCAAGATTTTGTGCAAGCTACTAATAAATCGGGGCAAAAATATACCACGTACAATCCGACTTTAGCCAAAAAATTGTGGCGTCAAGGTTTAGCTGAAAGTGGTCAAACTAATAAAAAATTCACTTGGACCTTGTTAGGTGATGATACTGATGGTTCCAAAAAGCAAGGCGAGTTCTTACAAAACCAATTAGAAAAATTGCCGGGCGTCAAAATTAATTTGAATAACGTTCCCTTCAAAAGTCGCTTAAGCAAAACCGATGCAGGTGATTTTGATTTAGTTGTAACTGGTTGGAGTGCTGATTATCCCGATCCAATTAATTTCTTAACACTGTTCACTAGCGATGCCAGCAACAATGATGGTCACTGGAACAATAGTAGCTATGACAATCTCGTCAATAAGAGTTTAACCACTGATTCCAACAATTCTACCAAACGTTGGCAAGATATGGTCCAAGCTCAAGATATTTTAAATGAACAACAGGCTGTCTTACCGTTGTACCAAAAAGGTGAAGCTCACTTGACGAGCTCACGTTTAAAGGATGTGCAATACGACCCGGCTGGTAAATGTGATGTGTTAACTTTAAAGATTAAATAACTACTGAACTATTTTCTCATGACATTTAAATGTTTATTAGTAAGTTTATTCGACTTATTAATAAGCATTTTTTTGATTGAAGCTAGATTAGTTGGCCCATGAGCAATTTTTAAGATTACCCGTTTACTTTTAATCTTAAACATTGTAAACTTAACTAAATGCTTATGAATGAGGAGAGGTTTTTATGAAGTTAAAACAAGTGTTAGTTGCTAGCACAACAGCACTCGTTAGTATCGGTGTTTTAGCTGGTTGTGGCTCTTCCAAATCAGCTGCACCTTCTGATACTGTACGAATTATGCGTAAAGATGTGATCGCCACCATGGATTCTTCCATGAATACTGACGTCATTGGTGCCCAAGCACTAACTGATACAATGGATGGTTTATATCGCTACCATGGTAAAGATGTGAAACCAGCGATTGCTACTAAGGTAGTTAAGCCAACTAACAATGGTCTAACCTATACTTTCCCATTACGTAAAAATGTTAAATGGTCCAATGGTGATCCTGTAACTGCCAACGATTTTGTCTATGCTTGGCAAAGAACAGTTAACCCTAAGACTAAGTCGCAATATGCTTATATCTATGAAGGTATTGCCAACGCCAAAGCTATTACTGATGGCAAAAAGCCGGTTAATTCCTTGGGCATTAAAGCTTTAGACAAGCATACCTTGCAAGTTAATTTAGAAAAACCAATTCCTTATTTTAATGAATTAATGACTTCACCAACTTTCTTCCCACAGGATAAAAAGGTTGTTAATAAATGGGGTAAGAAATACGGTACTAGTTCTAAAACGCTAGTCTTTAACGGACCTTATACTTTGAAGAAATGGAATGGTCCAGACAATACTTGGAATGAAGTTAAGAATCCGAACTATTGGGATGCTAAACGTGTTAAGGTTAAAAAGCTGCAATACCAAGTAGTTAAAGATCCTTCCACCGCTTTAAACTTATACCAATCGAATAAACTTGACGATGTGACCTTAACTGGCGATACTGCTAAGCAAATGAAGAATTCTAAGGGCTTTAATGTTAAGAAAATGAATGCTACTTTCTACATGCAGATGAACCAAAAGAAAGATCCCGTCTTTAAGAACCAAAAAATTCGGCAAGCTTTAGCAATGTCGATTGACCGTCAGCAATTAACTAACAAGATTTTAGGCGACGGTAGTGTGCCACTATTATCCACTACTCCTTCGGATATGTCTTATGATCCCGCTAATAAATCCCAAGACTTTGTCAGTGAAACCAAACAAAGTGCCAAAATTGCTGAATACAATCCTACCAAAGCTAAACAGCTCTGGAAGCAAGGTTTAGCCGAAACTGGCAATACTGGTAAGAAGTTCAACTTAACTTTATTAGGTGATGATACTGATTCTGCCAAAAAACAAGGTGAATTCTTACAGAATGCTTTTGAAAAACTACCTGGTGTTAAAGTTACCCTGAATAACGTGCCGTTTAAGAGCCGTTTAACCCGTTCTACGAATGGTGACTTTGATTTAGTCGTAACTGCTTGGAATGCCGATTATCCTGATCCATCGAACTTCTTAACCCTCTTTAACACTGGCGCAAGTAACAACGATGGCAATTGGAGTAATAGTCAGTACGATAACTTAGTTAATAAGAGCTTAACTGACGATGCCAATAATGCCACTGCACGGTGGAATGACATGAAGCAAGCTCAGGATATTCTGAATAAAGAACAAGGAATTATCCCACTATATCAAACTGGTGAAGCCCATATGACCCGCTCAAATGTACAAAACTTGAATTATGGTCCATCAGGTAGCTACGATACAGCTTCACTTCGTGTTCATAAAAAATAGCAATTATTAATTCATGAAAACGGAGTTACAGGTAACGCTGGAACTCTGTTTTTGTTTTATATCAAAGGAGTTGGTGACATTGACCAAATATATACTCAAGCGTCTTGGTTACATGCTTTTAACACTATTTATTGTTGCTAGTGTGACCTTCTTCATGATGAAATTGATGCCTGGGACGCCCTTTTCGAATCAGGATAAACTCTCGGCAGCACAATTAAAAATCATGAACGAACAATACGGTTTAAATAAACCAATTTGGCAACAATATGTAATTTATATTGTTAACTTATTACACGGTGATTTTGGAACCTCGTTCCAATTTAATAATCAACCCGTACTCTCTTTAATCATGACCCGCTTAAAGCCTTCCATGTTGATTGGGGCACAAGCCATGATTATTGGTTCACTCCTTGGTATTTTATTGGGAGCCATTGCTGCGATTAACAAAAATAACTGGATTGATAGTTTAGCTACTTTTGTTTCCATTGTGGGCATTTCGATTCCAAGTTTCGTCTTAGGTGTTTTGTTACAGTTCTTCATTGCCTTTAAATGGCATCTATTGCCCATCGCGTTGTGGAACGGTTGGCAGTCTAGTATCTTACCGTCTCTAGCGTTAGCCGTTTCGCCGTTGGCCCAAACCGCGCGCTTTATGCGGACAGAAATGGTCGATGTCTTAAATAGTGATTATATTGAATTATCCAAAGCTAAGGGAAATACCCGCTGGCAAACCGTAGTTAAACATACTCTACGGAACTCCTTAATTCCAGTTATCACAATTTTAGGACCGTTAACTGCTAATATCTTAACTGGTTCTTTGGTGGTTGAAAACATCTTCTCCATTCCTGGTATTGGGGAACAATTCGTCAAGTCAATCATGACCAACGATTATCCCACGATCATGGGCTTAACAATTTTTTACTCCATCATGTTCATGGTAATGTTATTAATTACTGATATTTTATATAGTATTATCGATCCACGTATTCGCTTAACTAATAGTAAGGGGGCTAACTAATGGCTGATCTCAAAATCACAGCTGATAGTTTTGAAAAACTCAGTAGTGACCAAACTCAAAATCAGGAAAAAATTAGCGCACCTTCATTAACTTTTTTCCAAGATGCCGTGCGGCGTTTAAGAAAGGATAAAGTCGCGGTCGTTTCGTTTATTGTTTTAGTCTTAATTGCGGTCGTAGCTTTTTGTGCCCCGATTCTTTCACCCAGAGACCCGAACGCGCAAAATCCCGATTACGCCAATTTACCTCCCCGTATTGCCAATACCAATATTCCAGGTTTTCGTGGAGAAATTAAGAATGCTGCTGGCATTAAAACTAATCCTTATGAAACCAATAATGTGCCGAAGAATCGGACTTACATTCTAGGGACTGATTATCTTGGACGTGATTTATTCTCACGAATCCTTTATGGAACGCGTTTATCACTAATTATTGCGGTAGTTGCCACCTTGGTCGACTTATTAATTGGTCTACCTTACGGGATTATTTCCGGTTGGAAAGGTGGGACGGTGGACTTAGTTCTGCAACGCATTATCGAAATTATTTCTTCCGTGCCTAACTTAATCATTGTTATCTTGCTGTTATTAGTCTTAAAACCGGGACTTTCTTCGATTATCATCGCGATTGCCTTTAGTAGTTGGGTCACGATGGCGCGACTCATTCGAGCGCAAACTTTACAGTTAAAAGAAGAAGAATATATTTTGGCTTCGTTAACTTTGGGTGAATCACCCTTTAAAATTGCGATGAAGCATTTGATTCCTAATTTATCCTCAACAATCATTATTCAAACGATGTTTTCCATTCCCAATGCCATCTTCTTTGAAGCCTTCCTCAGTTTCATCGGAATTGGGATTCCCGCTCCAAACGCTTCATTAGGTACCTTATTATCTGATGGTCAAAAAGCTTTCCGGTTCTTACCATATCAAATGTGGTACCCGGCTTTAGTCCTTTGTATTTTAATGATTGCCTTTAATTTATTTGCTGATGGCTTACGCGACGCGTTTGATCCAAAATCAGAATAAGGAGGTTGACATAATGGCGAATAATATTCTAGAAGTTAAACATTTACAAATTGATTTTAAAACTTTTGCCGGTACTGTGAAGGCTATTCGAGATGTCAGCTTTACTTTACGCAAGGGTGAAACGCTCGCCATCGTTGGTGAATCCGGTTCCGGTAAGTCCGTTACTACCAGAAGTATCATGGGTTTGTTAGCTTCTAACGCCCAAATTACCAATGGGGAAATTTTATATAAAGGTAACGATTTACTCAAAGAATCAGAAAAACAAATGGATCATCATCGCGGAAATGACATTTCAATGATTTTCCAAGATCCGATGACTTCGTTAGATCCAACAATGCCGATTGGTAAACAAGTAGCAGAACCACTGCGAATTCACGGCAAAATTTCCAAAGAAAAGGCGCTCAAACGTGCCCAAGAAGTTCTTGAATTAGTCGGTATTCCGAATGCGAAAGAACGGATGAAAGATTATCCCCACCAATTTTCTGGTGGCCAACGGCAAAGAATTGTGATTGCTATTGCCATTGTCAATTATCCCGAAATCTTAATTGCTGACGAACCGACCACGGCCTTAGATGTTACCGTGCAAGCCCAGATTATTGATTTAATGCGCGAACTACAAGAAAAACTTGAAACTTCAATTATTTTTATTACGCATGACTTAGGTGTGGTGGCCGGTATTGCCGATCGCGTGGCTGTGATGTATGCTGGCAAAATTATTGAATATGGCACAGTTGATGAAATCTTTTATCAACCAAAACACCCTTATACTTGGGGGCTATTAAGTTCAATGCCTACGTTAGATACTAAAGGCACTAAATTATCATCTATTCCGGGCACGCCACCGGACTTATTGGATCCACCCAAAGGCGACGCTTTTGCCCCCCGGAATCCGTATGCTATGAAAATTGATGTGGAAGCTCAACCACCATTCTTTAAAGTCAGCGATACACATTATGCGGCTACGTGGTTATTGCACCCCGATGCACCGAAAGTTGAGCCCCCTGCTGCTATTGTCAAACGCGCACAGGAATATGATCATTTACTCCACAATGGTCAAATAACTGATCCCATTGAGGGAGGAACCAATTAATGAGTGACAAGAAAAAGATCGTTCAAGTTCAACATTTAAAACAGTATTTTAGTCCTGGTAAACCTAATGAAGTCCGGGCGGTTGACGATATTAGTTTTGACATTTATGAAGGTGAAACCTTCGGCTTAGTCGGTGAATCTGGTTCGGGTAAAAGTACTACCGGTCGCAGTATTATCCGCTTGTACAATCCAACTGCCGGCAAAATTTTGTTTGACGGTCAAGATGTAAGTCAAATCAAAAATCATAGTGCTGAAATGTTAAATTTTCGGCGGGAAATGCAAATGATTTTCCAAGATCCATATGCTTCCTTAGACCCGCGGATGAAGGTTAAAGATATTATTGCTGAAGGTTTAGACATTCACCACCTCGTTAAAAATGACCAAGAACGTGATCAACGTGTTAACGATTTGCTCAAAATCGTAGGTTTAAATCCTGATCATGCAACTCGTTACCCGCATGAATTCTCGGGTGGGCAACGCCAGCGGATCGGCATTGCGCGCGCTTTGGCTGTTGATCCTCAGTTTATTATTGCTGACGAACCAATTTCTGCGTTGGATGTTTCCATTCAAGCACAGGTAGTTAACCTAATGAAAGACATTCAAAATCGCAGTAATTTAACTTACCTCTTCATTGCCCACGATTTATCAATGGTTAAATATATTAGTGACCGCATTGCCGTAATGCATCAAGGCAAGTTAATGGAAATGGGTGATGCTGAAGAAGTTTATAATCACCCATTGCACCCTTATACTAAGAGCTTACTGTCCGCGGTGCCTACGCCAGATCCCGAATTAGAGCGGCAGCGCACCCGAATTGCTTATGATGCTTCCATTGAAGATAGTAATCCGGATCACCAACGTAAATTACGCGAGATCACTCCTGGACATTCTGTTTTTTGTACTGAAGAAGAAATTACTCACTATCAACAATTAGCTGCACAACAACAAGCATAAAAGCTGCTACCACAGCAAATAAGCCATGAACTCAATTAGTTCATGGCTTATTTTGATGGAATAACAACCATCAATGTTTTGGCGACAGCAGATTGAAGCAACAGCAAGCGATGATTAAAACAACAATACATAAAGCAAACAGCCAGTGGTAACTTAACTGGCCAATAATGACCGCACCAAAAATGGGACCCAATGCTTTACCGGCGGCTGTAAACATTTGCACGCGCCCTTGAAAATAGCCACTCATGGCCGTAGGCGTTTTGGCAGCTACCCAACTTGAGATACCGGGATATAACAGAATTTCGCCTAAAGTTAAAATCCCCATCGCAATAAAATAGCCCACATACTGGCGATTACTCAATAAGAAAACAAATGAACCAATAAAAAGCACTAAGCCAACATTTAATCGCGCCCTTAAATGCTGCATCAAAAACTTGTCAAAATGCGTAATAAATGGTTGGCAGATCACAATCACAATTGCGTTAAAAGTCCAGAGTAAACTATAATCTTTGACTTGATAACCTTGACCAACCATAAAAGTGGATAGATTACTTTGCCATTGTGTATAGACTAGCCATGCACACAAAACCGTAATTAACGCGCCCACAATTTTACCGAAGTAGCCTTGCTGACATTGTTGTACGACTTTAGTACCAGCAGTTTGTGTAGCAGGAGTAATTTGAATCCGATAAAAACAAAAAACCACTATTAAAAAGATAATCTGAATCAAAACTGCGGTCAAAAAAACTGTCGCAATACCCAATGGTAAGATATAGCCCACAATGGCCGTACCAATCACAATGCCAAGATTTAACATGAAATAAGTGGCATTAAATACGTAACTAGACGCCCGCTTGGTGACATGCGTCGCCAAGGAATTTTCACAAGTGGCGGAAATTCCATTCGCAAAACCAGACAGTGTAATTAAAATTGCGTAACTGGGCCAACCATGCCAAAGAACCAAACATCCTAAAGCCACAATATTGAGACTGACACCTAACAAAATCGTATAGTATGGATCCCAATGATCAAATAAATGGCCTCCTAACACATTACCTGCCATCGTGGCAACTTGGTTAATACATAAGACCACCGCAGCTGTAACCAAACTTTGATGTAAAGTTTCATGCATATAAATAGTGTTCAAAGGCCAAATAAAACTCATGGCGATACTCGTGATTAGCGTCCCCAATAATAGCCACTTTAAATCAATGGTTTGCGTTCGTTTCATAACTTACTCCTATTTATAAAGTTGGTTGTTGCTGTAATAACTGTTGATATTCCGGTAATAATTGTACTCCCAAACCAATTTGCTGTGGCACCTGTAACTGGCCCTGATTAAACAATAAACTCGTCGTATAATCATGCTCATAATAGCGACTGTTGGCCGATAAATCACCCGGAAAATTAAAATTGGCTAAGCTAGCGAGTGCTAAATTAGCGGCCCGACCAATCCCACCTTCTAACATACCGCCACACCACATTGGAAATTTTCGTTGCGTTTGCGCTGGAATTAACTGCAAAACTGGGGTAATGCCCCCCATCACTGCTAATTTCACGCTAATGATTTGACATTGTTGCAGTGCCACGGAGGTCAAAGCACTGCGAACATCCTCAATCGGTTCATCAAAACACAGCGGTGTTTGCATTTGTTGTTGTAGGTCAGCACTTTGTTGGAATTCACTGGGTGCAAACGGATCTTCAATAAAGGTTAATTTTAATTGATCGATTTCATGCGCTAAGTTTTTTGTCCACCGCAAACTGCCATTAGCGTCCAACGTTAAATTAAAATCGGGCATGCTTTGGCGTAATTGTTGAATACGCTGTAAATCTTGATTACCATTGACCTTGATTTTAATTCGGGTATAACCAGCTTGGAGTGCCTTATTCACAGCAGTGCGCGTTGCCGCTAAATCCTGCAAGCCGACACTAATGCCTACCGGTACTTGTTTTTTATATGGTAAGCCACTAATATCCGCCAAGACTGCGGCCAAACTTTGGTGCCGTCTTTGTGCAAATAAGTCCCACATTGCCATATCTAGAGCGGCTTTCGCAAAGTTATTAGCTTTGACAGCTTGTAACTTATGCCACATTTGCTTAGGATCACTAAATTCTTGGTCTTTAATCAACGGCCATAAAAATTGCTGTAAAACACTTACGGCCATAGCTTGGGTTTGTGCGGTATAAAACGGGGTTTGAAAAGCCTCAATTTCCCCATAACCCCAATTGCCTTGTTCATCAGCTAATGCCACTAAGGTGACGGGGCGTTTTTGCATGGTTTCATGTGCGGAAACAAACGGTTTCTTTAATGTTAAAGTTAATGGTAATAATTTTAACTGTTTAAGTTGCATCGGCTAAACTCCGTAAAATCATTCGGTAAATCTTAGGCTGCTCTAAATGCACATTATGGCCGGCCTGTGCCACTACGTAACGTTGAACTCGTGGTAGTTGTTGCGCTATTTGTTGCGTTATTTTCCGAAACTTTGCATCTTGCGCTCCAGTAATCAACGTTACTGGTAAGGATAATTGAACCAATTGGGGCCAAAAATTCGGCATTGACCCCGTTCCCATCCCTAATAAACTGGCTGCTAAAGCTTTGGGATCTTGAGTTAAACGCTGTTGCCGAATCTGAGCTTGTAATTGGGCTGGCAACTGCCGTTGGGAAGCAAACAATGGTAGTTGCTCCCACTGATTAACAAATTCGACTAACGGTCGCGTTTGTAGTTGATGCGCTAGCAGGGCATCATGCGCCCGCCGATCTGTTTGTTGATCAACAGTTTTTAGTCCTGCGGTACTACTTTCTAAAATCAAATTTAACAACCGTTTAGGATAAGCAAAAGCATACCCCAACGCCAAGCGGCCACCCATTGAATAACCTACAAGATTAATTGGTTGGTAACCCAGTAATTGCTGCAATAACTGCTCTAAAACTTGCACTTGTTGTTCCATGGCATAAGTGGAGGCAGTGTAAACTTTGGAAGTTTGCCCATGACCTAATAAATCAATATACCAACTCGTCCCCGGCAATTGTGCTCCAATACGCGCAAAATCGGCACCACTTCCCATAAAACCGTGCAAAAATACCCAATGAGGCGTTGCTTGCCCCGTTTTAGTAACATAAAAAGTTTGCTGTGCTATTTTAATTTTCATGAAAGTCTTGCTCCCAAAAAGTAGCCACGGCCGCTTTAATTTGACCATCAATTTGTGTCAATAACGGACGCTTAGTCGTAACTTCAATAATGGTCAAACCCGTCTGCTCTTGTGCCAGCAATTGTGCCAATTCGCTTTGCTTGTGTGCGCGATAATATTGACCACCAAATAACTGCGCTACATCGGCAATTTGATAATTTAAAGGAGTGCCAAAAACTTTTTCAAATTGTGTGGGCTCTTGCGCTTGTGGCAAAAAGGAAAAAATGCCGCCCCCCTGATTATTTTGCACAATGATTGTTAGTTGTAGTTTTTCTTGGCGCGCCATCATTAAGCCGGTTAGGTCATGGAAAAAGGCCAAATCACCAATGTATAAGTATGAATTTTTTGCCCGCTGACTAGCCATCCCTAACGCGGTCGAATTGATTCCATCAATTCCGTTCGCACCTCGATTAGCTAACACTAACTGCGGCTTGGTAGGAGCAAAATAATCATCAATTTCCCGAATTGGCATGGAATTGCTGACAAATAAAGCGGAATCAGCTGGGAGATTCTGCCCTAAGGTCCAAGCAATTTGCGGTTCCGTTAATGTCGTCGACGAAGTAACGGCTTGCGTTATAACTTGACGCAGTCGGCGATCAAGTTGTTGCCATTGAGCCAACCAAGCACTTGGACTGGATGGTAATTGTAAAGCAGGCAATAATTGCTGTGGCGCTAAGGCGATTGCGATGGTCGTATTTAACGTATGGTCTAATTGAGCGCGATTAGCATCTAAATAAACTACCGGAATGGTCGTTTTTGCCAGCCAGTCACTTAAGGCGGCAGACACTGGTGTTGCTCCCAAGCGAATAATTACCTCTGGCTGCAGGTCAGCAGGCCAAGAATTCGCTTGTTGAAACAACCAATCGCCAGTAGTTAAGACCGCTTCCTGTCCTCGCAAGCAACTCAAAGGATCCGCAATAATCGGCCAATTCATCGTTTGCGCAAATTCCAGGACACTAGCAGTAGCTTGTTGCGTCCCCACCTGAGGGCCCGCAAGAATGAGGCCTTTTTTATTGCGTAACAAATCCTGAACTTGCTGAATTAATTGTGGACTGGCTACTTGGCCCTGCCATTGTTGAGCTACTGACAGCTGGGCAGTTGGTAATTCTTGTGCGGTCGCGGGCAACAAGGGCTTGCGCAACGGTAAGTTAAGGTGTACAGGCCCTTGGGGTGTTTGTAAAGCTGATTGCACAGCTTTTTGGGCAATATAACTAAAATATTTTTGAGCCTGGGCAGGTAAAGTTGCTTGAGGCGTTGGTAGTTGGTAAAAGGCCTTGACTTGTTGACCGTAAAGGCGTTCTTGGGTCAACGTCTGTGGCGCACCAACTTGTTGCAATTCTGGAGGACGATCGGTCGTCAGAATTAATAAGGGAATATTGCTGGCCTGGGCTTCACAAATTGCTGGATAATAATTAGCCGCAGCCGTGCCTGAAGTACAGACTAATAACACCGCCTGTTTTTTAGTTTTAGCAATGCCCAACGCCAGAAAAGCCGCCGAACGTTCATCAACATCTACGTGTAACGTTAACCGTTTTAAATCTGCGAGTTTACCTAATAAAATCGCCACCGGCGTCGAACGTGAACCCGGTGATAAAACAACTTCGGTAATCCCGTTGGACAAAAAAGTTTCTAAAAATGGTGTTAATTGTTGTGTTAAATAATTTTCACCAATGGTCATTGTGATTACTTCCTTCGATAATTTTACGAATTAATCCGCGTTTACTTTTGTAAAGCTTGATATAGTGATTGTAATTTCAGCCCCGTCTCTTTTTGCTCTGAAACAGCCTGGGAATCGGCTACAATCCCCGCTCCAGCAAAGAAAGCCAATTGCTGATCTTTGATTAAAGCGCTCCGAATACCAACCGCAAATTCGCCGGTTTGTTGAGCGGATAAATAACCAATGGGGGCCCCAAATAAACCACGAGCATGGGGTTCCAACTGCCTGATTAATTCTACCGCTAATTGTTGGGGCATCCCGCCTAAGGCGGGCGTTGGATGCAATTGTGCAATAATCGACCACGGTTGAACTAGGCCGCGACCTGTAATCGGGGTGTACAAATGTTGCAAATTAGCAGTAGTTAAGATTTCTGGCGTCGCTGGTGCTTGCACCGTCAGTTGCGCTTGCTGTAAAACTCGTTTAATCCCTTGAACTACTATATCATGCTCTTGGCGGTTTTTGGCATCATGTAATAATTCGTGGGCCAATTGTGTTGCCTTTTGTTGATCAACATCATTGGCAATCGTACCAGCCACTGCACCGGTTTGTACCATCTGCGCTTGGAAACTAGCTAACCGCTCCGGCGTAATACTAATAAAACTGGCTCCTGGCACACTTAATAAAATATGATATCCTGGTTGCTTTTGACTCAAATAAAGCCAAACTGCTACCCAGTTGGTAGCCGCACATTGAGCCGTAGCCTGTCGTGCTAAAACTACCTTTTGTAATTGTGTTTGCTTAATTTGTGCTACTGCTGTTGCTACGGCAGTTGACCATTGATCCACTGCCTGCTCTCGATAATTAACTAATTGTACCGCCTGGGGTGCCAAGTTCGGTAACTGCAAAATAGTGTTAATAATTTCGTTTAACTTGGTTTCATCCGTGGCAATTACTGTTAACTGCCATTGTTGAGCTGTTTGAAAAAAACTGACTGCTGGGATGAAGGCAATTCCGTTTTGTAAAGCGCCCCAAGTTGAGTTCCGGGGATCTTTCGGATCAAACAAAAAACTACCAACTAATTTAACATCTTCCCAACTACTAGAAGGTGTTAACTGTAACGTCGTGTGAGCTTCTTGTAATAAATTTTGTGCTGCACCCATAGTAATTGGTTGGGAACTCTTAGCCTGCAAAACGCTACCAGCCGTAAATAATTGTTGCGTGCGCGGCGGATTTTCCCACAAAAAAATTTGGGTCTGCTGCGCCAACCACTGCAAAATTTGGGAACGTTGAATTTCAGGCGGTAAAACTGTTGTATATACTTTTAATTGTGTCATGGATTGCTTCTCTTTTCTATCATACAATACTGCGACAAAAACCGGTTAAAAGTTGAGGATTAACCTAACCTAAAAGCTTAAGTCGGTCTTTGACTTGAGTTTTTAGGTGTAGTTAAACGCAAACTTTTGGTTTTTGGAGCGCTAATAAACACACTGCGACAAGTGTCGCTTAAAAGCCGCGGACTAACCTAGAATAAACAATTAAGTTGCGGTTTTTAACTTGATTATTTATTCGTAGTTAGACACAGGCTTTTGACACTTGGAGCGCTAGATCAATACTGCGACCAGCAGCGCTTAGAAGTTGAGTATCGCCTAGATAAAGGACTTAAGTTTTGCTTTGTAAACTTGAAGACTTATTCGTAGCTAAACGCAGACTTCTGCTGCTGGGAGCGCTAATAAAAACACTGCGACAAAGGCTGTTCAGAAACTGAGCACTAACCTAGACTAAGACTAAAGTTGGTTTAGGCTTTAGTTCTTAGGCGTAGTTAGGCACAAGTTTCTTGCCTTTGGAGCGCTGGATCAATATTACGACAAAAGCTAAGAACTAATAAACACACTGCACTTCATATCGCTTAACGACCAAATATTTTTACACAATAAAAAAACCAGCTACAATTGCCGCTGGTTAACTTAATTATTTATTGAATTGGTTTTAGTTAATTGCCCGCACACCAAATGATGGATAGAAGTAACCAGAAATTGTGGAAACTTGAACACCTTGACCAGGTTGTGGAGCATGAATGTATTGATTATTACCAATGTATAAACCAACATGATAAGAATTACCTTGTGAACCCCAGAAAACTAAGTCACCAGGTTGTAAATCATTTACAGAAACCTTCGGACCAGCACTTTCTTGCGCTACTGTGTAACCACCAATATCGACACCTAAAGCTTGTTTAAAGACGTAATACATTAAACCGGAGCAATCAAAGGAATTTGGTCCTTTAGCGCCCCAAACGTAAGGCTTACCGCCTTGAATTTGTGCCATGTTAATTACTTTTTGAACTTTCGCATTCCGGGCTTCTGTCATGTCTGTAACATCATTAGCTGGAATCCAATCATTTTGACCTAAGTTATACCATTGACCATCAGCACTAATTTGTGTCACAGCCCAAGAAGATCCGTTCGAAACATATTGTCCAGTTAAAGTGCCAGCATTATTTGGTTGGCTCCGCAAACCGACTTGATTGTTGCTAGTAACAGTCACACCATCACCAACATTAGCAGCTTGTGCGTCTTGATTATGACTTAAAAATGTAGAAGTAGAAATACCAATAACACCTGCAGCAATTAAACTAAGAAAATGTTTTTTAGAAATCATGAAAATTGTTCGCCTCCGAGAATAAGTAACAAGTTATTTTTACGAGAATTGATTTGAATTTAATTTGGAAATAACTTAACAATCAAAATAGTACACTTCTTACATTGCAATCATGTTACAAACAAACAAACAAACCGTTACAAATCCCGAATTTTATGACATCTTTGTAATCAATTGATCAATGGTCTGCTTTAATTGGGGCCAAGCATCATTAGTCAAAACCAGCGCTGTACCTTTTAAAGCCTTCGGCAGTTGCAAGTCACGCGCAAATTCTTGACTGGTTAACCGCTGGTGAATCGCTGCCGTTTGATCTCCACGCTGCAACAGCCGTTGCTGTAAAACTTGCCGATCAGCAGTTATAAACCAAATGACTACTTGCTGGGGATAAGCTTTTAAATACGTTAAAGCACCTTTAGTGTCTAAAACGATACTAACTATCTCAGCTTTCGCAAAAGCCCGCTGTAAGCCCTGGCGCGAAGAGCCATATTGATGGTGAGCATATGTAACTTGTTCTAGATAATCATTTAAGAGAAAACTCTGGGGCGTCTCAAAATAGTAATCCACACCATTTTGCTCGTTAACGCGTTGCGGACGCGTCGTATGCGTTACAACACTCGGAATTTGGTATGCTTGCGTCAAATAATGACTGACGGTCGTCTTACCTACACCGCTCGCACCGGTAATAACAATAATCTTTTTCATTAATTTACTCCTTTTCAATTGTTCAATTAAAGAACCCAGGCCCAAAGTAAGCCTTATTTTTATCGTTTCAACTTCCAATTAACGACCGGATAATCCTTCTTTGGCAACTATCTGTGGTAAGATAGTACTTAAGAATTCTACCGACCAGGAATTCTGGTAGCTCTATCTTTTTAAGCTACTGTTGCTTGATAGTGCTCAACATTTGGCGTACAGTCTTTCCAAGAATTTTACCAAAATGGGAAAACACCAAGCATGGTGCACTATCAATGGTCCCCGTTTAAACTCAAAACCAACTCCACGTTTAATTAGTCTAGGAGGAACTACACATGAAAATTGCCAATATTAAAGTCGGCGACAAATTACAAGGTTCAGTCGAAGAAGATTTAGAAAAGCCCTTCGTTGGCACGGTTGAAAAGATCTATACCAATGCCGTTTTATTAGATATTGAAGACTTTGATCCACAAGATAGTGATAACGTCGTTGAACTGAACCATAAAATTGTGATTAATGCTCAAAATTTGAAAAAGCTGCCCAAAAAAGCAGCTAAATAAATAACCATAAGAAAAGTTCCTCAATTTGACTCATTCAATAGTCATTGAGGAACTTTTTTAATCCAATGTTTTAACAAAAGTGGTTCCAGGAATACGAATCAATGCATAATCCGTCGCGACATTACCGGCATGAACGCCTAAGCCGTTGCGCCAGTTATTCTTATAATGAGCTACCATCATCATCACATATGCTTGCTGATATTTTTGATCATAGCGTTTCGTATTTGGCCACGGATAGTTCTTCGCGTTTAAACTAGCTGATTGATTACCATCTAAAACTGAGGCATTATTGCCCGGAATACTGTACTTAGCTCCTTGGACCCAATAATTATAATACTTAACCGTTTTTTTATTGTCTGCTGACTTAACTTCTACATAATAACCTTGACCATTCTTGGTCTGCATCACTAGAGGTTTAACCGTATAGCTCAATTGAACGCGCTGTGCATCTTTCACATCAACTTTATCTAAAAAAGTCATATAAAACATAAAGCCCACTAACACAAAAGCGCCAATAAACTCACAAAAATCCCAGCAGACATTGCCTAATGAGTGGTGCTTGCGGTGCACGACAATCATTTTTAAATGACGGCGTCGAATATCAAAGATAATCACCGCTACCAAACAAAAAACAATTAACCACGCGCCAACCCCTAATAAATTCCAGTTTAATTGCATCCTGCTTTCTCCAAACTCCAGATAAATTTAATTAGATTTATTATAGCTCACTTTCACACTGACTGCACTGTCCAAGTCTAGTGAAAACCTTCCGACCTACGTAACTGTCATCAGCGTAATTGAAAAAAACTTAATAAAAAAATCACTTGACTTATGCAGCGAACAAATGTTTTTTATTTTTTTCTTACCCAAAATCCAAGCCTGGCAACCACACTATCATGTGGTTCGATTTCGAATCAAACACAATATATTGTATTTTGACTAGTAGGGTTTTATAATTGGGCTCAGTTATTCCGATCAAAAGTTCCGCAGCAACAACTGGTTAACTAATGCCAGTACAACTCAACTGTGAAACTTTTAATCGAAAATTGATCGGTGCGCACTACCGTGATTTTTTCATCATTAAGGAGGTTTTTTCATGAATCAATCAGTAAAGATTTTTACCAAAGATGGCTGTATACAATGTAAAATGACCAAACGTTTTTTGAATGATCACCAAATTCAATTTGAAGAACATAACATTAATCAACAACCTCAGGCCTTAACTTACCTCAAACAGCAAGGATTTCAAAGCGTCCCCGTCGTGGTCACGGATAGTCAGCCCCCGATCATTGGTTTTTGCCCGAGCGAATTGAAAGCACTGGTGCAATAATGCAAATTGCTTACTATACAATTACTGGTCAAACCCGCCGTTTTATTCAAAAAGTTAAGCTACCTGCTTACGAGATTAATGATGCTAATCCTTATCACGTCATGAACGGTCCGTACTTGTTAGCTGTGCCCGCTTATGATGACAATATGATGGATGCGGTCATTGACTTTTTAGGTTTTCAAAATAATGCCCAACAATTAGTCGGTGTCGTCGGCAGTGGTAATCGCAACTTCAATGAACTCTACATTCATACTGCCAAAGATATCGCTGCTGGCTTAGGTGTCCCCGTTGTTTTCGATTATGAATTTAACGGCACCGCGGCCGATGTTAAAAATTTCAGGAAAGTAGTGGAGCAACTTGAGTCTAAACAACATTGATATCGCTAAAGTTAATTACTTTAAACTAAATAACGAATTAAATATTCCGGTTAACGGACAGATCCCTTTAGATCGTGACCAAGCCGCACTCCAGGCTTTCTGGCAAGAAAATGTTCAACCTAATCTGAAAATGGAACCAGATATATTAAGCCAGTTACAAAAGTTAGTGCAAGCTGATTATTTAGAAGCAGCTTTTTTAAAGCAATACTCGCCAGCTTTTATTAAAGAACTTTACCAATATTTACTGCAACAACATTTTCAGTTTAAATCCTTTATGGCTGCTTACAAATTTTACAATCAGTATGCGTTAAAAACCAACGATGGTGCCTACTATCTAGAAAATTATGAGCTCCGGGTGTTAAATAATGCTTTATATTTTGCAGACGGTGATGAGCAACTCGCACACCAATTAGCTGATGAAATGATTCATCAACGTTATCAGCCCGCCACGCCTTCGTTTTTAAATGCGGGTAAAAAGCGCCGTGGCGAGTTTGTTTCGTGCTTTTTAATCCAAATAACTGACGACATGAATTCCATCGGTCGTAACATCAACAGTGCATTACAATTGTCGCGCATTGGCGGCGGTGTGGGTATTACCTTGTCTAATTTGCGAGAAGCTGGCGCCCCTATCAAAGGGGTCGAAGGTGTTTCGAGCGGTGTTTTACCCGTGATGAAATTATTGGAAGATAGTTTTAGTTACAGTAATCAATTAGGGCAGCGTCAAGGAGCAGGAGCTGTTTATCTCAACGTTTTTCATCCCGATATTTTAGACTTTTTGTCTGCTAAAAAAGAAAATGCGGACGAAAAAATCCGTGTCAAAACCCTCTCCTTAGGCATTATTGTCCCTGATAAATTTTATGAATTAGTGCGCCAAGACGCGCCAATGTATTTATTCAGTCCTTACAGTGTGGAACGCGAATACCACCAGCCCTTTTCTTACGTCGACATTACTCAAGAGTATGACAAGTTAGTGGCTAATCCCAAAATCAAAAAATATCAGATTCAGGCACGTGATTTAGAGCTAGAAATTAGTAAATTACAACAAGAATCTGGCTATCCTTACATTCTAAATATTGATACCGCCAATCGCCACAATCCAGTGGCGGGCAAAATTATTATGAGTAACCTGTGCTCCGAAATTCAACAAGTCCAAACACCATCTTTATTAAATGACAAACAAGACTACGTGCAATTGGGACAAGATGTCAGTTGTAATCTTGGTTCGACGAATATTCCCCAATTAATGACTAGTCCAGACTTTGGTCAATCCGTGCGCGTCATGACCCGTGCTTTGACTTTTGTCTCCGATCATTCACAAATTGACGCCGTACCGTCGATTAAACACGGTAACGAGCTGAACCACGCCATCGGCTTAGGGGCGATGGGGTTGCATACTTTCTTAGCAACTCACCAGATTGAGTATGGCTCACCACAAGCCCTCGAATTTACCAGCGTTTATTTTATGCTCTTAAATTATTGGACTTTGGTCGAAAGCAATCAGATTGCCCGTGAACGACACAGTATGTTTCACGATTTTGCCAAATCCAAGTACGCTGACGGTTCTTATTTTGCGAAATATACGCAGCGCTCCTTTGCGCCGCAAGATCCCCAGGTGCAAGCTTTATTTAAAGATATTTTTATTCCTACTCAAAAAGACTGGCAATTATTACAACATAAAGTCCAAGCGACTGGTTTGTACAATGCCTACCGCTTAGCCGTGGCTCCTACGGGTTCAATTTCTTATATTGATGATACTAGTGCCAGTTTGCAACCAATTACCTGGTTAGTGGAAGAACGCCAAGAAAAAAAGAACGGCAAATTATATTTCCCAGCACCACATCTGACTAACGATACTATTCCTTACTATCGTTCTGCCTATGATACCGATATGCGCAAAGTCATCGACACCTACGCCGCTGCGCAAGAGCATGTCGATCAAGGCTTAAGTCTCACTTTGTTTATTCGTTCCAGCATTCCGGAAGGTATGTACGAATGGAAAACGCCCGCTGAGGAGAATAAACAAACCACCAGAGATTTAACTATTTTGCGTAATTATGCCTATTACAAAGGGATTAAATCACTTTATTACGTGCGTACCTTTACCGATGATAACTCAGAAATTGGCGTAAATGAATGTGAAAGCTGTTCAATCTAACAAGTTGTGACAAGAAGCGTTTAACAGTTGAGTATAGCCTAGATAAAGGACTTAAGTTTTGGTTTTTAAACTTGAGAACTTTATCGTAGCTAGACGCAAACTGCTGCTTCTGGGAACAAAATTTAACCAAGTTGTGAGCAAAACTGGATAAAAGACGTAGGCTAACCTAGATTAAACTTTTAAGTTTTGGTTTGAACTTGAAAGTTTAATTGTAGTTAGACATAGGCTTTTAGTTTTGCGAACACAATTAACAAGTTGTGACAAAGAGCGTTTAAAAGACGAAAAGCTAACCTAAACCACTAAAAAGTCTGCATTTGACTTTTTTAGTGGATGTAGTTAGATAGAGTCTTTTGCTCTTTGGAACACGATTTAAACAAGTTGTGACAAGAAACGCTTAGCAGCTGCGGATAATCTGCCAAATTAAGTACTATGCTGAGATTCTCTGGAACTATTATTCTAAGAAGGGATTTATTATGGCGAAAACATATTATCAAGCAATTAATTGGAACCAAATTGAAGACCAAGTTGATAAGGCCACTTGGGAAAAATTAACCGAACAATTTTGGTTGGATACGCGCATTCCGCTATCCAATGATCGTGATGACTGGCGTGAATTAAGTGCTGTAGAACATACTGTCGTCGGTCATGTTTTTGGCGGCTTAACTTTACTGGATACCTTACAGTCACAAGATGGAGCTGCCGTTTTACGACAAGATGCGCGCACTCCCGAAGAAATTGCTGTTTTCAACAATATTCAGTTTATGGAATCAGTTCATGCTAAAAGTTACTCATCAATCTTTAGTACGTTAAATACTGCCGAAGAAATTGAAGAAATTTTTGATTGGACGAATCATAATGAATTTTTGCAAAAAAAGGCCTACATCATTAATAATTTGTACCAAAATGGTGATCCTCTGCAAAAGAAAGTCGCATCCGTCTTTTTAGAAACTTTTCTCTTCTACTCTGGCTTTTATACACCGCTTTATTATCTAGGTAATAATAAGTTAACCAATGTGGCCGAAATTATTAAACTGATTATCCGCGATGAATCTGTGCATGGTACTTATATCGGCTACAAGTTCCAGCTAGGCTTTCAAGAATTATCCGAAGCAGAGCAAAGTAAGTTCCAAGATTGGATGTATGATTTACTGTATCAACTGTACGATAATGAAGAAAAGTATACTGCTCAACTCTATGATGAAATTGGCTGGACCCAGGAAGTTAACTGTTTCTTACGCTATAATGCCAACAAAGCTTTAATGAACCTTGGCCAAAACCCCTTGTTTGCGGACGGTAATGCAGAAAATGTAAACCCAATTGTAATGAATGGGATTTCTACCGGAACTAATAATCACGACTTCTTTTCCCAAGTCGGCAATGGCTATCTTTTAGGCAAAGTCGCCGCAATGAAAGATTCTGATTACGAGATCGGACGCAATTAAAATTGTCATAAGAAACTACCGACTTATACTTTTGACGCATATAAAGAGAAAATGGTCGTATTAATACGACCATTTTTTTATTTCTGCTTTCCACCATATCGCAGAGCAAAAGATGATTAATTTAAAAAATTTCCACCCCGTAACTGAACAAATTTTCAACATACAAGAAATAAAACCAAATATAAAATAATCAATTATTGCGTAATTAATTATTTGTCAAAATTATTTTGATAATTTTGACTGCTTTTTAAAAAGGTACAATAATTCATAAACGATTGAACATTGAACTATGATAGCGCTTTAGTTATAATGAGTTTGCTAACAAGGAGGTTAACAAAATGACTTTAATTACTCATCCAGCTATTCAAACCATCAAAGTAGAACAAATTCTCAATGCTTTATGCGAACCCCTACGTTTACAAATTATTGCATCATTAAAGCAAAATGGTGAAACCCCTTGCTGTGAGTTCGACTATTTAGGTAAAAAAAATAATCTCTCACATCATTTAAAAGTCCTCCGTGAAAATGGTTTAATTCACGTGCGCATCGACGGTCGACAACGCTTCATTAGTTTGCGCAAATCTGAATTAGAACAAAAATTTCCTCATTTAATTGATACTATTATCTATAGCTACTTATGTAATATTTAAAGTAATCTTTAGGCAAAGCAGCCAAAACAAAAATGCTCGTATTATGACGTGATCTCTAAAATCCAAGAATTTTTTAGAAATCTATCATTGATACGAACATTTTTTCTTTTAGGCAATACAGAGATCAAAAGTTTAGATTGAAAATAGTTATCGCTAAGCTGCTAAGTAGCTTTTATATTAGCCCTTTCAATCCTTATAACATTTCATGCGCTGTGGGCATAGACTTTTGACCGCCCGTTCGACTAACTTTAATTGCTGCTGCCTTGTTACCATATTCAATTGCAGCTAATAAATCTTTATGTTGCGCATAGTGAACTGCCAACCCAGCGGCAAAAGTATCCCCTGCACCCAAAGTATCAACTGCTTTAACTCGATGAGCAGCAATAAAATCAATTTGCCCTGCATGATACACCAAATTACCCTGACTACCCATCTTAATAATGACATTTTCTACCCCTTGAGCAGCAATTATTTTAGCTGCTTGGAGTGCAGTTGCTTGGTCAACAACTTTGATACCAGTAATTTTTTCTGTTTCTTGAATATTTGGAGTAACACAATCTGCATAAGGTAAAGCTTCTTTAAAAAAGTTATCTGCCGGAGCGGGATCCAAAATCACAAACATGCCTTTCTTTTTAGCACTTTTTAGCGCTGACATAATAGACTCAGGACTAGTCTCCATCTGTAAGAGAAGTACTGGAGCATCAATTTCTGCCATTGCCTTATCAATATCAGCTGTAGTTAATGTTGCGTTAGCTCCTAAAGTCCCAACCATGGTATTTTCACCTTGGTCATCCAACCAAACAATAAAACTACCGGTACCTGTATCAGCACTTTGTTTAATATACTGGGGGTCAATATCAAAATCTTTCAAATTTTGAATCATCTGTTGACCACTACCATCTTGACCAACAGCGCCCATAAAAGCTAATTTACCACCTAAACGTGCTACCCCGATGGCTTGATTAGCTCCTTTACCTCCAGGTAAAGTTTCTACACTTTTAGCAGTCATTGTCGCACCATAAGCAGGGTATTTTTCGATCCTTGCCTTAATATCAACATTAATACTACCTAAAACCGCAACATCGTATTGCATTCTTTAATCCTCCTGTAACCATTCACGAGTTTTGTCTACGTTTTGTGTTAAAGAGCTTCCGGCATGGTAAATAGAACTGGTTCCGCCAACAAACCAATCAGCTCCCGAAGCTACGCAGCGTGGTATTGTTTGTTGGCCTAAATTGCCATCTACTTCAATGGCAACATTTAATTTGGCAGCTTGGATTTTCGATTTTAATTGTTCAATCTTAGAATACATTTCAGGAATAAATTTTTGACCAGCAAAACCGGGATTCACAGTCATTAAGACTACATAGTCAACTACTGGCAAAACATAATCTAACACATTCAAAGGGGTCGCGGGATTAATCGCCACTCCGGCTTTCATACCAGCATTTTTGATAGCTACCAAAGTTCCCTGCAAGTTATTAGTTGCTTCAGCATGGATGGACATCATATCAGCGCCAGCTTGTTGAAATAAAGTGACAAAACGCTCCGGTTGTTGGACCATTGTGTGAATATCTAATGGTTTAGTTGTTAGCTGCCGCACTGCTTGTACAAAGTCCGGACCCAAAGTAAAGTTGGGTACAAAACTACCGTCCATAATGTCGATATGATAATAATCAACACCAGCAGTATCCAATTCTTGTACATCACGCGCTACATTACCTAAATTGGTACACATTAAAGATGGTGCAATTTTTTTATTCATTATTGATCTCCTTGGGAGTTGATTCTCTTGAAATATATTTTGGTGTTAAAAGATATTGGTGTGACTCAGCTGATTGCAATAATTCTTGAATCATTAAATTAAAATAATCTGGTTGAAACTGTTGCACGGAGCTTAATCGCGGATTCGTATACTTACCTAAATCGGTATTATCATAACCTACTATTTGTAAATCTTGCGGTACCACTAGGTTATGATCTTGACATGCCCGTAGTGCACCGACAGCCATAGCATCATTAGAACAAACAATTCCCGTACAATGAAAATTGTGCTGCAAAAATTGATCAATTTGCTGATAACCACCTTGAAAAGTAAAGTCGCCATACAATACGGCTAGAGAGCGACCCTGACTTTCATTAATAGCCCGCAAATAGCCCTGGTAGCGATCCTTGGAACTTTGTTCACCAGCTGGACCAGATAAAAAGAGCAACTGCGCCTGTGGATTATTATTTAAAACTGCTTTAGTTGCTAAATATTCACCTTGAACATGATCAATTCCAATTGAAGCATAAGGATGTTCCAAATTTGTCCGATCAATTGTAATTGTGGGAATGCCACTTTGTTCTAACTGATCTAAATCACTACGCTGTACATATAAAGAGTTGATAATAGCTCCTGCTACGTAGTTATCTTGCATTGTTTCTAAATAATACTTAACTTTATCTCGATCGTCTTCACTATTGCACAAATAAATTTGATAGCCTCGACTATTAGCTGCCACTTCAATTTGCTGCACTAATTCACTAAAAAAAGGATTTTTTAAATTAGGAATTAATAACGCAATTAAGTTAGAACGGCGACTAGATAAAGCTTTAGCAGTACGATTAGGGCGATAATTTAAATCTTTGATTAAATTTTCAATTTTTTTCACCGTTTGGGGACTAGCTTCCCCTTTCCCGTTCATTACTCTTGAAACTGTTGCTGTAGAAACACCAGCCAAGCGTGCAATATCTTTTAAAGTTGTCATTTTTAAGCCTCAATTTATTCCGTAACCGATTACGGAAACTAGAATAGCGTTTACAACAAAATTTGTCAAGTGTTATTTAAATTTGCATTTTGGTTTCGAAAGCGGTATATTTTGTTTAATCTCAATTTACGTAACCGGTTACTCACAATTTCATAGAATTGGAGTAACATTATGATTAATACAATTCGTGCTGGTTTTAACTTTTTTATTGGTTTAGGCGGATCAGCCATGATGTTTTTTATCATTACTATCCTTGCCCTCTGCTTTGGTGTTAAATTTTCTAAGGCAATTGAAGGCGGCCTAAGAATGGCCACCGCTTTAACTGGAATGAGTGCCGTCATTTCATTATTGACTACTTCATTTGGTCCAGCCTTAAATGCTTTTGTTAAATCAACCGGCGTCAATCTAACAATTACAGATTTAGGTTGGGCCCCGCTAGCTGTCATTACCTGGGGATCTATTTATACACTATATTTTGCTTTTTTAGAGATCTTAACTAATCTCGTAATGCTCTTTTTAAAATGTACCAATACTTTAAACGTCGATTTATTTAACATTTGGAACGTGTCAATTCTTGGTTTATTAATTCATCACTACTCTGGTAATAACATTTTTATAACTTCACTCTTTGTTGTCATCATTGTGATGTTGATGTTGTTTAACGCAGATGCCATTAAACCGACCATTAACTATCTATTAAAATATGACGAAACTAACATCACTACAACGGCGCATCCATCGTTATTAATTATGCCTTTAGCCATGGTAATTAATAAACTCATTGATTTATTAATTCCTTTTGTAGATAAATTTGATTTTAACGCTGACACACTTAATGAAAAAATTGGCTTTTGGGGAAGCAAATTTGCTATTGGTGCTTATTTAGGAATCTTTATTGGTCTATTAGGTCACCAAAGTGCCGCTCATATTTGTTCCCTAGCCTTTACTGCTGGTGTTGCTTTAGAATTATTTGGTTACGTCGGCGATTGGTTTGGACCTGCAATTGAACCTTTGTCTGGTGGTATCCAAAAATTTATGAGTTCTAAACTACGTGGTCGAAAATTATTTGTGGCGATCGATTGGCCCATTTTAGCTTCACGAGCTGAAATTTGGGCAGTGGCTAATATTTTAGCTCCTATCATGCTAGTTATTGCCATGGTCTTGCCAGGTAATAAAGTTTTACCATTAGGTGGTATCATTTTGACGGTCTTAACTCCTGCATTATTACTGGTAACTCAAGGTCGTGTCATTAGAATGACAATTATCGGTACGGTTTTAGTACCACTTTACCTTTGGGGAGCAACTGCAATTTCCAAGTTTATTACTTCCACTTCGATTGCCATGGGTAACTTTCCTAAAGGCTTATCCAAAGGACAAATGTTTAGTTCCATTGATTCTGATCCCATTGAAAAATTTTTAGCAATTCTTTTTGGTAAAACTTTCAAAAGTTGGGATCCCAAATTGATAGTGATTTCTTTAGTAGCAATAGTAGTTTATGCTTTAGTATTTATTTGGTATCTTAAAACTATTAAAAAAGTTCGTTTTCCAAAAGAAAATTAATTCACAAAAATAACCTTAAGTCAAAACAACTTAAGGTTATTTTTATAGTTCAGTTAAGTTCACCTACCGATTAGCTAGATAACCGCCAATCATCGCAAAAGCTAAAATTACTAAAACTAAAGTAGTAATAGCTACATATAAATAATCATGTTCCTTAAAGAAAGCATAAATGGAAACGACCACACGTAACACGGGGGTCAAAATCAATAAAAAGACACCTAACATCATCACGGCAAAAGGTTTGAATTGAATGATGCCCTGATAAATCGCACTAAAGGTGGTTGGATGACTCTGCCCTGGATAACCACTATTACCTTGAATTAACATCATCACAATCCCTAAAGCCATCACAATGACGGAAATAATTACCCCAACACGCAAAATTTTACCAATGATTAATTCAATATCCTGCATCTCATCTTTTTTCATTTAAATGTTCACCCCAAATCCTTTTAAGAACATTTGTAAACCTAAGTACAATAAAATTGGAATAAAGATAATCCGGATTACTTTCGGATGTAAATGCTGCATAATGCGACTACCAATCATCGCGCCAAAGACCACTCCTAAGGCTAATGGTACCGCAATATTTGGTAAAATCGTTCCGTTAAAGAAGTACACTGTTGCACTGGCCGCCGCAGTCACACCCATCATTAAATTACTGGTGGCACTAGACGGCTTGAGTGGCATCTTCATAATGTTATCCATCGCAATCACTTTAAAAGCACCACTCCCGATGCCTAATAAGCCACTGGCAATGCCGGCAGCTAACATCATCAAGAAACCACCCGGAACATTTTTGACTTGATAGTCCACTGGCTTTTGTAAAGCCTTATCATAGTAGCTACCATTTAGTCGTAATTTTTGCGATAAATAATCCGGTTGTACCTCTTGGTCACTTTTAGCAGACTTTTTATTCATGAGCTTTTTAATCATGTTGTAGCAAGATTGGAATAACAAAAAGCTAAATAAGACATATAAAACTGCTTTGGGGATAATCCCATTTAAAGCCGCACCAGTTACCGCACCGACTGTCGTTGCAATTTCTAAGAACATGGCAACCCGTAAGTTCAACATTTCATCCTTTAAAAACGAAATGGTCGCTCCGGAACTGGTAGCAATGACGACGATAATACTGGCCCCAATCGCGTACTTAATATCTAAGCCCATCGCGATCGTCAAAATTGGTGTGACAATCATGCCACCACCAATACCTAAAATTGAGCCTAAAGTTCCCGCTAATAAACCAGTAATCAACATTATTAATAAATTACTTGTCGTAATCATGATTTCTTTGCAGCCTCTTTTGTTTGAGTTTGATTAGTAATCGCCTGTCGACATTGATCAATAATTAGTTGCACAATGGCAGCTTGTTGTTGCTGTAAGTCCGCAGCATCTGTGGCCACTTGATCAATCCGTAAGTGGGAAGCATTAATAAATTCACAGCTCGTTACTAAGTAAAACGCTAATTCTACTTGTTCGTCCCGATCAAAAAAATGACTCACTTTGGCAGCGTCTTGCCACGGCAAGTTTAAAGGACTGAGCTGTAAATTACAAACCATCGGAAAGCCTAGTCCTTCAATGGTTAACTCCCCTTGCGCTAAATAACCACCATTTACTGCTTCTTCCAGTTGCTGGGTTAATTGCTGAAGCGCTAGCGTTACTTTACTGGCGGCTAAACGCTTCGTTAATTTAATCGTTTGCTGAAAAGTTTGATATTCTGCGTTCGCAATTTTATCTTGAAATTGCTGAATTGTCATTTTCATATAATAACCCTCTTTAATAATCAAAATTATTATATTACTGTGCCACGCTAGTTGCAATTATCACTATCTTAGATAGATTAACCTAGCTGGTTTGATTGTTCAGTACTCATTTAAATTAATTTTGTATGAATAAGTCAATAAAGTTCTCATACTCTTTTCACTTATGATCTAGTTTGTGCTATGATATAGGCTTAAACAATTCGATTGTCATAGACCTAATAGGAGGATTTCTCATGACAGAAAAAAAGGCGCTCTCGCGCAGCCTATCAGCACGGCATGTCAGTATGATTGCCTTAGGCGGAACCATTGGTACCGGTTTATTTTTAGGTTCAGGCGAATCCATTCATAAAGCTGGACCATTAATTTTGGTAATTTATCTTTTAACAGGCGCGTTTGTTTTTTTAATGATGCGCGCGCTCGGCGAATTGCTCTTATCCGATACACATAAAATCATTTTTATTGATTTTATTAAAGAATATCTCGGTGATCGCTGGGGCTTTATCATGGGCTGGACCTATTGGCTAGGCTGGTTAGTGATTGCCATGTCCGAATTGACTGCCGTGGGTAATTATATGCAGTTCTGGTTTCCCCATGTGCCGGCTTGGATTTGGGAATTAATCTTTTTAGGTGCTTTATATCTTATTAATATCACGGCGGTCAAAGCTTTCGGCGAAACCGAGTTTTGGTTTGCGTTAATTAAAATCGTAGCCATCTTAGCGATTATTGCCGTGGCTGTGATCATGGTCTTATTCCATACCAAAACCAATCACGGTTACGTCGAATTTAGTAATTTGTGGCGCTTTGGTGCCACTTCTGGCAATCTGAAAGAAATTATTTCCGCCTTTCAAATGGCATTTTTCTCTTTCTTGGGTGTCGAATTTGTCGGTGTATCTGCCGCCGAAACTAAGGATCCACAGGCGAATATTCCGCATGCGATTAATTCTGTCATTATGCGAATTTTGATTTTTTATATTGGCGCGTTAGCAGCCATCATGATCATTCAGCCCTGGACTGACTATAGCGCGGGGCACTCACCTTTTGTCCAAGTCTTTGGTGGGATTGGGATTAAGGCCGCGGCCGGCATTATCAATTTCGTCGTCTTAACGGCCGCCGCTTCGTCGTTAAACAGCTCCCTGTTTACTACAGGACGAATGTTATATTCCTTATGTAAACCGACTAGTTATTTTGCTAAACTCAACAAGAATCAAACACCTATGCGGGCCATTTCTTTTTCGACCTTATTAGTAGCAGCGGTCGTGATTGTTAATTATATTTTTCCTCAAGGTGCGTTTAAATTAATCACTTCCATTGCTTCAGCCGGCTTTTTAGTTATTTATATGTTCTTGATGGGCACCCACGCCAAGTACCGCCACTCTCAAAACTTTCAAACTAGCGAGCAGCACTTTTTAATGCCGGGTGCTCCAATTACTGATTATTTAACCATTATTTTTATGTTAATTATTTTTGGTATTTTACTATTCACTCCCGAAACGACTTGGACCACCATCGCGACCATTGGTTGGTTCATCGTTATTTATCTACTGAGTTTCAAAGCCGTGAAAAAGTAATGCAATTAACAAGTGGCAAAGTTTCGAATAATCTCGGAATTTTGCCACTTTTAATTATGTTAAACTAAAACTTGTAAAGTTAAGCTAAGGCAGTGGCTATTCCGAAAGGGAGTGGTGCTTATGGTGTAAAAACTGTAAACCCAGATCCTAAAGAAAGGAATAGCAAGTTGTTTCATTTGAACGTCCACGATCTTTGCCAAATAATCAATACGATTATTGACGTGGCAAGTTTCGTTTGGATGGTCAAACAAAGCACAAAAAAATAATCGCCTTAGCCATGCAGGGCTAACGATTATTTTATTTAGATAATTAAATTTAATAGTCGCCGTCTTGGCAACTTTACCAAAGAGTCAGTGTTCGTTGCGCTGACTCTTTTTATACCTAAATAATAACACAGAGTTAGTTGTCTTGCACTGATGCCAAATTATTGAATTTGTCTATGATAAAATATATTCAGTAAAGTCAATACTAAGGCGGTGACTATTCCTACAAAGGGAGTGGTGCTATGGTGTGTAAAAACTGTAAACCCAGATCCTAAAGAAAGGAATAGCAATTTGTTTCATTTGAATGTCCACGATCTTTGCCAAATAATCAATACGATTATTGACGTAGAAAGTTTCGTTTGGATGATCAAACAAAGCACAAAAAAGCTGAAATTATCCAGAAGATGAGTCAATTAGCGCAAGCATTACCTGAATTTGAGATTTTATGTAGTATTCCTGGAATTAATGAATTAAGTGCTAATTTAATAATCACCGAATTTAGTTTTTGTACCCTTAAGGATTTAGCAATCCTGTCAATCATTCATAATACAAAGGAGACTAATAATGGAAAACGCCAAAAATAAACAGACCGAAGCCAATAAGCGATGGCAAGAAAAAAATCGCGATCATACTAAATATTTAAGAAATCGATCAACTGCTAGGAGCTTTGTTAGAAAGTGGGCAACACTTGAAGATATTCAAGAATTGGAACAACTTATAGCAGAACGGAAAGATTTACTAAGCAAATAACTTTTAAAATGTGCTCTCATTGGTCGTTTGACAGACAGTTATCCATTTCAAGAGATTGAACTTGACCAATGTGGGCGCATTTTCCCATGATATTATATGTAGGTTGCGTCCCCGACACAGCAACAGTAGGGGGCGAAACTATTGTTTCAAAATATCCTAGCACCAATTATTGTTATTGCCGCTTTTAAATGGTGGATCAACAAACATTAATTGACGCGAAATAAAAAGGCATCTAGTTACTGTCCAAGGAAACTAGGTGTCTTTTTTATTATTAAGTTGCGTAAAACTAATGTTTCAAAATATCCATATGCATTTTAACACAAATATCATATCAAACGCCGGCGCTGCTCTTTTTCAATTTAAACAATACCAGATTTAACCAAGAATTTCAGCTAACAGAAAAACTGCCACCAACAATTGTTACATAAAGAATTAAACCTCTGCTTGATAAGCTAGTTGGCCATCTAAATAGGTAGCTTGCAATTTCATCTTTGGTGTTAACACGATGAAGTCAGCCGCGCGTCCTGGCAAAATAGCCCCGGCAGTTTGGTCAATGTGCACACTTTTGGCCGGTGTAGCAGCTGCCATTTGAATGGCCGCTTGCGGCGTTACCGTGTTCCAATCTACCAAATTTTTAATTGCATCATTCAATTTCAAAATGCTACCAGCCAAATTATGCGTTTCATCTTTCAACCGCGCCGTACCATCAGCCACAACAACGGGTAATTCTCCCAACATGTAATCCCCATCGGGCATTAAACCGGCTGACATACAATCCGTAACCAACACTACGTGTTCGGGCGATTTTTGTTTAATTAAAATTGCAGCCGCATTAGGATGAACATGGTGACCATCACAAATTAATTCAGCATTAACGTTGTTTAAACTCATGGCTGCTCCAACCATGCCCGGTTGACGATGATTCAAGCCACTCATGCCGTTATACGTATGAGTAAATGTTGTGGCTCCCGCTTCCACGCAAGCTTTGGCTTGCTCAAAAGTGGCAGATGAGTGCCCTAATGCCACGACTACTCCCGTTTGACTCACAGTACGCGTGAATTCGACCGCGCCTTGGCGTTCCGGAGCGATGGTAATTTGGCGCAACAAACCTTGAGCGGCATCTTGCCAATCGTTAAACGTATCAACATCCGGATCGCCAAAGTATTTCGGGTTTTGAGCACCTTTATGTTCCGGCGTAAAGAACGGGCCTTCAAAATTAATGCCCGCAATTTTAGCACCCGAAATTTGTTGATAATTTTGCGCGATGGTTTGACAAATAGCCGTTAATTCCGCTTTAGAACCGGTAATTGTTGTAGGTAACCACGAAGTAACCCCACACTTTAACAAAGCTTGCGCCATGGCTTCTAAACCGACCGGATCATTGTCCATCACATCGTGACCCGCCAGTCCATGAATATGCGTATCAATTAATCCCGGCGCAATCCACTGCTGGTCGTAATCAAGAATCTCGCCTTCTGGACGTTGGTCTTCTGGCAAGTACTGACCAAAGGTGCCGTCAGCATTAATCGCTAAATAACCACCATTTTCAGTCGTATTTTTCAAAAAAAACTTGGCTGCGTGAATATATTTCATTGACTTAAACCTCCATTTGCTTGCCTTAATTGTAACGAGCTTTCACAAGAAAGTAAATTAACGCTAAGAAAAAGAAAATGTGCGAATGAATCATTACGCAGCATTTTCTTTACTAAGCTAAATTTCAAATTAATTCAAAGTATTATTAACTGTCCAAGTAAGCGTGGATTGGTATTTTTTCGCCGCAGGTTGATCTTGCGTCGGTTGGAGATAAATCCCTTTCTTTGCTCCAGTCAAAGGCCACCAATTCGTGGCAAACTTCGCTGGTGAACTCGTGCTGGTACCTGTTTGAAAGACAGGCACATCCCCACTATTAATAACTTTGGCCACCGAACCAGCAGTACCATCTTGATAAATCAAATTAAACAAAGCATTACTGGAATCACAACGCACACCCACCGTGTAGTGGAAGGTGGCATTGGCAGGTGCTTCATATTTCAACTGGTAAGCGGTCTGCTTATTACTCGTATTGGCTGGACGATACTGGTCTGTCGTTTTCACCGAATTACGTGTATGGCGACCATAATCAATGTTGGTCGGAACCGTCAAAGTCACATCATATAGGTTATTGTACGTCAATGAACCCGAAGCACCTAAGTTCAATTGCTGCGTTGGAGCTGTAGCGGGGGCTTCTGGATCCGTTGTTTGTAAGGTTGAACCATGCAAAGTTAATTGCGTATCAGCTTTGGACTTCTGATAAGTCACCGGCGTATCCACTTCAAAACTCGTTCCGGCAGGAAAACTCGTTTGGGACAAATTAAAGTCTTTGGGAGTATAGGTCTTTTCGTAAGCAAAATTCGTTAACGTCTGGTCTTTTTGATTTGGGATATGCAAAATCACTTTTGCTGTTCCCTTCTGAATACCACTGCCATCATCGGCGGGTTGAGTTAAACGAAAATCCTTTAAACCGACGGTACTAATCTTTGGTTGATACAAATCTTTTTCCAGATAGTGTCCACTAGCCATATAGGTTTTGTGATCAGCGCTAGTCGTAGAATCTAGTAACTTGGTAGAATCATTTTGTTGATACAATTCTTTAGAACCGTTAAAGCCGGGCACATTTTCGACATGATAGTTATATTGTAATAAATCTGATGTGGCTAACTTGCCAGCAGCATCGGGCTTGACGTAGGGACTGAGGCCTTGTTGGTCATCACTGCCCTGAATATACAAAGTGTGATCACCTGGTGTTTGCGTCACTTGCCCAACGTCCCAAGTATGTTGGGCTAAGGCCGTCGAAGCTGGTGTAACATCCGCAGTTTGTGGCGTGGCTGTGGTGGTGTTCAGACTACCAGTGTCGCCTGCATCGTAACCTTTTAAATGAATAATATTCTTGTCGCTAATATCATCTTGATATTCTAACGGCACGGAAACTTTATCACCCAACAATACTTTCGGTCCCTGATAGACATTGGACTTGGCAGCAGCTTTTTGGTTAAAGCCTAAATACAAGCTATTAATATCTACATTTTTAGCAGCGGATTCTTGGTTATTAGCAACAGCACTAACCTTAACTGTATCATTGGGTTTTAAGGTTAAAGGTGTAAAACCAGTTTGACCACTATTCTTATCGTTATAATTCTTCACTGCTTGGTCAATATCAAAGGAGAAGTCACTTGTCCCCGTTGGCCAAGTAACAACTTGACCATTGGCTAAATATAACGGCGCCGCTGTAACTTTATTACCAAGATCCCAAGTGGTTTTTTTAGTGATGGGATCTGTACTATAAGCAATATCATCGTCATCATTTAAAATATCCGGCGTTGACGGACTAAAACTAGGAATATAACTCCCACCAGAAGGAGTAAAACTGCTGGCAATATAGCCTTGTGTATCCTGCTTATTAGGATCTGAAGCACTCGCATCTTCATTTGGAACAGTTCCCAAATCGTAATCTTTAGCTCCATCATTAACTACCACTTTCAGCATTGGCGGATCCGGATGAAAATCATCGTTAGAAGCATTCAATGACCCACTAACTGTGCGGGAACGCGGATCGATGACCGAAGTCTTCACGTGTTCCACCGGCCCATCAATTTCTGAAAAATGAATATGGCGGAATTCTTTAGAAATACCTGGATTAGACGTTGTTTGCATTTGATTCAAATAAGTTAATAATCGGCCAATCTCTGCCTGACTGCCAGTTAAGTCTTCGGGTGTCGTCGCTAGGACAAATTTCGTCAAATCAATACCAGTGGTTCCCCAACTATTGGCGAACGGAATACTGAGGTGTTGCATTGGTACGGGCTTTTGGTCATTGGTTGGAGAATCCTGAAAGCCAAACGATACTGATTGAGATTTAGAATTCGTCCCACTGGCAGCCATTTTGATATCGTAAGCTTTGATATCCGTCGCCGCACTCGGCGAAACCATACTTGATGAAGTCCCCGTGTTATTCCCCAAATTCAAATCAACACCTTGGGGTTTATACAAGCTGATGTCAGTAGTCCCTGTGACATTCAATAACTGCACATTACCAGAACTTGGTTGCTCAGGCGTATCCGCAATCTTTATATTAAAGTTTCCACCTTTACGCACATTGACCGTCGAAGCTCCTAACGTAAATAACCCTGAATTGCTGGCAGAGCCCAGATTATTTGCCGTAATATTAAAGTCCCCACGATCTAAATCAGCTTCACCACCAGCAAATTGAACTAATGGTTTAGTATCAGCCCCATCACTTTCCACATTAATAGCTTCGTCATCCGAACCTTGTTGATAACCGCCTGTGTTATAAATAATTTTTGAACCAGTACCGCCCATATAAAGCGCATTGGACGTCGTAGTTGTGGAATACGGATCGCTATAAGTAGCGGTCGTATCATAAGCACTCGTATCACCGCTTAACTGTGCCATGGAATCTTTCATCGAATCATTTTTGACATCAATGTTTAAATGGGTCCCGGGATTTAATGTTAAAACACCTGTATTCATTAAATAAAGTCCGGAGGAACCGTTGGGGGCATCTTCCCCACTGCCGCGCGGATAGAGATTAACCTCTGCACCTTGTTTCTTATCAGCATCACTCAATAGCGTGGCATTTTTCGTCAATTCCAACACATTACCATCATAAGTCGAGCCATTAAATACCGCGTCTGGTTCAAAGGTAACATTCGACACCTGCATAACTTGTTGACTACCCCAACCTTGACACGTATAAACTCGTTGATCCACTGGACTTTTATAATAATATAAAGAATAAGCCGTCGTGTGCCCCGAAATATAAACATTAGATGTTCCACTAGCTGTCCACAAAAATTGTGAACCATAATACGTAACGTCGCGATAAAACTCGTTAGAAACACTTGCAGCTCCAATTCCTAATCGTACAAATCCATAATAAGTGGAGCCATATAACTTTAAATTGTCTAATGTTACATTATCGGTTTGTGTTGAAGTATTTCGGGCAAAACGTAAACTATAGTTACCTGCATTAATTTTCGGCGTACTCTGATCCGGACCATGATTACCAACAATCGTCAAATTATGATTATCGGATGAATCACCAGGACGATCTGCTAAAACGGTAAAATTGCCAGTACCTCCACCGGAACCATCTCCAAGAACATCAGTTACCCCACTTAAATAACTATTAACAAAATTATACTTATTTAATAATGGATTATCCTTAAACACATCTGACGAAACAAAATCCAAGTCATTAACAATAATAATTCGCTTCACATCACTATAACTAGTAAACTTATCGCTACCAGTACCTTCATTAACATCAACAATATTGGCTGGTCCCGTGTTTTTAGTACCGTAAACCGCTAGTAAAAATTGCAAAACATTACGTACATAAACGGTTTTTCCATCTTCATCAGAATCAATACTCTGGGTTCCGGTACCATCACCACCAGTAATCGCCCCTGGTTGAACATCTTTCGTGGCATCAGCGTACATCCCATCACTAGGCCAGTTAATTTTGGAGGGATCAATTTTCGAATAGCCTAACTCTTCGAGTTTATCAGCATCGCCAAAACCAGTTTTGGAAACATTTTTATCTGTTTCTAATAACGAACTCGTAGCACTAGTAATTCTAGAATTGAACCGAGCCGGCGTACCACCAGTCGCTAGCAAACCACTATTTAGTTGCGCCAAGTCTTGCTGAAAGCTATCCGCATTAGCAGCCCCCTGAACCAGATTCCCCTGTTCACCACAAATAACTGTCAAAGAAAACAACATCAGACTAAAAATCAACCGAATTTTTTTCATATTATCCCCTAATATTCTTGATTATGTAATATAATTAAAATTATTTTGCTAATTTAACAAAAATAAATAATGATCCCCAAAAATAGGCATCTCATTTATAATTTAGTTTTAATTACACTAATAAAACAATCATTATATGATAATATCATCATTATGAATGCTTTTAAACCATATTTTTTACATTATTTATTTTTTTAGGCAAAAAATTAAGTTAAATCAAGGATAATAGCTGTTTCAAAAAGATATTTTTACATTTAAAGTTATTTTTTTTAGCTGTGGATACCACCTTAATTAATTTAATTTTAAACATTAATCCCAATCATTGTGAAAAAAATAATTTTTAATTAATTTTAATTAGATGTTAAGCTTACAAAAGCTCAACATACTAAAAAAGCAGTTTAGTTTTAGCAAGTCTAAACTACTTTTATCATTAAATGTCATTTTACTAAGAACCAAAGATTGAAGAAAATGCCGGTTTCAAAAGATGATTCTACTATAATATTAATATGCCTCCCAAAAATTAGGATAATAATTTTTGGAAGCATTTTTCATTGCTATCTCAATAAGACAAAATTGATATTTATAATTCAAAAAACTATCTGAAAAGTTATTAATTTAGCAATCTACTATTTATATATTTAGTGGCTTTAATTGATCGACGCGGTATTAAAGCTCTCAAAACAAGCAAGTGTGTATCTCTTAATAACAGGAGAGAAAGACCGACTAACGAAAGATTAAACTCAACAAGTCAAGCTGCTTCAACAAAGAAGCCAAAGTCTAGAGCAATCAAACCTGAAAATGCATATCGAGACCGAATTAAAAATATATTCATTACTAATCACCAAAGCATCAAGACCAAATAAAAAGGACCAACACCGATCGAATATCGGAAATTAGTCCTAATTTAAAAACTGTTTTACATTTTGGGTTCATATCACTTTTTTCATTACTAAACTTAATTATTCAAAGCATTATTAACCGTCCACGTTAGCATTGATTGATATTTTTTCGCTGCAGGTTTATCTTGCGTTGGTTGGAGATAAATTCCTTTCTTAGCTCCGGTCTTAAGCCACCAATCTTCGGCAAATGATGCCGTCGCACTAGGACCGGTACCTGTCTGAAAGACGGGCACGTCACTGTTAATAACCTTAGCCACTGAATCAGTAGTACCATCTTGATAAATCAAATTGAACAAAGCATTATTGGAATTACAACGCACATCCACTGTGTAATGGAAGTTGGAATTGGCAGGTTGCTCATATGTCAACTGGTAAGCGTTCTGCTTATTACTCGTATCCACTGGACAATACTGATCTGTCGTTTTAACCGAATTACGTGTATGCCGACCATAATCAATATTTCTTGGAACATTCAAAGTCACATCATATAGATTGTTGTAAGTCAGTGAACCCGAAGCACCTAAGTTCAATTGCTGGTCAGGTGCTTCCGGATCTGTTGTTTGTAAAGTTGAACCATGTAGAGTTAATTGCGTATCAGCTTTGGACTTTTTATACGTCAACGGTGTATCAACCTCAAAACTCGTTCCGGCAGGAAAACTCGTTCCCGTGAGTTTGAAATTACCCGGGGTATAGTGCTGACCATAAGCAAAGTCCGTTAACGTCTGGTCTCCTTGATTAGGAATGTGCAAAATCAATTTTGCAGTTTTCTTCTTAATGCCACCGCCATCATCGGCTGGTTCAGTCAAACAAAAATCCTTTAAGCCGACGGTACTCATCTTTGGTTGATACAGATCTTTTTCCAGATAATTTCCACTAGACAGATAGGATTGGTGCTCACCTTTAGCGGTCGTATCTAGCGGCTTGGTAAGATCATTTTGTTGATATAACTCTTTATAACCATTAAAGGCGGGAACATTTTCGACATGATAGTTATACTGCAATAGATCTGACGTAGCCAAATTGCCAGCAGCGTCCGGCTTGACATAGGGACTCAGGCCTTTTTGATCATCACTGCCCTGAATATACAGGGTGTGATCGCCTGGTGTTTGCGTCACATGATCAACATCCCAAGTATGTTTTGTTAAGGTAGGCACGTCTGGTGGCGTAACAGCTGGCGGTGTAACATCTGCAGTTTGAGGTGGAGTGTCTGTGGCGGTATTCAGGCTGGTAGTGCTTCCCTTTTTATCATAGCCCTTTAAGTGAATAATATTATTACTGCTAATATCATCTTGATATTCTAACGGTACAGAAACTTTGTCACCCAATAATACCTTTGGTCCTTGATAGACATTGGACTTGGCAGCGGCTTCTTGGTCAAAGCCCACATACAAACTATTGATATCCACAGTTTTAGTAGCAGACTCTTGGTTATTAGAGACGGCGCTAACCTTAACCGTATCATTCGGTTTTAAGGTTAACTTTGTAAAGCCATCCTTCCCCTCATTTTTAGTATTATAATTATCCACCGCTTTATCTATATCAAAGGAGAAGTGAGGAATATTATTCTTGTCAACTTGCCAAGCGACACCTTGATCCCCGGATAAATATAACGGCGGATCTTTAACTTGCTTACCAATATCCCAAGTGGTTTTGTGAGTGGTGGGATCTGTACTATAAGCAATGTCATCGTCATCATTTAAAATATCGGGCGTTGACGGACTAAAACCAGGAATATAACTCCCACCAGAAGGAGTAAAACTGCTGGCAATATAGCCCTGTGTATCCTGCTTATCAGCACTCGCATCTTCATTTGGAACAGTTCCCAGATCATAATCTTTCCCTCCATCATTAACTACCACTTTCAGCATCGGCGGATCCGGATGGAAATCATCTTCTGACTTATTCAAAGAGCCGCTAACCGTACGTGAGCGTGGATCTATAATCGGGGTACTAACGTGTTCAACTGGTCCATCAATTTCTGAAAAATGGATATGGCTAAATTCTTTAGAAATACCTGGATTAGACGTTGTTTGCATTTGATTTAAATAAGTTAATAATCGTCCAATCTCTGCCTGACTACCAGTTAAGTCTTCGGGTGTCGTCGCTAGGACAAATTTCGTCAAATCAATACCAATGGTTCCCCAACTATTAGCGAACGGAATACTGAGGTGTTGCATTGGCACCGGCTTTTGGTCATTGATTGGAGAATCATTAAAGCCAAACGATACTGATTGAGATTTAGAATTCGTCCCACTGGCAGCCATTTTGATATCGTAAGCCTTGATATCCGTCGCCGCACTTGGCGAAACAATATTCGATGAAGCATTATTATTAGTACCAAGATTCAGATCAACGTTTTGCGGTTTATACAAGTTGATATTAGTACCCCCAGTAACATTTAACAACTGCACATTACCTGAACTGGATTGCCTAGGCGTATCTGCAATTTTAATATTAAAGTTCCCACCTTTTCGCACATTTACGGTCGAAGCTCCTAACGTAAATAATCCTGAATTGCTGGCAGAGCCCAGATTATTTGCCGTAATATTAAAGTCCCCACGATTTAAATCAGCTGTACCACCATCAAACCGGACTAGTGGGTTAGTGTCAGCTCCCTCACTCGTAATATTAATAGCTTCATCCAAACCTTTTTGATAGCCACCTGAATTATAAGTAATATTTGAACCAGTACCACCCATGTAAATCGCATTAGCCGTCATAGTGGAAGAAATTGGATCATTATAATTATCAGTCGTATCATAGGCACTCGTATCACCACTTAACTGTGCCATCGAGTCTTTCATCGAATCATTTTTGACATCGATATTGAGATGAGTATTAGGATTTAATGTCAAAATACCATTACTCATTAAGCATAGTCCAGATGAACCACTGTGTTGATTTTCACCACTACCGCGCGGATAGAGATTAACTTCCGCTCCTTGTTTCTTATCATCATCCCCCAATAACGTAGCATTACCGGTCAAATCCAACACATTACCGTTATAAGTGGAACCATTAAATACGGCATCTGGTTCAAAGGTTACATTCGACACCTCCATGACTTGTTGATTACCAGGCCCCTGACACAGATAAATTCGTTGATCCACTGGACTTTTATAATAATATAATGAATAAGCCGTAGTATGACCAGAAATATAAACATTAGAATATCCAGAAGTATCACTTTTAGCTCTAGTCCACAAAAATTGCGCACCATAATAAGTGATATCACGATAAAATTCATTGTTAGAGCTATTAGAATAATTTCCTAATCGGACAAAACCATAAAAAGTCGAACCATAAAGCTGAAGATTATCTAATGTGATATTATCCGTTTGATTAGAATTGTTTTGTGCAAACCGTAAGCTATAATTACCTGCATTAATTTTAGGAGTACTTTGATCTGGACCATGATTACCCACAATCGTCAAATGATGATTAGTTGCTGAATCACCTGGTCGAGCCGCTAAAACAGTATAGTGATATAGTCCCCCGCCATCACTAGGACTAGGACTAGGACTAGAATCTGTTACCCCACTTAAGCTACTCTTTCCTTTAAAATACTTAGCTAAAAGCGGATTATCCGCATTAAACACATCAGTAGAAACAAAATCCAAGTCTTGAACCACAATGATACGCTTAACCGGACTTGTGGACGTCATTGCATTACTACCAGTACCAGAACCATTCCCCTCATCAATATCAGCAGTATTGGCTGGTCCCTTGTTTTTAGTACCGTAAACCGCTAGTAAAAATTGCAAAACATTGCGTACATAAACGGTTTTTCCATCTTCATCAGAATCAATACTCTGGGTTCCGGTACCATCACCAGTAATCGCCCCTGGTTGAACATCTTTCGTGGCATCAGCATACATCCCATCACTAGGCCAGTTAATTTTGGAGGGATCAATTTTTGAATAGCCTAACTCTTCAAGTTTGTCAGCATCGCCAAAACCACCCTGCGAAACGCTGTCATCCGTCTTTAATAATGGAGCCGTAGCACTAGTAATATTAGAACTAAACTGGGCTGGCGTACCACCAGTTGGAGGCAAACCACTATTTAGTTGCGCCAAGTCTTGCTGAAAACTATCAGCATTAGCAGCCCCCCGAACAAGATTCCCCTGTTCACCGCAAACGATCGTCAAAGAAAGCAACATCAAACTAAAAATCCACCGAATTCTTTTCATATTATCCCCTAATATTCATGATTATGTAATATGATTTAAATATCATTAAAATTATTTTGTTAATTTAACTAAGATGACTTTTTATCTAAAAAATAATTGTATCATTTATAATTTAGTTCTAATTACATACACAAAATAATCATTACATAATGATATCATCATTAGACTCACTTTTAAACAACATCTGTACATTATTTATGTTTTTAGGATAAAAATTCAGTCATAGCAGGTATAATATCTGTTTTCAAAAAGATATTTTTTCATTTAAAGTTGTTTATTTAGTGCCAATACACCACCTTAATTAAATTAGTTTCAATCATTCAGCTCAACAATCGTGAAAAAATGAATTTTAAGCTAGCTTTAACTAGCTGTTAAGTTTATAACCATAAAAAAAGCAGTTTAGGCTTAAAGAACAATTCCTAAACTGCTTTCATCATTAAATTGTCATTTCACTAAGATCTTTGGGTTGAAGACAGTCACTACTCATTGGCTAATGACCATTCACTTCAAGTTGAAGAAAAACACCGGCTGCAACGCATGATTCTGCTATAATACTTGTGAGTAAAGTTACTGCTAAGGTGGCGACTATTCCGCAAGGAAGTGGTGCTTATGGTGTTAATGCTGTAATCCCAGAGCCTATTGAAAGGAATAGCAATTTGAAACTACTAGCTATTGCTTATCTAATCCATAGTTTCATTGGATTAGTCCGCATAGTTGTAGAACTTGTCAAGTTCATAAACAAGACAAGAAAATAGCCATCCTTAGCTTGTTGATATGCCCCCAAAAATTAAGACAACAATCTTAATTTTTGGAGGCATTTTTTATGAGCAGATTATCTAAACAAGACAAAATTGATATTTACAATTTATGGAAAAATTATTCATACGGAATTAAGGAACTGTCCGAAAAGTTCTTGATTGAGCGATCTACTATTATATATTTGGTGGCTTTACTTGATCGACACGGTATTGAACTGCTGGATCGCCCATATATGCCCCATTCTGTAGAATTTAAAGAACAAGCAATCAATCGTGTATTACTGAATCACGAAACCATCTACTCGGTTTCTATTGATTTAGGATTAAAAAATCGATCGATATTACAATCTTGGATACGCAAATACAAAACAGACGGGTATAATGTGATTAATCATAAGAGAGGAAGACCAACTCATGAACGATCAAGCTCAACAAATCAAGCTTCTCCAACAAAAAATCCAAGACTTAGAGCAGCAGAACTTGAAAATGCATGTCGAGATCGAATTAAGAAAAAAGTTAAATACTCTGATCGACCAGTCCGATCAGAGGAACTAGTTCAAGCAATTATCAAGGTAAGAAAAGAATTCCGCGTCAGCGTTGAGTATGTCCTTAAAATCATTAATGAATGTTCTGATTTACCCAATTTATCCCGTAGTAACTACTACTATACAATCAATAAAACTGATAAAGATACCAAAAACCAAGCTTTAATGATCCAGATTAAAGAGATTTATGAAACTAACTGTCATCGCTATGGTTATCGTAGAATTACTTGTGAGTTAAGACGCAGAGGTATTATCGTCAATCATAAAAAGGTCTTACGCCTAATGAACAAACTAAAAATTTCAGGAATAGTTAGTAAAAAGCACAGTAAGTACAACAGTTATCGTGGACGCCAAGGTCATATCAAAGACAATTTAATTCAACGCAATTTTAGTGCAAATAAACCTAATCATAAGTGGTATTGTGACGTGACTGAGTTCAATCTTCATGGTCAGAAGACATATCTATCGCCTATCATGGATGGGTGTACGCAAGAAATTATTTCCTACACCATTTCTCGTAGTCCTAATCTCCAACAAACAATGACTATGTTGGAAAAAGCAGAGCATAAATATCCAAACTTGAAAGGTATCATTATGCACTCTGATCAAGGCTGGCAGTATCAACACCAAAGATTTCAATCATGGTTAAAACAACGTGGAATCAAACAATCCATGTCACGTAAAGGAAATTCACTCGACGATGGCTTAATGGAGGGCTTCTTTGGTATACTCAAGCGAGAAATGTATTATGGCTTTGAGAAACAATTTGAAAGCTTAGATGACTTAGAGGTAGCAATCAAGGAATATATTCATTACTATAATCATCAGAGAATCAAGATAAAATTAAAAGGACTAACACCGATTGAGTATCGGAAATTAGTCCTAAGTTAAAATTTAAAAACTGTCTTACTTTTTGGGTTCATATCACACAGAGCTAGATGACTATTTCAACAATTTTTAATAAATAGAATAGTCGCTGCTTTGGCAGCTTTACTAAAGAGTCAGTGTAACCAGCGCTGGCTCTTTTTCTATTTTTAGAATAACACAACTGGCAGAAAATACCAATTTCAACAGATGATTCTGCTATAATATTTACTAGTAAAGTTAAGCTAAGGTGGCGGCTATTCCGCAAAGGAGTGGTGCTTATGGTGTTAATGCTGTAATCCCAGATTCCATTGAAAGGAATAGCAATTTGAAACTACTAGCTATTGCTTATCTAATCCATAGTTTCATTGGATTAGTCCGCATAGTCGTAGAACTTGTCAAGTTGAAAAACAAAACAAGAAAATAGTCATCCTTAGCTTGTACAGAGCTAGATGACTATAAGATTTATAAAGAATTCAATAGTCGCTACTTTGGCAACTTTACTAAAGAGTCGGTGTAACCAGCACTGGCTCTTTTTCTATCACTAGAATAACACAACTATAAGAAAATACCAGTTATTTAGTTCTTGGTATAGTAAATATCAACCACTTGATCTTGGTCATTGCTGGTAACTGTTTGTACAGCAACCGTTGCTTGACTAGCAGTGTAGCCACTAATCACTGGTGCCGAAAATTCATCCCAATTGCCCGTACTCCAAGTACCGTAAACCTGATCGCCAGTAACTTGATCAATGTACAGGTTTTGCTTCAAAACAGCAACTTGATCGTAACTCTTGGTCATGCCACTGGGATAATTGACATTAATCGTCCGCAGAATGGTCTTAGTTTGTGAACTAGTTTGAATTTGATGATCAACTGCTACTTGAATAATCTGCTGGCCTGAGCCGTCAATGGTAATCGTGGTTTGCGGTTGTTCCAATAATTCATAACCCTTTGGAGCATGATAATTAAGCGTCAAGACATCACCCACATAACCCGTCAAAGTTTGCGTACCAACTTCTTGACCATCGTCCAAATATTGAATCGTCACTGTTTGTTCAACTGGTGTGTAATAAATATCAACCGTCTGATCAGAATCATACGCATTAATTGTTTGCGCGGGTACTTCAGCTTGACTGGCTTGATAACCTGCAAAAGTTGGCACAGTGTAAGCATCCCATTGATCCTTAGACCAGTCGCCATAATCCACTGTGTCATCATCATTATAATGAACATTGCGCTTCAAAGTGATCGTTTGCGTCTGTGTTTGCAGCCGCCCATCGGGTTGATGGATATTAATCGTGCGTGTTACGGCTTTTTTCTCAACTCGATCAGGTACGAATGGTTCGCTGTCCCAATCATAGGTAGTGATTTGGTCACGATCAGTAGTTTGCGCAAGTTCTTCTGGCGTATATTTAGTTCCTTGCTGGTAACCCTTTGTTGCGACCCAATGTTGTGAGAGCAGAGTTTTATTAGTTCCTGGAATTTTAGTTCCTACTTCAGGGAAACCAGCAAATGAAGATGAATACACGTTTAAAGGAATGTTGGGACCAACTACAATGTGATTCAATGGAATACCATCGAAAATACCATCAATACCCTCCACAACTTCAGGGCATAATATACGCCAATTGCTTAAGTCTAAGCTGTATAATTTATCGTTGTCACCAAACATATTCATCATAATAGTGCCTAAAACATCTGGATTATCAATGGTCAGCTGAAATAATTTGAGATTCTCACAAGACACCATTGTACTAAACATATCATACATATTAGTACCCTGATTAATAACCCAGTTGGACAAATCTAAGTCAATTATGGATGAACAATAGAAAAACATCCCATACGTGCTGGTCACATTAGAAACGTCCCAATTATTAATATCTAAACTCTGTAAATCAAGGTCCCACGCAAACATCCCTCGCATATTGGTTACTTTAGAAGTATCAAATGATGATAAATCAATTGTTTTTAAACTTAAGCATTCATCAAACATACCCATCATGTTAGTCACTTGGGAAGTATCAAAATTACTAATATTTAAATCAACTAAATTAGAACATAAATAAAACATCCCATACATGGTTGTTACTTGGGATGTATCAAAGTTGCTTAAATCTAAAGTGGTTAGATTACGACATCCAACAAACATGCCATACATTGTATTAACTTTAGATGTATTAAAATTGCTGACATCTAAGCGAAGTAAGTCACTATCATTGTAAAACATACCATACATATCAGTTACATTAGACGTATCAAAACTGCTTAAATCTAAATGTTGCAAATTTAGATCGCTAAACATTTCTTTCATCGTCGTTACTTGAGATGTATTGAGTTTACTAGTATTCAAGCTAGTAAACTTGCTGCCAGCAAACATATCACTCATATCTGTAACATTAGATGTATCTAAATTACTTAAATCCAAATTGCCATAAGAACCCCGACCAAACATGCCCCGCATGTTCGTCACATGGCTGGTATTAAAGCGGCTTAAATCTAAATCGGCTGTTAATTGAATATTACGAAACATCCCCTGCGTAGTTGTAACATTAGACATATCTAAATTACTCAAACCCAAAATTCGTTTGACTGGTAAGTACGCAAATAAGAACGAAGAATTTGCATTAGCAACCACTCCGGGATCAAATTGAATCTGTGTTAGCTCATCAATCCACTTAAAGTTTTTATGGAACACATCCGGGTCGCCACCAATGCTTCCATATTCATATTCATCCATTGGATCGTCATTTGTATCTATCCCATTGACATACAAGTTATACCGGTGTCCTTCCCCCAGCGTACCGGCATGAAAAGTCAACGTATAATCGTCACCTTGGTGGACATAATCCCAATTACTGGTGCCCCAAGTTCCTGTTGCAATGACTTCGCTTGTAGTAGCGTCAGGTGTTGGATTAGTCGGCGTCGTTGTCGAAGCAACATTAGTAGTAACATTCACATTATTTGAAGCGCTATCATTAGTTGCCGAATTAACACTTGTTGTAGTTGTCGTAGAACTCGGCTCCACATTATCCGTTGATGCTGGTGCAGGAGTTACACTTGCGTCTGTGGTTGGTGCTTCGTTGTTCGCCCCAACATTATCATCACCAACATTTTGCGCTGAGGTTGTCGGTGTTGTCACCGCCACTGATTGATTAGTCTGGTCTGTGTCCGCAGCCACTTGTTGTGTTACCGCTAAGCCACACACCAAACCTAATAGTGTCCCCGTTGTGGTTAGCCATCGTTTCTTATCCAAAAGAACTCCTCCTCAATTCAAGTGATTTATTTAACAAATTTAATTATATCTTGATAATTTTAAATCACAAGTCATTTTTGATTAAAATTATTCGATACGATCCAATCTATTTGTTACTTTTTGATTAAAAAGCAAATGTTTAATGTTTTTAAAAGTAACAGCATACTGTAACGGATTACTTTACTGAGTAGTTCATTGAATTTCACATTCGAATCAAATTTGACAGATTTTTATTAAATTAAAAACAAATAACAAAAAAATGCAAAATAACTGTAATTCAATTCATTTGATTAATAAAAAAGAAGGAATTATAATGATGGCGCATACTTTTCATACATTATGAAAAATCGACAGCATATTTATTAATGAATTACTTTGAATAATTTCTAGAAATTCAATTGAGGTCGTATTTATGTACAAAATTAAAGTTATTTTATCTACTATTCTCTTTACTGCTATTATCTCCCTAACTCAACTGACACCTGTAAAGGCTGACTTATTGAAGCCGACTACACCAAACGACGAGATAATTGGATCCTACACAAAAAATCCAGCAATTCAAAAAACACCCGATTTTAATCCAAAAGAATTAACTAGAGAGTCTCCCTTATTAAAAGATGGTAGCCAAGATGGTGTAGCTTATCCTAATATGCCAACTTACGATGACATGACAATTGTTCCCGACAGTAACCCCAACCCTGAGAATTCTAAAGACTTAAAATTCTGTCTTGGCGAAGGAAACACGGATACTTATACTGCCTATGTTGATACACCAAGAGCTTTTTTAGAAGCTGTTTATGACTTACAAGCAAGTGGAGCAAGTTCACATAACAGTGTTCCTTACAGTGCCAATTCTGACGGTATTTCACACATCGATAATATAGTAGTAGAAAAAATTTAAATTTAGCAAAACCAGATCCAGGTGAGCCATTAGATGCTTTCGGTTTTCAACCAGGCGCTGACCACGTGAGTTATAATTACACCAGACATTTTAAGCTAACAATTAATGCAAACAACCATTCCATAAATTTTGGTGACCACAGCATATGCATAATGGGACCTGGTGGTTCAGGCGGTACTGTTCCGAAGGGTTATCTATATAAAGAAGACTGGACTTTGTGCAATGCATATCTATACGGAAGTTCTTTCTGGGGTCCTGTAGCTGCTAATACAGGGCTTGCTTCTTTAGCAGATAAAGGGCTTTCAGATGAACAATTATCCGCCGGTTCTAGCCAAGGCGGCGGCGGCTATACAAAAATGACTTATGATAATTTAGATTATATTGGATCTCAGTTACACAACTCCGTAACAGGCGGCGCAAATACTCTTATAACTATTAAAAATCGCGTAAGTTCATCATCTATTGAAAGATATAAATACGGAACTGACTTATACAACACATCAAACAACGCAAATGGTAATCAGCAAATATTTGAAGCTGCTGATATTATATTTGATAAAAACAGCTATTTTACAGGATATACTTATGACAGTACAGGTATTAGATTAGGTTCAAATACTTCTGCAAATATAACCTTAAAAAATAATGCAAAAGTATATATTTATCCGCATGGTAATAATGATATGGAGTGGGCAGGAGATTCGAATTCGATGCCTTATGGGATTACTACTGTCGCAAAAACATCAAATATAGATTTATATGATAATTCAAAGCTTTGTGTAATAGATAACGATGCACCAACAAAAGGACAATATATTTCTAGTAGTTCTGATAAATTAAGACACGTAACTAGCAACATAGGAGGTGGATTATATCTATCTGGAACTACCAATATCAACTACCACAAAAAACACAGCACTAGTGATTCTCCTACTATTAGTATACAAAGTAATGATCAAAACAATATGTATTACGATGATCCAGACGCAGATCACCCTTATGGTAAAGAAGATGACAGCAAAAATCTATTAGAAAAAGACTCTATTGGTGCTAGTTCAGTAACTGCTCCGACAGAGCAAAGCACTGCAGATACAGCAGATACTGATTACAATCAAGACTACAGTAAATACGTTAATTACTTATATAGCAATGATTGCCCATACCAACAATCTAATGATAAAGTCGGCAACACTTTCTTATCTTGGGGAAAAAACCTTCCTTTAGTTGATTTTGCTGGTGGTGGACAAGCTACACTAGAAGATGGAACTTTTGAAATTGAAGCCGATAACCTCGGAGCTTTTAATGGCAATATCATGCATATTGGTCCCATGAAAGTTGTTATCAAAAAAGATGGTATTTTTAATTTACAAGCACTAGGTACTACCAACCAGCCAATGACCTTATTAGGAGCAGATAATGGCTTAAGCTTGGATATTTCTAATCCAGAAAAAGTCGCACTAGATGCTGGATCTAATAACAATCCCGATACACATATTGTAAACGTCAACGGTGGTAGTAATACTGTTGAGGGTGGAAACGTTGACGTTAAGAACACGACCTTTAGTGCTGATGGTAATATTTCAACTATTAAGGGACCAGCAGGCAATTTAGGTACTGATATCAGTAAAATTAGTGCTAATGATATTGAACATTTAACTGATTTAGGTGTCATGAACAGTAGTGGCGATATTAATTTAGATAATATTCCTTTACAAAGAATTGACGTACCTTTCACATACTACGCTATCCCTGCTAATCTTTTTCAATCTGGTAGTAACGCTGTTTACGCCCGCAATCAAACAACCGGCAATAGTGACTTGGATAAGTTAAATAGTGCGTTAACTGCTATGGCAGGTAAGGAATTTCATAAAATTCAATTTGGCAAATTGGACAGTCCCCTAATTAACAACAACACAAGCTATATCATCCCCGATCACAAGACTAAAGATAAAGATGATTCTCTGATCACCGGTTCCATCAAACACTTTGATGGTGATACGCCGTTCACGCCTGCTACACCTTTAATCAGTTTAAAGGTTAAGCGCGCTGATGGCACCATTTACGATTTAGGTACCGTAACTAATGCTGATCAAGCTTACGGTATTCCGTCTACCAATAAGTTTTCAATTGTTAGCCCGAACATTTTAGGAGTTGATAGTAAAGGCAATCAAACTGGTGTCACGGATACCTTAGGAGCTTTTACCGATACTGCACCTCAATATCTAGCTACCAATACCGCCGCCGACACTTCTAAGCCGTTAACCATTACCCAAACGGATGATGGTAGCGACTCCAATAGCTCTACTTTTGATTACAGTATTGACCTCAAAAAAGCTATCGCTACCTATGATGACCAAAATCCTACTAATAAATTGCCACCATTAAAGTCCAACGATGAGATTCAAGTAGACGCTGTTACTAACTTCCAGAGTACGCCGTTGCAAAACATTAAGATCACCAACTTATTCCTAAATACTACTAAAAATATTGACCAATATTTATTAGGGGAAGATGTTCATGTCCCTGTCACTTACTTTGATGGTGACAGTGATGCTAAAAACGTCGCTCTTTCTGGAAGTGTGACTGATAATGGTGCTTCACAAACGTGTAGCGGCTCATTACCGTTTGCCGACACCTATGATCATAAAGCAGAAGCTACTAACAAGTGGAATATCTCCGGAATCACTAAAACTGTTGATACTACTAGCACAGACAGTTCAACAGATACTCATCACACACTAACCTTTAGTGGTCACGATGATACGGATCCTGCTAACGCTTATCCAATGACAGGCATTGATCAACCATTAACTTATAATTATCAAGTTTTGCCTTATCCAAAGTATGACGGCAAAAAATATTTAACGAAGGTTAATCACGATGGCAAAACTATTGATAAGGGGAGCAATACTTTAGAGACCAACTTTACACCAGTTGGTCATCACGATTTGAGTAACGTCCAATTTATCATTGGCGCACTCAATGGTGCTAGTGCTGATGCCCCGGCCAAATCAAATGGTAGTTTGAGTATTACTGCCACTACGCCTGCTGGTCAAAGTGGTACTTATCGCCCTACTACTGTGCCTGACGGCAACACCTATAATCTAACTGGTACCGACTTTGGCTTTGGCTCCACTACTTTGCCCGCAGACACGACCTTCACGATTAAGCAACCAGTTACTTTCCCTAATGACAGCGGCTCTTTTACACCAAGTATTGATTACATGAACTCGAAGAGCACCGATGGCACTTATATTCAGTTAGCTGAATCTGCCCACAGTGATTATGGTATCGGGCTGCCGGATCTTAGTTTAACCGTCCCTCAGCAATTAGACTATTCCGCAATTTTAAAGGGTGAAGAACAAAAAATCTTTCCTAAAAAGCTTGCTGACACTGATCCACAAGTTACTCTAACCAATAACTATGTCGCTCCTTTGAATGTTCAATTGACGGCGCAAGTTAATGCCAAAAATTCAACAATTCGAGACTTGTTCTACTTCCAAGAAGCACCAACTACTGCCGACAGTACTACGAATGCAGCGCTAGCAGCACCAGTAACCGTCTTAGATCAACAATTCCCCAGTCAGCAAACACAAAAATTAACTTTATCAACTGATAAACAAGCCGCTAGTCCGAATATTGGGCCCTATTTGCAGATAGATAAAGACGACAGTAGCCTTAAAGCTTTAGCAAAAGAGCCCCAATCGGCTAGCATCACCTGGACTGCTACCAACAGTCTCGTTAATTAACGTCCTTCCCCGAACAATGTAATTCAGATAGAACACAAAAAAGCCAACTAGAAAATTCTAGTTGGCTTTTTTATTCATTAATAATAATTTGTACCAGTCTATCACTTAGGCAACCCTTACCTAAAGTAAGTTTAGGCTGTAACAAACCCTTTTTATTTTATCTAACTATCTGAGGGAATGCAATTCTTAATTTAATCTTTTGCTTAGTCTAAATTAATTTTAATCATAAAAAATAATTTTTTGAACTGCTTTTTGGAAAATAGTCTATAAAATCTGGCTTCGCTTACAAAATCAATTTTTGCTTAACATCGTGAAATATTTTACCACAAATACTCATTTTATTATTTTACTTAATTTTATTTACTAGATTACTTGCCTAGCAGTAGATATAGGTTTATAATACCTTAGCTTTCCAGATTAATTAATGCAATATTTTTAATCAAAAAATATTTTTCCTAATCATAATGTAATAAAAATAGGTGAGATAAGATAAATGACCAAAAAAATCAATTTTATATTCTATTTATTATTCATAGTCTTTATTAGTAGCAATTTCTCAACTAAAGTTAAAGCTGATCTACTAAAACCACAAACAGGCGCCGATGCACAACTAATCAGTGCTGTTAACCAACAGACTCCTAACACCCAAACTACTAGTCCATTACAAGCATCCCCTTTACTGGATAATCCCGCCCGCTCGGGCAGCGCTTATCCGGATATGCCCCAGTATTCTGATATGGATGAAATTATCTACGACGGCACAAACCCCGATGTCGGCAATACTTATACCGTATATGTTTCGACACCCAAAGCTTTTTTAGAAGCCGTCTATGATGATCAAGCTCCAGGTGGCGTTTCACATATTGACCACATTATTTTAAAAAATAATCTGGATTTATCTAATGCCGGTGTGTATGGCTTTAGCGGTGGTGGCTATAGTTACGACTTCACGCGCCATTTCAAACTAACCATTGACGGTGCAGGCTATACGCTCAATTTTGGTTACAATAGCATTGCGCTAAAGGGTAATAACGCGGGCTTAGTGACCAGCAACTTATATAAAGAAGACTGGACTTTAAAAGATGTTAATTTGTTTAGCTCTTCATACTGGGGACCCATTGCAGGTAATTCCGGTAATTCACAAAATGTTGATTTAACCGATAACGCGGCGATTCAAGCCGCTGGCGGTTACACCCAAATCACTTATGATAATGTCAATTACGTGGGTTCACAAACCCATAACTCACTGAATGGCGTCGGCACGACTGCAATTATCATTAAGAATCGGGTTAGTTTGTCCTCCGTTCAAAAATATAAGTACCACGATAAAGTCTACACAACTGACTCCGACGGTAACCAACAAATCTTCGAAGCTTCGCGGATTACTTTTGATAAAAACAGCCATTTCTCCGGCTATACCTATAATGGCAACGGGATTGAGTTAACAGGGCCCAAAAACAGCGTGGTCTTAAAAGATGGTGCCCAAGTTTACCTCTACCCCCACGGCCAATCAGGTGAAAATAGCGGTTTTGGCTATGTGGAAAATCATAATTACGCCTTAGTGATGCACCCATCAGACTCTAATGCCACTTCTGATATTGACCTTTACGGTAATTCGCAATTAAATATTATTTCTAACGATGCTCCCGCCAAAGGCCAGTACTCTGACGGCACCAATGCACTGCGCAGTACGACTAACTTAGCCGGCGCTATTTATGTTTCTGGAACCAGCAGTATTCACTTCCACAAAGAAGCCAGTGGCTCTCCCATTATTCGCCTGCAAAGTAATGACCAAAGTACCATGGATTACCAAACAGATGCCAACAATTTATTAGATGACCAAGGCAATATCAAGGATACCTCCGCGCAAGCCGTCGGCGATCCCGCTAGTTACGCTTCTAATCACGGTGCCGACTACGGCAAATATATTACGCCTGATAGCCCCAATGCCAAAAGTACGCTCAATCACAGTCTCCCCTTAGTCGATCTCAACGGCGGAAATATCACATTAGATCACGGGACTTTTGATGTGCAGTCTAATAACTTACACGACTTTGGCGGTAGTGGTACTACCCTAAATCCCCGATTTGGTAATTTAATGCGAATTGGTTCCAAAATGAACATTACCATCAAAAAAGATGGCGTTTTTAAATTACACGAAACCGGCACCAAACAAACAAGCAATAGTATGAATTTATTAGATACGGATGCGGGCTTAAATTTGAATATTTATAACCCTAAGGAAATCATGCTAGATTTAGGTAACAACGATAACGACAATGCTCATATCGTCAACGTTGAAGGTGGTAATGACAGCAGTGCGGGCGGTGACGTTATCGTCCAAAACACGACTTTTAGCGCCCAAGGTAATCCTTCACCAATCACTGGACCATCGCAGTCTTTAGGAACTGCTAATTACCCCGAACTGACCCTCGATAAAGTTCCAGTCCAAAGAATCGATGTCCCGTTTGCTTATTGGGCTATTCCCGCCACCTTATTCCAATCTGGTAACAAACAAATTTATGCTAAACAAGCGGATTTAATGCAACTAAATCAAGGGTTAAGCATTATGCACGGCAAAGAGTTTCACAAAATCGTCTTTGGCAAGCTCGGGAGTCCGACCATCACCAATCACACCGCGCAAATCATCCCTCACCAAGATGCCAGTGAAGACATGCATATCAAAGGCAGCGTCCAACCCTACAGCGATGATACCCAAGAAAGTTTTAACCCCACTCCACCTTTAATGCACCTGGTACTCAATCGCTTAGGTCAACAATATGACTTAGGGACAGTGACCAACTCCCAGCAAGCCTATGGAATCAAAAATGCTAATACAATTTTGCCGGTTACCCCCGGAATGTTGCTGGCCGACGATCAAGGCGTGCAAGATGGGGTGGCTGATCCGGATAACCTCGGTTCCTTAGTTGATAGTGTTGATGCTATGCCGCAATACGTTGCCGACACTGCCATTAAGTGGACCCCTGATGCAAAAGACTCGACCGTGCAAAATTACGATATTGATTTACAAAAAGTGTTAGCTAATTACAATACGCTGCACCCCACAGCTCATTTAGAATTTAATTCCAGTGATACTTTGCAGTTAAGTGCGGTATCGAATTTTCAAGAAACGCCTAAGCAAACCATCGGGGTTACCAACCTTTCTTTAGGAATCCCCGATAAAGTGGATCAATATTTAATTGGTGATACGGTTAAAGTTCCCCTGACTTATTTTGATGGTGATACAACTGCTAATAACATTAGTATTACGGGTCAGGTAAATGACGGTCGCAACGTTGATTTACAAAAGCACATTGCAATCACTTCGCACAAGGAACCCATCAAAGATTCTTCTTGGCAAATTGATAACATCACTAACCAAGCCGATAGCGATACCTCGACTCACCAACTACAGTTCCGCGGTCAAGATGATGCCAGTCCTACGAACGATTATCCACTCAAAAAAGAAGACCAGGCCACTTATCAATACAAAGTCTTGCCGTTTCCTAAGTACTCAGTTACCAAAACTGTGAAAAAGATTAACAAGGGACAAAATACTATCAGTCGGGGCGCTAATCATTTGCAAACCACTTTTAAACCGGTGGGGCAACATGCTTTAGACACGGTTCAATTTAAGCTAGGTAGTTTAACTTCTAATTCTACGGTAGCAACAACTAGTCCGCAACTGACATTTACTGCGAAGACTCCTGATGACCAAAAATCCATCCAAGTAGCGACGAATTCCAAAGATACCTATACCTTAACGGGCAAGGATTTTGGCTTTAGTGACGGTCAAATTCCGGCTAACACCACTTTTACAGTGGAACAACCACTGCAAGTTGTCGGTAAGAACAATAGTCGTTTAACTGGTCACAGTGATCAATTACTGGCGGTTGCCGCAGACAAAAGCACTCATTTCTTAGGCCAGAGTAAAATCCTCAATTATTTAATTACTGAACCAGATATTGAATTAGATGTTCCTCAGCAACTAGGTTTTAGTATGATTTTAAAGCACCAAAACCAAACGATTTTTTCTAACACGCCTAGTGCTACTGCCAAATTAACAAATCACACTAAAAATGCCACTAACGTTTCTCTCTTAGCCAGTTTCAGCGGTAATAAAATTTTGACACCCTTAATTTATTATCAAACCACAAAGAGTGCCGCCGCTTTAGCTGATCCTGCAACAATTTTCACTGGCACACTCACTGCCAATCAAAAAAAGGACATTCAACTTAATCCTTCCGCTGCTACTAAGCAAGGACTTGCTTTAAAGATACCAGCCAATGACACTGCATTAAAACCTGGATCTCAGGGCGGTACGTTGACTTGGACAGTGCAAAACAGCTTAAAATAAATAGTTGAATTTTAACTAGACCAACTGCCAAGCTAATATTATTGTCTGCTATTACCCAAAATAATATGTAATGTGTTACAATTAATAACGAAAAAGGGACTGGTGCTAGTACACCAATCCCTGAACGATCCGCTTTAAAGGCGGTGACTAGTTATTTAGACAATTTTAAATCGCCCTATAACTTGCCAAAGTTACTGTAGGACGGTTTTTTATTACTTTTTGTTCATGATTGTGGCAACTAATGTGCCAAAAGCAATCATCAACACCAATACCTGATAGGTATTCAAGTAAGACTGGATATCCTTTCTGTTGATTCTTCCGTATTCTCATACGCAAGCACCTCCTTGAGAACAAACAGTCACCGCCCATAAAACTTATCGCATTAACTATTGTAGCATATCGATTAGCGTGAACCACTTCTTAATTTTAGAAAATGATTTTTCCCGAATAATATGTTATTATAATATTGAAAAAGGGATCAGTGCTCCAAACACTAATCCCTCAGCGATCCGCTTTAAAGGCGGTGACTAAATTATAGAATTTATTTGATCGTCCTATAACTCGCCAAAGTTATTAGTAGGACGATTTTTTGTTACTTTTTGTTGTTCATGATTGTGGCAACTAGTGTGCCAAAAGCAATCATCAACATTAATACCTGATAGGTATTCAAGTAAGACTGTGCATCCTTTCTGTTGATTCTTCCGTATTCTCATACGCAAGCACCTCCTTGAGAACAAACAGTCATCGTCCATAAAACTTATCGCACTAACTATTGTAGCATATTACTGAGATTAAATTATTTATCAATTAAAAAATGATTTTTGCTAAAGAATATGTTATATTGGTAATGAAAAAGGGATTAGTGCTGGTACACCAATCCCTTAGATAAGGTTGCTAAGACAGCAGCTACTAAATTTTGGTAAATTTAATAATCGCTAGCCTTGCACGGCTAAGGCGATTATTTTTTTGTCTTGTTTTTCAACTTGACAATTTCTACAACCGTACGTACTCCGTTAACAAAACTGTTAACTAAATACGCAATGGCTAGTAGTTTCAATCGGCTACTCCCTTCCTTAGAATTGTGTTTACAGTTATTACACCATAAGCACCACCCCATTTCTGGAATAGCCACCGCCTTAGCATTTACTTTATCTGAAACCATTTTAACATATTGCTTAATCTCTTTTCATTATAGCCAAAAAATCCAGCTCCAAATCCGCTAAAAATTTGAATCTGGATTACAATTTCAGATTTTTCTATTGCTAAATCCCTAAGGGTATAAAAACATTATAGCATGTGTTATCATTGATACTGAAAAAGGAATCAGTGCTGTCACACCAATCTCTTAACGACCCGCTTTAAAGGCGGTGACTAGATAACGAACGACTTTAAACCGTCCTATAACTTGCCAAAGTTAGAGTAGGACGATTTTTTATTACTTTTTGTTCATGATTGCGGCAACTAGTGTGCCAAAAGCAACCATCAACATTAATACCTGATAGGTATTCAAGTAAGACTGTGTATCCTTTCCGTTGATTCTTCCGTATTCTCATACGCAAGCACCTCCTCAAGAACAAACAGTCACCGCCCATAAAACTTATCGCATTAATTATTTTAGCATATCGATTAGCGTGAACCACTTATTAATTTTAGAAAATGATTTTTCCCGAATAATATGTTATATTGGTAATGAAAAAGGACTGGTGCTGGTACACCAATCCCTCAGCGATCCGCTTTAAAGGCGGTGACAAATTGTTAAAAGACTACAATCGTCCCTAACTCGTCAAAGTTAACATGGGACGGTTTTTTATTACTTTTTGTGGTTCATGATTGTGGCAACTAGTGTGCCAAAAGCAATCATTAACATTAATACCTGATAGGCATTCAAGTAAGACTGGATATCCTTTCCGTTGATTCTTCCGTATTCTCATACGCAAGCACCTCCTTGAGAACAAACAGTCGCCGCCCATAAAACTTATCGCATTAACTATTTTAGCATATTACTCAAACTGCATGACTTTTCAATTTTAAAAAATGATTTTTGCTAAAGAATATGTTATATTGGTAATGAAAAAGGGACTAGTGCTGATACACTAATCCCTTAGCGATCCGCTTTAAAGGCGGTGACAATTGTTATAAAACTATTTTAAATCGTCCTATAACCTGTCAAAGTTAACATGGGACGGTTTTTTATTACTTTTTGTGGTTCATGATTGTGGCAACTAATGTGCCAAAGGCAATCATCAACGTCAATACCTGATAGGTATTCAAGTAAGACTGGATATCCTTTCTGTTGATTCTTCCGTATTCTCATACGCAAGCACCCCCTCGAGAACAAACAGTCACCGCCCATAAAACTTATCGCACTAACTATTGTAGCATATTACTTAAACTGCATGACTTTTCAATTTTGAAAAATGATTTTTGCCAAAAATGTATTGAAAAAGGGACTGGTGCTAGTACACCAATCCCTGAACGATCCGCTTTAAAGGCGGTGACTACGTTATTAAGACATTTTTAATCGCCCTATAACTTGCCAAAGTTAGAGTAGGACGATTTTTTGTTGTTCATATCAAAAGCTCCAATGACTTTTGGTTTATTTGAAATGCAATTACCAACAATCATTTTTAATTCATCAACGAATTAGTGATTGACCACGTCAATTGTCCCTGATATTGACCACTTTGAAGGTTAAGCAAAGCCGTGCGCAAATCTAACATCAATCCAGCTACTTGTTGCCCATTAGCAGACCACCAAGCTTTTGAAATATCTGTCGTGTCAATCTTCGGCGTCTGAATAGTATCAACAGTCGCTGTTTTACTATCTACCAAAGTATCATTGGTACCTACTGTTTCTAAAGCGCCATTACTTCTTTGCTGATATTTCAAAACATTACTCAACAAATCGTCATTATGATTCGTCAATGGTTCTGATAACCTAACTAATAATTGCCAATTAGGCTTTTGGGTAGTGTCCACCACTTGCAAGTTTTGGTTGGATGAACTCTCAGGCAAATGGTTTAATTGTCTACTTTGTGAAATAATCTTAGTGCCAAAATCTAAATTATTAGGAACACCTTGCAGCATTAGGCTACCGACCTCGGTATATACTATCTTGACTTCAACAGGATTAGCACTTGGTTTGGAACCATCAGCATTCGCGACTGATTGATAGGTCACTGAAGCAGGGCGTGTTTTTAAATGATAACGATGATATTTGGTATAAATATCGTCCGGATAATTAGTCGTATCTTGGGCAAGATTCAAAGTCTCGCCTACCGAACCATAATAAGAAGCCGCGGGTCGGTTGCCGGTTTCCTCAGCGTTAGGTAACGGATTACCATTTTGGTCAACCGTATCCACCGTAATTTTACTATTTTCTCTAATTGTCAACTGCGCCGTGGTAACTCGGGGATTAATCGTCGTAAATTGGCCACCACTATCAACCCCATATAGGTAGATTTGATGTCCACCTTGTTTCGGTATAGCTAATGTCTTGAGATCAGAATCAACTTTAATTTGAGCTGGGTAAGTGGTATTAATCGGAGCCGAACTAGTGCCCGAGAAAGCTGTTAGTTGCTGACACTTTTTGATATCTGTTAAATTAACCAACTGCTTATCAATAGAGTAATACAGTGCCACGGTCGTACTATCAGGATCTTGAACTCGAACATCAAACTCAAATGGCGGTAATTGGTTACTATTCCAATCTTGCGCATAGGTGTAACTGGTTTGAGTCGGTGTTAATGTTGGCGCAGTGTTGGCCCACTTTCTTTGCCAGACTAATGTTTCGGGCAGAATATGATTGGTTGCTAAATGACTATTTAAACTATCACTGTTCGAATAAATGGTACCTGCCGGGGCAATATCACTGCCGCCAGCAACGCTTTGCCAACCACCTACATTTTCATATTGGTAACCATTGTAAGTTGAGATTTGTCCTGCTTGGGGCATTGCTAAATCCGGCGAATTCGTAAACTTGGTATCCGTACCTAATTGTAGTTTCCACAGTTTCAAATCCAAAGTGAACATTTGAGTCATGCCGGTCAAATGAGCAGTGTTAAAGGAACTTAAATTCAAAGTTTGCAAATTAGAACACCCGTAAAACATGTAAGACATATCAGCGACTTTGTTAGTGTCAAAGGTGCTTAAATCCAAAGTTGGTAAGTTATAACAGCCATAAAACATATACGACATATTAGTAGCTGATGAAGTTTTAATTTGACTAACATCCAAACTGGTCAAATGACTGCACTGATTAAACATTGACTTCATTAACGTTACATTACTCGTATCAAATCCCGCACCGAAGGTGATTTTTGACAAGTTGGAACACCCATAAAGCAGCCATCCCATATCAGTCACTTTACTAGTTTGAAAAGAACTTAAATCTAAATTACTTAAGCTGGAACAGCCGTAAAACATTGCTTCCATATTAGTAACTTTGCTTGTAGCAAACTTCTGACCAAAATCAATCTCCGGTAGCTTAGTACAATTATAAAACATGTAGCTCAGATTAATTACTTGACTCGTGTCAAAGTTATTACCAAAATTAATATGCGTTAAGCTGGAACAGTTATCAAACATATAACCGATGTCATGATTATTACTGGTATTAAAACTGCTCAGATCAATATCCGTCAAACTTGCACAATCGAAAAACAAGCTGCGCATTCCTTCTATATTATTAACATTCACAGTCTTAAAATTACTTAAATCAACTTTCTTTAATGAAGTACAACTTCGAAATAAATTTCCCATCATAGTAGCTTGACTTGTATCCAAGTTTGTTAAGCCAACAATCTGCTGTAAATTAGTTAAATTAGCAAATAAATAAGAACAATCACTATTTGTTTTCACGCCGGGGGCAATCTTGACAGTGGTAATCTGATCGCGATAAGAAATCCAAGGACCGCAACGATTCCGGTAAGTGCCATTAGGATCTTCACCAGGCATTGTATTGTTCACGGTTCCTATAGTTCCAGCATTAATATTTAAAATCGTATTGTTATCAGATAAATACCAATAACAACTGCCCAACGTACCCGAAGTAACCGCAGTTGTTGGATCAGCTTGAACATTAATGACATTGTTCAACGTTGGAGCCGGTGCAGGGGACCGAGTTAAATTCTGCGGTACAGATAATAAATGCAGCACTGGCTGCGTGGTTATAGTTGTTGAACTCTTAGTATTACTTTGCTGTTGAATATTGCGAGATGTAGCTGCTTGTCCCCGCTGAGAAGTCGCTAATACGACCGTGTGCTGCGAGCATGCCCAGCTCATCATGAATAACAGCAACGCAGTTATGAGCACTAACTTGCCAGATTTAAACATTTCCTGCACCACCCTTCTCACGTTAATCGGCCCCGTTCAGGATTGATTATTTTTACTTAAACAGTGTTTAATCCAAAGTTGCCATCAAATACTTTTAAGTCTCATCATTAATAACAGTCAGATAATATTTAATTCTTTTAAATGTTGTTTTTATCTTTTACTCTAAAATAATTAATCAAATTATATATTTATTCACTCGTAAAAACTGAATAATACATAATTTGATTCAAAAAATAAGATTTATATTATTAAACTTCGAAGAGATTATAGCACTCATCTATAACAAATAACAAATATTTTCCAATTTTTTCTAATAGTTAATTTTGAAATGTTTTTTGACATTTTTTAATTAGATTGCTTTTTTAAATATTTGTTGATGATCAATGCCGACGGCTGTAAATTAATATTGTCATCCAGAGTTAACACAACAGCACTCACAGCACAAAAAAGACTAATTGCTTAATCCAAGAATTAAACAATTAGCCCTTTATTTTCGGTTCAATTTTACAGCGAATTAACCATCGACCACGTTAGCTTTCCTTTATAATCTCCCGCTAAAGCATTACGCTGCGCATGTAATTGCCACTGGTTAGCTCCCACTAAATCAGTCAAATCAATCCCACGTTCATTAATGCCAATACTATTACCAGAACTAGGCGTAATCTTGGCCACCTTAATACCGCTGCTTAAAACCGGCTGTTCTTGATATGCTAATAACGACGTTCCTTGCGGTGTTAAACCAACCGAGCCATTTGTTAATCTTTGACTACCAGTATTATCATAAGCCACTCGGATCTCATAACCTTGAGCGGTCGTATTTTGAAAATAGCTATTAACTTTTAACGCTCCCTTGGTAGCACGATTAGTCACGGATTGTCCTGCATTCACGACTTTACCAAAATCAATCGTCGTCGGTACCTCAGTAAAATAAGCAAAATTAGCACGCTGCAATATTAATATTGGCGCGCTAACAGTATTTCCTTGCCCAGAATTGAGAGGTGCTGAAGCATTGACATTATGTTGTAAAGTTTGATAACTACTATTATGTGCTCCAGATAAATCCCCTACGGCTACACCAGTAATCGTTAAACGCAAGTGATCGCCCGCTTTGAAAGCTTCTCCGCTGCGTTTTTTAACTACAATTGTTTGCGGCCAATTGGCATTTGTCTGATCTGTCATATGAGTAGTTACTAAACCAGTATTATTAATGCCGTCGCTCGCAAAAACATAATTAGCAAACTTCAAACCAGCACTGGCTTGTGTTGTAAAGACTAGCTGTGATGCCGTGGCCGTACTATCCGCAGCAATCTGATAGTCTAAATAAAAATCAATCGTATCTCCGGGAACATAATAATTGGTTGGTAAACTGCGCGTACGATCCACCGCGGTTTGCGTTAAATTGGCAGAAAAAGTTAATTTTTCAACTGGAATACTCAAAGTGGAACCATAAAAATCACTGGTTGGATGACTACTTAAATTCTGTTCTATGGCTGTCGCCTTAGGCGTCGTACTTAAAGTTGTTCCATTAGCACTCGTATTAATTGTCCCCAGAAAAGTAATCTTTGCCTTTTGGTTATCCTTGAGTACAATTGCATCAGCAGGGCTCAATTGCAGTCCTCGATTAGCAATATTATAAGCAACCGTTTTGTCCTGACCATTGGCGTAAGTAATTTTAGCACTTGTAACTTGGAAATCAGTGGGGAGCAAATTACTTAAGTTGGTGGTTTGATAAGCACTCGCAAAACCATCATTACCTAAAGTCACATCAAACTCAATTTGATCTTGGGGATAATTTTTGCCATCACTCCGGGAAACGTTGCGCCAAGTTTCTGTCAACCATGGTTTAGAATACGCACTAGCATTAATTCCCAGATCAACGGCATAATGCTTGGTTTGACCAACCGCCAAATTAGTTACCGGCCACAGCAGAGCATACGCTGAATCGGGATAGGAACCGCCGCTTTTTGGTAATAACTCAGAGCCAGCAGGATAACTACCAACCTCTTGACCGGTAGCATTGGCTAAACTACTGCCCTTAAACACGGCAGTGCCATAAGCAAAAGTACTGACTCCACTCGTATTGCACTTGATATAATCGCCATAAAAACCCGCGAGCCAATGCGTAGGACCATCGGTAACATCGGTATTAATATTTAAACGATGATTTGGCGACTGGATATACATGCCCCGGTTATCCCCCAAGGCATAAACCGGTACCCGGTCACTAACATAAGAGCCAATCTGATCTTCATTTTCTAACTTCGTATCTTCCCCTTCAGCTACCACATAATTTTGCAATGTCGTTGAAACATTCTTAACATACAATTCCTGAGCTACGCCACCATCTGAGTAACGAGAAGTCCGCAACACTTCTTCCACTTCCAAAGCCCCAGAACGTAAGTATCCCATAATCTTAACTGCCTGGACTCTTCCACTGGCATCTTTAGAAACAAAATACGTCAAATTAGACATCGTTTGTAAAACTCCTCCTGTTTGCCCAATGGAGGTCGTCGTACTATCTAATAAGGCATAATCAACACTGGTACTGGGACCAATACTGACACCACCATAGAAAGCTTGAATATTGTTGGGAGTTCCGTTATCTTTTTGACCATCATGTAAGAAGATATTGGCCTTGCGGCTAGCAGTTAATTGACCCGAAATCGTAAGATCACCCCAACCACCAAAGGTAAAACCCATATTGACACTTTTACCTTGATTATTCGTAATAGCTGACGTTTGACCGAGCTCAATCCGGTTTTGAGCCGGCAACCAAGTCAAGCCATCATCAATATCTGTAGCTTGTGGCGGATTAACTGCCAAATTACTGACAGTGATGGTCGGCGCTTGTAAAGCCTGACTATCAGGCAATGTGACTGAACCCACTTGTTTGACCAGCGAGGCAGTCACATCATTGGGATCAGCATTAACATTATTAACGTGTAGTTGCAAAATCAAAGCCAAACTAAATAATAAAATTACTATTGATAAAATTTTATCGTTACGCATTAGCCTCACTATCCATAATATATTTTAGAAAATATTTATTCAAAATATAATTATCAAAATTACAGCAGCAGTTATACTTTTATCGATAATAAAACGCCTAAAAATGGGGATTACATCAGTTTTTTGTCAGTATCATTTGTTAGAGTATACCATGAATCACGAATTTTTTTGAGTAATATATTCATTATATCTAATATTTTTTTATATTTAATAAATATAAAAATATTTAGATTTAATTACTAATTATTCTTTTTAATGCAAAATATTAAAGTAAAACCATTATTATGTAACATTTGAATTAATTCATTGGCTTTTCTAAAGCACAAAAAAACGACTGTGGCTTTTTTGAACCATCAGTCGTCTTGTTTATCTCTTAAATTTTAAGCTTGTTGCTCGTACCAACGCCATTTACTTTGAATAATCTTCTCACATAAATCAGGATAACTAATCCCCACGGCAGCCGCTTCACGCGGAATCAAAGAGCGCGGCGTCATGCCCGGTAGTGAGTTAGCTTCCATGACGTAAGCCCCTTCTTCACTTACCAAGAAATCAATGCGCCCGTAATTTTGCATATCTAAGGCCGCAAAAGTTTGGCGCGTCAACTTTTCTAAAACTTGCGCTGTTTCATGATCCAACTCGGGTGGTGTAATGAATTGCGTTTGGTTATTATCTTGGAACTTATGCTGAAAATCATACCAACCAGTCGTCACCACAATCTCCACGGGTGGCAAAACTTCGCCATCAATAATGGCCACCGAAAATTCGCGCCCTTGGATGTACTTCTCAATCAAAGCTTCCTCGTCAAATAAAAAGGCATCCTCTAAGCTCGCCGCCAAATCCGCATATTCGCGCACAATGTGCGTACCTACACTCGAACCACCATTAGCCGGTTTTACCACAACTGGAAAACCAAACGGAATGTCCGCTGGAGCAATTTGCGTGGTTTTGGTCGTTATATAAGGTGCCGTAGGAATTTGATTTTGCACAAAAACTTCCTTAGAAAACTTCTTATTCATTGCCAGACCGGAAGCTAAGGGACCGCTACCCGTGTAACGAATATCAAAGACATCTAACACGGCTTGGACTTTGCCATTTTCGCCATCTTCACCGTGCAAACCAAGATAAACCAAGTCAGCAGCTTGGCAAATCTTGAGTACGTTTTTGCCAAGTAAGCCACGCGTACCATCCGTGCGCAAAGCATTAATCTTTTCATCTGTGAGCACTTCATCATCAATCACTAACTTGGTCTCATCCGCTAATTGCGTCGTGAAAAGATCTTCAACCTTCTGATTGGCCGCTAGTTCTTGGCCCAAGAAAGAATCCACCAAGGCTACAGAGTAGCCTTTAGAGCGTAAAGCATTGGTAATTTTGACACCAGACGATAGTGAAACATTGCGTTCGGTGCTGCGGCCACCGGCCAAAACAACTATTTTCATTTGTTTAACTCCTTTAATTAAATTGAAGTTCATTTATCGGTCGTACTTAGAACCTTGAGTATAACACATTTAATTAAAGAACCAATAGAAAATCGTTCCTCCTGGTAGCTATCTACCACTGAAATGTTTAGCAATAGTAACTCCAAGCAGCATAAATTCTAACAATTTTCTGCTAATCATTGACCGAATAAGTTTGTCATTACATAAGTACTCTTTGCGCGAAAGTAGTCAGTAATTTGTTAAGTTGTTATAATAATCCTAGATCCCCATGAGGAGGAAAACACCATGAAATTACGAACACGTTTATTAACCTTATTGACTGTGTTAATTGGTGGCTGGTGGCTAACGACGACCACCACCCAAGCGGACAATAATTGGGACACCCCGGTGATGACCTTAGGAACTTCATTGTCCAACGCCCAAAAGCAAGGGACGATTGACGTTTTATCGAATCAAATCCAAAATAAAAACTTTCAACAAATCACCGTCACCGGTGCCACGTTAGTGCAATACCTCAATCCGGCAGGCGATAACTTCACGGAGCAATCAGGCGTTTGGTCTTCGGCTCTAATTGAAAAGACCAGCCGTGGTTCGGGCATTAACGTCCAAATTTTAAAATATGACGGTCACAATAACATCACCACGATCACTGCTAATCAATACCGTAATGCGGCTTTAACTGCCGGGATTAGCGACGCTAATATCTACGTCACTTCGGCCACTCCGATTGATGGTTCGGGTGCCTTAGCTGGTGTTTACGCCGCCTTTGCCCAAAATGGCCAACAACTCAATGAGAATCAAGTCGCCGCAGCGCAAAATGAAATGGGAACGTTAAGCCAAATTAGCCAACAAAATAAGGGTCAACAAGGCTATAGTGATACCCAACTCAACAACGCGATTGCGCAAGCTAAGAGTCAAATGGCCAAGATTGGGAATAACGTGACAGTTAATCAAATCACCAATATCGTCAACAACACGATTCAAAATAATAATCTGCAAAACATTATTACTGATAATCAGAAACAAAAAATCATTAACTTATTGGTTCAAATTCGGGATTCCGGTGCTTTAAAAAATGGCAATTTTCGCCAGCAGGCCAATAAATTAAGTTCAGATATCAAGAGTCATGCCCAAGATTTATTTAACAAAGTCAATACTCCCCAAAATCAAGGCTTCTTACAGCAATTGTGGACTAAAATCGTCAACTTCTTTCAAAATTTGTTTTAATTGATATGTCAAAAGGCTAGGTATCAGTCAGCAAGACAGCGACTTTGATCCTAGCCTTTTTTATTAACTTAATTATCTTCATGATTAAATAAGCGGTTTTTATAATAAGTGAAAAATGATTCCCGACCGGTGATAATGGAACCTTGTCCCGCCATGCCATAATGCAAATTAGCAATTTGTGCCGCTGGGACTTTTGCCAATGCTTCAACGACATAATAATTACTCTTACCCACAGTCACCGGTGCAACACTAATGGTTTTAATGCGTCCGCTCAAGACAATGGGGGTCGGCACATTGCGACTGATTTTAACTCGTAAAATTTGCTGGCGCCGTACGGTTGAAATATCATTGGGCGCAACATAAGCCTGCAATTTGAGTGGTTTTTGAACCGTCAACGGCGGATAAATTTGAGCCAGCGGATTGCCCGTGCCCACCAATTTATTACGCTGATTGGGATTTAACACGTGGACGATCCCCGTAATCGGCGCTTTAACTTTCAAATCATGCGTGGAATCTTGAACTTCTTTGAGTTTTAAATTATTCTGACTTTGCTTTTGTTTCAGATCTATTTGTTGTTGAGAACAGGACCTCAATTGTTCCGCTTGTAAACTAGCCAATTTTTGCTGATTAGTTGCCACATCGTATTGACTACTATCAAAATCGCTTAACTCTAATTTTTGCTGAGTCGTCGCTTGAATGCTGTCTTGCAACTGGTCAATTTGTTGCTGAATATTGGTTAAAGCATCTGCTTGCGCAGTGCTCGGATCTTGGGTTTGTTTGGCTGTGAGATAAGCTGTATATAAATAACGATAAGTGGAATTGCCCGGATCAGAGCCTTGCTTAATCGCTTGGGCAATATTTTGATAAGCAGCTAATTTGGTTTGCGCTGTTTGTAAACTAGTATTTAAATTCGCGATCAGCTTATTCTTTTTGGCAGTATTCGTTTGGGACTTTTGTTGTAACAATTCATTTTCCAAGAGATATACTTGGCGTTGATTTTGATAACTGTGATACAAATCCTCATAACCAAATTGATCCGTCTGGGCAAACAAATCTTGATTTTGCTGCAGGCTATTATTCAAAGTGGTGAGTGCCGTTAACTGTTGTTGAAATAACTGTTGTTGTTGCCGTAATAAAGTCAACTGATGCTTTAAAGATTGGGACTGATAAGTGACCAATAGCTGCCCCTTATGAACGTGTTGTCCTTCTTTTAAATAATCATGCGTAATTTGATTATTACTCGTCGATTGTAAAATGGAAACTGCTTTGCCCGAGGCGACTTGACTAGGCGCCTTAATCGTAATTTCACGTTGGCCAATCAAAGAAAATAAAATTACTAACACAATCAAAATGGCCACCGGCACAATTAATAATGTCGAAAAGTTATTAAAGCGCGCATGATAAAATTCACTACTCTCTAATTGAGACTCATCCATTTAAACCACCTCCCGTTGCGTTTAATAAGCGGAAGTATTCGCCTTGTTGGGCGACTAATTCTTGGTGCGTTCCTTGTTCAATTAATTGGCCCTGTTTTAAAACGACAATGTTATTGGTTTTTTCCGCAATTGCTAAGCGGTGGGCGATAAAAATCACCGTTTGTGGCAATTTTAAGAGTGCCGCCACCAACTTAGCTTCCGTAATAGCATCTAGCCCACTGGTTGATTCGTCAAAAATCAAAACTTGCGCCGGTGATAATAGTGCCCGTGCAATTGTTAAGCGTTGCTTTTGCCCGCCAGATAAAATATCGCCATTTTCATCAAGTTTGGTTTCATATTGTAAGGACATGTGTTCAATGTCGGATTGAATTTGCGCCACCGCACAAGCTTGGCGAATGTCTTCAAACGTAACCCCCGGGCGATTGCCTAATTTGAGATTATCCAAAATCGTCCCCGAAAAAACATACGGGTCTTGCGGTACATAGACAATCTGGTGCCGCAAAGCGGTTTTATCAATTTCTTGGATGTTATGATCATTAATCAACACTTGTCCTTTGGTCGGTTCAAAAAAATCAACTAATAGTTTGACCATGGTGGACTTGCCCGAGCCACTCATCCCCACGATTGTTAACTTGGAACCCGCTTGAATCGTTAAATTGATTTGGTGCAAAACGTCTTGACCGTAACCATAGCGGTAACTCACATTTCGCAATTCTAAATCACCATGCAACAGCTCCTGTTCTTTCAGCGGACGTTCTTGATTAAACTCCGATTCCACCAAATATATTTCGTTGAGTCGATTATTAGCTACCTTGGCACTTTGAAGTTTAGGTTGCAGGTTCACAATATTTTGCAGCGGATTAGTAAAATAAGTCAGTAAGGCGTTAAAGGTCATTAATTGGCCGACTGTCAGCACATTTTTGACCACCAAATTGGATCCCACCCATAAAACTACGACGCCGAGTCCTAATTGCACAAAGAGCTTGAGGGCTTGTTGTAATTGATCAGCTTTGGTATATTTTAAATTTTTTTTGAGTAAATCCACAAATTCATGATCAACTTTTTGATAACTCTGTTCTTCGCTCGATAATGACTTGATCGTTTCAATTCCGTGCAAGTCTTCAATAATGGAAGAATCTAACACTGCACTGCTTTCCATTTGCTTGCGATTCAAGGTTTCAAACGGTTTATTAAACGCCCAAATAATTACAATATAAATCGGCAACGCAATTAATGTAATTAAAAATAACGTCCCGTTTTGCAGCGTTAAAACTGTCCCCATAATAACCACGATGGTTAAATCTAAGCCAATCGAAATAATGGAGCTCGCTAGCGCATCAATAATTTTGTTGGCGTCATTAAACCGCGAAATAATATCGCCTGTTTTGCGCGTGGTAAAAAACGACATCGGCAATTCAAAAATATGGCGCACATAGCCTAAAATAATCTCAATTGATAGCCGCTGACCTAAAATTGCCAGTAAAAAATTTTGCGCATACGAAAAAATTGCCTGAAAGATGTAAGCCACTACTAAACCCAGCGCAATAATTGATAGGGTGTGAATCATATTATTGGGAATATATGTATCAATTAAACTTTGGAGAAAATATGATCCCAAAATACTGATTAACGTCACTAATAGTGCGGCTAAAATAATGTTGACTAATAATTTTTTTTGCTTGAAAATTACGGGCAAGAATTGTGCCAATGAATTCTTTTGTTGGTCTTTCACCGGCTGATACGTTGGTTTGGGCGCAAAAAACAAACTCACCCCCGTCCACTCTTGGTTAAACTGCTCGTAAGTCATTTTAGTGACGCCAACATCTGGATCGGGATCAGCAATCAACACGCCTTTCTGTTCTGCCTTGAGCACGACATAATAATGTTCCAAGGCTTCATCTTTCACGACGTGCGCAATAAACGGATATGGAACATCCTTCATTTGAAATAACGAAGCATCAGCTTGCACGGCTTGAACTTCCAAGTCAAAATGTTCCGCGGCCTTTTTTAAGCCAAGGGCTGTGGTGCCTTCATTCGTTGTCTTAGTAAAAGTGCGCAAACGCGCTAAGGAAAATTCCGAACCATAATTTTTCAAAATCATGGCTAGAGCTGCCACACCACAATCTTCTTCATCAACTTGAGGAATATAAAGTTTTTTGGGATTCATCAACACACTCCAACTTGTCTTTAAATTAAGCTAAATAATAATTTAGCAGATTCTAGACATTCATTAAAATGAAAAATCTACTAATATACTTAATGTAAAACCATTTTTCTCAAAGTACAAGCTATCTGTGACAGACATTATTACCTAGGAAATATTAATGACAAATAACTTAAACAGTAAAATATTTTAAATCCATAATATAATTTTGAAAGACGCTTTAAAAGCTACTATAAAAACATCTTAAAAGTCGTTATAAAAAAGAAGATTTTGAAAAAGTATATAATTTGCCATTGAACTTGGGTGAATCGTAAACCGGAGCGTGATTTACATATTAAGCCAGATTGGTTATTGATGCTGGTTCACACGTAGAGCTTTTCAGATAATTAAATACATTCAAAATCCTGCCTAGCTAACAAGCTAAGTAGGATTTATCAATTGCAGTAAAATTACAAAATCAAAAATAAACTAATACTAAAAATAATGTATACGACCGTTTTGCCAATGTTTGTCCAATAAAATTTTGTTTTATTCTCAGCTTTAATTGAAGTGTGGGCAACTTTAGTTTTCCAAAATAAAGCTGTCCAAATTACGGCACCAATAATGTAGACACCAATTAGGACTACGAACAAAATATGATAATTGGTTATCGACAAATGGGCTACATTTCTCTGCAAAATTACATTGCCTAAACAAATTGCTAAAGTCCATAACATTAAATTAACGAAATCAGAATTTTTCTTAGAATGGATTGTTTGCTTCATCTCCATGCCAACGCCAGTAAAGGCACCATCTTTTTGAGCCATTTATTACTTCCTCCAAGTTTATTAATTGTTTATATTATGAGTTTTTAATTTTGATAATCGCCAAATTAAATAACAAATTGGCACAAAGAAAACAACAAAAGCTAGCGCCAATGGCCACCATGGATTGACTGGCTGAACGCCAGTAATGCTTGGAGCAAAATCCAATAAAAAATGTACAACAATAGGTAACGTAAATCCATGAAAGACAATACGCAAATATGCTAAGAACAATCCCATAATCAAAGCCATGAACATTTGTTGAACGGTAGAAATGAATGATTGTCCCTCAAGAAAATTCATTAAGTGTAATAGTGCAAAACAGACACTACTCCCAACGGACGCCCACAATAAGCGATAGCGACTATTTTGTTTCCATTGCCAAAACAGATCAAATAATAAGCCACGGTTTAATAACTCTTCAAATATGCCTGCCGCAGCAGCTATCAAAAAGATATTAAAAATTTGTAATGGCTTTTCTTGTAGCGCATTAACCACCCCTACAATTGTTCCGTTAAACAAAAAGTACAAGATCATATAAATTAAAGCTACAAAGTAATAGACCAATCTATGAGAGAACTTAGCTGTCACCAATACCTTAACAGGTTCAACCTGTGATAAACGTCTAATACCAACAATTGCTAAGCTTAAAACAGCTGCCAAGATGAACTTAATCACACCTAAGCGAAAATTGTTATCGTTACCGTATTGAGCCAATAACGCATCTACTCCAAAATAAACAATTATAATACCAATTGCCAACTGTACTTGTTTACTTAACTTCATTCAAGTCACACTTTAAATTTAATTTTCATCACATATGGTTGTTGGACGCTGAAATAAGCAAAACAACTAACACAATATCCAACATTATTGCACCCAACGACTTACTAAATCGCTTCACTAAGATTAGTGAAAAAGTTCAAATTTTTATTCAGGTAAATATGGTTGTAAACCAGTCAACTTTTGCCGGAAATTTTGTTGATCATAAACATAGTCAATTGATAAATCAATCGTAATAGTTTGCGAATTTTTTAAAGTTAACGTTAAATTAATTGGATTCTTAGCAGCCAGCATTCCTGGCAAGAAAGCCCCGTAAGCAGTGGAAACTGGCAGTGGCAAATTAACATCAGTAAATTTATCATGGCGCCCTTGAATTTGATAAGATGACACCTCATCAATTGCAACACTTTGTGGTTTTTTAAAAGGCAATAAAACTAAGGAAATCCGCTCACCAAAACTAGCTGTAGGATAATAATAAATTCTCTGCTCATCAACTTGTAAATAACCATCTAACGTGGCAACTTTCCGCGTATAATTTAAAATCATCAAAATAAAAACTACTACAAATACTGCGACACCTAAACCCACGTTCCAAACCGATCCAACAAACAAGCCAAACACTGCACCTATTAACAAACTCATTATTAATGGACGATATAACGGTTTACGACCAAAAGTTAACATAATTTAACTCCCCCTGTAAAATAGCATTTTATTATACGCTTACATTTAAAGACTTTTTCTTCAATTTAACAAGCTTCATTTCTCAGACACTACTTATTTGGGGCAATATTTCCCTGGAAATATTTGGCTCAGCTGAAAAATTCGTAATATAATTAAAACATTGTTTATTAAGTCAAAACTTAGGGGTACAAACAATGAATATTGGCGAAAAAATCAAATTTTACCGTCAACAACAAGGATTAACTCAAGCGCAACTGGGACAAAAAATTATGGTTTCTCGCAAAACTATTTCTGGCTGGGAGAACAACCATAGTATTCCCGACATTAACATTCTTATCAATTTATGCGATATCTTTCAGACGAGCTTAGATGATTTAATTCGTAACGATCCCCAAGTATTAGATCATTATGAACAGCAAGAAAAGAAACTATCACGTTTCAAGCATTTAAAACTATACATTTATTGGCTACTGCCAATATTATTAGGACTAAACTATTTTAAATTTTTTGGAACGATTCCTCAGGTACGCTTTGTTTTTACAACAATGGTCGTGATTTTGATATTTTATCTTTATCTTTTTGATGATTGGCAAAGATTCCAACAACACCGCCTACTGTTCCGTCTCATGATCTCTAGTATATTGGCATTCATTTTCAACCTTTTAATTTTGTTATTTAACCAACATATTATTAATACTTTTTCAACTAACCACGTCTTCGATTTGGGCCTGTGCATTGGTATTTTACTAATGACTCTTATCAATACTTGTTACTTAATTATGATTTTTAATTTGTATCCTACAAAATATTACTCAAAATCGTAGACAAGTTTAAAAAACAAACATTTGCTGACTGCCATTTGTGAACGTTAATCATTGAAAAATAGACGTTAAAAACAAGCCGACCTTTTCTAAAAAATATTTATTAAAATAAAAGTTGTAAGTTACAACGACTTACGTCAATAAAAATAGTTGATGGAAAGGAGTACAACCAATGAATAACTTTCAGATTATTGATAATATTAAACTGCAAAGTGTTACTGGTGGTGGTAAAGCTGATTATAACTTTGGTTACGGCATTGGCCACGGTCTACACAAGGGATGTAATAGCGTTAGTTCTTGGCTTCATAAACATTTATAAAAATACAAGATGAATAGTATTGATTTAACCAATACTATAATACAAGTATTTAATAAAAGGGAAGCATCTTTTCGCTTTTTAGTTTAGTAAAATAACAAACTACACAAAATAACGAGGAGTCAATAAATATTGAAAAAAGTTTTAATTTTTATAGCTGCTCAAATTCCATCACTGGCAGAGACTTTTTGGAATAATGAAAATAAATATCACGCGTGGTGCCAGTTAAAAAATAGTTGAAATAAAAAGCCTGACTAGGCTACACTTTAAGTTACCTCTAACAAGAAAGTGATAGCCATGTCAGACCTACTTAAGTGTAACCAAGAATCTCTTAGCTTGCAATCTTTAATTCAAACTTGGATTAACATTTTAACGCCACTCTATCAAGAATTTGTCCCTATTACTATTCAAAACCTCCGCAATGTGCATTTGGCTAAATTATCAGACGTCCAATTATTAGCTTTAATGGTGTCTGCAAGTACAATTGGTATCTCTAATCAACGTAGTTTTTATCGTTTATTAAGCTTGTTAAATTTGTTTGATTTACCAGAAAGATCAAGATTTAATAGTCTCACCCAAAGATGTGATGATTTATTTCAATACATTAGAACTGGTATCGTTAATCAGAAAATTAAACCAAAATATACGATTATGAAATCAAATATTCGATATTAAGCGCAACCATGACCGTTATTTAGCGTAATTCGTTATAACAATGTTTATTTGTAGATAATTTGGAAAAAATAATTAGCACAACGCGTATTTTATTTTTCAAATATAAAATATATTAGTCCCAAAAATGTTGCCAGTAAAAGTAAAGCATCTATAATAAAAGCAAAAATATTAGTATCCAAAAATTGCTTTATATGCTCCAGACAAAAATAATTTATTACAGATAAAATAACTATTATTAATCTTTTATTACAATGGCTTTTTATTAATTTTTTAATCATAATGAACTCCATTTCTACAAATACAAAACGAGCCAAAGAAATTGATATTTCTTCAGCTCATTAAAATCACTTACAAAAGCAGCTTTTTGTTATCCCCATTTAATTCCTTGTTCATAATGTTGAGCGTAGTAAACATTGTTATTACATGCAACATGTGACCAATAACCAACTCCATACCAAAATTTTGATTCCCAATTTCCTCCATTGATATTATTCAATGCTTCAGTATCAATTTTATCAAAATTATTAACTTTAAAGTTTTGGGTCATTTTACTATTCCTCCATAATTAATTAAAATTACATTATAAATTATCTTTTATGACCAGCATGCTTCCAACCAGAATAAATATTGCCAACGTGGCTTATAGCTGAACTTGCTATATTACTACCGACAAATCCCAATATTCCGCCCCATGCACCGCCACCATTAATATTAGTCATATCAGCTTCAGACAAATTATTAAAGGCACTATTTTTATTAAAGTCAACCATATAAATTTCTCCCTTAACTATAAATTTAATGATATAAATATCCGTAAATTGATTAACTAGTATTTAATTTTCGGACATCTTTATATTATTTTAAAATAGTTATACTCTCAAGCTGCTTAATTAAGACATTCAAAGTTTTCCATTAAAAATATACTATCTTAGTCCTAACAGTATTATCAATGCTGTATATCTTTAATCAACGTAGTTTTTATATCCTATTAATCTTTAACAACTTATTTACTTCCTGCTAATCAAATATATTCTAATTAGAAATTCAACTTATAATTAAAGACTCCCGGTATCTTTAAAAATAAGACATAAAACTACCTATAATTTTAAACAACAGAATATTTATACTGAAACTTAATAACCATTGTCATATAATGTAAATATGTAAGCGAATTAATATAATTAAACCAGGAGTATACATAAAGATGACAATCGGTGAGAAAATCAAATTAAATCGGCAAAAGCTGAACTTAACCCAAGAACAACTGGGACAAAAAATAATGGTTTCGAGGAAAACTGTTTCTGGTTGGGAAAATAATCGCAGTATTCCGGACATTAATACTTTAATTGATCTAAGTAATTTGTTTGATCTTTCCTTAGATTATTTAATTAAAGATGATGCCGTGATTTTAGATCACTATGAAAAACAAGAGAAAACTGCTAACCATAACCACTATATGGAAAGCTTTTTATATGTATTGTTGATTCCGTTATTATGTTTAAACTACTTACATTTATTTGGTCAGTTACAGCAGATTAAATTTGTACCTTTGTTAACATTAATCGTCTTAATTATGTATTTATGTTTCTTCACTGATTGGCAAAGATTCCAAACAAAAAAAAACTAGTTTGGTTACTAATTTCTTTTGCTGGATCTTTAATAGTTAACATTGCTCTTTTGATTAATAACCCTTACATCACAAACATATTATCAAGCGATTCCAATGCAACGCAAACTCTAGGAACATCCATTAGTATGCTAATAATAATTATTATAAACACATTTTTATTAGCAACACTTCTAACCCTATATCCACTTTGGATTAAAAATAAATCCGATTATTTGTCAAAAAAATACAATAGTGCTAGTTAAATTTAAATACTAGTTAATTATCCACTAGCTGAGCTGGTGGCTTTTTTATTTAGCCCTAAAAGGGCTCTCACCCGACGCAAAAAGTCCCTTTAAAGCCCCAGTCAACACACTACCAACTGCTACTACTCGTGATTTTTATTTGTTCTTACTTTTTAAGTAGTATTTTCACTAACATGTGAATATAATCTGGCGTCGCATGTGCTTCAATAATTTCCAATTCTTTTAATTCACACAAACGCCTTAAGATTAAGACAAATGTCTGGCCGTAATTCTCCATAGATTACTTTTCGACGATATTTAGGTTAAAAATAATGTGATACTTACAATTCCATCTTGTATGTGCTAGGCTATTAATATCTTGTTTCAAGATTAGAAAAACTCCCTTTCGATAACAGTATTGGTTGGTAGCCAAAAACTATTATATCGAAAGGGAGTTTTTAACGCTAAAGCTATTTCTGACCCCCACAAGGGTTTATTTTCAACTTATATAAATTAAAAACGCCAATAAAAAATTCATCAGCGTTAATTATTAAATAGTATTAATTAGTAAAAGATTTAAATAATGGCTTAAATCCTACCCATAAATCATGCCACATATTTTTCTTTCCCCCAATAACACTATTTAATTCATTATTACTTAAATTTCTAAACTCATTTACATTTTTCATTTAATTTCCCCCCTTACATCCTTTAACATAACGTGAACTTGACCCTGGTTTCAAGCTGAATATCTAAGACATCAACAATTTTTACTTCTAGCTTACATCTGATCCATTGTCCGATTTAACAGCTCGTCAACAAAGACATTACCGGCATTATCCGCGTGTCCTTTTGTCCATACAAATTTAATTTGAGGAAACTGAGGTAATAAGGCGGCAATTTGCTGCCACAACTCGACATTTAAGACCGTTTCGCCGGATGCTTTTTTCCAGCCACGGCGTTGCCACCCCGCTAACCACTTTTGATTAATAGCATTTAAAACATATTTAGAATCCATCACAACTGCAATTTTTAACCTATTGAATTGTAAATCCACTAAGCGCTGCAAGCCCATTTGCAGCGCGGTTAGTTCCATTTGATTATTGGTTGCCCCTAAACAACCCTGAGTGCCAGAAAATTCTTTTCCTGCACTTTGAATTAAGTACGCCCACGCGGCTTTATCGCTAGCTTTGACATGACCACCTAAGACATTGCCCGTATTACGCGTGCCACCATCAGTATACATTGTCACTTGCGCCGTCCAGTTTGGCGCTTTTTTAGTAGCAGTGGCCGTGGCCGTCTGCGCAACCATAAATGTTTGGGCTTGTTTTAAAGTAGGAAAACTTTTGAAAATTGCCCCTTTGAAACCTTGAACTTGTTTTTGGCAATCGGGCCAATCGTGATAAATTCCCGGCTTTCGACCCTTTTTAACTGCATAATATTTTGGCATAATTTCTCCTTGAACCTAGAATTACTAGTTTAGAACCTGTATCATATTTAATAGTTAACTTTAGCTAGTAAGAGGCACTATCTCCATGAAACTTTGGCATTCTTCCAAGCATCAGACCGCAACTATTCCCATCTGTAAATTAGACGAACGAGTTTCCGTTGATTCGAGCACTGAACAAATCCCCACTTTTTATCTTCATGGCTTTCGTGGTGGTAATTATACCACGGAAAAAATGGTCGGTTCGGCGCAAAAAATGACTGGTTCACCCGTTTTTTTGCGTGCCACGGTGGATTGGCAGAGTAAGATCCATTATTCTGGTTACTGGTCCACCGCCAAATATCCAATTGTCCAATTAATTTTTAAAGATCGCTGGATCCCGTCCAGCACGATGGAACGTTGGTTTAATCAAATCTTAAGCGACTTATACCAACGTTATCACTTTCAACAGTATAATGCTATTGGACATTCACTGGGTTCCGTGGCCTTAGTTTCCTATCTAATTAACACTTACAATCGTCCCTTACCCAATATCAATCGCTTGGCACTGATTGCCGGTCCGTTTGACGGCTTAGTCGCGTTTGGTGATTTACCTAATATTAACCCTTTAGCAGTTTCCGGCAAACCCGCTTTTATGACGCCCAAATACTTATGGATGTATTTGAATCGTTTTAAGTTTCCTAAAACAGCACGGGTTTTAAATATTTATGGTAACATCAATGACGCATCCAACACAGACAAGTATGTGTCCGTGAGTTCTGCGCGCTCCATTAAATACCTTTTACAAAATCACGTCCAGGAGTTTCAAGAATACAGTGCCTTAGGCGTGAGTGGCGAACATTCGCAAATGCATGATGACGAAGACGTGCTCAACAAGATTAATAATTTTATTTATCCCGAATTCACTACAACTAAGGAGGATTAATTTGCCACAAGTTAATAACTTACACCCCATAATCACCGCCCATTATCAACTGGATTTTCTCAGTTACTTATCTGGTCAAGAACTACAAAAATTTTTGGCCGTGGACTTACCCGAGTCCGCACACATCATTAATCACGCTATGCAACAGACGATGGCTAATCAGGCCGTCATCTGGGGCGTTACAGCCAAACAGTCAGCCACCATTTTAGGACTGATCACGTTAAGTCATTTTGCAACCACGCCACTAACTTTAGATTTAAACTTTAAGCAAGCTGTGCCTGAAGAAATTTTGACACGCTTAAAACAGTTAATTCACGTGCAATTTTCCAACCAGGCAGTCCAAGTCACGCCGTCATCCAAGAATGCGACACAAGTTCAACAATTTTTTAATCATTAAACCTTTTTGAGGAGTAGGTTCATGCGTATCTTTTTTTTAATTTTGAGTTTAATTTTATTACTTAACACGATTGCCGCCATTATTACCGTGTTTCACCGGCGGCGTAGTATTCCCACCACTTTAGCGTGGTTGATTGTCTTAATTTTATTACCTGTCATTGGCTTTTTAATTTTTGCTTTCTTCGGCCGCGGGATTGCCCAAGAAAACCTCTTTGCCATTAGTAATGCCGAACATATTGGGCTTGATCGATTGAAGCAGATGGTCAACCAGAGTAGCGAGCAAAAGCGCCCGTTAACCCCCAGCGATACGACTTTACTTGCCCAACGTCAAATCGATTACTTTAATCATAATGATGATGTTCCTGTGACAATCCATAATGATCCCCAGATTTTTACCGATGGTCACGCCAAATTCGCCGCGTTAGAACAGGATTTGCGTAATGCCCAAGAAACCATTCATTTAGAATACTATTCTTTTTTTAATGATGAGTTAGGGCGCCAAGTCTTAGATATTCTGACTCAAAAAGCTCAAGCTGGCGTTGAAGTACGCGTGATTTACGATCGCTGGGGGTCTCCCGGGGCCAACAAAAAGTTCTTTCAACCACTAGTTGCCGCTGGGGGGCAAGTCATGCCCTTTATCACTTCACAAAATGCCATTGCTAAGTACCGTTTAAACTACCATTTGCACCGCAAAATCGTTGTCATTGATGGGCGCATTGGTTGGACGGGCGGCTTTAATATTGGCAATCAATATCTTGGCCTCAAACCCAAGTTTGGTTATTGGCGCGATACTCATGTGCGTATTTACGGTTATGCCGCGTTATCTTTACAAGAACGCTTTGTTTTAGACTGGAACGCTTCCGTCGATCGCCACCACGAAAAGATTTTATTTCAGGAAAAATATTTTCCCACGCAAATCAAACAGCCCCAGCACATTACCCCGATTCAAATCGTTTCTGATGGTCCCGACAGTAATTTTGACACGCTCAAGGGTGGGTTCATGAGTTTAGTCATGAGTGCCAAAGAAAGCATTTTAATCCAAACGCCCTACTTAATTCCGGATGAACCAATGATTGACGCCCTCTTAGTGGCCGCACGCTCCGGTATTAAAATTAAAATCATCATCCCCGACAAACCAGATCATCCCTTTATTTTTCGAGCTACACAATTTTATGCCAATTTATTAAGCGAGCACAATATTGAAGTTTATAATTATAATAATGGTTTTATGCATGCCAAAACGGCTGTTTTTGACAATCAAGTCAGCGCTATTGGTTCAATGAACCAAGACTACCGAAGCTATAGCCTCAACTTTGAAGCAGATGCCTTCTTTTACGATACTCAGGTCAGCCAACAGCTAACGGAGATCTTTCAAGAAGATTTAAAACACAGCACCTTGTTGACCCCCGAAATCATTCAGCAACAGTCTTACTGGCTCCGCTTTAAACAACTTTTCTCACGCTTACTGTCACCAATTTTATAAATAATTATGTATTACAAAAAACCTTGTTTTTCAGAAAATTATCTAGAAACAAGGTTTTTTATTATATTTAATTTTTGTCCGCAAACTACCTACATGTGGGCAATTTCGACTTCGATATTCTGTGGTAAAACTGCTTTTAACTCTTGTTGTAGTTGGGCGACCGACTGTTTAAACGTCATTTGAATATTTTGCCGATTAGCCACGGTAAAAATCGAAATTACTTGCACAGGGGCATTAGGCAATTCTACCGGAATCAGTGTTACATGAGTCAATTTTTGATAACTCAGTGAATTGGAAAAAAAGCCGCTGGTCACTAAGCGCTTTTGCGCCATACCGCCAGTACCTTGCATTAAGGTCACTGTTAAAAAGGCAGCCACCATTACCACGTACCACCACGAATCTTCCGGCATAGATAGAACCCAGACTCCAAAAATCACCGCAATAATTAAACTGGAAATTTTATATTTAGCATGTACCACAATCTGAGATTGCCAATACAAATTATTTAGTAGCATCGCTACAAAAAAGATATCAATTAAGATTAGTAGCCAATCGTTTAGCATAGTGTCCCCCAATTAGTTAATTTGTGAAAGCAAATAAGCTGGAACTACAAAAATTTTTCGTCAATTTACACGAACATTTTTCTGATGGTACTCCATTTGTCCCAATCTCAATGAATTGCTTCTAAACTTAAATATGATAACATTTAAGTAAGAACTCGCAAACCAAAAGTTCGCAAAAATCTGGCTTTTTGTACCAGATCATTAACATGTAACAACAGTGGTTTTAATATTAAAGGAGGTTCCTTATGAAAATTCCTACCCGCACCACTTATGATGGCTTAATTTTACCACAGATTGGCTTTGGAACTTACAAATTAAATGGCGCAACAGGCGTCAATGCCATTACCAGTGCCTTAAATGCCGGCTATCGGCTCTTAGATACAGCTTTTAATTACGAAAATGAAGGCGCTGTCGGTCAAGCCATTAAGCAAAGCGGCTTGCAACGCTCGCAAATTATTGTTTCTTCTAAATTACCCGGACGACACCATCGCTACCAAGAAGCACTTCAAACAATTCAAGAATCGCTTTATCGTGCCGGTTTAGACTACTATGACCTGTACTTAATTCATTGGCCTAATCCTAAAGAAGACCTCTATGTCGAAGCTTGGCAAGCCTTAATTACAGCTCAGCAAATGGGTTTAATCAAAACAATTGGCGTGTCTAACTTTTTACCAGAGCATATTGACCGTTTAATTGCCGAAACTAACGTCAAACCAGCAGTTAATCAAATTGAATTGCATCCTTATTTCTCTGAAGCCACATTACGGCACTACGATGATCAACATCAAATCATCACTTGGGCTTGGAGTCCGATCGGCCGTGCTAGTTCTATGTTATCCGACCCCATTATTCAAGGTATTGCGCAAGATTTAGGAAAAAGTGTCGCGCAAGTGATTTTACGCTGGGAAATTCAACTCGGCGTCTTGCCGATTCCAAAAGCTACACATTTTAGTCGGCAGCAGGAAAATTTGCAGGTCTTTGATTTTGAATTAACTCCTGCACAAATGCAGACAATTACTAATTTAGACCGACCTGATGGGCGACTCAAGAATCAGGATCCCGCTGAATATGAAGAATTTTAATAATTAAAATTAAAAAAAGGTCCAAAGTTACTGTCAAATTATCGCAATGTTTGACCAGTAATTTTGGACTTTTTTGCTGTCTGACTACCGGCCGTGCTGATTTTTAATCAAACACGCTATCACTAATCCGAATAAACTAATTGCGAAAAATACCCCAAAGACCAAATGGAATTGTCGTTGTTGCCGCAGAACTAACGTCGCACCATTGGCGGGTAACGCCAATAAAAGTGTGGCTAACGTGACGCCAAAAGAGCCTAAGATTTGTCGTGCGGTGGTAATGACCGCCGTACCATGCGCAATATATTTTTGAGGCAACACATCGGCTCCCAAGGTCACCGCCGGCATCATTACAAAGGCATTGCCACCTTCAATCAGCGCTGCCAAAATCATTAACCAACCTAAATTTAACCGTTGCTGCAACACAAATAATAGTAACCAACCGCCAGTAATCATACTCATTCCTAATAACAACGTTACTTTAAAGCCCCAATGATCCGCTAATTTTCCGGTTAAGGGGTTCAAGAGACTTAACAACACCGCTCCTGGAACTAACGCCATTCCCGAAGTAAAGGCCGTTAAATGCAAGATGTTTTGGTAATACAACGGAAAAATAATCGTTACCACGATTAAGGCAATATAAGAAATCCCCGTTAATAATACTGCCCAATCAAAATTAATTTGTTTCAAGACCCGCAATTCTAGCATGGGGTGCAAGCTAGTCAATTGTCGCCAAATAAAAAGTGCTAAGCCCAGACTGCTCAAAATTAAAATCACACTTAAACTAAAGGTCCACTGCTTACTTTGCCCCCACTTAGTTAAAATATATAAAAAGCCAATAAAATTCACGGTTGAAAGAGCAGAGATGAAATCCAGTTTTGTCGGTTGTAAAACTAAGGGGCTCGTGATCGTAACTAAAGAGAGGACTAAGACCACCGTAATAATGAAGGCAAAACAAATGAAGACCACTTGCCAAGTAAAAAAGCGTAACACAATCCCCGAAATAATCGGTCCAATAGCTAATGCTGATCCCATAACTAAGCCCGCGGTCCCCATCACGCTGCCACGCCGCTTGGGTGGTGTAATTTTTAAGAGCACCGTTTGATAGGCAGGGAATAAAACACCCACAGCCATCGCTTCCAGAATGCGTCCGAATAACATTAAACCAAACGTTGGCGCCCAGATAATGATCATGGTGCCCACATCAAAAATGGCTAATAAGCTCATAAATAATTTTTTAAAAGCTACATTAGCCAACAACCACGGGCTCACTGGAATCATCACCGTCATCACCAACATAAAACCGGTAGTCAACCATTGAATAGTGGTTGCCGGCACCGCAAAATAATGCATTAAAGTCGGATACGCTGTTGACAAGGAAGACTGACTGATGGACATCGTAAAAGTTCCTGCTAATAACGTGGCCACAAACCACCAATGCGCACTTTTGGATAAATGGATTGAATCAGCCATTGCCATCGCTTCTTTCAAACAAACAAATTAAAACAGTTTTATTAGTTAAACGCCCGCAAATCCTTGATAATTAAGGCAACTACTCGCCACAAAATTATTGCTAGTTACTAACCTCGACTTATTTTCCCCCTCATTATTAAACCCTTTTCAGAAAATAGCAAAGAAAATGTTTTTTAAGTTCACCTAATTTAAGGTTTAATTTTGGCGAAAGTAGGAGTATCATTGTTTTTTGGAAAAACATGAGGAGGAATTCTTTTGGTTGAAAATACAAAGAAAAAACACCATTTAATTGAATATGCCAATGGTCCTTCCTTGGAGGAAATCAACAGTACCGTTGAAGTTCCCCATGGCAAAGGCTTTTGGCGCACATTATTTGCTTATTCTGGTCCTGGAGCCTTAGTTGCTGTCGGTTATATGGATCCCGGTAATTGGTCCACATCTATTACTGGTGGTCAGAATTTCCAATATTTATTAATGTCCATCATCTTAATTTCAAGTTTAATTGCCATGCTTTTACAGTACATGGCCGCTAAACTTGGCATTGTGACGCAAATGGACTTAGCGCAAGCAATTCGCGCTCGGACAAGTAAATCGCTTGGTGTCATTCTCTGGATTTTAACGGAGTTAGCGATTATGGCGACGGATATTGCGGAAGTTATTGGGGCCGCGATTGCTTTATATCTCCTGTTTAATATTCCGTTAGTCATCGCCGTTTTCATTACCGTCCTGGATGTTTTAGTCCTGCTGTTATTGACTAAAATTGGTTTTCGAAAAATTGAAGCGATTGTTGTGGCCTTAATTTTAGTAATCTTGGTCATCTTCGTTTATCAAGTAGCTTTATCTGATCCCAATTGGGGTGGCGTTTTGAAGGGATTAGTTCCTTCAGCTCAAGCCTTTTCTTCACATCCTGTTGTTAATGGTATGAGTCCGTTACAAGGTGCTTTAGGAATTATTGGGGCGACAGTTATGCCACATAATTTGTATTTGCATTCTTCAATTTCGCAAACACGGAAAATTGATCACAACAATCCCGACGAAGTCGCTGATGCTGTGAAATTCTCTGCTTGGGATTCTAACATTCAATTAACCTTTGCCTTCTTTGTTAATGCGTTGTTATTAATCACTGGTGTCGCAGTCTTTAAGACTGGCGCTGTCAAAGATCCATCATTCTTTGGTTTATATCAAGCTTTATCCGATACTTCCAAATTAAGTAACGGCATTTTAATCTCCATTGCCAAAACAGGCGTTTTATCTACCTTATTTGCGGTCGCTTTGTTAGCTTCTGGTCAAAATTCGACCATCACTGGTACTTTAACTGGTCAGGTTATCATGGAAGGTTTCGTGCACATGAAGATGCCACTGTGGTTACGGCGTTTAGTAACCCGGGTTATTTCCGTGATTCCGGTCCTCTTCTGCGTCTTGATGACTAGTGGTCAAAGCCCCATTAAACAGCACGCCGCGTTAAACGACTTAATGAATAATTCACAGGTCTTCTTAGCCTTTGCCTTACCATTCTCCATGCTACCGTTATTAATGTTTACCGATAGTAAGGTAGAAATGGGAACCCGGTTCAAAAACTCACTTTGGGTCAAAGTGTTAGGTTGGATTTCGGTTATTGGTTTAACTTTCTTGAACTTGAAAGGTTTACCAGATTCCATCGCCGGTTTCTACGGTGATAATCCAACAGCTGCGCAATTAACCCAAGCCAACGTGATTGCTTGGATCTTAATTGTCTTAGTTTTAGCTTTATTAGTTTGGACGATTGTGGAATTATACAGAGGCAATAAACGCTTTGAAGAATCCCAATTAGCTAAACAATAAAAAAGTTAAGTATTTGAAATATGACTTCAACCAAAAGAAGTGTTCGCATTGACTGCGAACACTTCTTTTTTAGTTCCAACTGTTTTAACAATGAACAACTTGGGCCAAACGCTCTAACAAGTAAACCACGGGGACTTGACTGGTGAGGTTCACCGATTGGCCAATAATACGACTATTAATATGGTAGGAAAAATTTAAATCCGCTAAAGTAGTTAAGGAATTATGGTCATCATTGGTAATACTAACCAAGGTTGCCTTTTGATCATGAAAACTCGTCGCCTGCTCCAGCATTTGCTCAGTTTCACCACTCACCGATAAAATCATCACCACATGATTATTCATAGCCGCATGTCCCAGTTGAATAGGATAAAAAGGATCAGCAATCACGTAAGCTTCACGCCCATTATTCACAAATTGCCGCGCCCCGTAACTAGCCAAATCACCGGAAGTCCCTACACCGAGAAAAACAAAAATCGTCGCCGGATCAAACAATGTTTTAAACTGCTGAATCTTTTGGTCATAGTTTTCAATATGGGAAAAATAATCGTGCGCTTGATAGGTAATATCATCTACCAAGCCTTGACCAGCTACTTCTTGCTGTAATTGCTGGCAAAATTCATAATAATGCTGATAACCTAAACGATTAATTGTCCGTAAGACTGAGGCCGGCGCCACCCCTAGTTTAGCAGCCAAATGACGCAAACTGTAATCTTTGACTTGCTCCTTATGAACTTTAATATACCGATAAATTCTTTTTTGCGTCGCTGTTAATTGTGCCAATGACTTGTTGAACAACTCCTTTTTTAAAAAAAGACGTAGTCATGACAAAAGTTAACCTCAGCTTTTGTCTCAACCACGTCTTAATTAATTATTGCATCATTCTTATTTAGCAGCTAATTGCTTATATAAATCAACAATTTCTCCTGCTAAATCGCGAAAAGTGATCGCATTCATGATATGATCTTGACCATGAACCATTAATAGCGTCACTTGCTCATGTTCACCACTAGCTTCTTTAGTTAACATGCCCGTTTGTGCGTTATGGGCTTCTGCTAAAAATTTGTCCGCTTCTTTCAGCTTGGCTTCCGCAGTAGCAAAATCATTCACCTTAGCGGCTTTAATGGCTTCAAAAGCAGCACCTTTGGCATTACCACCATTCATGATGAGACCCATAACTGTTTGTAAATTTTCTTCTTCGTTCATTAATTAAATATCCTTTATTCCTGAATTAAACTTAAAGCTTCATCTAAAACTTTCGGTCCGTTCATCATACCGTAGTCTTGCATATTGATGACTTCGACTGGAATGGAAACCCGCTTTTTAAAATCATCTAACATGTAGCTAACTTGCGGTCCCAACATCAAAACATCTGGGTTTTCGGTTTCCATTTTGGAATCTGCATCTGCAGCAGCGGTTGCAAAGATATTAGCTTCAACGCCCTTTTCTTCAGCAGCTTTTTGCATCTTGCTAACTAATAAACTCGTGGACATGCCGGCGGCACATACTAACATAATCGTCTTTTTACTCATAATTAAATTCTCCTTTAATCTTTTACTTACTTATATTAAACCACTAATCTAGGCATTTTGCGCTGCTTTTTCTTCTTTTACTTTTTGATTATCCATGCTCTTAAAGAAGAAGAAGTAAATCAAAGTATCTAAGACAATATTGACAATTTGTAAGACTGCTCCTGAAATATGACCAGTAGCTAAATAACCTGACATAATCGGTGGTGTGGTCCAAGGTACCATGACACCCATCGTTTTAGCAACCCAACCCCATTTCATAGTTAAATAGGTCACGGTAACATTCGTTAACGGTGCTGCAATAAACGGAATGACCATCTTATAGTTCATGACAATTGGTAAACCAAAGATAATCGGTTCGTTAACATTAAAGATCGCAGGTCCAACGACTAATTCACCCAAGGTCTTATACTCTTTACTCTTGGACATAAAGGCAATCATCAACGCTAAACCAATCGTGGCGCCAGAACCACCCATGTGAACAAAGTTATCAAAAAATTGTTGTGTAACAATATTTGGTAAAGCATGGCCAGCTTTTAAAGCAGCCGAATTTTGGGCCATCGCAGCTAACCAAATAGGTTGCATCACGCCAGCCACCGTATTGGAACCGTGAATCCCAAAGATCCACAAAATGCAGACTAAACCTTCTGCAACTAGTGCTCCCGGTAAAGTATTACTCAAATGACTCAACGGATCCTGTAAGAAGAAGGTAATCACATTAGGAATACTCTTCATTGGCGTAGCTTCAATTCCCAAGCGAATGACCCACACAACTAGTAACGAAATCGCGCCCGGAATCAATGACGAGAATGAATTACTGATGGCCGGTGGCACACTCGCGGGCATCTTAATCGTCCAGTTCTTATGAATAATCCAGACATATAAATCAGTAATAAATAAACCGACTAAAATCGCAATAAATAAACCTGAGGAATCCAGTTCTTTTAATGGTACCCACAAATTACCAGCTTTATCCGTTTTCAGCGGAATGGTTAAAATATAGGCTCCAATAGAAACGATCATCGCTGAAAAAGCATCAACTTTATAACTGCGTGCTAAGTTATACGAAATCCCGGCGACAGCGATTAACCCCATAATATGAAACGATGCATTAGTGATATACTGGGCCACATTTGCCCAATTTGGTCCAAAAGTATGCGCCATAAAAGCTAAATAACCCTTAATCGGAAATTGCGCAATAATCATGAAGATTGAACCAATGATAATCATTGGAATCGCAGCTGCCATCCCATCACGTAAAGCTACCATATGCCGTGCTGACGATATTCTTTGGAAAAATGGAATCAGTTTAGTCGTTAAAAAACTATTTTTAGACTTTTCTTCAGCCATTTTAACTGCCCCCTTTTTAAGCTAAATCTTCGCCGTTAGATGCAATGACTTTTTGATACCAAGCAAAGGAATCTTTTTTCGAGCGTTCCAAAGTGCCGTTACCTTCATCATCTTTATCCACATAGATAAAGCCATAACGCTTAGACATTTGTCCTGTCCCCGCAGAAACCAAGTCAATGCAACCCCATGGTGTATAACCCATTAAATCAATCCCATCTTCTTCGACGGCTAACTTCATTTGTTCAATATGTGCGCGCAAATAATCAATCCGGTATTGATCATGGACTGAACCATCAGCTTCTTTTTGATCAACCGCGCCAAAACCATTTTCTACAATAAATTGCGGTTTATTGTACCGATCTGCTAACCAATTCATGGCGTAACGCAAACCCTCAGGGTCAATTTGCCAGCCCCACTCAGAGGCCTTGACATACGGATTAGGAGTTCCATCTTGGTCTTCATCATAATGATAATTAACTGGTTCATGGTCTTTGGCCTGAACAGCCCGGGACATATAATAGCTAAAGCCAATATAATCAACGGTGCCTTGTGCCAAAGTTGCTAAGTCTTCAGCGGTAATATCCATCTCCCAGCCTTGATTAGCTTGATAAGTCCGAAGCCAATGCGGATAACGACCATTAGATTGCACATCTTCAAACCAATACCGCGCTTCATTCGCCCGTTGGGCTTTTAACATATCCGCTGGTTTAGGACTAGCTGGATATAACGGCACCATCGCGATCATCGAACCAATTTGAAAGTCCGGATTAATTTGATGTCCGATTTGGACCGCTTTCGCACTCGCCACCAACTCATAGTGCGCGGCTTGATACATGGTCTGTTCCATATTTTCACCCGGACGTTTTAGCAACCCGGAATTAGTCATCATCGAAAAATCATTTTTGTAATCGGTTTGATTATTGATCTCATTAAAAGTCATCCAATATTTAACTTTATTTTGGTAGCGCTTAAAGACAGTCTCAGCAAAATTCAAGAAGAAATCAATCACCTTACGGCTGCGCCATCCACCATATTCGGTAACTAGATGATATGGCATTTCAAAATGTGATAACGTAATGACCGGTTCAATGTTATACTTTAAGCATTCATCAAATAAGTCATCGTAAAACTTCAATCCTGCTTCATTAGGTTCTTTTTCATCGCCATTAGGAAAAATGCGCGTCCATGCAATTGACGTCCGAAAACATTTAAAACCCATTTCGGCAAACAATTTAATATCTTCCGGATAACGGTCGTAAAAATCAATGGCTTCGTGATTAGGATAGTACAGCCCGTCTTTAACACCATCGGTAATTTGCCGGGGAACACCATTAGCGCCAGCCGTCATAATATCGGCAACACTCACACCTTTATGACCTGCTTGCCAGCCACCTTCTAATTGATGCGCTGCTACAGCGCCTCCCCACAAAAAATCTGGTCGTAATTGTTTCTTGTTAGTCATCAAACAGCCTCCCAATTTATAAAAACGTTTTTATGTAACGCTTACAAGAAACATTTTACTATTTTGTTTCTAAAAATCAAGATTATGTGGTAAAAAATCAGAAACACGTTTCTCAAAGAAAAATATCTTTTTCCGTCATTCTTGCAAATTAGGCTCATTCAGTTAAACTAAAATTACAATTTAATTAATTAGTTAACACAATGCCCAAGAATTTGCTCGCTGATGAATTTGCTAAAGGAGTTTATTATGACAAAACGACAATTAGGACTATCGATTTATCCAGATCATAGCAATTTTGCAGAAGATAAAAAATACTTAGAATTGGGACACAAATACGGCTTTTCCCGAATTTTCATGAGTATGTTAGAAGTTACCGGTTCTCCGGAACAAACTAAAGCTAAATTTCAAAAAATTATTGACGTGGGTAACAAGCTCGGTTATCAAACCATTATTGACGTCGCTCCTAACATCTTTGATGAATTGAATATTTCTTACGATGATTTATCATTTTTTGCTGAATTACATGCAGCGGGCATCAGGTTGGATCAAGCTTTTGATGGAGCCACTGAAGCCATGCTGTCCTATAACCCTTACGGCTTAATTATTGAACTGAACCTCAGTAATAATGTTGATTACTTAAATAATATTTTAAGTTTTCAAGCCAATACGCCCTTTATCTATGGCTGTCACAATTTTTATCCGCAAATAGGAACTGGTTTACCCTATGATTATTTTATGGAGTGTAATCGACGCTTCAAAAAAGCTGGGATTCATACTGCCGCCTTTGTGGCAAGTCATGTGGGCGACCAAGGGCCGTGGAATGTCAACGATGGCTTACCAACTTTAGAAATGGATCGAAAATTACCTATTGCTGTGCAAGCCAAGCACTTATTTGCCTCCCAAATGATTGACGACGTGATTATCGGCAATGCTTACGCTAGTGAAAGTGAGTTGCAAGCCTTAGCCCAAACTGATCGCTATCAATTAGAATTTGACTTGGAGTTAAATGATACTGTTAATCCGGTTGAAGCAGACATCATGTTCAAGCCACAACATTTTCGGCGCGGTGATATTAATCAATTAGTCATTCGTTCCACTATGCCGCGCGTTACCTATCAAGCTGTAGCCAATCCACCGCATGATAATGACCAAGTTTTCCAACGTGGCGATGTTTTAATCGGCAATGATAACTTTGGTGTTTATAAAAATGAACTGCAAATTGCTTTAGAGCCTCATCAAGATTCACGTAAAAATAAAGTCGGACAATTAAAACCGGAAGAACTATTCTTGTTGGACTTCATCAAACCGTGGACAAAATTTAAATTAACGCATCGAACTGACTCCAAGAATTAAATTCTAAGCAGAAAAAAACAGCTAGCCTTAGTCCAAACTATTGCTAGCTGTTTTTTAATTGTTAGAAACTGGAACCCAAAGAATGCTGCGGGAATTGCAACGACTTTTGTTCTAATCTTTCATGGCTTTAACAAATCAACTAATTGCTGTGCCGTAAAATTGGTAAAATATTGATCCACATCAACCGAAGCTAAGGCCTGCGTTAAAGCTGATTCCGTATAGTCAATGCCAACTAAATATGCTGGTAATTCACTAACATCTTGTTGGCCAAAGAAATCTCCATAAAACTTAATTTGAGCAATTTTCCCATGGTCAATCAATAACCGCGCATCAATGGTCCCCGCATTAAAATGCTGACACTTTTGAATGGTAAATTGTGGCGATTGTCCATAAACCCAATCCCAATTGGAATATAATTCTTGGTTTAGTTGGGCAATCCCCGCCTGATCTTGAGCGTTCAAGTGATACTCTTTATCCTTGATGTCTGCTAAGTCTCGTGCTTCAAACAGACTCAACAATAAAGCATCGCGGAACTGTTCAATAGTTAAGTTTTGATATTCAGGTGCCAAATAAGGTTTCAAATTCGTCACGCGACTGCGGACTGACTTAATACCCTTAGACGCAATTTTATCAGGCGCCACCTTGAGTGCTTGGCTCAAAACATCTAAGTCCACATCATAAGTCAACGTCCCGTGCGAGAAAGTTTTGCCATTTTTAGTATACATGGCATTGCCGGAAAACTTTTTACCAGCAATTAATAAATCATTGCGCCCAGAAACTTCTACTCCTGTGGCTCCCATCCGCTGTAGAGCTGCTACAATCGGTTGGGTCATTTTTTGAAAATCACCAAACCGCTCATCTTGCGCATTAATCACAAAACTAAAAGAGACGTTACCTAAGTCATCATACACGGCGCCACCACCCGAAAGCCGTCGGGTGACCGTAATTTGGTGTGCTTTCACGTAATCTAAGTTTAATTCTTCCAAAGTATTTTGATTGCGTCCCACAATAATACACGGTTTTTGAATATAGAACAAAACCAATGGTTCATCAAAGTCCTTATTGTTCATTAAATATTGTTCGGTTGCCAGATTTTCACGAATATCTTGTGCTGGCATGCAAAAATAATACACGGTCCTGCACTCCTTTGGAAAAGATTTTTAAGGTGTCACTAGATTGATCAAATCAGCTGCTTTAATACCGGTAAAATACTGGTCTAAATCAATCGTTTGTAATTTTTGAGCAAGATGATCATAATCATAAGTCACACCTTGAAGTTGTTGTTCTAATTGTTCAACATCTTGTGTACCAAAGAAATCACCGTAAAACTTAGCTTGACTAATCTTGCCTTGCTCAATGACAAACCGTGCATCAATGGTCCCCATCTCAAAGTGTTGGCGATTCTTCACGGTAAACTCGGGTGATTTGCCGTACACCCAATCCCAATTAGCGTAAATGTCTGTTTTTAATTGCGCAATTGCTTGCTGGTCTTGGGCGGTAATTTGGTATTCATGATCTTTAATGTCCGCTAAATCATCAGCTTGAAAGAGACTTAATAACAAAATATCGCGAAATTGTTCCGTCGTTAAATTTTGATACTGTGCATCTAAATACGGCCGAATATTCGTTACCCGACTGCGCACCGACTTAATACCTTTAGAAGCAATCTTATCTTTTGGTACATGCAAGGCTTTTGTCAAGACGTCTAAATCGACATCATACGATAAAGTACCATGTGAGAAAGTTTTGCCATTCTTGGTATACATGGCATTGCCCGAAAACTTTTTACCGTCTATTAAAATATCATTGCGCCCGGAAACTTGTGCCCCAGTTGCCCCTAAGCGGTGTAAGGCGTCAACCAGCGGTTGGGTTATTTTTTTAAAGTCACCAAACTTTTCATCTTTTGCATCAACTACAAAACTAAAACAAAGATTACCTAAATCTTGATATACTGCGCCGCCCCCCGAAAGTCGTCGAGTAACCGTGATTTGATGTTGACGGACATAGTCGTTATTCAATTCTTCAATTGTGTTTTGATTATGACCAACAATAATACAAGGACTTTCAATATAAAACAATACTAGTGGTTCATCAAAATCCTTATTATTCATTAAATACTGCTCAGTGGCTAGATTATCACGGATATCATGCGATTGCATTACTACATAGTACATTCAGAGCACCCCTCTTTATAAACGTTTTCAATAACATTATAAAGAAATTAAGCTCAAATGACTATCTTTAATTTATTTTATTTTTAAATTTAATAATTTAACTAAAATATTTTTTAAACAGCCAAAGACGATTAACGCAAAAACTAAACTGGCAACTGCACTACCACCATTAACTAATAACGACCATGTCCACGGATTAAATGCTTTGGGAGCATAAGAACCCCACACCAAGACGCCCGCCACAAAATGACAAAAGTATTTGATAAATAATGCAACACTACTGCTAACTAATACTGCTGGCAAAATCGATCGGTGTTGTTGAATTCGCTGCTCAATCACAGGCGCCCAAAGACCGGCTAAGCCTAAGACCCCAAAGGCCACAGGATATTCCAATATTCCTTGCCACACATTTAAAACCGAACCACTACTTAAGCCTCGTAAAATCAAATCCAATAATCCCCACACAATACCAGCGATAATGCCGGCTTTAACACCCCGGCGCCAAGAATATAAACACAAAGGAACTACTCCATACAAAATCTCAATTGAGGAAATTCCTAAACTGTGAGGAATATACGACAAAGCCATGGCTAGCGCCACGATGATTGCACCTTCAACCAACGTTTGTAACTTATTTTTTGACATCAAAAAACACTCCTTTTTAACTATCTCGCAAAAAAGAGTGTCTACCACTCATCACAATTCCTACGCTTGTACTAACAAACAGGTTCCAAGGGTCTGAACTTAATCACTCTCAGCTATTTAGAGCTCCCCTTTGCGATGATAATCTGATTTAATTTAATTCGAGTGTAACCGAATTGATGTTAAAACACAAGAAAACATCCAAAAAAATAGACTTTTGAGAAATTTCTCAAAAGTCTATTTGGAACATTTAGTTGTTGTCACACAGTTTATTGACCAACTGCTTTTTTAATCAATTGCGTTTGAAATTCTTGCGCATATTGTTTACTCAAAGCTGTCATTTTGGTCTTATTAGTCATTAAACTAGGATCTTTCTTCGCTGCAGCAGCCAATTTTTGTTTAACATAAGCTTGAGCTTGTGTTTTAACTTGCGCTTGACCAGCTGGCGTTTTCATTTGGGCCATTTTCTTTTGTAATTGCTTAACTTGATTCATTGATAAATGTAACCAATTCTTAGGCAAATAGAACGTATTAACCCGTTTAACTAATTTATTATCCATCCCAGAAACGCCAAACCAAATCTTATCCGCATTTGATTTATACTTCCAACGCGTAACCGTCTCTTTTAAAGAACCGTCTTGTTTAGTGGTGGACTTAATGTGGTTATTAGAAATTGTCTCTTCATTAACTTGTGAATGAACGGGCTTTTTCTGATCTGGATCAGTTTTATAAACTTGCACCGTTTCTTTTCCATTAGTACCCACAGTCTTATACAACATTAAGTTCAAGCCATTAGCTGATTTAGCTGGGTAAATCTGGGTAGTTTTACTTTCGGTCACTTGGTGCATACCGAAGTGATTATAATCATTCAAGACTAAAAAGACGAGTGACAATCCGAAAATAATTAAAGCAATAAGCGTAGCGAATGTCCGTAAAAGTGGTTTTCTTAAATAGACAAAACTCATAAAGGTAGCGACTGCACCGATAACTAAAGTTACTAAAATCATGCCTATTCACCCCCCTTTACTACTTTGTTCACATCAACATCTTTAGCCTGGTTCTTTTCTTTTAAGAAGAAGGCCAAAACCACACCAATCACAGCAAAGACTAAGGAGAACATAAAGGAAGCATGATAACCTGCTAAAGTCGCATTTAAGAAGTCATGTTTATATTGGAATGGTGCCGCATGCAATAAATGCTTACCTGGTTGTTGACCTTTAGTAACATTAGTCAATAACGTAATCATAATCGCTGAACCAATCGAAGACGCAATCTGACGTGCCGTGTTGTTAGCTGCCGTACCGTCAGCAATTAAATCATCTGGTAAAGCATTCATTCCGGAAGTGGTAACTGGCATCAAGACCATAGAAATTCCTAATGTCCGTACTACCTGTAAAATAACAATGTAACTGGTTGGTGTGTCAGCAGTTAACCACACGAATGGCAACGTTGCTAACGTCAAAATAACCAAGCCAATAACCGCTAAACGCCGACCGCCAAATGCGTCAAAGGTCCGTCCTGTAATAGGACTCATGAAGGCCATGACTAACGCTGCTGGTAGTAAAATTAAACCAGACTTCAAAGCACTCATACCGTGCACAATTTGTAAATAAAGTGGTAAGACTGTAGAAACACCTAACATCGCAATTGTCACAATGGAGGACAAAATAGCTGCTAAAGTAAAGTCTGCTGTCTTAAAAACTCGTAATTCCAAGAACGGCTTGGGAATTACTAATTGCCGCCAAATAAAGAGAACAACACCAATTACACCAATAATTAATGTACTTAAAACATTAGCAGAAGTCCAACCATCATTTCCTGCGGCGGAGAAGCCGTACAATAAGGCTCCAAAACCTGCCGTGGATAAGAATAAGGACAACCAATCCAATTTTTGTTTGTGGGTTTTTATAACTGGCTTCATAAAGATTAAAGCCAAAATAACTACGACCACCACAAATGGAATTAATAAACCAAATAAATCACGCCAATTCATGTTATCGACGATCCAACCGGATAGAGTTGGTCCAATCGCTGGCGCAAAGCCGACAACAATACCAACTAAGCCTAGCGCGGCTCCCCGCGATTCTGCCGGGAACAACGATAACATAATTGTTTGTAATAATGGCATGGTAATTCCCACACCAACTGCTTGGATTAACCGCGCAGCTAACAAAATGCCAAAACTAGGAGCAATAAAAGCTAAAACTGTCCCAAATAAGAAAATAACCATCGCTGAGATATATAACCATTTAGTATTAACAGTCGTTGCTAAATAAGCAGACAATGGAATCATAATTCCGTTCACCATCAAGAAGCCAGTCGTTAACCACTGAACCGTTGCTGTCGAAACATTAAATGTGGACATCAACTTTGGTAATGCTGTCGATAATAAAGTCTGATTTAACACAGTACAAAATGTTCCAACTAGTAGAACAATAATCAGCATTAATTTGCTGAACTTATTCATTGTGTTACTTTCTGCCAAGTAAAATCCTTCTTTCCAATAAAATTATTCATTAAACATGTAGAACCGATTTAAGAACTTCTTAAATCCCGATAGCAAAGCAATACTGTACAATATAAACTATCTCCTACTCTTTGTCAATTATTTGATATTCATGTTAACAAATTTACAAATTAACAGAAGAACTTTATAATAAGAAGACGTTTAGTTTTGCTACACAAATTTTCTTGATGCTCAGATTTTATTTTAGACAAGAACTAGGTGAAAAATGGCTCAAATTAATGATTACGCACAATGGTTTCATAATATTATTCGACCAGACAATCTGTATCTCAGCATTCGCGACACTGCCCGTGCCTGTCAAGTTACTGATACGCAGATTCGCTACTGGATTAAAAATGGCTATCTCAAAACCGTCAAAACTGAAAACGGCGCAGTGAAGTTACCCTACCAACAAGTAATTCACGCCCGCATGATTAAAAATTTTTTAGACGATGGTTATACCCTGCACGCTGCCGTTGACAAGATGAGAGACAACCTGTCAATTGCCCGCTCTGTCCAGCACATTTTATTAGATAGTATTCAAAATATCTCTATCCAAAATGATAATATTATTTTAGATTTTGGTCCGCTAGCCGAAGATCATAGTCAACACGTCTATTGCATTGATAATCATCAACAAACAAAATTTACTATTCAAAAACCGGAGCTGCTCAATCAAACATTTTAGTCAAAATAACTCTTATGCCAGGCTGCACAGCCGCACTGGCTTTTTCTTTTCAGTAGTAGATTTGTTACAATAAACTAAATTGCTAGTAGCTGGTTAATTGGCTTTATAACCGAAAGCAGCAGTTAATATGAGCTGAATGCATTTTTTTGACGTTACTATTCTAAAGGAGAATTCTGTGAATTTCATTATTAATTTGTACCGGCCGTTTTTTGAGTTACACAATTGGGAGAAAGTCATTCAGTCACCGAATGACTGGTTATTGATTATTTCGTTAATTATTATGGAGTGTCTTTTGTCTGTTGATAATTCGATCGTTCTCGCCGCCCAAGCACATACCTTAAAAACTAAAAAAGAACAGGCCGATGCCCTGTTTTACGGTATTTGGGGAGCTTTTATTTTTCGCTTCTTAGTAATTGGCATTGGCACTTATTTAATTGACTTTTGGTGGATTAAAATCCTAGGTGCAATTTATCTAGTATATATGTCAGTTCATTTTTTCTGGGAAAAATTTTCCGGCGAAAAAAAGCAGATTAAAATGTTTAAAATCAAAGGCTTATCTCCGTTATGGCAAGTGATTATTTCGGTTGAATTTACCGATATTATGTTTTCCTTGGACTCCGTGTTAACCCTCATCGCGGTATCCAATAATCCCGTCATTATTTTAATTGGTAGTGTGATCGGAATTATTGCCATGCGGGGAGTGGCCGAAGTAATTATGAGTTTAATGAACAAAATCCCCGAATTGGAACCCATGGCTTATATTTTAATTTTATTAATTGCCGTGAAATTATTTTTGACGATTCCCGCCATTAACATTGAAATTCCGAATTCCATGTTTACGCTGGCTTTAGCCGTTGCTTTTATTGTTACTTTTGTGATCCATTTTATCCGTAAAAAACAGACTAAAAAATAGTCTGTTTTTTGATTTCATTCTAGCGCTTCGTTATTATGGTAGTAAGATCTCTCCTTAAAATACAAGTATTTTTGCCAAGATCGATTCTATTACCTAATGGTATCAAGACAACAATTAATTGGATTTAACTTGACGCTTATAACACTGGCGTGATTTTAATTAATTGTACTTTTGTCGTAGCTATTTTTAATGTCAGCGACTATTAATCCTGACAAACACAGAGAGGAGTATCAACTGCATGACAGATAATACACCAATGGTGGAGTTTAAAAATGTCACTAAAATCTATAAAGGAAAAACGCCCGCGGTTAGTAACGCTAATATCAAAATTGCTCAAGGAGAATTTTGCTGTTTTATCGGTACTTCTGGTTCGGGCAAGACCACTTTAATGCGAATGATTAATCGCATGAATAGCATTACTTCTGGTGATGTTTTAATTAAGGGAAAAAGTGTCAACAGCTTTAACGCAGTCGATTTGCGCCGCAAAATTGGGTATGTGATTCAAAATAATGGGCTCATGCCCCATATGACGATTAAAGATAATATTATTTTAGTTCCAAAACTATTAAAATGGCCCAAAGACAAACTAGACAAACGGGCCAAAGAATTAATTCAGTTGGCCGAATTACCGGAAGAATATTTAGACCGCTACCCTTCCGAATTATCCGGTGGCCAACAACAAAGAATTGGTGTGGTTCGCGCCCTCGCAGCTGATCAAGATTTGATCTTAATGGACGAACCATTTGGGGCATTAGATCCTATTACGCGGGATAATTTACAAGATTTAGTTCAAAAATTGCAACGCGATACGGGCAAAACCTTTGTCTTTGTCACTCACGATATGGATGAAGCTTTAAAATTAGCCACCCATATTGTCATTATGCATGATGGTCAAGTGGTCCAAGATGATACCCCTGATCAAATCTTACGACACCCCGCTAATGATTTCGTGGAAAACTTAATTGGTGAAGATCGGTTAGCTGAAGCCAAGCATGATATGGTGCAAGTTAAAGAAATCATGTTGACGGAGCCGGTACAAATCAACTTGGGTGCTTCCTTAAAAGAAGCTTTGGTTTTAATGAAACAACGGCATGTTGATACCTTATTAGTAACCGATGATGACAAACACCTCAAAGGTTTGATTCGCATTGAGCGCTTGGAACATCGTTACCATAAGGCCGCAGGAGTCAGTGATATTTTAGATACGAATATCTATACTGTACGTCCTGAAGCCTACTTGCGTGATACAGTGGATCGAATTTTAAAACGGGGTTCTAGTTATGTACCTGTAGTTGATCATAATGGCGTTTTAGTCGGGATTGTTACCCGTTCAGCTTTAGTTAATTTGGTTTACAACACCATCTGGGGGGATAGCGATCCGCTCGCTGAAAGCCAGGATAATAATCACACGCCATCTAAAGGAGCTGAGCAAAATAATGAGTAGTTTTTTAGCACAGCATGGTTCTGAATTATTAGTTAAAACTTGGGAACAAATTTATATTTCAGCTATTTCTCTAGGCTTGGGCATTTTGGTCGCTGTTCCCTTGGGCATTGTATTATCTCGTTTTCCCAAAACGGCCAATATTGTCATGAATATTGCTAGTATGCTGCAAACTATTCCGGCCTTAGCTTTATTAGCCTTAATGATCCCAGTGTTTGGCATTGGGCAATTACCCGCAATTATTGCTTTATTCATTTATAGTTTAATGCCGATTTTGCGTAACACTTATATTGGTATTAAAGGGGTCGATCCTAATATTATTGACTCCGCCAAGGGCATTGGCATGACTAATTGGCAATCAATTATTAAAGTCGAGGTTCCTTTGGCGATGCCCGTAATTATGTCGGGGATTCGTTTATCCGCTATCTATGTCATTGCGTGGTCCACCTTAGCTTCTTACATTGGTGCTGGTGGTTTAGGCGACTTCATTTTTAATGGTTTGAACTTGTTCCAACCAGCCTTAATTTTAGGAGGCACCATTCCAGTCATTATCTTAGCCATTCTCACCGACTATCTATTAGGCAAATTAGAACAAAAGCTAACACCAGTTTCCAGTAAAATTAACTAAGGGGGTTGAACTATGAAAAAGAAACTACGCCACTGTTTACTGGCCTTAGTTTTATTATTAACAACTGTCACCGCTAGTGGTTGCAGCCTACCCGGTCTCAGTTCCGCACAAGGCAATAGTGATACGGTACGAATTGCTTCTTTAAATACAACTGAATCACAAGTTATTGCTAACATTATCAGCGAATTAGTAGCTCATGAAACCAATTATCATACCGAAATCGTCAATAACCTCGGTTCGGCACCGCTTATGCACCAAGCTTTAATTCGTAAAGATGCTGACATTCAAGCTGTATCTTATAGTGGTACCGAATTAACCACGACGCTAAATCTACCGCCAACTAAAAGTGCAGCTAAAGCAACCCGAATTGTTAGTCAAACGGTTAAACGCCGCTATAATCAAACCTTATTTCCTACTTACGGTTTTGAAAACAAATTTGCCTTTATGGTCACACAAAAAACTGCTAAAAAGTATGGTTTAAACAAGGTGTCCGATTTAGGTAAAGTGGCCAATAGTTCCACGATTGGTGTAGATGCTAACTGGTTAAATCGTAAGGGCGATGGTTATAAAGATTTTACTCGTTATTATGGTTTTGAGTTTGCGAAAGCCTATCCCATGCAGATTGGGTTAGTTTATTCGGCATTAGCCTCTAACAAGATGGATGTCGTTTTAGGTTACTCTACTGACGGACGCGTAGACAGCTATCACTTAAAGCAACTACAAGATGATAAAAAGTTTTTCCCACCATATAAGTGTTCTATGCTCGTGAACAATTCTTTATTAAAAGAACATCCTGATTTAAAACCCATTTTACACCGCTTAGATGGCAAGATTAACGTCCATACCATGCGTAAGCTCAACTATCAAGTTGATGATCAATTGCTAGAACCCCAAGTTGTCGCCCACAAATTCTTACAGGAAAATCATTATTTCCGAGGTGATAAGTAGATGTCACATTTAAATATTTGGCAACAATTAATTTATTATTATCAGCACAACGGCATGTATATCTTGCAACAATTCTGTCGGCATTTTTTAATTTCGATTTATGGCGTTTTGTTCGCGGCCATCATTGGTATTCCTGTGGGCATTTTAATTGCTCGTAATCATAAGCTTGGTAACTTCGTGATCAGTATTGCCAATGTAATTCAAACCATTCCGTCTTTAGCCCTCTTGTCGATTATCATGATTGGCATGGGGTTAGGCGTCAATACGGTCATTGTGACTGTGTTCTTATATTCTTTATTGCCAATTATCAAGAACACTTACACTGGTATGCGCAATGTTGATGCTAATATCATTGATTCTGGTAGAGGCATGGGGATGACCAATTGGCAAATCTTGTATATGGTCCGTTTGCCCCTATCATTATCAATTATTATGGCCGGCATTCGCAACGCTCTGGTCTTAGCGATCGGGATTACAGCAATCGGGGCATTTGTTGGTGCCGGTGGTTTAGGCGACATTATTATTCGGGGTACCAACGCCACCAATGGTGGTGCCTTGATTTTAGCTGGGGCTTTACCGACTGCCTTAATGTCAATTATTTCCGATACCCTTCTCAACTTATTAGAAAAATGGTTAAAACCCGCTGGTTTAGAAGGTTAATTAGCACTATCTAATTAATAGTGCTAATTAGTTGAAATTTATAACGTTGGAGGCTACAATGTGGTTATAAATTGAAAGGAAGTAATCAGTTATGAATAATAATTTAACGAATCGTCGTGGCGATATGTTTGATATGTTCAACAATATGGATCGTTGGTTTAACAATATGACACCGAGTTTTACTAACTCTAATATGAAGACTGATGTTTCTGAATCAAGCCAAGCCTATGATGTTGCCATTGATTTACCCGATTTAGATAAGAAGGATATTAGCATTAATTACGACCGTGATATCTTGACCGTATCTGCAAAGCGTGATTCTTTCTCTGACGCCAGCAATGACCAAGGTCAGATGATCATGAATGAGCGCTCCTACGGTCGCTTTAGCCGCCAATATCGCTTACCTAATGTGGAGCGTAATCAGGTCAGTGCGCAATATACCAACGGTGTTTTACAAATTCATTTACCTAAAGCTCAACCAAATTCTAGTAACGATACCAAAATTGACATTCAATAATTAATACTTCACAACGTCCTCTGTAATTGTCGATAACAATTGCAGGGGATTTTTTTATAATCATTAGCACAACCAGCTTTAGACTTGATTGCTCGTTTTCAAAAATTTTTTTATGTTGCTTATCAAAAAGTGGTAAATTAATTAAGTATTAGTACTCTTGGGAGAATGAAATGAAAAAGAAAATTAATTTATTTCACTTAGTCATGCTGGCACTGGGATCATTAATTGGTTCCGGTTGGCTCTTTGGTTCGTGGGAAGCCGCCAAAATTGCCGGTCCGGCGGCCATTTTAGCTTGGGTAATCGGAGCAGTCATTATTGGCGCAATTGCTTATAATTATGTCGAATTAGGGACCATGTTTCCCGAATCTGGGGGCATGAGTAAATTCGCCCAATATAGTCATGGTTCCTTACTCGGCTTTATTGCTGCCTGGGCCAACTGGATCTCTTTAATTACTCTAATTCCGATTGAAGCAGTAGCGGCCGTGCAATATATGAGTTCGTGGCCGTGGTCTTGGGCTCAATTTACCCACCATTTATTAAATCATGGAGTAATTACCAATTCCGGCTTACTAGTCGTTTTTGTATTCATCATCGTGTTTACACTGATCAATTACTGGTCTATTGATTTATTAACGCGTTTTACCAGCTTCATTTCTATCTTTAAAGTCGTTGTTCCCCTATTAACTATCATTCTATTAACCATCAGTAGTTTTCATCCGGCTAATTACGGCCATAGTTGGCACACTTTTATGCCTTATGGTAGTGCGCCCATTTTTGCGGCCACTTCTGTTTCCGGGATTATTTTTTCCTTTGATGCTTTTCAAACCGTGATTAATATGGGTAACGAAATTACTAATCCGAAAAAAAACGTAGGCCGGGGCATTACCATCTCACTCAGTATCAGTGCTGTATTATACATTCTCTTACAGAGTACCTTTATTACCACATTAACACCCAAAATGTTAAGTCATGGCTGGCAAGGTTTGAATTTTAATTCACCCTTTGCGGATTTAGCCATCTTAATCGGACTTTCCTGGCTGTCAATTCTTTTATACTTAGATGCTTTTGTTTCGCCCTTTGGTACGGGAGTTTCGTTTGCTGCCTCCAGTTCGCGCGCTTTAGCGGCTATGGTCGACAGTGAACACTTGCCGACTTTCATTGGCAAAATGAATGCCAAATACCACACTCCGCGCACGGCCATGATTATTGATGCCGTTTTGAGCATGATCATGGTGAGTGTTTTTCGTTCCTGGTCCACGCTGGCAACGGTCATTTGCACTTCCACATTAATCGCCTATCTTACAGGACCAGTCACTGTCGTTTCCTTGCGTAAATTAGCCCCGCAGTTTCACCGTCCTGTCAAATTAAAACATTTATCCTGGTTAGCACCGCTTGCCTTTGTGCTAACTTCTTTAGCGATTTATTGGGGCATGTGGCCCACTACCATTGAAGTTATTTTAGTCATTTGCCTGGGTCTACCAATTTATTTTTACTATGAGGCCAAAAATCATTGGCAACAAACCAGCGCTAATCTCAAAGGTGCCGCCTGGTTGTTATGTTATTTACTATTTATGACACTTAGCTCTTTACTAGGTAGCCATGAATTTCACGGTTTGAATTGGATCAAATATCCTTGGGACTTTGGTGTCATTATTATCGGCAGTCTATTATTTTACTTCTGGGGTTTGAAAAGTGCTTGGCCATCCACCTTCTTAAAAAAAGCTCAAACGGCCAACCAAAAATCGCACTCTTAATCCTTGACTTCGTGTTACTCGAAGGTGCTACAGTCAATTTATCCTAGGAGGTTAGATCATGAAGCAAGTTCCAAATATTACGTTGAATAATGGTGTGCAAATGCCTCAAGAAGGTTTTGGCGTCTTCAAAATTGCTGATTTAAAGCAGTGCCAAACTGCCGTACAAACAGCTTTAGATACTGGTTATCGCTTAATTGATACCGCGCAAGCTTACTATAATGAAGAAGCTGTCGGTCAAGCAATTGCTGAGAGTTCCGTCAATCGGCAAGATATTTTCTTAACTACTAAAGTTTGGGTTTCAAATTACGGTTATCAACAAACTAAAGATTCTCTCCAAGAATCAATGCACAAACTCCAAACTGATTATTTAGATTTAGTGTTACTCCACCAACCATTTAATGACTACTATGGTGCTTATCGTGCTTTAGAAGAGTTATATCAAGCTGGGCAAATTCGGGCGATTGGTGTTTCCAACTTTTTACCTGATCGTTTTGTTGATTTAGCAGAATTTAATGATGTTCAACCAGCAGTGAATCAATTAGAAACGCACGTTTTCTATCAACAACGTACTGCCCAAAAATATTTAGATCAATACCAAACCCAACTGATGGCGTGGGGACCTTTGGCTCAAGGTCAAAATGATTTATTCCATAATCCCACCTTGGTCCAAATTGGACAACAGCATCACAAAACAGCGGCGCAAGTTGCTTTGCGCTACTTGATTCAATTAGGCATTGTCATTATCCCGAAGTCAATTCATCCTGACCGCATGCAACAAAATTTAGATTTATGGAATTTTGCATTAACACCTGAACAAATGCAGCAAATTCAAAAACTAGATGCGCCGAATGCGCCCAGAAAAGATCGGCGTGCTCCAGAAAATGTCAAGTTCTATAAAGACTACGATCAAAATAATCGACCTTCCTAATTAGCTCCGACAGCTGATTAACAAAGAATTACAAATCAAAAAAGACTGGTTCTAGTCATTGATCCTTAAAAACCACTAGCTACAATGCTAGTACGCAATTAACGTGGATCATTGTTCGGCTGATTGCTCCAGTCTTTTTTTGATATACATAGCGAACTAATATTTTATTCAGCAGTCATTTCATTAGTAATCAGGCGAATCTTACTTTGGCCCTGACCCGTAGTCTGAATACGAATTTGATTAGGAATTTGTTCCCGCAATAAATCGACATGACTGATAATTCCGATCAGCCGATCTTGACTTTCCAATTGTTCCAAGGCCGTGAGCGCCGTCGTTAAAGTAGCTTGGTCTAAAGACCCGAAACCTTCGTCAATAAACAGCGTTTCAATACTAATACCACCAGCCTGTTGCTGAATCACTTCCCCCAATGCTAAGGCTAAACTCAAAGCTGCTAAGAAACTTTCTCCTCCCGACAACGTATGAACACTCCGTACTTGGCCGACGTGATCATCATAAACATCAATTTCTAAACCGGTATTTTTCTGATAAACACCTTTTTGTTGGTGCAACAACATGTAATAACGCCCCGAACTTAACTGCTGTAAATGTTGATTCGCGACTTCCAAAATTTCGGCTAGTTGGGCCTGCAAAACAAAACGTTCTAAGCTTAACTTGACTTCATTGTTGCCCGACATTGTTGTCACTAATAAGGTTAATTGCTCTAGTTTTTGCTGAATGGCTTGCAACTTTTGCGCACTAGTTTGGATCTGTTGCAGGAGTTGTTCATTGAATAGAACTTGTTGCTGCAATTGGTCGCAAGATTGTGTTTGTTGCACTAATTGAGCTTGTAGCTGATCCAATTGTGCTTGCAGCTCCTGTAAATCAATCATTTCTTGTTGGCCGACTAAATTTTGGTAAATATCAATTTGATTATTCACCTGCTGTAATTGTTGCTGATACTGCGTCAGTTGTGTTTGTAAAGCCGGCAATTGGTCCAATTGCGATAATAATTGCTGCCATTGTTGTTGCGCATCTTGCGTAAAGTGAGCTCGGAGGCGTTGCTGCCAATCAGCAGTTTGCTGAGTCAATTCTGCCGTTAATTGTTGGACTTGTTGGGTTAAAACTTGTGCTTGTGCTTGCGCGGTAACTAGTTGTTGCTTGGTCGTAGCTTGTTGGTGTTCTAGCAACGTTTTTTGATCATTAAATTGGTTAATTTGCTGTTCTAACTCTGCCATACGTTGCTCTAGTTCAGCCTTATGAGACCATTTGATCGTCAATTGCGCTTGTAAATTCTGCTGTTGACTCTGCAAAACTTGGAGTTTTGTAGTCTGCTCTTGTAACTGTTGCTGTGCAACTTGTTTTTGAGCAAGTTCTGTTTGCCAAGCTTGGCGTAATTGTGGCAACTCTTGGGTTTGCTGTTGCCAGTGAATCCAACTAGCAGTGCGTTGATTAATTAATTGTTGGTGCTGAGTAATTTGTTGCGTTAACTGCGACTGTAATTGCTCCAGCGTCACAGCTGAATCCCATGTCAGATTGATACTTTGCCATAATTTTTGTAATTGTTGCTGAGATTGTTGGTAATCTAACTGTTGGTTTTGTAATTGCTGCGTTTGCTCTTCTACAATAGTTTGCAAGCGAACTAACTGTTGTTGGTGTTGCTGTAATTGCGTATTCGTCGCTTGCCACTGCTGTAAACTAACAGTAGCTTGCGTAATCACCGGCGGTTTGGGATGCTTGCGACTACCACAAACAGGGCAGGGTTGGTTAGTTTGTAATTGTGCGGCCAAAGTTTGAATTTGTTGGTGTTGACGTTGGCGCTCTTGCTGTGCGGATTGTTGCTGCCAGTGGCGCACATTTTGTTGCTCTTGTTGCAATGCTTGTTGCTGAAGCTTTTGATCCGCCTGCAATTGTACTTGTTTTTGTTGCAATGTACTTAATCGTGCGACCTGAGTTTGCATGGTCTGCATGGTTTGCAATTTTTGCCGGTCCGTAGCGATTTGGCTGAAGTCTTGTGGCGGACTTTGTAGTTGGGTTTGAACTTGCTCATACTGCGATTGTGTTTGTTCGACCGCTAACTGTTGCTGCTGCAATTGTTCTTGCAAGGTTTGTATTCGGGGCTGCAATTGCTGAATTTGTTGCAGTGTTGCTTGCAACTTAGTCAAAATCGGCTGTTGCTGTTGTAAGAGTTCCAATTCCTGCTGCTGGCGGTCTTGTTGGGCTTGTTGTTGTTGTAATTCACGCAATTGTTGCGTTTGTTGTTGATAAATTTGCTGCTGTTGGCACACTTCTTGCTGGACTTGTTGTAATTGCTGTTGCGAAGATTGTTGGCGCTCTTGTTGCTGGTGGATCATTTGTAATAAAGGCTGTTGCTGTTGCACCCACTGCAATTGCGTAATTGTTTGTTGCATTTGCGTAAATTTTGGTTGCTCTTGCTTTAATTTATGCTGCTCAGCCTTTTTTTGCTGCAACAATTGAATTTGCTGATTCAATGTTTGAGCATGTGTTAATAACTGCTGCTGTTGTTGTACTTGTTGCTGTAGCTTGGTTTGGGCGCTTTTTTGCTGTGCCAATTGTTGCTCGTCATGGTCTTGTTGTGTCATTAACTGGGATATTTTACTATCTACATCACTAGTAGTTGGTTTGACCGCCCAGTGAACTTTATCCAATAACAGCTTCAATTCTTGCTGCAAATTAGTCTGTGTTTTTTTATAATCTTTCAATTGTTCATTCAAGACTTGCGTCCATTTTTGATACAACTGTGTCCGAAAAATTTTGCGTAAAACTGTTTCTTTATCATTACTAGAAGCCATCAAAAAGCGTTGAAAGTCTCCTTGTGGCAATAACACAATCTGCACAAATTGTTGGCGGGACAGCTGTAAAACATCGAGTAATTTTAAATTAATGTCTTTGATTTTGGTCAATTCCGCGATTTGTTGGCCCTGTTCAAAAATTGCTAACCGCCCGGTGCTTTCGTAAACTTTTTGTCCCACCCCGCGCTTTTTGGGTAGAACCTGCTTAGGACAGCGAGTAATTTGATACTCACGTTGTTGATGTACAAAGTTTAATTGCACTTGGGTGGGTTCACTGGCAGATGCAAAATCCGAACGAAAACTCTCCGGTGTCCGCGCATCGGTGGTTGTTGCTCCATATAAAGCAAAAGTCAAAGCTTCAAAAATAGTGGTTTTACCACTCCCCGTCGGACCGGTAATTAAAAACAAGCCCGAATGTGCAAAGGTCGTAAAATCCACCGTTTCGTGGACATAAGGTCCAAAATTTTGCATTACTAATTTTAATGGCCGCAAAGCTTACACCTCTTTTTGAGCCGTTTTTAAAGCTGCAGTAGCCCACTTTAATTGCTCAGTTGTTAAAGTTCTTTGTGTGGTTTGTTGATAAAACTTGGTTAATAATTGCATCGGATCTTGATGTAAATCCGGCCGCTTTTTTAAGGTCGTCTGCGGCAGTTGAATGGCTGTTGCCCGTTGCACGCTCAAAATTTTCGGATAAATTTTTCGTAAACGAGATAATACATTGGGAATGATTTGCTGATCAGTTAAGATAAAGCCAAAATAATCATCTAAATTTAACTGCTGATAATAAGTTGGCGTGATTAAAGTTTGAAAATCCTGCGTTAGTTGGTGGACATCATGCAAGGGTTTTAAGGGCATAAAGGTTAAGTGAAAAGGTTCGGTATCCACTAGCCAAACTCCCTTAGTTTGCTGGGCTTCGGACAATGAAAATTTAATTGGTGAACCACTATAACGAGCATTCGGCAATCTTAAAGCATCCTTACCATGTAAGTGCCCTAAGGCAACATAATCAAAATCTGCTAACAAGTTTTCTGGTACCGCGGCCAAGCCCCCAATTTTTAATGGCGTTTCGGAATTGGTTTGTAAACTCCCCGCCACAAAAAAATGTGCCACTAAAATATGCTTTTTTTGCGGATGAAACAACTGCTTAATTTTTTGCAACACTGGCACAATCGCTTGCTGTAAGGTCTTAATCTGAGCGTTCGCAAAATATTGGCGGACGGCGAACGGTTCAAAATACGGCAATAAAAAAATCTGCGTATCCGCTAATTCAATCGGTTCAAACGCCTGTGCCAATTGGGTCGCCAAATACAAATTAGTATTTTGGTACCATGAACTACCGGTTGCTAGCCGCGTAGCACTGTCGTGGTTGCCCGCAATCGCATAAATCGGCAAATGATCAACTAAATTAAGTTGCTTTAATTGCTGATTAAAGAGCGCTACTGCTTGTTCAGATGGTAAAGTTCGATCATATAAATCGCCTGCAATAATTATTCCATCAACATGTTGTTGCAAAGCAATTTGTTCAATTTGCTGAAAAGCAAACTCTTGCTCCGCTTGTAAACTAAAGCCGTGTAATTTTCGTCCTAAATGCCAATCGGCCGTGTGTAAAAAACGCATATTTTAACCTCTTTTAATTCATTGTACACTGAAATTTATGTACAACAAAAAAAGTTCGGTTCCATTAACTACCGCCATTAATTTACAATAGGACCGTTTTGAAAATTCCCTTAGCAAACTTTTTTACGTAAAGGATAATTGAAAATCGTGACTATTAAAAAGTCGATGATTAAAAATTCGATTACTAATTAATCCCAGGACAATGGGTAAGAACAGAAATAAACTTAAAACAATAATCCAGTTAGAACTGGTAGCGCCCATTGTTTCTAAGGACTTAGCTGGACCAATCAAACCAGAAAAACCAAATCCTGCACTTTGTGTCGTTCCAGTCACTTTAAAGATGGCGCCTACAGCTCCTAGGAGACCAGAATTAATCAATACCGGAATTAATAACTTCGGCTTGGCCATTAAGTTAGGCATCTGCATTTTGGGTGAGCCTAAAAAATGGGCCAACGACGTGCCAATGGAATTAACCTGCCAGCCATAAATTGCTAAGGCAAAACTAGCCGCCGTAATCCCCAAATTAGCGCAACCAGCAGCTACACCACTAATTCCAATGGCCGAAGCGATTCCCACTGAAGAAATGGGGGACAAAATCAATAAAGCAAAAGTCATTCCCACTAAAGTTCCCATTACAATTGGTTGAAAAGCCATTAATTGTTTAACCCCGAAGCCAATGAAGGCCGTTACTTGTTGGACGTAAGGCAACGTCACTAAGCCAATTCCTCCAGCAATGACAATGACGATTAAAGGGACCAATAAAATGGTATAAGCTTTTAATTTTTGGCCTAAATATAAGATCACCGCCTCAGCAAGCATAATCGTTATCGCTATATTAATCACATCACCACTACCTTGGACCACTAACTGTTGATGACTTAATTTTACATTTCCGGCGCCACACATAGCCGCAATAGCGACGGCACCAGTTTGAATGGGTGTTAATTTTGCAGTCATCCCCACACAAATTCCGCCCATCACTGGTAATAAGCTGGTCGCAACTCCCGTTAAAAAGTTTAAAATTTGAATTTGTGGCCAGATGGGTGTTAGCCATTTCACCAATAAACTGACTAAGACTCCGGGGACCAAGGCTAATACAATTCCCGTCGATAAACCATTAATTGTTTCCCAACAAATTTTTTTAACATTTGCCATTTTGATTCCTCCATCACACTAAAAAAGCCTACATGTTTGACCATGCAGGCTTTTGACTTCTTACTCCAGCACTACACAGTTCAAAAGATGATGTTTTGATCTGTGTAGTCGTATAACAAAGAATACTGGTACTCAGATCAACGATCGAAAGTACCGGTAAAAATGAATATTCAACTGTCGGTTAATACTTAAACGCATCATGTTCACCTCAAATTGAATTTTAATTAAACATACTTAATTTTTGATTAAAAAGCAAGAACTTTTTTTAATTTTATATTGCTTGCTTTCCGCGGATAACCTCTTTAAAGTAATGATTATTAATTATGAAGGAGAAACTTTATGAGTTATTTATACTTGCTCATTGCCGTCATTGGTGAAATCATCGGTACTTCACTACTGAAAGCCTCAAATGGTTTTACCCAATTATTTCCTACTGGTGGGGCCTTAATCTCTTACGGAATTTGTTTCTACTGTCTGTCATTATCATTACGCAGTATCAACCTAAGTATTGCTTATGCGTTATGGTCAGGCGTGGGGATTATTGCCACCACCATCATTGGCGTCTTATTATGGCATGAAAAATTAAATTGGATGAGTGTTTTAGGTTTACTGTTGATCCTCATGGGCGTCATCTTAGTTAATTTATTCAATCACCATTGACCTAACTTTCTAGTAAATTTTTTCTTGGACAACTATGGTTGTTCTCAAACGTTTCACGTGAAACGTTTTCTTAGTAATAGAATCAAAAAGCCCCAATTACCAGCCATTCAACCGTAATTGGGACTTGCTTTTTTAAGCTTGTTTTTGATCAAATTTACATTGATGCAGCAAAACTTGATAGGACTGTTCTTGCATTTTGGAAATAGTTTTTTGATCCCACGCGTAAAAACCTTGCTTAGATTTAACGCCTAGTTGGTCCGTCATAACTTTATTTTGCAAAACCCAGTCCGTCTGTTTAGCACTGGACAAATTAGAATAAAGATAACTGCTCAAACGCTCCAACACATCTAAACCAATTACATCAGCTTGTGTTAGTGGACCCGCAGTTTGCCAATAACGGGCTAAACCATATTTAAAAATCGTATCAATCGTTTGGGCATCCACTACGCCGTGATCAATCAACGAAGTAGCCTCTCTCAGCACTGCCATTTCTAAGCGCTCACTAATAAAGCCTGCCCCCTCAGCAGTTAAATGCACCGGTTTTTTATTTAACGAAATAAACCAATCCATTAAGTGTTCGACGACCGCTTGAGCGGTCAATTGCCCAGACATAATTTCTACTAGCGGGATTAAATAAACTGGATAGCCAAAACATAGTCCCACAAAACGTTTGGGGTATTGTAATTGCTTTTGAATATCCGTCGGACACAAGTAAGTATTACAGTCAGCCAAGATGGCGTTTTGACTGACCAAGGGTTCAACTTCCTGCCAAAAATGCTGTTCCGCGAGCATCGTCATATGATTGGTAACAAATACAATATCTGCATCTTGAAAAGCGGTGGCAGCTTGAATTACTAGATGAATATAATTCCAAACTTCTGTCAAAGTTGTTTGTAATAATTTTTGTTGCACCAAATCCGTTAATTGTTGTTGAATCTTTTGGTGGCATGTATCTAAATCAGCTTGCGGTACGATTAAATTAACCTGGTAACCGGACCCAGCCAATTGAATTGCTAAAGAACAACCCAATTTGTTGGAACCAACGATACAGCAGTTGTTTATTAGATTTGACTTCATCAATTAGCCTCCTAATTAATTAAACGTCAAATAATCAATTTAACCCATATCTTCCCCTAGCTTCATCATAGTCTGGTTCGGTAACGATTACAAGTGTAACTTGGTGTGACTTTCTGAAGCCGAGTGGAGAGTAACCTTACGAACCTTCAGCTGTTCAAACAAGACGCGACAAAAAAATGTTCGTATCAAATGATACGAACATCACACTGCTCTAGGGGTCAGCAGTTTATATTTTTTCTGAGTGCTTTTAGTTCTAAATTGTTACTATCAATGAAAAATTTCAGCTTACTTTTCCACTGCTTGTAAATCTTGATTACCATCTAGTTCAGATTTACCAGCAAGATGCTTTCGTTGTAAGAAATCCATACTTAAATATAACAAAGCCAAACTGATCACGATAATTGATACTAAGACAATCACTGCTTGCACAAAGGTATTGTAACCTAATCCCGAAGTCAAAGCTTCCCGAAAACCATTAATTGAATAAGTCATTGGCAAGTAAGGATGAATTACATTATAAAAATGACTCGTAATTGGCATAGGGAAAGTTCCACCAGAACCGCCTAATTGAAGCATCAACAAGACCATTGCTAAAAAGCGTCCTGGATTATCTAATAACATCGCCAAAAACATAATTAGGAACATCGACGTCAGCGAGAATAAAATGGCAATCGTAAAGTACTCGCCTAAATTATCTGGTTGCAGTCCACCGACTAACATCAAGCCTGCATTTAACACGCCCATTGCGACAGCAATCACTGCTCCCACACTAATTTTACTTAAGAACCATTGCCAAGAAGGTTTTCCTGTCTCAGAAACACGACGAATCGGATAAATAAAGTTAAAGACGATAGAACCAACATATAATGCCACTGACAATACATACGGTGCTAGCGCATGACCATAATTAGATACGCGGCTGTAATGATGCTGTTTAACCTTAGTCGGCGCAGCCATCATCTGGGCATTTTTAGTAGTTGGTTTAATTTGACTTAACGTCTGTGAACCTTGATTCAAGGCTTGACCTAATTGACCACTACCACTGAGTAATTGTTGCGCACCCGCGGTTAACGGCTCACCACTGGATGCCAGTTGGCCGGTGGCACTAGCCAGCTGTTGCACACCTGAACCCAATTGCTGACTACCAGCATCTAATTGATCAATCCCGTTAGTTAATGTCGGTACAGATTGATTAAGTTGTGACAAACCACTAGCTAATTGATTAGCACCCGAAGTTAAACCTGCTTGTGTACCCGTACCATTTAAAGCACTTTGAATACCTTGCACACCCGAGTTCAATTGGTTGATTGCCTGGCTGGCACCTGGTAAGGCTAAGTTAGAAGCTTGCGCTAATTGTTGGACACTACCTTGTAGTTGACCTAATTGACCTTGAATTTGTTGTAATTGCGGTTGTGCTTGTTGCACTGCTTGTAAGTTAGCTCCAATGCCTTGTGTAGCGGCACTGGCTGCTTGCAAATTACCAGCTACACTTTGTAAAGCTGGTTGCAAGTCACTGGAAGCACTACTATCAGTTCCTTGAGCTAAACCAGATTGTACCGCTTGACTAACAATCGCTTGTTGATCAGCCGTCAGTGGCGTTCCTTGATTAGCTAATTCTTGATTGATTTGGCCAATAATTGCTTGGGAACTGGTTGCCACATCAACTCCACTACCGGCATTTGTATTCAAACTGGCCAACGTTTGACTAGCTTGTTGTAAATTACTACCAATCGTTTGTGTTTGGCTACCAATTCCTGCTAGATTATTTTGAAAATTACCTAAGGCACCAGTATTTGTTTGTTGTAAGGTTTGATTTAATTGTTGCAAACCAGAATTGATTTGAGGTAAAGCCGCAACAACTTGTTGTAATTGTGCTTGTTGACTGCCAGAAGCGCTCGCGCTCACAGCATTTTGTAACTGGGCCAAGCCGGAACTTAATTGATTGGCACCGTTACTTAATTGGCTGACACTGCTTGCTAGAGGTTGCACTTGTTGTTTTAATTGCGCAATCCCGTTCGTTAATGGCGCAACATTTAAACTCAAAGTTTGCACACCGTCATTAACCTGGGATACTGCCGCCGTATATTGATTCAAACCATCACTCAATGTGACCGTACCAACGTTGAGTTGACTAGCACCACTCGCTGCCTGTTGCATGCCATGGGTAATCACATTTAAACCAGCAAACATGGCCTGCGCATAAGCTTGAGTGACCGCAGATCGAACTTGCGAATTTAACTTAGTAACTCCCATCTGACTAATCACACTGCCAATATAATTCAAGGAATCATTAGTTTGGTATTGTAACTTCATTTTCTTAGGATGTTTGTCTAAAGCAGTTGCCGCATTTTTAGAAAAATCCTTCGGAATCGTCACCACTGTAAAATATTTTTGATCTTTCAGACCCTTTTTTGCTTGTTTAGCGGAGACAAAGCGCCAGCCTAACTGGTGATTTTTTTTCAATTTTTTAACCGTTTGCTGTCCTACCGCTAACTTTTTCCCCTCATAGTGCACTGGCTTATCTTCGTTAACCACGGCGACAGGAAGATGTTGCGTTTCACCATACGGATCCCAAACTGAACGCAAGAAGAAAATGGAATACAAAAAGGGAATTAATGCAATGGCAATCAATGAAATCCAAATCATATGATGTTTGCCAATAAATTTCCATTCTTTTTTAATCATAAATAACAAACTACTCCTTATTAATTTCTCTTAGTTATTCAATAATTTCATTGAGCTGCAAAGCCAGTAGTTCTTGAAATGACTGTTGGCGTTGCTTTTGCTCAGATGGTAAGAAGCCCATCATTTCAATAGCGGTAAAGCCGAGTACCGCACTAATAAAAGTTTGGACAAAATTTTTCGCATGCATATGCTTCAAATGCACCCCCGTGACCAATTTATCCAAGATTTGCCAATTACGGGCTGTCTTTTGATAAAACAGGCTATCATGACTAAAGCGATGGACTTCATAAACTAGTTCCACCAGTTTACCCTGACTTTCAAAATAATGATGGGCCACTTCCCCATACTTTTGAAACGCCGCTTTGCCGGACAGACCAAGCAAATTATCCATAAATAATTGATACAAATTGTCCATAAAGTCCGCACCAATCTGATTGATTAAATCTTGCAGATTTTTAAAGTAATTGTACAAAGTTTGCGAACGAATATCCAATTTTTGGGCGATGAGTGGAAATGATAGCGAACGAATGCCATCATCAAAAACGATTTGCTGCGCAACTTGAACAATCTGCTCCTTAGTTACACGTCGATTAACCATTTTCCATCTCCTTATATTTGTAAAAACAATATTACAATGTGTAATTTTAATATAAATTTTTTCGGCTTTCAAGCACAAAATCTTCAAACTTTCAAAATAGTTCTACCAAACAAAAAGTTTTATAATAATGAACATTGGAGGTTCTCTTATGATTCTAGAACGTAATAATTTTTTAAGTATTGACCAAATTGAAATGCAGATTAGTTCCGTCCTCATGAAAGATCACGACATTGATCTCACTCAACTAATTAACCTATATATGTTACGCCGTTCTGCCATTAAAGAGATCGGCACGAAGTTAGAAAACTTAGATGATGAGTATTCCATCACGCACCATCACAATCCGATTAATCTCATTGAAGAGCGAATCAAAAGTCCCGCCAGTTTATTTGATAAACTAGAACGCAAACAGCTCCCTTATTCAATTGAAAGTATCAATAAAAACATGCTCGATATTGCTGGCATTCGTGTTATTACCAATTATCTGGATGATATTTTGCGCGTTAAAGAAGCCTTAATTAATCAAGACGACGTCAAATTAATCAAAAGCAAAGATTACTTAAATCACCCTAAACCTAACGGTTACCGTGGGTTGCACTTAGTTGTTAGTGTCCCGGTCTTTTTAGCCAATCAAACGCACAAAGATATTCCCGTAGAAGTGCAGTTACGCACTAGCGGCATGAACATGTGGGCTAGCCTCGAACATAAATTACATTATAAAAACCTAACTAGTACCGCTAAAGCTGATACCTATACTGATAAGCTCGGCGAATACTCCCAGCGGATCAACGATATTGAAGTCGGAATGCAACAAATTGCTAAAGATTTAGATAAATAGTTCCTACCATATATTTTTATCATGATCATTAATCATAAGGTTATCATCAGCCGAATTTATGAAAGTTATGTGACTATGCAAATTGCTTGAAGCCAAGTCTACTGGCCTGAAAATGTTCCTGATGAAATCGTTGAAGGTCATTTTTCCCATTTAGCTTCAGCAAAAGAGCGTTGTTCAACTTCCAAGCAGAAGTTGAACAACGCTCTTTGAATATTCCAATTATTTATCGGCGCCTTGATTAATTACCGAAAACATTGCCTGACGAGCTTGATTAATTTGTTCAGCCGTAATTTCGATCTCAGTCGAGACAATATACTTAATCACAGAAATAGCATTAATACTAACCAACGACGACTGTAATGAATCCGGCGACCATTGATACTTTTGGTGTAATAATTCTTTAAAAGATTGCGCCAATTGACTCTCAAAATCTTGATGTTGTGAATAAAATTTACTATTAAATAGTGCTTGAATCAACTCACGATGTTCAAAAAAATAATGAATGTGCTCAGCACTTTGGTTTGTGATCGCGTTGTCTAACACATCCTTAGAATCCACAATAAATCTCTGACTTAATTTTTCTACTAAATCTTCTTTATCTTCAAAATGGTTATAAAACGTATTGCGATTAATCATTGCTTTTTGGGCTAATTGATTAATCGTTAATTTGTGATAGCCGTTTTTATTAACCAATTCTATAAAGGCCTCTACAATAGCTTTTATTGTCTTTTTTTTACGTAAATCCATATTTTCTCCTCAAATAGTGAGCACTTTGCTTAAAAATGTCGCAAAACGAACATTTTCAGAAAAATTAACTAATGATTTTTAATATTAATGTGGCTAAAATGGAACAATCACACAAGCAAAGGAGTTTTCACAAGTATGAAATTTTTCAATTTCTTAAAAGCTAAAGGCTTTTGGATTGCGATAATTGCTGCCACCTTAATGGTAACCTTTTTAGGTGGTATTCAAATCGGTGTCCGCAATAACGTAGCTGTTAAAAAATTACCCGTGGCAGTGGTTGATCTGAACAAAGGTCCCCAGTCCCAGAAAATCGCTGATAAATTACATGATGCTGGCACCAAAAAAGATGCCAAAATCAAATTTATTAAAAAAAATTCTGTTTCAACTGCCAAAAAGGCAATTAACGAACACAAGGCTTACGGAATTATTGTTTTTCCAAAGGATTTCTCACAAAAACAAAAACAAATTGGCACTTACGTACAGCAAGTGGCTATCGCCAACATGACCAACAAGCCTGAGCCAACTGCGCCACAGCCGATTAAAGTTAAAATCATTGTTAGCCAAGGTTCGAACGTCTCAGCCAGTTCTGCTTTAACTACTGGTCTCCCGGTCTTAATTAATAAATTAAACGCAGGAATGAGTAAACAAATCAACCTACAACTTGCTCAAAAATCCGTTAAATTGTCACCACAAGCTTACTCCGCACTCAATAATTTAATGGTGACCCAAGTTAAGAATATCAATAAAGTACCTGATAAATCAATGAGTGGCATGATGCCAATGATGACCACGGTCTTTATCTGGATTGGAGCCATGATGGGTAACATGATGCTATGGCGCTATTTGAAAGCTCAAACTAAGACCAAGCGTTTAACCACTAGATTAGTAGGACAGCAAGCTGTCGCTGGTATTTTATTAGCTGCTATCGTAACTTTTGTTATTTACGGAATTAGCAGTGCCTTCTCCGTACCAATTCCAAATACTGGATCTTATCTCGGAATACTCTTTACTTCAGTCTTAGTCTTTTTCTATTTACTCAGTGCCCTCTTTGATTGGTTGGGGATGGGCGGTCAATTAATCGCGATGGCCGTTTGGATGTTATCAATAGCTGTTGCTGCTTATCCTAAGGAAGCCTTGACCGCATTCCAAAGAGACTTTATCTTTAGTTGGACCCCAATTAAATTCCCAATGGAAGCTTTAACCAATATTTTCTATCTACCCAATGGTACCACAACTGGTAGTATGATGAGCATCATGGTTGTGATTGGCATTATCAGCTTAATTGTAATGTTCTTAGCTAGTCTAGGACAAAAAGATAAGACCGTCACTGCTTAGAATCAACTATTTTCAGTCAGTAAAAAGAGCAGAACGAAAGTAAGCAACTTTTTGTCCTGCTCTTTTTTGTATATTAATATGAGCTTAATACCGAAAATAACCACTAAAATTAAAGCAAAAGTAACTACTCTAGATAACCTGTAACAAACAATAATGGAACCCAGCTAGGCATCTGTAAATAAAACCAGGATGTTGGGACAATAACATTAATTAATTTCTTTCATTACAACGGCAATTTTTAATTAGGTTTGCCAGCAATTACCAAAACTTTTCTCGAGTATACCAGCCGTTTTTAGGACAATTTTCTCCAAAAGAAAAAGATTGAATGTAAAAGCTTAAAACAGCCACTTTCACTTCAATCTCTATTATTTCCAAAAATTAAAATTTCTACCGTCCGGTAAACGAACTAAACGTAATATGATAATACTTCCGAAAGCCCCAGCGAGCTGCATAAGCTACGATGGCAATTACTATTTCAGCCCAAGCTGGTAAAATCGGATTGAGGACTGGTGGGACAAGCACCGTTAACATCCAGACAAAGAACATGATCAACAAACCAATAATGATAATCAAAATGGTTTTCCAGAAAGGTTCGCGTTTGTGATCCTCTGCTAACATGCGTTTATTCAACCAACCGAATAAAACGCCCCAAACAATCGCAATCACTAAAATAGATAAAATTCCACTTTGGTTTTGCCGACTAGGATGCTTAATGAATAAGCTCATCACTCCATACATAATGGCAAAAATCGCTACAAATAACAAGGAATTATCCACCGCCATTTGCCAAGTCGGTGTATTGGAAGCTGTAGCCTTCGGCGCCTTTTTATGAATCAACGAATCGATTTTCGTCGTTACGGAACCATAAAGTTGGCGCGCCGGAATCCCCTTAATTTGATTATCAAGGACTTCTTGTAGCAAACCATCAACCAATGTTTGGGCTTGTTGTGACGTTTTTCCTTGCTGTGTCAGCCCTTTTTGCAACCGAAATAAGTAATCTTCATTTTTATTACTTAGTTTTTGACGTAATTGTTCGGGCGTGGCATCTTTAATTTGCTCTTCAACTTCTAATTGATGTTCTCGTTTTTGAGTACGTTGCTGCTGTTGTTCTTGTTGGTGTTGTTGTGCTTGTTTATTTTTATCTCTGGGATCCATAGCTACTCCTAAACATTAAACCGGAATTCAATTATATCGCCATCTTGAACTACATAATCTTTACCTTCAAGCCGTAAACGTCCAGCTTCTTTGACCGCTTGCATACTACCATATTTGTCTAAATCGGCATACGAAACCGTCTCAGCTTTAATAAAGCCCCGTTCAAAATCTGAATGGATTACTCCAGCCACTTGGGGAGCCTTCATTCCTTGCTTAAACGTCCAAGCTCTGGTTTCTGGACCACCAGCCGTAAAGAACGTCGCTAAACCTAGTAAATGATAACTAGCACGAATCAACCGATCTAACCCGGATTCTTCTACACCTTCAGCTTCCAAAAAGACTTGGCGTTCATCATCATCTAATTCCGCAATTTCTTCTTCCGTTTTGGCTGAAATACCAATCACTTCTGCATTTTCCTTTGCGGCATAGTCTGCAACTTGTTGATAATATGGTGATTGAGTAGGATCGGCCATGTCATCTTCAGCAATATTAGCTACATATAAAACTGGCTTGGCGGTTAATAAAAATAACCCCTTAACGATTGGCTGCTCTTCCTCACTGAAATCAATACTCCGCACGGCACCGCCTGCTTCCAAGACTGGTTGAATTTTTTGTAAAACGGCTAATTCTGCCACTGCCGCTTTATCTTTGGTGCGTGCTACTTTTTCCACTTTAGCTAAGCGTTTATTAACACTGTCTAAATCCGCAATACTTAATTCCAAATTAATCGTTTCAATATCGTCTAAGGGATCAATTTTACCATTGACATGAGTGATATTATCATCAGCAAAGGCCCGCACCACGTGCACAATTGCATCCACTTGGCGAATATTTTCTAAAAACTTATTACCCAAACCTTCACCTTGGCTAGCACCCTTAACAATCCCGGCGATATCCGTAAATTCAAATGTGGTATGAACAATTTTCTTAGCGGGAATTAATTCATCAATCCGCTTTAAACGCGCATCTGGCACCTCAACCATCCCGACATTGGGATCAATAGTGGCAAAGGGATAATTAGCCATTTCTGCTCCTGCTTTGGTAATTGCATTAAATAAAGTTGATTTACCAACATTAGGTAAACCAACGATTCCTGCTGTTAAAGCCATGATCTAAACTCCTTATTAATTTAATTGATTAGGTATTTTTAGTTTTGCAGTTGCGATATAAAATTCTTCTTGAGCGGTTTTAACTTCGTGCTCTTTGGTAATAATTTTTTTGAATTTTTTATTAAATTCCGCCCGAGGCATCATCACTTGGTGGCCGCAGCCTAAACACCGGATCTTAATATCGGCACCTAAGCGCACAACCTCCCAGCGATTATAGCTACAAGCATGCGGTTTTTTCATTAAAACAATATCACCTAGCTGATACATATTGGCCCCCTTAATCAACAGAAATGTCTAATAAATCTAAAATTCGATTTAAATCTTTCGTCGAAGAAAAATCAATTTGAATTTTACCTTTGCCATTTTTGCCATCGGTCACCTTCACACTAGTGCCAAACTTATCAACCAACTGCTCTTCAGTGGCCCGAATGAAGGGAGATTTGGTTATTTTCTTTTTGGTTTTCACAGGTTGATTAGCCATTGCTTCTAATTGTCGCACAGTTAAGCTTTGTTGGACGGCCATCTTCGCTACTTGATCAATTTTTTGTGGATCTTTAAAAGTCAATAAAGTCCGGGCCTGCGCCATCGTCAATTGACCATTAATTAAGTATTGTTTCGTTTGGTTAGGCAAACTGAGTAGGCGTAAATAATTTGCAATATAAGGACGACTTTTGCCCAGACGTTCCGACACTTGTTCCTGCGTTAAATGCAATTTTTCAATTAAAGTTTGATAAGCCTGTGCCTCTTCAATCGGATTTAAATCTTCACGCTGGAGATTTTCCAAAACGCCAATTTCCATCATTTGGCTTTCGTCTAATTGCCGAACAATGGCGGGAATTGTTTGCCGTTGAGCTATTTTACTAGCGCGAAAACGGCGTTCCCCCACTACAATCTGGTAGCCATTAACACTTTTACGCACCACAATCGGTTGAAACACGCCATTTTCTTTGATTGATTGCGCCAATTCATTTAAAGCTTCTTGATCAAAGCTTTTACGTGGTTGATACGGATTGGGACGAATGGCTTCTAAGGAAATCTCAACAACATTTTCAGAACTAATTTCATTATTTTCAAAATCCGAAAAGATGGCATCAATTCCGCGACCTAAGCCGCTTCTCTTTTTATCGGGCATCGTTGTTCATAACCTCCTTGGCTAATTGCAAATAGACCTCCGCTCCCCGTGACTTACGATCAAAATCAATAATCGGCAAACCATAACTAGGAGCTTCGGCTAAACGAGTATTCCGTGGAATAATCGTTTTATAAACGTGATCTCCAAAATAACTTTGTACTTCCGTTACCACTTGGGTCCCAAGATTAGTTCGCGCGTCAAACATTGTTAACAGCACACCTTCAATGGCTAAATCGGGATTAAAATGTTTTTGCACTAAGCGAATCGTATTTAACAATTGACTCAATCCTTCCAAAGCATAGTATTCGCTTTGTACTGGAATAATAATTGAATTGCTAGCAGTAAAAGCATTGATAGACAGTTGCCCCAAGGAAGGTGGACAATCAATCAATACGTAATCATAATCAGTAGCAATCGAACCAACGGCCTCCTTGAGGCGGGTTTCACGGGCCATCATTGAAGTTAGTTCCATTTCGGCCCCCGCTAATTGAATAGTAGCGGGCACAATGTCCAAGTTTTTGCGCTGCGTATGCATAATTGTATCTTTCAAGGGCATTTCATTAATAATGACATCGTAAATATCTTGTGCCACATCAACTTTCTTAATACCTAAACCACTAGTGGCATTGCCTTGCGGGTCAATATCAATGACTAATACTCGCTGTCCTAGTTCAGATAAACAAGCACCCAAGTTAATGGTCGTCGTTGTTTTACCAACGCCACCTTTTTGATTGGCGAGTGAAATTACTTTAACCATGCTTGTTCTCCTTTTTAATTGTGATAATCATTTGATATTCTTGGTCAGTTTCTGTTTCTTGGTAAACAAATTGTGCTCCATTTTTTCGCGCCAATTTCACTGAATCGCGCACAGTATTAATGGCTAATTGTGAACTTTTCGAAGTTAAGGCCCGAATTTTTTTATGCTGCTTAGCAGGCGCTGGTTGTTGCTCTTTTTGAATTAAACGCTCCGTTTGTTGCACCGTTAGGTGTTTAGCTTGAATCTGCGCTAATAACTGACTTTGATGCGCAACCGGTACTTGTAATAAGGCACGGCCGTGACGTTGAGAGATTTGCCCCTGGGCTAAAGCCGTTTGCACGGTGGGGGTTAAGTTTAATAAGCGAATTTTATTAGCGATATAAGATTGACTCTTACCCAAATGTTTCGCCAAATCCTTTTGCGTCAAATGATTCATTTGCATCAAATTTTGATAAGCTTGGGCTTCCTCAATCGGATTGAGATCTTGTCGTTGCAAATTTTCAATTAAAGCTAATGAAGCCGACTGTTGGTCATCATAATCGCGTACAATGGCCGGAATTTTGGACCATTGTAGCTGACTAATAGCGCGAAAGCGCCGTTCACCAGCAATTAACTCATACTTTTGATCAGCTGTTAACCGCACAATAATTGGTTGCAATAAACCATTAGTAGCAATAGACTGCGCTAACTCTAAAATTTTCTCATTATCAAATTTTTGCCGTGGCTGATAGCGATTAACAATCACTTGTGCTAACGGAATTTCTTGAACTTGGTCCGTTTTGGTAGGGCCATTTTTCTCTTTAAAGTGTTCCCAAAATGACACTCCGTACTCCTCCTACTATGACAAAAACTCTTATAACGGTTGTTTCGTGGGCGTTCCGGGCTTGCGGGGATATTTAGCTGGTGTCTTATGGATTTTTTTGATTAAAATTAATTCGCGTAACCCCGCTTGCTCCGGCAATTGCCATTGTTGTAATTTAGTAACTTGACCACCTAAAACCTGTAAAGCATTTTGTGCTTGATCAAGTTCATTTTGTGCTTGTTGAGACTTTAAAGCAATAAAAGTCCCCTCTAACTTCACCACTGGCAAACACAATTCTAATAATGCGGGTAACTTAGCCACCGCGCGCGCCGTCACAAAATCAAAGTGTTCACGATAATCTTTTTGGCGGCCAAATTCTTCTGCACGCGCATGAATCAACTGGACATTATCTAACCGGAGAGTTTGCACGACTTGCTCCAAAAAATTAATCCGTTTTTGCAACGAATCGACAATCGTTAACTGCAACTGAGGATTAATAATTTTTAAAACTAAGCCTGGAAAACCAGCGCCAGAACCAATATCGGCTAAACTCACAGCTTGTTGTAACTGTGGTTGCACCAAGAGAGCTACTGCCGAATCATAAAAATGCTTAACATAAATTTCAGCGGGATCGGTAATACTCGTTAAATTAACCACTTTATTGGTCTGAATTAATAAATCTAGGTATAGCTGAAATTGGGTCAATTGTTGGGATGACAAATTAACCCCTTCCTTACTTAAGGCTTGTTGAAATTCTTGCGGACTCATGTAAACTCCTCACGTGAAACATAGCTTATGTTTCACAATTATCCTATCTTAATTAGCTAGTAAACGCAATAACTGTCTACTATTATACATGTTTTTTTAACAAACATTATAGTAAAATTAACCCCAAGAATTAGCTCTTTTTCCGCAGCTGTCTGGAATCAAAGTTTTATAGAAAGCAGGACTTTTATGTTACCTTTTTTACGTTTAACCCAAAATAATGATTTACAGCAAATTCAAACCCTCATTACCGCCGCGCAACAACTTCTCGCAAAAGATCACATCAACCAGTGGCAAGATGGCCATCCTAATATTCGTCAAATCCAGCAGGATATCACTCAACACGCCAGTTGGTCGTTATGTTTACAACAACAAGTTGTTGGTACTGCAGCGCTAATTAATGGCCCTGATCCTAATTATCAAACTTTAGCCAATAACAACTATCACAGTCATGAGCCTTATGCTGTTATTCACCGCTTTACCGTTAATCCACAGTTTAGCGGCCAACAGCTGGGCCGTTATCTCATGTCTAATTTAATCACGCAAGCTTATCAACAGGGTTACCAAAATTTACGCATTGATACGCATCCGCAAAATCTACGCATGCAACATTTAATTGAACAAACTGGTTTTCAAAAACGGGGAACGATTGAATTGCTAGATAACCAACATGCTTTGCGGTGGGTTTATGAATTAAATTTGTGAGTTACATCAAACTGTACTGTTTTAGAAACTGCATCAATCTGAATTTGTGCTCCCAAAACAGTAGGCAACATTGGCACTGTGTGACAACTATCATAATCATAAATAATTGGTAAGTCAGGATTATTAAGGACCTCTTGTAAAATATCAATGGGGCGCTGGTGACTTTGTTGATCGTCAAACAAGGCGTGCTTTCCCAAAATAATAACGCCAATTCGGTCAAAGACTCCCGCTATTTTTAGATGCGCAAAACTACGTTCCACCGTCGCCGCATCTTTTTGTGCATCTTCCAGTAGTAAAATGTCACCTGTTTGCAGCCGTGGAAAATATTTCGTACCAAAAATCCCCGCCATGGTATTTAAATTGCCGCCCATCACGCGACCTGTTAAATAAGGAGTTACTGTATAATGCCAGTGATTAGCATGGCGCTTTTTAGGGTGTTGCCACTTCTCCCAATTAATAGCTTCCTCACTCCAATATGGACGTTGGTGTAAAGTTACCGTTGTACTAGCCTGTAAAACAGCTAATAAATCTTGCCACATCAAATCCACATACGGTGGCCATTCACCAAAGGAAGCCACCACTGCCGGACCATAAATCACCCGACAATTGGGAGCCTGCGCTTGCACAGCTAAAAGTAAGGCTGTCGTATCCGAATAACCGATAATCGTCTTGGGATGCCGGTTTAAATAAGAAAAATCCACATAGGGTAAAACTGAATTAGTATTATTGCCACCAATGGCAGCCATTAAAATAGGGATATCCTCCCGATAGATTAATTCGTTAATTTCCTGTGCACGCTGCCGAATTGAGCCCGAACGATAAAACTCGCTTTGTCCGGTTAATGACCCTGCCACTACCGAAACACCTTGTTGTTTCAAGAAATTAACCGCTCGTAAGTAGCGCTGAGGTGCGAGTGCACTAATGGGTGTTGAAGCTGAAAACATTCCTATTTTCATATTTTTCACTTTCTTTTATGATTAAACATGAATATTAAATAAGAGATTAGAAATAATTGGCCTTTGCCTTATCTAATCTCTTATTATCTTAATATTTAACTGTTAAAATTTTCTGGGTTAAGCCAATGGATCCCAAGCAGGAACCAAAATTGGATCTTGTTGCCACTGTTGTTGTTCCACAGGAGTCAAGAATGCTTTTTGAACAATAATTTCGTATACATAGTCACTAAACCATTGATCATCCATGACAAAATAGCCTTTCGTACCGACTTGTTCGCCCCAAGAATTTTCCACTTTCCACTTGCGTGCGTGGCCCTGTTCGTCTAAATCAACACCAGTCAAAACCATGGCGTGAGACATTTGAGCTTGCCGAGTTTCTAAGCGTTGTTCTTTTGTCATCGTTAAATCCATCGCCAATAATTCTTGATACTGATACAAATCACCAGCTAATAGTCCTTGCTGACGATTAGACTGTGCACTAACATCATTGCCAAACCACACTGTATCTCCTGCTTGTAATTGCTGAATGGCAATTTGCTTTAAACGTTCGATTGGCAAATTTAAATCTTTTTGTTGCTTAGTGCCCACCATATTCGTATCGTCTTTGAGATGATACGTCCGACCGTATGGTTTGCTAGCTTGTGGCGCATTGAGTAAAGAAACATAGTCGTTAAATGGATAAGCACAATATTCTTGTGCAAATTGTTGTGGTGTAATGTTCGTTGCTTGAATTAATTTACCAGTATCCGTTTTTAATTCTAAATCAAAGTTAACTGGTGGCTGGCCAAAACATAGCACACAAATACGGTAAACTTCACTGAGCATGGCTTTAATACTTTGTTGTACTTGTTCCTCTGATGCTTGTTGTTGCACTAAAGAGCGCAATTTTTCCGCGTCTTTACGCAATTTAGTATTCAAAACTTGGGAAAATTCCTGCGTATGTTCTGAATTATAAGTTTCTGGCATCACATATTTGGGTACCACCCCGTATTTTTGAACCAAATTATATCCGTAATTCCAACGGCCACCATCTTCATCCGGTCCCGCTAATAATTGGGCCACATACCGATCCGTTAACTCCCGATCAGCGGTTGCAATCACTTGTTGGTAAAAAACATTCGCTTTTTCCAAGCGGTCATAAAAAGACAGGTAATTCTGAGATAATTCAAAATCTTTAATTTGATATTTCGTCGCAAACTTCGTGCGCAAAGTTGTGAGCGTTGAAAATAGCCAACAGCGCCCAGACTTTTTTTGATTCGAGACTTTACCAGTGGCTACTTCAACATTAAATTCTGGGTTTAACTGCCGCAACTGTGCTTGATTTTGGGTGGCTTTATTAAACCCATTATTCTGCACTAAAGCTCCTTTAATTGCCGCAGCTGGTTGTTGTTTTAAATCTTGATGAAATCGCTGTAATTGTTGTTGGTCAATTGCTTGCAAGTTGATCACTCCTAGACTTTTCTTATCAGACAGTTTAAACTATTGGAGATTAATAGTAAATAGTTTAATGAGGAAATTCTAAGAATGCAACCAGTTAAAATTGCTTATTTATATGAAGATTTAATGAACACCTACGGTGATTCGGGCGATGTCAAAATTTTACGTTATTTTTTAAAGCAGCAAAATTTTGATTGCACCGTAACCAATATTAGCTTAAATGATGACTTCAATGCCTTAGACTACGATTTTTTGTTCTTTGGTGGTGGGCAAGATTTTGAGCAATCGGTGGTAGCGCACGATATTTTACGCCACAAACAAACCATTACCGACTACATTGAAGACAATCGCCCCATGCTCGGAATTTGTGGCGGCTATCAATTCTTGGGCTCCTATTATCAAACGAGTGGCGGGCAAACCATTCAATGTTTGGACATTCTCCCCTTTCACACCGTTTTTAATCCTCAAAAACGAATGATTGGTGATACGCATTTCACCACCAAATTTGGTGAAGTTCATGCATTTGAAAATCACAGTGGGCAAACTTTCTTTGATGATTCCAAGCAGTTAAAACCGTTTGGCAAAATGATTGAAGGTTACGGCAATAATCCAGATGATGGTGTCGAAGGCATGATTTATAAAAATACAATTGGTAGCTATGCGCACGGTCCCTTACTCAAAAATACTAACGTTGCCCAAGGTTTAGTACAATTAATCATCACTAATTATCAGCAGCATCATGCACCGGCTGAGCTAAATAATTAACAGTCACCGCCTCAAGACCGTATAATAATCTATATATGAAACCATAAAACATGATTTTTCTTGTTAAAAATTAAATAATCGCAAATTAAGGAGTGATTTTATGACCAAGATGACTGCAGGTCGTGCTTTGGCTCAAGTCTTAGTCAAATGGAACATTGATCATTTATATGGTATTCCGGCTGACTCAATCAATAATGCCGTAGAAGGTTTATATCAAGAACGTGAACAGCTCAAGTACATTCAAGTCCGTCATGAAGAGATTGGTGCTTTAGCAGCCACCGCTGATGCTAAGTTGACTGGTAAAATTGGCGTTAGTTTTGCTTCTGCTGGTCCCGGTGGTGTCCACCTGTTGAATGGCTTATATGATGCCAAGATGGATCATGTCCCCGTTTTAGCACTCGTCGGTCAATCAGCCACTGGCATTATGAATACGAACTTTTTCCAAGAAATGAATGAAGATCCCATCTTTGCCGACGTAGCAGAATTTCATAAGCAAGCTACTACAGCTGAACAGATTCCTTACTTAGTAGACGAAGCTATTCGTCATGCTTATGCTACTAAATCAGTTTCCGTTGTCATTTTACCGGATGATTTATCAGGCCAAGAAATTGATTTTCAAGGTTTCCAAACAGCTGCCATTGCCCACAAACCGGCTAATTTATTAAAGCCAACTGCAACGGAGATCCAACAGGTTATTACAGCTTTAAAAGAAGCGCAACGGCCCGTTTTGTGGCTAGGTCAAGGCACCAAGGGAACAAGAGAACTGGCAGTACAAGTCGTGGAACAATTAAACTTACCCGTCTTAACCACCGTTCCTGCAACTGGCGTTATTCCAACTGACCATCCCAACTTCATGGGTTCACGGGGTCGATTAGGGACCAAACCTGGCTTTGAAGTTACTAACGCGAGCGATTTAGTTATCTTTGTTGGTTCCAATTATCCGTTTGCGCGCTTTTTACCCGATTCTGTCAAATTTATTCAAGTGAATAATAATTTAGCCGATTTGGGCAAACAATACGATGCCAGCGTGACCGTTTTAGCTGATAGTGCCGAATTTTTCAAAGCGTTATTAGCTAGTGGCTATCAACGACCTGAAACTCCGTTTGTCAAAGCAGCTAAGCAAAACAAAGCTAATTGGGATCAATGGTTACTGCAGTGCGCCCAAGATGACAAAGACGGCTTGCGAGCTGAAGGTGTGATTCAAGCCATTAAAGAACACAGTACGAACAATGCCGTTTATGGTTTAGATGTTGGTAATAATACAGAATGGTCTATTCGCCAATTACCATTTAATCAAGACCAATCATTTACCATGTCCCCCTGGTATGGGACCATGGGCTTTGGCTTACCCGCAGGCTTAGCCGCCCAATTGAATTACCCTAACCAACAAGTTTGGAGTATTTCTGGCGACGGTGGCTTTGCAATGGTCATGCCTGATTTATTAACCGAGGTCAAATATCAATTACCAGTCATCAATGTCGTTTTGGAAAATAATTCCTTTGGTTATATCGAACATGAAAAAATTCAAAATCAACAATCCATGTATGGTATCAACTTATTAGGGGCTGATTGGGGACAAGTGGCCACAGCCATGGGTGCTCACGGTTTTACTGTGCAAAACTTAAGTGAATTACAGCAAACCATGCAACAAATTGATGAATTACAAAAGCAAGGTAATCATTTACCTATTGTGTTAGATGCAAAGATTCAAAATATTGATCCAATTGATACCAGTTTTGTTCCCGTCAATGAAGATCTATTTGATCAACCTACAATTGATCATTATCGTAAACTTTACGATGTCTCAGCAACAAGTCAGCCTTCACTGCAGACTTTGATCAAACAATTTTCTGAAGTTGAATAATATTTCTATTAAAAATGCAGTTTACAAAACATTTGTAAACTGCATTTTTTGTTTATTTTTGATTTCTCTGACAAACTTCAATAATTTCATGGTTCGGACCGTAAAAATTAAAATAACTAATTCCATGTTCCCAAAATGGTAAATGCATCACCTGGTCATCAATAAATTCAAAACCCAATTGGTGCACATAATCATAGGCTGCTTGAATGTCATCGGTATCTAATGCCAGGTGATTAATTGCACCATTCACAGGATTAATCGGTGCTTCATATAATTCAATCAGCAAGTCATTTAGTTGCAAGAAACCGACTTTACTGCCTTGATTGTCTTCTTGATTAATTAACTGAAAACCTAATTTTTCATACAAGTCAACACTCTGGTCAAAATCTTGCGTAGTGATACCAACATGTGAAATACCCTTAAAATAAGCCATTTTGCAATCCTCCAATATTATATTTTTCAACTTGATTATAATCTTTTTCTAAAAAACAGACTGAATTAATCTTGTCTTAGAGTCGACTCCAAGGTGTACACTGCCACTAAAATTTGTAATAAAGAAGGTTTTAGCAAATGACTAATATTTTAATTATGGCAGCCAACGGGCAGATCGCACGGATTGTTGAAGAACGAATTCTGTCCGAACAACAATTTCAAAATATTCATTTGACTTTATTTTTAAGAAACAAACAGCGTCTAGACCGCTACCAAAATAATTCCCGGGTAACTTTAATCGAAGGCGATTTATTAGATGAAGTGGCAGTAAACCAAGCCGTGATAAACCAAGATTTAGTCTTTGTAGCCGTCGTTGATCACGATTCAAAAAATCGCATCACCCAAAACGTAGTTACTGCTATGAAACAGCAGGGGGTTAACCGGGTACTGTTTGCCAATGTGCTGGGATTATATCACGAAGTTGGCGGTGAATTTGGCCGCTGGAACGCTGAATATATTGGACGCGGTTTACCATCTGCTAGACAGAGCGACCAAATCCTCAAAGAATCTGGTTTAAATTACACAACATTGCGTTTACCTTGGTTAAACGACCGCCCAGCAATCAAGTATCAAATTACGACTCAAGCGCAACCTTATTTAGGTGTTTCAGGCTCACGTCAAAGTATTGCGGACGCAATTTTAAAAATAATTGCCGATCCAAAGCAATATAGTTACGAAAGTATTGGTATCGCTGATCCGGACACTCAAGGTGCAGACCGCCCGGTTTATTAAATTAAGCATCTATTACTAATTAAAAAAACGGTTCATCACTTGTTTAACTGGCGATGAACCGTTTTTAATTGTGCTTCAAAATTAGCCGCGATTAGCAGTCAACTTGTTATTTAATTATCAGACATCATATAGACAAATTGGTCTGTGGAAATTTTTTCGTTTAAAGCCGTAACTAGCTCCGGAGCTAACTGATGCTTGCGGAGTTCTTGTTGCACAAATTCATATTCATATTGAAAAGCAATAATAATCAAATCACGTTCTTGGGTTTCATCCGTTTCATTGTTACTGAAGCGCTGATGCCGATAAGCATAATAATGTTGCACTAAATTAACTTCGGCAATATTTTCTGGATCACGTAATTGCTTTAAATATTGACTGACAGCCTGATAACCGACATTCTCCAATTTACGCAACTGCTCCTTATTATAAGCCAACGCTTTACGGTCTTTTTTAGACAACTGCACTGCTCGTTTTCTTCTTAACCGCCGAATCCGCCAGCGCAAAACCACTAGCTTACACCACATCTTCAACTGAATTAATGGATTGGTAATAATTTTGCGCATTTGCAATATCTGTTGGCGATTGTATTGCCAAACAATCTTAGAATCGATATCTTCATTATTTTGCACAAAGTGATCGATTGCTGTAAATTCAATACTTTCGGTTTTTTCTAATAAATTTCGTACTTGCTTAGGGTTAGCTCGGGCATTATCTAATTTTTGGCTATTCAATAATGTAATGACATGGCTGAGTGCTAGTGGATTTTGGTCATTATTTTCACGTAACTCCTGAATCGCGTAGTTGACCAATTTTACTAGTTGGTCAGTAAATTCGTTAATCGTAAATGGACTGACCTTGGCCGGTAAGAGTCTTGGTAACAACAAAGTAGGCACAACTAGACTCAATAAGATAATAATTTCGGCCACAAAAATCAGATCTGTTCGAAAGGGAATCAACTTACCATGTTGCATAATGGGTAACGAAAATGCCATTGCTAAAGTAATTGTGCCGTGAATTCCACTCAAAGCAATGATCAGACTGGTTTTTGCTAAGCTTTGACCTGTATCCGGTAATTTGATCCAGCGCCAGTACACCCATAAAAACCGCAAGGCTAACATCAACAAATACAAACCACTTGCCAATAACAACAATGTGGAAAAATGTAAATTATTATAATCGACGATGGCCAGCAAATTGCGGGGCAAACTAATTCCCAATAAGACAAAGACAAACCCATTTAATAAATTAGATATAATATCCCAAGTTGATGATAAAACCACTTGATTCGATGATGAGGTCAAGCGTAGCTGACGTTTATAAATACCAAACACTACCCCCGCAGCAACGGCGGCTAAAATACCTGACAGATGAAATTCTTCGGCCACTAAATAAACAATAAATGGTGCCAAGACATTAAAGGGAACTGTAATCGCAGTCGCATCAAATAAACGGCGTTGAAAAACAATTTGGATACTAACGAGTACTAATCCTAACAAAATGCCCACAATAACTCCACCGACAAAAGTCGTCAAAAAAGTCCCAACGCTATGCCAAATACTAAATTTTCCGGTAACAAACGCTGCGAGCGCCAAATTTAAAGCCACTAAACCCGAGGCATCGTTAAATAACGATTCATTTTCTAAATTCTGCATTAAAGATTCTGGCACTTCAATATCGGCAGTAATGGAAGAAACCGCCACTGCATCGGTAGGCGCCACAATAGCTGTTAAAGCTAAAGCCAAACTTAATGGTAAAGCATCCCACAGCCAGTGAATGAAAAAGCCGCCCACAACAATCGTTAAAATGGCTAGTACAATCGCTAATGACAACACATTACGAAAATTACTTTTTAAACTATGAAAGTCTGTATTCTGACCATCATTAAACATGAGTGGTGCAATAATAATCAAAAAGAAAATTCCGGGTTTTAAATTAAAGTGTGTAAATTCCGGTAGCCAAGACAAAGCAAAACCCGTGGCAATTTGATAAAAAGCTAACGGAATTTTTGGATAAAGTGAATAAATGATATTAGCTGCAATAGTTGCACTAATTAACAACAAGCATGTAAAAAATAATGACACAAATTTCCCCCTTATTGTTGAATAGGCAGCTGTGAGTTAATTATTGGTTGACTGAAGAAAATGGGAACAATAATCTTATTAGCAATACATTAATTGTTCTTTATAACCCCGATACTTGCTGGATTAGCGCTCTAAAAACTTATTAGCTTTAAAAATAGCTAAGGAAATAATCGGTACAATGATCACCGCCGCCAATAATTCTGGCACCCCATTACTGCCAACGACTCCCATGATTGCCCAATTTAATCCTTTAACCGGCACTTTATAAGATGCCGCCATCGCTGAAGCATAAAGAATCCGCATTAAACCTAAAACTAATAATGTATTGGTTAATGCTCCAATAGCAGCAGCGACCACCATTGCTGGCGTTTTACTTTTCAGCTTATTAGATAACCAGCGGTAAACCCAACCAGCAAAGTAGCCAACTAAAATCCGTGGCAAGACCGAGATCACCGGATTGGTAAACACAATCGTGTCCAAAATACTAGACGGCGCTGCATAAGCACGTATTAATGAACCTAATCCCCAAATAAAACCAATCAAAGCTCCATCGTTGGGGCCTAACACAATTGCTGCCACAATAACTGTGATATGAATAATTGTAACATTAAGTACCCCTAAAGGAATATAACCTAAAAATGGCGTCATTGATTGAATCAAAATAATGGCAATCAAAATCGCCCGAATGGCAATTTTATAAGCTTTACTTTTACGCAATGTTTTCTCCCTACCCCAATCATCAAAATCAATTCTTGGTTACTAGATTAAAATCAATAATAAGTATACCATTTTTCAAAAAACTAGCTAGACTTGCGAGCAATTAAAGCTTAGCAGCTGCCAAAACTATACCAATTGTTAAATTAGTTGGTTAAAGCTTATTTAAATGAGTTCTTTTTAACCGAACCATTTTGGATTAATTGACTTTTCACCAATTACCACTACTTGCTTTAAGTTGGCTTGACTTTCCAACAATTTGCGCTAAAATTATAAAGCAAACAATCAAAGAAGAGGTTGCTAAATTTAAGAGTAACGTTCAGCCGATTATGAAGAATCTAAGCCTGAACGTGAAAGGACTTTTAGCCGAAATGGTGTTTAACTTCATTTATTCACTGTTGGGTTCAGATTGAATAAGTCTGAGACTGTCGCAATTAATAACAATTGCGGGGCGCTATCTACGATTTTATACTAGTAGCCTCTTTACGATTTTCGTAAAGAGGCTTTAATCGTTTTTAGAGTCCTTCTCACTTAGGAGGATTTTTTTATGGCAGAAAAAGGTTCACAAGATCACGTACAGCGTAATCTTAAAAACCGCCATGTTTCCATGATCGCTTTAGGCGGTTGTATTGGAACTGGTTTATTCATGACCTCAGGTTCGACAATTTCTAAAGCTGGCCCGGGGGGCGGCTTAATCGCCTATCTGGCCATGGGGATCATGGTTTACTTTTTAATGACTAGTTTAGGTGAGTTAGCCACTCATTTGCCCGTTTCGGGTTCTTTTGCTACCTATAATGCTAAATATGTTGACCCCGCACTAGGCTTTGCGATGGGGTGGAATTACTGGTTCAACTGGGCCATTACTGTTGCGATTGATATCTCAACAGCTGCCTTATTGATTCAATACTGGCTGCCCCATACTCCCGGTTGGATCTGGAGTTTACTCATTTTAGTCGTGATCTTTTTAATTAATGCCTTAACCGTTTCTACCTTCGGTGAAACCGAATATTGGCTATCTTTAATTAAAGTGGTGACAGTTATCGTCTTCTTAATCATTGGCTTTGCCATGATTTTAGGAATTATGTATCATCCGGCTGCTGGTTTAAAGAACTTTACTTATAAAAAGGCCCCCTTTGTTGGCGGCTTTCCAGCCATCTTAAATGTCTTCTTAATTGCCGGCTTTTCCTTCCAAGGAACTGAATTAGTTGGTGTAACCGCGGGGGAATCAGAAGATCCAGAACATGCAGTACCGAAGGCCATTAAAGAAGTCTTTTGGCGGATTTTATTATTTTACATTTTATCTATCTTTGTGATTGCTGCTTTAATTCCTTACACCAGCAAGAATTTATTGAGTGCGGCTAATGGTAATATTGCTGTTTCGCCATTTACCCTAGTCTTTAAACGTGCTGGACTAGCTTTTGCCGCCAGCTTAATGAATGCCATTGTTTTAACAGCCGTACTTTCCTCAGCTAATTCTGGTGCTTATGCTTCGACAAGAATGTTATATGCCTTAGCACACGAAAATTACGCTCCTAAAGCGTTTGGTAAAACAACCAAACATGGTATTCCTTTACTGGCTTTAAGCGCTACTATGTTAATTTCTTTATTAACTTTCGCAACCAGCATCTTTGGGCAAAAGATTTATATGTGGTTAGTGGCCGCTTCTGGCTTAACCGGCTTCATCGCTTGGGTTGGCATTGCCTTAAGTCATTATCGTTTCCGGAGAGCCTTTGTGCTACAAGGTCATGATTTAAGTGAACTCAAATACCACGCTAAGTTATTTCCTTTAGGACCAATTATTGCTTTAATTTTGTGTATCCTAGTCATCGGTGGACAAAATATTGATGCCTTTGTACATTGGGATTGGCAGCAAATTGGAATTACTTATATTGGCATTCCATTAGTTCTAATCTTATATTTTGGTTACAAATGGAAACACCACACTAAGATTATCCCGCTAGAGGAGATTGACGTTTCAAGTGAAAAATAATTATTACTAATAATAATTTAATAGACTGGCCATAGCAGCTTACTGATGACATTCTTGACAATTCGATCAGTAACTCGTTGCTAAAGACCAGTCTCTTTTTGTTAACAAATTAATTACTAGATTTTTCCGTTAATGCAACAATGGCCGTAATCTACGGGCACAAAAAACTGCTACGATCGCTTTGAGTGTATCTCCCGGAATAAACGCCAAACTCGAAACTACTGCTTTACTCCAGGCTAAATGACTTTGAATTGCTAACCAGCTAGCGCCAACTAAATTAACGCCAACAACGCCCAGCAACCAGACCACCAAAAATTCCGTCCACCATTTAGCAGAAAAGAACGTGCGCTTTAAAGTACTGCCGACCAGTAATGGCACAAAAAACCAAGCCACTAAGTAACCCCCCGTTGGGCCAATGAAACTAATTATTCCACCACGTCCGCCTGATAAAAAAGGAAAACCTAGCGCCACTAATAATAAGAATAATCCTACGGCCGCTGTGCCTGCTTTAGGGCCTAACAATTCCCCTGCTAGCATCACGCCTAAATTTTGCAATACAATAGTCACCGGGATAAAACCCAACGGAATTCCCGGAAATAATCCCAAAACGATAATAATTGTCGTCATCAGCGCTGTGGAAACTAAAGCTTTTAACGAATACTTCACGATTTCTCTCCTTCAACAATTACAATTTATTTAATTCAATCTGCGTTTAGTTTACCAGCTACCAGATTAAATTAACATCTACCAATCACCTGGCGTCATAAGCATTTGACTTTATCTTAAGTATCCAGTATGTTTTAATCAATTAATAATGGAGGTTATTTATGCAAACTTATGAAGAATCCCAAGCAACTGGTTTAAGCCGTTTTACTTCCTTAGTTTATCTATATACTGGTTTAGGCATTGTTTTTTGGTTAATGGCAGCTTTTGCTCTTGCTAAAAATCAAGCTTTCACCATGCCCATCATCATGTGGGGCGCACAACATTGGTTATTATCAACCATTATCATTGTGGGTTTGTCCATGATTTTATTAACCATGTGTCAACGTTTTGCGCAAAGTTCTTATTTAATGACGTTTGTCTGTTACCTCGCCTTTTTATTTGTTTTTTCATTTTTAGGAGTACCATTATTTTTTAGTTATTCCGCTAAAAGTATTGCCCAAGCTTTAATTTTGACTTCCGTTGTCTTTTTCGTAATGGCCGGTTATGGTTATTTCACCAAAACCGATTTATCGTCTTGGAGTCGGACTTTATTAATTGGCTTAGTTGCTATCTTAGTGGTTTCCTTATTAGATGTCTTTCTTTTTAAGAGTCCAATGATTGCTTTAGTCATTAATATCTTAACGATTGTTATTTTCATGGGCTATATTGCCTTTGATTCCCAAGACCTCAAACGGATTTATGCCAATAGTCAAGGCCAAAACTTAGGCGCCTTAGCTTTAGTCGCTTCCGTGAATTTAGTCTTAGATTTTATCAATTTACTAATGAATCTGTTAGCTATTTTTGGTAATGACAATAATTAAGAACTTCATGAGCAAATTTCTGGCTACTCTCATTAAAAGAGAGTAGCTTTTTTTATGTTGCGGTGAAAATTCAATCCAAAATCTCGCCCAGTACCTACTTAATACTTAACTACCCAGCTCCAACAGCTTTGAGATTTAACTAGATCATAATTGAACAGCAACAAATTATTTTCAGGAGGAACATTTTTTGAATACTCGTAAAGTACAAATTTCTACTTTAGTCGGTATTATTGCTCTCACCACGGTGACGCGCTTGGATTCCATCATGGCCCCGTCCATCGTCAAAATTCAACAAGCTTTTCCCAACGCTGATGCGACTCAAGTTGAATCCATTGCGTCTATCGGTGATGTAGCATCCATGCTGGCCTCTTTTATTTTTGGTTTTATTTTAACCAAAATCACTTACAAATATGCAGCCGCTATTGGCCTAGCTTTATTAGCCGCTGGTGGCTTACTACCTATCTTCATTCACCAAAGTGTCAACCAACTAATCTTTTTTGCTTTGATTGTCGGCTTAGGTAGTGGCGCGATTACAACTGTTTTGCCTAGTTTATCTGCAGCCAATTACCAAGGTGAACGACGGTCAACTCAATTTGGCTTCAATGTCGCGTTAGAAGATGGTTTTGCTATGGTCTGGATCGTGATTGGCGGCTATTTAGCCAACATTAGCTGGGTTCATAACTATTACATTTACTTCATCACGGTTATCGCATTGATTTTAGCTTTAATCTTTATTCCGAACGTTAAGCCTAGTGAAGATCAAGCTGTTAATGAAACTTATGCTGCGAAAAATCATTGGGGCTTAATTATTGGTTTAGTAGTCATTTCTACGTTTGTGGAAGTCTTAGCCGCTGTAATGTCCAATAAAATGGCCATTTACCTACACACTTATCACATTGGTGGTCCTAGCACTTCCGGTCAAGCCCTCTTGTTTGTCCGCGCAGCTTCTATTGTGGCGGGGTTATTTATTAGTCTTTACCGCAAGGTTTTTGGTAATTATTTATTGGCAGCCGGCTTTGGTTCTGCAGCCATTGGGGCAGCATTATTTATTTTCTCCCATGCGTTTTGGAGTAGTGCATTAGGCGCTTTTCTAATTGGAACTTGTGCTTCAGTTACTTTGATTACTGTGCCTTTTTTGTTATCTAATTTAGCCACAGCTAAAGTTTATCCCATTGTCATGGGTTCGTTCTCTGCTTTAACTAGTTTAGGCTTTTCGTTTTCTGTCTGGTTCTTCAAATACACGGCACCACTATTCAATCCTAATCATTTAATTGGAACTTTTGAATCCATGATCGCTCTAAGCGTTATAATTATCATAGTACTAGTTGGTACTAACTTGCAGAAACGCACCACACAAGTTACTAATTCGTAGTTTTTCGTTTGGAGGTCATAGAAATGAAAATTGGTTTGATCGGTACAGGCGTAATGGGAAATGCAGTTGCTGTGAATCTTTTAAAAGCGGGACATCAACTTTGGGTGTACAATCGTACAAAATCTAAAACTGACAATCTCGTACAACAGGGCGCTACTTGGGAAGATAATCCCCAAAAAGTCGTTGAACAAAGCGACGTTATTTTGACTATGGTCGGTTTTCCTCAAGATGTTGAGCAGGTTTATTACGGCGATAACGGCATTTTTAGTGCTGATGTCCATGATAAATTCTTAATTGATTTAACAACTTCAAAACCGCAGTTAGCACAAAAACTGGCAGCCAGCGGCGAAAAATTGGGCGCCAAAGTTTTAGACGCCCCCGTTTCTGGTGGCGATATTGGTGCCAAGAACGGGACTTTAACCGTGATGGTTGGTGGCCGCCGCGAAGTCTATGACCAAATTAAGGCTTTATTCCCTGATTTTAGCGGTCAAGTTAACCTGTTTGGTCCGGCAGGAGCCGGGCAAAATACCAAGATGGCTAACCAAATTATGATTGCCGGTACCATGACTGGTATGACTGAAATGTTTGTTTACGCTAAAGCCGCGGGCTTGGATTTACAAGACGTGCTCAAAACAGTCAGTGGTGGTAGTGCAGCTAATTGGAGTCTAGAAAACTATGGTCCTCGGGTATTAAAAGGCGATTATACTCCAGGCTTTTTCAGTAAACATTTCTTAAAAGATTTGCGGATTGCGTTAGACACTGCTGACGAAATGCACTTGAACTTGCCTGCCACTAAACAAGCCAAAGAACTATACGAACAACTAGTTGACCAAAAGCACGATGGTGATTTAGGTACTCAAGGCTTAATCAAGCTTTGGTGGGATTAAACACTTCATCCAATAACTGAATAATTACTTTCAACTAAAAATCTAGATTAACTTTCAATTCACGAGTAATTTACTTGCTGGTGAATTGAAAGTTTTTTTGATTATTTCTTTTTAATTAAAAACATGATAGTTTTCATTTTCAAAAAGCGTTAAAATGAGCTCATAATTAATGAATCTTTTAAATTAGGAGAGAACCATGCTGAAACTGCAACATATTAAAAAGTACTTCACAGTCGGCGATACGACCACCAAAGCATTAGATGATGTCTCTGTTGCCTTTCGTTCTAAAGAATTTGTTTCAATCCTCGGACCTTCCGGTTCCGGTAAAACCACGATGCTAAACATTATCGGTGGCCTTGATCATTACGATTCTGGTGACTTAATTATTGACGGTAAGTCAACCAAAACTTTTAAAGAAGATGATTGGGATGCTTATCGTAATAATACCGTCGGTTTTATTTTTCAGAATTACAACATCATCAGTCATTTAAGTATTTTAGATAACGTCAGTTTAGGAATGACTTTGAGTGGCGTTTCGAACGCTGAAAAGAAACAAAAAGCCCAACAAGCATTGGAACGTGTCGGCTTAAAAGAACATCTATCTAAAAAGCCCAGTCAATTATCTGGTGGACAATTACAACGTGTTGCCATTGCGCGGGCCCTGGCGAATGATCCCCAGATTTTATTAGCTGATGAACCAACGGGGGCCTTAGATACTAAGACCAGTAACGAAATTATGCAGTTAATTCAAGACTTATCCAAAGAACGATTAGTCATTATGGTGACGCATAATCCCGATTTGGCACACCAATATTCTGATCGCATTATTGAATTTTCCGATGGTCAAATTCAAAACGATTCTAATCCTTATCAAGAACCGGATGAACAACCACACTTTAATCCCGTACGTACTAAGATGAGTTTTTGGACGGCGTTAAAACTATCATTTACCAATATCAAAACTAAAAAAGGTCGCACTTTCCTTACTATTTTGGCATCCAGTATCGGTATTATTAGTATTGGTGTCGTGTTAGCTTTATCGAATGGTTTTCAAAAACAAATCGACGCCACCCAATCGGAAACTTTATCGCAATTTCCAATTACCATTTCTCAAGTTACAGCGGATCAAAAGCAAATGCAAAAAAGTGACAGTTCTGGTAGCACTGGTAGTCAAAAGTTTGCTTCAGGCAAACAGCTGAAAGCACAAGCTAATCAGTTAACTTCTGCCCAACATTTGAATAAAATCACGCCCAAATATTTAAATTATATTCGCAAGATCAAAAAGTCTGACAGTAAAAATATTGCTTATACCTATACGACCGGCTTAAATTTAATCCGCAAAGTGCACGGCCAATACCGGCCGGTATCTTTTGCCACAACTAATATCAGCAGTTCCGAATCTAGCAATGCGCAAAGCATGGTTACTTCTAACTTAGGTATTGGTGGCAGTGTTTACCCCGTTGACCGCAATAATCAGCAAAGTTTCCTCAAGAAAAATTATCGTGTTTTAGCTGGTAAATACCCTACCAATAATCACGAAATTGTTCTGATTACTGATAAGAAAAATAATCTGAACTTAGATGCGTTGAAAAATCTTGGTTTTTCATTCAAAGATCAACAGCACATTCAACCACAACAATTATTGAATACTAACATTCAAGTCATTGCGAATAACAATTTTTACCAGCAATTACCAACTGGCAATTTTGTCCCTAGTAAAGATTACAGCCAAATGGCCACGGCTCATGACACTATTAACTTGAAGATTGTCGGTATTTTACGAACTACTTCTAAAAATTCTGACGGTTTATTATCGAGTGGGATTGCCTATTCTGACCGTTTGACTAAAGAAGTCATTAACATCAATAAGAATTCGCACATTGCGCTAGCTCAAAAGCAGAGTAAGAATAATGTGATCACCGGTACACCATTAAAAGGTATGGAAGGTGCTTTAACTCTGACTGCCCTGGGAGCTACCGATACGCCTAATTCGATTCAAATTTATCCCAATAACTTTAAAGAGAAAAACAAAATCACCGCTTATTTAGACAAATATAATAAGCATAAGAGTAAAGCTAATCAAGTTATGTATGTAGACTTAGCGGGCAACATCACCAGCATTACCGGTGGTTTAATGGACGCTATCACTTACGTGTTAATCGGATTTGCAGCCATTTCCTTAGTTACTTCCATGATTATGATTGCCATTATCACTTATACTTCCGTTATTGAACGAACCAAAGAAATTGGAGTTTTAAGAGCTTTAGGAGCTCGCAAGAAAGATATTACGCGCGTTTTTGATGCTGAAACTACTATTTTAGGCATTGGTTCCGGAATTTTAGGCGTCATCATTGCTTGGCTCTTAACTTTCCCTGCCAACGTTATTTTAGAAAATATGACTGGTTTAAGTCACGTTGCTAAATTAAATCCGCTCCATGCGATTGTCTTAATTATTGTCAGCACCATCTTAACTGTCTTAGGTGGTCATATTCCGGCCCGCATGGCTTCCAAAAAAGATGCGGCCACGGCCTTAAGATCAGAATAATAGTTATTAATTGTATGTAAAAAAGAGGTTGGAAATTTAAAATCCAACCTCTTTTTTTATAAATATAAGATTTGTTCAAACACTAACCTTCTTCGCAAGCCTTAATCGCTTTAATCAAAGCTCCGCGAAAGCCGTTTTCTTCTAAAGCGGCCACTCCGCGAATCGTGGAACCACCAGGAGTAGCTGAGTAATCCTTTAAAGCTTCAAAGTCTAGTTGCTGATTTTGCACTAATTGGACTGTGCCTTGCAACATCTGTAAGATAATTTGATGACTATCTTCACGTTTCATGCCGTAATACACTCCAGCATCACTTAAAGCATCCATCATTACCGCCATTAACGCTGGTGTACAACCGGCAATCGTACCATAAATACTCAACTGCTGTTCAGGAACTACGTACACTTGACCTAGTTTGTTAAATAAATTGGTCACCAGTTCTTGATGAGCCGCCGTTTCTTGTTTTTGAAAGCTCACAGCAATTATTCCCTGGGCAATTTCCACTGCCGTATTAGGTACTGCCTTGGCAAAACCAGCTGCCCCAGTTAATGATTGATTAATTTGTGTTAAATCACCACCAGAAACTGAAACAATCATTCCCTCATAATCTTGACTTAACTCTTGAATCACTGCTGGCACCGCTGGTGCTGGAATCGCTAATAAAATAACTTCACAATCCAACAATTCCGATACACTTTGCGCCGCTCCCAACTGATACTGCGCAATTAACTTGGCTGCCGTTTGGTGCCGTCCACCCTTAACGACAATCTGTTGGGGACTAATGCCCGCTTTCAATAATCCTTTAATCATCGCACTGCCAATTCGGCCAGCACCTACAAGTCCAATTTTCATTTAATCACCTCAATTTTTTTCATTGTACAACAGAACAGTTTATTAATAAATTATTGGTTTCAAACCACAGTTTGCGGTAAAATGCAATTAGCTAAACTAAACAGGTACAATAAGTTGATCTAATTCAAACAAAAAACTTAGAGTATTTGTATTAGTTTTAAAAAAGGCAATAAAATTTTGAACTATTCTATATTGACTTTGTTCTAATTTAGATAAAATTCTTATTAGTTCTAACTCTTATTCAATGTTTAAATTATGCTGGAGGTTTTTTTCTTATGAAAATAGCAAGGCTAATTACCGGGATTATTACCATTATCTTAGCCATTGTAATTGTGATTCAATTTAAATTTGATAGTTTTATTCAAGCATTGATGGGTTACGCTGACTTAGGTAGTACCGCTAGTGTCCTAGTAGCCTTATCATATTTAATTGCTGGAATTATTTACATTGTTTGCAATGCTAGTACCAGCATTGTACCAGCCATTACCAGCTTTATTATTCTCATTTTAGGTGGCGTGATGGGCATTTTTAATGCTTTAAGTTTTCCTGGGATTATGATTTGGTCTTGGGTCGGTATTGGCATTGGGACGGTCATGGTCATTGCCAATCTGATCGTTCGCTTCTTCTTTACGCCAGCCGTTGATGAATACGGTAATGCTTATAGCAATAGTTCTTACGATAACAATAATAACAATTATCAAAATCCTACAAATAACGGTTACACGGACCAAACTAATTTTGTCAACAATCAGCAGCAAATGCCGAATAATTACCAACAACCGGTCAATAATAACTATCAAGCTCCCAATAATTATCAACCAAATTCTAATCCTAACTTTCAACAGCCACCAATGGCACCGAACAACTATCAAAATCCTAACCAACCGCAACCGATGAATAATCCTGAAATGAATAATAATCAATTCAATCAACCACAGCAAAATTTTGCACCCAATCAAGCTAATCCTATGGCACAAAACCCCAATCCAGCACCACAACAACCTAATCCGTCATTTGATAATAATTATGCTAATAACTATTATCAACCGGCTCAAAACTCCGTTCCACCAGCTCCAACTAATAAACATCGTCGCTTTAAAACCAAAAACAAACCCTAATTTTCAAAAAACTAACTTTTACCACTTTTTCTTCACATTTTCATCATAATTAATGAATAATATTATTAGTGTAGATAACCGATAGGTTGCTACAACATATAAATTGTATTCACATCCTTACTCCTCCAAGAAACGACAACTAAGTTGTCGTTTCTTTTTTGTTTTAAAAAATTAAAAAAAGACTGCTTTAATTTTTATTTAAACGATATTTTAAAAAGCATTTTTAGCCAAAAAAGCGTTTTTCTTGTTCGTTTTGTGGTAAAGTAATAGTTGGTAAGTTATGGATTAATGTAATTAATTTTACATAATTTAAGGAGTGTGAAATTCATGTTAACTTTGAGTTTGTCATTGTTATCATTAGCAAGATTACAATTTGCGATAACAACGATTTTCCACTTCTTTTTTGTACCGTTTTCAATTGGAATGGGCTTTTTAGTTTCAATTATGGAAACCATTTATGCAATTAAGAAGCAGGAAATTTATAAAAAAATGGCCCAATTCTGGGGCAAAATATTTTTGCTAAGTTTTGCGGTCGGCATTGTGACTGGGTTAATCCAAGAATTCCAGTTTGGAATGAATTGGTCCAACTATTCTCGCTTCATGGGCGATATTTTCGGTGCTCCTCTGGCGATTGAAGCTTTATTGGCCTTTTTCTTGGAATCGACTTTTCTTGGCGTTTGGATGTTTACTTGGGATCGTTTCAAACCCGGAATTCACGCCTTATTTATTTGGTTGACTTCCATTGGTACCATGTTATCAGCTATTTGGATTTTAACTGCTAACAGTTTTATGCAACATCCTACCGGTTTTACTATCAACGGTAAAACGCATCATGCCCAAATGACCGATTTTGGTAGTATTGTTGGTAATCCTCAATTGTGGCGGGTGTTCCCCCACGTTATTTTAGGTGCTTTTGCTACTGCCGCTTTAGTTATCGTGGGAATGAGTGCTTGGGGCTTAATTCGGAAGCAAAAGGATCGTGCTTTCTTCAAAAAGTCCTTACATTTCGGTTTATGGTTCAGTTTAGTGGCTTCTATTGGCGTCATGGTTGCTGGTGATTATCAAACCCAACAAATTATTCAAGACCAACCAATGAAATTTGCTGCTACAGAAGGCGAATATAAAGATACTAGTTCCCCAGCTTCTTGGAAGATCGTCGCTACTTTTGATACTAAAGATCATAAAGTTAATCACGAAATCTCCGTACCTTATATGTTGAGTTTATTAGCTTATCATAAGCCTGAAGGCTCAGTTAAAGGTATGAACACGATTAACAAAGAATTAAAACAAAAATTTGCTCATAATAAGAGTAAGAGTATTCGCAATATTAAAAACTTCTATATTCCAACGACCGCTATTTTCTGGAGTTTCCGGGTCATGGCTGGCTTTGGCGCTTTGTTTGCTTTAGTTTCCATCGTTGGCTTGTTCTTGATGCGTAAAAAGCATGACATGATTGAAAATCAACGTTGGTTCTTATATATCTTAGGTTTCGTAATGTGGTGTCCATTCATCGCCAATACTTGTGGTTGGTTAATTACTGAATTAGGTCGCTATCCATGGATTGTTTATGGATTGTACACTATTGCAGATGCTGTTTCACCATCAACAACAGCTGGTGAGTTATTATTTAGTAATATTATTTATCTTGTTTTGTTTACCGTCTTGGGTGGAGTTATGATTTATTACTCACGGCAAACATTGCATCATGGTTTAAGTGCAATTGATGGACCTAGTGCTACACAACAAGACACTGTAACTGCGGATCCTTTTGCAAAGGAGGCCTTTGACTAATGACTGCCTTACAATTTATTTGGTTTATTTTAATCTGTGTGCTCTTTGTTGGCTTTTTCTTTTTAGAAGGTTTTGATTTTGGTGTGGGCATGGCTTCTGGTATTATCGCGCGCACTGATGAGGAAAAACAAACTGTGTTGCGCATTATTGGCCCCCACTGGGTAGTCAATGAAACTTGGCTGGTTACAGCCGGTGGCGCCATGTTTGCTTCATTTCCAATGTGGTATGCGAGTTTGTTCTCTGGCTATTACATCATGTTCTTATTAGTCTTAGTCGGATTAATTCTACGGGGTGTTTCCTTTGAATTTGCGGAACATGCCGAAACCAAGCGTGGGCGGCACCTTTGGTATAACGTCTTTGTCTTTGGTAGCTTAGTCGCACCTTTAATGTTATGTATTATTTTCTTCAGCATGATTCAAGGTGTGCCAATCAATGCGCAAGGCGATATGCACGCTGGTTTCTTTGATATTATTAACTGGTTATCATTAGTTGGTGGAATTGCAGGCGTCTTGATGTCTTTAATTCACGGCTTAAACTATACACGACTAACCACAACGGGCATTTTAAGAGAACGGGCACGTAATCTTAATCGCTATCTCTATCCTATTTTGTTCGTTGGTGAAGTTGTCTTTGCCTTACTAGTAATTTTCCAAACAGACTTCTTCACTAATAAACCTGTTTCTAGTACTTTAATTACCTTACTCATCGTTTTGATGTCTATCATCGGGACTTGGGGAACGTACAAAGATCATGAAGTCTGGAGTTTACTTGGCAGTGGCTTATCCTTAGCCTTTGTAGTGATCTTAATCTTTAACGGTTTATTCCCACGGGTCATGATTGCGACTAACCCTGCCAATAGCATTTTAATTAAAAATGCTTCCTCTTCACCCGCAGCTTTAACGATTATGACTATTGTAGTCTGCATTTTACTGCCGATTGTTTTAATCTACTTTACTTGGTCTTACTATATCTTTAAAAAACGGGTACCATCTGGGAAAGCGACCAATTAATTTATGATTGATAAACGTTTATTCAAATTACCCAAAGTTAAATCACTATTCGTAATGCTTGCAGGACTAACCGTCTTGCAAGCATTTATGATTTTATTACAAGCTAGCTTTCTCACGCAGGCCTTAGTTTTTTCTTGGCGGCAATTGCACTTACACGCATTACTCAAGCCCACAATCGGATTTGTAATTGCCTTTTTAATTCGCCACTTGCTGGTCTGGCTGAAGAATATTCTGCTAGATCACTTTGCCACTCAGACAACCGAAAACTTACGCCAAGATATTTTAGACAAAATTTATCAAACGGGGCCCGACTTTATTTCCACAGCCGGTTCGGGCAACTTAGTCACCGAAACACTCGACGGAATGGATAAAGTTAATAATTATTTTAATTTGATTTTGACCAAGTTTATGGACATGATGATTATTCCATGGATTATCTTAATTTATATCTTTTTCCAAAACCGGACATCCGGAATTATTTTGCTGTTAGTTTTTCCTGTCATTATTTTATTTATGATTATTTTAGGCTACGCGGCTCAAGACAAGGCTGACGCGCAATATAATGAATATGTGGTGCTGTCGAATCATTTTTTGGATGCTTTACGCGGCTTGACTACCCTGAAAATGCTCGGTTTAAGTAAAGATTATGCGCATAATATCCAAACCGTTAGTGAAAATTATCGTAAAAAAACAATGAGCACTTTGCGCATTGCTATTTTATCGACTTTTGCTCTAGATTGGTTTACCACGCTCTCCATTGCTTTATTAGCCGTCTTTTTAGGTTTAGCTTTAATCAAGGGCTCAATTCCGTTATACCCTGCCCTGGTAACCTTAGTGTTAGCACCGGAGTACTTCTTACCATTACGAAATTTCTCCAATGATTATCATGCCACCTTAGATGGGGCTAATGCCTTCACTGCAGCCACTGAATTATTAGATCAACCCGTGGTCAGCGATCAACAGCTCGTAACTAACTTTACTTGGAATGAACAAAGCACGTTAAAAGTGTCCCATCTAAACTTTCAATATGATACCCAAAACCAGTTGGTTAATCTCCACGACATTAATTTAAACCTCCATGGTTATCAAAAAATCGCCATTATCGGCAAATCTGGCGCTGGCAAAACCACCCTCTTAGATACTTTAGGTGGTTTTCTCACTCCGAATAACGGACAAATCCAGCTTAATGATCAAGCTTTACCACATTTGTCCCAAACTAATTGGCAAAAACAAATCACCTATTTACCGCAAAAGCCGTACCTATTTAGTGACACAATTGCCAACAATATTCGCTTTTATCAACCTGAGGCCACTGATGAACAGGTTCAACTAGCATCCCAGCAGGCCGGTTTAACCGACTTTATTGCGAGTTTACCGCAGAGATTAAATACTCCTGTTGGTGAAGGCGGCCGGGGCATTTCCGGCGGTCAAGCCCAAAGAATCATGTTAGCACGGGCCTTTTTGGCCCAACAGCGCCGCATTATTCTGTTAGATGAACCAACGGCCCATTTAGATATTGAAACGGAATATCGTCTCAAGCAAACCATGTTGCCTTTATTTGACCAACACTTAGTTATTTTTGCTACGCATCGTTTGCATTGGCTCCAACAAATGGACTATGTCATTGTCTTAGATCACGGCCAAATTGTGGAACAAGGACCAATTGAACAACTACAACAAGAAACGAGTGGCCCCTTTGCTGATCTAACTTTCCAAATGCGAGGTGATCTATAATGTGGAAGCACGATACTTGGGTTAAACCTTACCTGAAACAATATAAATTTCTTTTAGCTACAGCCTTATTCTTAGGCTTTCTGACAATTTTCTGTGGTGGCGCCTTAATGTTTGCCTCTGGTTATACCATTGATCGCTCGGCCACTCATCCGTACAATATTTTAATGATCTATCCGGCCATTTTGTTAACACGTGCTTTTGGAATCGGCCGCCCGACTTTTAAATATCTCGAACGTTTAAAAAGTCATAATTGGGTTTTAAAAGTCACCTCCGATTTGCGAACTCGCCTGTATAAAACAGTGGAAAAAGATGCGGCTTTCTTTAATGAAAAATATCGCAGTGGTAATCTGCTGGGCTTATTATCCGAAGATATTGATCATTTACAAAACCTGTATCTGCGAACGGTTTTTCCCACTGTTGTGGGGATCCTTTTAGCTATTTTTGTCACCATTGGTATTGGCTATTTTGACTTATGGTTTGCCATTATCACCGCCATTTTATTGTTACTCGAAATTTTGGTTGTACCTTTAGCTTCAACCGCAATTGAAGCCGCACGTCGTAGTCACCAAAAAGCGTTAACTGATCAGTTATATACTCAGTTAACCGATAATATTTTGGGGGCTAATGATTGGATTTTATCTGGACGCAAACAAGACTTTCAACAAACAACTACCCAGACTATTGCGCAATTAAACAGTTCCAAATTAAAGAGTAAACATTTTCGTTGGCAACGGGATTTCTATCTGCAAGTCATTCTAGTACTAATTTTTCTAGCCATGATTATTTTCACCAATTTGCACTTCACTAATACGCAAATGCGAGCTAACTACACGGCAGCCTTTGTCTTGGCAGTTGCTCCAATTGGTGAGGCCATTGTGCCAATTAGTCAGGGATTTGAAGAATATCCGGTTTATAAAGATTCGATTAAACGTCTCAATAATCTTCATCCCATCCTGCAACAATTACCACCGCAACAAAAATTAGCTGCGACAGATTTTCAAACTTTAAAATTAGAAAATTTGCAATTTGAATATGATGCAGATTCTCCGATCCTTTTGACAGACTTCAATCAAACCATTCAGCGGGGACAAAAGGTGGCTTTAATTGGGCCTAGTGGTACCGGTAAAACGACCCTACTACAATTAATCAACGGGGACTTAACTCCCCAAAAGGGTCAAGTTACTTTAAACGGAATCAATGTGCGAGCCCTTCAAGACGAACAAAAACAATTGTTCTCTTTTCTCAACCAACAACCATTTTTATTTAATACGTCTATTTTAAATAATGTGCGCCTTGGTAACGAAACAAAATCGGATGCTGAGGTGAAAGCCGCCTTAGATGCTGTTCAATTAACTAATTTAATTGAGCAATTACCCCAAGGCTACGAAACATCCGTACGCGAAGCGGGCGCACGCTTTTCCGGTGGTGAACAACAACGCATCACGCTAGCCCGCATTTTATTGCAAGATGCGCCAATTGTGCTACTTGATGAACCAACGGTTGGTTTAGATCCCATTACCGAAAATGATTTATTAAAGACTATTTTTGAAGTTTTAAAAGACAAAACCATCATTTGGGTTACCCACCATTTACAAGGCATTAATCACGTTGACCAAGTGGTCTTTTTAGACCAAGGTCAAATTAAAATGCAAGGTAATCCCAAAGATTTAGCCGCTAATAACCACCATTTCCAAGAACTTTATCGCATGGATCGTGGCTTCTAACTTTAAAAATTACAGCAAGCTAAAATTTTATACGCAGGACTAATTCTGATATGTAACCAGAATTAGTCTTTTTTTTGCTTAAAACACATGGTCATTTGAACATAATTTCAAAAAACAGCTTTACATTTGTCAAATACACTATATAATTTAAATTGGAATTAGAGAAAGGGGTTTCAATCAATGAAAGAACTTAATCAAGCGGAGTTAGCTAAATACTTGGATCACACACTGTTGAATCCAAACGCTACTAAAGAAGACATTTTAAAGACTTGCGAGGAAGCTAAACATTACCAAACAGCTTCTGTTTGTGTGAATGCTTACTGGGCCAAACTAGTACATGAACAATTAGCTGATACTGATATTAATACTTGCGTGGTTGTTGGTTTCCCATTGGGCGCTACCAGCACAGCTACTAAAGTTTTTGAAGCAAAGCAAGCCATGGCAGATGGCGCTGATGAATTAGACATGGTCATCAATGTTGGTGAATTGGTGGGCGGCAATTACGACGCTGTCAAAACGGATATTCAAAGCGTTGCAGAAGCAGTTCATGCTGAAAACAAATTATTGAAAGTCATCATCGAAACATCATTCTTAAATGACGAACAAGTCGTCAAAGCTTCACAATTATCAGAACAAGCGCAAGCTGATTTTGTTAAGACTTCAACTGGTTTTAGTTCTGCTGGTGCTAAAGAAGCAGATGTGAAATTAATGCGCGAAACTGTGGGCGATCGTTTAGGCGTGAAGGCTTCTGGTGGCATCCACAGTTATGAAGAAGCTATGGGCATGATCGAAGCCGGTGCTAGTCGCTTAGGTGTTAGTGCAACTGTTAAGATTTTAGAAGGCGCTAAAAAGTAAAGGAGAACAAAATGGCTTATAAGAGAATTTTTGGTATTGTTTTAGATTCCATTGGTACTGGTGAAGCGCATGATGCCGCCAACTTCGATGACGTTGGCTCAGACACCTTAGGTCACATCGGTGAATACTTCAAAGGTGAATTGAAATTACCTAACTTACAAAAGCTTGGCCTTTCTAACCAACGTCAAGAAGCAATCTTGGGTGTACCTAAAGCTGAGCAACCAATTGGTTACTACGGTAATATGCAAGAAGTTTCTGTGGGTAAAGACAGTATGGATGGTCATTGGGAAATGATGCAATTACCAGTTATGACAGAATTATCTTTCTTCCCGAATGGTTTTCCAGATGACTTATTGAATAAAATTGCTGAATTTTCCGGTCGGAAAATTATTGGTAACCGACCAGAATCTGGTACCAAAATTATTGCTGAATTAGGCGAACAACAAATGAAGACTGGTGATTTAATCATCTATACTTCTGGTGATTCCGTTTTACAAATTGCCGCTCATGAAGATGTAATTCCTGTTGATGAATTATATCGGATTTGTGAATATGCACGTAGTTTAGTTAACGGTCCTGAATATACTGTTGGTCGAATCATTGCGCGGCCTTACGTTGGACCTGACAAAGATCACTTTACACGGACTGCTAATCGGCATGACTTTACCTTGAAGCCATCAGCTAAAACCACCTTAAATTATTTGCAAGATAATAATGTAACAACTATCGGCATTGGCAAAATTAACGATATTTTCAGTGGCGACGGGATTGGTGAAGGTTATCATAACGAAAGTAACATGGACGGTATGGATCATTTAGACAAGGTTATGCAACAAGACTTTACCGGCTTCTGCTTTACCAACCTCGTTGACTTTGATGCGATGTATGGCCACCGGCGTAACGCGCAAGGTGATGGTGATGCTTTGATGGACTTTGACCACAGATTAGGTCATGTTTTAGAGCAAATGCATGATGATGATCTTTTAATCATTACTGCTGATCACGGCAATGACCCAACTTATAAAGGTACCGATCATACACGTGAATTAGTACCCCTACTCGTTTACTCACCAAGTATGAAAAATCCAGCTAGTTTAGGTACTCGGACAACCTTTAGCGATTTTGGTGCGACGGTTGCTGAAAACTTCAACATTACCACCAACGATAAAGGTACGAGCTTCTTAAACCAACTTCAATAAAGGCTAACTATGACAAATAACGGTGAAACTAAGTTAAAACAAGCTTTAATTGTGGCACAGCTTTATTACGAAGAGAATCTCAGTCAAACAACCATTGCCAATAAAATGCAGCTGTCACGTCCAACAATTTCGCGTTTATTGCAATTAGCGCGCGAATCTGGTTTAGTAAAAATTCAAATTGAAAATCCCTTTATTAATTATTCGGATTTAGGCGATATTTTATCGCAAAAATATCGTGCTCAAATTGAAATTGTCCCGTCACATTATGCCGGGCAAGCATCGAACCTTGATAGCGTTGGTGCTTATGCAGCTAACTTTTTAACCAATTTAGTCAAACCCAATGACATCATCGGCATTGGTTGGGGCAAAACGGTGCACGCCGTCACCACCAATTTAGCCGAACAAACGACTCCCGGTGTCAAAACGGTGCAATTAAAAGGTGGCTTTAGTTTTAGCCATGAGAAAACTTATGCCTATGAGAGTATTAATGAGCTAGCGCAAGCGTTTCAAACCCGGGCTCAATACCTGCCCCTACCCACTATTTTTGATAGCAAAACAACCAAAGAATTAGTGGAACAAGATCGCTTTATTAAACAAATCCTCGATCTAGGGCAACAAGCTAATATTGCGCTGTTTAGTGTTGGGACCGCAAGCAGTAATTCATTGCTCTTTAATTTAGGCTATTTAACTCAAGCCCAAAAGACAGAAATTCAAACTAAAGCTGTGGGTGATATTGTTTCCCGTTTTATTGATAATGATGGACAAATTATTAATCAAGAACTCAATCAACGCACTGTTGGGATTGAGGCGCAGGCTTTAGGACAAAAAGAAAGCTCGATTGTCGTGGCCAGTGGCTTACAAAAAACTGCAGCTGTGCATGCGGTTTTAAAAGCACATTACGCCAATATTGCAATTTTAGATGTACCTTTAGCCCAGAACTTGATTGATTATGAATAATTTTTCTTAAAGATTACCCGTAGTTGCTGCTTTAATGCTAGCAAAGGTAGTCTTTAAGGTACTAATAGTAAGCGTTTTCTTAAAACAAGATTAATTAAATCTTCGCTTTCTAATTTTATAAATCCAAAGGAGTGTATGACTCATGAGAATGGTCGATATTATTGATAACAAACGCAACGGAAAAGAATTAACTGCTGAAGAAATTCAATTCTTCATTGATGGCGTTTGTGATGGCACTATTCCTGATTATCAAACTAGTGCCTTATTGATGGCAATCTATTTCCAAGACATGACAGCTCAAGAACGGTCAACTCTGACCATGAAAATGATGGAATCGGGCGATCATTTGGATCTGTCCGAAATTCCAGGTATCAAAGTTGATAAGCATTCTACTGGTGGTGTGGGCGATAAAATCAGCTTACCATTAGCCGCAGTCGTAGCCGCCACTGGTATTCCAGTGCCTATGATCTCTGGACGCGGTTTAGGCCATACTGGTGGAACATTAGATAAGTTGGAAGCGATCCCGGGCTACAAAGTAGAAATCAGCGAACAAGACTTTATCAAGCAAGTCGCTGCCGAAAAGTTAGCCATTATTGGCGCCACCGGTAACATTGCTCCGGCTGATAAGAAAATTTATGCTTTGCGGGATGTAACCGATACCGTTGATTCAATTCCGCTCATTGCCAGTTCCATTATGAGTAAAAAGATTGCCTCTGGTACTGATGCCTTAGTTATTGATGTCAAAACAGGATCAGGCGCTTTTATGAAGACCTTAGACGACTCCATTGCTTTAGCTAAAGCTTTAGTTTCTATTGGCAAAGGTGTGGGCATGCAATGTATGGCTGTAATTTCCGACATGAATCAACCACTCGGTTACAAAATTGGTAATTCTTTGGAAATCGAAGAATCTATTGATGTCTTAAAGGGCCAAGGCCCCGCAGATGTTACTGAATTAATGCTAACTTTAGGTAGTTACATGGTTGTTTTAGGCGGCAAAGCCAAAGATGCTGCTGAAGCCCGGAAATTACTCGAAGATGCTATTAGTTCCGGCAAAGCTTTAGAGCGCTTTAAAGCAATGATTAAAGCTCAAGGTGGCGATGAGCGCGTTGTTGATGACTATTCCATCATGCCCCAAGCGCAATATAAGATTGAATTACCAGCCCAACAAAGCGGTGTTGTGGCTCAAATAAAAGCCGACGAAGTTGGCATTGCTAGCATGATGCTCGGTGGTGGTCGCCAAAAAGCAGAAGATCAATTAGATTACAGTGTCGGTATTGAACTACACAAAAAAGTCGGTGACGCTATTCAAGCAGGTGAATCATTGTTAACTATTTACAGTAATCGGGAAAATGTCGATGATATCAAAGATTTATTGTATCAAAACATCACCGTGGCCGATCATGCTGATAAGAACCCAATGATTTACAAAATTATTGATTAAATACTGCGACAAGTAACGTTCAGCAGTGGAATATAGCCTAGATAAAGGACTTAAGTTTTGGTCTTTAAACTTGAGATCTTTAGCGTAGCTAGACGCAAACTGTTGCTACTTGGAGCGCTTAACCACTGCGACAAAGGCCGATTTAAAGCTGAGGATTAACCTAGACTAAGGACTTAAGTCGGGCTTTGACTTGAGTTCTTAGTTGTAGTTAAACGTAAGCTTTTAGCTTTTGGAGCGCAAGATCACACTGCGACCAGTAGCCATCTTAGTTAAGGATGCAAGTGTTATTTATAAACTTAAAATCTTAACTATTGAGTGTGATTTTACAATCTTTATACAGATCAGATCCATTACCATATTCACAATTCAGAAAGGTGAAAATTATGCGATTTGTTTTCTTGTTAACCGGAATTTTACTCGTTTTGATAGTTGGTTGGTTAGTCAGTAGTGACCGCAAACATATCAAATTCAAAAAAATGGGAATTATGTTTGCCCTCCAATTAATCATTTCTTTCCTATGTTTAAATACTTCAGGTGGTATTAAAACAATGGGAGCCATTTCCAGTTTCTTCAACTGGTTAATGGTTCAAGCCGCCGGCGGAATCAATTTTGTTTTCGGTGGTTTAGTTATCAAAAAAGGCGCTTCCGTCTTCTTCTTAAATGTTTTAATGCCGATTGTCTTTATTTCCGCTTTAGTAGGAATTTTAAATTATCTAAAAATCTTACCCTTTATTATTAAATGGACCGGTTTTATTTTGAATAAATTAGCTGGCATGGGTGAACTGGAAAGTTATTTTGCCGTTTCCACTGCTATTTTAGGACAACCGGAAGTCTTCTTAACCATTAAAGATGTCATCCCCAAGCTTGACGAAAAGCGGCTGTATACCATTTGTGCTTCGGCCATGAGTGCGGTCTCTGCTGCGGTCTTAGCTTCTTACATGCAGTTAGTTCCTGGTAAATTTGTGGTAACTGCGGTTTTCTTGAACATTTTATCGGCGTTGATTGTTTCTTGCATCGTCAATCCCTATGATGTTTCTGATGAAGAAAACAAAGCCATTAATGCCGACTCCGCGACAACTAATCTTTCCCATGAACCTTTCTTTCAAGTTGTCGGTAATTATATTCAAGATGGTTTTAATCTAGCTATTACCGTTGCGGCCATGTTGATTGGTTTTGTCGCTTTAGTAACTTTCTTAAATAGTACTTGTTCAGTTATCTTCCATATCAGTTTTACCAAGATTTTGGGTTATATCTTCTCGCCAATTGCGTACTTAATGGGTGTTCCGAGCAAAGATATCCAACAAGTTGGTAGCTTAATGGCCACCAAACTCTTGACGAATGAATTTGTGGCCCTAGGTCAATTGCATAAGATTGTGCATGTCTTAAGTCCCAAGGCTGTCGCCATTATTTCTTCCTATTTAATTTCCTTCGCAAACTTTAGCGTAATCGGTATTATTACCGGGGCAATTAAATCCATTAGTGCTAAGCAAGGATCATTCGTGGCTAAATTTTCCATGAAGTTATTATTAGGTGCTACATTGGCTTCTATCTTAACCGGAACGATCGTTGGTCTTTACTTCTAAGACTACCAATACACTAACATTAAAAACTCGCTTCGAACTGACAAGCGAGTTTTTTGTTGTCTTATAAATAAAATTTGGTGGTTTGATAATTATAGACATTTTGGGAATAATCAAAAATCCGCCCACTAGTTGAATAAAACACTTCTTGAACGACTAAGCCAAAACTAGTTTTAGCCAAAGCTAATTTTTGCGCTTCTAATTCTGTTAAGGGCCGTACAGCAAAATACTTATCCGAAAAACCCACTTTAATCTGATGAACTTGTTGCAAATAATGAAAGATAGACCCGGTCGCAATGGCAACATTTAAAAACGGTACCTCTTCAGTACTATAATATGAAGTTTCCCAACACGAAATCACGCCTTGTGCTAGCTTGATTCTTTGGACTTGATACACGGGCGTTTTCTGTGAACAATGTAAATATTGGGCGATCTCTACTGTGGGATAGATTTTTTTGACAGTCACATCCGCATTCGTTAATTGATTGTCTTCCAAGTCATTGGTCCAACCATGATTGGTCTTAGAAAAGTTCAGATAACCAGCTTTAGGCGGTTTACGCACAAACGTCCCACTACCTTGCACTTGATAAATTAAGCCCGCTCGTTCTAATTCTGTTAAGGCTTTGAGAATTGTAGTCTTACTCGTCTGATAAGTAGCTTTTAACTCATTTAAGCTCGGCAATTTAGCACCTTGTGGCAACGAATTTTGTTGCATCATTGCAATTAGTTGTTGGGCTAACTGTTGATATTTAAGCATAGAAACCTCCTTAATAATCTAATCATCATTTTAAAAAGCGCTTGCAAAAATTAATTTAGCGTTTTAAACTGTACGTGTACAGTTGTGAAAGCCCTTACTGCTAGTTTAACAGAAAATTGGTATTGATTAAGTCTTGATCTTACTTTGACAATAATGGAGGTTGTTACATATGAAAGACTTTATTAACAAAAAGTTACTACCACCGGTAATGAAATTCGTCAATACTAGGCCCCTCAAAGCGATTAAAGATGGAATGATTTATCCCATTCCCTTTATCATCATCGGCGCTATTTTTTTAATCCTAGGGCAACCACCAATTCAGGCCTTACAAAATTATTTTAATAAAATTGGTATTGCTGCTGTGTTCATGCAAGCAAGTGATGCTTCCTTCGGCATCATGGCTTTGTTTGCCGTCTTCGGCATTGCCTATTCTTGGGTCAAAGATGAAGGCTTTGATGCTGCACCTGCTGGACTCTTAGCGGTCACGGTCGATATCATTTTACAACCTAGTACCATCACTAAAGTCACTAGTATCGCCCATCCCGATAAAACATCCACCGCTTGGCAAGTTTCCGGGATCATTGACAAAAACTGGCTCGGCGGGCAAGGGATGATTATCGCTATCTTAGTTGGACTCTTTGTTGGTTGGCTTTACTCCTGATTTTTGAAGAAAAATATTACTATTAAAATGCCGGAACAAGTTCCCCCTAATGTGGCAGGTTCTTTTACTGCTTTGATTCCGGCGGCCGTCATTGTTTCGTTAGCGGCTGTTGTGTATGGCATCTTCAAATTAGGCTTCAATACTACCTTAGCCGAATGGATTTATAAGGTTATTCAGATTCCACTGCAACACGCTACTGATGGCTTGTTAGGCGTCATTGTCATTTCTCTATTACCAGTCTTTTTATGGTTCTTTGGTGTACATGGCTCCACGATTGTTGGCGGGATTATGGGACCATTATTATTATCAAATAATGCCGATAATTTGGCTTTGTATAAAGCTGGTAAATTATCTTTAGCTCATGGTGCCCACATTGTCACTCAATCTTTTATGGATCAATGTTTAACAGTCACTGGTGCCGGTATGACCATTGGTTTAGTAGTTTTCATGTTTGTTTTTGCCAAATCAGCCCAGATGAAAGCTTTAGGCAAATTGGAGATTGTCCCAGCTTTATTTAACATCAATGAACCAATCTTGTTTGGTTTACCGATTGTTTTAAATCCCATGCTAGCAATTCCCTTTATTTTAACACCGGTCATCTCAGGACTATTAACCTATGCTGTCATTGCCCTCGGCATTATTCCACCTTTCAACGGAGTCTACGTTCCTTGGACCACACCAGCAATAATTTCCGGCTTAATTGTCGGCGGTTGGCAAGGAGCTGTTTGGCAAACCTTAATGTTAATTATGAGCTTCTTTATTTACTATCCATTCGCCAAAAAGTATGACAGCATTTTATTAGCACAAGAACAGGAATCCGTTGCTGAAGACTAAAATTAATTTAGCTTATAAAAAAAGAGCCCCTAACGGCTCCTTTTTTATTGGCTTACTCAACTGAACAACAACTATTTGAATCCCCACGATAAAATTATTTATTTTCAGCTGCCGCACTGGGCAAGAAGAATGAGGCCAGTAAGCCAATGACGGCAAACACAATCATTAAAATAAAACTCCATTGATAGCCAATTTCGGTAGCCTGAACTTGACCGACACTAGTCTTTAGAGTAGCTGCCAAAGCCACCAGCAACATTGCTAAAGCTGTTCCCAGTGAACCCCCGATTTGACGTACCGTCGATGAAGCAGCATTGGCATGAGCCGTTAACTGCGGTTCAATCATATTGATACCGGCAGTAAAAGTCGTCATCATTGTAAAGGAAATACCCACCATCCGAACAGCATAGCACAGTCCAATCAAGACTAAACTTGTCTGAGTATTGAACCACAGCATGGGCAAAGTACCTAACAACAACATGGCAAAGCCAAAGAACGCTAACTTCTTAATTCCAAGTTTATCATAGAGTGTTCCCGAAATAGGATTACAGATAATCATCACAATAGCCCCCGGCATCATGACTAAGCCCGCAATCAAGGCCGATTCTTGCCGTGTCGTCTGTAAATACAACGGCAGAACTAGTTCAATGCCCACCATTGCAATATTACTAATCGTACTTAACATAGTACATAAGTCAAAACGCCAATTTCTAAAGACGCGAATATCTAATAGTGGTTCCTGCATTTTTAATTGGCGCCGACAGAATAAATAAATGACTAAAATCCCGATAAGGAAAACAACCGCTAAACTCACCGTAATTTTACCCGTATTGCCTACTTCCGATAAAGCATATAACAATAGACCAAAGCCAATAATTGATTCGATAAAGGATAAAAGATCGGTTGTCTGTAATTTGGGTGTAGTTAGATTTTGAATCGTAAACAACGCTAAAATGGCCACTAAAGCACTCGTCACACTCAAAATAATAAATAACATTTGCCAATCAGCATATTTCAAGATTAAACCGGATATTGTCGGCCCGACCGCTGGGCCAAAGCCAATCACAAAACCCGTAATCCCCATGGCGAAGCCGCGCTTTTCGGGGGGAAACATCATCAAAATAACATTTTGAATAAACGGCATTAACCCCCCGGCCGCCACAGCTTCAATAATGCGTCCAGTCAATAAAACCCAAAAGTTGGGTGCCACTAGACAAACCATAGAACCGACAAAGAAGATTACCATCATTGTCAAAAAATTTTGTTTCAAATTAAAAGAATCAAAAATCCACGCCGAAATGGGAATCATTAAACCCACCACTAACAAGTATGCAGTCGTTAACCATTGCGCAGTGGCTTGATTGACCTGAAACGCACGCATAATAGTGGGCAAAGCATTATTTAAGAACGTTTCAGCTAACAAAGCAACAAAAGAACCAAACAATAACACGGCCATCATTAAAGCTCGTTTTTTTCCAGAAATACTTTTAACTGTCGTTTGCAATTTTGCTATCTCCTTTTTGTAGCAAGCTACACTTTTACGTAAAATTTAGAAATTTTGAATGATCTGCGTCAAAATCGTCGCTAATTGCGCCTGCTGTTTCTCCGTTAAGCCGGCAATAATTTGATCATTAACACGACTCATTGTCGCGCGAATATCCACAATATGCCGATCTAATAAAGCACTCCCTTGCTGCGTCAACGACAAACTAACTTGACGGCGATCATTCGACAAATGACCCGTATTAATTAACTGGGCCTGTTCCAAACGTTTGACGATGCTTCGCATTGTTGGGTGACTCAAAGCAAACTTTTGTGCCACTTCGCGTTGCGTAATCGTGCGACCGTTAGATTCATATAAATAAACCAGCAATGTAATCTGCGGACCGGTCAAGTTTTGTTCTGGAATGAGTTTAGCGATTTGATTATTTAATTCTTTTTCAATTAAAGTATTAGCTACTTTAATCTGCGGACCCAATTGCCGTAATAAATCAGCAGTCATTCAACCACAACTCCTTTTCAAAAAGGTAGTTTACTACATTTTTTTAAAAAAGCAAAATTTTTTTGAGCATTAATTTACTGCCTACCAAAGTGCTAAACTAGTACTGGGCAAGTTATGAGGGGGATTAAAAATGAAATTCACTTTTGAAACTGCATTTGGAATTTTTCTATTGTTGTTAGGACTATGGGAATTTGTTGCTGTGCATAATCACTTCAAAAGTGTTCAAAAGTATGCCACTGCCAGTACATCACATTTTGTGGCATTAGCCTTATACTCAGGAACCTACTTTGAAGTTTGCTGTTTAATTTTCAGTATATTATTCATTCTAAATCTTGCCTAAAAAATTCGTTTACTGAATCAACTGCCGCTAGGCCCGTTGTTCAATAAACGAATTTTTAATTACTATTTGTGGAGTAGACTTGGAGCATCAATCACTTCTTCAAACGTAAATTGGTGCTGGTTATAAGTAAATTTTAAAATATTACAATTTTTCAATAATGGCATTTGGGCAATATCCTGAGCTTGCGGCCAATGCTTCAATAGAAAGGCATGGCAGGCGCCACCGTGACTAACTGCCAAAACTCGATGATGATCAGGTTGCTCCATAATGTGGGTCAAGGTCTGATCCATCCGTGCTTGAACCTGCGCCACTGACTCACCACCATAATAAACAAAGTAGTCACCATAAGAGTGTGCTTGCGGATCAATTGGCGGATTTAACCGTTCACTTTCACCTTCGTACAAGCCAAAATTCCACTCTTTAATTCCCTTTAGTCGCTGATATGGTTGGCTGGTGACAAACTCCAGAGTATCACTGGCCCGTTCTTGTGTAGACGAATAAGCATGATCAAACGTAATTCCTGCTTGTTTGAAATATTGCCCCACCTCTTTGGCTTGGCTAATACCTTGCTGAGTTAATGGCGAATCGCAAGCCCCTTGAATTCGATGAGTTTGATTAAATAAAGTTTCGCCGTGACGCATAAGATATAATTCTGACATAATTAACAATTTCCTTTCCTCAAAAGTTGGAAACGATTAATTAAATTATACCGCTTATTTAAGGAAACTCTGTATTAAATTAACAACATGTAGAATCATTTTTATCAGTCGTCATAGCATCATAGACGGCTTCTAAAGTTTGGTAAACAGTCGTTGCATCTAAATCATGTTGCGCAAACAGTTGTTGCCACCAATCATTTATCACTTGCCGTAATTGGCAAACTTGATTTTGCCCACGCTTAGTCAGATTAATGCGCTTAGCACGGCGATCATCCACGTCACATTGGCGTTTAATATAATTCTTTTGGGCTAGAGTTCGCAAATCACGGGCCAACAAGCTCGGATCCATGACCATTTTTTGGGCAATTTCTTGTTGCCTGTAATTAGGATGTTCATCAATAAACAATAGTAGATCGGTTTCGGTCGCCCGCATCTTTAAACAATCTAATTGTTTATTACACTCATTTTTCGAACCACGATAAATTCCGGCAATAAACTTGCTCAAGTTATAATAGTCCAATCATTTCCCCTTTCTGTTCGCCAACACACTACTACCCACTTTTGGTCGCAACTTAATTTATTGTTGCCGCTTTAACAGTTTTTTAGTAACCCACCGAATATATTTTTTATATTGATTAGCTGGTAAATCTTCAATCAAAGTCAAAGCTTTTTGGGAATAGTTTTGGGCTAACTGTTGTGCTGCTTTTAAACCGCCCGAAGTCCGAACCCGGTCCGCCACAGCCGTAATTTCCGCTGGCGTTAACTGTTTTTTATCCATTAAAAATTGTTTCAATTCATTATCGAACTGTAAAGCGTAAATCAGCGGAATGGAATAGACACCGTTTTTTAAATCTTCTAATTGGGGTTTGCCAGTTTGCTTATGGCCTTGGTAATCTAAAATATCATCTTCAATTTGAAAAGCCATGCCAATATTGTGGCCGATAAAACGGGCATGATGAATAATTGTCGGATCATCTGTCGCCAACACAGCACCAAATTGTGCACTTAGTTCAATTAACTGCGCCGTTTTACCTGCAATTTCGCGCAAATACATTTTCACAGTGGCTTGCGGGTTATAATTAATCCGTAACTGATCTAGTTCACCTTTTAAAATTTTTTTCATACCGCGCGCATTTAATTGTACTTCTTGTTGATTAGTTGCTACCTGGCTGATTAAATCAAAATAGACGGTCATCAAATAATCGCCGGCATAAATCGCATTGCGATCTCCCAAGTGAACTTGGATAGTTTCCACATTGCGCCGTAACTTAGAATCATCAATGACGTCATCATGGATCAAAGTGGCAATATGCAAAACTTCCATGGCCGCAGCTGCTTGAATCTTTGTTTGGTACGCCACATCGCCAAAATCACTAAAAATTAATAGGCAAGCGGGGCGAATCATTTTACCACCGCTAATCACTTGTTCGCGAATTGGTTGAGCAATTGCTTGATCTAGTGGATCAATTTGTTTTAAAATAAAATTTTGAACGTCCTGCAATTGCTGTTTCAATTCAGGAATTGCAGACCACATCGGGTTAATCATTGACAGGCACCTTTTCATGTATAATCTTTATATAGTATATCAAAAATTAAGTGAGGTTTATTGAAAGTTTGAAACCAAAAGTTTTTTTAGAATTAGTTGAAATTAAAGCCAAAACGGCGAGTGTGTTTCCTTTTTTATTAGGTGTGTTTTATACCATTTACCATTATCAGCAGCTGAACTGGCTCAATACCATTCTCTTTTTTGTGGCCATGTTGTTATTTAATATGGCGGTTGATATTAACGACAACTATTGGGATTACAAAAATGCTGATCATGATCAAGGCCAAAACTTCCGCCAAAAAACCAATGTCATTGGAGTTAATCATTTAAATATTCATAAAATTGGTTGGCTCAACTATTCCTTGATGGTTGTGGCAGCTTTAATTGGCTTATTGTTAGTAGTCAGAGTTGGCTGGTTATTACTAGTTATGGGACTCTTTTGTTTTGCCGTCGGATTTTTTTATGCTGGTGGCCCGTGGCCGTTAAACTCCTTACCCTTAGGCGAATTATTTGCGGGCTTTACGATGGGCTTTATGATCTTTTTCATCACGGTCTGGCTCAACGTACACCAATTAGTCAGCCTTAACTGGTCTTTTATTTTACCAATATTATTGGCCTCAAGTCTAGCAATGTGCGCGATTGCTTCCCTACTTTTAGCTAATAACATTTGTGATTATCAAGAAGATTTAGATTTAAAACGTCATACCATTGTCCGTTATCTAGGAGTTAATAGCAGTCTCTGGTTATATGCACTGTTATTAATTGCTGGTTATTTATTGTTATTACTCGCTGTGATTAAGAATTATTTGCCCTGGTTTGTCATGCTGACTTGGCTAACCATTCCGGTCGTCTACCAAAATACCCGACAATTCTTTGTAGTTCATGTCAAACAACAAACCTTTAAACTAGCAGTGCAAAACTTATTTATCATGACTTTCACCCAAGTCGTCACTTTAGGAATCGGTTTAATTATTCCTTAGTTTTTTGTAATCGCGATTAATTTCTTGGGCGCACCGCATAATACACAAAGTAAAAATGGTATCGACAGTTATATCAATTGTCAATACCATTTTTTGATTATTTAATTAATTGATAAGTGTCCCGCACGATCATCAATTCTTCATTGGTTGGAATCACGAAAACTTTAATGGGTGAAGCACTTTGACTAATTAAAGCAGTTTTGCCACGCACCTGATTGGCTTTCGGATCTAACAGCACTCCTAAATGTTGTAATTGTTGACAAACACCCGCACGCACTCCAGCATCATTTTCACCAATCCCCGCCGTAAAGACCAAAGCGTCTGGCTGTTCATTTAGTAAAGCTAAATAAGATCCTACATATTTAACAATCCGATTAATAAACATTTGTTGCGCCAATTGCGCTTGTTGATTACCTTGTGCAGCCGCTTCATCAATATCCCGTTTATCATTAGACAATCCGGAAACACCGAGCAAACCCGAATGATGATTTAAAATATCTAACACTTCCGAGATATCAGAAATCTGTTCTTTTTTCATCAAGTACTCTAAGATCGAGGGGTCAATATCACCACTTCTCGTCCCCATCATTACACCGGCTAAAGGCGTAAAGCCCATCGAAGTATCAATGGCTTGCCCATTTTCAATGGCCGTCACCGAAGCACCACTACCTAAATGCAACGTAATTAAATTGGTTTGCGCAACTGGTTTTTGTAATAATTGGGCGGCTTGCTCTAAGACATAGCGGTGACTAGTACCATGCGCACCATATTTTCGGATGTGATCTTGACGATAATATTTCATTTCTAAGGGATATAAATAATTGACGGGTGCTAGAGTTGTGTAAAATGATGTATCAAACACTGCCACTTGTGTAGCTTGCGGTAATAATTTGGCAAAAACTTGAATATAATAAGCCTCCGTCGCGTTATGTAGCGGCGCTAATTCGGCTAAATTAGCAATTTCTTGGGCGACATACGGGGTTATTTTAGTTGAACGCTTAAATTTTTCACCGCCTGACACAATCCGGTGCCCGACACCTTTAATATCTTCTAAGTGCTCCACAATCCCCAAGCTTTTGAGACGTGTTAAAATTAGGGTAGCAGCAATTTGTTGATTAGTAATCGCTTCTTGTTGTTTAAACTTGTGGCCCTGATATTCTGCTTCAAACACTGCATCAACTTTACCTAGACGATCGATCATTCCTTGTGCTACTTTTTTTTCACTCGGTAAATCATAAATCTGCCATTTCAAACTCGAACTACCTGCATTGACCGCCATTATTAACATAAAATCCAGCCTCCAATTTCTTAGTTGGCTTAATTATACTTCAAAGAAACCGGTTGCACAAAAATTGTTAATAAAGCCTAGCTAGCGAACAAAATCGCAAACAGCCAGCTAAGAACGCTAAATTATGATTTTTTATCTTTAAGAAATACCGTTTTGGGAATTTGTGGCACACTCTCATTTATACGCATTTCCATTTATCTCAACAACTTCAGAAAACTTTAAAATAAATACAGTATATCGGTTTTCAGAACTTCAGAAAAAGTTTATAATAATTGTTAGAATTACATACAAAGAAAGGATTGGGTTTATGGCTCACATTGTAATTTTAGGAGCAGGCTATGCTGGCTTAGGTACCGCCAGAAAATTAGCAAAAATTGCTCCTGCAGACACACAAATTGATTTAATTGACCGTAACACTAAGCATGTTGAATCAATCGAACTTTATCAAGTTGCTGCGGGTACCGCCAACGCAGACAAAATCAGTTTTGATATTCGCGGAGTATTACCGGATAATGTTAACTTTATTCAAGCGAATGTTTCAAAAATTGATTATGAAAACAAAACGGTTGAATTTGCTGATCATGATGACTTAACTTACGATTATGTTGTTCTTGGTTTAGGTTTCCGTTCTGAAAACTTTGGTATGGAAGGTGCTGATCAATACTCTTACAAACTGCAAGATATTCCTTCCGCCGAAAAGATTTATGAAGTTATCAACTCTAACATTCGTAATTATAAGCAATCCCAAGACCCGAACGACTTAAATATCGTAGTTTGTGGTGCTGGTTTTACTGGTATCGAATTATTGGGTGAATTAATTGACACCGCTAAGATCTTAAAAGCTAAGTATGGTGTTCCCGAAATTAACATTACTAGTGTGGAAATGGCACCGCAAATTTTGCCAATGTTTGACTCTGAGTTGGCACAATATGCTGTTGATTTCTTAAGCAAGAACGGCATTAAAATCATGACCAGTGCAAAAATTAAGAAGATTGAGCCAAATGCTGTTGTTTATACAAAGGGCGACAGTGATGAAGAACAACGCATCTACGCTAATTCTATTATCTGGACAGTTGGTGTTAGTGGTAGTGATGTCATTAAAGACTCCGGCTTCAATGCTCGGCGCAACCGGATTACAGTTACCGACTATCTAAACATTGAAGATCATCCTGAAATTTATGTGGCTGGTGATGATTCTGCTTCCATGGATCCTAAATCCGAACGACCATTACCAACTACCGGCCAATTAGCTTTGGCACAAGCAATTGTTGCTGCAGAAAATATTGTTGCTGACATTCAAGATACTCCAAAGAAGAAGTTTGTTTACCAATCTAAAGGAACAATTGCTTCCTTAGGACCTTCTCATGGTATTGCTGAAATTACCAAACCACACTTGAAATTAAAGGGTGCTGTTGCTGCTATGGCTAAACGCTTCTCCTTTGAACAAGTTTTATATGAAGTTGGTGGCGTTAAGGGTCTCCAAAAGAAATAATTTATCAATCACAATCAGATTTAACAAAAAATTCTAGTTATTTTTCCAATGAAGAAAAGTAGCTAGAATTTTTTATTTGTTTTCTCGTAATTAATAATAGTAATTCAAAGAAACTATTTAAAATAGTGTACATTAAATTGTAAAAAATATTGTTAAGCAATAGTCATTCATCTTTAAATTACACTAAAAGAATTAATGACAAAAAATTAAGTACTTTACTTTGCCCCAATGCCAACAATTTGAAAAATTGTTACTAATTTAGTAAGATAAATTACAAGAATGTAGGTGGTGAAAAATCAAGATTACATATAAAAATAAACGTGTCCAGCAAGTCTGTACAATGCCTAAAAAAGCACAAAAAATTTATGGTAAAGAGATTGCAGTTGCACTCTTGGGATTAGTTAATGCTTTAAACAGCGCAGAGAATTTACAAGATATTAATGCTTTAAGAATTTATCATGTACATAAATTATCTAATAATCGTCATGGTGAATTATCACTTGATATTAAGGGCAGGAAAAATAGTTATCGCCTTATTCTGCAGCCCCTAGCTAGTGATTATCAGCCATTAATTGATTCCACAGATAATTTGGTTTTATTCTACACTGCTGTTGATATTGTTAGGATTGAGGAGGTATCTAAACATTATGAATAAAACAATTACAGATAATTTTGCTGCCTTTCATCCAGGATACTATATTAAACAATATTTAAAATCTCAAAACATGAATCAACATGAATTAGCTAAGCGTTTAAATACTAATGAAAAAACCGTTAGCCAACTAATCAATGGCAAAATACCGCTAACTGAACAATTAATCGAAGGTTTAGCCATTATTTTAGGAACATCGGCACAATTTTGGAGAAATTTAAATAATCAATACCTAGACACTATAAATCAAATTAAATTTGAGCAGCAATTAACTAAAGATAGTGCAATTGAAAAACAAATGGATTATAAATTTTGGCAAAACTTAAATCTTGTACCAGAAACACATCAAACTAAACAAAAAGTATTGGAATTAAGAAAATTTTTTCATGTATCCTCTCTTGAAGTCTTAAAAAATCATGATTTTTTAGTCCAATATAAAACCGCTGTTCCAAAAATTAAAGATACTAACATTATTAATTCTAATGCTTGGGTACAAACTGCCTTAAATTTGGGTAGTAACACTTCCGTGGAACCCATTAATATTACATTTCTCAAGGAAAAATTACCGCAGATTAGATCCATGACCACCCAAGAACCGGAAATATTTTTACCTAATTTAAAGGAAATTTTTTCTAAAGCGGGTGTAGCTTTCGTCATCTTACCCAATCTAAAAAATTGTGGTATTAACGGTGCGGTTAAATGGTTAAGTAACGATAAGGTATTATTAGCTTTAAACGACCGCCGTAAATATGCGGATATTTTTTGGTTTGCACTTTTCCATGAAATCAAACATATTTTTCAAAATAAAAGAGGACACATTATTGTATCCCCTCAAAAAAATGAGGCCATTAATAGTATTTTAGACTTATCTAAATTAGAAAAAGATGCTGATTTATTCGCCCAAAATTATCTAATTCCACCTAAATTGTATCAAGCTTTTATTATGCAAAATAATTTCTCAGCTGAAGCTATCGTCAATTTTGCTAAATCTACTGATTTACACCCTGGCATCGTCGTTGGTAGGTTACAAAGAGAACATAAAATTTCCTTTAATCAATATAACAATTTTCGACAGCAATATAATATCACTAATTAAAGAAAAGATATTTTTTAAAATAGATTCAATAAAATAGTCAATGTTATGACGCTTAGCAATGTGCTCATTAATGTACAGCTCGAAACTAAATCTGGCTCCGTTTTAAATTGAATCGCATATAGTGTAGTATTGGCCGCACTCGGCATTGCCGACATTAACACAACAATCTGTGTCAAAAGCGTGGAAACGCCGACCCAACGACAAATCAATAGTGCCAGCACAGGGGATAAGACCAAGCGCACCAGCACTGCTACACTAATTGTTTTTAACGCTACTGTTTTTGTAGTTACGTCAGCCAATTGCATCCCCAAAATCAACATAATTAACGGAATGGCAATGTTGCCAATCATATTAACACTCTTCATTAAGTTAGCTGGTAATTGGATTTGATAAAAATGTAGTAGAATAGCTGGTAAAATCACGTAATTCATTGGCTGTTTCAAGACGGCCATACCAGCAGCTTTAAATCCAGCTAGGCCGCGTTCATGAGCCGAAGCAGCAATATAGACCCCCACAAAGCCCATCAAAATATTATGAAAAACCATAATCATCATCGCCAGACTAGTTCCTTTAGCTCCAAAAGCAAATAAAACCAAAGGTACCCCGTAATTACCACTATTGGGAAAAACCGTCGCTAACAAAAAGGCATTCACCTGACTCCGCGAAAATTTTAAAATGCGCCCGATTACTACGCCAACTACAATCAAACTCAACATAATTAATGTTGAAGTAATAATAATATTTAAAAAATTTTGATTGAGTGTCTGTTTATAAAAAGTTTGAAAAACCAAAAATGGCAGGAGCAAATAAATCGATAGCGTGGACAATGGTTTAACATCTAAGCGAAAAATTTTTTGAAAAAGATAGCCCGCTAAAAAAATTAATAATACTGGTAGCATTACTTGATTAAAAGCTGTCATTAACTTGATCCTTTCAGGACTTACTTGGTAATTTTTTCAATACTCGCGCTGGTGAACCAGCAAGGATGACGTTACTGCCAAACGATTTGGTCACTGTCGCGTTAGCGCCGACGATTACATTATCACCCAGGCTAACTCCCGGCAAAATTACCGCATTCCCACCGACCCAGACATTGTCGCCGAGCGTAATCGCTTGTCCTAAACCAATGCCTGCACTGCGCTGAATAGGATCTTGTGGATGCGTGGCCGCATATAATTGTACCTTCGGCGCCAATAAACAGTTATCACCAATCGTCACGGGCGCAATATCTAGAATCGTACAATCATAATTACACAAAAAGTTATCACCAACGTGAATATTATAACCAAAATCACAGCGAAAATTCGGTTGAATGTACGGATTAGTCCCCACTGAGCCCAACAGTTGCCGAATCACCTGATCTTTTTGTTGCGTAGCTTGATCATCCAATTCATTTAACATTTTACATAAGCGCCGTGCCCTGGTTTCATCAGCCGCCAATTCTGGGTCAAAAATATAATACGGTTTTCCAGCTAAAAATTTTTCTTTTTCTGTCTGTGCCATCAAATAATCTCCTCAATCAAAAAACGAGCGGGTAAATCCAGGCCTCATAGCACCGCTAAGCTTGAATTTTCCATCTCGTTTTTATGGTTTTATTCAATTAATTTTATTTTAAAAATTTAGGATTAGCAGTAACATGAAAAGCATCTGCCAAATCATGCAATTGGGCATCAGTAATTTCTTGTTTAATTTGACCGCCTTGCGCACCAATTTGTGAGTAAATCGTGGCTGCTTTTTCAACCGTTTCAATTAAACCAAAAGCCTCATCTAATGTCGTACCCGTACCAAAAATCCCGTGGTGGGGCCACATAACTACCCGAAAGTCCTGCATCTTGGCAGCCGTGGCTTGCCCAATTTCATTCGTCCCTGGTGTCATGTAAGGAATGACTCCCACACCTTCAGGGAACACAACTAATGATTCTGCCTGCATCTTCCATAACAACAAAGAAATGCTCTTTTCATCCAATTCGTGCGTAAAAGACAACGCAATCAAATTCGTTGGATGACAGTGCATCACCACGCGGTGGTTAGGATCAACTTTCAACCGTTCAATATGTGACATTAAATGACTCGGAAATTCAGAAGTTGGGGCCGCACCATCTTCATAACCCCATAATAAATCAGCATGTTGCCCATCAGCAGTGATTTTAACCAAACCTAAATCAAGGTTAGGTTGATGAATAACATTCCGGAAATAACGCCCCGTAGCCGTTACCAAAAAGTAACTCCCTACTAACGCACTAGCATCAAAGCCCAGGTCGATAGTCCGCTTAACTACAGCAACATCATCAAATGGCGCCACATCTTCAGCCGTCAAACGTAAGGACACATTACCACCATTACGCTCATCCCAGCCTTCTTGATAAGAGGCTTGTGTTATTTCACAAACTTTTTGTACATATTTAGAATCACCAAAACTTGTCATGCTTACAATTCTCCCTTATTAAGTCCATTAATATTTTTAAAAATGCCAAAATTTACGCTGAACCACGAATAAACAATCGAGTCATTGTGATGACTTAATTGTTTATTCCGAGTTAAAACTCAGTTATTGAGTATCATTCAGTTTTATCTTAGCGCTTAAATTGAACGTCTTTTTCGTATTGCCGAATTTCTTTGAGCCAATCCATCCCGACTGGAACATTATTCCGCAAACAAAATTCATCCCAAACTGCACCAAATGGATAAGATTTTAATTCTTCAGTTTCTACTAAGCGTTGCGTAAAGTCATAATGCAACTCGTCTTCTTTTAATTGGGCTAAAGGTGCCAACATTGCTTGTAATAAAGCCTTTTGGGTTGCCCGGGCACCAATGACCCAAGCAGAAACCCGATTAATCGTAGCATCAAAGAAGTCTAAACCAATATTCGTCTTATCTAATTCGTTATCCCGCACTAGCGAGCGAGTAATCCGTTGCAAAGCTTCATCAAAGATGACTACGTGGTCACTATCCCAACGAACTGGACGCGAAACATGTAACATCAAGCCGCGGCCAAATGGCAAAAAGGCAGAAAACTTGTCGGAAACATCTTCAGTTGGATGCCAGTGACCTGCATCAATCGTCCATAATTTGTTACGAGTAATCGCATAGTTGTTGTAGAACAAATGAGAACCTACCGTGTAAGACTCAATACCTGTACCAAACAATTTACCTTCAAAGGATTCAATCGTATTCTTTTCATCATATTTGTCTTTAATAATTTCATCTAAGGACTCAATCATCCGCAAGCGCGGTGTCGCTTTATCAATGGGATTATCTTTAAAACCATCAGGCATCCAGAAATTATTAATTGATTGTTGACCCAATTCTTGACCAAAGTAATTTGAAATTTTCCGTGATTGTTTCCCTACTTGAATCCAAAAATCACGAATATCTTTTTCTGGACTAGCTAAGGTAAAATTATTTTTGACTTTGGGATGAGAGAAGAAAGTAGGATTCATATCCAAACCAATTTTTTCTTCCTTAGCCCAATCAACCCAATACTTAAAGTCTTCTGGACCAATTTCATCAAAGTCTTTTTTGCGATCTGTGACCGCATATAAAGTATGCAGCTGCACTTTATGATGACCAGGAATTAATGATAATGCTTCGTGTAAATCACCCGTTAATTCATCAGGTGTTGTAGCAATCCCCGGATAATCACCGCTGACGCCAATGCCACCGGTTAATTCTTGTTCCGGATTCACAAAGCCATGAATGTCGTCACCTTGCCAACAATGCACAGATAATTTAACTTTTTTCAATTGTTCCATGGCAGCTTCTGTATCTACGCCAATTTCAGCATACCGTTCCTTGGCGGTTTGATAAGCATTTTCAACAGTTTCAGATTTAGTCATAATCACACATCTCCTTAAAAATTTAATTCAAATGAAAAACCTCATGTAAGTCGGTCGTCACTGGACTTTGATCCGGATTCGTATCCATAATCGGTTCCATATATGCCCACCACTTTTTGCAGGCATCAGACTCGGAAATCTGATTATATTTATCAAGGTCATCAACTTCTAAATAAGCAAACAAATTGCCCGTGGCTTTATCCAGAAAAATTGAGTAATTATGCGCACCAGCAGCTTTCAAAGCTTGGCGCATTTCCGGAAACAAATTATTGTGTCTCTTTTCATACTCAGCATATTGATCTGGATAAACATGCATTAATTGTCCCAAACGGACTGTCACTTTTGGTCACTTCCTTTTTATCTAAATTTGCTACGCCAAGTTTTTAAATGTTCTTGCATATCTTGTTGCGGTTGATATTGCTTTAAATCAAAGGAATCAGCTATGATCCGCCGTGCCAAATAAACATTTAAAATATCACCTTGCGCAATCATCTGCACAATCAAATTGCCAATGGCCGTGGCTTCAGTGGGGCCAGCAAACACATTCACACCAGCAATATTAGCTGTTAACTGGTTCATTAAAGCTACATTGGCACCACCACCAACAATATTCAACGTGTCAATTTGATAACCTAAAATTTGGCCCAAAATATCTAATTCATTAGCGTAATACAGTGACAAATTCGAATAAGCAGCCATCGCAATTTCACCAGGAGTTTGCGGGACTTTTTGGTGCGTTTCACGACAGTAAGCTTGAATTTCTGGAATCATCGCTGGTGGATTTTGAAAGCGCTGATCATTGACATCAATATATTGTTGAAATGGCGTTTCTTGTTGTGCTAACTGAGCTAATTGCGCAAAACTATATTGATCATGTAATTCTTTTTTAATATTTTGCACAATCCACAAGCCCATAATATTTTTCAAAAACCGATACGTGCCATACGCACCCCATTCATTGGTGTAGTTGTGTTTAAATGCTAACTGGCCGTTCTCTGGAACATTTAATTCGGCTCCAATCAAAGACCAGGTTCCTGAGCTCAAGTAAGCCCAACGTTGCCCGAGTCCGGGAGTTCCTACGACGGCCGAGGCCGTATCATGAGTCGCTACCGTAATTACTTGAGCTTGGGGTAAATCGTAATCGGGGAATTTATCCGTTTGTAATTCACCCAGCATGGTCCCGGGATCAACTAACTTAGGAAATTGATCGGCACTGACATTAACCTTTTGCAACAAATGTTCATCAAACAAACCTTCGCGTAAACTTAACATTTGCGTCGTGGATGCATTAGTAACTTCCGTTACTGCTTGGCCCGTTAGCACATAACCCAAGTAATCGGGAATCATTAAAATTTTGTCGGTGTGTGCTAATAAATCTTTGTCTTCTTCAAACAATTGGTATAACGTGTTAAAGTCTAAAAATTGAATCCCGGTTTTCTGATAAATATATTCTTTGGATAAATCAGAGGTTAAATCGTGAATCGCATTTTTAGTCCGCGCATCCCGATAAGAAACCGGATCTTTCAAACGTTGACCATCTGAACCGACCAAAACGTAATCAACAGCCCACGTATCAATTCCCACTGTTACTTCCGCATAACCAGCTTGTTTGACTTTTTGCAGTCCCAGTAAAATTTCTTGGATAATATGATCAATGTCCCAACAATCAGCACCATTTTTGGAGGTAAATCCATTGGTAAAACGGTGCATTTCTTTCAACTGCAATTGGCCATCAATTAATTGACCCAGCATCAAACGCCCACTGGAAGCGCCAATATCAATTGCTACATAAGTTTTACTCACTAACTGCACCTTCTATTCTTCTTTGGTACCATAACGTTCCAAAGTGATTTCATCTAAAGATTTACCTTGAGTTTGTGGCGTCCAAATAACACCAATAATCAAAGATACTAACAGCAAAATAATCATGACCGTCCCAGCAACCTTAAAACCAAGATCTGCTAAAATCATTGGGAAAATGATCGACCAAATCCCAGAGCTACCACGGACAATAAAGAACATAAACCCTTGGGAGCCAGCACGATACTTTGTAGGAAACAGCTCCACTGCCCATAAAGCATACCAAGCTTGGGCACCAATTCCGGCAGATAGTCCCCAAATAATTACAAAAGCAATTAAAGCGGCCCAGCCGAAGCCAATATAAGTTAAAATTACCCAAGAAATAACAGCCATTAAAGCCCCTACAAAGAAGAAGCCCCGGGGATTAAGCCGATCGCCAAATAAGGCAAAACCGAAGTAACCAGATAAAGCGGTACATAACCACAAAACTGCTTGTAAAATATTTGCCTGCAAGGTATTTAAGCCACCGACAGTTTCATACACAAATGGCATAAAGAAGCCCATCGCCCCCGCAACTAAATTCCAGAGAGCATAAACACCGCATAAGAAGAGAATACTTTTAATGGAAACCATATTCGAAAATAATTCTTTATATGGATGCGGCTTAATTCCTGATTGCCGTTCTTTTTCCTTTTGTTGCAACCAATCCTGAGATTCCGGTAAGTTTCTTTGCAATAACCACGCAATAAATGCCACAATGGTTAAAAAGACAAATAATAAACGGTTACCTAATAAACCAAGTGGTGCAAATAATGATGCTGCTACAAAAACTAACGTCGGTCCCATGGACCAGGAAAATTGAGAAATCCCAATATCATGGGCCCGATTTTTTCCATCAGATGTTTCACCAATATACGTCCAAGAAGCAGGAACCCCCGCACCTACAGCCATACCTGTTACTAAAAAACCAATTAGTAACATCGGAAAATTAATAGAAAACACAATTAAAAGTGTTCCGACCATGTAGACCAACATATCATAGGTATAAATCATTTTGCGGCCGTATTTATCAGACAAATGCCCGCCAATGATGGCTCCCAATGCCGAACCAAAAGCATTAGCACTCAATGCCCCTAATAAACCGACGGCAAAGCTACTCAAACCAAAGTGCTTTTGCCACATTGTTAAACCTGCACCGCCCGCAACGATTGAGCCTGAGTCTAAAAAATTGGTTAAGGATACTGCCCACGTTGAAGCGTGCGAACTTTTAGCCATAACTTCAGATCTCCATTCATAATTCTTAATCGTAAACGTTTACTGTATAGATTGTAAGCGTAATCGCTAGACTAGCGCAATGGCATAATTCTTGATAATCAGTATCATATTAATACATTTTTTAATTTAATGATTTTAGATTTTGGAAATCAACCAGGGGCACAGTTCGTAATTTTTATCTATAAAAGCACTTTTTAGATTATTTTTTTGTAAAAATAAAATATTTAAACCATTCATCGCAAAACTTTATGAATAAAATCACAAGTTTTTATTGAAATCGTTTTTTGATAGTGACATAATCATTGTTGAAAAGGGTGAATTTCAAGAAAGGGGTTTTATTAATGAAAATTACTGCCGCTGTTGTCAAAGAACAAGGAGCACCATTTACCTTAGAAGATGACATTGAACTGCACGAAGTTGGTCCGACTGATCTCCAAATTCACATGGTGGCCAGCGGGATTTGCCATTCTGATGAAGCGATTCGCAAAGGCGATGCTTCGGTAGGCTATCCAGCAATTTTAGGTCATGAAGGGGCCGGTATCGTTGAAAAAATTGGTTCCGAAGTGAAAAACTTTCAAGTCGGTGATCATGTTATTTTATCTTTTTACGCTGATGGAACCTGCGATAATTGTTTAAAAGGGGTGCCCACACAGTGTCGTAATTATGGTGATTACAATTTGTCTGGGGTCCGGGCCGATGGTGAAGATCAATTTACTCAGAACGGTCAGCACATCTCTAATATGTTTAATCAATCCTCGTTTACAACGACTACCGTTGTTGATCAACGTAATGCTGTCAAAGTTGATAAAAGTTTAGATTTACGGAAATTAGGACCATTAGGTTGTGGTTATGTAACTGGTTCGGGTACTGTCTTTAATACTTTGCAACCAAAACCTGGTGATACGATCGCTGTCTTTGGTACTGGTGCCGTCGGTCTAGCTGCTATGATGGCCGGGCGCATTTCTGGTTGTATTAAAGTTATCGCTGTAGACGTAGTTCCTCAAAGATTGGCCTTAGCCAAAGAATTAGGAGCTACAGATACGATTAATAGTAATGATGAGGATGCCGTGGCTAAAATTCAACAATTAACTAATGGCTATGGCGTTGATTGGACGGTTGACACTACTGGTATTCCTGCAGTAATCAAAAACAGCATTTTAGCATTAGCTCAAGGCGGAACGTGTGCTGCGATCGCCGTGACACCAAAATTATTAGAAATTTCTACTTGGAATGATCTCTGCGTTGATGATCGCAAAGTCGTTGGTGTCAACATGGGCGATTCCATTCCTCAAGTTGATATTACCCGCTTGATTGAATTTTATAAGTTAGGTTGGTTTGACTTTGATAAAACTGAAAAGTTCTATGATTTCAAGGATATTAATCAAGCCAATGCCGATTCTGTTTCGGGGAAAACGATTAAACCGGTTTTGATTATTGATCCCGACTACCAACCAGATAAATAATCGTCGTTACTCGACAGTAACTTGGGAATTTAAGAGTATTATAAAAGGAAATGTTTGGCTCAATCTTAATCATTGACCAACATTTCCTTTTTGTTCCGTTATTGATCGCTAATCAGCTTGCGAAAGGATTTTATTATGAACGCACAAGTTATCCAAATGCTCCAACAAAAAACCAGTTTAGAACAACAACAAGAAGCAACTCATCATTTTATTGCCGATTTACCACAAAGTGCAGTCGCTACTTCTGTCGATCATCAAGCACTCCTCACTTTAACTAACGATTACTTTTTTAAGTACCATTCTGTCTATATCAGTAAACATAACCGCTTTGCCCCCTACCCTAAACACACGCATAAATTTTTAGAATTAAATTATATGTTAACTGGCAGTTGCTCTGAAGTCGTCGATGGGCAACTAGTCAAATTACATGAAGGTGATATTCTAATGATGAATGTTGGTTGCAGCCACTCTATCAAAGCACTCGGGACCAACGATTTACTCATCAATGTTTTGTTTCGCGACAGTAGTATTACTTTCAATCTATTAAACAGTATTCACAAAAATAATAGTATTACTTATAGTTTTTTATCTGATATTTCTCTTGGCAAGCATCCTACCCGCAATTATATTTTATTTCCGCAAAACCAAGACATCAAAGAAACCATGGACGAAATTATTGAAGAATATTTTCTTGAAAAATCGTACTCGAGTCGGATCATTGAATCTTATTTAGATATTCTTTTAGCCAAAATCCTCCGTCACCATCCTTTGCCGACAGTAAAAACCACCAATCGCCAACAAGATTTAATCATTCAATGCTTAAACGAAATTGATCAAAACTATGCCACCATTACTTTGGAACAGCTAGCTAATAAATATGGCTATAACAAAGATTACCTGGGTAATTTAATTAAAAAACACACGCATAATACTTTTTCCCAACTAAAAACCAAACAACGGCTCATTCAAGCTAACAGCCTATTACAATCCAGTACTTTACCGATTAATAAGATTATCACTAAAGTCGGGATTAAAAACAAAAACTTTTTTTATCAAAAATACCATGAATTTTACGGCATGTCGCCCGCCCAAAAACGCGCTGACTTTCAAAAGCGCCATCAAGCTTTATAATGCCTATGCAATTGTTAATTGGATTTTAGCTTGTGTTATTTGCTGGGCAATATCTGCTGACGGACGTTGATCACAAATGATTTCTGCTATGTTCGTTTGCTGAAAAGAGGACATTAAAATATAATCATGACGTCCAAACTTTGAATGATCCACTAACAACACAACTTTCCGTGCGGTTTGCAACAACATCTGTTTCAAAGCATTTTGTTCTTCATTCGCCATATAAATCCCATGTTCATCTAACGAATTACACGACATAAAAGCAATATCTGGACGGTAATTTTGGGCTAAATCACGTAACGCCCGATAACCTAAAATTGAATTTGATTGGTAAGGGACTTCCCCTCCTAAGATAGACAGCTTAATATTTTGCAATTGATTAACTTCAGTGGCAATGTGCAAGTTATTCGTAATAATATGCAGTTGGCGTTTGCCAGCAAAATACTTCGGCAAAAAAGCTAAGGTCGAAGAACCGTCCAAGAAAATTGCTTGATTATTGTGAATCCGTTTTGCAGCTAAGGAGCACAACTTTTTTTTCGCAGCTTCATTCTCACTACGCCTAATAGCATAGGTCATTTCCACATTGGAGTTTTTGAGCAAACTGACATAACCCTGGTCACGTTTGACGGTATTTGTGAGCTCTAAACCAATGAGATCACGTCGTAAAGTCGAAGTGCTGATGCCCAGCTTTTGTTGTAAAATACTAGTCTTTACTTTTTTGTGATTCGATAAAATCTCAATAATACTTTGAAGTCGTTCTGCTTGTGTCATCTGACAATTCAATTCTTTCAGGTTACTTTTTAATTATTATACAATAATTATTTTAAAAAAATCAGTGAACATTTATGAACATTAACCGTTTTACCAAGCAAAGATTATCTTGTTAAAGCCTTTACTTTAAACTAAAATAAAACTGTAGTCTAATATCAGATGTTTATATTTGTTCATTGAGATGAACGGACGCAGGTGATAATAATGACAGAATACGCCGACCTTTTTAGTAATCAACTGATTTTTTTAAATTCTGAAATATCTGACTTTGCTGCGCTATGCCATCACATTTCACAAAAATTATTAAAGTTAGATTTGGTTACTACTAACTATGAACAAGCCTTGTGGCAACGTGAACAAAAGTTTCCCACCGGAATTAAGACCCCTTATATTACTATTTCTTTACCTCATACTAAACCACAGCACATTAATCATTCATTTATTACTTTAGTGCGTACGAACAACCCGATTTTAATGCAACAAATGGATCAACAGTTTATCATTCCTGTCCAAAACTTTTTCTTTTTAGGAATTTCGGACAAAACGCCTTCTTTACATAGCCAATTATTAAAGCGCTTTCTGCAACTGTCTAATAGTCCTGATTTTGTGAACGACTTTCTTTATATTAATAACATTAATGATTTATATGATTACTTACTCAACACTTTTTAACTAATGGACAATAATAAGTAGGCCTAACGGTTCATTTCTCGATATTCTTGTGGGGAATGGCCTTCTTTTTTCTTAAAAAGTTTATAAAAATAACTAGTACTTTGATAGCCAACCTCGCGCGCTATTTCCTCAATTGTGGCCTCCGTTTTTAACAAGCGTTCCTTTGCTTGCTCCAGTTTAGTAGTAACAATTAATTCTGATATATTCCAGCCCGTATGTTGCTTAACATATCTTGATAAATAACTCGCACTAAAATTAAACTGTCGGGCCAATTGCTGAACATTAACCGTGGCATAATTTTGCTCGATATAATTAATGATTTGCATACTGCGATGATCAATTCCCTTAAATGAATAATGAATTTCCTGGGAAATATCGGCTAATAACAATAGAAAATAGCCATATAATTTATACGTATTTTGAAAATTGCTTTGACAATATTCTTGAATAATTTGATTTAAAAAATCCCAAATTTCTAGTTGATGAAAGGTCGGAAAATATAAATATTTTTTGGTTCCGCTTCCTTGCAAAAATTGACTTAAAGGATTAACATCCTGCAAAAATTGTTTAAAAAGCCCCTGCTGAAACAGTGATTGATTGACCCCAATATTAATAACCAATGCATTAGAATCAACAACTTCCAACGCATGTTGACTATGCAAATTCATGATTAAGAGACTATTAGCTAATAAATAAATTCGATCATCTAAAGTTTGATTGATCACTCTCCCATCATTTACAAACACAAATTCATAAAAATTATGTTGATGGAGTGGCGCCGGTTCGTAAATTCGGTGGGCGACGATAAAAATATTTTTATCATTAGAGAATAATTGTTCTGAGCGTATTTGACCATCTAAAAAAACTTGCTTATCTACATTCAAGAGAAGCGGTAACTGATTTTTTTGAAAATCCACTGTCATAAGGGTTCCTCCTCAAAGTCACAAAAAAGCAGACATTCATCATAATTGAGCATTGTAACCGTTTGCTAAAACGACAAAAATTAAGACTGTAGCTTATGACAGTTTAGTTAGAGCTTCTATGAAAAAATTTTGGGCCAAAATTTTGTTTTTCTATTCGTATCAAGCATACACCCTTTTCAAATTTTATCTCAAGAATAATTTTTAACTGGAGGAACCCTGTATGAATAAAACCAAAATTAAAGTTGGGATTTTAAGTACTACCTCATTATCCATGAGTGCTTTAGCCATTTCTAGTGCTTTAAATTCTATTATTAAAGCTTTTCCCAATGATTCTATTGCCAAGATTCAAATGATTGCCACCATCCCTAATTTAAGCGCTTTGATATCCACTTTGGTGGTTGGGACTTTAGCCACGCATTTTTCTAAAAAAAGCTTAACGCTAGTAGGCACCCTGGTTTTAGCCTTGGGCGGATTAATGCCATTGGTTTTCCACAATAGTGTCAACGAACTATTAATCTGCGCTTTACTATTAGGAATTGGCATTGGCTTCATTAATACATTAGCACCGATGTTGATTTCTTTGTTTTTTGCAGACGAAGAGCGCGCTAGCGTTATGGGGCAATCTACAGCCATTAATAGCTTTGGCTCGATTATTTTAATGATGGGCGGAAGCTTTTTAGGGGCTAAAAATTGGGTTAACACTTATTTAATTTTCTTATTAACCATCCCTGTTATTTTATTAGTTATTTTCTTTTTGCCTCAAGATAGTACTCAAAAAGCTGCAGCTACCAAAAGTGATACGTCACAAGATCATCATACTTGGCAGATTGTCAAAAGTTTAAGCGGCTATGTTTTTGCCTTAGCCACACTAACTTTTTTACTAGCGCTCATTTATAATATTTTTCCCACCAATCTATCGATCATCATTAACACCAAACATCTTGGCGGTACCAGCTTAACCGGCATCATCAATTCGCTAGGAACATTGGGCGGCGTTTTAACTGGTTTTAGTATGAAGTACTTGAATAAGTTATTTAAGAACCAAACGTTAACTGCCGGCTTCGTTGCCTTAGCGCTAACCTTCTTCTTTATTTACTTCTTCAAGAATATAGTTTTAATTATTATTGGTGCCTTGTTATCAGGTTTTGCCATGTCAATGATTATGTCTACCGTTCCCTTTTTAATTTCTTTAGTTTCCAAACCGGCTCAAGTAGCGATGGCCATGGCTATTTTTCAATTTGCCAATTCCTTAGGTGGAACTATTGCGCCACTAGTTTTAAAACTAATTCACATTAATGCCGGCGTTGATTCCTTTCTGTTTGGCGGAATTTGTAGCATTGTCGTTGCAGTTATTTGTTTAGTATCGCAAATTGGTCGCAAAGCAATGAATTTTCCCAACCGAAATGCTAATATCGAAGCAGATTAATATCTTTGAGAAAGAAGTGTTGTCATTGAAGCAAGAAAAAAGCACCCAAACTAATTGGCAAGGACGCTGGATTAGCGCCAACAACTGTTGGGTTTCAGAAGAACCAGAATTTACACTGGCAGAAATGTTCTCTGGTCAAACTAAACCACAAAAACCAGTTGCCGAACGGTTGCATCCTGTAGTTTATTTTAAAAAAAGTTTTTTCATCGATAAACGAGTTAAAACAGCCCGCCTGAACATGACTGCCCAAGGAATTTATAAAGCATTGATCAATGGTCGCCCAGTAACTCAAGCTCGTTTTACTCCGGATTACACCAATTACAATGAATTTTTGCAATATCAAACTTATGATGTGACTGATCAGATAATTTCTGGACAAAATCACTTTTGCATCATGGTTGCTGATGGTTGGTACGCTGGACGCATCAGTGTTCAAGGTGGCAGTAATCAATTTGGTAATCAATTAGCATTATTGGCAGAACTAACGCTTGAATATCTCGATGGCACCCAAGAAGTCCTTGGCACAGATGATAGTTTCACTGCCGGTTCCGGTAAACATGTCTATGCTGACATTGATATCGGAGAAAAACAAGATTTAAGACAGACGGATGCTTGGCTAACGGACAATTTAAATCTACCTCTTACGACCTTTATCATTGATGCTGATTATTCGCGTTTACAACCACAACAAGGTCCGCTAGTCTATGCACAAAAGCCCTTAGCTTGTCAAAAAGTTTGGTCAGAAAATGACGACTTAATCTGCGATTTTGGTCAAGTAATTACTGGTGTCGTCCGTTTAACAGCCACTATTCCCAAAAATCAGGCAGTTACACTTCAACACTCCGAAACTTTAGATGAAAACGGCCAATTCTTAATTAATATTATTGGACGTAATAAAGACCAAACCGATATTTTTATTGGTAATGGTATTACGCAAACCATGCAGCCCGACTTTACTTTTCATGGTTTTCGCTATGTCAAAATTTCTGGTCTCCAACAAAGTAATCTCCAACAGATTCAAGCTATTCCACTATATTCCAATATGCCAGAAACCGGCACTATTACCACTGATAACCAACAAATCAACCAATTGTTATCCAATATCAAATGGAGTCAGCAAAGCAATATGCTTTCCATTCCCACTGACTGTCCACAGCGTGAGCGAGTTGGCTGGACGGGTGATATGCAAGTCTTTGCGCCTGCTGCCACATTTTACATGAATACCAATCAGTTTATCGAACGCTGGCTTAAAAATGTTCGCATTGACCAACGTCCCAACGGTGAAATCTTAGATTACTCACCTTCACCCAAAGATGCCCAAAAGAGTGTAGAATTTACCGGTTCTTATTCTTCAGCCGGTTGGGGTGATGCTATTATTTTAGTTCCTTGGACCTTATATCAAAGATATAACAACAAACAAGTCTTACAAGATAATTATCAAGCCATGGTTAAGTGGTTTGAATTTTCTAAAAACAGTGCCGCCGGCGACAAGACTGATGATTCCCAATATCTGTGGGACACGAAATTTCATTACGGCGATTGGATGTTTCCCAGTTTCATGCTCCAAGATCCTGACCCCATGAAAACGGCGCAAGCCACTAAAAATACTGTGGCCACAGCTTTTCTAGCCCATTCCGCAGATCTATTGGCCCAAATTAGTACTGTTTTACAGCAAGATGGCGCTCGTTTCAAAGCTTACTCTCAAAAAGTTAAGGCTGCTTTTACCAAATATTTGGTAACTGACAACCACCAACTCAAAGAAGATTATCAAGGCTGTTATGTTTTAGCACTCGCTTTCGACATGGTTCCCCAAAAAATGCGTCCAACTTTAATTAACCGCCTAGTTGAATTGATTCATCACAATCATGATCGCTTAGATACTGGCTTTTTAGCCACACCCTATTTATTAGATGTTTTAAGTGATAATGGTCAAGCACCATTAGCTGCTAAACTATTCTTGCAAGAGCAATGCCCTTCTTGGTTATATGAAGTTCAACATGGTGCCACCACGATTTGGGAATCTTGGGCGGGCATTCAACCAGACGGTAAAGTGGGCCAATTGTCCTTTAATCATTACGCTATGGGCTGTGTTTTGGATTGGTTTGTCCGCAAAGTTGCCGGCTTGCAAACATTGAAACCAGGATTTCAAACTTTTCAAATTCATCCATTAGTTCACGTTTGTGACAAAATTCAACTCCAATATGCCTCTCAAAGTGGCTTAATTAAACTAGATTTAACTACACAAGATCAGACCACCGTCTTAAAACTCAGTGTTCCCCAAGACACTTGTGCGCTAGTTTGCTTGCCTTATATCAATCCAACACAAAAAAGACAGCTACTGCAAAACTATCCTGATGGCGCTCTTAATGAACAACAACATTGTTTACAACTTAAAGTTACTGCTGGTGAATATTTTTATCGTTATTAAATAATTTTCAAGGAGTGTTATTTATGCAAATCAAAACTATCCCATTAAGTGAAACAAACCCCGCTGTCACTTTAACCGCCTATTTATTAGACGATTCCGAAGAAACTTTGGCCGGTAAAAAACGACCTGGAGTTATCATTTGCCCAGGTGGCGCTTATATGAATTGTTCTTATCCGGAAGCTGAACCAGTAGCTTTAAAATTTAATTCTTTGGGTTATCATGCCTTTATCCTGCGCTACAGTACCTATAATGAAGGTTCTTCGGATTTTTCCAATATTACCAACATTGCGCCCAAAAAAGATTGTCTATTTCCCCAACAATTGTTGGAATTAGGACAAGCCATGGTCTTAGTGAAGCAACACGCTGACGCTTGGCAGGTTGATGATCAAAAGTTGGCAATTTGTGGCTTTTCTGCTGGTGGTCATAACGTCGCCTTGTACGCCACCAATTGGCATCAGGAGTGGTTTCAAAAACATTTTGGCGCTGAGACCCAATTACTCCAGCCTGCTGCTTGCATTTTAGGTTACGCCATTACCGACTACATTAACCTTAATGAACATATCCAAAATGAGCTGCAGGGGATGGAACAGCAATTTATGAAAGCTTCCATGGTGACCTTTTTAGGGCAAGAGAACCCGGACCTAGCTGATTTAAAAAAAGTTAGTCCCCGTTTGCAAGTGACCGAGTTCACACCACCAACATTTATGTGGGCCACTGCTGATGATCCTCTAGTCCCGTCACTTAATTCACTCACGTTTGCCCAAGAATTAAAGAACCACCACGTTCCTTTTGAAATTCACCTCTTTGAACATGGTGCTCACGGCTTAAGCTTAGCCACACAAGCCAGTGCCGCTTCTCAAAATCAAATCAAGCCCGACATTGCTATTTGGTTTGATTTATGCGCCACTTGGCTACAACGAAGATTTGCTCTACCGTTACCCGAATTAAGTGCCTTTGAAAAAAATCTCAATTTAGCTGACTAACTAATAAAATCATCTGAATGATAAATTTTCTATTTCAATCTTACTAATACTGTCACAAGAGGCGGGGCCAAAAATCGTTTCACAGTTGCGCACTAACCAGATTAAATTTTCCAGTCCGCTCGCGACTGAAAATAATTTGATTCAATTAGGCAAAAACCTTTGACTTTTAAAACGCAATAAAATTACTGCTCAGATATTTCTATCCAAAATGTGAGCAGTAATTTTATTGTCCCGACCTCTTGTTTATTTTTTAAAGCGAATAAAAAAGTGCTGATCCAATCATCAACACTTTTTAAATAACCTTTTATTTTGTTGCTTGTTCCTGCTCTTGACCAATTTTAGCAATCCGCCCACGTTGGATATAAACCATCAAGATACTTAAATCCGCTGGATTAACACCGGAGATGCGGCTAGCTTGAGCCATTGTGGTTGGATTGATTTTTTGTAATTTTTGCCGAGCCTCCGTAGCCAAGCCTTGCACATCATCATAATCCAACCGCTCAGGAATCTTTTTTGATTCCAATTTTTTCAAATGTGCAATCTGTGCTTCTTCTTTTTTAATATAACCTGCATATTTGAGTGAGATCTCAACTTGTTCCGTAACCTCCGGCGCCAAGGGTTCACTCGTTGGCCCAATAAATTCTACTAATTTAGCATAATCAATTTCAGGACGTTTCAAAAAGTCTGCCGCGACCACACTATCTTTCAACGGATTCATTCCCAAGCCTTCCAAAAACTCATTCACTTTTTTGGATGGTTTAATCCGGGTCATTTTCAAACGTAAAATTTCCGCCGTAACCTGCTGATATTTATTGAGAAAATTTTGATACCGGGTTTCGTTAATTAAACCGAGGTGATACCCCTTTTCAGTTAAACGTTCATCTGCATTGTCATGCCGTAAAATTAAGCGATATTCGGCCCGACTAGTTAACAAGCGATATGGTTCATTAGTACCTTTCGTCACTAAATCATCAATCATCACACCAATATAAGCTTCATTGCGACCTAGGATTAATGGTTCTTTATTCTGGGCACTTAAGGCCGCATTAATCCCTGCCATAATGCCTTGCCCTGCTGCTTCTTCATATCCAGAAGTTCCGTTCATTTGTCCAGCAGTATACAAGTGACTAATAACTTTTGTTTCCAAAGATTGCTTCAATTGCCACGGTTCCACAATATCATATTCAATAGCATAACCAGGCCGCATCATTTTCGCATGTTCTAACCCGGCTACGGAATGCAACATCTGTTGTTGAATTTCTTCCGGCATAGAGGTCGAAAAATCCCCTACATAATATTCTTGCGTCGTGCGTCCTTCTGGTTCCATAAAAATCTGATGCCGCGGTTTATCCGCAAAACGCACTACTTTATCTTCAATAGAAGGACAATATCGTGGACCAACACCCTCAATTACGCCCGAAAACATCGGAGCCCGATCTAAATTATCCCGAATAATCTGGTGGGTCTGCTCATTGGTATAGGTCATCCAACAAGAGATTTGGTCCTTTAAATAATGAGTCCGGTCAGTTAAATAAGAAAATGACCGGGGCGTTTTGTCACCAGGTTGTTCTTCCATTTGGGAAAAATCAACACTATCCTTAGCTACTCGCGGTGGGGTACCTGTTTTAAAACGCCGCAATTTTAGACCTAAACGTTCTAAATCTTCCGATAATTTAATCGAAGGCAAAGAATTATTGGGACCCGAAGAATACATTAATTCACCAATAATAATTTTGCCCCGTGAAGAGGTCCCGGCAGTTAAAACCACGCTCTTTGCTCGATAACGCGCACCGGTACTGGTAATCACTCCTTGACAAACTTGATCTTCCACAATCAACTGGTCAACTAAGCCTTGCCGCAAAGTCAAGTGCGGCGTGGTTTCAATCGTTTCTTTCATGTATTGATGATATTCATTTTTATCAGCTTGTGCCCGTAATGCCCGCACAGCAGGACCTTTACCAGTATTTAACATCCGCATTTGTAGATAAGTTGCATCAATGGCTTTACCCATTTCGCCACCCAACGCATCGATTTCACGGACAACTACGCCTTTAGCGGGGCCCCCAATCGACGGATTACATGGCATAAACGCAATCATATCTAAGTTCAAAGTCAATAATAAAGTTTCTTGACCCATTCTAGCAGCAGCCAAGGCGGCTTCACACCCAGCATGCCCAGCACCGACCACAATCACATCATAACTTTTGGCGGTTTCATACTCTCTAACTTTCCTATCTGCCATCTATTAAACTCCTTATTTTCCCACGCAAAATTGCGTAAATAACTCAGTAATTAACTCATCGGGAGTACTTTCACCCGTAATTTCACCTAATTTGTCCCAACAGTTAGTCATATCAATCTGGACTAGATCAATCGGCATACCAGCTTTAATGCCTTGAATGACATCACTTAAAGAATCTTGTGCCTGGTTTAACAGCCCGACTTGGCGGGCATTGGTCACCACTGCACCATTTTGTTGTTGATCCATTCCTGCAAAAAACATCGTTTGTATTTTTTGTTCAATTTGATCAATACCTTGCTGCTCCACCGCGGAAATTTGAATCACTTCCTGTGGATCGGCAGTTAAATCTTGCACACTAAACGCTTGTGGCAAATCACTTTTATTAATAATGACAATGCGTTGCTGCGTGGCAGTTTCGGCTAATAACTGTTGATCTTGCTCACTGAGCGGCCGACTGCCATCCAAAACTAACAAGACCAAATCGGCTTTCTTTAATTCTTGCCGACTGCGATCTACACCAATTTTTTCTACTTTATCATCCGTCGCATGGATGCCGGCTGTATCAATGAGCGTTAAGGGAATGCCATTCACATTAGCCATTTGTTCAATGACATCACGTGTTGTGCCCGCCACATCAGTTACAATGGCACGATCTTGCTTGGCCAAGACATTTAATAAACTGGATTTACCAACGTTGGGTTTGCCAACAATCGCCGTCTTTAAACCTTGATTTAAAATTTGGCCTTCTTGAGCTGTCTTTAACAGATTGGCAATTTGTTGCTGCACTTGCTGGGATTTTTCTAATAACATCTGCGTTGTCAATTCTTCATTATCATATTCTGGATAATCAATATTGACTTCCACTTGGGCCAAAACATCCAAAATTTCTTGGCGTAGATTTTTAATTAAGTGATTTAATGAACCATCTAATTGCTGTAAAGCTTGATCCATCGCACGATCCGTTTTAGCACGAATCAAGTCCATTACCGATTCTGCCTGCGTTAAATCAATCCGCCCGTTTAAAAATGCCCGCTTCGTAAATTCACCAGGTTCCGCCAAGCGCGCACCATGACTTAACAAAACTTGTAAAACTCGGTTAGTAGCTAACAAACCACCGTGTGTATTAATTTCCACGACATCTTCACGAGTAAAAGTTTTGGGTGCTCGCATCACCGAAATCATGACTTCATCAATTGGCTGCTGATTTTGGGGATCAATCACGTGTCCATAATTAATAGTATGCGAAGCCACGGTGGTTAAATCGACCCCCGTCGTCACTTGGTTAGCAATTTTAGTTGCTTGATCTCCTGATAAACGCACAATTGCAATGGCCCCTTCTCCAATGGGCGTCGAAATTGCCGCAATTGTATCAAATTCTGTAATCTTCGTCATCAAACTACTCCTTTGAAAGCACAAAAAAAGTGCTACTAATCCAGATTAGTCGGTTACTAATCTCGATAAAAAGCACTTTGACTACTTTTTGATCTCTAATCTTTCAGATCCCAATGATTTTAAATCTAGTTAATACGGTTAATATACTGGTTAAATGCCATTTTGTCAAAAATTACTTCTGCAATTCACGGACTGGACGAATGACCAAATACTTATCTAAACCGCGTCCTTGTGTCCGCACGAAAACTTGATCATTATTTTCCAAGTTTTGATAAATAATTTTACGTTCAATCGCTGGCATGGCATCTAAATAAACTGGCCGTTTGGTAGCAGCCACTTGTTCCGCCTTGAACGTCGATAAAGCAATTAACGACTCTTGCCGCCGTTTGCGGTAATTACCAATATCCAACAAAATTGGCTGCTCTCGAAAATCTAAGTAATAAGCATACTCTTGCACAATTGTTTGTAGGGCATTGATATTTTTACCATGTTTTCCAATAATTTTCGCTTGCAATTTCTCAGTGACATCAATATCAAATTTTAAACAATCCGAATTTTTAACATATTTGACTGCTTGCTTAAAACCCATCGTCTGCAAAATATGCGCTAAATAATCTTGAATTTGTTGAATCTTATTTTGCGTGGATTGCGTTTGTTCCACAAGATTTTGAATACTTTCCACTGGCTTCAAATCCACAATGGCTGGTTTCCGCCCAATCCCTAAGAATCCAGTTCGTCCTTCACTGATTACATTAACTGAAACCTGCTCTCGTTTAACCTGTAACTGTTTTAACCCCTCATCAATGGCCTTTTGAATTGTTGTTCCCTTAAACTCTGCCATAGCTACAACCAAGCTCCTCCAAATAATAATTACTTGCGCTTTTTATAAGCTTTTTTACGAGCCTTCCGTAAGGCCTTTTGTCGCTCTCGTTCTTGTTGCGCCTTAGCTTCTTGTTCCCGTTTAAATTTAAACGGATTTTGCAACAATAAAGTTTGCAAAACTTGAAAAGCATTAGAAACCACCCAGTAAACAGAGATTGCCGATGGAAAACTAATGGCTGGAATCAAGACGACAATTGGCATAAACCACATCATCATTTTCGCTGATTGCGGTTGATCCGGCTGTGATAAGTTAGCAATCCAAGTACTCAAGAACGTAAAGATCGCAGCTAAAATCGGTAAAACGTAAATCGGATCTGGTTTACCCAATGCCATCCATAAAAAGCTACCATTCCGTAATTGCGTAGTCCGATAAATAGCTTGATATAAAGCCCACATCACTGGTAACTGAATCAGCAGCGGCAAGCAACCAACAAACGGATTAACCCCTGCTTCAGCATAGAGTTTCTTCGTTTCTTCTTGTAATTTTTGCTGCGTATCTAAATCCTTAGCTGAATATTTATCCTGCAAAGCTTTCATCTGCGGTTGAATATCCATTTGCTTTTTCATACTGCGAGTCTGCCACCAATTTAACGGCAACAAAATAATCCGAATAATCACTGTAAATAAGACAATTGCCCAACCGTAATTATTACCGACTAATTTTGCCAACCATAAAATAAAGCGGGAGCCTTGATATAAGACATAATGATTCCAAAATCCACTACTACTTTTCGTAATCGGTTCGTTCAAATTAGAACAACCGCTGACGACCACTACCAGCATTAAAACTGCAACTAATAGTAACCAACGTCGATTCTTTTTCTTCAACATAGCAACTTTCCTTTATCAGTAGTTGAGACAAATAGTGTCACCAAATCACTGTACTTTTTAGTAACGTAGCAAATCGTCACACAAAGATTTTAGATAACTATTAATTAATTAACAATTATTTTTGTCTCGTCCACGTTATTAGTCTTCCTATAACATTTTACCTAATTTTAGAAGATGTATCAGATTTTTTTTAGTTTCAGCCATATTTAATTTAGTAGCCGGCTTGCGGGCAATAATTAAAAAATCTACTTCTGCTGGCAATTGGGGCTTTAACTCCAATAAAGATTGCCGTAAATAACGTTTCATCTGATTTCGTAACACAGCAGTATGGGCAATCTTTTTACTAACCGATAAGCCTACGCGAAAATGCGGTTGGTTGGGTTTTTCAATTTGATACAACACAAACGCCCGATTCGCCACGGAATTATGTTGATCAAAAACTGCTTGAAATTCTTTTTCCTTTTTAATTCGATAACTTTTACGCATCTTTTAACCTCATCTAGTGAAAAGTAAATTTCTTCGGCACCAAGTACCAAGCCGTTAGAAACAGACTTAACCGGCCTAATTTTTCTTAAATTTCCGTAACAGTTTAATCGTGATCGCAGTCTGTTTACAATTTTGGCTCGGTGCAACGACCACAGTAGTTAACCATTTTTGACAATTGTAGATTCTGGTCCAGCAAAAGTTGTCTTGGCTTTTGGTGAGAATAAATTTGTAATTTAAGACCTTGATCCACGGCCGTTACACCTCATTTCACAAAAATAATTTTAGCATAAAAAAGGACGCCTGAGACGTTAATTCATCCTAAGAACAATACCTTCCTAGGTTGTCTTAACTGGCGTCCTGTATAAAAAAACCACTGAATCTTCAGTGGCTTAGGCGGATAATACTTTTCTACCTTTTTGACGACGACGTGCTAAAACCTTACGACCGTTACTAGTACTCATCCGTTTCATAAAACCATGAACACGTTGACGATGACGTTTCTTAGGTTGATAAGTTCTTTTTGTAGTCATGTTTAAACACCTCCATAACTAATCTCATCGTTTATTATTCTAATGATAATACCATAGTAGTTTACCACATTTGCCGCCTAAATAAAATTATTTTTCTTAAGCGAAGGACGTTCTCATCCTAATTACTTGTTTAAAAAGTTGTGTATAAATTAAAACAGTTTCTAATCCTCAAACTTTTTCCACAAGTAAATCTGCATTAAATTAACAATTAACTGCTTTGTTAACAGTTTTTCCACAGTTGTTAATATTAAATTAACTTTCTTTTGAAATAGCAAATCTGTTTGCTTTTATCGCTGTGGAAAACTTCAAATATTTTATTTTCTTAATTGTTTTCCACAATTTTCTGGATGATTTATTGTTGACCAGTTTAAAAGTTAGTTTTTAATATCCACTTGTGGAAAACTTTTTTAAAAAATGCTAAAATAATGCAGTTAATTATCTATTACATTTTAGTTGGAGGAGTAATGTGCCCGAAATAACAAATGGTGAGTTGGATTCTTTTTGGGAATTTTTGCAAAAGAAATTTAAACAAGATTTTGCACCGGTTAGTTATCAAACTTGGATCGAAAGCGCCAAACCCTTAAAATTAGAAAACCAAAAAATTTATATTTCCGTTCCATCATCATTGCACAAAGAATATTGGGAACGAAATATTAGTACTAAAGTAGTTGAAACAGCTTATGAGTACAGTAATCAAGAAATTGTCCCCGTCGTTTTATTAGAATCTGAGCTCAAAAAACAACAATTAGAACAAACAATTACCCAACCGCAAACTGTCACTACTAAGACTGCACAGTCACCTATTCAAGCCGCTCATTTAAATAGTAAATATACTTTTGACTCTTTCGTGACTGGTGGGGGTAATCAAATGGCCCACGCTGCCGCTTTAGTGGTTTCTGAAGAACCTGGTACTATGTATAATCCGTTATTTATTTACGGTGGTGTCGGTTTGGGAAAAACTCATTTGATGCAAGCGATTGGACATCAATTACTAGAGCGTGATCCCAACGCCAATGTTAAATATATTTCCAGTGAATCATTTGCCAATGATTTTATTAATTCCATTCAAAATCGGACCCAAGAACAATTTCGCAATGAGTACCGCACAGTTGACTTACTTTTAGTCGACGACATTCAATTCTTTGCGGATAAAGAAGGTACCCAAGAGGAATTTTTCCATACATTTAATACACTTTATAATACTAAAAAACAAATTGTCCTAACCTCTGATCGGTTACCAAATGAAATTCCAAAATTACAAGAACGGTTAGTTTCGCGTTTTAAATGGGGGTTATCAGTGGATATTACTGCACCTGATCTAGAAACTCGGACGGCAATTCTACGCAAAAAAGCCATCGCCGAAAACTTAGAAATTCCGGATGATGCGTTATCCTATATCGCTAGTCAAATTGACAGTAACGTCCGGGAATTAGAGGGCGCGCTCGTCCGTGTCCAAGCTTATTCAACAATTAACAATGCGGATATTGACATTAGTTTAGCCGCCGAAGCACTCAAAGATCTCAAAGATTCCAAACATCAAGTCGGCTTAACCATCAGCAATATTCAAGATCAAGTTGCTAAATACTACAAAGTTTCTGTGGAAGACCTCAAAGGCAAGCGCCGTAATAAAGCTATTGTCGTTCCCCGCCAAGTTGCTATGTATTTAGCGCGGGAACTAACTGATAGTTCTTTACCTAAAATTGGTCAAGAATTTGGCGGTAAAGATCACACCACCGTTATTCATTCTTGTGACAAAATCGCCAAATTGTTAGAATCCGATCTCAATATCCAACATGATTTGACCAATCTCAAAGCTAGCCTAAAAAATTAACATGTGGATAAAAAAAGCAAAACTCAAGTTTTTCCACAAGAGTTTTGCGCAATTTATTAACAGTCAAAAGTTAAGTAGCTGTTAGCCTTTTAGCTGAAACGCACAGTTTCAACAGCTCCTACTACTATTACTACTATTTTTTTATTAATTATTAAGGAGACCACCATGAAATTCTCAATCAATCGTAATCAATTCAACCGCCAAATCACAAATGTTCAACGAGCCATCTCAACTAAAACAACAATTCCAATTCTCACAGGAATTAAATTAGATCTAAAAGATGAAGGTTTAACGGTTACCGGCAGCGATGTGGACATTTCTGTGCAAACTTTTATCGATCAACAAAATGCTGATAATGAACTAACAATTGAATCAACAGGTTCTATTGTTCTACCAGCGCGCTTTTTTAGCGACATTATCAAAAAGTTACCTAATGACCATTTCAGTCTAGAAGTTTTAGATCACTTACAGGTAGCAATTACTTCAGGTAATTCTGAATTTAAGATTAATGGCTTAGATGCGAATAATTATCCACATCTACCAGAAGTTGCTAATTCCGATCAATTAAAAATTCCAGCCGACCTATTAAAACAAGTAATTGACGAAACCGTCTTTTCTGCTTCTAAAGAAGAAAATCGTCCAATTTTGACAGGTTTACATTTGACAGTTAACCAAGACCAATTATTAGCCGTAGCCACTGACAGCCATCGTCTCGCGCAACGGATTATCAAAATTCAAAATCCAAACGCCAACGATTATGATTTAGTCTTGCCCGCGCGTAGCTTAAAAGAATTAGAACATTCAATTGGGGATAATGCCGGTGACATCAATTTAGCAATTTCTGAAAACCAAGTTTTATTCGAATTTGAAAATACTTTATTTTATTCACGGCTCTTAGAGGGCAATTATCCGCGCACTGATCGTTTAATTCCCGAATCATCGACGACCCAGATTGAAATTGAAGCCAAATCACTGTTAGCTTCAATTGAACGGGCTTCACTGTTATCACATGCTAGTCGTAATAATGTTGTACGCTTGGCGATTAATGCTGCCGAACCAAAAGTTATTATCTATGGTAATTCTCCTGAAGTCGGAACCGTTGAAGAAGAAGTGCAATTTGATCAAGTTACGGGTCAAGATTTAGACATTTCGTTTAATCCGGACTATTTAAAAGAAGCCTTACAAGCTTTCGGTGATACAAAAATTAAAGTTGAATTAACCGCAGCACTGCATCCCTTTACGCTGAAACCTTTAGCAGATGATCAAGGCTTTATTCAACTGATCACTCCGGTAAGAACTTTTAACTAAAATTTAAATTTAACTTTTACGTAGAATGTCCGGACAATCGTTTACGGTTGCCGGACATTTTATTTTGCCTTGAAGCTAAATTTTTGCGTAAATTTAAATTTAAATGGTTTTTAGTCTTTTTAGTCTAAATGAGATCAATGAGCTAAAACGGCTTTAAATTGCTAGTTAAACCAAAAAGCGTTATAATTAGCTTAGGTAAGTTTATCTAATTATAAGGATGTGAGTGCAGCAATGAACATCAAATTAAATAGTGATTACATGACATTAACGCAAGCTTTAAAAGAAGCAGGCGTCATCGCCACCGGCGGTCAAGCTAAATGGTACTTACAGGAAAACACAATTTTCTTAAATGGTGAACCAGAAAATCGGCGGGGGAAAAAGCTCTATGCTGGTGATCAACTCCAATTACCAAATGGAGCTCAGTTAACCATTAACTAATGCAATTACAACAATTAGTTCTGAAAAATTTTCGCAATTATCAGCAATTAGCTTTGTCCTTTGGTCAAAATTTAAATATCTTTATTGGCCAAAATGCTCAGGGCAAGACCAATTTATTGGAAGCTATCTCGGTGTTAGCTTTGGTGCGCTCACATCGAACGAATAATAATCAGGAATTGATTCGTTGGGGTTGTGACTTTAGTAAGTTGCATGCGGTGGTGCAAAAAAATAGCGGTCGTTTAACTTTAGATTTAATTTTAAGTGCTGCTGGTAAAAAGGCGAGTTTAAATCATTTAGAACAAAAGAAATTGTCCCAATATGTTGGTCAATTGAATATTATTTTATTTGCGCCAGAAGATTTAACCTTAGTCAAAGGTGCTCCCGGAAAAAGGCGGCATTTTTTAAATATGGAAATTGGTCAAATTAACGCTCCGTATTTAAGTAACAGTTCGAAATATCGGCAAGTTTTAAAGCAGCGGAACCTTTATTTAAAGCAATTACGTTCGAAAAAAGCGCATGATCAAGTATACTTAGAAGTTCTTTCTGATCAATTAGCAGGTTTTGGTGCAGAACTAATTTATGAGCGCCAGCAATTTTTTGAGCAAATTCAGCAATTTTTGTTACCGATTCATCAACAAATCACGCAACAACAAGAAAATTTGCAACTGAAATATTTGCCGGCAGGAATTCAACAAATTACGACGGTTGAACAAGTTTATCAAGAACTATTGCACCAATTGCAAAAAAACCAAGATCATGATATTTGGTTAGGTTCAACCACTACGGGGCCCCATCATGATGATTTTCAATTTTTGATTAATGATAAGGATTTGCAGAAGTTTGGGTCACAAGGACAACAGCGGAGCGCGGTCTTAAGTCTGAAGTTAGCAGAAATTGAATTGTTTAACCAACAGGTTGGCGAATATCCAATCTTGTTATTGGATGATGTTTTGTCAGAATTAGACCAAGTGCGGCAGACCCAATTATTAAAGGTAATTCAAGATCGCATTCAAACTTTTATTACAACCACAAGTTTAGATGGGGTTGATTTAACTAAAATTGATCATCCGAAAATCTTTCAAATAAAAGCTGGAGGGATAGTATGAGTGATAAAGATTCAAACAAGCAGGAGAGCTTGGCGCAAAGAGCCAAGGAATATGATGCCAGTCAAATCCAAGTTTTATCCGGCTTAGAAGCTGTTAGAAAACGGCCGGGGATGTACATTGGCTCAACGAGTGTGCAAGGATTGCATCATTTAGTTTGGGAAATTATTGATAACGGCATTGATGAAGCGTTAGCTGGTTTTGCCACCGAAATTAATGTGGAAGTAGAACCGGATAACAGTATCACGGTCATTGATGATGGTCGGGGGATTCCGGTAGACATTCAACAAAAAACGGGTAAACCCGCTTTGGAAACGGTCTTTAATGTGTTACACGCTGGTGGTAAATTTGGCGGTGGCGGTTATAAAGTCTCGGGTGGTTTGCATGGGGTTGGCGCTTCAGTAGTAAATGCATTAAGTACGCATTTAGATGTTGAAGTGCACCGCAATGGCCAACGCTATTACATGGACTTTGAACGGGGCAAAGTGAAAACGCCAATGAAAGTTTTGGGGGCCATCACTGATGATCGCCCACATGGTACTAAAGTGCATTTTGCACCCGATCCCGATATTTTTACCGAAACGACAGTTTATGATGATCACACCTTAGTGACCCGGATTCGCGAATTAGCCTTTTTGAATAAAGGTTTGAAAATTACGTTTACGGATAAACGGCAAGACACGGCGGAAAAGCTCGAATTCCACTATGAAGGTGGCATTAAGAGTTACGTTGAGTATTTGAACGAAAATAAAGATGTCATTTTTGAAGAACCAATTTATGTCGAAGGCGTTCAAGACGGGATTACTGTGGAGGTTGCTTTACAATATACGGATGATTATCATTCGAATTTAATGACCTTCGCTAACAATATCCATACTTATGAAGGCGGCACACACGAAGCTGGGTTTAAAGCTGCTTTAACCCGGGTGATTAATGATTATGGTCACCGAAATAATTTACTCAAAGACAACGAAAAATTGTCCGGTGATGATGTGCGCGAAGGTATGACAGCCGTGGTCAGCATTAAACATCCAGATCCACAATTTGAAGGCCAAACTAAAACCAAATTGGGCAATTCTGATGCCCGCACAGTTACCGATCGGACTTTTGCTGATCATTTTAATAAGTTTTTGTTGGAACATCCTGCTCAAGCGCGGCAAATTATTGATAAAGGAATGTTGGCTTCCAGAGCTCGAGTAGCAGCCAAACGGGCACGTGAAGTAACGCGGAAAAAATCCGGTTTGGAAATTAGTAATCTGCCCGGTAAATTAGCAGACAATACTAGTAAAGATCCAGAAATTTCTGAATTATTTATTGTTGAGGGAGATTCCGCCGGCGGTTCTGCTAAAGAGGGGCGCTCACGCTTAACGCAAGCAATCTTGCCAATTCGCGGTAAAATTTTAAATGTCGAAAAAGCTTCAATGGATCGGATTTTAGCGAATGATGAAATTCGCACCTTGTTTACAGCGATGGGCACGGGTTTTGGCAATGATTTTGATGTTACCAAAGCGCGCTATCATAAATTAATTATCATGACGGATGCCGATGTTGATGGTGCCCATATTCGGACCTTATTGTTGACGCTGTTGTATCGTTATATGCGTCCAATTTTGGAAGCCGGCTATGTTTATATTGCTAAGCCACCGCTATATCAAGTCCGCCAAGGTAAAATGTCGCGTTATATTGATTCGGATGAAGAATTAAAAGATTTTATGGTGACTTTACAGCCAAGTCCTAAACCCGTCATTCAACGGTATAAAGGTCTAGGTGAAATGGATGCCGATCAACTCTGGGAGACGACGATGAATCCCGAAAATCGGCGCTTGGATCGAGTAGCTAGTTCTGATGCAGCTGATGCCGATCGAGTTTTTTCAATGTTGATGGGTAATAAAGTCGAACCACGGCGAGAGTTTATTGAACAAAATGCGCAATATGCAGAGTTAGATTTTTAATTGAGGGAGCTGATAGTGCATGGCAGAAACTGATGATCGCCGTATTCAAACGGTTGACCTATCCAAAACAATGCGGAGTTCATTTTTAGACTACGCAATGAGTGTCATTGTGGCTCGGGCGTTGCCTGATGTCCGTGATGGCTTGAAACCCGTTCACCGGCGAATTCTATATGGAATGAATGAATTAGGTGTTACGCCGGACAAGCCTTATAAAAAATCCGCCCGGATTGTGGGGGATGTAATGGGAAAGTATCATCCCCATGGTGATTCCGCGATTTATGAGTCGATGGTGCGGATGGCGCAAAAATTTAGTTATCGTTATTTGTTAGTGGACGGACACGGTAACTTTGGTTCCGTCGATGGCGATTCTGCGGCCGCAATGCGGTACACCGAAGCAAAAATGAGTAAAATTGCGACCGAAATGTTGCGTGACATTAATAAAGATACCATTGATTTTCAAGAAAATTATGATGGAACTGAACGTGAGCCCGTGGTTTTGCCAGCACGCTTTCCGAACTTATTAGTCAATGGTGCGACGGGGATTGCTGTCGGGATGACAACCAATATTCCGCCCCACAATCTGACTGAGGTTATTAATGGCATTCACATGTTGATGAAAAATCCAGATGTAACTACTGCTGAGTTGATGCAGGCCATTCCTGGACCCGATTTTCCTACTGGCGGTGTGGTAATGGGTAAGTCGGGGATTCGGCATGCCTATGAAACGGGCCGTGGAAATATTGTTTTACGGGCCAAAGTAGAAATTGAAACGCTAAAAAATGGTCGGGAACGATTAATTATCACTGAATTACCCTACATGGTTAATAAAGCTAAGTTAATTGAACGGATAGCTGAATTGGCACGGGATCACCGGATTGAGGGAATTACTAACTTGATCGATGAATCAGATCGCACAGGTATGCGGGTGACGATTGATATTCGTCGCGACATGAGTGCTAATGTTGTTTTAAACAATTTATATAAGATGACCGCCTTACAAACTTCATTTGGTTTTAATATGGTTGCCATTGTCAAAGGTGCGCCGCAAGTCTTATCGTTAAAAGAGATTTTGCAATATTATTTAAAACATCAAGAACAAGTTATTCGTCGGCGTACCCAATTTGAACTCAAGAAAGCGCAAAATCGCGCGCATATTTTAGATGGTTTACGCATTGCGTTAGATCATATTGATGCGGTGATTGAAGTGATCCGCAGTTCTAAAACGGCGGAAATTGCGAAAAGCACTTTGATTACCCAATTTTCTTTGTCTGATAAACAAGCTCAGGCAATTTTAGATATGCGTTTGGTCCGTTTGACTGGCTTAGAACGAGACAAAATTGAAAATGAGTATCAAGATTTGATGACCAAAATTGCTGATTATCAAGATATTTTAGCGAAACCTGAGCGGATTGACGAAATAATTTATCAAGAATTACTGGAAATTCAAAGTAAATATGGTGATGCCCGCCGCACGGAATTATTAGTCGGCGAAGTATTAAGTATTGAAGATGAAGATTTAATTGAAGAAGAAAATGTCTTAATTGTTTTGACTCATAGTGGTTACATCAAGCGGTTGCCCGCCGACGAATTTAAAGTACAAAATCGTGGTGGTCGCGGCATTAAAGGGATGGGCGTCAATGATGATGATTTCATTGAACAATTAATTTATACATCGACGCATGATGTCTTACTCTTCTTCACTGATGCCGGCAAGATTTATCGTTCGAAAGCTTATGAAATTCCTGAATATGGGCGTAGTGCTAAAGGAATTCCGATTATTAATTTACTAGGAATTGATAACGGTGAACAAATTCAGACGGTGGTTCATTTAAAGAAGGATGCTTCTAGTGCGGATCATTATTTATTCTTTGTCACTAAACAAGGAACCGTGAAACGTACAGCCTTAGATGAATTTCAAAATATTCGCAAAAATGGTTTGCGAGCCATTACTTTAAAAGACAATGACTCGTTAGATAATGTAATGCTAACCAATGGTCAGAATAATATTTTGATTGGCACGCATTTAGGCTATGCTGTTGCTTTTGAAGAGAATGCAGTGCGGATTATGGGTCGCACGGCCGCAGGCGTACGGGGTATTCGCTTACGAGAAGAAGATTACGTCGTTGGTTCAGCCATTTTAGCTGAGCAAAGTGATGTATTGGTCATCTCGGAAAATGGTTATGGTAAAAAAACACCGGCCACAGAATATCCAATCAAAGGGCGCGGTGGCAAAGGAATTAAGACTTCGAATGTGACGGCTAAAAATGGTCCGCTAGCAGGAATTACGACCGTTGCTGGAACTGAAGACATGATGGTGGTAACCAATCAAGGCGTCATGATTCGGTTTGCAGTTAATAATGTTTCGCAAACCGGCCGGGCCACTTTAGGTGTGCGGTTAATTAAATTGGATGATGGCGCCAAGGTTTCGACAATGACGAAGGTAGATCCCGAACCGGAAGTCACCGAAACTCAGCCAGATTCAGAAAACTAAAAATTCTTAAAGTTTTTAACGTAATCTAAAAGTGCAAGGCGCTTGGAACGTTAAAAACTTTTTTGGTAGTATTTTTTGGTAAATGATGGTAGAATACTATTCTGTGAGTATTACACTTTAAGATAGTTAATACTCCTTGAGAATAATCTATTTATTCTCCATTAGTCCATAAGGAGGTAAAATAATGGCTCAAACACATTATGAAATCACTTATATCATCAAACCGGATATTTCTGAAGAAGATAAGAAGGCCTTGATTGAACGCTTTGATAAGGTTCTCAAAGATAACGGTGCTGATGTATTAGATTCAAAAGATTGGCAAAAACGGCGTTTGGCTTACGAAATTGGTGGTTACAATGAAGGTACTTACCATATCGTTAATGTTAATGCCCAAGACCAAGCAGCGATCAATGAATTTGACCGGTTATCAAAAATTGATGACAGCATCTTACGTCATATGATTATCAAGCGCGAAGATTAATCTGTTGGAGACAGTCAAAAAGGAGACAGGAGTATGATTAATCGTAGTGTATTAGTTGGTCGTTTGACCCGTGACCCTGATTTGCGGTATACAGCTGCAGGAACAGCCGTTGCTACTTTTACCGTTGCTGTTAATCGGCAATTCACCAATTCAAATGGTGAACGGGAAGCTGATTTTATTAATTGTGTGATTTGGCGTAAATCAGCAGAAAATTTTGCTAATTTTACGCATAAGGGCTCATTAGTTGGTATTGATGGGCGCATTCAAACTCGCAATTATGAGAATCAACAAGGACAGCGTGTTTACGTGACCGAAGTTGTAGTGGAGAATTTTGCACTGCTAGAACCGAAATCGGCGAACCACAATAATGGAAATCAAAATCAAACGGTTGAAAATAATACGACTCCTGGACTAAGCAACTCTAATAATAATTTTAATAATTCCAATAATAGAGCTGCCAATAATTCTGCTCCATCAATGGATGAAGATCCATTTGCGGATAATACGCAGTCGATTGATATTTCAGATGATGATTTACCGTTTTAAATTTTGTGAATAATTGAAAGGAGCGTTCAACATGGCACAACAACGTCGTGGTGGCCGTCGTCGCCGGAAGGTTGACTTTATTGCCGCTAACCATATTGAATATATTGATTACAAAGATACAGATTTGCTGAAACGTTTTATTTCGGAACGAGGCAAGATTTTACCTCGTCGAGTAACGGGAACAAGCGCCAAGAATCAACGCCGTTTAACAATTGCGATTAAACGTGCACGAGTAATGGGCTTATTACCATTTGTTGCTGAAGATTAATAAGCTTCAATCCCAAAGAAGTCTACTCAAGGTAGGCTTCTTTTTTAATGTAAACAGTATGTTAAAATATAGCTAAATTCTAGTTACAAGAGGGTAAGTATGAAAAAAAAGAGCGTAGCTAAGAATAGTTTATTAGCTATTAGTCAGCCACTACGTTGGGGGTTAATTGTCGTAGTGGTTTTGGCTTTAATTTTAGTTAGTTTAATTTTTGGAATTAGTCCAGTTTTAGGTTTATTGGTCTTTATTATTTTTACGTTAATTGTCGCCATTGGTTCTTATTTATTACGCAAGTTTGTGGTGCAAACTAATAAATATCTATACGATTTATCATTTCGTGAAAATCGGGGCAAACAAGAAGCTTTGATTAATATTCCCATTGGGATGTTACTGTATGATAACGACAAACAGCGCACGATTGAATGGGTGAATCCTAATTTACAGCGCCATTTTGTTGATAAGGATTTACTAGGACGTAGTTTAAATCAAGTTAATCCAGAATTAATTCAACTGGTCGAAAAAAATGAACAGCAGCAACAAGCTGCGACGTTATTAACTATTGGTCAAACTCAATTTCAAACTTTTGTGCAACCAAATTTTCGCGTAATTTATTTTTTGGATGTTACGCAGTATGTAGCTATTAAGCAAAAGTATGAAGATGAAAAAATTTCGATTGGGCAAGTGTTTATTGATAATTATGATGAGCTTGTGCAAACCATGGCTGATCGGGATCGCTCAGATTTGAATAGTTATTTAACTAATCAATTAACTGATTGGGCTAATCAAAATGAAATGTATTTAAAACGCGTGGCCAGTGACCGTTTTATTGTGGTGGGCTATGTGAATGCGCTAAAGGCACTGGAAGCTAATAGCTTTTCAATTTTAGATCAAATTCGTAAGACTACTTCGCAGCAAAATGTGCCGTTAACTTTAAGTATTGGCTTTGCTTATGGTAAAGATAATTTGGCCCAACTAGCGTTAGATGCGCAAAAAAATATTGATTTGGCCTTGGGTCGAGGTGGCGATCAAGCAGTTGTACGTGAGGCGGACGAACCAGCACGCTTTTATGGCGGCAACACCAATCCGATGGAAAAAAGGACGCGTGTCCGGGCACGGATGATTAGCCAAGCCTTAAGAGAGTTATTTAACCAAGTTGATATTATTTATGTGATGGGGCACCAACAACCTGATATGGATTCTTTAGGTGCCTGTTTAGGCATTCATCGAATTGCACAAATGAATAATAAAACTTGTAAAATTGTGATTGATGCTAACGGAGCGCACACAGATGTTGCACGTTTATTGCAATGGATTGAGCAAGACCAGCATTTATCAAATGATTTAATTACGCCGCAACAGGCGTTAGATCAAGCTAATGCGCAAAGTATGTTGATTATGGTTGACTTATCCAAACCATCGCGTTCCGCTAGCCCAGAATTGGCGGCAAAGTTAGCCGATCAAACGGTAGTGATTGATCATCATCGGCGTGGTGAAGAATTTCCTGCTAATCCATTACTGGCTTACATTGAGCCTTATGCTTCCTCGGCTAGTGAATTGGTAACTGAAATGATTGAATACCAACCACAAAGTCAACAGTCTTTATCTAAACTAGAAGCGACGGCTATGCTAGCTGGTATTTTTGTCGATACACATTCCTTTTCTTTACGTTCAGGAACACGGACGTTTGATGCGGCCAGTTATCTACGCTCAGTAGGAGCTGACAGCACGAAAATGCAAAATTTGCTGAAAGAAAATGTGTCATCCTATATCCAAAGGAACCATTTAATTGATACTGTACAAATGGTGACGCCACAAATTGCCATTTGCACGGGTGAAGAAGATCAAGTTTATGATTCCGTGATTGCGGCACAGGCAGCTGATACTTTATTGACCTTATCAAAAATTGATGCTTCATTTGTGATTACTAAAAGGTCCGATGCCAAAGTAGCAATTTCAGCGCGGAGCTTAGGTGACTTTAATGTGCAAGTTATTATGGAAGAAATGGGTGGTGGCGGTCATTTATCCAATGCGGCAACGCAATTAGCTGATTACACAATTGCTCAAGCTAAGAAAGAATTGATTGCAATTATCCAACAAAAAGTAGAAGATAAACCTAAGTAAGCAGACAATAACTAGGAGGCATGAAAAGATGCGTGTAATTTTCACACAAGATGTTCGCGGTAAGGGTCGGCGTGGCGAAGTCAAAGAAGTCGCTGATGGCTACGCGCGCAACTTCTTAATTAAAAATGGTAAAGCTCAAGTCGCTACTGCTAAGGCCATCAGTGAATTGAATGGTAAAAAGCAAGCCGAACAACGAGAAAAAGATGAAGAACAAGCTAGTGCTCAAATGATTAAGACCGTTTTAGAAAAAGATGAAACGGTGGTTGAACTACAATCGAAAGCTGGCAGTGATGGTCGGTTATTTGGTTCAATTCCCAGTAAACAAATTGCGCAAGCTTTAAAACAACAGTACCAAATTGAAATTGATAAGCGCAAAATCGAATTGGCCGAGCCGATTAAAGTTTTAGGTTATATGAATGTACCAGTGAAATTGTATCCAGGGATTGAAGCCTCCATACGGGTGCATGTCAGTGAAAAGTAATACTATTGTTGTAATGTAAATTACAGTATTAGTTGCAGAATTTTTTGAGAAAAATTATAAAGAAACTAGGTTCTTGTGAATTCTAGTTTTTTTAATAGCTCAAAGATGTAAGGGCTTGCAGATTGTGAAGCAATTATCTTGTGAAATACTTGACAAATTCGTGAAAACGTTATAAACCATATGTAGATAGTTTTTAGTTTTGATTAAACTAAAATTTTATCGATTTTGGGAGAAAGAAAGTGATGATGGAACCAATTTATTGTTTAGGTCTCTTAGACAATAAGTGCGATAAATTTTAAGAATAGGTGATGTGAAAATGAAACCAGAAGATAAGAAGCCAAAAGCTGCACCATTATTGATTCAAATGTTAATTTATGCAGCAATTTTGTTTGTATCACAGTGGATTTCTAATATGATGCCAAAATCATTCCCTGTACCGACGCCGGTTATTGGCTTGATTTTGTTATATTTATTATTGACTTGTCATATTATTAAATTAGAGTGGGTTGATTCCTTTGGAAGTGCCATGATTGGTTTAATTGCCTTTTTGTTTGTACCATCCGGAATTTCCCTAGCTGCTAATTTGAACATTATGGCAAATGAAGGTGTCCAATTAGTTATCGTCATTATTTTATCAACAATCGTTTTGTTGGTAGTAACGGCTTATACAACAAGATTGTTATTATGGATCAGTAAAAAGATCAAACATACTGATACAGATACACAAGAACAAGTAGGAGGAGAGAACAAATGATGGCAGAGTTATTATCGAATCCCTTATTTGGTATCTTACTTTCATTGGGAGTTTTTGAAATTGGGCAATACTTATTTAATTTGACTCATGGCTTTTTCTTATTTCAACCGTTGTTTGTAGCGATGGTTTTGGGAATTTTTCTAATTTTCTTGTTAGGAAAAGGCATGGGAATGACGACTGCAGCAGCTTATACGAAATTCTATAAGCCTGGTGGGGATCTAATCTTCTGGTTCTTAACACCTGCCACAATTGCTTTTGCAATTCCGCTTTATAAACGTAATGATGTGTTTAAGAAGAATTGGCTAGTTATTTTATTGAGTTTGTTAATTGGTACCTTTATTTCCTTATTTGTTATTTTGGGAATTTCCAAACTCTTGGGACTCAGTCGGGTCGGCACAGCTTCCATGATGAGTCAATCAGCTACGACTGCGATTGCTTTACCATTGTCAACAGCTATTGGTGGCAACACTGCTGTTACTGCGATGGCATGTATCCTGAACGCCGTTATCATTTATGCTTTAGGTAAATGGTTAGTTAAGTGGTTCAGATTGGAAAGCGACCCCATCGGTGCTGGTTTAGGTATGGGTACTGCTGGACATACCGTTGGTTCTGCTTTTGCCTTGAAATTAGGTTCTGTTCAAGGTGCGATGGCCGCTGTTTCGGTTGTTATCATTGGTATTGTAGATAATATTGCAGTGCCACTGTTTGCACAAATGATGCATCTGTAAACACTAGTTTATAATTTAAATGATAAAACCTTTTCTAGTTAGTTAATTTAAACGTTGGTAACTAGGAAAGGTTTTTTTGTTTACTTTCGATGGTATTTAATGTTATTTTGAATATTTTAAAACATATATTATCCCTATATTATCCGTGGTAAAATTGTAACTAGATATGAGGTTAATTCATGAACGATACAACAATGCAGAGAATTCCACCTAATAATAAAGAGGCTGAACAATCAGTTCTAGGATCGATTCTATTACGTCCAGAAAAAATTGTTGATGCGGCTGAATATTTGACGACTGAGTCTTTCTATTATCATGCGCATCAGTTAATTTTTGCTGTCATGTTGGAATTAAATGAAGCAGACCAGGCAATTGATGTCGTGACTGTTAAAAATCAACTTGAAGCTAAAAATCAGTTAGCAGATATTGGCGGCGTTAATTATTTAGGGGATTTGGCAACAACCGTCCCCACCGCCGCCAATATTGTTTATTATGCCAAAATTGTGGCTGATAAAGCCGTATTACGGCAGTTGATTAATACGGCAACTGATATTGTGGCCCAAAGTTTTGATGAGCAAGATACTGATGTGGCCAACGTCTTGGACAATGCCGAGCGAGCTATTATGGAAGTCGGCGAAAACCAGAATAATAACGGCTTTAAAAAATTAGCCGATGTTTTAAATGATACGATTGAAAATATTGACCAGTTAGCTCAAGAAGATTCACAAGTGACGGGGTTAGCTACCGGATACAGTGAATTAGATAGTATGACTGCTGGTTTACATGCTGATGAATTAACTATTTTGGCTGCCCGTCCTGGCGTCGGCAAAACGGCTTTTGCACTCAACGTCGCGGAAAATGTGGCAGTTCATAGTCAGCAAACGGTGGCCATTTTTAGTTTGGAAATGGGAGCTGACCAATTAGCTAGCCGGTTATTATGTGCTCAAGGGAGCATTGATGCAAATCATTTGCGCACCGGAACGTTGAACGATGACGAATGGCAAAATTTAATTGTGGCTATGGGTATTTTGTCCAAAACCGATATTTATATTGACGATACTCCAGGAATTAAGATGGCGGAAATTCGAGCTAAGTGTCGCCGCTTGGTTAAAGAGACGGGAAATATTGGTTTAATTATTATTGATTATTTACAGCTAATTGAAGGAACTGGTCAAGAGAATCGGCAGCAAGAAGTTTCGACGATTTCACGACAATTAAAAAAACTAGCGAAAGAATTACATGTACCAGTTATTGCTTTATCACAACTATCACGGGGGGTAGAGCAACGACAAGATAAGCGACCAGTTTTATCAGATATTCGTGAATCTGGTTCCATTGAACAAGATGCGGATGTGGTCGCCTTCCTGTATCGTGATGATTATTATAACGATGGTGCTGATGACGAGGAAGGTAGCGAAGCTAGTGATGATACTAACGCTGGTGAAGTGGAAGTGATCATTGGCAAAAATCGCTCCGGTCCGCGTGGTACAGTGAAATTATTATTTGTGAAATCATATAATAAGTTTGCTGCAATTTCACCACTGACAGAAGGTTAATTCATGAGTAAAGTACAACAACTGCAACAAGCACAACAAAATCAGCAAATTGTCGATCTGTTTATTCGCCAAACGGGTGACATTTATACTGGTTTTGTCACCGCGTTAGATCACAAGTGGGTCATTGTGCATACCTATAATGATTATGGTTTACTTGATGGTTATGTCTTATTAAAGATTAGTGGCATTGCGTCTGTAACCACGGAAGGATTAGATTTAAAGCGGCTGAAACGGCGGATTGATTTAACGGCTACTAATAAGATACATTGGGCAAAAGAACTGGCAGTGCCGCAGTTTGCTGCAAATGATTTGATTCAGCAATTATTGGATTTTTTGCAGCGTCAGCAACAAGCTATTTTGGTAATTTTGGCAGGTTCTAATCGTTATTTGCAAGTGAAGTTACAGGATTTTCGGCAACAACAATTGCACTTGCAATTATTAGATTCCTTTAACTTTGCTAAGATTGGGCAAAATTTAACCGTTGATTTAGAGCGCGTTGTTGCTTTGGAATTTGTCGGCGCCCAGTTACAATTAGCCAGTACGATGTTTCAAACACAGCATTTACAACACACACCTTCGGTTTTGGTGAAAAATAATCCGGAACTAAGACCAATCTTACAACGCTACCAGCAACAGCAACAATTAATTTTGTTGTACTGTTCCAAAAGTGCGGATGTATTTTTTGCTGGACAAATTATGCAACTAGATCAGCAATTTTTGGTCATGAAATTATTAGATCATTTAGGCTGTTTTGGTGGCTATGCTTTAATTAACCTGCAGGATATTGATTTTGTTTCTCCGAATTGCGATTATTTACAAATGCTGATTCTATATTTGAATTATCAGCGCCAGCACAAGACTTTAGTGCAACCTGTTTTAGATGATAAATGGCAATTTGGAGCTGATTTTGTGGAAAGTGCTCTGCAAAGGTTAGTACAACAGCAAAATATGGTCCGTTTTCGCCAACGCGATCAAATGTTAGATCAATTAGCTTATTGTCAGGCACTAGATAAGCAAACGTTAACTTTAGCAGTTTTTGAAGATTTACCGGATACTAGAACGTCTAGCCAAAGTTTGCCTTATCAACAATTATCGGTCTTAACTTGGGAATATTTAAATACATTTTTTACTAAAGACGAATTAATAGATTGATTGTTGCTATTAATGTTCGTAATTGATAGAATATTACTGGACCGAATTTAGTAAAAAGGGATGACATTTATGACAGGTGTTGTAGTAGTTGGAATGCAATGGGGCGACGAAGGAAAAGGTAAAATTACTGATTTTCTTAGTCACGATAGTCAAGTGATTGCACGGTATCAAGGTGGTGATAATGCTGGGCATACGGTGGAAGTTGAGCAGACTGCTTATAAAATGCGCTTAGTGCCCTCCGGTATTTTGTATCCTGATAAAGTGACAATGATTGGTAACGGAGTCGTGATTAATCCCAAATCCTTGGTTGAAGAAATTGCCCGACTTAAGCAGCAACATGTCAGCTTTGAACATTTTTATATTTCTAATCGGGCCCAAATTATTTTACCGTATCACATCCGTATGGATGAATTACAGGAAAAGAGTAAAGGTGCCAACAAAATTGGCACCACTAATCGTGGAATTGGTCCAGCTTATACGGATAAAGCTGCTCGGATTGGCATTCGGATGATTGATTTATTAGAAAAAGATACTTTTGCTGCCAAGTTACGCCAAAACTTAGATTTGAAAAATAAAGAATTTACTCAAGTTTATCAAGGGCAAGCTTTGTCTTTTGATGATATTTTTGCTTCATATTATGATTACGGACAACAATTAAAACCGTATGTGATTGATACTTCAAAAATGTTAAATGAACAAATTGAGCAAGGAACTAATGTCTTATTTGAAGGTGCGCAGGGCATCATGCTCGACATTGACCATGGTACTTATCCATATGTCACTTCTTCAAATCCTGTGGGTGGTTATACTGCGGGAATTGGTGTAGGTCCCACTAAGATTCAGCATGTGGTTGGAGTTGCTAAAGCCTATACTTCGCGTGTGGGCGACGGCCCGTTTCCAACAGAGTTGACGGATCAAACAGGAAACTTTATCCGCGAGGCTGGACATGAATATGGAGTGGTGACACAGCGGCCCCGCCGAATTGGTTGGTTAGATACGGTGGTGTTACGGCATGCAAAACGAGTTGCGGGAGTCACGAACTTAGCCTTAAATTGTATTGACGTTTTAAGCGGTTTAAAAACTGTTAAAATTTGTGTCGGATATCGTTTGCCTGATGGTTCGACAATTGATGAATATCCAGCCAGTTTACAGCAAATTGCGCAGTGCCAGCCAGTCTATGAAGAATTGCCCGGATGGTCCCAAAATTTACGAGGGCAAATGGATTTAGATAAATGGCCGTTGGCCGCTAAGAATTATTTAAAGCGGGTGCAAGAACTAACAGGGTTACAGCTAATTAGTGTTTCTGTCGGCCCTAAACGGAATGAAACGATTGTTTTAAAAAACATTTGGTAATGATTATTTAATTACTGGAATTAAATAAGTCTTTCCTGGTTAATCTGCTGATTAATCAAGGAAAGACTTTTTTTAATTTGAATAATTGTTTCATGTGAAACAGCCAGTAATTCTAATTTTTTTGAGCTGCTGATTGGATACCATTGAGAAACTGAGTAAAGGCGTTAGTATTACGATTAAAAATCAAGGTGTAATGGTAGTGCTGGTGATTGTTGTATTGCGTAATATAAAATCTTGTTTCACGTGGAACATCACTAAATTCATAAGCGGTAATGGCGCTATTTTTTTGATCAGCACCGCCACGATTAATATAATTTTTTAAGCCAGGAGCACTAGTTTGACTTAATCCGATATTTTGAGCTAACTGCTGATACTGTTTCACAGTTGTGGTTGGTTTGGCGGCTACGCCGGAATTTAACATGGTGGAATTAATTTTATCAATAAAATTTGGAACCTTAGAAATACCAGAAATACCGACGCGAGTTGTCCAAGTGATAAATTTGGGTGGTTTATTACTACTAAAATTACCTAAAAAACGAGCTTGTTGTGGCTTTTGCTGGTGGTAATAAACGCGGTAACGGTAACTATGAATCTGGTGAGTATCATCGTAGCGATTGACACTGACCGTTACATAATGACCGTGCCGGTTTTGACCGAGGACCAGTGGCGTCACACTATATAAATAGCGGTGCGGCTTTTGTGTAACCCACTGGCGTAATTGGTGGTTTTGTTGTTTAGATAAGAAGCCACAAGATTGTTGTTTACGATTAAAAAGTTTTACAATATGATTAGCATTTTTGAGTTGGTGTTGATAGTCTTGATCGTTGACTTCGTCGAGCGTTAGACTGGTAGGATGCTGACTGTGATTGATAGTTTTAGGATTCACGACAAGTTGAAAAGGAATAGTTTGACTAGATAACCAGTTACTGGTGGCATTAATGATTAATTTCCGGTTATAATAAGTAGGAATTAGTATAACTATCATTAAAATTAGGGTAACTAAACAACCTTTTTTTTTCATATTTCTTTTCACAAGAGCACCTCATTAATTATCTTAATTTAAGAAAGATTAGTTTTTATGAAAATTAATAAACAATCATTATTGCATAATTTAGAATTGACTAGCTGGGCGATGGTGATCATTGGCGTAGTAGGCTTTCTGTTGGAATTGAGCAATGGCTACTTTAATGTTAGTACCCAGCATTTTATTGATTCACAATATCAAGATCGCCAACAGTCGGCTTTAGTTACGCGGGTTAATACGCGTCGGTTAAATTTTACGACCAATTTAGCTAACAGTCCATTGGGGCATTTGACCTTACATCCGACCACGCGGCAAAAACTGACGCGAGTGCAGCAGTTATTAACTTTGCGAGTAGATAATCAGCAACAAATTGCACGTTATTATGACGGATCTTATTACGCTAATCAAGTAACAACGTCACGCTTAAATCAAACAGACCAGAATTTGTTAAAGGAAAAAAATCAAACTATTTATCAAAGAGAAAAAAATCGAATTGATACCATTAGAATTTGGTATGACCAAACCCAAGATGCTAAAACTTATCTAAATAAAAATTTAGCGAAGACTATTAGTCCCAAGCAGTTAACCATGACGAAAGCTTCGACGATTAATACTTATTATAAACTCATCAAAAATCGAGCCCTGAAAAAATATTGGCGCCCGAAAGTTGCTAAAGCTTTAAAGGAATTTAAAGTGGCCCAACAAAATCAAACTCAGGCACAAGTTAAACAGCAGCAAGCGGAACTTAAAGCTTTGAAAAATGCCCCGCTAACACAGAATTATCAACCAGCCAATGTGACTATTATTGATAATGCCAAACAGTTAGATCAGTTTAGTCATAGTTTACAACAAGATGATGTGAGTGCTACTAATGTCTTATTTTATTCTAATGCGGATCAAACCTTGACGTTATTACAACGTAACGGTACTAAATATTTACCGAAAATGGCCAGCTTAATGGCTATGAATAATGGTTTACCCACGGGAACTTATACCGTTAAAAATTTGATTTCTGATCCCGGAATTAATGCGGGCGTGGTTACCGATTTGAGTAGTAGCTCGTTTGGCGATTATTTAGCAGATGCCACGAATTTTGCCGACCAAGATAATGATATTAGTGATTTTAATCAAGCCGAAACTATTTTTTGGTTGAAGAATAATGTGGCGTTGAAGAATTCGATGCTAATTGAAAATCAAAATCAAATTGGGTTTATTGCTAGTTCGCTGATTAATCTCCATAATACTTTAACTTTAAGTACTAGTGATTTAACGCGATTAATGGCAATTGTAACGCCCGGAACGGTTTTATATGTGCGGTAATTAGGAGAAAGTATGAAAAATTTAGGTAAGCGTTGGTGGCAAAAAGTTTGCGCACATCCAATTAGAAAAGCAATTAAATATCTAATATTACTCGTTTTGGTGCTACTCCTAATTGTCGGCAGTAAAGTTGGACATCAGTATTGGCAAGAATTACAGAAAGATGTGACTGCCGGCTACTTGATTAGTGACGATATTACCACTAAAACTTTTTATCCAAAGCAGCCGACGGTGATCAAAGATCGGCATAATAAGGTGATGAAAACTTTAGCGCATAGTCAATCAACGTATGTCCAGCATCAATTAATTAATCCCAAGTTAAAAAAAGGCGTAGTCGCTGTTGAAGACCGCCGCTTTTACCAACATCACGGGGTTGATTTAACGGGAATGCTGCGGGGGGTATTTTCCTTAGTCTTGAGAAGACAAGTTCAAGGGGGCTCCACTTTGACCCAACAGTTGGTCAAAAATGTGATTTTGAAAGACCAAACGCAGAGCTTTGACCGCAAAATTAAAGAAATGGTAGTAGCGCAAGCCTTAGAACAGAAGTTTTCCAAGCAGCAAATTTTGGAATTTTATTTGAATGATGTTTATTTAGGCCATGGCTGTTATGGGATTGGTAGTGCGGCTCAATATTATTTTTCCAAGTCCCAGCAACAATTAACGTGGGGGCAAGCTGCATTATTAATTGGAATTCCCAACAATCAAGTGTTGTATGATCCGATATTGCATCCGCAACGAGCAATTAATCGGCGGAATACGGTCTTGTATAGCTGGTATCAACAAAAAATGATTTCGAAGAAAACCTATCAACATGCTAGTAAACAATCGTTACATTTAAAAATTCATAACTTTAAGTATGATAATGATATTTCGCAAAATTACGCCTTGAATTATGCGGTGAAATCTGCCGTACAACAATTAATGACGATTCACGGTTTTCAAATGCAGTATTTGTTTAACAATGATCAAGCAAAAAACACTTATAAAAATGAGTATGCGCAAGCTTATGATAAGTACTATGGTGAATTATTAAATGGTGGTTATGTGGTCAAAACAACCATTGATCAAAACTTGCAACAACAGATCGTACAATTGGTGCAACAGCAGTATGCTGCTTATCAACAGCGTGATCAAGATGGCAAATTAGAGCCGCAAGTGGCTAGTACCATCGTTGATAATCGGACTGGCGATGTATTAGCGATTGTTGGTGGCCGAACGACAGATGGTGATCAATTGAATCGGGCGAGTGATGCCTATCGGCAGCCGGGGTCCACGGCTAAGCCTTTAATTGCTTATGCGCCAGCGTTTGAGCGCGGTTATGCGCCACAATCCAAAGTGGTTGATGGACCTGTCGGAAATGTGAGCAACTGGTACAGTGGCTATCGCGGCGCAGTCACTTTAAGAACGGCCTTAGCAGATTCGATTAATACGGTGGCCTTTAAGTTGGCCTTAGGTGATAAGCAACAAAGCTTCTATCAAGATTTGGGTAAAATGCAATTTCAAGGTTTATATCCTGCTGATCAAAATGCTATTATTGCGGTGGGAGGCTTTACGAAGGGAGTAACGACTACTGAAATGGCTTCGGCATATAGTTCGTTTGCTCGACAAGGTAATTTTATTGCCCCCAGTAATGTCCGCAGTATTTATGATACAAATAATTCACGAATTTTATATGAAAATCCCCACGTACCGGTCAATGTTTATTCGGCAGATGCCAGTTATATGATGCTGAATGCGATGCAAAGTGTGGTCAACAATGGTTTGGGCAAGGATGCTGCTTTAAGTGATTATCCTTATGTCGCTGGTAAAACCGGAACGACGGATAAAAATTTAGATAGTTATTTTGTTGGTATGACACCATATTTTACCATTGCTAATTGGACGGGCTTTGATCACCAACAACCATTAACGGCCGAGCAAGAGGAGTTGTCGATTAAGACTTTTAAAACTGAAGGTGATTATTTAGTTAAAGCGTTGAAAGAACCTAAAAAAGATTTTGTCATGCCAAATACCATTCGGCGTGACGGCGATAATCTTTATGTGCGGCGTGAAGCAACGGGTAAAAGTATTGAACAAGTAATCCATGATAGTTACTTGGCCTTTAATAGTGCCGAAATTAATGCAAATAAAAAACGTCTAACGGATTTAGACTACCGATTAATCTATCATTTAACTAAAAAGCAGGAACTGCAACGGGAACGTAAGGTGCAGCAAGCCATTGAACGTTACCAGCAGGTTCCCTTTGATAAATTAAGTCAGTACGGTCACCAATTGACTAAATTACAAAAAGTCCGTTATCAAAATGAGAATGTTAAACGCATGTCAGCTAAAGCAAACTTCAATCAACAAATTATGCAATTGCAGCGAGAATTAAATTTGACGCAAGCGCAATTAGAAGCTAAGAAAGAAAATGGTCGCTTAGCCAAATTTGAAGCTCAAAAGAATCAAATTGAAACTCAACGGGCCACTAAAAAGCAGGCGATGATTGATAAATTAAGACCGCAATATGAGGAGCAATTAAGTCGTGTGAAGGCGGCTTATCAAAATAATGCTGCTGATAAAGAAGCTCAAAAGCAAAAATTAATTGACTTAATTAATCAAATTCGCAGTTATGGTGGCAATGTCCCAGATCCAGTGATTGATGTTAATTAATGGGGCACAGTTATTAGGAAGCAACAGTAGTTGGATCAATTGAGTACAATTATCTCTTGTTATTTTGGCTGCATCAAAAAAGTTTGGGTCATTTGTTGAAACCCAAACTTTTTTAGTAGTGTAATTTAAAATTTAGTTGTTAGTTAGTTCGCTTTTTTGGCGCCGGGCAATCATTGGTAGAATAAAGCCTAACGCAATCAAAACGACAGGCGTAATCACATTGAGACTAATTTGGAACCACCAAGCGTGCGGATTACTGCTGTAATTTAATTTGGGAACCATGCCTAAGATGCAGGCAAAAGCTGTAAATAAGAAACACCATAAGCCCAAAATAAAGCCAGTTAGTGGTTTTCTAACAAACATGTAATCTGCTTGGTGGTGCTTGAGTTGTTTGCTTAACGCCATAAAAGCGACAAAAACCCATAAATACCGGAATGGATTAATGACAGAATTTAAGTTTAATAGCCACTTGTATAAATCATTCATGCCACCAATGCCGAAAGCAGGTAAAATAATTAAAATGGTGACTAAAATACCGGTTAAATAATAACCATTAATAAAAATATTGTTTTTATTTTTTTTGAGAAGTTTCCGCGGAATATACTGAGGATCACTATCTTCTAATAACATGCGTAACGGTGCGTCAATCGAAATGACAGTAGCGGTGGCGGAACCTAAGACATTAGTGATGGCATACATCCAAACGAATAAGTTACCAACATGGAAATATTTGCCCAGAATCTGAAAGGCATAATAAGCACCGTTAGCCATCAAGTCGTTAGGAATATGATTCGAATCAAAAATCATCCCTAAAGCAAATGATCCTAAAATAGCGGAAACGCTGACCATAACGGCCAAGCAGATCATGCCGATAGGAAATTCATGACTGGGGTTATGTGTTTGTTTGACATAGGGGGCGATTTTTTCACTACCTCCGACTGCAAAAACTAACATCGAAATAGTAGTAAAATAATTAAAATCAAATTTCGGTAAGTAAGTATGCAATTGGTTCATATGCGGTGTTTGAATCGTTAAGTGTGTCATGAAAGGAGCGGCTAGGCCTAAGATGATAAAGAGCATCGACATAATGAAAGCAATAATACCGGCAAAACTACCGAGATTTTTTAAAGTAGTAAACCCGCGGGCGGTCAACCATAAAAAGCCCAAAAAGATGACTAAACAAATAATTTGTAACGGCAGTGCTGGCACGGTATTCACAAAGTTACCGTTACCCTGAAACAGCCAACTTAAGCCCACGATAATCATTTGCGGTTTTTGCGCCAAATAAGGAATTTGGACCACCCAATAAGTCCAAGCTGCTAAATAGGCGAGCCGACTACCAGATAATTGTTTAATCCATGAGGCAACCCCTCCGCCGGAATTCTCAAATGTCGAGCCCAATTGACCGACCATTAAGGTGTAAGGAATGAAAAACAATAACATGATTAAAATCCATGAAGTAATAACGACTAAGCCTTGGTTAGCGTAGTTGTTAAACACATTGCCTAAGCCCCAAACGGACGTAAAGGCAATGAAGGCAACGTTATACCAACGGATTTTTTTGGTTTGTTCCATGGTTAAGACCTCCTAATTATAGTAATATGGTTCATAGTGTAACGAATTTTTAAGAAAATAACAATAAAATTTTAATGTGGAGAAAATTATGCAACGTTTAAAACAAATGATAGTTACTTACTGGAGCGTTATTAGCTACTTGATTTTTGGTGGTTTAACGACGCTCATAAATTTAGTAGTTTTTAATTGTTTATATACTTGGTGGCATTTTTGTGGTTACCAAATTGCGAATGTCACAGCGTGGTTATTGTCTGTGATCTTTGCGTATATAACCAATAAACTTTATGTGTTTGATTCACATCAAAGAAGTTCTCAAGCCGCGCGCAAAGAAATTGTGTCTTTTTTCTTTTTTCGGATTTTAAGTTTGCTGTTAGATCTGGCCATTATGGCTGTGGGAATTAGTGTTTTACACCAGAATGCTTTTTGGGTAAAAATTATTGACAATGTTTTAGTCGTCATTGCCAATTACTTTTTTAGTAAGATTTTTATTTTTACAGAGCACTAAACTAGTCATAAATTTAAAAGAAATAGGTTTGTGGTCCTTGATAGAGTACCTCATTGAAACCGGAAGTCATAACATTTAATAGATCATCCATGCCAGAAGCTAGTTGTTTATTTCCTGGGAAATCAGTTAACTTCATCCAAAAGACGGGACCTTCAGTTGATGATTGAATATTACCTTGAAAGTGCGTAGTACGATACAAGAAACAAATAAAGCGTCCATGACTTAAAGGATATTGTTTTAAACCACAGAGTTCTAAATTAGTTACGGTTAAGCCAGTTTCTTCTTGGACTTCACGTTCAGCAGAGCGGGTGATACTTTCGTGAGCTTCAACGTGGCCCCCCGGAAAAGCAATCCCCGGCCAATGAGGATCGCGGCGATATTCAACGAGCACTTGTTGCTTTTGGGCATCTAAAATTAAGACCATATTAGTTAATTCGACTGGTTCAGTGCGCATGTAATTAATCCTTTCCATCGTAAAAAAATATTCTGCTGTTATTATATAACGTTTAGTTGTTTGAAAATGAAAAAAGGCTACGTGAAAGAATAAAAAAATGCACTTTTTAGTAGCAAAGTGGTTATAATATGCTTAACAGGTGAGGAGAAGATTAAAATGAAATTTGAAGAATCCAATTTATTGCAACAGCTGCCCCAACAATTTTTTGCCACTTTAGTTCAAAAGGTCAATGCAAAAATTGTGGCGGGTGTCGACGTGATTAACCTTGGTCAAGGTAATCCAGATCAACCAACGCCTGATTTTATTGTTCAGGCATTAAATACAGCAGCTAAAGATCCCCAAAATCATAAATATTCACCGTTTCGAGGGTTACCAGAATTTAAACAGGCTGCCGCTGAGTTTTACCAACGTGAATATGGAGTGGAAGTGGACCCGGAAACAGAAGTAGCGGTCTTGGGTGGCTCTAAAACAGGTTTAGTCGAATTACCATTAGCTTTATTAAATCCGGGAGAGACTATTCTTTTACCAGACCCCGGTTATCCAGACTATTTGTCCGGAGTAGCTTTAGCACAAGCCAAAACCGCATTAGTGCCTTTGCGAGCAGAGAATAATTTCTTACCAGATTATCAGTCCTTAGATCCGAAAGTAGTTGCCGCAGCTAAATACTTATACTTAAACTATCCCAATAATCCTACTGGAGCGACGGCGACCCCCGAATTCTTTCAGGATACGGTGGCCTGGGCGCAACAAAATCAAGTGGGAATTGTGCACGATTTTGCTTATGGTGCTATTGGTTTTGATGGCCAGCGCCCCATCAGTTTTTTGCAAACACCGCATGCTAAAGAAGTCGGCATTGAGCTGTATACTTTTTCGAAAACATATAACATGGCGGGCTGGCGCTTAGGTTTTGCAGTGGGGAATAAAGAGATGATTGAAGCAATTAATTTGATTCAAGATCATCTGTTCGTCAGTGTTTTTCCGGCAGTTCAAAAAGCCGGGATTGCGGCATTGAGAAGTGATCAAACATCGGTTAAACAATTAGTGGCGCGCTATCAAAAACGTCACGACGATTTTGAACGGGCGGCACAAGCGATTGGTTGGAAACCAGTGCCCGCAGGTGGAACGTTTTATGCTTGGATGCCGACACCGCAACAGATGACCAGTCAAGAATTTGCTGATTTGTTGTTAGAGCAAGCTGGGGTTGCGGTAGCTGCAGGAACTGGATTTGGCGCCGCTGGTGAAGGTTATGTGCGGATTGGTTTATTGATTGATGAGCCGCGCTATAGTGAGGCTTGTCAACGCATTGCCAAATTAAATTTATTTTAAACTGAACAATTAAAAAACGGTCATTCTGCAAGCTTGACTGAGGATCTCAACTTGCAGAATGACCGTTTTTTTAATGAGTTAAATTTCAATTTGTTGAACCTGGTGGTTAGCTGTTTGCACTGCTAAGACAACTGGTTGCTTCACATCAGACTTTTGGACAATTGCTAAAGCTCTGCCGTGAAAAGTTTGTGTTTGTGCTAATGGTTCATCCGCTTGAGGTTTAGGATTACCACTACCAAAAGCTAAGATTTTAGCTTGGCCCTGGATAATTTGCAGTTGGCAAGTTTGTTCTTGAAGAGAACAAATAGTACCATCTGGAGCTGCCAATTGCACGTTCAGATAATATAAAGCGCCATTGATCGGCAAGGCTTGGTAACTGAGGCGCGTCTTCATTTCTGGTAAATAATTTTGCACATGAACTTGTAATTGCGCATCTTGGACAGCAACAGTCTGGAGGCTAGATTGTCCGATTACTTGGTGGTGTTGATCATAAGCGATGGCTGTTAACTGACCAGGGTGATAAGTAGTTTTGAATAATACGCGACAATGTTCATCAACAGCTTGGCTGGCAATTAATTGTTCATTTAAATATAATGCTACATAAGAAGCATTGCTATAAACTTCAACGATTACGGGCGCATCATCAGCAACATCAAAACTCCAACTGTGGATCGTATCACTTAACATCCACGGCGTAGTCATGAGTTTTTCACCATAATGCTTGGGGTCTTGCACTGCAAGATAAGGTGTGGTTCGTAAGCCAAAAATGATTTCGCGATAATACGAAAGTGGTCGCCGAAAACCAGTTAAGTCAAAATCGCCGACGTAAGCTAATTGTGCAGGAAATTGAGCGCCAAACCCACCTTCACCAAAGTGATAACCGGGAATGCCCACGCCGGCTTCACCGATATAATCCCAACCCGTCCAAGTGAAATCTCCAATAATTTGGGGATATTTTTGAACTAACGGCCAGTTCTGCCAGATTTGTGGCGGATAAGTTTCGGTGCCGACCATTAAGCGCTGGGGGTGATCTTTGACGTCTTGTTCATAGCGAGCAGTCATATAATTGTAGCCCGCTAAATCTGTGATCGGGAAAATTTGATCTAATTTTTGGGAAATGCGCCGGTCAACGACGATGCGATCTAAATATTGATCCATGGCTACCATAAAATTATTCACGGTAATTGCTTCATGGTTTTGTTGGGGTTCTTGTTGATCAACCACTTCACTGATAATATTTAACAGTTCGTTACCTACCGAATACAAGCCATTGACTGCCGATAAAGTATACCGAGTCGGATCTAACTGTTTAATCAGTTGCTCCATTTTTGTCAGTAAGCTAATCCCTTGTGGGGTTCCAATTTCAGGAATTTCATTGCCCAGGGAATATAAAATGACACTAGGGTGATTAAAATCTTTTTCGACCATGGCTTGAACGTCTTTGGCCCACCATTCTTGAAAATAAAGGCTGTAATCATAATCAGATTTGGCACGGTTCCACATGTCAAAAGTTTCATCAAGGACATACATTCCTAGTTCATCACAAGCTTTTAAGAGGGCGGGAGCCGCCGGCTGATGAGCCATGCGAATGGCATTAAACCCCGCTTGTTTCAGCAATTTAATTTGCCGATAGGCACTGACATCATAAGTTGCAGCTCCTAGCAAACCACTATCATGATGAATACCCGCGCCACGTAATTTGACACTTTGACCATTGACTAATAAGCCTTGAGTGGCATTGAGAGCTAATTGTCGTACACCGAAAACCAGTTCATCTTGATCAAGCAATTGTTCTGTTTGACTTAATTGCAATAAGCAACGATACAGATGTGGTTCTTGGGCACTCCACAAGCTGGGGTGTGCCCATGATAAACGTAGCTGTAAGGGGCGCTGTTCGTTGGCAGCTAACTGCACGGGATAGTGGTCGGTTAAGATGAGTTGTTGCTGTTCATCATAAATTTGAACTTGCAGTTGCAAAGCAGCGGTTGAATTAATAGTTTGGTTTTGAATGGTCGTCTTTAAATTAATCGTCGCTTGGGCAGAAGTGGCTTGCAAAGTTGTGATTTGCGTAGTGGGCGTTAAATAAGTTTTAGTAGCACTAGTTAATAAGTACACATCGCGAATTAAACCAGAGCCCGAGTACCAGCGACTATTAGGCATGGCCCCAGATTTTACTTGGACGCGAATTTCGTTATTAGCTCCAAAATTTAAAAAGGGAGTTAAATCAATGCGAAAAGCGGAATAGCCATACGGACGCTTACCGGCTAATTGACCATTAACGAAGACGAAGGTATTCATATAGGCACCGTCAAATTGTAATTGATAGTTTTTAGTTTGATCTTCCGGCTGAACAAAGAGATTCTTCACGTAAACATAAGTACCACCATCGCGAAAACCGGTGTTGCCGCCGTTCGGACTAGCGCTATAAGCCGGTTGTTCTTGCATAGCGTCATGCGGTAAAGTGACGTTTTGGGCAGTCTTCGGGACATCCCAAATTAAAGCAAAAGAATTATGGTCTTGCCAAAAGAGCCAATCTTGATTCCAGTTAGTTTTTTTCAAAAATAGCACTCCTTTTTTAAAACGATTACATGATTATTATAATGGTTTTATTGACGGAGACAATCACTGATTGACAAAACTACATTTTGCTTGAAGTCAGTAGTCTTGGGGTAAATTTTGAATACAACAAAAAAGCTGTTATACTAACTTTTGAAGTTATAATAACAGCTTTTACTAAGATTGATGGGTGGTCAGGGGATCGAACCCTGGACCCACGGATTAAGAGTCCGTTGCTCTGCCAGCTGAGCTAACCACCCGTAAGCACAATGAATATATTAGCATATTCTCCAGCTTTTGGCAATAAGATTTAGAGAATTTTGTCATGAATTGCTAAAATCTAGTATACTGGATACGAGAAACCAAGGAGGTATTCTACCTTATGGCTAATAAAGTTTTAATTGTTGATGATGAAAAACCAATTTCTGATATTATCAAATACAATTTAGATAAAGAAGGTTTTCAAACCGTCGTAGCTTTTGATGGTGAAGAAGCGTTAGAGCAAGTGGAGAGTGAAGCTCCGGATTTAATTATTTTAGATTTAATGTTGCCGAAAATTGATGGCTTAGAGGTGGCACGGCAAGTGCGCAAGACCAAAGATACACCAATCATTATGCTGACGGCTAAAGATTCAGAGTTAGATAAGGTTTTAGGCCTAGAGATGGGTGCCGACGATTATGTGACTAAACCTTTTTCCAATCGTGAATTAGTAGCACGGGTTAAGGCTAATTTACGGCGGCAAAAAGTTAATTTGAACAATAGTGATGAACATTCAACTGCCGAAATTGAAGTTGGTTCCTTAACAATCTTGCCAGAAGCTTATACGGTCATGAAGAATGGTCGGGAATTGGAATTAACGCATCGGGAATTTGAATTATTGTATTACTTAGCGCAGCATATTGGCCAGGTAATGACTCGGGAGAATTTGTTACAAACAGTTTGGGGCTATGATTATTTTGGTGATGTGCGCACAGTCGACGTCACAATTCGGCGTTTGCGTGAAAAAGTAGAAGATGATCCTAGTAAGCCTGAATATTTAATTACACGCCGCGGTGTTGGTTACTATTTAAAAGCGGAAACTAGTTCGAAGGATCCTAAAAAAGATTAATAGGGGCTTATGGCCGTGACAAAGCGAACAAAATTTTTTAGTTCTATGCAATTCAAAATTGCATTAGTTTTTATTTTATTGTTGTTGAGTACGATTGAAATTATCGGAGCTTATTTTGTGCATCGTTTAGAGCAGCAAAATGTAGAAACCTTTGAAACGCAGGTACAATTACCTTCATGGTTAACTACGCCTTTAGCAGTTAATTTGACAAGTAATACAGCTAAGGCTCGTAAAAATATTCGAGCAACAGTGCGGGATTTTACGAATATTCAAATTTCTGAGATGGAAGTAATTGATAGTCAAGGGCGGATTGTGGCCATTAAAGGTGACAATAATCAAGCTTCAGTAGGTAAGCGAACGGCGAATTCTCAAATTAAAGATGTGATTTATTCCGGACGAAAATTAACACAGATTTCACATAATGACCGTGATGGTAGTTATTATTTATCCATTACGCCCTTGTTAAACTCTAATGGTGATAACAATTCAACGGTCGGGGCGGTCTATGTCCGCGCTGATATGGATCCAGTTTATAAAAATATTAACCGGATTGTCTTTATCTTCTTTGTAGCGTCGTTAGTTGCCGGGATTTTAGGGGCGGTGATTTCCATCGTAGTAGCGCGTGCCATTACCCGCCCGATTGTTGAAATGCAGCGCCAAGCCTTACGGATGGCCCGCGGGGACTATTCTGGGCAGGTTCGAGTTTATAGTGAAGATGAATTAGGCCAATTAGCGATTGCGGTGAACAATTTATCGGTTAAAGTTGAAGAAGAACAGGAAAATTCCGATGCCGAGCGGCGCCGGTTGGATAGTGTTTTAACCCAGATGTCGGATGGGGTGCTAGCCACAGATCGGCACGGCAAAATTACGATTATTAATGAAACCGCTCAAGAATTTTTGAATGTGGATTCGAATTCAACGCAACCATTAGATTTAATGGAGTTATTAAATTTAGATCAACATTTAGATTTTGAAGATATTTTAGATAATCAGGAAGAACGGATTATTGAATTGCAAGCTGATGGTGATGAATTGATTTTGCAGGCTGACTTTTCTTTAATCAAACGTAATACGGGGTTTGTCACGGGGGTCGTTTGTGTCTTACATGATGTGACGGAGCAGCAAAAGATTGATCGCGATCGGCGGGAGTTTGTGTCCAATGTTTCGCACGAATTGCGCACACCGTTGACGAGTTTGCGTAGTTATGTGGAAACTTTAAATGATGGTGCGTGGCAAGATCCGCAATTAGCACCGCAATTTTTAAAAGTGACGCAACAAGAAACGGAGCGTATGATTCGCATGGTTAACTCCCTGTTGAGTCTGTCGCGCTTAGATCAAGGAACGGCTAAAATCAACGTTGAGTTAGTTAATTTTAACGAAATGTTCAATTATATTTTGGATCGGTTTGACTTGATGCTGCAAAAAGAAGCCGACCATGCGCAAGCTGAACAAAAGAATTTTGTTCCACATCGAATTAAGCGAATCTTTACAAAACGTGATTTATGGGTTGAGATTGATCCTGATAAAATGACGCAAGCCATTGATAATATTATGAATAACGCTTTGAAGTATTCACCTGACGGTGGTACGATCACTTGCCGCTTATTGGATACCAATCATAATGTGATTTTGAGTATTGCCGATCAAGGCTTGGGGATTCCGCGTAAAGATATCAAACGTATTTTTGACCGGTTTTACCGCGTTGATAAGGCACGTTCGCGCAAACAAGGTGGTACGGGTTTGGGCTTAGCCATTTCTAAAGAAGTGATTGAAGCTCAAGGTGGCCATATTTGGGTGAACAGTGCGGAAAATCGGGGTTCCACTTTTTATATTTCCTTACCATATGATCCTAGTGAAAGTGAGGGTGAGTGGGATGAAGCACCTGAATAATTTGTTGTTGCGCGTGAGTTTGGCAGTAGCAGTTTTGATTAGTTTGATTTTGTCATGGTTAATTTGGACGAATAATGCCAAGTATCAGCAGGCCTTACCGCCAAGCAGTAAACAGCAAACAATTAGTCAACGTAATGCTGGGGTCTCCAAAAAAATGAATGAGATTTTTTTACCAACCAAACTCTTACTCACAAAAAAGCACCAACAGTATGCGGCTAGCAGTAATCAAGCCAATTTGATTACGACAACGATGAATCTTTTAAAGACGGCCAAATTAGGTCATGTTAAATTGTTAAGTCAGCATGGTGCGGCTAATTATCAGCATTATTTGCAATTAAATAATACCTTGCAATTAATTTATCCAACGCAATTGAGCATTAATGCGCTGGCGGAATTGATTAATCAACGCGGTATTCAACAGCACGGTGAACAAAAAATTAATCGGATAGTAGTAACTCGACCAACGGGCAAAAAGCGAGTTCAGATTTTTTTATTAGATGATCAAAAGCAATCCGTTTATCAAGTTCAGCAACGGAAGTTACTGCCCCAGCGCTTACGAAAAATTACGCAAGATGCTAGTTTTACAGTACCAGTTACAATTAAACAAAATCGTAAATTTAAAACTGCTAATTTGGATTATCAAAAGCCGTTACGGCTGAGTAAAGTCAGTTATTTAATTGCGAGACAAACCAATAATACCTATGTGTCTAATCTGTTGAATTCGCAACAGGAATCGGATATTTCCACCCACAAGAACGGGACGATGACGACTTATCGTAGTGGCGTTAATCGCAGTTTAGTGGTGGATAATAAAACTAATTTAGTCACCTATAGTGATTATTCTAAAACCACCGTTCCCCAGACTATGGGATCTTTGTTTGATCAATCTTTTCAAATTTTAGCTAAATCTGGAAGTTCCTTGAACGGGCTATACTTCTTTTCTTATAATGATAAAAATAAGCAATTGATCTTTCGCAATTATGTGAATGGCTTTCCTATTTTTTATCCTGAAGATGTGGGCAGTGTGAATGTTAGTTACACGACTAACGCTCAGCGGTTAACTTTTTCGAAGCAATTTTTGCAAGTGCCTTTACCAACTGACCAAGCACCAGTGCAGTTGCCAGATACCAAAACCGTGATTCAAAAGTTGACCCAGGCAGCTTACAATCCGAAAAATATTCAAAAGATTTTAATTGGTTATACCTGGATGGCTGATGATCAAAACAAGCAAATCGTTAACTTAACGCCAGAATATTATGTTTTGATGAATAATCAATGGCGTTCTTTGACGAGTTGGTTGAATCATGGGAGGTAATTAATGGACTTTCGCAGAATTGAAATTATCTTTTTATGTGTCTTTATTGCATTGGATGTTTTTTTATTTACTTCATATACGCAAACGCGCAAACAAGTGGTAATCACTAATAATATTGCCCATTCCACGTTAGAAAAAGAAATGAATCAAGATAATATCACGATTAATGGTAAGTTAAGCACCAAAAATAGTGCTGGCTATTACTTGGCTAGCCAGGATGATCAACATATTTTGCATACAGGGCAAATGAAATTGCGTGGGATTACGTGGAGTTATGACGATATTAAAAAGCAATTAAATTGTTATTTGGACAATCCGCTAACGTTAACGACCCAAAATGCCGTGACTAAATTGAACAATTTTGTTGCGAAGTCCCAAAATGTTACTCATGGCCGCGAATATCAATATGCGAAGCATTTATCGACGGCTAATACGATCGTTTTTGTTCAAAAGGTGAAATTAGGTCAAGTGTACGAACCTACAGGCCGCATTAATTTTAAAATTGTGAATCATCGTTTAGTCAGTTATGAGCAAACTTATGTGAATGCGATGAATGTTTTGCATGAAAAACAAAGCACAATTAGTGAGCAACGCGCGGTTTATAATTTGTATACTAATAACGAAATCCCGAGTAATTCGCAGGTGAAATGGGCGGACTTGGCCTATGCTAAATTATTAAAAGTTAAAAATAGTACGATTTATATTCCCGTTTGGTACGTTGCTTTTGTGCCGAAAGGTGAGCATACACCACAAATTCGCCGAGTTAATGCCTTTAGTGGCGCAATTTTAAAAAAGAATACTACACAAGGAGTGAAAGTTAGTGACTACAGCAATGCAAGTTAGTGTTTTAGCTAGTAGTAGTCAGGGCAATTGTTTATATATTAAAACTCCCAAGCAACACGTCTTAGTTGATGCGGGGCTCTCGGGCAAGAAAATTAAGGCTTTACTAGCAAGTATTGGTGAAGATATTAACCAGATTGATTCTTTATTTGTCACGCATGAACATAGTGATCATATTCAAGGCGTGGGTGTCTTGGCGCGGCGGTACGGTTTAGATGTGTATGCAAACCAAAAGACTTGGCAAAAAATGAGTGCTAAAATAGGACCCATACCGCAACCACAGCAACATATCTTTGCGGCAAACAGTGTACTCAGCTTAGGTGATTTAGACGTCGAAAGTTTTAGCGTGTCTCACGATGCAGTAGATCCGCAATTTTATAATTTTCATTACCAAGATCATAGCTTTGTTGATTTAACCGATACAGGTTATGTGTCAGATCGGGTTAAATATGTGATTCAAAATGCGGATGGTTTTTTAATGGAATGTAATCATGATTTAGAAATGTTACGACAAGGGCAATATCCCTGGCCTTTGAAGCAACGAATTATCAGTGACGAAGGACATTTGTCTAATCGTGATGGCGCCGAAGTTTTGTTAGATGTGCTTGGGAATCGCACGAAGCAAGTCTTTTTAGGTCATTTAAGTCCGCATAATAATTTACCGACTTTGGCTCATCAAACAGTCAGTCAAATTTTAATGCAACATGATTATGGCGTGGATCATGACTTTTGGTTGCATGATACTTTCCCCCAACAAGCCACGAAGTTAACGGTAATTTGAAAGAATATTCATGATTTTTTAACATCTATTGTTTACAATAAGAACAAGACTAAAGGTAAAGTCGAAGCATGATAGATTGAGAGATTTAATTTTTGCAGCGTGGGATAACTTATTCTTGTAGTTCAGTACAGTAGGAAATTAGGTATCTCAACAAAAATTGCAAACAAATGTAAGGGGGAAACGTAACTTGAAAAATAATTCGCAATTAGGATTATTAAAAGTCGCAATTGTGGCCTTGGTTTCGGCTTTTATCGGTGTGGGACTGGGCTTTTATGGTTTTAGTCATTGGGGTAATTCTGCCAATAATGCTAATCAAAGTGTGATTACAGGCTCCGGTAAAGCAGGCACCACGAAGGTCAGCAATGTGACTGTGAAGTCGAATAACCAAATGACCAATGCTTTTAAAAAGGTCAAAGGTTCGGTCGTTTCAGTGATTAATTATCAACGTGAAGAGCAAAATGATGATAATTCACTGGGAGCTTTATTTGGCAGTCTATATGGTGATGATGGTTCCAATGCCCAAGGTAATACTGATTCCAATAATAAAAGTAAATTACAAGAATCTAGTGAAGGTTCGGGTGTGATTTATGCTAAACAAAATGGTAAAGCTTATGTAGTAACTAATAATCATGTGGTTTCAGGTTCACAAAAGTTGGAAGTTATTTTGAGTGATGGTAGCAAGATTACGGCCAAGAAAGTCGGAACGGATTCGATTACTGACTTAGCAGTGCTCTCGGTTAGTTCTGATAAAATTAAAGGCACCGCTACTTTTGGCAATTCAGATGCTGTCACACCGGGTGAATCGGTCATTGCCATTGGTTCACCCTTAGGCAGTAAATATGCTACTTCAGTTACCGAAGGGATTATTTCTGCTAAAAATCGGACCATTGATACAACGGATGAAAAAACGGGTCAAAAGACGGGCCAAGCCACCGTTTTACAAACAGATACGGCTATTAATCCTGGAAATTCTGGTGGTCCCTTGGTTAATGCCGCGGGGCAAGTCATTGGGATTAATTCAATGAAATTGGCCTCTAGTACAGACGGTACCTCTGTGGAGGGAATGGGCTTTGCCATTCCTAGTAATGAAGTTGTCAAAATCATTAATCAGTTAGTGCAAAATGGTAAGATTCAACGGCCGGCTTTAGGCATTAAAGTAGCCGACTTGGATCAAGTGCCGAGTCAGCAACAACGTTCCATCTTAAAATTACCCGACAATGTTAACTCAGGCGTTTTAGTTTACTCAGTGTCCAACGATTCGGTTGCTAAGATGGCTGGTTTAAAGAAGTATGATGTGATTGTTGCTTTAAATGGTAAGAAAATTAATAATATTGCTGATTTGCACACGCAACTTTATAACCATTCCGTTGGGGATACGGTTAAATTGCAATTCTATCGTGATGGCAAAGAACAGAGTGTTGATATGAAATTAACGAAAGCCGATTAAAACGAGCGCTTTAGCAAAATATCGGTAAAATAAATATGAACTGGGACTAGACAAACTTTAGTTCCAGTTTTTTTGCAAATTAAGCAATAAAAATTTGGCCGATTAGACAAGTAAGAGCTATTAGGAAAACTTATCCACAAGGAAGTGGATAAGTTTGTTTATAACTGGTAAGATTGGAAGCAGTTATGCAGAAAAGTTATCAACAGAATTGTGCAAATCTTGTTGATAAGTGGATAAATATCCAAATTGGTCTAGCAAAAGCTATTTATAGTGGATTTTGTTTGAGAGAGAAATTTGTGGAAAAGAGAAGAGCATGAAAGTTAAAATTATTGGTGTAGGCAAAATTAAGAAGAAATTTTTTGTACAAGGAATTGATGAATATGCACATCGGCTGCAAAGTTTTTGTGACTTGCAGATTGTCGAAGTGAATGATGAAAAGGCTCCTGAAAATTTAAGTGCGGCGCAAATGCAGCAAGTTAAGGATTTAGAGGGGCAACGGATTTTAGCTAAAATCAAACCCGATGAGTACGTCTTTGCGCTAGCTATTAAAGGAAGAGAATTATCTTCGCCAGAATTAGCCGCTCAGATTGATGAGTTAGTAACTTATGGTCATAGTAAGTTAACTTTCGTGATTGGTGGATCGCTAGGTTTAAGTCCGGCAGTCTTACGACGGGCCCAATTGCAATTGTCGTTTGGCAAATTTACGATGCCCCATCAGTTAATGCGCTTAGTCTTAACAGAACAAATTTATCGTGCATTTATGATTAATGCGGGTAATCCGTACCATAAATAAGGAACAAACGACTAGTTTAGAGGAGAATTGTAATATTTAATTGAGAAAATTGGCTGAAGTTTCCGTGGGGAAATTCTCAATCAGCACGTGCTAAAAATAAAATAGCTCAAACTAAAGTCGAATAAAGCCTAATGACAATACTGATTGGCGCCGATTGTTTTTTTAAAAGTCTTTCATTTCACATATAAGCTTAATCTAAAAAATTAATTAGATTCTATGTAACACGTTTGTAATATAGCTCGAAATTTATTATTAGTTTGAAACACTTTCGTAATATTTCTTTGTTAGTATATCTCTTGTTGAACGGCACAGCCCGTTTGGTAAATTTATTTTCGTTTTTTTATTTTAAAGGAGAGTATATATTCTATGAAATTTAGACAAGTAGCCGTTGCCACAGTTTTAAGTATTGTCTCATTCTTCGGTGCTTCACAGGTTGCTAAAGCAGACAGCATTTATACAGTTAAACCAGGTGATACTTTATCCGGTATTTCCTTACAGCTTCGTAATGATCTTAGTTTAATTAATCAAGTTGCTGCTGATAACAATATTCAAGATGTTAATATGATTTATGTGGGTCAAAAGTTAGTCATCAAAGACGACGGTCAAGTAGCTCAAGCTACTGATAGCCAAGTTCAAAATACCCCAGCTGTTGATTCAGTCCAACAAGCTGTTAATAATAATGCAGCTAGTTACCAACAACCAGCAGTTCAAGCAACAACCCAGACAAGCCAATCTACAAATGCCGCTACTGGTAATTATGATAGTGCTCGTGAATGGATTGCTGGTCGTGAATCTGGTGGTTCTTATACTGCCCAAAACGGTCGTTACTATGGTAAGTATCAATTAGATTCTTCCTATTTAAATGGTGACTATTCACCAGCTAACCAAGAACGGGTTGCCAATAACTACGTAACTTCACGTTACGGTTCATGGGCTGGTGCACAACAATTTTGGATGAGCCACGGCTGGTACTAAACTAAAATTTTAATCAAACAAATAATTTATCCTCGATATTCACGTGTTGAAAAAGGCGGCCAGTTTTGGTCGCCTTTTTTTATGCTGATTGATATTAGAAAAATGATGATTACGCTGATAAGCAATGCTAGTATGATTAAGGGGAGGTCATGATATGAAAAAATTTTACGGTTATAAAAAGTGTTCCACTTCGCGTAAAGCACAAAAATATTTGGATGAACATCATGTCCAATACAAATTTCAAGATTTAGTGGCCCAACCCCCAACGAAAATAGAGTTGGTTCAGTGGTTGAGCGCGCATCAAGATCGTGGGCTGAAATATTTTTTTAATACGCATGGTGTTGATTATCGACAACAAAATTTGAAAGAACAGCTCCCCACAATGTCGATTGATAGAGCAGCCGAATTAATGTCTCACAATGGTAAGTTAATTAAACGTCCCTTAGTAGTCGAAGGTGATCATTTGACTTGTGGTTTTGATGAGGCAACTTATGATGAAACTTGGCTATAAGTTACTTTGGGTGTGGACTTGGATTGTAAGAATGTTAGACTATAATAGTTCGTTATGGAAGATGAAAAGTTGCGAGAGCTTAATTAATCGAAGAAAAGAGTATGTTATTTGAAACAAAAGATTCGTCCTAATAAATGGTGGCTATTAATCATTCTGATCGTGGGATTGTTAGGTATCGTTAATTGGCAGAGCTTTAGCCACCAAACGGTGGCGCAAGTTCAGTCAGTGCAAGTGATCAAGCGTCATAATCAAGAAGATTCTTATCAAAATCATGATCAACGTATTACCCAAAAACTGCGTGTCAAAATTTTAAATGGTCCCAAACGGGGGCAAAAGCGGACTTTATTGAACACTTATCTCCAGTCACAGGCCAATACGAATCGCTATTTTGTGCATACGCAGTTATTTATTGGTCAAGATCAAAAAAATCAACATTTTAATATTGTCGGTCCCAAACGAGATGGGGTTTTGTGGTGCATGTTACTCATCGTGAGTGTTTTATTAATCGGTTTGCTCAACAAAGCCGGCTGGCAAGCCTTGAGTAGCGCACTAATCAATGTCTTATTCTTTGTGGGAGCTCTGGTTTTAACGACAAAATGGCAGAATCAGCATATCTTAGCCATTAGTTTAGGTTTGACCTTGTTAGTAACTTTAAGCACGTTATGGATTATCTTTGGCTATTCGCGACAAACTTTGATTGCTGTCGTCGCGACTTTAAGTAGTACGCTACTAGCTTTGGGTGTGAGTGCTTTGATCCTACAGTTAAGTCATAACGAAGGCATCCATTTTGAAACATTGAATTATGGAATTCAACCGTTTGAATTAGTCTTTTTTGCAGAAACTTTGTTAGGGGTTTTGGGAGCAGTGATGGATGAAACGACTGATATTACGGCCTCTTTGCATCAGTTACTGCAAGAACAGCCGCAAATTAGTGCGAAAGAAATTTTTCAATCGGGCTTAGTCATTGGTCGTGAAATTATCGGACCGCTAGTGAATATTTTATTTTTTATCTTTATTGCAGAGTTAATTCCAATTGTGGTTTTATATTTGCGTAATGGTAATACACTAGGTTTTGCACTTTCTAGAACAATGACTCTAGGCTACACGCAAACGGTTATTAGTGCGATTGGCATTGTTTTAGCTGTGCCGATTACCACTGTGTTAGCCGGTAAATGGTTACGAGGATATCAAGCATGATTTATTTAACACTCTTTTTATTAGTTCTTTTATTATTAATTTGCGGCTATCAAGGCTGGAAAATATTTTTAAGTTTAGCCAGTAGTTTTATTGTTTTATTGGCGTTAATTATGTTGATTGCCGATGAATTTCCACCAGTCTTAGTGGGGGTGCTCTTAACGATTGGCTTAACTTGTTTGGCGATTTATCCGAATACGAAAAATCCCCAAGTACAAAAAACGGCATTAGTCACCACCTTAATTATGTTAGCAGTGGTCTTGTTAGTGACCCTAGTGGTGGTACGACTGTCATTTAGTCACGGTTTTTCGGTTGAGGATACTGAAGAAATTGAGCAATTTGTTTTAGGGGTCGGCGTTTCTTTTCCGCAAATTCAAGTGGTCGTGGTCTTAATCAGCGCCTTGGGTGCCATTGCTGAAGCTAGTATTGCTGTGAGTTCCGGCGTCTGGGAAATTGTGCGTTATCAACCGAACATTGAGGAACACCAGCTGTTAAAGGCGGGGTTAGCGATTGGCCAAAAGAATATTGCCACTGCCTTAAATACATTGCTATTTAGTTTTTTTGGGAGTTATTTGACCTTATGGTTATGGTTCGTCCAGCTCAATTATTCTTGGCAAAAAATTGTTAATAATGCTATTTTTATTGCCGCCGTTTTGGAATTATTAATCTCTTTTTTAGGAGTTATTGGCGCAGTTTACTTAACGAATTATTATATTTTATGGCAAAGACGTCACCATAAAGGGTCAACTAATTAATTTATCGATCACAAAAAAAGCCAACCAAAGCAGGCGAGGGTACTAATAACTGTTTATAGTACCTTAAAAATCAGAAGTTTGGGTCTAATTTGTAGTTAGGCTTTAACTTCTGATTTTTGTCTCACACGTTTTTTAGTTGGCTTTTTTGATATTAATTGTTAAATTCAAAGACTAATTGCTCTGAATCTTTTAATTTATTAGTCCAGCGTTCCATCTGGTAATGCTCTAAGGTGGCAATCGCAGAGTCCATTTGCGGTTGACCGTCTGTAGGATGACCATGAATATAACTAACGGCACCATTAATATATTGGCGCAACAAGCGTTCCAATAATTGATTAGGTGATAACTTAATTTGATTTAAAGAACCTGTTAGTAATTCTAGTTTTTCAATTTGCTTTTTTTCAATTGCCAAAAAAGCTAAGATCACATGAATCTGCACGACCAAACTCATTTCACTCGGGTAATACATATACTTATTGATGTCTTTCATTAAAACTTGCAAAAACTGATCAATGGCCTTATTACTGAAAGCAAAAATACAGTTTAAAAATAAAGTAATGTCGTACTGTGACCAATACTCTAAGTGGCTAAAATATTTAACTAACGGATCGGCTTTTTCCGAATGAAATTGGTGCAATAAGTAATCAGATGATAGCTCTGCTTGGATGGCTAAATGTTGATACTTGGAGTTTGGATCGGAGCCATGGCGTTGTTTAATTTCTTCGGATAATTGGTGTAATTCGGTGGCTTGATGATTGCTTAATAAATCGGCAATTTTATCTTGATAAAGAAAAAAATCGGAACGTTGAAAATCGTTGTTAATATATTGAAATTCTTCGAGTGTAATGTGTAACCGATCTAAAAGTTGAAAAAAAACATCAACTGCTAGTTGAGTTTGTCCGTTAATAAACCGATAATATTCAGACCGTGAGACAATATTATCGATTAATTCAGTAACTTTAATACCTTTCATTTTTTGGATTTTAGCAATAGTTTGACCAATATGCTGCATTTACAACTTCCCTACCTATCACTTCTAAATTCAATGATTTATGAAAAAAATAATTTGCTGAAATCAGAAACAGTAAAAAAATAATTGAGTGACTGATGATCTACAAAAAGTATCTACTACTAACTAGTATACCGCTAAATCACACCAATTATTAATTTTTGACTGCAATTTATCTTTTAATTATAAACTATCTTATCAGGGTAAAGAAAAAGTTACCACTCATTTTTGCATAAATGGTAACTTTTAAGTAATAATAAAGTTGGCTGTTAGTTAAAATTAGTTTTACCATGCCGCGCTTTTAAGGCCCATAAAATAGAAACTGTATCAATTACTTCTTGCAGTAGTGCGCCAATAATTGTTGGAATAATTCCGACTGCCGCGATTAACATCAGGCCAATACAAATGAAGATTCCAATTAAAACAGATTGCTTAGCAATGGTCATCGTTTCGCGCGAAATAATCAGTGCTCGAGTTAAGCGGCTTAAGTCGTCTTTGACAATTACGACATCAGCGGCTTCACTAGCAGCAGTTGAACCTTTGGCGCCCATTGCAATTCCCACATCAGCAACGGCTAAAGAAGGAGCGTCATTCACGCCATCGCCGACCATCGCTAAAGGCCGTTGGGTTGAGGGCGTTTGTTTTAAGGCGTTAATTTTATCTTCGGGTAAGAGATTGGCTTTAACGGTAGGGACACCAACTTCATGAGCAACTGTCTCAGCAGTAGTTTGATTGTCGCCGGTTAACATTTGTAAATTGGTTAAGCCTAATCGTTTGAGTTGGGTCATGGTCGTTGCAGCTTCGGGACGAACTTGATCTAAAAAGGTAATTTTACCAGCGTACTGGTCGGCAACACTGACGTAAATTGTCGGTTGGTCGTTATGATCTGCTGGTAAATTAGGGGCCACAAAGTCGAGTTTGCCAGCTTTAATTAATTGCTGCTGAATCTGACCTTGCACCCCTTGAGCAGTGACTTCACTTAATTGGTCAACTTCCAGTAATTGATCATGATAAGAGTTCAGTAAAGAAGTAGCTAAAATATGATTCGATTGTTGTTCGACACTTGCGGCAAACTGGAGTACTTGTTCTTTGGTAAAACCATTCTGAGGTTGTACTTGGTCTAAAGCTAATTGGCCTTGAGTGATGGTTCCGGTTTTATCAAAAGCAATGGTTTTTAAGAGCGCCATTTTTTCAATGGAAGTTCCACTTTTAACAATAATTCCGTTGCGACTAGTGCGACTCATTCCTGAAACTAATGCAATGGGCGCTGCTAAAATTAACGGACATGGCGAAGCAACTACTAAAACCTGGGCAAAACGGTTCGGATCTTTGGTAATAATCCAAGCAATGCCCGAAATAATTAAGGCAATAATTGTAAAAGGTACCGCGTAGCGATCAGCTAAACGAACGAAATGCGCTGGTTGGTCTTGAGATTCTTTAACCAAGCGAATAATTTTTTGATACTGTGAATCGGCAGCTAACTTAGTAGCGCGAAATTCAATCGCCGAAGAACCATTGATAGAACCGGACATGAGTTCACTACCAACACTTTTTTCAACAGGTTTGGATTCCCCAGTTAAAGAAGCTTCATCAAAATTGCCGGTGCCCTTAGTGACGATTCCGTCAACAGGAACTTGTTCGCCAGGCTTGACCAATAGCAGATCATTAATTTGAACTTCCTCTAAAGAAATATCATCAATGTCATCCGACTGCTTGATCCGGTGTGCTTGTTCCGGAGCATGATCTAATAACGCCTTGAGTTCACTACCTGCTCGGTTGGCTGCATAATCTTCCAAAGTATCGCCACCGACTAACATTAATAAAATGATCAAACTAGCCCAATACTGGCCCACCGCTAACGTGGAGATAATGGCCAAAATAGCTAATAAATCAACGCCATACTTGCCAGATCTTAACGTTTTAATCATTTCAACAGTCATGGAAAGAGCTAGGAACAAGCCGACTACAGTAATTAAAATTTGCGCCCATAGATTGAGGTGCAATCCAAATTGTAAAACTAAAGCAACTAATGCAATCAAAAAAATAACCAATAATTTCTTGTAGTGCATAATAGACCTTCCTAACTTTCTAGTTTAGAATCATTATAATCTAAAACCAAAAATAGTCAAACTCAAACGAGTTTGACTATTCTTTAGTTTGTTGAGCGACCGGCTTGGTGGCGCAGCGTTTTAATTAGCGCTCCCAGTAGCAGAAGTCGGCGTCTAGCTACGCCAAAGTCCTCAAGTTTAAAGACCAAAACTTAAGTCCTTTATCTAGCTATACTCAACTTCTGAGCGCTACTGGTCGCAGTATTATGATAATCTTTGATCTAAAATACTCAAGGAATCATTTAAAAGTTGGATCACACGGGGTCTGTCAACTTGTTGTAAGACTAAGACGTTAGCCGAAGCTTCTTGGTCGGGGTTGACTTGGACTTTGCCACGTAAGTCGCCCCAAGTAGTGTTAACTTTTAAAGCTAATTTTTGACCTTGGAAAATATCAGGTTGTAATAAATAAGAAGCAGTTGATAAATCATGGATCGGAGCCAGATCAAAGCCGTGACTTTTTTGTTCAGCGCGGGAATATGGTACTAAAATTTCATAAGCTAATTGACTAGCTGGACCGCGCCCTTTTAAAGCTTGGATTTCCGTGCTGCTTATTGCTGTGTGATTGGTCACGTCTAGGCCACATAAAACAATATCCAACCCTGAAGTCAAGACGATATTCGCTGCATCGGGATCAACGTAAAAGTTAAATTCAGCATCCTTGGTGACATTACCCCCACTTAAAGCGCCACCCATAATGATGATTTGTTTAATCTTTGCTTGATCTTCAGGAAAAACTTTTAGCAATAAAGCAATATTAGTTAACGGTGCAGTGGCCACAATGGTCATGGGTGTACTACTGTGAGAAATCATTTCGTGCAGTAAAGTCACACCGTTCTGGCTGGCCAATGGGTATTCATCCGCTTCAGGGGGAAAAGTTGGTCCCGCTAGACCATTTTTACCATGGAATTCAGAAGCGTTTTGTAAATTTTTGATAATCGGTTGCGCTTGTCCCGGCGCCATCGGGGTTGTTTGTTTTAAAAACCATAGAATGTGTTGTAAATTGCGAGTGACGTTACTGAGTACTTGATTGCCTCCAACCGTTGTCATCGCTGTCACGTGTAACTTTTCAGGATGTGCAAAAACTTCAAGAATAGCAATGGAATCATCGCTACCTGGATCACAATCAAAAACAATATTTTCAATCATTTTTCTTTTCCTCCTGGTGGTTAAGCTTGGATAATTCTGCCGGCAATTTTTCTAAAGCTTTGATGAAACTATGGCGCTGAAAAGTACTCAAACTACTGAGTAATTGCTCGTTACTTTCTTCTAAAAAGTGACTGATTTGGGGCTGTAAAGCCTCAGCTTTTGGTAAAACGGAAACAATTTTTAAGCGTGAATCAGACGGTGAAATATTGCGAACAATTAATTCATTTTCTTCCATTTTTTGTAAAACACTAGTTGCAGTGGAACGACGAATATTAAATTCTCGTTCAATATCTTTTTGATAAACGTATTGATTTTGTGGTAAATGATTTAAATAGTCAATAATTTGAATTTGTACACCAGTTAAACCAAATTGTTTAGCAAAATGATTAATTTGTCGTGATAATTGATTAGAAACAATTTTGATCAAGTGCATAACGTTTTCGGTCACTAACGAACCACCCCCATATACCATAATGTTAGCATACTGCCTAAGGAAATTCATTAGTTCCACGTGCAGGATTACACAGAGATTAAATTTAACTATTGGTGATTGGTTAAGTTATAATAAGAAAAAAGGCTTGCGAGGAGGGCGGCAATGAAACTCAAAAGCTATTGGCTGCCAGTGCTTATTTTCGGATGGGTATTATGGATAGCAAGTTATATGAACATGATGCCGGTTGATGCTGCTTCATTAAATTTAAGTGAGTATCACCAAGCTTTGAATCAGGAATTAAATCGGTTGCGGCAGCAAAACGATTTGCCAGTGTTACAAGTTGATTCACAGTTGGAAAGTTTTTCACAACAGCGGGCCCAGGACTTGGCGCAACAACGTAGTTTAAGTCATGATAATAACTGGGGAACCTTTCATCCCAATAGTTATACAGGTGAGAATTTAGAACGAATTATGGACACGGGTAATGTGCGGCAAAATGTCGTCAACGCGTTAGCTTTTTTTTATGATGATTACGGTAATCCGGATTTTGGGCACCGCAAGAACATGCTTAATCCGTTATACACGCAAGTAGGTGTGGGAATTGCTCAAAGTGGTGATGGGGTCTTATACTTGGTGCAAACTTTTTGGACACCAGACACCACTAATTGGTCAATAACGCAGCAACAACAAGCGCAAGCTTATTATCAATACACACAAGCTCAGGGTTTAGCTGCTGATTATCCGTCCACTTATGACCTGTCGCAAAAGGAAGATTGGTGGCAATATCCGCAAAAAAATGCCACGAGTGCCATGTTTCGCTTACAAGGTGTAGTACAAACTGTGCAAACTACGCCTGTATATAATCATCTGGGGCAAAAAATAGCTCAACGCTTTTTGCCGAGTAATTCGCAGTGGTACACGAATTGTTTTAAAATGATTGCTGGTCAGCCCTTTTACCAAGTCGCTGCTGATGAATGGTTACCTGCTCGCGCAGTTAAGTGTTTGCCGCATCAATAACGGCCAATTTAGGGTGGTTGATTGGAAAAATAATTTATCAGAATTATGACTTGAATCTTGTTGGTTTTTTACGTAAAATAAAATAGTTGAGTTAAATTAATTTTCGAACAGGGAGGAGGATTACGATGGCTAATACACATAAAGGTGTGACCGGACGTCGCCGCCCAGTTTCCAAGTTGAATTCTGCAAAGCGTCGTCAACATACAGACGAAGTACTTGCTTTTTTGCAAAACGGTTTAGATGATATGAAGAAAGATTATCATAAAGCTGATAAGTAATAATAATTAAGAAAAACTCCCGTTGGTTTTGGCTAACGGGAGTTTTTTTACTTTTTAAGTGATCAACGGCTATTTATAATAAATAAGCTTTACTTTCATAAGGTCGTAGTTGAGTTCCTAAATCATCAGGATAATTGCCAATGATTAATTGCCCAGTTTCTTGGTGATAGTCGCGCTGGAGAGTTTGGTCAGTAAAGTTATTCATGACTAGTAAAGTTTGACCTTGATAATGTCTGAGATAACTAAAGACTTGCTCATCATCAGCATCTAATAACTGATAATCACCATATTTGATTAAATCGGAATCATGCCGTAATTGAATTAATTTTTGGTAATAGTAAAATACGGAGTCTGGATCGGCTAATTCGTTCTCCACATTAATCTGCGGATAATTAGTATTTAATTGATACCAAGGTTGGGCTGTGGTGAAACCGGCATTTTTTTGTGCAGACCATTGCATGGGCGTGCGGGCGTTGTCGCGGGACTTGTAAGCCAAATAATGCAACATTGTCTGTGAGGGCACGATCTGTTCTTGATCCACTAATTGATGATAAGCATTGATTGATTCAATATCTTCATATTGAGATAATTGGGTAAAATTAGTATTTGTCATTCCCAGTTCTTCACCTTCATAAATGTAAGGCGTACCCTGCAGCAAATGTAAAGTTGTCGCTAGCATTTTGGCAGATAGCTCGCGATATGTTGGATGATCGTTGCCAAAACGGGATACCGCCCGCGGTTGGTCGTGATTGCCCCAGTATAAACTATTCCAAGCTTTGCCTGACAGTGTTTCTTCCCATTTTGAGAGAACACGCTTTAAATCTTTTAATTGCGTTGGTTGGTCGTTCCATTTGCCAAGCCGAGCATCAGGATTAGCACCTAAGTCTACATGTTCAAATTGAAAGACCATATTCAATTCGCGTCCGTCTAAATTCGTATAATTGATCACATCTTCTGGCTTAGAGTTAGGCATTTCACCGACAGTCATAATATCGTATTGTGATAACACTTCTCGGTTCATTTCTTGTAAAAATTCATTCAGTCGTGGCCCATCAGCCACGGTGGCAAAGGTATCACCATACTTAGCACCGTCTTTTTGAAGAGCATCTGGTAAGCCTTGTGGTTTCGAAATAAAGTTGATGACGTCCATTCGAAAACCATCGACACCTTTATCTAGCCAAAACTTCATAAGAGAATATACAGCTTGGCGAACTTGGGGATTTTCCCAATTTAAATCTGGTTGACCTTCAGCAAACAAGTGTAAATAATACTGTTTTCGTTCAGGTACATAAGTCCAAGCAGAACCACTAAAAGCAGAGCCCCAATTGTTTGGCTCGTGACCGTCGACAGGATCGCGCCAAATATAATAGTCAGCATAAGGATTATCTTGTGATTGTTTACTAATTTGAAACCACTGATGCTGATCCGAAGTATGGTTAACCACTAAATCCATCAAAATCTTGAGACCTTGTTGATGTGCTGCTGCCAGCAAAGAATCAAAATCAGCCATCGTCCCAAAAACCGGTTGGATTTTGCGATAATCCGAAATATCGTAACCATTATCAACATCAGGTGATTGATAAATTGGATTGAGCCATAAAACATCCACACCTAATTTTTTTAAATAAGGTAAACGCTGCTTAATACCGTTTAAATCACCAATACCATCATTATTGCTGTCTTGAAAACTGCGGGGGTAAATTTGATAAACTACTGAATCTTTAAACCAATTGGCCATGGGTGTTCTCCTCAATCTGTAAATTGACTTGCCACAAAACTGGAAAAAATTCAACACTTGCTAGCTGTGGCAAGCTGATAACACAGGTACTCTAACATATTGTACAAACGTTTACAATGAAAATTGATTAATAAAACGTTGTAGATTAGTGAGTGAAAGATTGGTAAATAAAAAGAAAATGTCCGCATTAATTATTGCGAACATTCTCTTAGCTATGGATCTGTTGAAGTTTTAGTGTGATCTGACGCTCCAAGTGCCAAAAACCTGTGTCTAACTACGAATAAACAATCAAGTTAAAAATCGTAACTTAATTGTTTATCCTAGGTTAGTCCTCGGTTTTTAACCAGCACTTGTCGCAGTGTTAGATCTAGCGCTCCAAAAGCTAAAAGCTTGCGTTTAACTACAACTAAGAACTCAAGTCAAAGCCCGACTTAAGTCCTTAGTCTAGGTTTTAATCCTCAGCTTTAAACCAGCTTTTGTCGCAGTGTGATTAAAGTTTAATAGCATTATCTGGAGTTTGACCTTGAATCATCTTCAGATTTTCATTATGGGCAATTTGTACCATATTTTTCACCGCGGTTTCAGTATAAAAGGCGGTATGGGGGGTAATAATGACATTTTTGCGGTTTAATAAATCGTCTAAAGTAGCGTCTGGAAAAGTTTTGCCCCGCCAATCTTCGTTAAAGATGCCAACTTCATTTTCATAAACATCTAAACCAGCGGCACCAACTTGGCCGGAGTTTAATCCAGCTACTAAGGCATTAGTATCAATTAAATCACCTCGTGAAACGTTGATAATCATGACGTTTTGTTTCATCTCTTGCAGACTTTGTTCATTGATCAGGTGAATATTTTCTGGAGTCGAAGGAACATGTAAACTGATAATATCAGCTTGTTTGAATAAGTCGTTGAGATCATCGACATAAATTCCTGTTTGTTCCAGTTCTGGATTGCGGTAAGGATCATAAGCAATGACCTTGGCACCAAAGCCCTTTAAGATCTGAATTAAGACGCGCCCAATATGGCCAGTCCCGACAATCCCGACCGTTTGCATTCGCAATTCACGACCGATTTCTGGGGCCCAGCGCAAGTCACGTTGGGCAACTTTAGCTGTGGCTTCGGGTTCGCGACGTAACAAACGCCCCATTAACCAAACAGCATGTTCAGCAATGGCGTTGGGGGAATAAACCGGCACATTCGTAATTTGAAAACCAAATTCTTTAGCGGCTGCTTGATCAATATTATCAATTCCAATATTGCGCAAAGACATTTTGTTGACGCCATAATCATGTACGGCTTGTAAAGTGGCTCTAGTGTAAGGTAACTGTTGGTAAGTGACAATCCCATCAGCGCCTTGGACTTTGCTGGCACTTTGGGGAGTTAATAATTCAGTTTCAATTTGGACTTCGACTTCTGGATGTTGCTCTTGCCATTCTTGTAAAGCTGGTCGTTCATCGTCTCGGATACTAAAACTAACAATTTTCATGTTTATCTGACTCCTTATTAATCAACTAAAAGCTACCACGACAATTTACTAAACATCAAGTTTATTACGTACCACCAGGTGTTGTGGTTTACAGATTCTTATCCATATTAAAAGTTAATTTAGATAAATTGATACTTTGGGTCATTAAATCACCCATAAAGTCTAAAGTTTGTTGCCGGTTAGTGTGCACCAATGCTTGGTTTTGCTGAGTCAAAAAGGTAGTTAAGTCTGCCCCCGTTAACTGAGTTGCCTGTTGATCACTGTTAGCTAAAGCAGTGCGGAATTGTTGTTTACAATTGGTGAGAAAATCAATATCACTTTGAACAAAATGCGTATAATGACTCTCAACTAAGGCGGACAAGCCATTGTACAGCCAGTAAGCGTCTTTTAAATTAAATTTCATGGCAGTATCGTTAAAGGAAGCATCAGTTTCATTCATGTTGGTGTAAAACGGCAAGTATGGTGCAAAGCTCGGATAACCAAAGCACAGCCACATAACGCCGGCTAAACCAGCTGGAACATCATTTCTAATCTGTAAAATATGGGAATTTTGAGTCCGGTTGAGCCCAATTGGCCGGTAGCGATATTTATCAGCTGATTCACCAGCTTGCAACGGATCAAATGGTGTTTCGTTATAGTGAGAACCAAGGACGTATTCAATATCTTCCACGGAGATTTTATGATCCGTGTAACAAATAAATGGTAATTCACCATCTTCAGGTGCTTGCGCAATTTCTGGATTGAAATATTTTTGGCCGAACCAAACACGGGGATTATTGTAATGACGGTCTTTTTGATTATCAGTTCCAAAAATATGGCGGAAGTTCCAACCAGTTTGGTCGGTATTTAGATGATGCTCACTGACAAATTCTTGAATCTGGTCGGACCACATAAATTCTTGTGGATTGTCAAAATCGACTTGTTGAATGGAAACGCGATTAGCAGCAATGGCGTAGGCATTGTCCGGAATGCGTTGAGCCACCCAATGATGACCAGTAACAATTTCCATATACCAAACATCGTTGTGGTCACTAAATAAAACGGAATTTCCTGCGGGTGAACCGTATTGTTTGATTAATTCGCCCGTGCGTTGGACTGCTTGTTTAGCAGAAGTAACGTAAGGTAAAACCATCCGTACGATACAATCTTCGTCTAAGCCATCCACAACTAGCGGGTCATAAGCTAAGGCCCGTTCGTTACCATAAGTACTTTCAGTGGCGGACATGGCGACATTTTGAGAATTAATCCCACTTTCGTCATAATAGCCTTCGTGTTTGTAATCAACGTTGGGAACTCCTGGCCAACTGAAACTATCTTGAGGCACCGGCGCTTCGAAGTTATTCAACCAAGACTTGACTACTGGTTGGTGGTCTAAGTGTTGTGCTGGATGAAATTCAAACTTGTGTGGTGCTACCGCGTGAAAAGTATCATCATTACGCGCAATCATGGTGGAACCATCTAATGAAGCTTTCTTGCCAACTAAGATCGTGGTACAGGCAGATAAATGTTTTGTCATTTGCTGAACTCCTTTGGTTTTTTAGTTTTAAGTTAAGTCTAACATAAGCTTTCTTAAATTTAAGTTGGATTTCACTAAAATCTTATACGGAGAATTTGGTTGTTAAGACCTTTTTGAACTGCACCGATTTTTATTAGTAACCAACAGCAAAAGCGTCCAGTCCATTTTCGCTGGATTGGACGCTAAATTTGACTAGTGATTAATCAAGCACCACCATAAAGGCATTAATTCAGGTTCTAGTTTATTTGTATTGAGTAATTAAGATTTATTCGATATGCAAATTTCCACCATTACTTTTAATTAAAAACTGTTTTCCTGATTGATAGTATTTGGAATTGTGTTGATAAAGTTGACCACCATTAAGATTAGCTTGATACCGTAACTTTTTTGTTGAAGTGTTGTTAAGAGTTATACTGCCACCATCACTATTAACACGAAAATGGGATAATTGATTTAATTGATTTGCTGATAAAGTCAACTTGATATGGGGATTGTTTTTATTAGAGATTAATCCGCTTTGATGACTGCTTTTTGAAAAATCAATAATTAAACTATCAGAATTTTGCTTAGACCAATGATTGAGTGGTTGAATCATCTTGACAGGTAAGTAACCTGCTAAATCAATATCATTGACTGAACTGGATTTTATATTGATTTGTACATCAGCACCGCCCGTTTTAATGACTAAGGAGTTTACCTGTTGTTTCAAGGGAATACTTTGTTGAAAACTTTGGTAAGGATTTTTTAGGAATAAGTTAGTAATTAGCATAATGAAAACTACCATACATAAAATAATAGCTATCCAAATTGTTTTTTTAGTCTTTGCTTGCATTGAACTCACCTCTCTTGTCTGAGTTCATAATAATTTGTTTTTTGAAGAACATGGTAACAAATCTTAAACGGTTCATTTTCATCTTTATCGGTTAATTTTTCTTAAAGGCGCTTCGATAGACATTGCGATATTGAAGAAGATCTAGAACTTTGTTCTTGTAGTAAATTGGCGTTGCAAGTGATGCCATAAGGTATGTTAAAATTATTTTAGTTAAGATGGGTGTAAAGGTGTCTCTAACAACAAAATTAATTGAATATTAATTTGTTAGTTAATGGTTATTTCCAGCAAAGTCTGATTGCTAATGTCGTTTAGATCAATTTTAGGTTTAATCATGTTAATCATTTTATTATTGTATATTGTGACATATTTAGTGAATTTGCAGTTTTTTCAAATGCAATTTTCCAACAAAGAGTTCTTAATTCTTGTAAGCAGTAACGGTGTAATTTTGACGGGTATTATGCTGATATTGAATAGACTGAAAGTGAACGGGACATTAATTGTTCTATTATTTATGGAAGTTGTCATTGTCGGAATTTATTTACTCTATAAAAAAATCATTCTGCAACAACTGTTTTTCTTATTATTATCTTTTTTAATTTTGCTGACAACTAGCCAGTTGAGTGAAGTACTACTATATAAAGTTTTCAAAATTTCATATTTAATTCAAGAGAATAGTTTAAATTGGATCTGGGTGAATGTTGTAATTGCTTTAATATCTGATTTAATGATTGTTAAGCTCTTAAATTGGGGTTTTGAAAAGTTACACACTTATCAGGTGCTGCAAAAACATAGATTAACTATGTTAATTACTAGCTTGATAACAATCATAATGATGATTGGTTATTTTTATTTAATGAATCAAGCAGTTACTACCAATCAAACTATTACGCAAATTAGTTTTTTGTTCTTAGGAACTTGTCTTTTATTTATCTTAACGTTTTTGTTATGGAGTCGTGATCGAAATCAACAACGACAATTACAGCTAGAACAGGAAAATCGGCAACAGCTCACTGCTTATTTGAAGACTTTAGAAAATGCGCAGCAAGAATTCCGTAAGTTTAAGCATGATTATCTCAATATTTTGTCAGGTATGGCTGGTTATATTGAAGATCAAGATCTAGCGGGTCTGAAAAAATATTTTTACGGAGTAATTCAAAATAATCAGGTCCAACAAACCACGGATTTATTTAATCTGTCATCTTTGAGTAATTTAAAAATTGTTGAAATTAAAGGTTTATTAGCCGTTAAGTTAGGACAATTGACCACTTTAAAAGACCGCATTCATGTAGAAATTGCTCAGGAAGTGAGACAATTTCCACAGAATGTTTCAATACTGGATTACAATCGTTGCTTGGGGATTTTATTAGATAACGCTCTTGAAGCAATTGAAGATTTAGCCAAAAGCACAGCAGCGCAAAGCTTAATGACTATTGTTATTTATGACGATTCTAGTCAGTTAACGACAATTATCAAGAACCATTATCAAAACTCGATTAATCTCAAACAAATTTATCAAGCTAATTACTCAACTAAAGCTGATCATTCAGGGTTAGGACTGGCAAATATTAAGGAAATTACCCAGCAATATTCCCATCTGAGTTTACAAACTGAAGTTACTAAGGAAGAATTTATTCAAAAATTAATTATCAAAAAAGAGCAGTAAAATGGATATATACCTGTGTGAAGATGACAACGCGCAATTAAAAAGATTGCAAAAAATAATTAATAATTATTTATTGATTGAAAATTTAGATATGCAAATTGTACAAGCTACTGCTGACCCACAAGAAGTTTTAAAAACTTTACAGTTGAACAATTCGACACCCAACATTTATTTTTTAGATATTGATTTGCAGACACAATTAAATGGTTTGGAATTAGCAGCAGAAATCAGAAAATTTGATAGTTTAGGTACTATTGTTTTTGTGACGACACATGATGAATTAGCTCGGGAAACTTTTAAATACCAAGTTGCGGCGTTGGATTTTATAGTTAAAGATAATCCGCAGCAGTTGCAACATGATGTCATTCAAATCTTGATTAAAGTTCAAGAGCAGTTAAAACAACAGCAACAACAACGAAAATTACTGGTCGTCAAAACGACTGATCAAATTTTGTATTTAGATTGTCAACAAATAGAGTTCATAGAAACTTTGGGTGACCATAAACTGTTAATTCATGAAATAACTAAACAAGAAACAATAAATAGTGACCTGAAAGATTTGGAGCAGCGCTTGCCCACTAATTTTGTGCGGATTCATAAATCGGTTATTATTAATACTGATTTTCTGTTGCAATTTAATAAAAAGCAAAAGGTAGTTGTTTTACAAAATGGAATTACTTGTCCGGTTGCTCGTCGCAAGGTCAAAACTTTAGAGAATTTGTTAGCTGCTAATTAAGTTGAGTAAGCATGTTGCTAGTTTTAAAAAGTGCGCTAGGTTAGATTGAGAGCTAGGCTAACTTGCAGATGCTTTGAGAAATCGGTATGATTAAGAAAAATTGTAAAGGGGTAGCAAAAGATGTTATTAGGTAGTGTTGAAGCTGGGGGAACCAAATTTGTTTGTGCTGTGGGTAATGAGGATTATCGGATTTTAGATCAGACACAGTTTCCAACGACTGATCCGCAAACGACAATTCAGCAAATGATTACATATTTTCAGAAGTTTCCTGAATTAGCCGCTATTTCGGTCGCTTCGTTTGGACCCATTGAATTACAAAAAAATAATCAATATTATGGTTATATTACCGATACGCCGAAAGCCAAGTGGCATTATGTCGATTTAATTGGCCCGTTAAAGCGCAATTTTGACGTGCCTGTTTACTTCACCACGGATGTTAACGGCTCCGCATACGGTGAATATGTGACAGCTAATTTATTTAATGAAAAAATTAATTCTTTAGTTTATTACACTGTCGGTACTGGCGTCGGTGGTGGGGCCGTTTTAGACGGTAAGATTTTGCAAGGTATTGGTCATCCAGAAATGGGACACACATTTGTCAAACGCCATCCTGATGATTTGGATTTTGCGGGTATTTGTCCGTTTCATCATGATTGCTTAGAAGGCTTGGTTTCAGGCCCAACCTTTGAAGCACGCTTAAACAAAGCCGGTAAAGATGTCCCACATGAACATCACGTTTGGGACATTATGGCTTATTATGTGGCACAAGCTGCTGTGCAACAAACCTTAATTTTACGGCCAAATAATATTGTTTTTGGTGGCGGTGTAATTAGCGAAGATTTCTTAGTGAAAGTGCGCCAACAATTTAAAACATTATTGAATGATTATGTACAAGTGCCTGCTTTAGATAAGTATATTACCATGCCGCGAGTGAAGAATAATGGCTCAGCAACTTTAGGCAATTTTGCATTAGCTTACCAAATTCAAAATGCGTAATTAAAATTAAATGTTAAATGTAAAAACTGAGTTTAACTGGCGAAAGATCCGCGGTGGAGACTCAGTTTTTTTGCGATTATTTAATCGTTAAGCATTCTTCGTATAAGGCAGTCTTGAGTTGATTAACAGGGATCGCCAAGTTGGGTTGCTTGAGACTGACAATGCCCATTTGAATGGGCAGAATTTGCGAGATGATGGGGATAACTTGCAATTGTTTTTGCGGTGCTTGTTGTTGCATAAAATATTCGGTCACCATGCCAGCAATTTCATTTTGCTGCACAATTGCGAGACAAGCGGAGTAATCATTAACCTCATATTCAATATTGGCTTTGAGATGATTTTGCAGAAAATATTCGTCTAAGTGTTGCCGCACAACGAATTGGTGCTTGAGGGCTACTAAGGGGTTTAAGAAAAGTTCAGCAAAAGTAATTTGCTTTTTTTGAGCCAACTTACTCCATTTTTTGGGAATTAAGGCAACGGTTTTATCAGTGAACAAAAAAGTGAATTCTAACAAGGGATCTTGCGTGATGCTACGTGCTAGCGGAGTAATGGCTAAGTCTAATTGATTATTTTTTAATTGCGTTAACATTTGGTTGGTGTCTAATTGAACAAATTCAAAAAGAAATTGTTGGCGTAAATGTTTACCCGCTTGCACAATGAGTGGCGTTAAGTAATTACCACTGACGCCAATATGTATCGTTTGTCTGGAAGAAGGATTTTCCTTAACACTAGGAATTGCGCGACTGATAATTTGGGCTTGTTGTAAAATTAATTTCGTATGGCGATAAAGTTCTAACCCGGCTGCTGTCGGGCGCATTGTGCGGCCTTCGCGCACCAGCAATTTGGTCCCTAATTCTTTTTCTAAATGTTTCATTTGAATACTGAGATTCGATTCAACGGTTCCCAGTGACTGCGCAGCTTGACGATAACTATCGTGAGAAATGATCGCGGCAAAATATCGTAACTGTTTGAGTTCCATAATTTCCCCCTGATTTAAAAATGTGTTTTTAGATACCAATAGTTCATGTTGAAACTAGACTTTGAAACTGGTTATCAACCAATAAATCCCTCATAGTTTGCCAAACAACTACAAGGGATGTGAGAAATTAGCTGGCACTAACAATTGGTGCAGCGCTTATTTGAATGTTAAGAATCTCCTTTGTAGCTTCACAGAACTAATTTTCATTAAAGGATCGTTGTAGGTATCATAGTGTGCAAAATTAGAAAAGTCAAGTCGCGGTCAACGGGATTTGTTATAATAGAAGCAAATTAAAATTGTTGAGGATGATTATTGTGTTAAATATTTTTATCGTACGACATGGCCAAACGGATACTAATAAAAGCAATCGAATTAACGGTGCTCAAACCGATTTACCATTAAATTCGGTGGGGATTCAGCAAGTACAAACTTTACATACTAGCTTTGATATTAAACAAATTGATTGTATCTATGCTAGTCCTTTGAAAAGAGCATTCCAAACAGCCGAAATTTTAAGTGCAGACGCTTTGCCGATAAAGACGGATGTTCGTTTGAAAGAAATTGATTATGGTAATTGGGACGGTCAAGCAACGGACTTAATTTACCAGCAATATCCCCAAGTGTTTGACGAATTGGGATATTTAACTGAGGACTATGTAAAGTATTGCACGGGTGAAAGTTACGATCATTTGGCGCAACGCTTACAGAGCTTTTGGCAGGATTTATTAGCTCAGCATCACGATCAACAAATTTTATTAGTATGTCACGGAACTGTGTCACGTGTTTTGATCCAACGCTTATTTCACATTCCCATGGTGAGTGCTGTGGGTGAAGTCAAGAATGCGGGAGTAATTAACGTTGCTGTCAATGAACAGACGGGGGCCACTTATTTGCGCTATTATAACCGCCAAGCGCCAGGAGTCTTTGATGAAGTTAACTAATTCTCCAAATGTTCAGCGTTGTCCGTGGGTGGGCGATGATTCCTTAATGATACGCTATCATGACTACGAATGGTGTCGACCGACGCATGCTGATCGTAAGTTATTTGAATTTTTAGTACTGGAAATGATGCAAGCAGGCTTAAGTTGGAAAACCGTCTTGCATAAGCGTCGAGCGATGAATCAAGCATTTTGTTATTTTGACGTGCAAAAAATTGCGCAGGCAGATCCCTTAATGCAGGCTGCTTGGTTGCAGAATCCAGCTTTAATTAGGAATAAACGAAAGCTAGCGGCGATGGTTAATAATGCCCAAGTCTTTTTATCAGTACAACAACAATTTGGTACTTTCAACCAATGGGTTTGGACTTTAGCTGGTAATCGGGTGCACAATCACCACTGGCAGTCGCCAGAACAGGTGCCTACCACGTCACCTTTAGCGCAAAAAATGACCCGTGATTTTAAACAAAAAGGTTTTAAATTTGTCGGTCCCACGATTATGTATTCTTACTTGCAGGCTATTGGTGTTGTTAATGATCATTTACAAAGTTGTTCTTTTAAATAGTCTTATTTATAGTGCTTCAAAGATGCCTTTATTATGCAGGGTTGATGGTAATTATCAATTCCTTGGTGATAAGGGTATTTTTAATTATCGCTAGAAATTTGAGTGACAGTAGGAGTGCTGATTTCATTTTTTTACAAAAAAAACTTACATCAAATTTTTTATTTTGCTAAGATAATCAAGTTGCGAAAAAATGAATTGAAATTCAAAGGAGTTTTTACATGGATGAAATGAAAGCTGTTGTAAAAGTGCAAAAACCCTGGCTAGTCATGTCTAGTATGTTAATTGGGGCCTTTGTGGGGATGTTATCGGAAACATCATTAAACATTGCACTACCACAATTAATGAAGGCTTTTAATGTCAGTGCTGCCACTGTGCAGCTCTTAGTCACTGGTTATATGTTAGTTATTGGTATTGTGTTACCATTTTCGAGTTTATTAACAAAATGGTTTACGACACGGCAAATTGTGATTTTTGGGTTAAGTGATTTTATTGTCGGCGCGATTATTGCGGCGCTGGCACCAAACTTTGGTATTTTGTTGTTAGGTCGAGTCATTCAAGGCTTAGGGACGGGTTTAATCTTACCGTTAATGTTTACCGTCGCAATGACGATTTTTCCGCCGTATAAATTAGGCGCAGCGATGGGCGTTTGTGCGTTGGTGATTATGTTAGCACCAGCTGTTGGTCCCACGTTAACGGGTTTAATTTTAGGCAAATTAACTTGGCATTGGGTATTTTGGTTGTTTGTTCCATTTTTAGCCATTGGTTTAATTTTAGCGATCTTTGGTTTAAAAAATGTTGGGCAAATTTCTAAGCCTCATGTTGATCTTTGGTCAGTTTTAGAATCCGTTGTTGGTTTTTCCGCCTTAGTGTTAGGCGTTAGTTTTGCAAGTGAATGGGGCTGGAGTTCACCTTTAGTCTTAGGTTTATTAGTTGTGGGAATTATTGTCTTAGTTTTGTATGCTTGGCGGCAATTACATTTGACCACTCCAGTATTGAACTTACATGTCTTTAGACATCCAGCGTTCACTTTAGGAGCACTAGGCGTCATGTTAGACTTTGCGATTATTTTGTCGGCAATGTATTTATTACCACAATATTTGCAGCAAGGACTTTCACTACCAGTTGCTCTAACAGGAATGATTATGTTACCTGGAGGGATTATTAACGCGATTGTGTCTGCCGTAGCAGGCCGCTTATACGATACTTTTGGGGCTAAGAAACCGGCTGTGGCTGGCTTTTTAATCGCTGTTTTAGGTGTGGTTATGTTATTATTATCCAATCAACATTCAACGCTGTTTTACATTATTTTGGCGCACGTGATCTTAATGATTGGTTGTCCACTAGCGATGTCACCTGCTCAGACGCATGCTTTGAATTCCTTATCTGGAATTGAGTCCGCGGATGGTAGTACGATTTTAAATACAATGCAACAAGTTGTCGGTGCTGTGGCTACGGCCTTATCAACGAGCTTTTTAAGCTTAGGCCAACATAATATTGCGGGCAATATGGCAACGAAGTTTACCAATGGTGTCCACTATGGCTTGTACTTTACCTTAGCTCTAGCCATTGCTGGGGTCTTAATTGCTTTTAATTTACGCAAGCAAGATCCGCAAACGCATTTAGAAGAAAAATAAAATGTTTGAAAAACAGAAGTTGGAACAATTTTCTGACTTTTGGTGCATCATAAAGCAAAATGTTCGTATTAAATACGAGCATTTTTTTGTATCCGCTGCTTTTTTAGACGTTTTGATTGACTTAGAGTTAACTATAAGTATTATGATTAAAACGTAGCTGAGTAGTTTTTCAGCAGTTTGATAGCAGTATTTGATATAGCTCTCCAAAGGACAAAAACTTGCGCCTAACTACGCCCAAGTACTAAAGTTAAAACCAACTTTAGTTTTGGTCTAGGTTATTGCTCAGTTTTTAAACGTCCTTTGTCGCAGTATTTGATATAGCGCTCCAAAGGACAAAAACTTGCGCCTAACTACGCCCAAGTACTAAAGTTAAAACCGACTTTAGTCTTGGTCTAGGTTATTGCTCAGTTTTTAAACGTCCTTTGTCGCAGTATTTGATATAGCGTTCCAAAAACCAAAAGCTTGCGTTTAACTACAACTAAGCTCTCAAGTCAAGAATCGACTTAAGACCTTAGTTTAGGTTAATCCTCAGCTTTTAAGCGGTTTTTGTCGCAGTATTTTATTAAAGGAGAGATGAAGATGAGTATTTTAACAGAAGACTATACATTAGCTAATGGTGTCAAAATTCCTAAGTTAGCTTTTGGAACATGGTTAATTGATAATGATCAAGTTCAACAACCAGTTCAAACAGCTTTGGCTGCTGGTTATCGTCATATTGATACAGCTCAAGCTTATGGTAATGAAGCCGGCATTGGTCAAGCACTACAAGCTTCAGGAGTTAAGCGTTCAGATATTTTTGTCACTTCAAAATTGGCTGCTGAAATCAAGTCTTATCAAGAAGCAGTGGCTGCCATTGATCAATCACTGCAAACAATGGATTTGGACTATCTGGATTTGATGATTATTCATGCACCACAGCCGTGGTCTGATTTTCGTAATGGTGAACATTATTTTGAAGGTAACTTAGCGGCTTGGCGCGCTTTAGAAGAAGCCTATCAAGCTGGTAAGTTGCGCGCTATTGGCGTTTCCAATTTTGAAAAGGTAGACGTTGATAATATTGTGAAGAATGGCTCGGTTAAACCAATGGTTAATCAAGTGTTAGCTCATATTGCTAATACACCATTTGAGTTAATTGACTACTGCCAAAAGCAGGATATCTTAGTTGAAGCCTATTCACCAGTCGCCCACGGTGAGATTTTACAAAATCCGCTCGTACAACAAATGGCTGCTAAGTACCAAGTTGAGCCCGCACAGTTATGTATTCGTTATTGTCTACAACTCAATTTGTTACCATTACCAAAGTCACAAACACCAGCGCATATTAAGAGTAATACGCAAGTTGATTTTGAAATTTCAGCCGCTGATATGGAGCAATTAAAGACTATTGAACATATCAAGGATTATGGTCAAGCAAACGATTTTCCAGTGTATGATAAATCGGATAAATAAAAGTTAATCAAAAAGGGCAGCTCACTAATTTAGATTGAGCTGTCTTTTTTTGCTTTGAAAGCGAAATGAAAAGATAGTACGCAGATTTGAGTTGTTTTATAAAGGATAGAAACTGGCATTTAACTACAAAAAAATCCTCAAGTTAAAAACTAACTTCAGGATTTCATTTAGGCTATACTCAGTTTCTAAACAAATCTTTTGTCATGACTTTATAATCCTGAGCTTTGACCCGCTCTTTGTCACAAATAAAATTATTGAACTCGTTGTTCATCACGCTTTTGTTGTTGCTTTTGGGATTGCTTTTGTTCAACTTTTTGTTTGGTATCTTTGGCAGAACCACTCAAGCGATCTTGCAAGCTAACGGAATCTTTTTCATGTTGTTGTTGTGTCTTAATGTCTACGACACTGACATTAACTTCTACGACATCTAAATCAGTCATGGATTTAACTTTTTCAAAAATTTGCTTTTTAATTTGATCATATAATTTGGCAATATCAATGCCGTATTCAGCAACAATATCAATATCAACTGCTACTTGTTTTTTACCGACTTCAACATTAATACCGGAAGTAACATCATCATTGTTGACTAGTTTATCCGTTAAATTGGAGAAAAAGCCACCATCAATTGTTAAAAGACCATCAATATCTGATAAAGCAATGCCAATGATTTTTTGAATAACTTTGGAATCATAAGTTAATTCACCTTTAATTTGTTCTGCATTCGTATTTGTTGTTTGTGCCATTTTGATCTTCTCCTTTATCCAAAATTAAATTATTTATCATGCAATTGTTGCAGTAGTGGCCAATAATGACCAACAAGGCCACCGATGATTGCCAGTACTACTAAGAAAATAGTGCTTAAAAAACCTAAAACCAAAAAACAAACTGCTAAAAGTAAACCAATAATCACGCCAATAGTTTCGCCAGCGTGTTGGTCCAACCATTCTTTCATTGGAATGCCTCCTTAATAAACACGCTTTTTCTTCGGATCAGTCTGTGACTCAAAATTGGTAAAACGAATTTCAATCTTGGGCTTTTGTTGGACTCCTAATAACTGACGTAAATTATCTTCTAGTTGCTTTAAGTAGGCCACTAGCTTTTGTTTGACGCTATCACCGGGAGCTAAATCCCCGCTGACTTTAATCCGCAAATGATGGTTGGTTAATTTGGAACTAACTTTGGGATTTTGCAGGTAAGGTAAGTCCGCCAGTGAAGCGTTGATAAAGCCATTAATGGCCTTATTAGTAATTTTGACTTGTCCAGTGGGTTTATGAATTAATTGAAATTTATTGCGTGTCGGCCAGAAAATTAAAATTAATAATAAGACAATTATTAATAAACCACTCAAGGCACTAATAATTACCAGGTACCAAATCCAAAGATCATTTAGTGAGACTAAATCAGGCAATTTTAGTCCTAGATATTGTTGCCACAAATGATTATTGCTCCATAAAATATAGAGCGGTAGCGGTAATAAAAGAATTAAGCTAATAATTAAAAACCATTTTTTGCTTCGTTTCAATTTTTCACTATCCTTTCTCCAACTAATTGTTATGGTAGCACGCGATCTGTTAGCGGTCTAATAATATGATTATTTGGTGAGAAATATTTTAAATCTTGTTAGTTTTTTGTCCAAAGTAAGACTTGAAACGTGTAATTTAACGGTATCAATTGTAGACTAAGGGCAAATAATGGAAATGGGTGGATAACATGAAGCAAACAATTCTGCAAGCTAACCAATACATTAAAAATGCTAAAGTTTGTGAAGTGGCGACGATTGATCGAATGGGTTTTCCCAGTCTTGTTTCGTTAACCCCCTTAACTTATCAACGCAGTGTGGCGACTATCTTGTTTTACACACGGTTTGAAAACTCTACAGTGGTTAATTTGGCCAATTGTGCCAATGCTGCTGTACTTTGCTTTAACGAACAAGATTATTCGTCAGTGATGTTAAAAGGTAGTCTGAAAATTGTGGCCCCCATTTCGGAACAAATGCGGCATAATTTAACAACTTTTCAAAAGCAATTACAATATGAACATCCCATTTTTTTACAGTTTCATACGTTATCAGTTAAACTACGCTCTGCTAATTTAAGTAATGATTTTACCAGCCAGCAGGGCAGTAGCGCGCATAATAAGATGGAAACAAAAAATTAATGCTCACATTGGGTCTTAGATCATCCGAGCATTAATTAATGATTGTGTTTTAAAAGTCAACAGTTTTTGCCTAAGCGGATTCAGATTTTAAAATTGAATTCGGTTAGTGCTTTACTGTTAAACTAATTTTGTTTTAGCGATTTGAATTACCTAATTAAGTTAACAATATTGCGTTTAGCAGCGCGGCGGGCGGGAGTATAGCTAAAGATAATGCCTACTAATAAGACAATTACTAAGACGATAATAATGTTGGTGGCTGTAATATCCATGGCAAAATGTTGAATATGCATGGCATTGACAATTGCTTGAATGCTCAGGGCTAGTAATAAGGATACCAACCCACCAGCTAAAGTTAATAGGGTTCCTTCCATTAAAAATTGCAACGTAATATCATGTTTGCTGGCACCGATGGAGCGGCGTAAACCAATCTCTTGCGTACGTTCAGCAATATTAGCAGTCATGGTGGTCATAATCCCCATCCCGGCAGTTACTAATGAGATCCCGGCAATAATGGCAATAAAGGCGGCCAGCATTTTAATAATTTTATCCATTTGTTTTTTGGCACCACTTGTATCCGGACAACTATAATCGCCCAAAGTATGATAAAAACCCTTGTTCTCTAACGTTTGTAAAATTTGAGCTTTGGCGTGTTGTTCTTGTTTTGCGGAGAGGTTCTTTTGTAAAGTGACATCCATTTCATCATAATCGTTAGCATGGCGTCCCTTGAGTAAACGATAATCATCTTGACTGATTCTGCCGCCAGCGGGGCCAGAGCCAATGGCGGGCACGGGTTTACTATAAAGTTTGGTAACTTTAAACGGGCGATCTTGGATGAAGAGATATTCCCCCACGCGGATATTACTAAAATTCGTATCTTTGAGTAAAGCCTGATTTAATTCAATAACATTAGTTTTATGAGCATTGGGCCCAGATTTAATGGCTTCCAAATCCAATGATTTATTTTGCCCTTGCCAAACGAGATTCTTACTCAAAATGTCGTAAGACGGCAGAGTGACTTTTTGAACATGGGGCAAATTGCGAATTAGTTGTAAATCTGATTTTTGAAAGCTCCCAGTCTCTTCGTTGGGAATATATTCAATCATGAGCTTGTCACCTTCGTAACCTTGGAAAAAGAGGTGACTCACCGTTTTACTTAAACCATTACCGATGCCGAGGACTAATAAAACACTTAATGTGCCCACGATAATGCCCATGACTGACATCAGATTACGGAAGAAGCGTTTGCGTACACTATTAATAGCGATGCGCAGGTTGTTAAAAAATTTCATTGATATAACCGCCCATCTTTGATTTTGATAATCCGATCAGCAAATTGTGCCACCATTTCGCTATGCGTCACCATAATGATGGTTTTGTGTTGCTTAGCGTGCAAGTGTTGCATTAATTCCATGATCTTCAGCGAAGTGGCTGAGTCTAAGGCTCCGGTTGGTTCGTCGGCAATAATTAGTTTGGGGTCATTAACCAAAGCTCGTGCAATTGATACCCGCTGTTGCTGACCACCAGATAATTGCGTGGGGTATTTATTGGTTTGATCACTTAAGCCGACTTGCTCCAAGAGTTCTAAAATTCTGGACCTACGCGAGCGAAACGGATTTTTGCTATAAACATTAGGTAAATTGACATTGTCGAAAATAGTATAGTTGCGCAATAATTTGAAATTTTGAAAGACAAAACCAATGTATTGATTACGCAAATGTGATAAGCGGCGATCACTTTTGATTTGTTTCACGTTGGTCCCGTTGAGTTGATAAGTTCCTTGGTAAGCAGTGTCTAATAACCCGAGAATATTAATTAAAGTGGATTTACCCGAGCCTGAAGGCCCCATGACCGCCACGAACTCGCCCTCAGTAATGGCTAAATCGGGAATACTTAAGACATACTGATTTTTTTGATCATAGGACTTATGAATGTTCGAAAGTTGAATTACATTTGTCATTTATTTATCCTTGTCAATTAATTTAGTTTGTGGTTGTAAATAATTACGGTCAACATAATAATATTGGGGGTCTTTTTGTTGAATTTGCTCCGGACCTAAAGCTTTTTTAGTCCCGTCTGCTAGTTGCACTTGTTGATGATGAACTAATTTTTTCGGAATTTGTGTGTATTTTGAAGGAATGGAGATAATGACGTGTTGCCCTAAACGATACGTTTGGGGAAGTGATGTTTCAAAATTATAATAAGAAACGCCCGCCGTTTGTTTAACGCTATTTAACTGTAAATAAGTGATCTGAGCCGCTTGAGCTGTTGTGTTGTTACCAGTTAAAGCTTTGACCTGAACATTATCGCCAACTTGAATTTTATTTAAATCATATTCTGAAACGGTTCCTTGAGCTTTAAACGGAGTCGTATAAACAGCGTTTTGGTCGTTACCGAGTTCAAAGACACCGTTGCTTGGAGCTAGTTGGCCGGTAGTATCTAATTTTTCACCGCGATAAACGCTGGCGCCGTTTTGAACTAATAATTGCCAATCGTTAACTTTCACGACCGGATATTTTTGTTGGTAAGTGACGTTGGCAGATAACTCCAGCGGGCTAGCAGCATGAACGACATAACTATGTTGCGTGTGCTTCGGTTTAGCAGCAGCTTTGGAGTGGGCTTGTTGACCGTGCCACCATAAACCACCACCTAGTACAAGAATAATGACGACAATAATTGTTATCCAAAGGCTTTTCTTTTTCATATTCAACATCCTTTAACTTTGAAGTATGTAACACATCAGCTGTGTACTACCACACTATAACTCTAAAAGGAGAATTTTGCAATTCACTTTTAATCTGACAGACTAAAATTTAATTTAAATAATAATTACCCTGCTAAATCACTGATTAATTGAATTTCCAACGAACTTTTTGGAAAAAGCATTGAAAAGAAAAAAATTAATTGCACTTTCTTGGTGAAATATTTGTTCTATTGCTGTTAGTCAGCCTGTTGACACCAGTTGCCAATTACAGAAATAATATTAAAAAAGTAAAACTTTCTGTGATTTTTCATGTAAGAAAATGATATAGTGTTCTCTATAGATGCGGTTAAAATTGCTGGTCGGATAAAAAGTAGTAGTTTTATGCTGACCTTTCGCTTGTAATTTTCAACTTATGCTAAAAAGTAAGCGCTACAGTTGCATCATTTACAAATGATCGGCAGTAGCGCTAGTCATAGTTGAAAATTAACCGCTCAGAATGACTCAAGATTTAGGAGGAAGTTTAATGAGTTTTCCAAAAAACTTTTTATGGGGTGGCGCTACGGCGGCTAACCAATTAGAAGGTGCTTATCAAGAAGGTGGCAAGGGTTTATCACTACCAGATGCTTTGCCCGGCGGTAAGGATCGCATGGCTATTGTGAATGATCCAGAATTTGATTTTTCGATTGATACTGATAAGTATTTCTATCCCAACCATATTGGTAATGATCATTACCATCACTTTAAAGAAGATATCAAATTATTCGCAGAGATGGGTTTTAAGTGTTACCGGTTTTCCATTGCTTGGTCGCGGATTTTTCCCAATGGTGATGAAGAACAACCCAACGAAGCAGGCTTGAAATTTTATGACGAATTGATTGCTGAATGTTTGAAATATAATATTGAACCAGTCATTACGATTTCACATTATGAAATGCCTTTAAACTTAGTAACCACTTATGGTGGCTGGAAAAATAAAAAGTTAATCGACTTTTACGAACGTTTCGCTAGAACTGTCTTGACTCGTTACCATAAGCAAGTTAAGTATTGGATGACTTTTAACGAAATTAATAGTGCCGCCCATTTTCCAGTGATGGGCCAAGGTTTAGTCGTATCTAATGGTGCCAATGATAAGAAGAATATTTTCCAAGCTTGGCATAATCAATTTGTTTCGAGTTCTAAAGCTGTCAAAATTGGACATGAATTAGATCCTGATTTACAAATTGGTTGCATGATTTTGTATGCTACTAATTACAGCTATGACTCTAATCCGGTCAATCAATTAGCTTCTTTGCAAGATAATCAAGCTAATAACTTCTTCTGTGCGGATGTGCAAGTACGTGGACATTACCCAGCTTATACGAAGAGTTTATTAGCACGCAATGGTGTACAAATTAGTGATTTAGATTATACGGATGAAGAGTTAGACTTGTTGGCTAAATATCCGGTTGATTACATTGGCTTTAGTTACTACATGTCAACAGTGACGGAAGTGACTCGCTCTGATAACAAAACCACTGCTGGTAATTTAATGGGTGGCGTCGAGAATCCGTTCTTGAAGTCTAGTGATTGGGGTTGGCAAATTGACCCTACCGGCTTACGGATTGCCTTAAATGAATTGTCTGATCGCTATCAAAAACCAGTCTTTGTCGTAGAAAATGGTTTAGGTGCGATGGATCAAGCTGATGAGAATCATTACGTGGCTGATGATTACCGGATTGATTATTTACGTGAACATATCAAAGCAATCGATGATGCGATTGATGATGGAGTTGACGTGATGGGCTATACGCCATGGGGGTGCATTGACTTAGTTAGTGCTTCCACCGGTGAAATGGCAAAACGCTATGGCTTTATCTATGTTGATGAAGACAATAATTGTCAAGGAACTTTCAAACGTTACAAGAAGAAGTCCTTTGATTGGTATAAGCAAGTTATTGCCTCTAATGGTGAAAATTTAGATTAAACTAATAAACACTTGGTTCTGATTTTGGAGTCAAGTGTTTTTTTGTTGTCAAAATTTGACAAAATAAAAATCGCTGTTAAAATAATGACCATTAGTCATTTTTATAGCAAGGTGGTTTGAATGGGAAAACGTGAACAGAAGGCTAAGAAAACGCGGGAAAAGATTTTACAAGTATCAGATCAATTAATTGTAAAGCACGGGTATGAAGATGTTTCTGTTGATGACATTGTCAATCAAAGTGGCATTGCGAAAGGAACTTTTTACAATTACTTTGAGAGTAAAGAAGACCTGATATTACAACTTAGTAAATTACACTTTGACAAAGTAGTAGTGCCCAAAGCTGATTTACAACAAATGACGGCGGCAGAGATTATTACGAATTATTTAACGGCTTTCATGCAAGTAATTGTTGATTCGAAGGTACAATTAGCTCGACAATGGGTGCGATATATTTCCCATGGTGATAATCGTAGTGATGTCCATAGCAAATGGATGAATGACTTATTATGGTTGCAAAATATTCTGCAAGATTTGGTTGCATGTCATAAGTTGGCCAGTTCAGCGCCAATTGAAAGAATAACGCAGCTGAGTATGACGCAAATCTATGGCATTATCTTAAGTTGGACCATGAGTCCGAATTCTTTTCACCCTGTTCAAGCAGTTGACGAATTTTGTTTGACCTGTTTAATACCAGCAATTAATGAATATTTAATCGACTAAATTAGTTGATTAATTTTTTTAACAAAAAAATGACTGATAGTCATAAAAAGGAGAAGCATTCAGTATGAAGAACAAGAGTTTATTAAAATTATCTATTTTATTAGTATCCGTCATTACCTCCTCTGCGCCAGCGATTAATGCCGATATTCCGGTTTTGGCGAAATCTTTTTCACATGTTCCGTTATCACAAGTGGAGTTGTTAACGACTATTCCTTCACTATTCTTAATTGTGGGGATTTTATTTAGTAATTTCATTGCCAAACGCATTGGTGTTAAACAAACAGTCATGATTGGTATTTTATTGACCGTGATTGCCGGGTTATCACCGATTTTTATTAATAACTTTACATTATTAATGATTTCGCGCTCCCTTTTAGGGTTAGGTATTGGCCTTTTCAATTCGCTCTTGGTCACCATTATTAGTTACTTTTTTAAAAATAATGAGCGTTCTAAAATGTTAGGTTTTCAAAGTACTTTTGAAGGACTAGGTGGTGTTTTAATCACGTTTATTGCGGGTCAACTTGTTCAGTTTGGTTGGCATATGTCTTTTTGGGCATATATCATTACGATTCCGGCCTTGTTGATGTTTAGTTTGTTTGTACCCAAGCTGCCTAAAGCATCACGCGTACAGTCCAATACAAAAACGCAAAAGCATGCCCGTCTATCCCGTGATATTTATGGATTATTGCTGTTAACTTTTGTAGTGATTACGTTGTATATGATTATGGGCATTAAAGTACCAACTTTGATGGTCAACAAAGGCTATGGTAATCCAACGCAAGCTAGTTTTGTCATTTTGGCATTAAGTCTTGGCGCCATGTTAGGCGGTTTATTGTTTGGTAAAATTTTTCAAATGCTAGGTAATAAAATTCTAGTTTTGGCGTTTTTCTTGGAAGCATTAGCAATGACTTTGATTGCTGTTTCTAATACAACTTGGGTGACAGTGGTTGGTGGTTTTTTAACCGGCTTAGGAATTAGATTGTTTTTCCCTTGGTTATTGAATACAATAAATTCAGAAAATAGTGGTAACACCTTAGCAACATCATTGGTATTAATTGTTTATAATTTGGCTGGTTCATTGTCGCCATATACGGCACTTTTGATTCAGAAAATTGGTCATTTAAGTCAATTAACTAATCTCTTTTGGGTTAGTGCGGTCGTATATTTGATCTTGTCGGTCGCTATGTTGTTAATACGTAAGCCAGAGCACATTACTAAATGAGGAGTTATGAAGATGGTATCAGGGAAAGTTTTGACGGTTTATTACAGTAGAACGGGTAATACAAAAGCGGTGGCACAGATCATTCAACAACTAGTTGGTGGTGATTTATTTGCAATCCAAGGAAAAGATACACCAATCCAAGACTACGAAGAACAAGTGCGACAAAATGTATTGGAACAAAATGAAAATATTTTACCAGCAATTAAAACGAAAATAACGAATTTTGAAGACTATCAAAAAATTTTTGTGGGGGCCCCTACCTGGAATATGGCTTTACCACAAATTGTCATGACATTTCTGAAACAATACGATTTTACTAATAAAATTGTCATTCCCTTTAATACCCATGGTGGCTTTGGTAGTGGTGCGAGCTTTACGCAGATTAAACAAACTGTGCGGGCACAACAAGTGTTGCCAGGCTTTTCGTTTGAAGGCGGACTAGAAAAACGGGGCATTGGCCTGGCTATTCAAGGACGAAAACGTCAAGAAGCCAGTCAAAAAGTGCAAGACTGGTTGCGTAAGATTAACCTAAAAGCTTAAGGACTGTGATAAAAAATAATGAGCTGCAATAAAAAGAACCACTTAATTTGTCGGGCCTAAATCTGACAAATTAAGTGATTTTTTAAATAACTATTTAATTGTGGGGAGAATTTTAGATAAATCCCGTTAAATAATTAGCACAAGTTAGCGCTAGTTGTTGTGGACTTTCCGGGTTAGCACTAGTTAACCAGTGAATTAAAACGTTAAAGCTAGCACCGGATAAAAAGTAGAGTTGATAACGATCAATGGAATTGGCGGGCATATTGCCGATGGATTCTTCAATATAGCGATCTAAAGTTTGTAATAATAGTAATCCGTAACCCTTTTGATAAATCAAAAGTACGTAAGTCCGATTTTCTAAAAAAACGGTGAGTGATTGGGCAAATTTTTGCACGACTTGTTCATAAGAGAAGACATCTTTTAGGTTATTGTATTCGTGTGTTGAAGTTAATTTATCATGTAATTGATCCAAATAAAATTCAATCAGTTGAGCTTTGCTTTGAAAATTACGATAGAAACTACTGCGGGCAGTGTGGGCTTGTTTAGTGAGTTGAGTAATAGTAATTTCATTTGGTTCGTACTTTTTCAAAAGTTGGAAAAATGCAGTTATTAACTGCTGCTTGATGCGCTGATTTTCATTAGTTCCATAATACATGTTGTTTTCTCCCCTTATTTTAGTGACACAAATAAGTTAAAACTGTTGCACTAAATTATATTGTACTACTGCATTGATAACAGTATAGTAATCCTAATTAAAAATAGGAAGTGTCCATTATTATGCAGGAGATCACGATTAAAGTTAATATTGACGGTGACAATTATTCAGAACAACAATTACGATTGCTGCGATTTGAACGCGAAAAACATGTTTTACAGGAACTGTTGCATTTAGGAGCAAACATCAAATATCAAGGACGGGATTTAACCTATGAAGATGTGAATTACCTAAGTTATGAAGAAGCTACTCAGGTTAATTTACAGGCTAAAGCGGACTTAGGAATTGAAAAGATTCGACAATTATATGCAGAGTCTACCAAACGTTCAGAACAAATGTGGCGCGATATTGTTCAGAACTTTGATGAACAAGCTGAAATGATTCCTGCACGAGCCACGTTAGTGGTGACTGGAATGACTTTGGCACAATATCAAGAAAAATTAGCTTCTGTTTTGAGTGGCAGTGACTTATCTGTGATGTCGGAAAATCCCGAACATTTTCAGTTTACTAAAATGACTAACGGTGATGTAACAGAGAATTTGGGTATGGAAACGATGGGAATGTATGGTGGCCCGACCGAAGTTGTTTTGATGAAAGATGATCCCACGATTCAAACTAAAGTGACCGCAGATCCTGGGTTTCCACCAGCTAAGGCAGGTACTTCACGGTTACTGGATGGCACTTTACGGCATGATATTGCACATCATCAAATGCGTGATATACCAAATGGCTTTGAATTACGGACTTGTGTTTATTTTCCTAAAGGAACGCCTAAAGAGATGATTGAAGGTCATAAAATTCATTTAGCCTTAGAAGCTTATGAAATGATTAAAGCAGCAGCTGAAGCTTAAAATCAAATTTTATTTCAGATGCGATTGAGACAAAAAAGTTTTGTAATCTTTTGTCCCAATTGCATCTTTTTTATTGCAAAAATTGGAATAGTAGTTAGTAGGATAGTCTGTTTCTAAATAATAGTTGCTTTTCAAAATTTGATTGAAAAAGCAAGATACTACTTGATGAGTAAAAAATTTTAAGTACTTCATTGGCTTTTTAATAATCGAGAAATAACCACTTGTGTCCAATGCTGAGACAATTTAACTTTTCTTAGACATACTAACAATAACTGCTAGTAAAGGAGAAAAAAATGTTAATTGAAACTATTGGCTTAACTAAAAAATATGGTTCCAAGGTCGCTTTAAATGCGATTAATCTCCAAATTGCCACTGGACAATTGGTCGCTTATTTAGGAACTAACGGTGCCGGCAAATCAACGACAATAAATATTTTAACAGGTCTGATGAAACCCACGACAGGAATCGTTCGCTATGCTGCCGACTTAAAGATGGGTGTCGTGTTTCAAGACAGTGTTTTAGACAAGAGGTTATCGGTAAAAAGCAATATTTTATCCAGAGCAAAAATGTACAGACATTATGACAAAGACTGGTTAGCGGAGTTAATTGAAGTTATTGGAATCAAGCAATTTTGGAAACAAAAATATGGCACTCTATCAGGTGGTCAAAGACGACGCGTAGACATTGCCAGAGCTTTAATTGACCAACCTAACTTGTTGTTTTTAGATGAGCCAACTACAGGTTTGGATCTACAGACTAGGTTAGTAATTTGGGATTTGTTACAGAAATTGCAACGCGAACAAGGTTTAACAATCTTTTTGACCACGCATTATTTGGAAGAAGCAGAAAATGCTGATCAAATGTACATCTTAGAAAATGGTAACCTTTTGGCCAGTGGTTCAACAGCAAGCGTTAAAAAACGCTATGCTCCTAATAAATTGAAGATTCAAGCTGATGATGTTCAGAAAATTAAAGCTACCAGTGGTATACAAAAAAGGTCTGAGCATCAAATTGAACTATTGGGGTTGACTAGTAAACAAGCGATAGAGGTTTTACAAAATAATGCCACTATAATCCGTGATTTTGAATACCAGCAAGGGTCCATTGATGATGCTTTTATTAAAATTACGGGAAAGGAGCTGCAATGATGATAGCTTTGGTTCAGCGCAATATTAAAGTTTACTTTAGCAATGTTACAGGTGCTATGATGTCGTGTTTAGGGGCACTAATTGGTTTTTTTATTTATGTTTGTTTCTTACAAAGGTATCTTTTGGGGTCACTACCAGTTGTTTCTAATAAAAAACAGTTACTGGATTTGTGGATGTTGGCGGGATTAATAGTCATTGCGGGTATTACTACTTCTTTTCAAGCATTGAGTCAATTCGTGATCGATCGAGAAACTCATACAGCAGCTGATTTTCAATTGACCCATGTATCACCAGCCAAACGGAGTTTTAGTTATATTTTGGCGGCAACGTTTATTAGCTTCTTAATGCAAATCTTGGTGTTAGTACTAGCAGGTAGTTATTTTAAGTTAGTTGATAAAGTTGATCTACCAGCTGATTTTTATTTACCAGCAGTGGGTGTCATGTTTGTTGGTGGTCTGGCAGCCACTTTAGCTAATCAATTACTAGCGTTATTCATTAATTCCAGTACAACTTATAGTCACTGGGCTTCCATTATCAGTGCTGCATCCGGCTTTATCGTAGCCACTTATATGCCTTATGGGATGCTCTCCAAAAGTATGCAAACTTTGGTAAAATTAATTCCAAGTAGTTATGAAGCAGCCAGTTTACGTAGCCTTTTACTCAATGATTTGCGGGGAAGCAATCTGGCTTTGCCCTTGCGATTAAAAATGTTGCAGGATTTGGCAATTCATTTGGAAATTAAAGGACAACTTTTGACTAATGCCTTGAATACTTATGTAGAACTGGTGATCATAGCTGTGCTTTTGCTATTAGTTGCGGGTTTATCAATAATGATGAATCAAAGAAAGAAGAAATGATTTGAAAATTAGCGTACACATTGACCCTGGCCTGAATAAAGACGAGATTGCGGTAGAACTTAAGGCGGGTGCTGAGTCACTGGCGGTTGATAACTTATTATCCTACATTAAGCAATATGAGTTACAGGAACAAACTTTATTACCGATTAAAATAGCAGATCGGATTTTGACAATTAAGATGAAAGATTTAATCAAAATTGAAGTACAGGGTAAAAATTTAACCTATTATACTAAAGAAACTGTCATTGAGTCTAAAGGCCATTTATATCAAGTTTTAGAAAAATTAACTGCTGATTTTATTCAAGTTTCACGACATTGTGTCATTAATCTGGATTATCTGGATTCACTGGAAACGGGTTTTGCTGGCAATATGGTGGCTATTTTACAATTTAATTTAAAGACTGATGTTTCGCGGAAGTATTTAATAGAATTAGAAAAGAAGTTGGGCTTATGATAAAAATATTACGTCAAGCTGTCAAACGGTTTATTACAGGGGTCGGATTTGGATCAATGGTTTATTTGCTAGTTTTGGCATGTATTCCTCATGAAATCAATATTTCTTTACTAACCGTTTGCGGCGTTTTCATATTTAGTGGATTAATGGGTGAAGGATCTTTTTTGATGGATACTGACTTTCCATTTTTAATAGCACTAGGATTACACTTCATTTTGATGTTGATTTTATTTTTAATGATGATGCTAGTTTGTCATTGGCCTATTGCTGTTTGGACGATTGTACTTTTTCTAGTGACATATATTATTATTTGGTTAGTGATTTTAACGCTCCGTGAGCAGCAAGTTCAGCGTATTAACTCCCGGCTACAAAAGCGTAAGTCCAAGTGATGGAAAGAAATAAAGTATAGAAATTAAAAAACCACTGAGCAATCAGATTTTTAATCTGGCTTACTCAGTGGTTTTTGTTTCTTAGTTGTTTAAACTTTGTTGAATTAATTCGGTTTGTAAATCAGCCAATTTAGTGGTGATATAAACCGGATAAAAATCAGGATTAACCGTTCTTAATGTGGCTTCAGGTAATTCCGCTAATTTTTGCTGACATTGTTTTTGAATTTTGAACACGTCAGTTTCGCTTTTGACTACATGACCGTGGTCCAAAATTTGTTGTGATAATTCTTCAGCATCAAAGTTGGCCAGAGTAACCTGCTTTTTAACGGATAACGGATTGGAGTCCACTACTGACAAATTAGTTGGTAAAACTTCATCCGCTAAACTAATCACATCCGCAAAAGCTTGGTGATTTTGCTTGTCGTATAAGCGATAAGTTTTCTTAATACCTGGTAAAGTTAACTTGTCGCGATTATCACTGACTTTAATCTTCGGAATTAATTGTCCATTGTCAATGACGGCTGCTAATTTATAGACACCACTGAGGACGGGAGAAGAAGCACTGGTAATTAATTTTTCCCCGACACCAAAGTTATCAATTTGTGCACCTTCATTGAGTAATGATTGAATGACGCGTTCGTCTAAGGCGTTTGAAACCGTAATTTTAATTTGAGACAATCCGGCATCATTGAGGGCTTGACGGGCTTTTTTGGTTAGTTGTGCAATATCGCCAGAATCAATGCGAATTCCACCTTGAACTTGCTGGCCGCCTTGCTGTAATTCTTGAAAGACAGTAATGGCATTAGGTAAACCCGAATTTAAGACGTCATATGTGTCAATTAAAAAGGAAGCATTGTTAGGGTAAATTTGTGCCCATTGGCGAAAAGCGGTAAGTTCATCTGGGAAAGATTCTACCCAAGCATGTGCCATTGTGCCAGCTGGGGGAATGTTAAACATTTGGGCGGCTAAGACATTTGAAGTACTGGTGCATCCACCAATAACTGCTGCTCGGGCACCGTTAACGGCACTGTCCGGTCCTTGGGCGCGGCGCGCACCAAATTCCATCACGGGTTTGTTGTGTGCGGCAAAAGTAATCCGGCGCGCTTTTGTAGCAATCAAGGATTCATGGTTTAAAATGTTTAAAATTAATGTTTCTAACAATTGCGTTTGAATTAAAGGTCCTTGGACAGTCATAATTGGTTCGCGAGGAAAGACTGGGGTACCTTCGGGGATTGCGGTAATGGAGCAGTCAAATTTAAAATTCTTGAGATAATCTAAAAAACTAGGGCTAAATGTGTTCAATGAAGCCAGATACTTAACGTCGTCATCCGTATAGTGGAAATCTGCAACCGCTTCAATAACTTGTTGTAAGCCAGCAGCGATAATAAAGCTACCATTGTCGGGAACTTTGCGAAAGAAGACGTCAAACACGCCTTGTTTGTCTTTGCTAACTGCATCATAACCATTGGCCATGGTAAATTCATATAAATCAGTCAACATTGCTAAATTTTTCATGATATAGTTGTCCTTATTAATTTTTTGACAGAGTTCAACCAACCAATAGTGGTCTGAATAATCGGTCAAAACTATCACAGCTAGTATAGCATTACTAGGAAAGCATGAGTAGTTTTCACCGGTAAATACTTGATTTCTAATTAATTAAGCAGAATACTTGACTTGTCCGTTATGCCATGTTAACTTATCATTTGTATTATATATAATTGATAACTAACTAAAAGAATAAAAGAGGCTCCTATTCGGACACATGCTACTGTACAGAAACGTTGCGAAACGCCAATGTATAGGACAGAACTTGCCGACCGAAGGCAAGTTCCCAAGTAGCTAGACTAAGTCTTTACGCCGGGTAGTGCTAAACGAAAATTTTAGGAGTCGCGAATAATTTTTTTGCGGCTTCTTTTTTTGACTGTATCAATTGAAATTGTGACTAATGTCAGTTAGGCATGGTATGAAGAAACATTATTTGTATTACTAATATGAAGATTTTCTTTGTATCTCAACTTCAATGAAAGTTTATCAGGCAGTCAATGGGTGTTTATGAGCCTCCTTTGTTTAAAAACAAGGAGGTCTTTTTTGATGTTATCAAATCCAGAATTATTGAAGTTGGCTCAAGCAACTCCAGAGGCGGTGCAACAACAGTTTCATACGCAAACAACCGGTTTGACGAGTCAAGAAGTGACAGCTCTTCAACAAAAGTATGGGAGTAATCAGTTAGTTTATCACCACAAAACTCCCGTGTATCGCCAATTTTTACGAGCTTTTGCTACACCTTTTACACTAGTACTGCTGGTTTTAGCTGTCATTTCTTTTTGGACGGATTATGTTTTAGCCAGTCCAGCTGATAAAAGTTTCACGGCGACGGTAATTATTTTAGTCATGGTTATTGTCAGTGGCACCATGACTTTAATTCAGTCCATTCAATCAAGCAATGCTGCGGAAAAATTGCAATCGTTAGTGCAGGTTAATGTCCAGGTTTTTCGAGATCGACAATTACAAACAATTGCTTTGGCTGATTTAGTACCCGGAGATATTGTTAAATTAGCTGCTGGCGATTTGATTCCTGCAGATTTAAGAGTGCTGCAAGCCCGCGATTTGTTGGTATCACAAACGGCGTTAACGGGTGAAAGTTATCCAGTGGAAAAAGTAGTACAGTCAACGGACACTCATTATGAGCAAATTACTGATTTAAAAACATTAATTTTTATGGGGAGTAATGTGGTTAGTGGTACAGCCTTGGCCTTGGTTGTGGCTACCGGACAGCAGACGCGTTTTGGGGAAGTTACTCAAGGATTAACGAACAAAAAAACCACTGTGACTAATTTTGATGTGGGGATTAGTCAAACATCGTGGCTCTTAATTCGGTTTATGGCAATTATGGCCCCTATTGTTTGTGTTCTCAATGGTTTAACCAAAGGTAATTGGCTACAAGCCCTATTGTTTGGCGTTTCTACGGCAGTGGGCTTGACGCCCGAAATGTTACCCGTGATTGTGACTACTAATTTAGTCCGCGGAGCTTTAACAATGGCCAAACAGCAAACGGTGGTGAAGGATTTAAATGCGATTCAAAACTTTGGCGCCATGGATGTCTTATGTACGGATAAAACGGGGACGTTAACTCAAGATCAAATTATTTTAGAACATTATTTAGATGTGCATCAACAGGTCAATCCTCGCGTTTTACAGTATGCCTATTTAAATAGTCAGTTTCAAACGGGGTTAAATAATTTAATGGATCAGGCCATTATCCAAGCTGCGACAACTTTGGATTTGAAAGTTACGAATTATCAAAAAATTGATGAAATACCGTTTGATTTTAAACGGCGCCGTTTAAGTACAGTGGTACAGGTGCCCCAGCAAGCTGTCACAATGGTTACCAAGGGTGCATTTGAAGAAATACTACAAATTTGCTCTTATGTAGAGGACCAAGGACAAGTTGTAGCTTTGACGCCTGAGTGGCAAAAGCAATTGCAACAACAGGTCAGGAATTTGAATCAAGCCGGCTTGCGCGTGTTAGGCTTGGCCTATAAAACCAATCCTCAAGCCTCAGCTGATGCTAAATTAACAGTTGCTGATGAACAAGATATGGTCTTTTTAGGCTATTTAACCTTTTTAGATCCCCCGAAACAATCGGTGAAACAAGCATTATCTTCTTTGGCAGAGTATGGCACACAAGTCAAAATTATTACGGGTGATAATCAATTAGTAACTTTAGCTGTTTGTCAAAAAATTAATTTTGCAGTACAGAATGTGTTAACGGGACAAGAAGTCAGTCAATTAACTCCTGAACAGTTGCAACGCGCGGTGGAAACAACCAACGTTTTTGTGAAAGTTGGGCCTGAGCAAAAAGCTTTAATTGTGCAAACTTTGCGCAAAAATCAACATGTAGTGGGCTTTTTAGGTGATGGCATTAATGATGCACCGGCCATGAAAGCTGCCGATGTAGGAATTTCCGTAGATAGTGCTGTTGATATTGCCAAAGAGTCGGCAGCAATTATCTTATTACAAAAAGATTTGCAGGTCTTAGAACAAGGAGTTTTAGTCGGGCGCCAAACTTTTGGTAACATTATGAAATATATTAAAGCGACGTGTTCTTCCAATTTTGGCAACATGTTATCCGTTTTGTGTGCTAGTATCTTTTTACCATTTTTGCCCATGCAGCCATTACAATTACTATTTTTAAATTTGACTTATGATTTGTCCTGCTTAGTTATTCCATGGGACAGAATGGATCCCGAGTATTTAAAAGTTCCACGCAAATGGGAGGCACGCTCCATTGGCCGATTTATGGCAATTTTGGGACCGACGAGTTCATTATTTGATATTACGACGTATTTAGCCATGTATTTTGTGATTTGCCCACAAGTACTGGGGCATACTTTCGGACAAGTTCATGGTTTGGCGCAACAAGAATTTATGCAAATATTTAATAGTGGTTGGTTTGTAGAATCTCTCTGGACGCAGACTCTAGTTTTGCACGCTTTGCGAACACAGAAAATTCCTTTTGTGCAAAGTCGTGCTGCTAAGCCAGTACTACTTGTCACAATAGGGGCCGTCCTGGTTGGTTCATTAATTCCGTTTACCGCCATTGGACACTTTTTAAGATTGGCTCCTTTGCCAACTAATTTCTGGTGGTTACTCGGATTAACGGTAGTTTGTTATTTAGTATTAGTAACAATCGTCAAAAGAATTTACGTCCAACGTTATGGAGAATTGTTATGAAATCAAAGTTGAAAACTGAATTACGTTATCCTACCCAATTAATTATTGCCTTAACTTGGTTATGTATCGGAATTGCTTGGCTATTCGTGCAACCTGTAACGTGGACAACAGGGTTATTGGCAGGTTTGTTTATTGTTGGTGCCAGTTTAATGATTGTGGATTGTAGTACTAAAGGACACCGATTTGTAAAACGTATTTGGCAAAAATGTTGTAGCAAATGCCACTTAAAAGCCGAAGACTAACCTAAATTAAGGACTTAAGCATTTTTTGCTTGAGTCCTTAATTGTAGTTAGACAGTTAGATACAAGTTCCTATTCGTTGAAACACTACAATGTCTTAATTGATAGACATTCTTTGGCTTTCAAATTTGGCACAATATTTAACTTACTTTGGGTGCCGCAATTTGGTAGCGATATGTTGAAACCAAACTTCCCCAATCAATTGCGCTAGAACGTAGCCTAAAGCAATGGCCCCGGTTAATAAGGTAACATGTAAAACCTGTGTTAAGGCACTGTCACGTTGTCCAGTCATGAATTGTTCCAAGGCTTGGTAGGCACTGGCGCCTGGTACCAATGGGACGAGTCCAGGAATGTTAAAAATGGTACTGGGCTGTTTTTTTACCCGTGCTAAGATTAGTCCACTTAACCCGACGACTAGCGCCCCTAAAAAGTTCGCGGCAATTTTACCAACATTAATTTGAACCAACAACCAATAACAGGTCCAGCCTAAGCTGCCAGCAAATCCGGCCCAGCCTAAAGCTTTGACAGGCACTTGAATAAAGAGCCCAAACGCCACTGTGCCGATAAAACTTAACCCGATTTGTACTAATAAGTGATACATGCTAGCACTTCCTTAACTAATTAAATAAAAAGCAATCCCCACGCCGACAGCAATGGCGCCAACGACCATGCTGGACTCAATGCCGCGTTCAATCCCCGCTAACAAATTGCCTTCAAACAAATCTCGTAAAGCATTAGTCATCGGGACGCCGGGCACTAACGGCATAATGGCGCCAATGATAATGTTATTGATACTTTTACCACCAAAGAAATGAACGTCACCCATAGCCAATAAGGCAATTACTAACGCGCCGATTAATTCGCCGACGAACCGCAAACGACTGTGTTGCCCAATTACGATAGCGATCCAATAACCTAAAGCGCCAATGATAAAAGTACTCACAAAATCCTTCCAGTCGTATTTTTGCGTGAAGATAATCATTAAACACGCACTTTCTAAGCCCGCACCAAAGGTTTGCGTTGCTAAGGAAAATAAGGGGCGATCGCGCTTGATTTGCCGTAATTGTTGCTCAAAGGTAGCTAAATCAATTTCTTGAGCTTCGTACTGGCGGGAGAGTGTATTGACTCTGGTAATGTTATTCATATTGATGCCGCGCCGTGAAATTTGTAAAAAACGAGTATATGGCGCTTTTTTAAAGCTGACTAAAACTCCCGTTAAACTGGTGAAAGCGGCATTATCAACTTCTTGACCACAAAAGGCAATGCGGCGCATTGTATCTTCGACACGATACATTTCTGAACCGGCTTCCACTAAAATCTGTCCGGCTAAAAGACACACTTCCATTAATTGATCTTGCTGCATCTAAGCACCTTCTTTGAAACTAATTAATCATTATTATACTATATTCGTTAAATTGTTTGGGGGAGGTGAAAAGAGTGCAAGTTGGAATTATGGGCGGATCCGGTTATTTAGGACAGCAAGTGATTCGCCAGCTGCACAAACATCCGACTTGGCGAATTATTAGTTTTTCTCGTCATGGGCAGCAAAACTTGCCAACAAATATTCAGCAAATGGCTCAATTTGTAAGCACTGATATTTTGCACGATGATCAGTGGCAATATTGGTTAAACCAATGTGATTGGGTAATTGATTTAGTCGGAATTTTACGAGAACAGCCGCGGCAAAATATAACTTATCAAACGATGACTTTCGCTCCAGCCAAGATTGTGACAGATTATATTGTTCAACAACAATTAACCACGAAGATGTTGTATGTGGCGGCCAATTGGGCGCCGTGGGGCTTGAAAAAATATTTATTTTATAAAGATCAAACAGCCCTGTATGTCAAACACCAGTTACAGCAGCAAGCAGTGATTATCTATCCAAATTTAATTTATGATCGACAACGGCTAACTAGTTGGGGCTTGGCGCAATTATTACGACTGAGTAATTTACCAGCCATTGCGCCGATGACCCGCATAGCGTTTAGTCAAGAAATTGATAAAATTTTGCAACAGCAAGTGAGCTTTTTGCAACAGCGCCGTTTCTTGCATGAAAAAAATATGTAATTTTACTGTAAATTAAATCAAGGGTGTTTTAAACTAAAAACATTATTGTTATTTTACTGAACTGGGAGGAGTAAGGTTGATGTCAAAAAAAGAAAGATTTATGACTACTTTAGGCTGGATTGCTACGGGAACAGCGATTTTAATGTATGTTTCCTATATTCCACAAATTATTAGTAATTTACATGGAGCGAAGGGTAATCCAGCGCAGCCACTAGCGACCGTCTTGAATACCTTATTATGGGTTATCTATGCTTTGTTCAAAGATCATCGTGATTATCCATTGGCTGTTAGCAATGGTGCCGGTGTGATTTTTGGGGCTTTGGCAGTATTAACAGCTTTGTAAAAAAGCAAAGAGAAGTGGGGATCAAAAGAATTTTTCGTAAATTTCAACGAATATTTTCTTTTTACCCAACTTCTCTTTTTTAATTTTACCAACAATTTGGTAAGTCACCTAATTGAGGTATTTAATGATGAATGTTGAAAATTAATTATGATAAAATTCTCAAATTTGAGAAGGAAAATAAGCACCACGTCAGTGATTGATTAAATTGTTCGCACCTTCGTGGCATCACCACTAGCAATGACTTGTAAGCCGTGAGCGGTTTGTAAAATTAAACTGGCTTTTTGAGTAACACCGACAATTTGGCCGTAAACGACCTTTGGCCCCATTTGCACTTGCACTGTCTGGTTTTTCCAAGCCAGCTTGTCTTGATAGTCAGGTAAGAAAAAGCCAGTCGCAAAATGATCTTTGAAGTGCCAGATTTGCTGCAATAAATGGATGATCAACTGACAGATTGCTTGCTCAGTCGGTTGTTTGGTCAAAAGATTGGCCCCAATTGCTAAGTGCTCTTGATAAAGATTAAGACCAATGCCAATAATAGCAACTTGGGGACGCGGCTGTTCGACTAAAATGCCAGAAATTTTTTGATCATTGACTAAAAGATCATTGACCCATTTAATTTGGGTTTCGAGTTGCCATTGTTGTTCAATGGCCTGATTTAAACACCAAGCAATACCGGTTGTTAAGAGTCCTTGATTTTGGGCAGTTAACTTGGGTAAAGCTAAACCAAGTGAGAGATAAATGCCACCAGTTTGAGAAATAAAGTTACGCCCTTTTTTACCATAGCCATTCGTTTGTTGATTACTGATCACTAGCTGAGGTGAAAATTTTTTTTGGCGGGCGACTTGTTGCTTTAATAATTGGTTGGTGGAAGTGACTTGATCATACCAGGCAATTTGCTGAGCTAAAAACGGCAGCTGCTGGTTTAATTGTTGTTCTAACAAAGTTAAATGTTGCATAATTAATTAGACCTCACATGAGTAAACTAATTTGAGCTTCAAAATAAAATAATTACGTAAAAAGAGACGAACTAAAAGCTATTCAAATCGGTCTTTATCATAGTCAAATTTGACATTTTAAGCAAGTTGCAATATGATACTGCCATCAAACAGTTTGATGTTTGAAATAAAATAAAGGAGCTGTTGGAATCTTAATGGAACTAAATTCAAGTGAAATACGGGCGTTAATTCCCAATCGATATCCGATCTTTTTCATGGACGGAGTGCAAGACATGCAAGTCGATAAATCAATTCAAGCGGTGAAGAACGTAACCGCTGATGAATCGTTTGTTGACAGTTATCGACCGGGACAATTTGTGATGCCATCAACGTTGATTATTGAAACCTTAGCTCAAGCAGCCTCAATTTTTATTTTGAGCTCACCGAGTTTTAAAAATAAAACAGCTTACTTAGGTGGGATTCCGAAGGCTGAATTTTTGTTTGATGTTCATGCTGGCGATCAGTTGCAGTTAAAAGTGGAATTAAAAAGACAACGTCAAAATATTGGCTTGGTTAGTTGCGTGGCGTCGGTTCATGATAAGCCAGCAGTGACAGCGGAATTAATGTTTATTGTCGAGGATGCGGTTCGTAGTTAACGGATTAGTTGCAGTTATTTTGACATTCTATAGGAGTAATACGAATGAAAGATAAAATGCAACGGATCAACCGGTTATTGACCACGGTTTATACTGATATTATGCGGGTTGAAGAACGGGAATTAAAAAAGAGTGATTTTAAGGACATTTCAGTTAAAGAAATGCACGCCATTGATGCAATTACTATGTATGATCACAAAACCAGTTCGCAATTAGCAGAAGAGTTAATGATTACTCCTGGTACAGTCACGACAATGGTTAATAATTTGGTACGTAAAGGTTATGTCGTCCGGATTCATGGCGATGATGACCGCCGAATTGTGCGTTTGGGTTTGACGAGAAAAGGCCGTTTAGTTTATCGAGCACATGATTTGTTTCATCGACAAATGGTAGCTAAGTTTATTGAAAACTTTGACGAGAACCAAGTTGAGATTATTGAACATGCCTTACTCAATTTACGAGCCTTTTTAGAATTTCCCGCGCATATCGATAAAACAAAGGAGTAATCCAGATTGGGATTGAGAATTAAGCAAACAGCTTATTATGTACCTGACAAGATTGTCAGCAATGATGATCTAACAAAGTTTATGGATACTTCGGATGAGTGGATTGCTTCCAGAACCGGCATTAAGCAACGCCACATTGCGCAAAAGCAACAAACTTCAGATTTAGCGTTGCAAGTAGCACAGCAGTTATTAGCAGCTAGTGATTTACCAGCAACTAGTTTAGATTTTATTATTGTGGCGACGATGTCACCAGATTATCAAACACCATCCACAGCGGCTTTAGTTCAAGGCAAGTTACAAGCCAATCAAGCATTTGCGTTTGATATTAGTGCAGCTTGTTCGGGGTTTATTTACGGCTTAGCTTTGGCTGATAAACTGTTAGCAACTACTTACCAACGTGGTTTAGTGATTGGTGCGGAAACTTTATCTAAATTGGTTGATTGGCAAGATCGTTCAACCGCGGTCTTATTTGGTGATGGTGCTGCAGGCGTTTTGGTGGAAGCTGATGCTAAGCATCCAGGATTGGTGGCTGAGGATTTGCAAACCTTAGGTGCGCAAAGTTCGGCACTCACAGCTGGGTATTTGCCGTTAAATTCGATCTTTAATCAAGATCAAACTGATCCACAACAGCGTTATTTTATGATGGATGGTCATGCTGTTTATCGCTTTGCCACCCATGAAGTACCCAATTCCATTCAACGTGTTTTAGCCAAAGCTAATTGGAACGTGAATGATATTGATTACTTTTTATTGCATCAAGCAAATGGGCGCATTATTAAAAGTATTGCACAACATTTAGATCAACCCGTAACTAAGTTTTTGCAGAATGTTGCAGAATTTGGCAATACTTCGGCAGCTAGTGTACCATTACTATTGGCGCAAAGTGTTGCAAACAAGCAAATTCAACGCGGGCAAAAGTTGATCTTAAGTGGTTTTGGCGGAGGTTTAACCGTCGGTAGTTTAGCGTTAGTTTATTAATTTTAATTATAAGGGAGTTTTATATTATGTCAGATCAAGAAATTTTTAACAAAGTCAAAGAAATTATTGTCGACCAAACAGGTGAAGAAGAAGAAGAAGTTACTTTACAAGCTAATATCAAAGATGATTTAAATGCTGATAGTTTGGATATTTTTGAAGTAATCAACGAATTAGAAGATGAATTTGACATCAAAATTGAAAATGAAGATGGTATTCAAACTGTGCAAGATCTAGTTGATTTTGTGAAGCAACAACTAGAAGCAAAGGAAGATTAAGCATGAAGTTAAGTCCATTTATTCAAAGTCTGGGATTGAAATATCCGATTTTTCAAGGGGGAATGGCCTGGGTCGCTGATGGTAAATTGGCGGCCGCTGTTTCCAATGCTGGTGGTTTAGGAATTATTGGTGCAGGCAATGCACCAGGTTCTGCAATTGCCGAAGAGATTAAAATTGCGCGGTCTTTAACCGATCGACCTTTCGGGGTCAATGTTATGTTATTGTCACCGCATGTTGAAGAAGTGGTGGAAGTTGTCTTGGAATATAAAGACAGCATCGCTTTAGTTACTACGGGTGCTGGTAATCCTGGCGATTACTTTACACGCTTTAAAGCGGCTAATATCAAAGTTATTCCAGTCGTTGGTTCTGTAGCATTGGCCAAAATGATGGAACGTGTTGGTGCAGATGCCGTGATTGCAGAAGGTATGGAATCTGGTGGTCATATTGGAAAGTTAACGACAATGGCCTTAGTTCCTCAAGTGGTTGATGCGGTTAATATTCCTGTCATTGCGGCTGGTGGTATTGGTGATGGCCGTGGTTTGGCAGCGGCTATGATGCTGGGTGCGCAAGGTGTCCAAATGGGAACCCGCTTTTTAGTAGCTACCGAATCTAAAGTTCATCCCACTTATAAAAAAGCGGTTTTGAAGGCTAATGATGCCAGCACAATGGTTACCGGTGACTTTGCAGGTCATCCATCTAGAGTTTTGAAAAACAAAATGGCTAAGACTTATGTGAAGTTAGAAAAAGCTGAAGCCGCTAAAGAGCATCCTAATTATAGTGATATTGAAGAATTAGGTAATGGTAGTTTGCGGCGTGCAGTTTTAGATGGTGATGCCAAGACCGGTGCTTATATGGCTGGTGAAATCTCTGGTTTGGTTAAAAAAGAACAACCAGCAGCTGAGATCTTGGAAGATGTTTATTCCCGGGCAGATCGGCTTTTAGGCGGTGACTATTAAGATGTTGGGATTACTGTTTAGCGGTCAAGGTGCCCAAAAAACAGGAATTACACAGGACCTGTACGAAAGTTTGCCAAGTTTTAAGCAGCATATTGATCAAGCAGCCGAAATTTTACAGTTAGACTTGCCAAGTATTTTATATGATGCAGCTTTGTCTGATCAGTTAGCACAAACGCGCTTGGCGCAACCGGCTATTTTGGCCATGAGTTGGAGCTTATATCAGGAATTAAAAGACTATTTAACTACTAAAGATTGCTTTGGCTTAGGACTAAGCTTAGGCGAATATAGTGCTTTAACTAGCAGTGGTTACGTTGATTTTGCTACCGGTTTGCAATTGATTAAGCGGCGTGGCGAATTAATGCAACAAGCTAGTGAGCAAACGGCCAGTGAAATGGTCGCCATTATGAAAGCCGATTTAGCTAGTGTTGAACAAGCAGTTCAGCAAGCTAGTCAATTCGGTGCCATTGGTGTGGCCAATGTTAATACACCACAACAGATTGTCATTGGTGGCGTCCCTACAGCAGTAGAGCGGGCTGTTGATTTATTAAAGCAGCAGCAGGAAAAACTGCGGGTTGTTCCATTAAAAGTTAGTGGAGCTTTTCATACACCGTTGATGCAACCAATTCAGGCACAATTAAATTCGGCCTTAACGAAAGTTAATTGGCAGACCGGAACATTTCCAGTATTTAGTACGACCACTAAACAAGAATTTGCTCCGCAAACTTTGAGTGATAATCTTACGCAACAGTTAGTTTCGACCACTTATTTTGCAGCTACTTTACAACAGCAAGCATCAGATTTAACGGCAGTTCTGGAGTTGGGACCTGGGAAAACCTTATTAGGCTTTGCTAAAAAGATTGTGCGGAAGATTCCTACTTATCAAGTTGATAGTTATGATGGACTGCAACAGACAATTACAGCGTTGGAGGCAATGGATTAATGGAACTCAAAGACAAAGTAGTTTTAATAACCGGTAGCTCACGAGGTATTGGTTTAGCAATTGCCAAAGCTTTTGCACAGCAAGGAGCGAATATCGTTTTAAATGCGCGGCATCCCATTAGTGCCGACGTGCAAGCTCAAATTACCGCTTTTGGGGTTCAATGTTTTGATATTAGTGCTGACGTGACGCAGATGGACTCTGCAGAACAATTAATTAAGCAAACATTGGCTGCAGCGGGCCACATTGATGTTGTAGTTAATAATGCAGGAATTACTCGCGATGGTTTATTGAACCGGATGTCACAAGAAGACTTTGACAGTGTCTTACAAACTAATTTAGTGGGAACTTTTAATGTTATTCGTCAGGCATTACGGCCAATGTACAAACAACGTTCGGGATGTTTTATTAATTTAGCCAGTGTTGTTGGCTTGACTGGTAATATTGGTCAGGCTAATTATGCTGCCAGTAAAGCCGGCATCATTGGGTTAACGAAATCAGTTGCGAAAGAAGTGGCTTTGCGTAATTTACGTTGTAATGCAATTGCTCCCGGAATGATTGATACCCAAATGACGCAGCAATTAAGTGATAAACGGCAACAAGAAATTATTAAACAAATTCCACTACAGCGCTTTGGTCAAGTTGAAGAAATTGCCCAAACTGCTGTCTTTTTGGCTCAAAATAATTATATTACTGGCCAAACATTGACGGTCGATGGCGGCTTAACAATGCAGTAAGGAGAATCATTATGACAAGAGTAGTAATAACAGGACTAGGGGCTGTTACCCCTATCGGTAACGATGTTGCTAGTTTTCAAGCAGGTTTAAATTCACAAAAGATTGGTTTTGAACCAATTACTTATTTTGATGCAACTAGTACAGGAGTTACAGTTGCTGGACAGTTAGATGATTTTGATGCGTTACAGCATTTAACAAAAAAAGATACGAAGCGCATGGATGCTTTTACCCAATATGCGGTTTATGCTAGCGATGAAGCCATGGCGCAAGCCCAAATCAATGCTGAGAATACTGATGCCGATCGTTTAGGCGTAATCTGGGGTTCTGGTATTGGCGGTTTAACGACAATTCAACAACAAGTGATCAAAATGCATGATAAGGGTGCGGATCGGGTTTCGCCAATGTTTGTGCCCACTGCGATTGCTAATATGGCAGCTGGTAATTTGTCTATGCGTTACCAGGCCCATAATATTAGTACGACAATTGTGACTGCTTGTGCTTCCAGTACGAATGCGATCGGTGAAGCTTACCGTCAAATTAAAGATGGACGTAGTGACGTTATGATTACTGGTGGTTCAGAAGCTTCCATTAATCAGATTGGGATTGCAGGTTTTGCGTCTTTGTCAACCTTGTCTAAGGCCACTGATCCGACCAAAGCTAGCCTACCATTTGACGAAAGTCGTTCAGGCTTTGTGATGGGCGAGGGTGCCGGAACGTTAATTTTGGAATCTTTAGAACATGCGCAAGCACGTGGTGCTGAAATTTTGGGTGAAATTGTTGGCTATGGAACAACATCTGATGCTTACCATATTACTTCTCCAGACCCGAAAGGTACCCAAGCGGCGCGGGCAATGAGTTTAGCTATGCAAGAAGCCCAAATCACGCCGCAACAAGTGGGCTATATTAATGCTCATGGCACGGGAACTAAAGGCAATGACTCGGCAGAATCAAAGGCTATTAATCAAGTTTTTGGTGCTGATAGTTCAGTTTTAGTCTCCAGTACGAAGAGTATGACTGGTCATTTATTGGGCGCTGCGGGTGCAGTCGAAGCAGTTGCCACAACCTTGGCATTACAATCTGGACAATTGCCAGTGAATGTTGGAATTATGAATCAAGATGCAGACTGTGATGTGAACCTAGTAACAACTAACAATAACCAACGGACAATTGATTATGCACTCAGCAACTCCTTTGGTTTTGGTGGTCATAATGCAGTTCTAGCAATGAAAAGGTGGCAAGCTTAAATGACTTTTGAAGAAATTCAAGCTCTCATGAAGCAAGTTAATCAAAGTAACATTAATGAATTAGATTTGGATTTTGATGGTGGACATTTGTATTTGAGCAAGCAAAGTCAAACTGCTCCAGCCACCGTAACTCCTAGTTCAGTAGTACCAGATAATCAAGCTACTGTGGTAGAAGATACAGCACAATTGCCGCAAATCAAGTCGCCTTTAGTTGGGATTGTTTATCTCCAATCTTCTCCTGACCAACCACAATTTAAAAAAGTTGGGGATCAAGTAGAAGTGGGCGATGTTGTTTGTGTCATTGAAGCAATGAAGATGATGACAGAAGTTAAGAGTGAGATTAAGGGAACTATTAGTGAAATCTTAGTTTCTGATGAAGAGGTTGTGGAATATGATCAACCCCTATTTACTGTCACACCCAATTAGGAGGGCTCAGAAGATTAATGGAAGCAAATGAAAATAAACAAAGTTTAGATGTTGTCCAAATTCAAGAAATTTTACCACATCGTTACCCAATGTTATTAGTCGATCGAGTACTAGATTATCAACCTGGTCAATATGCAATTGGTCGCAAGAATGTTTCTGTCAATGAAAGTTATTTCCAGGGACATTTTCCGGGTAACCCCGTGATGCCTGGAGCTTTAATCTTGGAAGCTTTGGCACAAACAGGGGCAATTGCTTTATTAACGATGCCTGAATTTAAAGGCAAGACCGCTTATTTCGGTGGTGTTAAGAAAGTTAAATTCCGGCAAATGGTACGTCCCGGCGATAGTTTACGTTTGGAAGTTAAATTAGATAAATTACGTGGAAATATTGGTATTGGTAAAGCGACTGCTTATGTTGATGACCAAATTGCTTGTTCTGGTGAATTAACATTTGCCGTACAGTAGGTGAGAGTTGAAATGTTGGAAAAAGTTTTAATTGCCAACCGTGGGGAAATTGCTGTGCGGATTATTCGCGCTTTACGCGAATTAAATATTACCTCAGTAGCAGTTTATTCAACGGCTGATAAAAATGCACAACATGTGAAAGAAGCCGATGAAGCAGTTTGCATTGGTGGCCCACAACCAGCTGATTCCTATTTGAATATGCAAAACATTGTGAGTGCGGCTTTATTAACAGGAGCGCAAGCAATCCACCCAGGTTATGGCTTTTTATCCGAAAGTCCGGAATTTGCACAATTGTGTGAAGAATGTCAGTTGACTTTTATTGGTCCTAAGGCCAAAACCATTGCGTTGATGGGTAATAAGGCTAATGCGCGGATTACCATGCAACAAAATGAGGTGCCGGTTATTCCGGGTAGTGAAGGTTTTGTCGCTAATGCGCAAGAAGCATTAGCAATTGCCCAAAAAGTCGGTTATCCAGTCATGCTCAAAGCCGCTGCTGGTGGTGGCGGTAAAGGAATTCGTAAAGTTTTTAAACCAGAAGAATTAAGTGATTCTTTTGTGCAAGCGCAAGAAGAAGCAAAGTTATCTTTTGGTGATGACCGCATGTATTTGGAAAAGATTATCTCTCCTGCTAAGCATATTGAAGTTCAGATTATGGCTGATCAAGCAGGGCACGTGGTGGCCTTGCCTGAACGAGACTGTTCCTTACAACGACGGCAACAAAAAGTTTTGGAAGAAACGCCTTGCGTAGAGATTAATGAGCAAGAACGGCAACATTTGCAGCAGTTAGCCATTCGCGCAGTCAAAGCAATTGACTATCAAAATGTAGGGACGATTGAATTTTTAATGGATCCGCAACATCATTTTTATTTCATGGAAATGAATACGCGGATTCAGGTAGAACATTCTATTACTGAAGAAGTAGCGCAAGTTGATTTGGTGCAAGAGCAATTAAAAATTGCTGCAGGCGCTGATTTGTCCATGACGCAAGCGGATGTGCAGATCCATGGTGCAGCTATCGAAGCGAGAATTAATGCGGAAGATCCGAAAAAGAATTTTCAACCGCAGGCTGGTCAGATTAAGCAAATGTCCTGGCCCGGTGGGCTAGGGGTTCGCGTTGAAAGTGGCGTGAACAGTGGTGATCAGATATCACCATTTTATGATTCAATGATTATTAAGATTATTGCTTTTGGTTCACAGCGCCCGGTCGTTTTGCGCCGTTTGATTAATTCATTGCGAGAATTCAAAATTGATGGTGTCACGACGAACGATGATTTCTTGATTCAATTATTACAACAAGAGGAAGTTCGCCAAGGTCATTATTTGACCACATATATTGATCAAAAGTTTTTACCGCAATATATGGCACAATCCTCAAAGGGGGCTAGTGACGATGAGTGAAAATCATTTTGCGCCTCATCCGATTCAAGCCTTAAATAGTTATTATCATAATGTTCCACAAGGAATTTTTCGTTATTGTCCTCATTGTGGCAGTAAGTTTTATTTTCGGCGGGCCGGTAAATTTCAAGTTTGTCCGGAATGTGGTTATGGTTTTCGGGTGAATGCTCGCCAACGCTTGAAGATGTTAACGAAAGATTTTCAAGAATGGGATGCTGAGTTAGCCACGACTGATCCTTTAAAGTTTCCAGATTATCAAGAGAAATTGCATAAGGCTCAGACGAAGACAAAATTGTTGGATTCAGTTTTAACTGGACAAGCCAAGTTGGCTCAACATGATGTGGCTTTAGGAATTATGGATCCTAACTTCATTATGGGAAGTTTAGGAACAGCTACTGGTGAAAAAATTACCCGTTTATTTGAGCAAGCAACAGAACGAAAATTACCAGTTGTTATGTTCACTGCTTCTGGTGGTGCTCGGATGCAAGAAGGAATTCATTCCTTAATGCAGATGGCGAAAATCTCGCAAGCAATTAATGAACATCGCCAAGCTGGATTATTGTATGTGGCAGTGATCATGGATCCTACTACCGGAGGCGTAACAGCTAGCTTTGCCTCACAGGCTGATATTACGCTAGCAGAACCCCAAGCGTTGTTAGGTTTTGCTGGGCGGCGCGTCATTGAGCAAACCATCAATAAGAAATTGCCTTCAGATTTTCAAAGTGTAGAAAACGCTTATCAGCATGGTTTTATTGATGAAATTGTGGCGCGACCACAACAACTACAGAAATTAGATCAAATCTTGACAATTTTTGCTGGTCAAAAGTGGAAGGGAGCTGCGCAAAGTGAGTAAACAAGTTAGTACGATCATGGAAGGTGCGCGAAGTGATAGGAAAGCTGACTTGCAACCGCTGATTGATCAATTATTTACGGACTTTTTTGCTGTACATGGCGATCAAGTGGATAGTGATGATCCGGCGATTATTGCCGGCTTTGCTAAGCTCAAGCAACGGACGGTGGCGGTAGTAGCCACGAATAAAGGTCAGGAATTAGAGGAACGCCTAGCCACTCATTTTGGTAGTCCAACCCCGCAAGGTTATCGGAAAGCTTTACGCGTAATGAAATTAGCGCAAAAAATGGGTGCACCAATTGTCACGTTGATTAATACTCCAGGTGCTTATCCGGGTGAAGAGGCTGAAGTGAAAGGTCAAGGCCAAATATTGGCTAAGAGCATCAGTGAAATGTTGCAACTGCAAGTTCCCATTTTAACTATTATTATTGGCGAAGCAGGTTCGGGTGGCGCGTTAGCTTTGGCCTGTTCTGATCAAGTGTGGATGCTAGAACACAGTATGTATACTGTTCTTTCGCCAGAAGGCTTTGCTTCTATTATGTGGAAAGATTCCAAGCTGGCTAATAAAGCAGCGGAAATGATGCATATTGAACCCGCTTGGTTGAAACAAAATCAAATTATTGAACAAGTTTTACCCGAGACGGTTTTAGATGAGCAAGCCAAACAATTACAGACCTTGATTGATCAACAATTGGCTCAATTCGATCAGTTAAGTTTGTCTGATTTATTGCAACAGCGCAAAGAACGATTTCGTAAATTTTAATAAAATGTCTGATTAAGCGCAGCCAGCACCTATTTTGTTGGTTGCGCTTAATTTGTTTAAAAATTTAGTTGATAAAATTTGGTAATTCTTCATAATTATCCTTTAAGATAAAACTATAATTATCAATTAATATAACTGAAATTGAAAGGATGATTTTGATGCAATATTGTCCCAACTGTGGTGCCAAAATCAAAGCTAATGCCAAAAAATGTCCGACCTGTGGTTATCAATTAGTGGCGAAGCCGCAAAGAGCGCACGCTGATGCTGATGGTAGAGATCAAACTTATTCGCGGGCACAGCGTTATCATCAATCTTCGACTAATTCTATGGTCAGTTTTTTGCTCTGGCTCAAGAATAATCCCATTATGGATGTTTTAGCCGTTATTTTTGTTATTTTGACTTATGTTTATATCGGTAAATGGTTGAGCTTAGTGGTCGCACTGGGATTGATTGCGGCCGGTTATTGGCACGCTAATCGGCGGCAAACTAATCTGGATCAAAAAATCCGGAATGCTTTTCGCCGCAAACAGCCGGCAACTTCTGCGGCTATTAAACGGCGTCCAATGATCAAAGCGCGCGCTGATCACTATCAACAACCGAATTTTACCAAACCCTTACAACCACAAACTCAAGCGGGAGTAACAGAAGTGTCAACGGTTGCGCCAACAACCAAGTCAAAAAATCAGCGCTCGTGGCTGTTATTAATTATTGCAGGTATTTTATTGAGTAGCAGCTACTGGCCAAACTTTTTTAGTAATAACTTTTTTGGCAGCAATGTGGTGACTAATTTCTCTTTAGCGCAGACTATTAAACAAGCACTTAACTTGTTAAATTATTACTTACATTTTCAAATTAATCCGGATCTAGGATTATGGATTATTGCTGCCGGACCATTATTGATTATCTTGGGCGCCTTGATGCCGAATCATTTTGGGAAAAAGTTAATTAAGTGGGGTAATGTTTGGAACTTACTGTGGTATTTTGGTGGTTGGTTAATCTTACATGTGAGTTTGAGCTTTGCCGCTAAAAGTGGTGTCATGCAACCACTAAGTCTCGGTGCTAGTGGCAAATCAGCTTTAACATTGAGTATTTTATTATTAATTTTAACAATTTGGGATTGGCATCAATTCAAACAGAGTAATGTGCGGCAATAAGCGTTTCTTAAGATATGGTATGATATGGTTAAGTTTGGGAGATATAAGTTAACTTGTGAGGCGATAATTGTTGAAAATTTTAGTGGTAGACGATGACCAAGATATTGTGGAACTGCTCAGCATTTATTTAAAAAATGAAGGCTATCAACCAGTTGTTGCTAATTCTGGTGTACAAGCGCTCGATCAATTAAAAGCTAATCCGGATATTGCACTCTTAATATTAGACATTATGATGCCCGGCATGTCAGGAATTGAAGTGATTAAAAAATTACGTAAGGATTCACAAATTCCCATTATTGTAGTTTCTGCCAAAACTAGTGATTTGGATAAAATCCAAGGACTAATTACGGGTGCTGATGACTATGTGGTTAAACCCTTTAATCCGTTAGAGGTGATGGCCCGGGTGAAATCTTTGTTGCGCCGGACCCATGCTCAAGGTCACGAAATTTTACCAGATAAATTAGAAATTGGACCAATTACCATCGATAAAAGCTCCCACGAAGTCGTGACCAATGCGGGAGTGAAAGTGCAACTCACAGCATTGGAATTTGGCATTTTATATTTACTAGCCAGTCATCCTAATCGCGTCTTTTCTGCAGATGAGATCTTTGAGCGTGTCTGGAAGCAAGAAAGTGTGATTTCTGCCAAAACAGTGATGGTTCATGTGAGTCATTTGCGTGATAAATTAGAAGAAGCAACTAATGGTGAACAAGTCATCGAAACCGTTTGGGGTGTTGGCTACAAAGTGGAGGCTTAAACATGAAGGCAATGCTATCCCGTCGGTGGGTAGTTTATATAACGACCATTATTTTCGTATTGGCCGTCGGCGGTGAACTCAAATGGGCCACGATGATTAATCAAACGCCCCAGTTATGGTGGCTGATAGGATTGTTAGATGGGTTAATAATAATTCTTTTAGCCTATCAATATTTGTATCAACGCCAATTACATCGTACACAGTATTATCTGCAACATTTGGCGCGTGGCGAAGCGACTAGTGCTGATGGCATTACTATTTTGGAACTACAACAATTAATTCAGCAAATGGATAAAGTGATGCAAACCGCCAGTGAATCCATGAAAAATCAAGTGGCTGCGGAACAAAGTAAAGACGAATTGATTACTAATGTGAGTCATGATTTACGGACGCCATTGACGTCAATTATTGGCTTTTTAGGTTTAATTGAACAAAATCCGCAAACGTCAACGGCCGATGTGCAAAAATACGTGCATATTGCTTATCAAAAATCGTTACAATTACGTTCGTTAGTGAATGATTTATTTGAATATGTTCGTGCTAATAACTCGAACACTAAATTAAATATTCAAACATTCGATATGATTCAAATGCTGGAACAGATTGATGCAGATTTTGAATTAGAAGCTAAAAAACAGCATATTCAAATGGAAGTGGTCAGTGATGTTCCGCAGTTAATCATGCAAGCTGATAGTCAAAAGCTTGGGCGAGTTTTTAATAATTTAGTAATTAATGCCATCAAGTATGGTCAAGGTGCCGATCATATTTGGTTGTGCGCTAAAGAACAACAAGATCACGTAATTTTACAGGTGATTAATAATGGCCAAGCGATTGCTCCAGAAAATCAGCAACACTTGTTTGATCGTTTTTATCGTGTCGATCAGTCTCGTTCGAGTAAAACGGGGGGGACAGGCTTAGGGTTGGCCATTGCCAAAAGCTTGGTGCAAATGCAACATGGACAGATTACAGTCCACTCTGATGCACAACAAACTTGTTTTCAGATTGACTTACCGAAAAATTTAACCAGTGAAGGAGATAAATCATGACTTTGATTTTAAATGGTTGTACTTTATTATTGCAGGAACATAAGTTGCTAAAACAGGCTGATATTGTGTTTGACAATGAAATTACCGCCGTAACTTACGATTCACGGCAGGCACAAAAGGATGGTATGTTCTTTTGCAAAGGAACACATTTTAAAGAAAGTTATTTAAAGCAGGCTCAGGCTAATGGAGCAACAACTTATGTTTCTGAAGTAGCATATCCAGATATCAAGGGCATGAATGCCTTAATTGTAACCGACGTGCAGAAAGCGATGGCGTTATTAGGGGCGGCTTTTTATGGTTACCCACAGAATGATCTGTTTATTATTGCTTTTACAGGAACTAAAGGGAAAACGACTTCGGCCTACTTTACACGTGGAATTTTGCAAAATTATTCGAATCAAAAGACCGCCTTATTTTCGACGATTGATCGGATTTTAGGACCGAAGCCCAGTCAGAAATTTAAGTCCAATTTAACTACTCCAGAATCACTGGATTTATTTCATGATATGCGTGAAGCTGTAGATAGTGGGATGACGCATTTGGTGATGGAAGTTTCATCACAGGCTTATAAGCGTAACCGTGTTTATGGTTTAACATATGATGTTGGCTTCTTTTTAAACATCTCACCTGATCATATTGGTCCCAATGAACATCCCGATTTTGCCGATTATCTTCATTGCAAATTACAGCTCTTAGTAAATTCAAAGAGTTGTGTGATTAATGGAGATACTGACTATTTTGACGAAGTATATTTAGCAGCTAAAGCGACAACTCCTAGTTCTAAACTGTATGTTTTTTCACGCCAAGGTGGCAATGAACAAGTGGCGGACTTTGTTTATCAGAGTAAAGAGAGTACATTGGCAGAAAGTGAATTTACGATCAGGGCTCAAAGTGCTAAAGCTCAGCAACTGAATATTGCTGGTGATTATCAATTAAGTTTGATCGGTGACTTTAATGAAGCCAATGCGACTGCCGCAATTATTGGTGCTGGGATTGCGGGGGCCCCTTATGAATTGGCGCAAACATCTATTATGGATGTGCATATTCCGGGGCGGATGGAATCAATTAAAACCAAGCAACACGGCACGATTTACGTTGACTATGCGCATAATTACGCTAGCATGTCGGCATTGTTACATTTTTTAAAAACGGAAAATCCACAATCCAAAATTATCGTGGTAGTTGGTAGTACAGGCGACAAGGGCGTTTCACGGCGTTCGGGCTTTGCTAAAGCTCTAAGTAAATACGCTAATCAGGCGTATTTAACGACTGATGATCCGGGATTTGAAGATCCTCAAGCTATTTGTGAAGAAATCAATCAGTTAATTGATCATACGAAAGTGCAAGTGGCAATTATTCTAGATCGTCAGCAGGCGATTCAAGCGGCGATTACTACTAGTCAACCGCAAGATATTGTCGTGTTAGCTGGTAAAGGTGAAGATAAGTACCAAAAAATTCGTGGTGTGAATGTGGATTATCCCAATGACTTAAATGTGGCACAACAGATAGTTCAGGAAATTGAGGGATAGCGATGAAAGACTTTTTTACAATTATTGGCGGCATGGGCACGGCAGCCACGGAAAGTTTTGTGCGTCTGTTAAATGCAAGAACCCCTGCAATTAAGGATCAAGAATATTTAAATTATTTATTAGTCAATCATGCTAGTATTCCTGATCGAACCGATTATATTTTGGATCATCAAAAACCGAATTTTTATCCCGATTTGTTAGAAGATATTCAACAACAATCACTCTTACAGCCCGCTTTTATGGTTATTATTTGCAATACTGCGCATTATTTCTATGAACAATTACAACAAGAGACGTCAATTCCATTATTGCATATGCCCCGGAGTGCTGTTAGCTATTTGAAACAGCACTATCCCCGAGCGCAAAAAGTGGGATTAATTGCCACGAAAGGTACTTTAGCGGATCAAGTCTATCAACAAGAATTACAACAACAGGGATTAGATTATACGTTGGGTGATGAACAGCTGCAGGCGGATGTGATGACTTTGATCTATGATTGTATCAAAGAACAAGGGATAGTTGATGCACAGTTATATCATCAGATTCTCAAGCGAATGGTGCATGATTTTGGAGCCGACGTGGTTATTTTAGGTTGTACAGAACTTTCTTTGGCCCAAGAGAAAGCACCGCAACATAATTATTCAGTAGTTGATGCGCAAAGTATTATGGTTGATACTTGTGTCAATTTAGGTCAAAGGCTACAGCAAGGCTTACCCGTAATGATTCAAGCTGGAGTAGCGCAGTCCTAAACTGAAAATTATTTTATATTAGAATTGCATTATTGCTTTGATAATGTATAATTAATAATCTAAATTGTGAAAAGCTTATTTAGCTTAGCGCTAAATCAAAATTCACAGTTGAGTAAATCATTTAGAATTTTGAGGTTAATTGAAGTAATGAATAATTCAGAACCAAATAAATCCTTATTGAAACGCAATCAAAAAGTTTCGATGCAATCACAGCACCAAATGGGAAGTCATCGTTTTTTGAAGAGCATTTTGCTCTTTTTAATTATGGCTATTTTTATCGTCGGGGCTTACGGCTTTCGGATTTACTCGCAAGCTAGTAATGCTTTAGGCAATGCTTATCGGCCGAGTACCGCAATTCGACCTTCCAAAACGATCGCGCAAAAAAAGCCAGTTACTATTCTATTGTTAGGAGTAGATACAGGCGATGAAGGACGCACTGATCGTGGTAATTCAGATACTATGATTTTGGCAACGATCAATCCACAAACTAAAAAAACAGTGTTAATGAGTATTCCACGGGATACTTTATCGGAAATTTATGGGATAAAAAGCGGCCAGCATGTGATTCAGAAAATTAATTCCGCTTATAATTTAGGAGAGTCTGAGGCAGCGATGAAAACTGTGCAAAAATTAGTTAATATCAAGATTGATAATTATATTACTTTGGACTTTCATTCACTGCCTAAAATAGTAGACGCAGTCGGTGGAGTTGAAGTAGATGCACCGTTTGCGTTCAGTTACGATGGCAGTAGTTTTCATAAAGGTAAGCAAGTCATTAACGGCAAACAAAGTCTGTCTTACGCACGAATGCGTTACGACGATCCGCAAGGCGATTATGGTCGGCAAATGCGACAACGTCAGGTTATTATGGCAATTGTCAAAAAAGCAACTTCTCTAAGTACGTTACCTAATCTTCAAAAAGTGTTGAATAGCATTTCTAATTCGATGAGTACTAATCTATCATTGGATGATATTACTGCGTTAATTCAATATTATCGAGGAGCGTCTAAAAACATGGACTCTGATCATTTGCAAGGGCACGGCACCCTAATTGACGGAATTTCTTATGAAGTAGCGCCAACTAAAGAATTACAGCGCGTATCGGATAAATTAAGAACCAGTGTTGGCCAAGATAAAGAAAAGATTAATAACGTCGAGACACGACAAAATAAAATGAATGTGACGAAAAATGGTTTTGATTTTAAGGAAAAAGTAAATCAAAATTATGTAATTTATGGCGAAAATGTTAATAGTAATTACTTGATTGATAACTAAAAAGCAATTTATTTTAAAAATAAATTGCTTTTTTTATATCATGAAAAAGCAGTCATACCAAGGGATAGAGCAATAAGTAGCAAAAAAGAATAAAAAAAGATGGGCAAAGGGGTTGCAAAAGGGTAAAAAAGTTGATAATATATTTTCTGTTGTCAATGAGTCATGCGCGTCACTGTTAAGCAAATAAAAAAAACAGTTGACAAGCTCATGATAAGATGATAAACTAAATAAGCCGCTTAATCAAGTGGTAATCAACAAAAAGTTAAGTAGATCTTTGAAAACTGAACAAAGTTTCTTTAAAAGCCAAGTGCTGGGTTCTTGAAAAAGAACCTGTCAATTTAAAAGTAATAAAGAAGACAAAGAACGTTAGAGTTCTAAGTCTGAGTCAACAAACTAACAAAAAATGAGAGTTTGATCCTGGCTCAGGACGAACGCTGGCGGCGTGCCTAATACATGCAAGTCGAGCGAGCAGAAGTAACGGAATACCTTCGGGTAGGAAGATATGGACGCGAGCGGCGGATGGGTGAGTAACACGTAGGTAACCTGCCCTTTAGCGGGGGATAACAATTGGAAACAGTTGCTAATACCGCATAAAGTGCTTAATCACATGATTAAGGAATGAAAGACGGTTTCGGCTGTCACTAAAGGATGGACCTGCGGCGTATTAGCTAGTTGGTGAGGTAAAGGCCCACCAAGGCGATGATACGTAGCCGACCTGAGAGGGTAATCGGCCACATTGGGACTGAGACACGGCCCAAACTCCTACGGGAGGCAGCAGTAGGGAATCTTCCACAATGGACGAAAGTCTGATGGAGCAACGCCGCGTGGATGAAGAAGGTTTTCGGATCGTAAAATCCTGTTGTTGAAGAAGAACGTGCTTGAGAGTAACTGCTCAAGTAGTGACGGTATTCAACCAGAAAGTCACGGCTAACTACGTGCCAGCAGCCGCGGTAATACGTAGGTGGCAAGCGTTGTCCGGATTTATTGGGCGTAAAGGGAGCGCAGGCGGTTTGAAAAGTCTGAATGTGAAAGCCCTCAGCTTAACTGAGGAAGTGCATCGGAAACTGTCAAACTTGAGTGCAGAAGAGGAGAGTGGAACTCCATGTGTAGCGGTGAAATGCGTAGATATATGGAAGAACACCAGTGGCGAAGGCGGCTCTCTGGTCTGTAACTGACGCTGAGGCTCGAAAGCATGGGTAGCGAACAGGATTAGATACCCTGGTAGTCCATGCCGTAAACGATGAGTGCTAAGTGTTGGGAGGTTTCCGCCTCTCAGTGCTGCAGCTAACGCATTAAGCACTCCGCCTGGGGAGTACGACCGCAAGGTTGAAACTCAAAGGAATTGACGGGGGCCCGCACAAGCGGTGGAGCATGTGGTTTAATTCGAAGCAACGCGAAGAACCTTACCAGGTCTTGACATCTCCTGAAAGCTGTAGAGATACAGGGTTCCCTTCGGGGACAGGAAGACAGGTGGTGCATGGTTGTCGTCAGCTCGTGTCGTGAGATGTTGGGTTAAGTCCCGCAACGAGCGCAACCCTTGTTACTAGTTGCCAGCATTAAGTTGGGCACTCTAGTGAGACTGCCGGTGACAAACCGGAGGAAGGTGGGGACGACGTCAAATCATCATGCCCCTTATGACCTGGGCTACACACGTGCTACAATGGATGGTACAACGAGAAGCGAACTCGTGAGGGCAAGCAGAACTCTAAAAACCATTCTCAGTTCGGATTGCAGGCTGCAACTCGCCTGTATGAAGTTGGAATCGCTAGTAATCGTGGATCAGCATGCCACGGTGAATACGTTCTCGGGCCTTGTACACACCGCCCGTCACACCATGAGAGTTTGTAATACCCAAAGCCGGTGGGGTAACCCTTCGGGGAGCTAGCCGTCTAAGGTAGGACAAATGATTAGGGTGAAGTCGTAACAAGGTAGCCGTAGGAGAACCTGCGGCTGGATCACCTCCTTTCTAAGGAAAAATAAACGGAAAGCAGTTGGCAAGAAACTTTGTTTAGTTTTGAGAGGTCTACTCTCAAACATTAGTACTTTGAAAACTGAATATTATGAGAAGAAAGACACCGAGAATCGAGAGATTCGAAGAAAGTAAGAAACAGTAGTAATTAAGGTTAAGATAATAAGGGCGCACGGTGGATGCCTAGGTACTAGGAGCCGAAGAAGGACGCAACGAACAGCGAAATGCTCCGGGGAGTTGTAAGTAAACGAAGATCCGGAGATATCCGAATGGGGGAACCCGGCTAAGGTAAAACTTAGTCACACTGCGACGAAAGTTGTAAGTGAGGAAGACGTGGTGAACTGAAACATCTAAGTAGCCATAGGAAGAGAAAGAAAAATCGATTTCCTGAGTAGCGGCGAGCGAAACGGAAAGAGCCCAAACCAGAGAGCATGCTCTTTGGGGTTGTAGGACTGGGACGTGAGATAGTCGAAGATAGCTGAATCAGTTGGGAAGCTGAACCAGAGATAGTGATAGTCTAGTAGGCGAAATCAGAGACACTCTACCAGTATCCTGAGTACGGCGGGGCACGTGAAACCCCGTCGGAAGCAGGGAGGACCATCTCCCAAGGCTAAATACTCCCTAGTGACCGATAGAGAACAAGTACCGTGAGGGAAAGGTGAAAAGCACCCCGGAAGGGGAGTGAAATAGATCCTGAAACCGTGTGCCTACAAGTAGTCAGAGCTCGTTAAAGAGTGATGGCGTGCCTTTTGTAGAATGAACCGGCGAGTTACGATTGCGTGCGAGGTTAAGTTGAGAAGACGGAGCCGCAGCGAAAGCGAGTCTGAATAGGGCGAAAGAGAGTACGTAGTCGTAGACCCGAAACCAAGTGACCTACCCATGTCCAGGTTGAAGGTGCGGTAAAACGCACTGGAGGACCGAACCCACGTAAGTTGAAAATTGCGGGGATGAGGTGTGGGTAGCGGTGAAATTCCAAACGAACTTGGAGATAGCTGGTTCTCTCCGAAATAGCTTTAGGGCTAGCCTCGGAGAAGAGGATCTTGGAGGTAGAGCACTGTTTGGACTAGGGGCCCAACATGGGTTACTGAATTCAGATAAACTCCGAATGCCAAAGATCTTTCTCCGGGAGTCAGACGGTGAGTGATAAGATCCATCGTCGAAAGGGGAACAGCCCAGATCACCAGTTAAGGTCCCAAAATCCATACTAAGTGGAAAAGGAAGTGGAACTGCACAGACAACTAGGATGTTGGCTTAGAAGCAGCAACTCATTTAAAGAGTGCGTAATAGCTCACTAGTCGAGTGGTTCTGCGCCGAAAATGTACCGGGGCTAAGTATGGTACCGAAACTGTGGATGTGCATCGAAAGATGTACGTGGTAGGAGAGCGTTGTAAGCACGAAGAAGCCAGATCGAGAGGACTGGTGGAGAGCTTAGAAGTGAGAATGCCGGTATGAGTAGCGAAAGACCAGTGAGAATCTGGTCCACCGGATGACTAAGGTTTCCTGGGGAAGGCTCGTCCGCCCAGGGTTAGTCGGGACCTAAGATGAGGCCGAGAGGCGTAATCGATGGAAAACAGGTTGAGATTCCTGTACTGTTCAGTGTTGTTTGAACGATGGAGGGACGCAGGAGATGAATTGTGAGCATGCAGCTGGAAAAGCATGTCTAAGCAGCGAGTCTGGATATGAGTCAAATGCTTATAACCGCGAAGGATGAGTTGTGATAGGGAGCGAAATTAAAGTAGCGAAGCACAATAGTCACACTGCCGAGAAAAGCTTCTAGTGAGACACTGAATACCCGTACCGCAAACCGACACAGGTAGTCAAGGAGAGAATCCTAAGGTGAGCGAGAGAACTATCGTTAAGGAACTCGGCAAAATAGCCCCGTAACTTTGGAAGAAGGGGTGCTGGTGTAAGAGCCAGCCGCAGTGAAAAGGCCCAAACAACTGTTTATCAAAAACACAGGTCTCTGCAAAATCGTAAGATGACGTATAGGGGCTGACGCCTGCCCGGTGCTGGAAGGTTAAGAGGATGAGTTAGACTTCGGTCGAAGCCCAGAATTGAAGCCCCAGTAAACGGCGGCCGTAACTATAACGGTCCTAAGGTAGCGAAATTCCTTGTCGGGTAAGTTCCGACCCGCACGAAAGGCGTAATGATTTGGGCACTGTCTCAACGATAGACTCGGTGAAATTATAATACCCGTGAAGATGCAGGTTACCCGCGACAGGACGGAAAGACCCCATGGAGCTTTACTGTAGCTTGATATTGAGTTTTTGTGTAACATGTACAGGATAGGTAGGAGCCGTAGAGATCGGTACGCTAGTATCGAAGGAGGCGCTGGTGGGATACTACCCTTGTTATATGAAAGCTCTAACCCGCGCCGTTGAAGCACGGCGGGAGACAGTGTCAGGTGGGCAGTTTGACTGGGGCGGTCGCCTCCTAAACAGTAACGGAGGCGCCCAAAGGTTCCCTCAGAATGGTTGGAAATCATTCGTAGAGTGTAAAGGTAGAAGGGAGCTTGACTGCGAGACAGACAAGTCGAGCAGGGACGAAAGTCGGGCTTAATGATCCGGTGGCACCGTATGGAAGGGCCATCGCTCAACGGACAAAAGCTACCCTGGGGATAACAGGCTTATCTCCCCCAAGAGTTCACATCGACGGGGAGGTTTGGCACCTCGATGTCGGCTCATCGCATCCTGGGGCTGTAGTCGGTCCCAAGGGTTGGGCTGTTCGCCCATTAAAGCGGTACGCGAGCTGGGTTCAGAACGTCGTGAGACAGTTCGGTCCCTATCCGTCGCGGGCGTAGGAAATTTGAGAGGATCTGTCCTTAGTACGAGAGGACCGGGATGGACATACCACTGGTGTACCAGTTGTCTTGCCAAAGGCATAGCTGGGTAGCTAAGTATGGAAGGGATAAACGCTGAAAGCATCTAAGTGTGAAACCCACCTCAAGATGAGATTTCCCATTCAGTAATGAAGTAAGACCCCTCAAAGAAGATGAGGTAGATAGGTTGCGAGTGGAAGTGTAGTGATACATGGAGCTGAGCAATACTAATCGGTCGAGGGCTTAACCAAGGGTGTCGAGTAAGAACATAATATTCAGTTTTGAGAGGACTAAGGTTCTTTCAGAAGGTAAGAAGAGAGCAAGTGTGGTGGCGATAGCGAGGAGGAAACACCTGGAATCATGCCGAACACAGAAGTTAAGCTTCTCAGCGCCGAAAGTAGTTGGTGGGAAACTACCTGCGAGGATAGGTCGTTGCCATGCTGTTTAAAAAAGATTATCATTTTAATAATGATAATCTTTTTTTGTGTCTTTAAAAAGAATGGGATGAGTACTGATTATGGCTTACAAACAACAACGACGAATAGTTGACGTCGGATTATTAGCGGGAAAAATTATGATTGAATCCGGAGCAGAAATGCATCGTGCCCAGGATACAATGCAACGAATTTTGCTAAAGGGTGGAATTGAACACCCGGAGATTTATACGACGCCGACGGGAATTTTTTTAAGCGCTGATCGTTTGACTAATACAAGAATGGTGCAAATTAACCACGAAACGACTAATTTATATAAAGTGACGGAAGTTAATTCATTATCACGTCAATTTGTGGCTGAACAATTAACTTTAGAGCAATTAGAACAAGGGTTACAGCAAATTGAGCGGTCGATGTTAGATTTTCCATTGTGGTTAAAAGCAGCTGGCGCTTTTTTGTTGAGTTGCACCTTGATGATTTTATTTGTGGGCGAATATGATTGGGTTGATTTTGTGCCTGCAGGAATTGTAGGAATGATTGGTTATTTAATTGATTATTTTGTCAAACAATGGATTGATATTAGTTTTATCAGTACTTTTTTAGCAGCAACCACTATTGCGCTTTTAGCCGTTGTGCTTCAAAAAATTCACTGTGTAAATAATTTAAACTACTTAATTATTGGTGCTGTGATGCCCTTAGTGCCAGGAGTATCGTTAACGAATGCACTGCGCGACCTGATGGCACGGCACTTAATATCAGGGTTAGCTCGAATGGGTTCGGCGATTTTGAGTGCAATGGCGATTGGCGGCGGTATCGCAATGGTACTGAGATTCTTTTAAAGAAAGGAGTTTCGTATATGATACTAAATGCGATTCAAATTATTATTCAAATTACATTTAGCTTTGTCGGCACCATTGGATATGCACTCTGTATTAATATTCCGCGCACAGCGCTCATTACTAGTGGTGTTTGTGGATCATTAGGCTGGATGATTTATTGGATTTTAAGTAATTTTGTGAAATCAGGTAAAGTATTCGCTAACTTAATTGCGGCACTAATGATTGGAATTGTTAGTTATTTATGTGCGCGTTATAAAAAGATGCCCGTGAGTCTATTTAATATACCAGCGTTGGTGCCACTAGTTCCTGGAGCAACCGCATATCAAGCTGTACGAGCACTGGTTTTTGGACAAATCTTCGAAGGGCTGCATTTAACAGTGCTAGTCATTTTAATTATTGGGGCAATTGCAATGGGCTATATCTTAGCCCAATTAATTGTAGATCTTGCATTTCGGCGTTATTCATGATAAATTGATGATATGCGATGAGTCGAGTGATCACTTTTTAGTGATGATTCTGGGAATGTCGATTGTTATTAATAACAATAGCCAGCGGATATGGTGACATTTTTATCATTAGATGTGAACTGATGATAAATATTACTTGAAGTAATATCCCTTTAAAAAAGCCATAACAAAAGTTATGGCTTTTTTTCATTATTAAAATTAAATTGATTCAAGATATTTTCACGAATAATGTTTCGAACTTGTTGGTTAGCTAATAAACTGGAATGCTCACTATCGTCACCAGTGACGGTGGCCTGTGTGTATTTAGCGACCGTATTTTGAAAAATATATTTACCCGCTTCGACACTTTGATAAGGTACAGTGCCATCATCTTGATAATTTTTAGTGCCCGCAATGGAATCGACAATTAAATTCTTGGGTAATTGTTGGCGGTGCTGGTGTAATTGGTGGAAAATTGCGGTTTGATTTTTGATATTGGATTCTAAAGAATTGTAGGGCGTACCAATGGTAATTAAATGATTGATGCGCAAAGCGTTTTGATTAAAATATTTTTCTAAATACCACGTCCAAATTAAGCCGCCGTTAGAGTGACCGACGGCAGAGAAGTTGTTAAAGTTATAATTAGCAGTTAAATAATTGATAGCTAATTTGAGCCAGTAAGTTTGCTTTTTAATATTCTGGTATCCGTCAGCGTTATTTTGAAAAGCAATCACAATAAAAGGTTGTTTATCATGAGCAGTAATTTTACCCGTCACATGCAAGTGATTGTTCGTCCGCACCGTAATTTTGACAATACTATGTCTTTTTTTAGGGGTATTATATTGCTTTAATAAATCATCAAAGCGATTTTGTGAAGCAGAACTGCCAGGGATAAAGATCACCGGGGATAGTGTTGAATTGTGGAACGCTTTTTCACTATAAACAGCCTGCTTCATTTGAAAATAGGCAGGAATACTGCTGAGGACAAAGATCAAGAGAATAATTTTAATCCATAGTGATTTTTTCATGGGCAACCTCCGCTTTCACAAATGGCAAATAAATTAAAGTGGAACTAAGGATGGCTAAAAGAGTCGCGAACAAAGCTGCCCAGTTGCCATTGGTTCCTAAAAAGTTCCAAAGAAAAGTTGGGGTGCCGGCAAAAATTTGGTAAATGGCAGGTGACGCCCATTTCAAATTAATGAAACAGTAACCAATCAACATGCTGACTAAAGGACTCACAATAAAGGGAATTAGGAAGCGATAATTGAATAAGACTGGTAGTTTAATGAGTAATGGGGCGTTCAGTCCAAACATGCTGGGAATCAAATTTTCGAGCACGATTTGGTAGCGATGATAATACAAAAGCGCAAAAATTAACCCCAAACAGCACCCAATTCCTCCTAAAAAGGCATAGCTAGTATAAAGCGAATGGGTATTCAATGGATAAGGCAAACTTTGATGTGATAAAGCAGCACTCAAATTGGCAGTAGCTGCGGGTGAGTTGATGGCTTGACTTTTAGCATTAAAGGGATTGATGAGCCCGAGCCAACTGCCCAGACAACGAATAATTGTCAGAAAAAATAAACTGAGTGGTTGAATTTTTTGAACATTAGTGGAAATACCAGGAATATTATTGAACCAACTCAAAGGGTTTAACCAATTTAAGCTATAGCCTAAAATAATAGCCACAGTAATAATCAAGGTGGGACAGTGGAGACGACTTAAAATTAAGGAACTCATCAAACTAATAATAATCACCAATAAAATCGGTGGTTGATTCAGATAAAGATTGGTATCATGGTTTAAACAAGTTAAAATAATTACTAAGCAAGTGCAGCAATGTGTGACTAAAGATGCTTGCGACTGGAATTTTTGTGAAATAAGATAGCTAAGTAGTAATAAAATACCGAACTCCAATAAATTATTTAAATTTAGGAATAAGGGTAAATAGTGACTGAGGTTCGGTAAATGTAAGAGATGACGTAAAAAACCATTCGGGTTTATAACGCTACTAGTGATGAGATGTGAATAAGCATCAACTAGGACAAAGGGATAGATCCAAGTTAAGATTTGTTGTCCTTGTTGTTTAATATTTAATAAATGAATGTTCAATCTAAATGCTCCTCTTCAAAAGATTGTGGCTAGATGTTAGTAACTATGACTTAATCCAAAAACGGAAAGGAATTCTTCGATGGCAAATGAACAGCAACGGTGGTTATTAATTATGAATGTAATTTTTAATCTCGTTATGGGCTTTATTTTACCAGTGAATACTATTTTTATAACGAAATATTTACACGAATCAATGATTACTGCTGGTTGGGTCCTAATGATCTATTCCTTAGTGATGATGCTGGGTAATGCTTTGGGCGGTTATTTGTTTGATCGGTTTTCGCATACGAAAACGTTGTGCTGTGGCTATTTATTAGCGGCACTCGGTTTTGTGATTATGGCGGTTAATCATCAGTGGCCCTTGTATCCTATTTGGTTAGTGATCGTAGGCTTAGGCATGGGCATTAGTTATACGGCGGTGAACTCATATACGGCGGTGGCAGCTCAGCAAAGTCATGCGCCCCAAAGGGTTTTTAATGCAATGTATTTGGCGGCTAATGTCGGAATTGCCATTGGTTCCATGCTGGTGAGTGTGATTTTTCAAAGTAGTATTTTTTTAACTTTCTTTTTGCCAGCATTGTGTTTTGGCTTGTGTTTGGTAATTGTGTTTTGGCGTGGTTCGATCTTGGATGGCGTTCAACAGGTCCAGCATGCAAACTACCACGCTCCTTCAACTAATAATGGGCACACTAACCAGTTAAAGTCCCAACATTTGAGGTTGAATTTGATACTTTTATGCTTAGCCACTTTAATTGTCTGGTTAGGTTACTCACAGTGGGATAGCAATATGTCCTTATATATGTTAGATCGGCATTTAACAATGCACCAGTATAGTTTATTATTTAGTATTAACGCGGCGTCACTGATTATTATTCAGCCCTTGATGAATCAAATCATGACGCATTTGTTTCAATCCTTAAAATTTCAGATTGGTACGGGATTATTGATTATGGCGGGGTCATTTTTATTGTTACCTAATGCGACACATTATAGTCAATATGTGTGGAGCATGTTATTACTAACCATTGGAGAATCAGTTACGTTCCCCACCATTCCTGCCTTACTCAATAAATTTGCGAACGCGGATAACCAAGGACGCTATCAAAGCTTTTATGTCATCTTTGGTTCATTAGGACGGGCTGTCGGTCCTTATTTAGGCAGTCTATTGGCAACTCAATGGACTTTTAATAATCTATTTTTATTGATTTTTATTACGATTACATTAGCTGCCATGGGCGTTTTTTTAGTAAAGGAGGTCCGATAAATGTTTAAGAAAAAATTAGCCGGTGTAACAGTTTTAGGAACAGTTCCTTTACTAATCGGAAAAGTCTTGTTTGAATATGTACAGCGTCGTGACAGTTCAGCGTTAAAAACGCAACCACCACAATATGCATCCACTAACCAAGCCATTAAATGGGCCCAACAGTTTGAACAATTACCACATCGCACAGTCCAGTTAGTAGCCCATGATGGCTGGACGTTAACGGGCTTTTTGACCAGTAATCCCCAAAACTTAGGAACGGTTTTAATTGTTCATGGTTTTGGGGTGGATCATCATTCATTAGATAAAATTGGTGGTTTATTTTATCAATTGGGCTATAACGTTTTACAACCTGATAATCGCGCTGCGGGTTTAAGTGGAGGTGATTATTTAAGTTATGGTTATTTGGAAAAATACGATGTGCAGTTGTGGCTGCAGTGGCTACAACAACAATCTCAATTACAGGCACCTTTGATTTTATTTGGGGCGTCGATGGGAGCAGCGACTGTTTTACAGAGTTTGGCTTTATCTTTGCCGCCACAATTAGCTGGCGTGATTGCTGATTCTAGTTACACTAATGCCCAGGCTATTAGTGAGTATACTATTCATCGTCAGTTTAAGTTGCCTAGTAAAGCCATAACCCAGTTGATTTCATTATGGTCGAAAGTTAAGTTTGGTGCCAGTTATGCGCAAATTGATGTTCGACCAGCATTGCAGCAAACGAAAGTCCCGGTTTTGCTAATTCGTGGTTTAAAAGATACGACAGTGCCCCCACAAATGTCAGCTCAATTAATGCAAGGAGTAACTTCAGCAGTGCAATTGGTGGACTTTGTTGATGGGAGCCATATTCGTTCCATTGAAAGTGATCCGCAGCGTTACGCACAAGTGATTCAACAATTCTGTGCACAGGTCACGGTCAAAAATAAGTTTGAAGCTGGTCAGTGATTAATGACCAGCTTTTTTACTGCAAAAATCTTGAAAGTGGCGGCCCCAAATATCTAAGTCCAAAACTTTGCCTTGATTATTGGCTACGGCCGGTAAGTGACCCCAACGTTGGAAATTATTTTTACTAAATAAATGTTCACTGGCTAAGTTGGCACTAAAAATATAGGCAACAACTGTTTTTATATGCAAACTTTTTAATTGCGGAAAAATAAAATCTAGGGTGGCTTGGCCGAGACCTTGATGTTGTGCATTCTTATCTAAATAAATACTGATTTCACTGGTAGTTTGATAAGCAGCCCGACCATAAAAATCGGATAAGCTAGCCCAGCCCACAATTTGTTGCTTTTGTAAAATAACCCATAACGGACGTAGGGGATTTTGTTGATGTTCTAAAAACCAGCTTTGGCGTTGGGCGACAGTAACGGGTTCTAAATCGGCGGTAATCGTTTGGATAGGAATACTTTGGTTATAAATGGTAACGATGGTACTTAAATCTGGCAGCGTCGCTAAACGAAAAGTTGCTGGCATTAAAAAAATCTCCTCATAATTAATCTTAATAAAAGTGATTATAGTAGTTTTAAACGCGTAACTCAAGTGTTTGGTTCGTGTTGGTCGGGTTGCTGATTATTTTTACATTAATAATAATTATAAAAATAGCCACAACATCTCATTTACTTTTAATTAAAAAGAGAGTAAACTCAACACAACTAAACGGCTACAAAATTTAAGGGAGAAGAGATGGGAGCAATGAAGTTACCAAAGATGTTGCTGGGTGGTGGCATGACCTTGACGGCGGCTGTATTAATGGTAGGCTGTGGTTCCAAACAGGCTCAAGCGCCCACTAATGAAGTGCGGATTATGTCCAAAGACCTGTTAGCAACCATGGATACTTCCATGATGACTGATATTTTGAGCGCGCAAGCGGCACAGAATACCATGGCAGGTTTATATCGTTATAATGGTAAGACTATCGAACCAGAATTATCCACTAAAGTGGTTAAGCCAACCAATAACGGTTTAACTTATACCTTTCCATTACGCAAGAACGCTAAATGGAGCAATGGCGATCCAGTAGTGGCTAACGATTTTGTTAATTCTTGGCGGCGGACGGTTAATCCCCAAACTAAATCTCAATACGCTTATATCTATGAGGGGATTGCTAACGCCAAGGCGATTACTGCCGGGAAAAAACCAGTGGATTCTTTGGGGGTTAAAGCCTTAGATGCACATACTTTACAGGTTACTCTAGAGAAGCCAATTCCATATTTTAATGAATTATTAACGGGCTCGCAATTTTATCCGCAGAATCCGCGGGCCACTAAAAAGTGGGGGAAGAAGTATGGAACCAATTCGAAGACTTTAGTTTTCGATGGACCCTACAAATTGCAGAATTGGAGTAATTCCGATAATACGTGGACTGAAGTTAAGAATAATACTTATTGGAATGCCAAGCACGTTAAGGTCAAAACTTTGAAATACCAAGTCGTCAAAGATGCTTCGACTGCGTTGAATTTGTATCAATCGGATAAGTTGGACCGTGCGGAATTGAGTGGCGATACTTCTAAACAAATGAAGAATTCCAAGGGTTATAGCGTCCAAAAGCAAAATTCGACTGATTATATTGAACTCAACCAGAAGAAGTTGCCGATGTTCAAGAATCAAAAAATTCGGCAAGCTTTATCCTTTGCAATTGACCGCAAACAATTGACGAAAAAAGTTTTGGGTAATGGAACTTCAGTAGCTACTTCTGTAACGGCTGCCGATATGGCTTATGATCCTAAGGATCAATCGAAAGATTTTGTCAGTGAAACGAGTGGCACTGGTAAAGCCTATACCAAATATGATTTGGCTAAAGCTAAGCAGTTATGGAAACAAGGATTACAAGAAAGTGGTCAAACCAAGAAAAAATTTAATTTGGTTTTGTTAAGTGACGATACGGATATTGCCAAACAACAAAGTGAATTTTTACAAAGTCAATTACAAAAATTACCAGGTTTGAAAGTTACATTGAATAATGTACCGTATAAGAGTCGACTCAGTCGCTCAGTGAGTGGAGACTTTGATATGGTCATTACGCAATGGAATGCAGATTTTCCAGATCCGATTAATTTCTTAACCTTATTTATGACTAATAATTCTTATAATAGTGGTAAGTGGAGTAATCCACAGTATGACGCTTTATTGAATAAGAGCATGAATGAAGATGCCAATAATGTCACCGCACGTTGGAACGATATGAAAGCAGCGCAAGATATCATTAATGAACAACAAGGTGTCATTCCGCTATATCAAAATGGTCAAGCCTTTATGACGAAATCTAGAATTAAGAACCTGGAATTGAATCCGGACAATATGTATAACATGACTAACGTCCGTCTGAAAAAGTAGTTGAAGAATGTTTGATAGAATCTTCAAGTGTGTCGAAAGACACCTTTAATGAAGATTCTATTTTTTTTACTTTCCGCATCAAATGAAACGAAATATCAAAGTTTAATCCCTTTTTTGGAAATTCTGTCCCACTTTTGAAACAATTATCCGACAATTACTTTTGTTGTGTCGTTTCTGCAACACTTCAACCGTTCTTGTAGTGGTTCTTTGCCTAAATTTTGGTTAATATACAATTGTCAACTGAGAGAAGTTCTCTCATCTGATCATAATTGTAGAACATTGTAACTTAAGACCTCTTATTAGGAGGTTGTTACAATGAAAACATTTTTAAGTCTTTTAAGCGTTTTAGCATTAAACGCTTCTGTGGTTTTTACTAATCCTGCTGGTTACTCCCCTAGTGCCGCAGCTGATGATGTAAAAACTGAAACAATGAGTGCTGTAAACCCCATATCAAATAATAAAAAACAGCAACCCATTCAAGTTAAGTCGGAATTAGCCAGTACTCCCCATACTGGTAGTTCTCTTAACTACTTCCCCAAAGATACTACTAGTCAAATGAATCAAAGTTCTCCCCAGAACAATGAATCAAAACAAACGGTACCTTCCCCCCAAGCAGATACCGCAAAGACCCCAACGTTGAGTGGTCAGCAAAGTAGTGATACTACTAATGCCATCGCGTTTAACAATGTTAAGTTTCCAATCGGAGATTTCCACGGCAATGGAAATGTTCCCGGAGACGGACATATTTATCGTTGGGATGACGCACCAGTTGATAATTGGTTTTTACTAGAGCGTTCAACACCGCAAGCAAACATGGTCTGGAAGTTACAAGTAGGTTCTACAATTTCGGCAAATAATCAGACATATCATGTATATTCCATTTTAAATGGAGTGAGTCATAGTGACCCACGGCCGATGGAAGCTTTAAAGAGCAATGGTGGGATTTTAATTCAAACATGTGAACAACCAGTTTACAATTCCCCGTTAACCTTTGTGCTCGCTAAATAAATAATTGTAGATAAAAATAAAAGCCTTATCGTTTCTATGATGAACGATAAGGCTTTTTGTCTGCAATTAATCTAGGAATAAAGTCGTATAATCATGGTAAAATGAAAACGGTCAACTAATTTTGGAGTAAAGAGGTTAGATAATTAATGGTGCAAGATACAAAATTGCCACAAGGTTTCTTGTGGGGTGGGGCGACAGCAGATTTTCAATATGAAGGTGGTTTTAATGAAGGTGGTCGTGGCATCTTATCACGTGATTATGAAACTGCCGGTTCCAAAGCCCACCCGCGACATCACACGCTGCAAGATGCTCAGGGCAATTTGCTTCAACCCAAAAGTTCCTTTTTTGACGCTGATTCGGTGCCTGCAGATGCCCAACCAGTATTTTTAGAGCAGCAATATTATCCTAGTCATCAAGCGGTCGACTTTTATCATCATTATCAAGAGGATATTAAGCTGATGGCTGGCATGGGCTTTAATGTTTTTCGCTTTTCGATTTGTTGGAGTCGAATTTTTCCAACGGGTGAAGAAGATCAACCGAATCCAGCGGGTTTAAAATTTTATGATGACGTCATTAATGAATTAACCAAATATCAGATGGAACCGTTAATTACGATTTGTCACGATGAATTACCAATGAATTTGGCACAAAAATATAATGGCTGGGCGTCTACCAAAGTGATTGATTACTATGTTAAATATGCGCGCACATTATTTGAGGCTTTTGGGGATCGCTGTCGTTACTGGTTAACCTTTAATGAAATTAATGCGGTCCGTGGCTTTGGTCCAACGGGTGTGCGACAAGCCAGTGGTCAACAACGTTATCAAGCAGCTCATAATATGTTTGTCGCTTCTGCGAAAGCAGTTCAATTAGGGCATCAACTCATGCCCCAAAGTCAATTTGGGGCCATGTATGCCATGAGCGGTCTTTATCCAGCTACTTGTAAACCAGAGGATGTCTTCTGGCAGCTGCAAGAACGGCGTGAAAATTGGTATTTTATAGATGTGATGAGTCGGGGCTATTATCCTAACTATGCTCCCGAAGTTTGGCAGCATCACGGTTTTCAGCACTTGGACATTACTGCGGCAGATCGCAAAATTTTACAAGCGGGACAATTAGACTACATCGCTTTTAGTTATTATCGTTCAAATACGACGCAAGCTCAGGATCAATGGTTTAATGTTGGCGGTCATTCCAATCCCTATTTACCAACTACACCTTGGGGTTGGCCCGTTGATCCGTTGGGGTTAAGGTATTGTATGAATGAAATCTATGATCGCCTGCAAAAGCCCATCTTTATTGTAGAAAATGGATTAGGAGCGGAGGATCAAGTTGATGAACATGGTTATGTGGCCGATGATTACCGAATTGATTATCTGAAACAACACCTAACTGCGATGGCCGCGGCAATTAATATTGATCATGTGCCATGTCTGGGATATACGATGTGGGGCCCAATTGATTTAGTTTCGCTGTCCACAGGTGAAATGAAAAAACGTTACGGTCTAATTTATGTGGATATGGATGATCAGGGCCGAGGAACTTTAAACAGAACCCCTAAAAAGTCCTATTATTGGCTGAAAAAGATTATTGCAACTAATGGTGCAGCCTTGACTGAATAATAGCTGTCCTTAATAAAAAAAGATTGCATGTTAGGACTGAGAAATATTTTCTGGAGATTCGTGCGCGGATTTGGTTAAGAGTGCAGCTAACGCAGTAGCGGTTAGCTGCTTTTTTTCAGCGGCTGTAAAATCAGCTTGAATTTGCCCCTGATTTAAAACAATTAGCCGATTACCATATTGGAGTGCATCTTCAAGATGGTGGGTAATCATTAAACAAGTTAAATGTTGTTGGGTAACAATCTGATTAGTCTGGTCCAGTAACTGTTGGCTACTATGCGGGTCTAATGCGGCGGTATGCTCATCTAATAATAAAAGCTCGGGTTGGTTTAAGGTGGCCATCAAAAAACTTAAAGTTTGTCTTTGACCGCCAGACAAATTTTCGGTTGGAGTATCGAGACGTTGGTTCAAGCTATTGCCGATGCGGGTAGTTAGTGCTTTGATTTGGGGCCGATTAGCCTGCAAATGACGAAAATGTAACCCCCGCTTTTGCCCTCTTTTAGTTGCTAATAAAATATTTTCGGCCACCGTCATTCTAGGTGCGGTACCACTTTTAGGGTCTTGGAAAACCCGGCTTAAAAATTTAGTACGTTGGGCAATTGAAGTTGTCGTAATATCTTTTTTATGGTGTAAAATTTGCCCATAATTTGGTTTAATATCTCCCGCTAACACGTTAAACAAAGTCGATTTACCGGCACCATTAGCACCAACAATGGTAATGAAATCTCCAGGATAAATTTTGAAATTTAGTTGATTAAGGATAGTAGCCTCATTATTCGTCTTTTGGTTAACTAAAGTGGTAATGTTTTTTAATTGTAGGATTGGTTGGCTATTTGTCATTATTAGGGCCTCCTTTTGCAAAAATAGTGTCTAATTTTAACCAATGTCGCAATTGCGGTAACATCAAACAAATGGCTAAGATAATGGCCGAAATCAAATTTAAATCATTAGTCGAAAAACCTAGTTGCAGAACAATTAGGAGAATAAAACGATAAATAATACTACCTAAAGTGACCGCAATTAAGCGCTGATTGAGGGTTAATTCGCCAAAAACAACTTCGCCAATAATGATGGACGCTAAAGCAATTACAATAATGCCAATACCCATATTAGCGTCAGCGTAACCATTATTTTGAGCGATTAAGGCGCCACTGAGTCCAACCAAACCATTGGAAATGGCTAAACCTAGAATAGTCATATTATCGGTGTTAATGCCTAACGACTGCGCCATGGTCGGATTATCACCAGTTACAATGAAAGCTTGGCCTAAGTCAGTCATTAAAAAGCAGCAAATTAATCCAGTAATAATAATGATAGCCAACCCACCAATGGTAATACTGTCAAAATAACGGGGTAAAGTTTTGAAGAAAGCGGCAGTGAAAAAAGTTTTTTGGCCTAGTAGTGAGACATTAGCGCCCCCCATAATTCGCAGGTTAACGGATAGACAGCCAGTCATAACTAAAATGCCCGCTAATAAGATGGGAATCTTCCCCTTTGTATATAACAATCCAGTAATTAAGCCTCCCACAGCTCCTGCTAAACAACCCAAAATGGTGGCTATTAAAGGTGAAAGACCGTGGGTAATGGCAGTTACAGTAACCGCTGCCCCTAGAGGAAAGGTTCCTTCAACGGTCATATCAGCAAAATTGAGAATACGAAAAGTTAAAAACAACGCAATACCTAAAATAGCCCAGAGTAATCCTTGCCCGATACTTGATGTAATTAAACTCATTTGATAATGCCTCCATCTCTCTGCGCAGCTTGCATAATTTTAGCGGGAACATGTAAATGCAGGCGCTGAACTTCTTTTTCATTGATAAGATAATGTCCTTTGATCACGTGTTGCACCGGATAATTAGCGGTTTGGTGTCCATGTAAAACATTGCCCGCCATTTCACCAGCTACGATTCCTAAATCTTTTTGCTTAATTGCATAAGCAGCACTGCCACCATCAGGCACCATGGTTTCCGCACAAGGAAAAACCGGAATGTTAGCATTATTAGTTACTTTGACTAAAGTCTTCATCGCGGAAGCAATGCCATTATCTTGGGGAGCGTAAACGGCATCGACTTGTGTCACCATTTGGGCAGCAACTTGTTGTAAATCATTGGTGTTCGTGATAGTGAACAATTTGGGTGTTAAACCTGCTTGGCGGACCACTTTGGCAAAAGCATGGGCGTTAGTTTGCCCACCATGATCAGAGGAAGTATAGATAATACCAATTCTTTGAGCCTGTGGCATGATAGTTCTAATGAGTTTGAACTGTTGTTTAACAGGATTCAAACCAGAAGAACCTGTAATATTAGCACCTGGATGGCGTTCGGACTTGACTAAGCCACTAGAAGCAGGAGCAGAAATGCCGGCTAACATAATGGGAGTATTACTTTGAGCACTGTTGGCTAAAGCCTGTGCAGCTGGAGTAGCGATCCCGACTAACAAATGATCTTTGTTAGCTAATTGTTGGGACATAGTTTTGAGATTGCTTTGATCACCCTGCGCATTTAAAAAATCAATCCGCAAATTTTTACCGACAATAAATCCTTTTTTCTTTAATCCTAGAACTACGCCTTTATGAATTTGATCCAAGGCGGGATGAGTGACCATTTGTAAAATTCCCACACGCGTTACTTGCGTGGAATTGGTAGCAGTTTGGGTGTTAACTTTGGGATTTTGAAAGAAAGCAAAGCCCAGAAAAATCAATATTAGACTAATAAATGTTAGCATTCGTTTCATGATTCACCTCGTTAAATTATCCGGGCAAATAAAAAAGGCAAACCAGCATTACTCTGGTTTGCCCTTGAGAAGCCAAAGTCTGCTGTGTTAGAACCATGCAGGCTTTGGGAATGAAAAAATAAGTCAGCACGGATACAAACTGTTTGCCAGATCGTATCCGCTTAGAACGATTACGATCAGCAGTGCTGGCTTTGCCAAGATAGTTGAACGTTACTAATTGTTAACTGACTCATGTTGATCATCCTTTCATGTCTAAATTGGCATTAGTATAACTGAGACTTTAAACAATGTCAACTTAATCTGAATAAGAGTTTGGAAGCTATCGAAGCTTTTAATGAGTAACAAAGTATGAAGACAATGAGAGATTATTGGTGCTAGACTAAGAAAAATGGGTAAAATGGATATGAATTTTATTTATTCTCATTTTTTATGAAATAGTGTTTCATTTATGGGACGATTATCCGACAACGTTTTTGATTGTGTCGTTTTTGCAACATTTTAACAACAGCTGTCGTTGTTATTAAGAATTGATGTGGTTATTATATAGTTGTTCCTTAAAAGGGACATTTAAACAAACTTGTAATACTCGTGATTTTGGACCTCTGGCTAATTAAGGAGGCAACCAACATGAAAGGTAAAACTTTATTAACAATTTTCAGTGCTTTAGCAATTAACTTAGCACTACCGATTGGACAGATGAATCGTCAAACTTTGGCGGATAGAAATACTGTTCAGCCGACACAAGAAATTACTGTTAATCATCAAGAACAAGCAACTAAAACCATTAAAACAACTAATAATAATCAACCAGTGAAATCTTCCCCCGCAGTGGTAAACACAACAAGCGGTTCTAGCACTGCAGTTTCACAGGCGAGTGTCACCATTATTGATCCTAGTCATCCTGAAAGTTATCCCCGAGATGTGATGACAATTGATAATTCAACTTATCAAGTCGCAGATTACCACGGCAATGGTATTATTCCCGACTCAGGTAAGGTTTATCACTGGACCGATGCACCACGCGATAATTGGTTTTTACTAGAACGTACAGGAACGCAAGCAAACATGGTTCAAAATTTACGAGTAGGTACAAAGGTTGTAGTTAACCAAAAAAGCTATCAAGTTTATGATTTACTAGCTAAAACCGATCAAAGTACTTCTCGTCCTGCTGCTATTCAAGCAGAAAATGGTGGCATTGTTCTTTACATTCAAACCACTAACAATCAAAAAGTTTCTAACTTTTATGTACTAGCTAAATAATAATTAAGACAAAGCATTGATCTGAAATTATATCAATGCTTTTTTTGTAGGTTAAAATATTGCGGTGGGCACAAAAGCTCTGAGAAGTTGGGTGCTAACTGGTCAGTTAGTGTTACTGGCAAAAGCAACGATTATTTTTACATAAGGTCAGGTTCACTTATTAATTATTGCAAAAGTTGCGAAAAAATTATTTATTTTGTAATTTAATATTGACTAATCTGAGTGAAATTGCACTTGATTTTTCAGAAAAATAAAAGATAATGGGTTGAAATAAATTAATCATTGCACAAGCTTAGCTACTAGCTAGTGGGCAATTTGTTTTCTGAAAGGCTTTTGTTGAGGAAAGGGTGAACAATTACTTTAATTCAAAAACCCCTACTGATGGGGATTTGCCTCAAGATCCAGCAAATAAAAATAATTTAACTGGATTTAGGGTGTTATTTTATAGTTCTACGTGCTATAATATTAATTGTGCAATGATAGAACTTACTTAATTAGACTATGATCCGTTTGCTTGCGGTACTGTACGTTTTAATAAAAGGTAATTATCATTAGTGCGTTAAAAAAAACCAATAAGTTTTAATAGCATATTGTTCTATTGCCGTAGAATAGTTATTAGCTTATTGATAGTAATAGATAAAATAACATTAAGACACTTTATCTGGATTCATTGTTCTGGGGAGGACTTTGGTAATTCGATATGTAGTGTCTTTTTTGTTACATTTATTTGACTTAGGGTTTATGATAAACATGTATGGGTATTGGGGGGATTCTCATGTTAACAAAATCAGCACGTTTTAACTATACTAAACTAATGTTACAAACTTCTTTAGTTCAATTGATGCAGAAGAAGATGTTAGATGACATTACTATCAAAGAGTTGTGCAATGTAGCTAATGTGAATCGATCGACTTTTTATGCACATTATCGTAATACTTATGAAATCATGATAGAAATCATCGAGCAAAATTGTGATCTTTGGATTAATGCGGTAAGGGAGTGCCGTAAACAACCAGATTTCTTGGCAGCATATACTAAAATTTTGACGCAGGCACTTTTGAAAATTAAAGATGATAATCAAAAGTTTCGGGTGTTGTGTAGCGATGAATGTTTCTTTTTATTTGTCAAAACGTTAACTAACTATATTGTTAAAGGAGTATTACCACATAAATCTTTTGATTTAGTTTGGTATAATGTGGAAGGCGGTTTAGGTGCTGTGCGGCAATGGTATTTTGATGGGTCAAAAGAACCGGCCGAGGAATTAAGTCAACATCTAGCAGAGATATCGTATAAGAATTTGTTTTTAGATAATGATTAATCAAGCTACTAAAAAAGACTAGACCAACGTGTCTAATCTTTTTATTTTTATCTACAATTATTTATTTAGCGAGCACAAAGGTTAACGGGGAATTGTAAACTGGTTGTTCACATGTTTGAATTAAAATCCCACCATTGCTCTTTAAAGCTTCCATCGGCCGTGGGTCACTATGACTCACTCCATTTAAAATGGAATATACATGATATGTCTGATTATTTGCCGAAATTGTAGAACCTACTTGTAACTTCCAGACCATGTTTGCTTGCGGTGTTGAACGCTCTAGTAAAAACCAATTATCAACTGGTGCGTCATCCCAACGATAAATATGTCCGTCTCCGGGAACATTTCCATTGCCGTGGAAATCTCCGATTGGAAACTTAACATTGTTAAACGCGATGGCATTAGTAGTATCACTACTTTGCTGACCACTCAACGTTGGGGTCTTTGCGGTATCTGCTTGGGGGGAAGGTACCGTTTGTTTTGATTCATTGTTCTGGGGAGAACTTTGATTCATTTGACTAGTAGTATCTTTGGGGAAGTAGTTAAGAGAACTACCAGTATGGGGAGTACTGGCTAATTCCGACTTAACTTGAATGGGTTGCTGTTTTTTATTATTTGATATGGGGTTTACAGCACTCATTGTTTCAGTTTTTACATCATCAGCTGCGGCACTAGGGGAGTAACCAGCAGGATTAGTAAAAACCACAGAAGCGTTTAATGCTAAAACGCTTAAAAGACTTAAAAATGTTTTCATTGTAACAACCTCCTAATAAGAGGTCTTAAGTTACAATGTTCTACAATTATGATCAGATGAGAGAACTTCTCTCAGTTGACAATTGTATATTAACCAAAATTTAGGCAAAGAACCACTACAAGAACGGTTGAAGTGTTGCAGAAACGACACAACAAAAGTAATTGTCGGATAATTGTTTCAAAAGTGGGACAGAATTTCCAAAAAAGGGATTAAACTTTGATATTTCGTTTCATTTGATGATTAATGGATTAAAAAAAGATTATCTAAAAATATGATAACCGGTTGACATATGAAAACGAAATCATATAATAATATCTGTAAACGCTTTAAGATTATGATAACCGGTTGACAGTCAGAGTCACCGCAGAAAGGATTGAAAATTGTATGTTAAATCTTAAAAAAACGCTGAAGAATCCTTCTTATTTACAAAATTCAGTGACGTTACTTTTGTTTTTTGCATCTTGGGGTGTTTGGTGGTCATTCTTTCAAGTTTGGCTGACTTCTAAACAAAATGGTTTAGGTTTATCTGGTGGTGCTGTGGGAACTATTTATTCAGCCAATTCGTTAGTTACTCTATGTTTAATGTTTATCTATGGTACTTTACAGGATAAATTAGTGATTAAACGTTACTTATTAATTTTTTGTGCAATTTTAGATGCTTTAATCGGACCGTTTTTTGTCTGGATTTACGCACCATTATTAAGTCATCATTTTATTTTAGGAATTATTGTCGGGGCCGTCTTTTTATCAGCCGGTTTCTTATCGGCTTCGGGAATTTTTGAAGCCGTGGCAGAAAAGATGAGTCGCCGCTTTGATTTTGAATATGGTCAAGCGCGGGCTTGGGGTTCTTTTGGTTATGCAATGGTGGCACTATTAGCAGGATATCTCTTTGTCATTAATCCCAAACTGAATTTTGTCGTAGCCTCGGGATTTGGGGTGTTGCTATTATTGGAATTAATCTTTTGGAAGCCTAAACAAGAAAAAACGGTGGATCAAAACCTAACTTTTGAAGGCGAAGGCAGTGATACACCATCTCTGAAAGATATGTTGAGTTTGTTAAAAATGAAAGAGTTATGGCTCATTATTATCTTTATTATGTTTACGAATACTTTCTATACGGTTTTTGATCAACAAATGTTCCCAGATTTTTATACGAAATTATTTGCTAATCCCGCTTTGGGTCAACATATGTATGGTACGTTAAATTCGATTCAAGTTTTTTGCGAAGCTATAATGATGAGTTTAGTGCCGATCTTGATGCGAAAAATTGGTGTCCGAAATGCCTTATTACTTGGTGTGACAGTTATGTTTGTGCGTATTGGAGCTTGCGGCTTGTTCCATAATCCGGTTGCGATTTCCTGCATTAAAATGTTACATTCAATTGAAGTACCACTGTTTTCGTTGCCGATCTTCCGTTATTTCACATTACATTTTGATACCAAATTATCTGCGACATTATATATGATTGGCTTTCAAGTCGCGTCACAGATTGGTCAAGTGTTACTGTCCAACCCCTTAGGAACCTTGCGCGATCATATTGGTTATAGTAGTACCTTTCATGTGATTGCCATTACAGTTTTGTTAGCGGGAATTTATGCATTCTTCGTTTTGAAAAAAGATGATCAAGATGTTAACGGTGATCCCTTTATTCGTTCATAAATTAAAAGTTGAGGTAAAAAAATGACAGCTTTACAAGTAACTAATCAGCGTTATCGCTTGGGATATCATTTGATGGCTCCAGCGGGTTGGATTAATGATCCCAATGGTTTTTGTTATTTTCAAGGTTATTATCATATGTTTTATCAGTACTATCCGGATGCCCCTAAATGGGGACCGATGCACTGGGGTCATGCGCGCAGTAAGGATTTATTACACTGGGAAACTTTGCCTGTGGCATTAACACCAGGCGATGCGGAAGATCAAAACGGTTGTTTTTCTGGTAGTGCGATTGTTAAAGATGATACTTTGTATTTAATTTATACCGGTAATAACTATTATGATGAAAAAGATCCCGATCGTTACTGGCAGAATCAAAACTTAGCTTATAGCACTGATGGCATTCATTTTACCAAATATGAACATAATCCCGTTATTGCTACACCGCCAGCCGATAATACACAAGAATTTCGCGATCCCAAAGTTTGGGAGCATGACGGTCATTACTATGTTATTTTAGGTGGGCAAACTAAGGCTGGCTTGGGCCGCGTATTGTTGTATCGCTCCGATAATTTAGTGGACTGGGACTATTTAGGACCACTGACGCAAGCTAAAAATAGTCAACTAGAAGGTTATATGTGGGAGTGTCCGGATTTGTTTCATTTAAACGGTCAAGACTTATTGTTGACTTCGCCGCAAGGGATTCAAGCACAAAACCAGCAATATTTGAACTTACACCAAACGGTTTACTTTGCGGGTCAGCTAGATTATCAAACACCGCAGTTTGCCCAGATGGGTTTTCACGAATTAGATTTAGGGCATGACTTTTATGCGACGCAAACGATGCTTGCTCCTGATGGCCGGCGCATTGTGGTTGGCTGGCTAGCAATGTGGGAAAGTGACATGCCAGAACAAGCTGATGGTTGGTCGGGAGCGTTAACTTTGCCCCGCGAGTTAGTTTGGCAAAATGAGCATTTATATATGCGACCGATTCAAGAAGTGCAGTCCTTAAGACAAAAGGTATTGCAACAACAAAGCTGTGCCTTAAGTGAAAAGCCAATAATCATTAGTCAAGATCAAGCCACGGTGGAATGGCAATTAAACGTAGATCTAGTACAATTTCAGGGTACTAAAATCGAAGTTATGTTTCAAGATCCCACCACTACTGCCCAAACAAAGCTCACTTATTTAGTTAAGCAACAGCAATTAATTGTGAGTCGCACCGACCGCGAAACGGCGCGTTATGGTCAATTACAAAATTGTGATCAGTTGCAATTACAAATTTTTGTTGATCGTAGTTCCTTAGAAATTTTTGTCAATCAAGGCGAAGTGGTCTTTAGTGAACGTTATTACTTTAACCAAGCACCTGTAATTCAACTGCAAGCTGACGGTCAAGGAGTAGCTGATAGTTTGGTTTACCAGTTGGAAGCAGACACGAATCAATATTAAAAAGATTGTTTGTTGAAATTGACGAACCATTCTTTTTGTCCTAACCACTTTTTCATAGCAACTTTTTTGGTCAAAATAGTTGAGCTATAATGAAACTAAAAAAGTGGGGAGCAATGTTAGGTGCCAAAATTAGAAGATGTTGCGCAACTGGCAGGAGTTTCGAAAACGACGGTTTCACGTGTCTTGAATCGCCGCGGCTATTTAAGTCAAACGACGATTGATAAAGTTTATGCAGCCATGGACCAATTGGATTATCATCCCAATGTTGTGGCACGCCAATTGTATCATCATAAAACGGACTTGATTGGTATCTTATTACCATCTGTGGCGGATCCTTTTTTTGGTGAGTTGACTACGAGTTTGGAGAATCAATTATATCAACAAGGCTTTAAAGTTTTAATTGGTAATTCGATGAATAATTCGCGTAAGGAAGCGGACTATTTGGATCAACTATTAATTAAACAGGTGGATGGTTTAATTGTCGGTACGCATAATCAAGGCTTAAGCCAGTATCAGAAAAAAAATTTGCCGATTGTGGCGATTGATCGCATTGTCAGTGATGACATACCCATTATTGCTTCGGACAACTTTCACGGCGGTCAGTTAGCGACCCAACATTTGTTGGATCAAGGCGTCACGAAAATTATTCATACGAATGGTCCCCATGATCTCGCTACGCCCGCCCAACAGCGAAGGCGAGCTTATGAACAAGTGATGCAAGACCATCAGTTAACGCCAGTGACGTATGAACTAGATTTTAATATTAGTGCCGCGGCTAAGCAGCGCGTTTTTCAAAAGATTTTTCAAGAACATCCAGATGTGGAAGCTATTTTTGCCGCTAATGATACAGACGCGATCTTAATTTGCCAAGTGGCTCTAGAATTTGGGCGCCGAGTACCTGACGATTTGTTAGTAGTGGGCTATGATGGCACTACTTTATTACAAAACCTCTTTCCACAATTAACGACTGTTGTGCAGCCAATTGCTCAATTAGCGCAACTGGCGGTTGAAGTTTTACAGCAAAGATTACACGGACAAGCCACAGATTCGGAATATATTTTGCCCGTCCAATGGCATGCCGGCCAAACTGGTTTCCAAAAATAAGGAGAGTCCCTTGTACAAGTTTCAATTGGATCACAGTTGCTACTTATTGGTAACTGGATCACGAACTTGATGAAGGGACTCTTTTATATGGAATCTTTGGTGGTGTATAACTGAAGTAAAAGTGCTTTTTTAGTGGGGCTTAAACCCAGAATTTGTTGTTCAAATTTTGACCAGGAACCATACACTGCCGTTACGGCCGTCTGAATAGCCACAACAGCAGCTTGATCCGCGGGTGTGAAATTCATTTGTTGAATAGTTTGATCGTTAGGATTATCTAAATAAGCTAGATCAGTGGCGTGGGTGTACATGAGATTAGTCAGAAGATAATCTTGCGTAATATAGTCGATGGGTACTTGTAAAACTAGGAGTAGTAAAATGGCTAAAATGCCTGTGCGATCTTTACCCGCTGAACAATGGAAGACAACGGATTGATTGGGGTGCTGATTTTCTAATAAAACCGCGAAAAAATGATAAAAAACTTGTTGGGAATAATGATCTAAGACAACTTGTTGGTACATGCCGGGTAACCCAGAAAATTGTTGGTCCGGGGGCAATGTTTGATAAAGCTTATCACCGGTAGTAGTACTAGAAGGTGCTGCATAGAGTGGTGCGGCAATTAATGTTAAAAATGAAGTCTCGGGATCCGGCCAATTTTTTCGTTCATATTCAGATCGCAAATCAAAACTGTAGCGTAAGCCGTAATGCTTTAAGTAGCGCAATTCACGCGGTGTTAAGGCGCTTAAGTAACCGGCACGCAAAATTTTGTGCCAGCGAATGTGACGGTGGTCGGTTGTGGGATAACCGCCCAATTCTCGAAAATTATTAGTGTTAGAAAATTGAAAAATTCTTTGCATTGAGAATCCTCACTGAAATTAATACAATATAGGTATTGAAAATTAGGAGACAGTTTATAGTGAAATTAACGTTAGTGATGCCTTTGTATAACGAAGAACAATTGCTCCGACGTAGTTTAACGTCCATTGTTCAACAAATTAATCAGAATTTTGAATTGTTGATGGTTAATGATGCTTCCACTGATCAAACGGTGGCGATTGCCCAAGAGTTTGTCCAACACCACGCTAACTTTCGGTTAATCAGTCAGACAACTAATCAAGGCATTTCGGCGGCTCGCAATCGGGGAATCTTAGAAGCACAGGGGGACTTAATTACTTTTATTGATGGTGATGACTGGCTGGAACCACAATTTACCGATTATTTTTTAACGTGCTTTCAAGATCAACAATTAGACTTAGCCGTGTGTGGTTTTGTTAAAGAATCTGCGAAGAAAGTCCTCAATAAAATCCAACCATTGCCCCCAGCTTATTATTCGCAAGCACAATTAGTTAAACAAATAACTAAAATGACAAATGGCTCGGTTATGGGTTACACCTGGAATAAAGTTTATCGTCTGACAACGATTCGCAAGCATCATTTAACTTTTGCACCCGACTTGTCTTTGATGGAAGATCAGGTATTTAATATCAAATACGTGGCGTTGACAAGTCGCTTCTATGTGGACTCTACGCCATTGTATCATTACTGGCAACATGGTCAAAGTGCAACCCATACGTATAACTTGCAGCATGTTAAAAGTATTGGTCAGGCTAATTATCGAATTTTGAAAACTTTGTATCAAGTTAAAAAGTATCATCTTTGATGAATCTAGGTGTAGAAATGACAAGTGTAGAAGACTATTTAAAGCAAAATGTTTTTGGCAAGCCGCAACTAAAACCCGATGAAAAACGTAAATTTTTGGGTAATTTTCAAGAGCGAGTCGCGTTAGCTTTAACGGTAGCACAAGTGCGCCAAGTGCAAAATTTAGCAGTAGTTAAACAAGTCATGCAAAGATATCCGCAGTATCATTTGTATATTAATGGTCGTTTGAGTCATAGTTATCGTCAGCCATTAGTGAAACTAGCGGTGCAATTAAATTATGCTTTTACGATTATCAATCAACAAAATCTGAGAACCGCCACTAAAGCATTAGGTGATCAAGAAATGGGATTGGTGATTGCGGATGCCAAACAAGCTGTTAAAGGCCCAATTCTGATTTAATTTAAATGATGGTTAACAACAAATTAATCATTCAGTTTACAAAGTCAAACTTCAATTTTTTGCTTAATCGTTCCTCAGCTTTTAGGCGACTTTTGTCGCGGTATTATTTGAAGCAGTAACGGACCAGAAATTCACGTAAAATTTTAAATACCGGATAAAAGGTGATTAGGATGATTAAGCTCCAATAAAGTTGTTGATGGTGAAACAAATTCAACAGCTCAAACGGTTTACCCCAACCAATGAACATGAGTAGATTAGTGATAAAAAGGAGGGTGAAAATAATTAGTGTACCGCGATTAATGGGGCGCGAGATAGTCCATAATGCAGCAAAACTGATCATGCTAACGGCAAAAACTGCCAAGGTGGAAGTTAACGGGTAATGAAGTTGATACTTAGTACCAAATAAAACAAGTAAGACTACAAATAATGTAATATCTAAAGCAGCTGGCAACGCCACTTGCATAACATTTTTGTAAAAGCGGCCTTCAGGAGGACGAAAATCGGGCTGCAAGGCTAAAAATAAGGTGGGAATTCCTACGGTTAAAGCGTTAATCGGCGTTAATTGTGCCGGATGAAAAGGATAGTTGGTGCGCATAACAATAAAACAAATGGTTAACAGCACTGAATACATAGTTTTAATCAGATATAAGGCTGCTACTCGTTCAATGTTATTAATAACGCGCCGCCCTTCATTCAGAACGTAAATCATGGAATCAAAATCTTGGTTTAATAAAACAAAGTCGGCAGCACTTTCAGCGGCATCACTGTTGCCCGCAATAGCAATGCCACAATCCGATTGGCGCATTGCTAAAACATCGTTGACTCCATCACCGGTCATGGCGATTTGGTGCTGGTTTTGTTGTAAACCTTTGATTAATTTTTGCTTTTGCTCCGGTAAAGTGCGCCCGAAAACGGTATATTTTTGGGCAATTTGGCCGTAATCTTCGAGGGGACGGTCTACAGCCACACTGGACATATCAATAGCTTTGATGTCGGTACTTAAATTAACTTGTTGCGCAATGGTTTGAACGGTAGCTGGATCGTCGCCAGAAATGATTTTTAAAGCGACACCTTGCGTTTGAAGATATTGAAAAGTATTAGCCGCCGTCGGTCGCACTTCATCTTGAATCAAAAGATAGCCTAAGAGTTGTGGCTGTTCAATGGTTTCAGTAATGAGTTTTGGTGATTGGACGACAGCCAAGACACGATAACCTTGTTGCGCATAAGTTTGCGCGCGCTTAATTTGGTCAGTGTCATGTAAGATAAAATTCGGGGCACCTAAGGCAAACGAGCCTTGGTGTTTTAAATTAACGGCGGACCATTTACGTTGTGAAGAAAAAGCGACGATACTCTCAATGGCTGGTAAATCAGCTGCTGGTTCTTGCGCTGTTAAAATGGCCTGGGCCGTTTCATTGGTTTCATTGGTAGCACGAACGATAGTTTGACTAATGGCTAACAACTGTTGCGTAGTTAAACTTTCCGCAATTACTTGAGTTAATTGCAGGTTGCCCGTGGTAATGGTGCCAGTTTTGTCTAAACATAGTGTATCAACGCGTGCTAAGGATTCGAGCGCCGTCATAGATTTGACTAGGACTTGTTTATGGCTCAAGTGAACCGCGCCAACGGCCAGGGCCACAGAAGTTAGTAAGACGAGTCCCTGAGGAATCATGCCGATAATGGAGGCGGAGGTCCCTAAAATGGCCGCTGACCAATTATGGGAATGCTGAAAACTGCTCCAAAAGAGCAACAATCCTAAGGGGACAATGATATAGGTGAGAACTTTGATAATTTGGTTGATGATGTTTAATAATTGTGAAACATTGTGTTGTTGTTGCTTGGCAGAATTGGCTAAGCGATTCGCAAAGCTTTGCTCCCCCACAGCTGTTAATTCAACCAGGGCCTGGCCACTAACAACGGAACTGCCGGATAGAACTTGATCATTTTCGGTTTTAATGACCGGGGTTGATTCGCCAGTAAGGTTAGATTCATCAACTTCTAAATGGGAGGTTTGCCGAACGCGACCATCGGCGGGAATTTGGTTACCACGCTGTAAGATTACGAGATCATGCAAGACTAATTCATCTTGAAAGACCGTAGTTTGCTGTCCAGCACGGAGAACTTGGGTTTTTTGGCGATTTAAAAAAGTTAAATGATCCAACTGCCTTTTAGCGTGGATTTCTTGATATGTACCGATGATAAAATTGGCGACGACGGGTCCTAAAAAGAACAGATTAGCGAAACGACCAGTGCTAAAAATCAAAATGGCAATGACTAAATTGACCAGATTAAATAAAGTAATCAGATTTTTTGATATAATTTTAGAGATTGGTGTGGAATTTTGATTTTTGACCTGATTAGTATTGCCATGCTGGCACTGTTCTTGCACCTGTTGTTGACTCAGACCAGTTTGGACGTTAGTACCTTTCATGAGTTCACCTCAATTATGATATACGAATGATTGTAGTCTTATTTTGTAAAAAAATTGTGAAGAAGGAATTAATTTGTTAAGAAATATTTTTTTTGATTTAGATGGAACCCTAGTTGATAGTGGCTTAGGAATTATGAATTCCTTGAAGTTTGCGTATCAAACGGAAGGCTTAGCAGTCCCAGCTGATAGCCAATTACGGAAGTTCATTGGGCCACCTTTGATGGAAAGCTTGGCGCAATACAGTCAAATTCCGGCACACAGTGAATTGTCGACTAAACTGATTGCAGATTTTCAAGATTACTATGGTCGAAAAGGTTGGTTAGAATTAAATCTTTATCCGCAGATTACTGAAATGTTAGCACAATTACGCCAATTAGGAAAACAACTTTTTGTGGCAACAGCCAAACCGGAGAATTTTGCGCGTCAAATTTTAGCAGAATTAAACTTAACAGACCAATTTAATGGTATTTACGGCGCTGATTTGAGTGAAACCATGTCTAAAAAAGAGATCATCGCTCAAGCTTTAACTGATAATCAATTAACAGCCGCCGAAACGCTGATGATTGGTGACCGTAATACGGACGTTCTCGGCGCACAAGCTAATCAAATAGCAACGATTGGGGTATTGTACGGTTTTGGTACGGCTCAAGAATTACAGCAGGCGGGCGTCGTTGATTTAATTGAGCAACCGTTAGATTTAGTGAAGAAGGTTCAGGCATGATTAAAAAGCACTGGAAAGCATTGGTGATCACTTTAGTCGTGTTGTTGCTCGCGGCAGATTTGGGTGGCGCCTATTATTTGTTTAATTTTGCAATTAAAAAGGGGGGCTACAGTGCCCGTAACGCTGGTCAAGCATTAACGACCAGTGAGCTATGGGCCAAAAAAGCGCCGCAGCAAGTTTGGCAGCAAACAACAAGTGACAAAGCACGAGTTCATTTAAAAGCGCGCTATTATCCAGCTGCTCAGACGACGATGAAAACGATGTTATTGGCTCATGGCTATGGCGATAATAGTTTAACAATGGGTGCATATATTAAATTATTCCATCAAGCAGGCTATAATGTGTTAGCACCGGATGATCGTGCTTCAGGACGCAGTGGTGGCCAATACTTGGGCTACGGTTGGTTAGATCGCAAGGATTATCAAGGCTGGGTGCAGCAAATTTTACGTAAAAATGGCACGCAGAGTCAGATTGGTTTATTTGGCGTTAGTATGGGTGCGGCCACGGTCATGTATTATTTGGGGTTAAACGTGCCGCAGCAAGTCAAATTTGCGGTTGCTGATTGTGGCTACGCTTCGATTAAGGGTGAATTGGAACACGAATTACAGGCCCTCTTTCACTTGCCAAGTTTTCCGTTGATTCCAACCGCTAATATGTTTACTAAAATGATTGCCAAGTATAGTTTTTATGATGCGGATACTGCGCAAACTTTAAAGCATAATCACGTACCACTGTTTATTATTCACGGTACTAAAGACACTTTCGTGCCGACTAAAAATGCGCGGATTAACTATGATAATGACCATGGTCCTAAAAAATTGTGGTTAGTGAAAGGCGCTAGTCATGCGCAGTCTTATCAAAAACAACCACAACAATATCAAACCAAAGTCTTAGACTGGGCACAACATTATTTTAAATAGTTGGGTTTTAATATCAGTTGTATATGTAAAAAAGAACTTTCCGGATGGAAAGTTCTTTTTTTGCTTTGAAGCGGAATTGAGCACAATTTTTATGTGACATTGCTCTCAGAAGCATAAGTTTGTATCTAGCTACAGTAATAGTGTAGCTTTGACCCGCTCTTTGTCACAACTTTAATTTAATCGTGCAAAGTAAATTGTAAATTCATCCGTGGGGCCACTAAGCCCACCATCTCACCTAATAATTCGGTCGAGTTGGTCAAAGAAATTTGGGCCATTTGGTCATTAACTTGGGTTAAATAACTGGGGATATCACTTTCTTTAATCGCTTGTTGATCGGCTTTAATTTGTAAATGACGACAAGCGGCGACCGTTTTTTGTTCGAAAGCATTCTCGGAATCTTCAACCAAATTAAAATGTCCATCACCAAAAGCGGCTAAAGTATTAGCTAACCAGTACATTTTTTGAGGATCAAATTGGTCAGTGGTATCGCGATAAGGTGCTGGAGTATCGTTAATGTTGGCGTAGAAAGGAATCACCGCGTTAAAAGTATTGGGGCCAAAGGCTAACCAATGAACACCGGCAATTTCTTGAGGAACATTATTGCGAATCTGTAAAATGTGTAACTCTTGATTGCGGTTGATGCCAATAGGCCGGAATAATTTCTTTTGTTCCGCACTATTGGTTGTACCATAAACATCATACGGCGTGTTTTGGTAATGGGAACTTAAGACAAACTTGACATCTTCAATGCTGATTTTTTTCGTTGTTTGACAAATAAAAGGCAGGTCTTGATCAATTGGTGTCGTTTGAAATTCGGGATTGAAATATTTTTGTCCGAACCACGCACGAGGATTATTGTAACGGGTATCTTTGATAGTGGCACTACCAAAGATATGGCGTAAATTATAGCCTTCGGGATCGGGATTTAAGTTGTTTTGTTCAATTAAGTCCTCTAAATCGCTACAGCAGAGGGTATCGGGCGATTGAAAATCAAAATCAGTAATGTTAAAGCGATTAGGAGCAATTACATAAGAATCATCAGGAATCCGGATTGCGGCCCAGTGGTGACCGGCAATACTTTCGAAATACCAAACTTCATCATTATCGGCAAAGCAAATGCCGTTAGTCTCATAGGTGCCGTAGTCTTCTAACAATTGTCCTAAACGTTCTACTCCTTGGCGCGCACTGTGGATATAGGGCAAGACAATGGTGGGGATATCTTCTTCTCCTAAGCCATCGTCGACTAAGGGGTCCAGCCCCAAAATGCGACTGTTGGTGGTAATCGTTTCTGTAGCACTCATAGCGACATTTTCACTATTGATCCCTGCCGCTGCCCAGAGCCCGTGACCACTAACAGCTTCCGGAGTGGAAGTATAGCCTAACGGATTGGCTGGTAAATCCAAATTGAATTTACTTAAAACAGCTTGATAATGATGCGGTTGATCTTCAGGTTTCACGTAAACAAATTTTTGTGGATGCAGCGGTGCATTACCGTCTTCATTGCGCGCAATGATGGTCGAACCATCAATGGATGCATTCTTTCCGACTAGAATTGTTGTACAAGAACCTTTTTTTCGGTGTGGTTTCATGATAAGCCTCTCTTAATTATTTATTTCACCTATATTTTAAGCCAATTCCTGAAGAAATACAGTAGGTTTCACGGTTTTTATCGAATTTCCAAATCAAAAAACGCAACTGGCTGAAAAATTGCCAGTTGCGTTTAGTCAATAAATTTAATTGTTATTATTCTTCGTTTAAGGAGCTACGATCAAAGGCAGCAGATTTTAATTCTTCATCAATTGATGGAGTACCTAACCAACCGATCATTTCCTTCATGGAATCAGTAATAGCTTCAGCACCAGGAAGAAGTAACTTACGAGGATCATAACCCTTGTTAGCTTTATCTTCATCTTTGTGTTCTTCAAAGTATTTACGAGTAGCTTCTTGGAAAGCTAATTGGAATTCTGTGTTGATGTTCACTTTAGAAATACCAAGAGAGATCGCCTTCTTGATTTGTTCTTCAGGAATACCAGAACCACCATGCAAAACTAAAGGTACATCAACGGCATCAGCGATTTCTTTCAAACGGTCAAAGTTTAAGCCCGTCCAGCCTTCTGGATAAACACCGTGGATATTACCAATTCCACAAGCTAATTTGTCAACGCCAGCAGCAACAAAGGCTTTAGCATCTTCAACAGAAGCTAATTCGCCACCTTCAGCGCCTTGGTTTTCACCGATTTTACCAATTTCAGCTTCAACAGAAATACCACGTTCATGAGCCAACTTAACGATTTCTTTGGTCTTAGCCAAGTTCTCTTCTGTTGGTAAAGCATGACCATCAAACATAACTGATGAATAGCCTAATTTGATACATTCAATGGCTGAGTCATAGTCACCGTGATCCAAGTTCAAAACAACTGGAACGGAGATGTTCATGGAATCCATTTGATCTTCGACCATGTCTTTGACGAATTTGTAACCACCCATATATTTAGCAGCGCCAGTAGAAACTTGAATTAATAATGGAGTTCTTGTTTCTTCAGCAGCCCGCAAAATAGCGCGTGTCCATTCAACGTTGTTAGTGTTATAAGCACCAACAGCATAATGATTTTTCCGTGCGTCTTTAAAGATTTGATTACCGTTATCTAAATAAGCCATTTAAATACCCTCCTAGATGTACAACCTACAGACACATTGTACCGTAATTCTGAAAATGGAACAATCATTTCCATGATGTAATCGATTTTAAATCGGAATTGTTAGTAATTGTGTGATCTGAGCAACAGAACGAGGTAATTTTTTTCTTAATTTAGATAAAAAATGATAAAGCAAATGCCAAGACACAAACACCAATAATAATGTTCCAAAAATATCGAGCTAAAAATTCCCAACCATTATTAATAGGCTGAGAGCGCTTTTTGTTTTTAGATACAGGGATAGTTTTATTTTTAAAATCTGAACCAAAGAGCAGTTCTTCAACAGGTACCTTGAAACAAGCGGCAATCGCCTGGATTTTATTTAGGTCAGGAGTAGCTTCTTGAAGTTCTCACTTGGAGATGGTTTGGCGGGTAACATTTAAACTTTGAGCTCATTGTTCTTGTGAGATTCCTTTTTCTTTTCTTAATTGTAAGAGTTGAGCTGCAAATTGGATTTTCATAGGTTAAGGCTCCTTGCTTTTTTAATCTAAATATAGCTAAAAATAGCGAGTGCTACCAGCAAATTTCGCTTGGAAATTGCGCAAATTAAAATGGCATATGGGCAATTCTAATTTGCTTGTTTTTAAATACTTATTCTGAAACTTTTTCTATCTCTCAAAAAATTAAATCATGTAAAACTAAAGAGATGTTTGTTCTTGGCGAACTTGAATAGGTAATTTACCATACATTTTTTTAAAAAGATTTCGAGTAGTTCTAGGATTTTTGAGACCATATTTATTCATAAGATCTTTAATAGATAAATCAGTATCAATTAAATCCTGATAAAAGGCGGTTAATCTTAATTTATAAATATATTGTGTAATTGTGATATCGGTTTGCTGTTTAAATAAGCGGGATAAATAACTGGCGTTGTAATCAAACATTTTGGCTAAATCCTGGACCTTGATTTGCTGTGTAAAGTGATTATTAATGTAAACGATAATGTCTTTTAAATAACTAGTGCTTTCCGATGTTTGTTCTTGACTTTGAGCAAAATTGTCGATTAATTGTTGCATTATTTGCAAGATAATCGTTCCAATCTTTAAATTAGTGCTGGGAGTCTTGGTTTGAACGATGGTATTCAATTGCTTAAGTAGAGCCATAATTATTTGTGCAGGCTGGGAATTGTTATCAATGATTTGAAAATTTAACTTTTCCGGATGTGTCAGATAAGGCTCGATGAATTGTAATGGTATTTGTAAAACTAGTGATTGATTGGGCGTATTAGTGACGTCGTGAATAACACCGGAAGAAACTACAATAAATTGATTAGGATATACCGGATGAGTTTGCCCGTCAAAGTTAAATAATAGTTTGCCTTTCATCACAAAAACTAATTCAATACTACTATGCCAGTGAAAGGGTACATAACCATTGATAGTGACATCTGATTCATAAAAGCGCACACCAATTTTTAAATTGGGAATAACATTTTCATGATGATCCAAAATTTTCAGCACCTTTCTAAAAGTGACAATTCTTACATCTTAATGTTAATTTATTTACTAAACAAACTAAACCAATTGACACAAAATCGCTTTCATTATAGCATGATTTCAGTTAATTAATAACCAGATTATGCTATTAATCAATATTTTTAATGGGGAGAGTTTTTATGTCAGAGATTAATAATCCAATTATTCCGGGAATGGCACCAGATCCTTCGATCATTAGAGTGGGAGACGATTATTACATTGCTAATTCCACTTTTCATTGGAATCCAGCTATTCAAATTTTTCACTCCAAAGATTTAGTAAATTGGCAGCTAATTTCTTATGCACTAACAGCTGGAGAAATTAATTTGCGAGGAACTAATACACCAGCTGGTATTTGGGCACCACATCTATCGTTTGATGAACACCAACAGAAATTTTGGTTAATTTTTTCGCATATGCAAAATATGGCTGGTCGTGAATTTAACGCGGATTCCTATATTATGTCGGCTGATAGAATCACTGGTCCGTGGACTAAACCAGCTTATGTGACATCCATTGGATTTGATCCAGCCTTATTTCATGATACTGATGGCAAACATTATCTTTCTATTTTAGAGTGGGAAAGTCGTACTGGTTTTCAAGCTCCAGGACATATTGTCATTGCGCAGATTGATTTGCCAACTTGCAAAGTTGGTCCATGGCATCGAGTTGCGACGCACTTTACGACTAGAGGATGTGCCGAAGCACCACAAATTTACCGGCATAATTCCTATTATTATCTATTAATTGCTGCGGGGGGAACTGGTTATGCTCATGGAGTTGAAATTGGTCGCTCATCACAGATTTTTGGTCCATATCAACCTAACCCGACAGGCGAACCGATTATTACGTCTTCGCCACATCATCTTTTCTCTCTAGGCGATCCTGACGCGGGACATTTTGAAATGTATAATCCCAATTCACCAATGCAAAAAGCAGGCCATGGTTCACTGGTTGAAACTCCTAATCATGAATGGTATTTAGCACATTTGATGTCACGGCCTTTACCAACAACTAAGTTAAATCCATTAGGACGTGAAACTTCCTTACAAAAAATGGTTTGGAATCAAGAAGATTGGTTAGAAATGGCAGATGGCTCTAACTTAGCCAAAATTAAAGTTGCTGCTCCGAAAGGAACCACTACTGTTCAACATGATCATGATAGTTTTCAAGATGAATTTGAACAAAAGACTTATGATTTACGTTTTATGACACCTTATCATGAACAGAGTTCTGATTGGGTTAATACGACTGATAATCCAGGTCATTTGCGTATTTATGGTCGTAATTCATTCTTTTCACAGGACGATCCATCTATTATGGCGACTCGTGCAACCTCCTTTAATTATGAGGTACAGACTAGTCTGCGATTTCAACCACAGCATTATTCGCAAACGGCTGGTTTAGGACTTTATTATGACTCTAATAACTGGTTGTACGCACGCTTATGTCAAACTGACGATGAACAAGGTGTAGTTTTAAGAATTTTACAAGCCAAATTAGGTGAACGCATTGATCATCTATTTAATGAAGTAGCGATAACTGCGGGGCATATTGAGCTCAAATTGAAGTATCAAGCAGGAATGGTGACTGTTAGTTACCGTTTTTCAACGAATGAATCATGGAAAATTTTGGAAAATCAGATTGATGTTACTTATCTATCAGATGAAGGCGTTAATGGAGAACCTGGTGAAATTGGTGGTTTTACAGGATTATTTAATTTTATCGGAGCAGTAGATGCTTACCAACATCAGTCGTTTGCGGATTTTGATTATTATCGCGTTGAAAATTTTAAAGAGGAGTAAGATGACCTATGAAAAAATTAACGATTCCTTTAAAGCGGTTAGTTCCAGGATTGATTATTGGCCCAGCTAGTTGGTTAGGACCATATGTAACTTTAAATAGTTTATTTTTACCGGCAATTATTCAGCATTTAGATGCAGCTAATAAGGTGAATATTGTGGCGTTATTTTCAACTTGTGGTATGATTGCAGCCGCCTTATCTAATATGGTGGCTGGGGCCTTATCTGATCGCACCCGTTCACGTTTTGGCAAGCGGGCACCTTGGATTTTTGGAGGATCTTTAGCGTTCATGATCTTAATGATTATGGCATCTTTTGCCAAAAGTATTCCTTATTTATTAGTGATTTGGATTTTAGGACAAATTGCTTTGAATACTATTGTGGCACCAATGGTGGCTTGGTTAGATTTAGCTCCTGAAGAAGGAAAGGGAACTGCTTCTTCGGCTTATGGTGGCTTAGGGATGGCTTTGGGGAATAATGCCTTTAATATTGTTGGAGCAATGTTTTTAAGCCATTATCAATTAGGATTTTTGATTTTTGGTATCTTTACTTTTGTAGGAACTACAGTTGCGACGATTATTGTTCATGAACCATCTAATTTGGATGAGCAAATTGAAGTTTCTAAAAAAGATAAAACACATAATCATTGGTCTTGGAAAGAAATTAAGGCAATTTTTCCTGGTTGGTCTGTTGGTCGCGATTATTATTTAGGATTAATTGGTAAATTTTTTCAAGGTATCGGCAATTTTGCGATTACAGGTTATATTTTGTATATTATGACTGATTTTTTACATCGTGGTAGTCAAACGCAATCTTCCATTCAGTTAGTTAATACTATTATGGTGATTTTGGGTGTCTTGATGGGCTTTACTGCTGGCCCCATTTCTGATAAATTGAAAATTTTAAAAATTCCAGTAGGTTTCTCAACGATTTTCTTAGCTATTGGTGCTTTGACCTTATTCTTAGTGCGTAATACGGCTGGAATTGTAATTTACTCATTGTTTGCCGGATTAGGAATGGGTATTTGGAACTCTTTAGATAATTTGTTAAATCTGGAAGTTATCCCGGATCAGAATCGAGTGGCCTTTTTCTTAGGAATTTATAATTTAGGTAATACTATTACTCAAGCTTTAGCACCAGTGATTGCGGCAGCGGTTATCTCTTGGTTCCATTTTTCAGCCATTTTTATTGTTTCATTTGCTTTTTCCTTAATTGGTGGAATTTCCATTTTGTGTATTAAATCAGTTAAAAAATAGTTGGATTGAGTTGTTAGAAATTCAATCTTAAAATAAAAGACTAGAGTTACAAAGTGGTTTAGAAGTTGAATGGTTTAATCTGATAATATCTAACTTCTACAATGTGCTCTAGTCTTTTATTTTTAATTCAAAAACAAATCTTGAACAGGATCATCAATCAATATTAGTGTTATTCAGAATCAAGTCATATTGATCTAAATCTAAAACGTGATGTGTAATTAACGAGCATGCTCCCAATAAAATAGCATGGTGTGAATGCTTAGTTAATTGTAAACTAGGAATCATTTTTAACTCACTGGTGGTCGCTTGAATTGCTTTAAAAATACTTGGCAATTCTTCCATTAGCGGAGAATTAATAAATATTTTTTCTGGTGCAAAAGAAACCGCTGCATTAAAAATAATGCGAGCAATGGAGGTGATAAAAGAATCCAAAACTGCTTGAACTTCTGGATCGTTTTGTTGAAGTAATTGTTCGAGGTCTTGGCGATTAAAAGAAGATACTTGTTTTTGTTCTTTAACAGTGTCTAAGATGGCGTCTTCTGAGCAATATTGTTCAACTTTTTCATATTGATATTGATTGTGATGGGTAAACATTAAGGAATTACCGATTTCACCGGCAGCACCATTGGAACCATAGTAAAGGTGCCGATTTAAAATAATTCCGGCACCGATTCCTTTGTGGATGCTAATACATAAAATATTGTCTTCATTTTTAGCTTCGTTAAAATCACGTTCATAAACGGCTGATAAATTAGCTTCATTCTCTAAAATAACTGGAACGTGATATTTGGTTTGGTATTTTTGAACTAGATCAATATTGTCCATTTTTAAAAATGGTGATTTGAGAATTTTATTTTGAAAAACTACACCATGAATGGAAAAGCAAATCCCCAATAACCCATTGGTAGTCTCAGTTTCTTGTTTTATAAACGTATCAATGGTTTGATCGATTAATTTGAGAATGTCTTGAATATTATGCTTAGTTAATTCCTTAGTTTGGTAATAAGCAATACTGCCATTCAAGTAGTTAGCCATAAAGTGGAGGTGTCGATAACCAATATCAATACTGATGGTATACCCAAACTTTTCATTTAAACTAACTAAAACGGGTTTTCGACCGCCATTTTTGGAGGCTGAGCCATTACCAACTTCTTTCAAATAACCTACTTGTTCAATTTCATTGTATAGAGCGGTAATTGATGATTTATTAAGTTCTAAATTGCGGGCAATTTCAATTCGAGAAATAGGACCATTATTAATGACTTGCTGTAAAACACGATTGATATTATTTTGATGAAAAGCCTTACGACTAGCAATTTTGCTCATGCTTTTCCTACACTTTCTTTAGAATTTAGTTGGTTTAATTATACAACTTTAAAAAAAAGATATATAGAAAGTGTTTTTTGGCCCCTATGACAAAATGCTGTTCTAAATATTCTTTATTAACTAAAAAAATCTCCAAGCAATCATTCTTACGCTTGAAGATTTTATAAATAACTTTAGTGCTTAAATTTGAGTAATTCCTTACTGATCTTTTTAGTTTGGGGATAAACTTCTTGATAGATTTGATGTAAAGCTTGATATTGTTGAACGTTATCTGGCTGAGGGGTATAACTTTTATTAAGATGGATAAAAGTGTTAGCACAGTTATTAAAGCTGTCAAACCACTTTAAGCCTACTGCGGCAATCATTGCTGCTCCTAATCCAGGACCTTGTTCTGTCGTTAAGCAAACAACTTTTTTATTAAAAATATCTGCTTGCATTTGTAACCATAACTGACTTTTAGCCCCACCGCCAATTGAGACTACGGTGTCAAACTGACAGTTATTTTGAGTATAAATATCTAATAAATCTTGTAGACTAAATGTGATACCTTCCATAACCGCTCGCACAAAGTCTTGTTTTTTGTGATTGCGATCTATGCCAATAAAACTACCACGAATCTGTGAATCGGCATAAGGAGTACGTTCGCCTACCAAATAAGGAGTAAATAACAATCCGTTAGCTCCCAGAGTTGACTGCTGGGCATCAGCAGTCATATCTTCAAAGCTATTATTGGGATAAAAAGTTTGCTTAAACCAATTAAAGGAATCACCTGCTGCTAAAGTAACACCCATAGAGTAGTAAGAATTAGATATGCCATGGCTTTCAAATTGAAGTTTGCCTTGATAATTGGTTTTGTCAGTTTCGTATTTGAGAATTACGCCAGATGTACCAATACTTGATAAAACCATATTAGGCTTTAAAATACCTGCACCAATAGCACCGGCAGCGTTATCAGCAGCACCGGCAAATGTTTTAGTAGTAGTCTGTAAGCCGGTTTTTTGAGCAAAAGCTGGTGTTATGAACCCAGTAAAGGCTGTGGATGGTATTAAATGAGGACACATACTCAGTGGAATATTAAATGTTTGACAAATTTCTGAACTCCAATTTTGTTTTTGAGCGTCGAGCATGACGGTACCGGTGGCATCAGAATAATCAGTTGCTAGATTACCAGTAATTTGATAGCGTAAGTAGTCTTTAGGTAATAAAAAAAGTTGGGCCTGTTGCCAGATTTCTGGTTCGTGCTCTTGTACCCAAAGTAATTTAGGCAAAGTAAAACCTTCTAGCGGTTTGTTATAAGTTATATCGATAAAACGTGGCCCCATTTTTTGCATAATTTCTTGACATTGCGAAGTAGTACGAGTGTCGTCCCATAAAATGGCTGGTCTTAAGATTTGGTTTTGTTTATTCAATAAAACTAAGCCATGCATTTGTCCAGAAAAACTTAAGCCTTCAACTTGTTTTGCTTGAATGGGAGAAGATTGTAGCAATGTTTGAATCGCGTTGCTGGTGCCCGTGACCCATAAATTGGGGTCTTGCTCACTAAAACCTGGCCGGGGATGACTAACTGCAAATGAAGAACTGGTTTGTGCAATGATGATTCCATCTTGAGATACGGCCGATACTTTAACTGCGCTAGTTCCTAGATCAATTCCTAATACATACTTTTCCATGAAACTCATCTCCTTGAAAATAATAAAGACTGAGACTTCAAGGTAAAAAGGTTGTTACATAAACTTTTAGGCACTTTTTATCTTTACAGTCTCAGTCTTTAACTTGATTAATTTATTCACTCAAAGTAGAAATGATATATTGATTGATGATATCTTTGATTTGTTCCAGATGGTCAGATGATGTAGCAGCTCTTAATTCGGATTGTGGCTTATCAATGATATATTGTTCCAAACTATTGAAGTCTGCAGTTCCATTTTCTATTTCTGCGCCAATACCAGTTTGATAAGAACTATAGCGTTCAGACACAATGTTTTCTAGAACTTTGTCTTCCTTGAGCTTAACAGCAACTCTTAAGCCAGCAGCAAAGGTATCCATACCAACAATATGACTGTAGAATAAATCGTTAGCTTCAAAAGAAGAGCGCCGCGGCTTAGCATCAAAGTTTAAGCCACCATGTGGTCCAATGCTACCATTTTCAACAACTTCGTACATTGCGGCAACAGTTTCATATAAGTTAGATGGAAACTCATCAATGTCCCATCCTAATAACTTGTCTCCTTGATTAGCATCAAGTGATCCTAACAGTCCAGCATCTCTAGCCACTCGAATTTCGTGTTGATAAGTGTGTCCAGCTAAGTTGGCATGGTTGCCTTCAAGATTTAATTTAAAGTCTTTATCTAAGTCATATTCTTTCATAAAGCCAATGGTAGTGGCAGCATCAAAGTCATATTGATGGGTCATTGGTTCTTTTGGTTTAGGCTCTAATAACATTTGAGCATTAAATCCAATTTTTTTAGCATAATCTTTGGCCATATGGAAGAAGTGGGCGATATGCTCTTGTTCTTTTTTTATATCAGTATTCCAAAGTGATTCGTAGCCTTCACGCCCACCCCAAAATACATAGTTTTCAGAACCAACACGCTTGCCAATTTCCAAACTATGCTTTAATTGAGCAGCGGCATAGGCATAAATGTCGGCGTATGGTGAAGTGGCGGCTCCAGCAACGAAGCGCGGGTTGGTAAACATATTAGAAGTATTCCATAAAACTTTCATGCCAGTAGTTTTTTGGTATTCAACAATCTTATCTACGATTTTATCAAGGTTTTTATTAGTTTCCCTTAGGGTATCGCCTTCAGGAGCTAAATCACGATCATGAAATGCTAAAAAATCGACGCCTAATTTGTCATATAATTCAAAGGCAGCGTCAACCTTGGCTAGGGCATTATCCATTGGATCGGTGTATTTATCATAGGGGCGAATAGCAGTACCATCACCAAAAGGATCAACTAGTCGTTGATCAAAGGTATGCCAATAAGCAACCGAAAAACGTAACCAATCCCGCATTTTTTTGCCAGCAATCACTTCGTCAGGGTTATAGTAACGAAATCCGAGAGTAGATTTGGTATTGTTTTGATGACCAACATATTTTATTTTATCAATATTCCAATAACTCATGAGAAATTCCTCCCAATTAATTAGTTTGTATAAAAAACCAACTTAATTCAATTACTAAAATACATCTTTTATTTTTATAAGTCAAGCAATAATAAAGGGCTTACATTTTTAACTAATGAATAGATTGTTGGCTTTTGCTTCTTAGAGTTGCTTCGATTTCTTCCAGACTGCGATTTCTGGTTTCGAAAACGTATTTGTGCACGAACCAAAGAGCTGCGAAGCAAAGAATTCCATAACCAATAAATAAACTACCAGTACCAAAATAGTTTAATAAAGAAGGAAAAGTTAACGAAACAATCATATTGGCAGTCCAATTGATGACGCTAGAAAATGAATTGCCTAAACCGCGAATATTTAATGGAAAGACTTCACCAACCATGATCCACATAATTGGTCCCCAGGTTCCTGAGAAGAAAGCAATGTAAATAGTTAATGCTAATACGCAGATGATTGCCGCAATTTGTGATTTTCCAGAAAATTTCATGGCAAAACTCATAATAAATAATGAAGTCCCCATGCCAACGGAACCAATATTCAATAATTTTTTACGATCAATTTTATCCATTATAATGACGGCTACGGCAGTTACAATAACATTAAAGATGCCAATGCCTATATGTGCTAATAATGCTGCAGAAACGCCAAAGCCTACATCGGTGAAAATTGTTGGTGCGTAGTATAAAACAGTATTGCACCCCATAATTTGTTGAAAAATAGCCAGTCCAATACCGATTATTAAAGCCGGACGCACTGTTTTACTAAATAATTCGCTCCAACCACCACTCTTAATTTGAGCAGCAGCATGAATGTTATTGAGTTCCGTTTCTACAGCAGCCTGGTTACCATGGTTCATGTTTAAGAGAATTTGCTTAGCTTGATCTTCATGTTGAATTTTGATTAAAAAGCGGGGACTTTCAGGTAATAATAATCCACCAAAGAATAGAATTGTAGCAGGAATAGCAGCAAAACCTAACATCCAACGCCAGCCTGTATACATTCCGGAAAAGGAATAGTTGGTGACATATGCGATAAAAATACCAATCATTACCATTAATTGAAATAAGCTAGAGACGGTACCACGTTTTTCTGCGGGTGCTAATTCTGATAAATAAGTGGGGATTAAAGCTGAGGCCGCACCAACGGCCATCCCTAAAATAATTCTAAAAATAATCAGATTCCAAAATCCTTGCGAAAATGCTGAACCAATAGCTCCGATAAAAAAGATAATAGATGATAATAACAATAGTTTTCTTCTGCCAAACTTGTCAGAAAGTGGTCCAATGATTGCCGAACCAATGATTGCTCCAGCTAAGACGGCACTAACGACCCAACCTTGTTGCCAACTGTTTAAATGGAATTGCTTTTGAATAAATAAAATGGCTCCAGAAATAACGCCTGTATCGTAACCGAAAAGTAATCCACCTAATGCACCAAAAAAATAAATGAAACCAGTTGAAATTTTTTTCATGGTTCTTCCTCTTTTTTATTTTGTAATTAAGTTGGTTTATAATACAAACTATTATAGCAAAATAAAAAACGTTTTCAAACGTGTCTGAAGATAATAATATAGCTATTAAATAACATTTTTTGCTAATCTATTTTTAATATATATCTTGCAATTTTAATTTTTGGTGTTATAGTGATAACCATAAAAACTAAAAACATTCAGAAAGAGGAGTAAAATAGTTGAACTGGACAGTGAGTTGGGAGCGGTGAGAACCCAATACCAGAATTAACTATTTGAAAAACACTTTCGTCAGTTGTAGGCCTGAAAATACTAGTTAAGTAAGGTTTGCCGGTAATGGCCGTTATCATCCATAGCGTATGTTTGTACGTGTTTGAGTTGGCTGCAAAGCAACTAGGGTGGTACCGCGAGTCCTTCGTCCCTTGATTGGGATGAAGGACTTTTTTTAGTTTTATTTAATTGATAATTAATTAAGGAGGATATTTCCATGACATTAATAATTCCGAAAGACTATGATCCAAAATTATCAGTTCGAGAAACCGAAAAAGCAATTCGGTATATTCGGGAAACTTTTCAAACCGAATTTGGTGCAGCTATGCACTTAGAGCGATTAAGTGCGCCGATGTTCTTACCACATGGCACCGGTTTGAATGATAATTTAAATGGCGTGGAAACTCCGGTTGCTTTTAAGATGAAAGATTATCCTGATGATTCAATTGAGATTGTCCATTCGTTAGCTAAGTGGAAGCGCGCAGCACTTAAAAAATACGGTTTTCAAGTTCATGAAGGTTTATATACCAATATGAATGCGATTCGCAAAGATGAAGATTTGGATAATTTTCACTCGATTTACGTTGATCAGTGGGATTGGGAACGAGTAATTAAACGCGAAGAACGCACATTAGATACATTAAAGCAAACTGTTAAATTAATTTTTAAGGTAGTGAAGCATTTAGAAGATGAAGTCTGGTATCGTTATCCACAAGCAGTTTATCATTTGCCTGATGAAATACATTTCATTACCACACAAGAGTTATTAGATCGTTATCCAGATTTATCGCCACGGGAACGTGAAAACGCGATTTGTAAAGAATTGGGCGCCGTTTTCTTAATGCAAATTGGCGGTGAATTAAGCAATGGTCAAAAACATGACGGCCGGGCGCCAGACTATGATGATTGGCAATTAAATGGGGATATCTTATTCTGGTATGAACCGTTGCAAGCTGCTTTAGAGTTGTCCAGTATGGGAATTCGGGTTGACGAAAAATCGCTGCAAAGTCAGTTGGAACATGAAAAAGCAACTGACCGGTTAAAATATCCGTATCACCAAGGTATTTTGCATAACGAGTTACCATTAACGATTGGTGGTGGTATCGGGCAGTCACGCTTATGCATGTTATTGTTAGGTAAAGCACACATTGGTGAAGTGCAAGCTAGTGTCTGGCCCGAAGAAATGCAAGAGCAATGTGCAGCGGCCAAAATCCAATTGCTGTAAAAAATGGTTTTGCAGTAGTTAATCAAAATTATTCTTATGCTCAATCTGCTCCAGAAAAACGAACAATAATGGTTTTAATTCATAACTCATCCAACTTGAGGAACATAAATTTACGAGTTGTAATAGTATCATATCAATTTGTAAAATGAATTTAGAACATGTGGTTCTTAATAACTAAAAAAGACGCTCAAAAACTTTTCTGATAAGTTTAAGAACGCCTTTTTATATTGGTTTAAATCATTGTTATTTAGTTTAAAATTCATATTTGGGTAGTTTTATGGTTCAATTCTAGTCTTTGTCCGCAATCAAATGATCTAAGAAAATCTCTGTATTGTCTGCTGGAGCATGACTACCAATAGTCATATTTGATAAGTCATATTTCAACACGGAACTGCCAAAGTTCATCAAAATTAAATTCAAAACTTCGGCTTCGACGTTAATGGCTTTTTTAATAAGACCACGATTTTGTAATTCCTGAAAAAAATCGACAAACAGACGATAGCGCGTATCAAAAAATCTTTGGCTAGCATCAACTAGTTCTGGAAATTCATGTCCCTCTCGTACCGTAATTAAAAATGATAATTGGTGTTGGTCAATAAAATTCCGGTAATCTTGCATTGCACGTTGAAAATCAGCCCGCACATCACCGTTGATTTGAAAAGACTTAGCATTTGTTTGAATTTGCTTAATGTAATTATCAACTAAGTACTTTAATAAAGCCTTTTTGTTGGGAAAATGGCGAAATAAAGTACTCTCGTTAATGCCAGCTTCTTGGGCAATTTTGCGGGTGGTAGTTCCACGGTAGCCATATTTACTAGCTAATGTAGCAAACGCTAGCATAATTTTTTGGTCGGTATCGTCTGTCATAGTTAACTCAGCTTTCTTAAATCAACAAATGGTTGTTTTTTACGAATAATTATAATAATTAAATTCAAAACAATCAAACTAATTAATAAGAATAACTGGCCTTGAATATTGGCGCTGAGACCGTGACCGCCATAAAAATTAATCATGTCTGCCTGAATATTGTAATACATCGGTGAGATGTAGTGCATGGTGCGATAAAAGCCATTCATAGCACTCACTGGCAGCATGCCCGCACCAGAAACTACTTGAATCATCGTGAGCAAAATATTTACTGTGACGCCAATTTGACCAATGGCAAAGTAGATAACACTGGTAAAATTAAATGCAGTCAGCATGAAGAGACTGTGAACCAACCAGAGTAATCCTATGTTCAGCTGGTGGAGATTTAACATGACACTCATGAACCAGGAAATTAGGCCGCCATTAACGAAAGAAATTAACAAGTAGACAATCTCAATATGGAAAAAAGCTTGAAAACGGCCGATCTGTTGGGCAAATTTGGCGTAAGTTCCGTAAAGTAATAGTGCGGCAATCATCGTACCTAAAAATAAAGCAATGGTGGCGAAAAAAGGCGCCATGGAATAATTCATGCCCTGTTTAACGGGATTGGTGGTGTGTAGTTGAACTTTAATAACAGGTTGGCTCTGTTTTTGTGCTTGCTGTTTGGCGACTCGCAGAATTGTTTGCGCTTTGGCCCGGGCTGCTTTTTTCGCCTGTTGTTGCTGCTGTTGAACTTGGCGTTGTAATTGGGCAGTTAATTTGTCCTGTTGATCTTCTGGTGCGGCAGCAATTTGTTGTTTGGCTTGGGTGACTTTTACTTGGGCCGCTTGCTGTTGTTGGACTAGTGTTTGCTTTAATGCAGTTAATTGTGGTTGAGCTAGTTTTAAAGTAGTCTGTTTCAAAGTTAGCTGTCGTGTAAGCTGGAAGCTAACTTTTTGAGTTACCGTGTTCAAACTAGTATTAACACTAGTGGGATTGGCTTGATTAACATAAAAGGTTAATTGTGGTTGCTTATTGTGCAGTGCTTGTTGTGCAAAATGGGCAGGAATATCAATAATTAAATAAGTTTTGCGCGCTGCTAAATTAGCTTGCGCCTGTTGGAGATCTCGAGTTTCATGAATGTGCTTGAAAGGAAGCTGCTTTTTTAATTGCTGACTAATTTGGTGATTAGATTTGGATTGATTGACAATAGTCACCGGTAATTGGTCCAAGTTGTTGGGCATGGCTTGATAACCAGTAAAATAAATCAAAAAAACGAAAATTCCAAACAATAAAGTTACTAGAAAACCTAAGATAGTGCCGCGATTACTTAAAAATTTTTTCAAATGCATGATTTCAACTCCTTATTTTGATATAGGAGAGCATACGCGCATTCGTTTTTAAAAGCAAGCACGTACTTGCTAAAAATTGTTAAATAAATTATCTTAAGGAAAGACAAAGTGGTTTGGAATAAAACAATACTCGTCTAAATTGATGATAAAATTTTTTGATTCCAGATTCATTATGTAGGCGCAACAAAGTTTGAATAGTGGCAGCAATGTGTCATCAATGTTCATTTTTGTAGCACTTAGTGGAAAATTCTTTTAATTCTGGAAAATTTTGGCATAATTTGTGGGATAGTAAGATTAATGTGAAGGAAGGCAACAAAGATGAATTACCAAAGTTGGAAAACGTTTATGAACTTCAGTTATTTAGCAACCTTTTTAATATTGCTGTTTTTGGGTGTAGGAACCAATATGCTCTCACAACAATTGGAATTTAATTATTTAATAATTGGGATTGTGTTTATCGCGTTCGGGTTGAGATTTGATTTATTTGATAATCGGTGGTTACCGAAATTAACACATCGTTTTCACTCCCATATTTTAAATCAAATTAATTTTTGGGGACAATGGTTTGTGCTGGTACTTTTGACGCAAGATGTATTTATTAATAATTATGTTTTGAAAACTTGGTTGGCACACAGCTCATTTTTTATCAGCACGTTCTGGCTCATCTTGTTGATGACATTATTATCCATTAGTAGTGTTTTTACTATCACATTAGTACGGCCACATCATCGCTGGTCGTTAATAGTAGTATTGCCATTATTGATTATTTTAGTTTATGAATTCATGATTAATATTTTTGCAGGCTATACTTATTCTGCGGTACCAATCCCGCACGGTCTGCTCTTTTGGAGAAATTCACTCTTGGCTTGCATGGTTTTTATGATCATTCCGTTTATCTATATTTCTATTCAGGAATTACAATTAAAACCTATCATTTTATGGAACTGGACAGGCTTGAAAAAGAAGGGGATTCTCTTTGGTTCCATGATTATTTTCTTTATCATTATCTTTTATTTGGATTCAGCAGTTTGGCTTCATCCTCTCAAAACTTGGCAGTGGCCCAATCTGGAGCAAATAGTCTTTTCAGTTCGTTCGGGAGTGTTGGAAGAACTGCTTTATCGCGGTTTATTTTTAAGCCTGGGATTGTCTTATGTTAAAAAGCATTCCGGTTATGGCTTTGCCATTTGGAGTTCTTCAATCGCTTTTGGTTTAATGCACGTAATGAATCTTTTCAGTGCACCACAGCACTGGCAAGCGGTACTCTTATCGACAATTGATGCGGCGGGCATTGGGGTTTTCTTTGCTGTTTTATATTTAATTACCGATAATCTATTACTAGTGATACTAATCCATACATTGTGGGACTTGTGCCAAAATGCAGTGACTGGAAGTGGCAATATGAGTGTTAATGGGGGATTAGGATTACTGATTGTTTTGAGTGTTTTTGTCTTGAGTGTCTTGTATTCTAGTTGGCTGGCGAAACGCTATCTCACTACTCGGCAAAGTCAATTAGGTTAAAAATATTATCTTAATTCAATTGTACCAACTAAAAAAGCATTACAATCAAGATTAATTTCTGATTGTAATGCTTTTAATTTTTAAAGTTATGGTGCAATTATTCATTTGATGATGGAACCGACTTTTGATTGGCTGGTTTATTAATAGTTACTAAAAATTTATTAACATAAGAATGCTCGAAATCCACCACTTTAAAGGTGAATTTATCTAACTGGACAATACTGTTTAAATGCAAGTTCGGATTTTGATCGAGCATATAGCCGGATAAAGTAACGGAGTCCACGTCTTCAAATTCAGCTAAATCAACTTTGAAGTAACGTTCAAAATCATAAAGTGTGGTTTGTCCACTAACTGAATAAGAACCATCATGATTATTGATGATGTACTCTTCGGAAACATTATCAACTTCATCTTTAACCGTACCAAACAATTCTTCATAAATATCTTTGTCAGTGACAATACCACTGGTACCACCATATTCGTCAACGACGACGACGATGGGCGTTTGCTTGGCAATCATTTGCGTTAAGATATTGTGAATTGGCATGTTTTCGGGCACGGTCACAATGGAACGCAGCATACGACTAATGGGAATCTGGCCATTAACCTGTTTTTGCCGCACTAAATCATAAATATAAACGTAACCTAAAATTTTGTCTTTGTTATTATTCGCCACAACTGGAAAACGTGAAAAACCTTGCTGTAAATAATCTTTAATGACTTCATTGACGGTGTCAGTTACATCGACGACGTAAAGCCGGGTGCGATCAATCATGATATCTTTAGCTACTTTGTCATTGAGATCAAAGGCTCGTTGCATATACAGTAAGTCATTTTTGTCTAATTCGCCGTTGCTGACCGAATCACGTGATAAACGCAAAATTTCTGATTGACTAAAAACTTCACTTTCTGAGTCAGCGGGCTTCATTCCGATCATTTTGACAATGCCCGTTGCCGAAATATTCAGTAGCCAGACGAAAGGATAGGCTAAGGTGTGAAAGGCTTGTAGTGGCGTGACAGTTAATAGAAGCATTTTCATTGGTAAATCAATACTGATATTTTTCGGGACAATTTCAGTGATTACCACTTGCAGGTAAGTTAATAAAAGCAAAGCAACCACAGAACTAATAGCATGAAGCGTTGTTGAAGATTTCAATGAAATACCCAAAACTTGATCAAAGAAAGATTGCAAGGTGTCTTCACCAATCCAACCTAAAATTAAACTGGTCACCGTTGTGCCCACTTGAGTAGTGGATAAGTACTCATTTAAGTTGTTGACCATGTGTAGTGCACGGCGTAATTTTTTTTGATTTCCTTGCTTATTTTCAATTGCATCTTCAATTTGGCTCACGCGAGTGGTTACTAAGGCAAACTCAGCCAAAATAAAGAAGAAAGCAATCGCAAAGATGACAACAATCCAGATAAGGTTGATAAATATCTGAGCGTCTGACAAAACAATTATTCCCCATTTCAAAGTGAATTTTGAGACTAATTATACCAGTGATAGCCAGATTATTCTATGAGAGAGGTACAGTAATTAGTTTCGATTAGTTATCTAATGATTATTATATAATGGTTGCTGACCTTTTAGGGATGAGAAAAGACAGCTTTTAAAAGTAACGGTGCGACTAATGTTGTGGCGATAATAGCACCAATAATTGCTGAGTAACGATTACTAGAGAATAAGTGACTCTGTAGTCCTAACTGGGCAATAATTAAAGCCATTTCCCCGCGCGAGATCATCCCAGCACCGATGATAGCAGAACTATGTCTAGAAAATTTAGTTAAGCGCGCACCTAAACCAGCACCTAACATTTTTGTGATGATACCACCAATAGCTAATACCAAAAATAATCCCATGTTTTGCATAATTCCGGATAGAGAAATATTCAAGCCAATGCTGACAAAAAAGACTGGAATAAAGATGGCATAGCCGATGGGCTGCAATTCGTGATTGATACTCGTTTGATGGTTAGTTTGACCGATAGCTAGGCCAGCAAAAAAGGCCCCGATAACATCACTTAAACCGACTGCATTGGCTAGAACAGCTAAGCTAAGGCAAATCATTAAGGCCATAATAGTTTCGGAATTGGGAAGGAGCAATTGAGAACTGAGTTTCATTAGATAGGGAATTACCCACCGACCGAGAATTAATAAAACTATCAAATAGCCAACTTGAAGTGCTAGTGTCAACGGTAAATGTTGCTGCTGGGTGCTAGTTGTAACATGACTTCCGACAAAACTAAGCAAGATGCTAAAAACGATAACTGCCAAAATATCATCGACTACCGCTGCACCGAGAATCGTGGCTCCTTCAGCACTGGTCAATTGGTTCATTTCCTGTAAAACGACAATAGAGATGGAAACAGAAGTTGCAGCAAATGTCACACCTAAAAATAAGCTGTCTAATCGTGAAAAATGAAAAAAGCGGCCAGTAAAATAAGCGGTGAAAATTGGTAAAATCATCCCCAATACTGCAACCAAAATGCTGGGACGCCAAAAGCGGCGAAGGGTCGATAAGTCACTTTCCAGCCCGGCCATGAACATTAACAAGACGACGCCAATCTCTGCAAAAGTTTGAAGTAAATTGCTTGGCTGGACCCAATGCAAAAATGCCGGGCCTAAAATGACGCCACTCAGCAGTTCACCGATAACAGTTGGGAGGTGCAATCTATTACTAAGATGACCTAAAATAGTGGTGGTGACTAAGATTAAACATAATGAACTCATAAACTTCATTAGCGAACAAACTCCTTCAAATCATAAAAAAAGACTTTCAAAAAAAGCCTTTGGCAACCCAAACCAAAGCAAATTCTTGAAAGTCGAAACTCCAACCAATACTTATTAAAAAATTGATAATCATTGATATCTTAACAAAAATAGTAAAATGTGCAAGAATACGCAGATTATTCCAATTGATGCAAGAGGTTTTTAACTGTGTCGGCTTGACTAGCATCGGTTAGAATAATTAAGGTTTCACCCGCCATGATGAGTGTGTCACCGTGAGCGATCAGGGTTTTGGCGCCTTGGCGAATACCGATTAACAAACAATCCTTCGGCCACTGAATGTCACGTACTTGTTGGCCGTTGAATGAACTATCAGTCGAGATTGGTAACTCAAATTGTATGGGGTGACCACTAATCTGGTGGAGCGTTTTCGGGATAGTCATTTTGGCTAATAAGGATGCGTAGATGGGCGCACCACCGAATAAATCATCAACAATGTAAGCCACTAACGACAAAAGGGCTAGTGGAACAAGGTGTTGCAAAGAGCCAACCATTTCGGTAATTAATAAAATAGCAGTAAACGGAGCTTTACTGATTCCGGCAAAATAAGCAGCCATGGCAAATACTAAGAGATTGACGATGTATTTGGTTGACAGTAAACCTAACTTGACAGCGATAGTGCCATATAATGTGCCCGTAATGGCTCCTAAAGTTAAAATTGGTAAAAAAATTCCACCAGCTAGTCCTGAGCCATAGGAAATCATCGAAAAAATAAAGCGCAATAATAATAAAAACAGTAAAGCTTGAAGTCCCAACTTCAATTTACTTAAGTTCAAGATAATACTGTTACCACCACCAAGAGTTTGTGGTAAAAAGTAGCCTAAAGGAATTACTAATAACAAAGGAATTAAACCATGAAAAATACGGGGTAACCAGCCGAAACATTTGGCGTATAACCAAGACATCAGTAATAAAATTCTTTGATAGAAAAAACTGAAAATGCCCAGAATTAGACCAAGAAATAACAAATGGTAGTAGGAATGGAGGGGAAACACGGGTAAATGAGCCATGTACAAAACGGGTTTTAAACCAAAAATATTCATTGAGATTAAATCTGCACTAATGGCAGCGGATAAGGAGGTCATCCAAATTAATGGGGAAAAATTATGATAAACTTCTTCTAAAATAAATAAAGTCCCTGCTATCGGAGCGTTAAAGGCCGCTGATAATCCAGCAGCAGCGCCACTAGCTAATAAAATTCGTTGATTTTTAGCTGATGGTTCCCAGTATTCACCTATTCCTTGACCGACCGCTGCTCCTAGCTGAATGGATGGTCCTTCACGCCCTAAATATAACCCTGATCCGATTGCTAAAACGCCAGCAATGAATTTGCGCCAAAGAATGGGCCACCACTTTAAGCTAATCCGTTGAGTTAATAGGCCTTCAACTTCCGGAATACCGGAACCCATAATGTGGGGTTGTCGTTTAGTTAATAAACCAATGATGATGGCAATTGCAACATTAATAAGTAAAATAACTAATAAGAATGAATGCTGGATATGGGCTAATTGGTAAAGTTTGAGCCAAGTAGCTAAAGATTTAACAATTAATAAGCGAAAATTACCAACGACCAGTCCTGTTAAAATGCCAATCAGGATGCCTTTGATAATAAATTTAAAATTAGTTGTATCAAATCGTTTGATATTGATTGCATGTCATCTGCCTTACTCATATTTTGAAGGAACTTAGTCTTTTTTCAACCAGTCTAATTCATTTTTTGGTGTAGATAATCGAATAAATGATCATCAATTAAAGCGTGGAACTCTTGAAAATCTTTGACGGACATATGCGCCAGTAACGGTGGCTCTAAGTAATTTTTGATTTGCCGATAGGTCTTTTTTTGTACGTCTTTGTTTTCTAAGTAGAAAATCATCTTTTTAGAGTAAGCATCAGCAATAAAAACTGGATAGTTGAAAATATACAATAAAATGGCGTCAGCTGTTTCATTGCCAATGCCTTTAATCTTTAAAAGCTGCTGACGCAATTTAGCTTGCGGAAATTCATCGGCTACGGTTTGAAAATTGAACTGATAAGGTTGTAAGAAACGAAACGCCGCTTGAATGGTGTGGGCTTTAGCGTTGTAAAAGCCACTGGGTTTAATTAAAATTTTCAGCTGTTCTAAGGATAAATTACATAATAATTGGGGCTCAAAGTTAGTCTGGCTACGTAAATTACATAGCGATTTTTCAACGTTTTTCCAATTAGTATTTTGCACCAAAATAGCACCGATTAGAGTTTCGTAATCGGATTTTGATGGCCACCAAAATTGGGGTCCAAATAATTGATACATATCTAAGTATACTTGGTAATAGTCGATGGGTATCACCTCTAACTCTTGGCTTCATCATAAGATAAGGGTCAGCTTCTGACAAGTTGAAGTGAATAGTATCAAAAAAGTCAGTACTGTTATTGACTAATTTTATGAATTATACTACTGGCACAGATCAAAACGAAGCTAGGGAGGCCAATTATAAATATGACTGAATACAAGTTTTTACAACCATATCATTTTAAAAATAAAGCTGTGCAATTAAAAAATCGCATTGTGATTCCGCCTATGACAGAACAAATGTCCTTTGAAGATGGAACGGTCACGAGTGATGAAATTGCTTATTATGCTCAGCATACAGGTGGCGCGGGTTTATTTATTACAGCCACAGCAAACGTCAATGCTTTAGGCAAAGGCTTTGAAGGTGAATTGAGTATTGCTGATGACAAGTTTATTCCTGGTTTAAGTCGTTTAGCAGCTGCGATGAAGCAAAATGGTACTAAAGCTGTCATTCAAATTTTTAGTGCAGGACGCATGTCCAATAACAAAATTTTGCGGGGAGAACAACCAGTCAGTGCCAGTGCTGTAGCGGCAGAACGTCCAGATGCTCAAGTGCCCCGTGAATTAACGCCTGCTGAGATTGAACAAACCATTAAGGACTTTGGCTTAGCTACAAAAAGAGCGATTCAAGCTGGCTTTGATGGCGTGGAAGTCCACGGCGCTAACACCTTTTTATTACAACAATTTTTCTCTCCGCATTCTAATCGGCGCACAGATGCTTGGGGCGGATCATTAGAAAAGCGAATGAAATTCCCATTAGCCGTTGTGCAAGAGGTTGCTCAGGTAATTGAACAATATGCGCCGAAGTCCTTTTTGCTCGGTTATCGGTTGTCACCGGAAGAGTTAGAAAATCCGGGGATCACTTTAGATGATACGTTGCAATTAATTGATGAATTAAAGCAATATCCAATTGACTATCTACATGTTTCGCAAGGCGATGTTTGGAAAACACCAAGTCGTGATCCAAAATCGACGGTCATTGTTAATGAAGCTATACAGAAACGAGTTGCTGGGGCGATGCCCTTAATTGTGGTTGGTGGCATCAAAACACCGCAACAAGCTCAAACAGCCAGTGCAGAATTTGACCTGGTAGCAATGGGGCACGAGTCCATTTGGGAACCTAAATGGGTGCAAAAAGTGCAAAGCAATGAGGAACAGGCGATTAGATACCGGCTAGTGCAAGCTGACATGGAAGATTTGGGCATCAAACCGAGCTTTTTAGAGCAAATTGCCGAAACCATGGGCGGTTACGACCAAGTTTTTGCAAAAGATAATAATTAAATTTTGTTGGATTAGTTGGTTGAAAAGAAGTGAAGCTGATGAATTCTGAAAGTAAGTATCAAGTGCAATTGGGGATTTCACCAATTAGCTGGCGGAATGAAGATGACCCTAAAATTGGGCAAAAGACAGATTACCGGCAAATCCTAGATGAAGTTGCTTTAGCAGGTTATCAAGGAACCGAAGGAGCGGGTTATTTTCCCAGTGCACAACAAGTGAAAGCACAAGCAGATCTTAGAACCATCAAAATTGCGGGTCAGTGGTTTAGCAGTTTTATCTTGCGAGACGGCATCACACAAGCCTGTCTTGATTTTGAACGGCATTGTCAAAAATTAGCTACTATGCAAGCTCATTTTACAGTCTTATCAGAACAAACTAATTCCATTCAACGCCGAACAGACCAGAATATTTTTACTGATAAACCGATCTTTACTGATGATCAATGGCGACAATTGTGTGCAGGATTAAATGAGTTTGGCAAAATAGCGCAAAAATACGATGTCCAAATTGCCTATCATCATCACTTAGGAACTGGTGTCCAAACCATAGCGGAAGTATCCCGCTTGATGGATCATACTGATCCTCATTTAGTCGGACTATTGCTAGATACAGGGCATGCTTTTGTTTCAGATGGTTCCTATCAGCCACTTTTAGAGCAATATGCTGCCCGGATCGTGTATCTGCATCTAAAGGATGTCCATGTAAAGCAGCTGAAGAAGTTTCAACAAACCGGTTCGGCCTTCGGCAAGACGATTTTAAATGATACTTTTACGGTTCCCGGACAAGGGAATTTGGACTTTCAACCAGTGTTTGATTTTATTCAGCAGGGTTATCATGGCTGGGTCATGGTAGACGCGGAACTAAATCCAGCCCACGTCGATTCACTAGCTTTAGCAATTAAAGCGCACGATTTCTTGAAAGCAAGGTTAACCGAACTAGATTAATTCAGACTTAAAGCAGGATATTCTTCACCAAACTTAGTAATTTCACTCAAAAGTGGTTTGAGTTCTTGTCCCGTTTTGGAAAGAGAATATTGAGTTTTGGGCGGATTAGTTTGAAAATCGGTGCGCACAATGAGCTGGTCTGCCACTAATTCCTTTAAAGTTTGGGTCAATGTATGCGCGGTGATGCCGTATAAAGAACGCTGCAATTCGTTAAAACCGTAGCTTTTTTCGGCTAAGTGATTCAGGATTAAAACTTTCCACTTACCACCAATTAAAGATAAAGTTTGCGCTGTGGCACAATTGCATTTTAGTAACTGTTCGTAGGTTTTTTTCATGAGTGAAACGACCTTTCTTGGAGTACGAAATAATAATTCATTATAACAATTGGAGATTGAAAATGACTAATAAATACGCTTTAAATGATCAAGTAGTTTTAGTAACTGGTGGTGGCAGTGGTATTGGCCGCGCCATTGCGCAAGGATTTTTAGATAATGGTGCTAAAGTGGCTGTTTTAGGTCGGCGCCAAAAGGTACTGGAAGAAACTGTTCAAGGTTATGATGCTGCTAAAACTTTAGTAATTGTTGGCGATATTTCTCAGCCGGATACAGCACAAATGGCGGTAACCAAAACGATTTCCCAGTTTGGTCAGTTAGATGTTGTGGTCAGTGATGCGGCCGCCTTTGCTGCCGATGAAATTGCTAATTTAACACAAGCTGACTGGGAAAAAGTTCGAGCAACTAATATTGATGGCTTTTTCTATTTGGCGAAAGCTTCCTATTCAGCTTTAAAAGCAACCAAAGGAACATTAATTGCGGTATCATCAGTGTCTGGCAGCAATGGTGATTGGCAACAATCCATTTACAATGCCAGCAAACATGCCGTGAATGGCTTTGTCAAATCATTAGCGTTAGATTGGGGTAAAGATGGTATTCGAGTGAATGCGGTGGCGCCAGCCTTTACACTGACAGATATGACGAAGGGGATGGCACAATCTGATGAACAATTAAAACCATTTATTAATCGGATTGCTTTACAACGTCCAGGTCGGCCAGCGGATATTGCCCCCGCAGTCTTGTTCTTAGCATCCAGTGATGCTGCTTACATTACGGGCACAATTTTAACTGTTGACGGCGGCACGACCGCTTCTACGGGGCAACCTCATCTTGAGTAAGATTTTAGTGGTAAATCCAAGCTGCTGAAGCTAGAATAAATATAATTTTTCGTCAAATTCGACGAACAGTTTTTTTAGAATCAAGCGCTGAATAAATAAAAGTTGGAGAACAAGAATCTGAGACTAATGCTTGTATTAACAAGCATTGCTGCGGTCACAGTCTGATTGTTACTCCAACTTTTTTATTTTGAAAGTTATTATTCAATTAATGTAGTGAATCTGTTAGAGAGTAGGTAATAATAAACTGATTGTTTAAACTCGGTCTTTGTACACCATTTTGCCAACTAACACCAAAGCCGGTACTAGCAGGATAATTCCATTGATATTGCTCGCTCGTATTTGCAGTTAAATTTTTACTAGATTGAATCACAGTGTTTTGATTCATAATACTTTGCTGGTTAAATAAGATTGCAACATTTGAACCTTTAGTTTGGCGTGCACTGGCATTTAATTGCCAGTCATTGTTAGGAGTAGGACGATTGTCTTGAATTTCAAATTCTTGTGGCCCTACTAAGGGCGCAGACCCCGCGCGATAATCATAAATGTGATTGAGTGATAAAGAACGAGGATATTTAGATAAGACGACTTTCCAGCTCGGCTGCCAAATATAGGTTTGAACTTGCCCTAATGCCCGTTGTTCAATTTGAGCATTAGTCAAAAGAGCACCACTAGGTTGATAAATGTTAGTGTCACTTGATTTAACTTCTTGCCAATTGTTAGTCAAACTTTGATAGTTATTATTTTCTGGAAAAGCGGTATTATTGCCAGGAGCTGTTGGCAAGTTAGCAGCAAGCGTTAATTTAGTTTGCTTGCCTAAAGTGATTTTCCATAAATTAGTTAAACCAGCCAAGCAATTAGTATCATTAGTCGTTTTAGTAGTGTCCAAATTAGTTAGGTCCAATTGTTTCAGACTAGTATCCTGATAAAAAAGATGGTCAATTGAGGCGTTATCAATCGATAAATCATTGAGATTAGAAACGGTTTGTAAATTTTTACAATTGGCCAGTAAGCCACTGGCGTTACTGAAAGTCACTTTCCCCGTGTTTACAGTCGCGTTAACGCTCGCGCTTTTGATTTGGTCAACGTAAGGCTGCCACGGCCAAGTCCCTAATGGTGAGTTTTGAGTATCAGTGGTCGTTGCTTGTGGTTGATGGACGCTATTATTGCCATCATTAAATAAAACTAAGTTGCCCGTGGTTAATGACAATCCCCACCAGCCTGATTGCCAGACGTAAGTTTTCACAGTTGTGGGATTATTTGTACCTGGGTAAAGTTTGATTAAATCATTATTACTATATAAAGGACCATTGGCCTGATAGTCGTCGACACCAGTCCCTAATTCTTGCCAACTATCGGACGTCGAAAGATGTTGGGGATTGGCTTCAGTTGGATCAGTACTAAAGGCCTTACCATTTCCAGGGGCAGCTCGTAAACCGCAACTGGTTCCTAATTTCAAATACGGACTGAGTGTTAATTTACACAGATTAGTCGTTCCTGTAAACATATTGGCTTGCGCCGTACTGGATTTCATGTTTAATTTGCCGATATCAAGTTGGACTAATTGAGAATCATTATAAAAAAGATTATCAAAAAATTTATTTTGACTGCCGATTAAATTGGCGCAAGCAATGGTTTGTAAGCTTGAACAGTTGGAAAACATACTGCCAAGGTTCGTAGCTTGATCCAGGTTCCAAGTACTGATGTTGATGTCTTTTAGTGCATTACAATGATCAAAAAGACCATTGGCAGCTCCGACTTTATCAGTCTGCCATTGTTCAAGTCCTGAGATACTAGTTAGATGAGTACACCCTTGAAACATTTTAGCTAAATTAATAGTTTTAATATTGCTAGTGCCGATTTGAGCGCCGATTTGCCAACGACTCAAGTCGAGGGTTGTTAGTGCTTGACAACTGTTAAACAGGTTAGATAAATCTGCAGCATTGGTAACATTTAGTTGTTCAATATTTTGAATAGTTGTTAAAGCGCTGTCCCCGCTAAACATTCCCGAAATATCGGTAAAATTATTGCTAGCAAAGTTAGTTCCTAGGTTAATCGTCGTTAAGTTAGTGCAATTTTGAAACATATTACTAGTCTTGAGACCATTGGCGCTTTTTGACCAGGAGCTTAAATCTAATTGCGTGAGATCTGTACAGCCTTTAAACATATTCGTCGTGGTATTAGCGGCAGATAAATCTAAGGCAGCAATTTGTTTATTCATTTGCGTTGAATCTAAACTTTGGCAACCGTTAAATAAACTACTAAAGACCACAACATAATGAGTGTTGAGTTGGTCTAAACCATTAATCTTGGTCAAATTACTCATTCCCCAAAATAAGCAACCCAGATCATCATTGGGCGGGGTAAATTTTTGACTACTGGTATTTTGAAAAGTCACAGTTTTGATTTGGGACAAGTTGCCGTTTAAAGCATAATACCACGGATAATATTTGTAATTTTCAGAATCTGTGTAAGTCGGCTGAAATTTGGTACTGTCTTGCTTTAAGGCATCTAGGTTAATGGTTAAAGTGCCGGTGGTTGCAGTAAAATTCCACCAAGAGGTATCGACGGCGTTACCATTAGGTGGAGTCAAACTAGCTAGTGGTTCACTATCTTTGATCAGTGGATTTTGAATTTGCGTCGGAAGTAAATTAATACTTTTCGATTGCAGAACGTTAGTTGGCGGCAAATTAACAGCCGCTTGGGTTAGATGGCTAGTAAATAGGCAGATAAAACCAATTAAGAAAGCAATCGTGCAGTAAGAATTTTTTATAATCAGCCAATTTCGTTTGGCAATCATTCTAGCATCTCCCTGAACCAACTTTGTGAATTACCTAGTTAATAATTGTAATTTTACTCTATTTTTGTGAGATTGTAATAATTATTCTAATAGTTTTACTGAAAATATTTTATTTGACTTTTGATAAATTTGAGGTGATTGTTCATGGACGCGGATTCATTTTGAAAAAGCTTCCCCTGACATGGCATAATAGATTTGATAACTTTCAAAAGTAAGGATGGAAAAATGCATGAGTAAACCAATTTATGTTCAAATTGCCCAAACGATCAAGCACAACATTACTCACCATCACTATGCTAATCTCAAATTGCCGGATGAACGCAGCCTAAGTGAAAATTTTGCTGTGAGCCGCAGTTCAATTAAGCGGGCGATCCAACTATTAGCTGATCAAGGTATCATCTTTAAAAAACAAGGTTCAGGCAATTTTATTAATCCGTTATTTTTAAAAAATAAAACTGCACTAGATTATACGGGTGACAATGTTGGTTTAACAACAGCCATGGTTAAGAATGGACAAACTCAGCAAATTCAAGTTTTAGGTTTAGATGTGCAAAAGCCGCCTTTGGAAATCCAACAGAATTTATTTTTAAATGACGACGATTTTGTTTATGTATTTCAGCGGCTCCGCAAGCTGGATGAAATTCCAATTTTAATTGAGACGAGTTATTTACCAGTCCGCTTGTTGCCTAATCTCTCACAAAAAGTTTTGGAAAATTCTTTGTTTAATTACTTAGAAGAACAAAAAGGAGAGGTGATTAATCGGGCGTATTTAGATATGGCTGCCGAACCGTCTTCACCGACGGATCAAAAATTATTGCAGTTAAAACCGACTGAACCAGTGGGCATTATGGCGGGGATTTTCTTTCGTGATGACGGTATTCCGTTTGAATATTCGAGCATGCGTTTGCACTATAAGTACTGGAATTTTGCCACCTTCGTTAATTTAAATAAATAATTGGGTCGTACCATTTTTTAAAATGGTTGACAAAAGTTTGTGCAAGGTTTATAAATATCATGTAAGGGCTCTTAGTGAAGTAGATTTTGCAGTGCTGATTGTCACAATATTTGCAACCGAATTATTTTTAGGAGGAAGAGCAATGACAGATTACAGTAGTCCAGAATATTTTGATTTGATGACCAAATATTTTGATGCGGCTAATTATATTTCAATTGGTCAATTATATTTAAAGGATAATCCGTTATTAAAGCGGGAACTCAAAGCTGATGATGTAAAGGTTCATCCAATTGGACATTGGGGGACAATTGCAGGGCAGAACTTTATTTATACTCATTTGAATCGTGTGATCAATAAATATGATTTAAACATGTTCTACATTGAAGGACCTGGTCACGGTGGACAGGTCATGGTCTCTAATTCTTATTTAGATGGCAGTTATAGTGAGATTTATCCAGAAATCACTGCCGACGAAGCCGGTATGCAAAAATTATTTAAACAATTTTCGTTCCCCGGTGGTGTGGCTTCACATGCTGCTCCGGAAACTCCCGGTTCCATGCATGAAGGAGGCGAATTAGGCTATTCAATCTCTCATGGTGTTGGTGCTATTTTAGACAATCCCGACGTCATTGCTGCGGCGGTAATCGGTGATGGTGAAGCAGAAACTGGTCCACTAGCCACTTCTTGGTTCTCTAATGTCTTTATTAATCCTGTGACGGATGGTGCTGTTTTACCGATCTTAAACTTAAATGGTTTTAAGATTTCAAATCCAACTATTCTGTCTCGAAAAACTGATGAAGAACTAAAGCAATACTTTACCGGTATGGGCTGGGATCCAATTTTTGTGGAAGGCGACGATGTAGCAAAAATGAATCCCGAAATGGCTGCTGCGATGGATCAAGCCATTGAAAAAATTCATTCCATTCAACAAGAAGCTCGTCAAAATGCAGCTGCAGATGCCAAAATGGCTCATTGGCCAGTAATTATTTTCCGGGCACCCAAGGGCTGGACTGGTCCGAAATCTTGGGATAATGAACCAATTGAAGGCTCATTTAGAGCACATCAAATTCCAATTCCAGTTGATGCTAACCACATGGAACATGCTGATGCCTTAGTATCTTGGTTGAAATCTTATCATCCTGAAGAATTATTCGATGAAAATGGTACTTTAAAGCCAGAAATCAAAGCTTTGACACCTAAAGGTAACCAACGGATGTCAATGAATCCTATTACTAATGGTGGTTTAGATCCAAAACCATTAAAGTTGCCTAATCCTGATGATTATGAATTCAAATTTGACCAACCGGGCACCGTCATTGGTCAAGATATGGTGGAATTAGGTAATTATTTACGTGATATTATTAAACTTAACCCAACCACTTTTAGAATTTTTGGACCGGATGAAACCATGTCCAATCGCTTGATGCACATTTTTGAAACTAGTGAGCGCCAATGGTTGGAACCCATTAAAAAGCCGAATGATCAATTTGAAGCTCCAGCTGGGCGAATTTTGGATGCACAATTGTCTGAACACCAAGCTGAAGGCTGGTTGGAAGGTTATACTTTAACTGGTCGTCACGGAATTTTCTCAAGTTACGAAGCCTTCTTACGGGTAGTTGACTCAATGTTGACGCAACACTTCAAGTGGATTCGTAAGGCCAACGAATTACCTTGGCGGAAGAAGTACCCAGCTTTGAATGTTATTTCAACTTCGACTTCTTTCCAACAAGACCATAATGGTTATACACACCAAGATCCGGGTATTCTAACTCATTTGGCTGAAAAGAAACCGGAATATATTCGGGAGTATTTACCAGCCGATGCGAATACTTTAATTGCAGTTGCTGCACATTCTTTGAATGAACAAGAAGTAATTAATTTAATCATTGCTTCTAAGCAACCACGGCCACAATTCTACTCCATGGCAGAAGCTAAGGAGATTGTGGAACAAGGTGTGAAAGTCATTGATTGGGCCACTAATGATCACGGTCAACAACCAGATATTGTCTTTGCAGCGGCGGGCACAGAACCTAACATGGAATCTTTAGCAGCGATTGATTTATTGCATGCTGCTTTCCCAGAAATGAAGATTCGCTTTGTTAGTGTAGTTGACTTATTGAAGTTGCAAGTACCAAGCAAGAATCCGCGCGGCTTGAGTCAAGAACAATTTGATGCCATCTTTACCAAGAAGGCACCGATCATCTTTGCTTTCCATGGTTTTGAAGATTTATTACGGGATATCTTCTACGAACGGAATAATCATAATATGTATGCGCATGGTTATCGGGAAAATGGTGATATTACGACACCATTTGATATGCGGGTCGTTAATGAACTGGATCGCTTCCACTTAGCCCAACATGCAGCTAACTTGGTTTATGGTGATCAAGCCCAAGACTTTAGTCACCAAATGGATGCTAAGTTACAAAAGCATCATGATTATATTCGGGAAAATGGTGCAGATTTACCTGAAGTTGATAATTGGCAATTCAAAGGCTTTGCAGATTAATTAAATATGTAAATAGCATTATAAAAATCCTTAGGCTCAGTGGGCTTAAGGATTTTTTGGTTTGATGATTGATAAATTATTTACAGTTCGGGAGAAATCAAAACTTTGACCTGTGATTTATCCGTAGTTAATGATTTAATTCCGTCAACAGTTTGTTCTAACGGAATTTTCTTTGTAATTAATTTCTGGAAAAGCTCTTGATGGTTATTAATGATGTTAATTACTGTGGGAAAACAGTTTTCATAGCCTAGGGTGGTATGGATATTGTGACCGTTCATGATGGCATCATTGATATCCAAAGTAATGGATTGACCAAATAAAGCGTCCACTTGAATTAAGCCAGTAGAAGCAGTTACTTGATTAGCAGTATCGAATGTCGCTTGCACTCCAGCACATTCAAAGGCAATATCGACGCCAGCTGGTAAATCAGCATGGATTTTTGCGACCACATCATCGCTAGTAGGATTTAAAGTGTTCGTAATTCCCAGTTCTTGAGCTTTAGCTAGACGTTGTGTGGAGACATCAGAAATATAAACTTTGGTGGCTCCAGCAATTTTGGCAAGTAGTGCCGTGCATAATCCAATGGGACCAGCGCCCATGACCGCAACTGTTTGGCCGGCAATTAAACCACTACGTTTGATGCCTTCATAGGCGACAGAAGTCGGTTCCGCTAAAGCTCCTAAGTCAAATCCCATTTCATCCGGGATAGGATGAACAAATTGGGCTTTAACGTTGGCATATTCTGCCATGCCGCCATCATCTGAAACGCCAATGAAATTACCGCTACCATCAGGGCCAACGGCATTGAGGCAATAATTGTATTGCCCCTTCAGACAATTGGGACAATGACCACAGGCTAAAATAGGCTCAATTGCCACACGGTCATTGAGCGCAATATTTTGCACATTTTTGCCAAGCTTAACTACTTGTCCCGAAAATTCATGTCCTTGAATAATCGGAACAGTTTTGCCAGATAAAGGATTCGGTTCATAAGGTAAAGCAAAACCATCGGCATACATGTGCACATCGCTGCCACAAATTCCAATGAACTTGACTTTGACTTGTACCTGATCATCTTGGGGTTCGGGGAGTTCTACATCTTCAATCCGGATATCCTGTTTCCCATAAATGCGCGCTGCTTTCATAATAACTACTCCTTTCTTTAATAACGACAACTATATTTTAAATGACTAGTGAAAGCGGCGTCAACAACTAATTAACTTTTTCACAATAAATCAGTTATTTAACATTCCACTGATTTTATGAATGCTATGGTAATAATGAATCTATACGACAAAAAAGCTCCTAAACTTAGCATTTGTTAGCCAATTTTAGGAGCTTGAATCATTGCTTAATTGCTTGTTAATCTAAATAAATTTTACGTAAATCTTGTAAATCGCCATCACTGACATTTAGTTCAGTTTGAATAAAGTTTAACCAACTGCCAGCGGTTTTTTTGATTTCAGCATCCGCAATGCGCAGATAATCAGGACTAACAGTTAGTAAGGCTTTGGCGGAAATTAATTGTTTGGGATTTAAGCCTTGGGCCTGCAAATCGGCCAATTGTTGGTCAATATAAGCTTTAGACGCCACATTAGTAAACAGATAGTCTTTGATGATAATGTCAGCATCAACATTTAAAGCGGATAAAAGTAGGGCTGCACCAATCCCGGTTCGATCTTTGCCAGCAGTACAATGGAACAATAAAGTTTCATCGGCTTGATCATTAGCTAATAATTGTTCAAAGAAAATGCGATAGGCTTTTTTGGCACTGTCCAGATTGATGATATCCTGATAAGTATCTAACATGTTAGCGTGGCCGTTTTCAGGAATATCCGATAAAGCCTCTTTTTCCAAGGCGCTTTTATCTTCTTCATCAGCATTAAATTTAGAGGCTTGGGTTAAATCTACTTTGAAAACCGGGTCAAATAAATATTTAGCCTGTGCGGGAACATGATCGGGGACTTTAGCTTGTTCATCGGCAGACCGAAAGTCAATATCAAACCGGACGCCATAATCGTCGAGATAGTCTAAATCTCGCTGATTCAAACTGCCTAAGCTACCAGACCGAATTAATTTATGTGACTTTAAATGGTGACCATCTTTCGTGGGATAGCCGCCTAATTCACGAAAATTATTTCCAGATGAAATATCTAATAATTGTTTTTGATCCATAATGTACCTCCGTAGACTTTTACTTAATTTTATCAAAGATATGGTTCAATAGGCGAGTCATTTTAATTTTTCATTCACGAAATTCCAAGTAAATTGTCTGAAAAATGATAGTATTATGTTATAATTAAATTAATAAAATTATTTATAATTTTAGGACTAGAAACTTCGCCAAGATAGAACTGCAATTGTCTTTGACGAGAAGGGGTGGCAAACCTTATGCAAGAATATCAAAGAATTTTAGTCCCTGTGGATGGTTCTAAGGAATCAGAAACGGCACTTAAAAAAGCAACACAAGTCGCAATTAGAAATCATGCCACGGTTGATGTTTTGAACGTCTTGGATACGCGGCAGTTTGTTGGGGCGTATGGCGGCATGTTAACTAGTGATATCATCTATCAAATTACGGAAGATTCACAGAATTATTTAGCGCAATTAAAAGAGCAAATGGTTGCTGATGGCTTGGATGCTGATAAAATTCAAATTCATATTCGCTTTGGCGATCCGAAAGTAATTATTGCCGCAGATTTCTTTAAGGATTACGATGATGATCTCATTATCTTGGGTTCCACGGGACTGAATGCGGTAGAGCGACTATTGGTCGGTTCAGTTTCTTCATATGTGATTCGCAATGCTGCGACAGATGTGATTGTAGTGCGGACAGAATTGGATAATAAAACCGTACCTGCCAAAAATAAATAATTAATTAAATGATTGTACAAAAAAATCCTTCAAAATTTTTGAAGGATTTTTTGATTATTACTAATTTTTCGGAGTAACGGTAATCAATGGGTTACCATCAGCTTCTGTGTCATCGGTAAATTGGAAATCATAATTGTCCGTATTAGTCACAATCATCATTACCGTATTGTCATAACCGGCTGCTTTGATTGCTTCGTAATCGAATTCAATTAAAGGTGTTCCCGCTTCAACGTGTTGATCTTTTTCAACCAATAATTTGAAGTGTTCACCGTTCAAGTTAACTGTGTCAATTCCTAAGTGCAATAGCACTTCAACACCATCATCACCGGTGATGCCGACAGCGTGTCCAGTTGGATAAGCAACACTAATGGTTCCAGAGATTGGTGACGTTACAACTTTAGCAGTAGGTACAATGGCGATTCCTTTACCCATTGCCTCAGAGGCAAAAACTTGATCACTAACACTAGTAATTGGAATAACAGTACCGGCAACTGGGGCAATTAATTCTGTTTCAGTGCCGTTATTAGTTGTAGCAGTGGAAATATTTTCAGTAGAAGCAGTAGTTGTTTCGGTAGTAGCTGCTGCTGGAGCAACATCTTTGTTGACACCACCCCAGAGATAAGTGAAGATGGCAGCTAAGACGAAGGCCAAAGCATCACCCACACAAGATAAAGCGAAACCTTTACTGATGAAGGTTGGCAAACTCAAGATGCTGGCTAAACCAACGGTATTGGCATGCACACCGGAAAAGGCGACAATGGCCCCACCAATTCCACCAGCAACGACAGCACAGTAAAATGGTTTCTTCATTTTTAAGGTAATACCATAAACGGTTGGTTCAGTAATACCGAAGATTGCGGTAATGGTGTTCGAACCAGCTAAACCTTTCATCTTGTCATCTTTAGTCTTTAAAAAGACTCCTAAAGCAGCACCAGCTTGCGATAAAACAGCTGGTAATAAGATTGGCATTAATGGATCATAGCCCCATTTTGATAAGTCGTTCATCATAACAGGAACAAACGCCCAATGCACACCAAAAATAACAAAGACTTCCCAGAAAGCACCGAGGACTAATCCAGAGAGAATCCGGACATGTTGGTACAAAGCTAAAACAATACCAGCTAAGAAACCACTGATGGCGTTACTGATTGGTCCTACAATTAAGAAGGTTAATGGAACCAAAATCATTAACATACATAATGGCGTTAAAATGTTACGCACTGACTCATGCCAAAACTTGTTAAATAAAGGTTCTAACCATTTTTGAACGACTACCACTAACAAGATAGGAATAACCGTACTTGTATAAGTAGCTTTAGAAACTGGAATGGAGAAGAAGTCTAAGCCTTTCATGTTAACCATGGTTGGATAAACCAAAGCCATCCCAATGGCAACGGTCACATATTGGTTAACTTTCATTTGCTTAGCAGCAGTAAACGCTAAAATAACTGGTAAGAAATAGAAGATTCCATCAGCCGCGGCATACCAAATTTGATAAGCACCAGTCTTGGGTGTCATCCAGTGTAAGACGACAAATAAAGATAATAAGCCCTTTAAAATACCGGCACCAGCCATGGCACCTAAAAACGGTGTGAAAGCACCAGAAATAAAGGAAACAAAAGCATCAAACATGCCCTTAGCAGTTAACTTTTTCTTACCTTCACTGGCCGCTGGTGTAGCAGGTGCATCATCACCTTCACCCAAGCGGGGGTCGATACCAACTAAAGCATCGTATACGCTACCAACATTGTTACCAATAACAACTTGATATTGTCCTCCGGCTTGCACGACAGTAATCACACCATCAAGGCTTTCAATTTTATCTTTCTGAGCTTTACTTTCATCCTTTAAAGTAAAGCGTAAACGCGTGGCACAATGCCAAGCAGCGTTGACGTTTTCATCACCGCCAACGAGCTGAAGGATTTGTCCCGCTAAATCCTTTTCGTTCAATGTAATCCCTCCATTATTAGAGTAATGCTATCAATATTTGATTGATAACGTTTTTAACCTAAAAGTTAATTCTATACTAAAGAAAAAAAATTAACAATATCAATTAAAGTAAAATTAAGATAAATTTTCTGTAATTAGGAAATATTGGTTAAAAATAAAAGCATTATTGCTCATAAAAGCGATTATTACAATTAAATTTCGCAAAAAATAGTAATAAATTAAGTGCTGTTAAAACACTAATTTGTAAATATGTACATTTAAAATCATACTTTTTACATTTTTTTCATAGCTTAAATTGGTTTTTGGCACAGATTAATCTAGCATTTTTTCCAAGAAGTAAAAACGTGAGTCTAACTATGTCCAAAAACTAAAGGTAAAAGCAACTTTTGCTGTGCTTAGCTTTTAAGCGCTGGAGTTGCAGTATAGTTGCTGGTATCTCATAGGCGAAACAGTTATAATTTAATAATAAAAGCCTGTGGCTTGCGGGAGGAAAACTATGGAAACACAAACGATTAGTCAATTAGCCGATTGGTTAGAAGAACACAGCGCGCAAATTGTTGCACAGACTGAAACTTTAGATGTGCAAAAGATCTATGAACTGTTAGATGGTTTGGCCATTTTACGCCAGCCTGTGCAAAATTATTTAACTATGACCGAAGAACAATATTACCAAAATGAATCCGATCATCGCTTAACTTTGCAACATGAACAACAAACTTTAGCCCAACTGCAAGATCGGATTTTAGTTAATCATGTTGATGGCAGTTTTGTGAACAATGAAATTAATTTTGACTATAATCACGAAAATCCTTACCAAACAGGCAGTTATAATGCTCAAAGTGATCTACATCTGATTGAATATGCGTTAGAAGTTATCGGGGCAGTCGCCAGCAATACACTAATGAGTGATTTGCGGAATAATTTATCGCCAGATGCTGTACTATCAATTGCTTTGGCGGCTAATCAAATTGAGCAATGGCAAAAGTAAAAAAATTTTATTTAAAAGGTTGCAATTTGTGATTGACCTATGTACCATGTTCTGGTGTTTCAATTTTGGGAGGGATAGATAATGCCAGTCACATATTTACGGAAAGTTCACGCTGATGAAATTGAATTAGTGGTCGAAATTATTGAAGAAGCGAAAGGTGTCCTTCGCGGTCGGGGTGTCGACTTGTGGCAAGATGGTTACCCTGATCAAGCTATTTTACAAGATGATATTGACCGAGGTATCGCTTACTTTTTAATTAAAGATGATCAAATTGCCGGTGTTGCCGCCTTGGAGGATCAGGGTGAGAGTAATTATGATCAAATTTATGATGGTCAATGGAGTCCGGATTCGCACAAAAATTATGCCATTATTCATCGCGTAGCGATTTGTCAGGGACATCAAGGCGAAGGTCTATCATCAATTTTTATTCAGCACCTATTAACAATTGCCGCTTCGTTGAATTTTAGTGATGTCCGTATTGATACGCACTTCGATAACTTGGCCATGCGCCATGTGATTGAAAAAAATGGTTTTACCCAATGCGGGACGATTGATAATGTAATGCATAAACCATGTGTTGCCTATCAGCGGTTTATTTAATTGAATTCAGTCTGACTATGAGATTTCTAAACTCTGACTTTGCTATGAAAAAGTTAGAATTCAGAAATCTTATTTTTTTCTTTTAAATAAATTGCAGTTGAGTAATAACAAATTTTGGCGTTCATGGTGTGCCCGACTATAATAAGCCTTAGAGAGACTTATTTTTAATTGAGGGGGAGTTTGGCAATGTCAAAATCAAAAATTATCAGTAGTTTCTTATTAATTAGTAGTGTTTGGGGCGTATTCATGGCACAGAAGGGCGAGACAGTCCACGCAAAAGATTATAATTATAAAGTGGTTACTACGACCAGCGGGCCATATACTAATTTATACGATAATCAAGGGCAATTGATTAAACAGCGCTTTGTGCCGGTTAATACTGATTGGCGTGTCGGCAAAATTAAAACGATGAGTAATCTGTTCTATTATCAAATTGCGGGTAACGAATGGGTCAAGAGTAGTGATGTTTGGGCTAATTTTGAACCAACATCGGGTCGCTTGAAACAGCGTTTGGTCGGAACGATTAAAAACCCGATTAGTGCGACTTATTATGCTGATGGTCAACAAGGCATCAATGATGGGGTCGATCTGGCTTATCAATCAACATGGAAAATTGGCAAAGTACTTCAGAATGCCCAAGGCCATTTGTTTTATCAAGTCGCGCCCAACTTGTATGTGCGTGATGATGATTTAGCGGTGAATGGCACGCCAGATCATATTGTGCAACAGCCTGATTTTGGAATTAACGGACATCCGGCGCAAAACATGGGATTGATTGGAACTATCAAAAATTCCACAACGAAAATTTATAATGCGCAAGGTTATTTGTACATGGGCGATGGCGTTGATTTTGCTAAGCAGTCGACGTGGAAAATTGGTAAAGTGATTAAAAATAACCAAGGACAACTATTTTATCAAGTAGCCCCTAATATGTATGTGGGTGATGATGATATGATGTTAAATCAACCACCTAAAAAAAATATTCAGCAAGCGGATTTTGGTTTAAAGCAGCAACCTGCGATTAATGTTAAAGATAGTACCACTAAGACTGATGCTTAAATTGTCAGGCCGCAGGTTCTTGAGCAAATGAGTAAGCGTTCTTTGCCGCAGTATGTTGATTTAGCGCTCCAAAAGCAGCAGTTTGCGTCTAGCTACGAATAGTCCTCAAGTTTAAAGTGCAAAACTTAAGTACTGATTCTTGACTATGCTCAGCTGCTAAGCGCTTTTGTCGCAGTAAAGTTTAAAATTTGGTTGTAATTTGAAATTTAGTGCTATATTTGACGGCTGATTTGGTACAATGTGGTTGTACTTGATCATTGATTATTCCATTGAATAGCTGAGATCAGTTTCGGAAACTCAAAATTAATTAATTCAAACTTAGTAATAAAGGAATGTGAGAGATTATCGATAATCAGAGTGAAGTGAATTTTACACCAGTTATTTTAGGCAGTGATATTAATGCTTACGGTTTTGCGCGGTCGTTTTATGAACTAACGCATCAACCAGTGCAAGCCTATGCCCAAGAAGCTTTGGCACCCACCAAGTATTCAAAAATTATTAATGTCAATTTATATGACGGTTTTACTGAGGATCCAGCATTTATTGAAAACATGCGCCAAATTGCCAAAAAGTATGCTGAACATACAGAACCCGTTATATTATTGGCGATGGGTGACGGTTATGCGGAATTGATTTCTAAGCATAAAGAAGAATTATCACAAACTTTTGTTTGTCCTTATGTCGACTATGACTTGTTACGCAAATTAAATAATAAAGAATCATTTTATCAGATTTGTGAACAATACCATTTGCCACATCCACAAACAAAAATAATTACCAAACAAATGTATCAACAACAGGACTTGACGGTACCGTTTGATTATCCAGTAGCGTTAAAACCAGCTAATAGTGTTGAGTGGTTGGATATTCATTTTGAAGGGCGCAAAAAAGCATTTACTATTCAAGATGAAGCGGAATTTCTGGATATTGTTGCCAAAATTTATGATAATGGTTATGAATCCGACTTGATTTTGCAGGAATTTATTCCGGGAGATGATTCACATATGCGGGTCTTAAACGCCTATGTTGACCAACATCATCATGTCAAGTTAATGTGCTTAGGCCATCCGTTATTGGAAGATCCGACACCGGCGGCAATTGGTAATTATGTGGCAATTTTACCGGAATACAATCAAAAGTTGTACGATGTTTTGCAACGCTTCTTGGAAGAAATTGAATTTACCGGTTTCGCTAATTTTGATATGAAATTCGATGATCGTGATCAGGAATTTAAGCTGTTTGAAATTAATTTACGCCAAGGACGTAGTAGCTTTTATGTTACTTTAAATGGTTATAATTTGGCTCAATTTGTGGTTGATGATTATGTCAAACAAACCTTGGATGAACAGCCAACCGTTTACGGTAATAAGAATAAAGCACAGCATCAACTATGGCTGGGAGTTCCGACGGCTGTCTTTAAAAAGTATGCTTTGGAAAATCAATATAAAGAAATTGCTCTCGAATTATTGCGACAAGATCGGTATGGCACAACTGTTTTCTATAAAGGTGACTTCGGAATTAAACGTTTAGTGTTGTTAAGTTACATGTTTTATCGCTATCGAGGACGATTCAAACGTTACTTTGAAGAAAATAAGGGCCAAAACTTTAAATAATTTTAGTGGAGGTTAGGAATTTGGATTCAGAATTGAAGAATTACCAAGTAACAGAAAAGCGGTTTAAGAAGATTTTAGTAGGCATTGATGTGGACGATTTTACTTCATCTGATCATGCATTTAATGCTGCTTGTACCATGGCGAGAGATTTGGATGCACAACTAGGAATTGTTGCTGTTTTAGAAACGCAAGATGTGAATGTTTTTGACAGCATGTCACCAGAAAAAATGGATGATAAGCGCTTGAACTTGTCACATGACTTGTTAGAATATCTGAAAAAAGCTGATAATTTTGGTGTGAAAGAAGCTAAGCCTATCTTAGCCGAAGGTGATCCCGATAAAGTTATTTTGGATGAAGTTGTGGCTGATTTTCAGCCAGACTTAATTGTGCTAGGTTCTGAAGCCAAAACCTTGTTAGGCAAGACTGTCGGCAATGAAGCCAAAGGAATTATGGAAAAATCACCTGTTAGTGTGTTAATAGTGCGTGACTAATTTTTAAAATAATGATGAGGTACTTCTTCAGTGAAGTGGGAACAATTAATTAAGTAATGCTTATGTAATTCTAAACAGAATTTGAGTATTAGTTTTATTGTTCCGACATTTACTTGAGAAGTACTTTTTTTGTATCATCAAAAAAAGCTGGGATAAATATTAGTAGTTTGCATCTACTACTGATATTTGTTCCAGCTTTATGTTCAAAATATGATTAAATTTCTGCTTTGCCTTCACGTTGCATAAGTTTTTTAACTTCTGCTTTCACGTCGGCTTCTTGGTATAAAACGTGATAAATAGCTTCGGTGATTGGCATTTCGATTTGTTCTTGTTGCGCTAATTCATAAGCAGACTGGCAAGTTTTGACTCCTTCAACGACCATGCCCATATTATCAATCACGTCTTGTAATTTTTGGCCTTGGCCTAATTGTTTACCAGCTCGCCAATTCCGAGAATGAACACTGGTACAAGTGACCACTAAATCACCCACGCCCGATAAACCGGTAAAGGTTAACGGGTTGGCGCCGAGCTTAACTCCGAGACGCGAAATCTCCGCTAAGCCACGGGTCATTAAAGCCGCCTTGGCATTATCGCCATAACCGAGTCCAACGAGGGCCCCGGTTCCTAAGGCAATGACATTTTTTAAAGCGGCGCCTAATTCCACACCAATTACGTCTGAATTAGTATAAACACGAAAATAGTCGTTCATAAAAATCTGTTGGACTGTTTGGGCTGCGGCCAAATCAGCACAGGCTGCAGTAATTAAGGTGATGTCTTTTTTAGCAACTTCTTCAGCGTGACTTGGACCGGATAAAGCAACGATAGCTTGATAAAGATTGGTCGGTAACACAGCCTGTAAGATTTCTGAAATTCGTAAATGAGTTTGTTGTTCTAATCCCTTACTAGCATGCACAATAATCGGTGGTTGTGGCAAAGTTTGTAAAATAGGTTGAATTTGTTGGGCCACACTACGAATGGCAGGAGTCGGTACTGCAAATAAGACTATTTGTGCGCCTGTTAAAGCAGTTGTAAAGTCAGTGGTGGCAATTAACTCTTGCGGATAGTGATAATTTTGAATATAGTGCTCGTTGGTATGTTGTGTGTTTAACTCGTGAACTTGTTGGGCACTGCGTGTCCATAAATGAACATCATGACCGTTTTGAACTAGTACACTGGCTAGGATACTGCCCCAAGATCCAGCTCCTAAAACCGCAATTTTGCTTTTCATAACTTCACCCTTATCTTAATAATTTATCAATTCCATTATACTCTGGAATGAATTAGTTGTATTGAAAAATTCAGTAACTTGTCATGAGAGTCGGTCTTAACGCCGTAATTGAAAATTCAGTTTTTTAGTCAAATCGTTTTTGATGGAATGACTGGTGGTTTCACGTTTTTGAAATTGTTTGGGGGTAATGGCGAAGAGTTTTTTAAAAGAGCGAATAAAAACATCCACATTGGAAAAGCCAACGACGTGGGCAACATCACTGATAGACATGGTAGTCATACTTAATAAATCTACCGCATATTCAATTCTTAAATGGTTCAAATAGTCGTGCGGCGTCATTTGTAAATCTTGTTTAAATAATTTGGAAACGTAAACGCGATCAAAACCAATAGCCTGACACATGGTTTTGACCGTGATTGGTTCTTGAAAATGTTGCGCTAAGTAATCGGTGGCTTTGATCGTACAGGGATGTAAGATGACGGCTTTGTCCGGTGTAATCACGTCTGTTTGATAATGAGCTAACCCTGCTAATAATTGGTAAATAATCCCTGTCATGAATAGTTCATCGACCAAGTTTTTAGATTGGTGTTGTAGACATTGTTTGACGCAATCCACAAAAAAGTTTAATTGGCTGGTTTGAAAGACTAAGCGCTGGTTGGAAAAGCCCATTTTGTCTAAATAAAGATGGGCTTTACTACCTTGAAAACCAAAAAATAAATATTGCCACGGATTCTGGTGATCCGCTTGGTAAGCAATGACTTGTTGTGGCGTTGATAAAAATCCATCACCAGCGCTTAATTGCCAAATTTGTTGTTGCGTTTTGACAATCCCTTGTCCTTTCAAAATAATATGAATTAAATATTCATGGCGCATTGTTGGACCGTAATGATGATCGGCTAAATTAGTGGAAAAACCGGCGTGGGTTAAAAAGAGATTAGCATTAGGATCAGTGGTTTGGTTGAAAATATTGACGATTTTTTGCATGAAAAGCTCCTTATAACGGAATAAAAAACTACATTTAATCGATTTTAACACAATCAAGGCAATTTTAATTTGAAAAGGCTTCATTTACAATTAAATGTAAGCGATTCAAGGAAGCGCAAACATTTTACTTGAATGGCCATAAATACTGAGGTGAGAAAATGGCAAAATTAAAAACACGAGTTTCCTATATGCTGGGGACTTTTGGACATGACTTTTTTGCGGCAGCCATGTTGAATTATTTCATTATGTTTATTACCAATCATTTGTTTATTACCAATAATAATCATTTTAATAACCAAATGATTGGCTTAATTACAACCACGATGGTAGTGATTCGAATTGCTGAATTATTTATTGATCCGTTTATCGGTAATATGGTAGATAATACGCATACACGCTTTGGTAAATTTAAGCCATGGGTAATTACGGGAGCCATCGTGTCTGGTATTGCCTTAGCGGTGTTATATACCAGTTTAGGTAATCTAGCAACCAACAATCCGGGGTTATATATTGTTGCTTTTGCGGTCATCTACATTATCATGGATGTTTTTTATTCGTTTAAAGATATTGGTATTTGGTCCATGGTACCAGCGTTGACGCTAGATTCCAATGAACGAGATACTATCAGCACCTGGGGGCGTCTAGGTTCGACAATTGGCGGTAACTTAGTTACCTTAGCGGTAGTTCCGATCGCCCTCTTTTTCTCAGTCCATTATAATGGCGGTCAAGGTGATCGGCGGGGCTGGTTTGCTTTTGGAGTTGTCACTGCTTTGTTATCCATTCTGGGTGCATTAATTATTGGCATTGGTACTAAAGAGCAATCCACACCTTTACGTGAAAATAAGCAGAAAACCAGTACTAAAGATGTTTTTAAAATTCTTTTCCAAAATGATCAGTTAATGTGGACGGCAGTGGCTCACTTCTTCTTTGCGATGGGCTGGGATTTGGTGAATTCATTATTACTCTATTACTTTACCTTTATTTTAGGTAATTCTTCCAAATTTGCGATTTACGGTACGGTCAACTTTATTGTGGGGATGATTTCCGTTTCGCTGTTTCCAGCTTTGGCACACCGTTTTCAAAGACGGAAGGTCTTTTTAATTGGAACACTGGTGATGATGCTAGGCATTTTCTTATTATTCTTTGCTAACTTTTCCACACCATTTGTGATCTTTTCGGCGGCACTAGCGGCTGCTCCACAACCATTATTGTTCTTGGTTATTATGTTGACAATGACTGATACCATTGAATATGGTCAGTTAAAATTACATCATCGTGATGAATCATTAGTCTTATCTGTTCGGCCGTTAGTTGATAAATTAGCTTCCGCGATCGTTAATGGTTTAGTTTCAATCATTGTTATCGCTACTCACATGTCAGGTAATGCCAAAGTTTCGAGTATTACCAGTGCGGATTCTTGGCAATTTAAATGTTATATGTTAGCAGTGCCACTATTGTTATTATGTTGTTCATTAGTAGTTTATTTACGCAAGGTTAAAATTACGGAAGCTAAACATGCACAAATTGTTAGTCAACTAGAAGCTAGTTGGGGTAGTGAATTTGCACAAACAACAACTAATGCACCAGAGAGCAACAATACGGATAGTAGTGCCGCAGTTGCTGATGACGAACTAGTTTTGTTAGCTCCAGTGACTGGACAAGTACAAACTTTAGCACAAGTAGCCGATCCAACCTTTTCTGCTGGTAAAATGGGCCGCGGAGTCGGCATCATGCCGCAAACGAACCAAATTGTTGCCCCTATTAAGGGGACAGTGCAACTTTTATTACCAAGTAAACATGCAATTGGTCTGTTGGCAGATAATGGATTAATGGTCCTGATTCATGTCGGTATTGATACGGTGCAGTTACGTGGCCAAGGCTTTAATTTGTTGGTCGATCGAGGGCAAGAAGTCCAGTCTGGTGATGTTTTACTAGAATTTGATCCGCAAGTGATTCAAGCTGCTGGTTTGTCAGATGAAGTATTACTGACTATTTTAAACGCTAATGAATTAACTAAATTCGAATTATTAACGCAGCCAGAGCAAAACATTACAGCACAACAACCGTTACTGAAGGTACAAAAATAAGGAGTAAAATTATGGCGATTATTATTGATGAAGCAAAAAAGACCTTTCATTTACAAACAAACCATGCCAGTTATTTATTTCAAGTTTTGCCCACTGGTGATTTACAACAGTTATATTATGGAGCTCGCTTAAGTGAGCCTATTAATCTTGCTAATTTAACACAAGTAGCTGGACAAGATGCCACTCCAGCGCAAGAGGTTGATGGTCAAGAATTTCAATGGGACGTAATCAATCAGGAGTATAGTAGTTTTGGCCACGGCGATTTTCGACCAAGTGCTTACCAAGTTACTTCACCGGCGGGGGATCGCATTAGTGAATTTCAATATCAAAAATATCAATTATCTAATGGAAAACAACGCCTAGCACATCTACCGTCCACATTTGATGATAATCAAGATCAAAGTCAAACTTTAACCATTTTTTTACATGATGAGTTGGCCAATTTAGAATTGCAATTAAATTACACAGTTTTTCCAACGCAAGATGTTATTGTCCGCAGTGCTCGTTTTGAAAATTTAAGTACCCAAGCAGTACAATTACCCCGGGCTTTAAGTTTACAGTTAGACTTGCCAGATAGTGATTATGACTTCTTACAATTTGCAGGTTCCTGGGCCCGTGAGCGCCATTTAAGTCGTAATCATCTACATGACGGTGTGCAAAGTATTAGTAGTTTACGCACGGCTTCAAGTCATCAACATAATCCGTTCTTTATTCTGGCGCGGCCAACAACAACGAATTTGACTGGTGAGGCTATGGGCTTTAACTTTGTTTATTCTGGCAACTTTTTGGATAGTGTGGAAGTAGATCAGTATCAACAAGCGCGAGTTTTAGTAGGGATTAACCCGGACGAGTTTTGTTGGCAATTAAAGCCTCAAACCAGTTTTCAAACACCCGAAGCGATTTTTAGCTATACTACGGCAGGATTAAATCAATTGAGTCAGCAACTGAGTGATTTTTACCAGAAGCACCTCGTAGCGCCCCAATTTGCACAGCAAGAACGCCCAATTTTAATTAATAATTGGGAAGCCACGTATTTTGATTTTGATGAAACTAAGTTGTTACATTTGGCTGATCAAGCAAAAGATTTGGGGATTGAATTATTTGTCTTAGATGATGGTTGGTTTGGCAAGCGGGATGATGATACTACTTCTTTAGGTGATTGGGTGAGCGATCGCCGCAAGTTGCCACAAGGAGTAGCTCATTTAGCGCAAGAGATTCACCACAAAGGATTAAAATTCGGTTTATGGTTTGAACCCGAAATGATTTCTTTAAAAAGCCAATTATATCAACAACACCCCGATTGGGTGCTCCATGTTCCGGGACGTAAGGCAACGCCAGGACGGCACCAGTATGTTTTAGACTTAGCGCGGCCAGAAGTCGTGGATTATTTAGCACAAGCTTTGAGTGAGATTATTGCCCAAACGCAGTTAGATTATGTGAAATGGGATATGAATCGCTATATTACTGAAATGTACAGTGCAGCTTTTGCCCCCGAGCAGCAGCAAGAGTTAACACACCGTTATATTTTAGGTGTTTACCAATTGTATGAGCGGTTAACAACCAAGTTTCCCAAGGTGTTGTTTGAATCTTGCGCTTCCGGAGGCGGGCGCTTTGACTTAGGACTGATGTATTATGCGCCACAAGCTTGGACTAGTGATGACACTGATGCCATGGAGCGCTTATTGATTCAATACGGAACGTCGTTTGGTTATTCTTTGTCAATGATGGGAGCACATGTTTCAGCGAGCCCCAATGAACAATTGGGACGCAAGACATCCTTAAAAACTCGCGGAGCGGTGGCCTACTTTGGCGATTTAGGTTATGAATTAGATATAACGCAATTAACTCCTGATCAATTAGCTCAGATTAAACACCAAATTCAGTTTTATAAACGTTATCGGAAGATCTTTCAATTTGGGAATTTTTATCGTTTACAAAGTCCGCTGGCAGGCAACCATAATGAGTTAAGTTGGGGTGTCGTTAATGCTGAACAAACAGTGGCCATCATAGCACATTATCAATTACTCAATCAGCCCCAATGTTTGAATTCACGGTTGAAATTGCAGGGCTTAGATCCTAAGAAGCAGTACCAGATTAATGGACAACCAGCTGCTTATTCAGGCAGTCAGTTAATGAATGCGGGTTATGTTTTGCCCAAGTTAACGAAGCAAGAAGCTGATTTTCAAGCACAATTATTGGTAATTAAAGCAATTTAAATTGAAGATTATTCATATCTTGTTGCAACCTTGTTTAATAAAGAAGGAAATTTTATGACCATTACCCCAGCAACTTTAACGAACGCTTTTGTACAACAATTTGCACAGCAACCCACGAACTTTTATTTTGCACCGGGACGGATCAATTTAATTGGTGAACATCTGGACTATAATGGCGGGATGGTCTTACCTTGTGCAATTAGTCTAGGAACCTATGCGGCTATCAGACCACGAACCGATCAAAAGTGGCGACTTTACTCCGAAAACTTTGCCACAAGTGGTATCTGTGAAATTGATTTGGCTAATTTACATTTATTTAAGGATAATACGTGGCTGAATTATGTTGTAGGAACATTAGAATTATTACTGCGGCAAAAGTTTCAATTAACACATGGATTTGACATCTTGATTCAGGGGGATTTGCCTAATAGTGCAGGCTTATCTTCATCAGCTTCTTTAGAGTTATTGCTAGGGATTATTTGTCAAAGCCAGTTTAATCTGTCGATTTCTTTACAACAATTGGCTTTGAATGGACAGCAAGTAGAAAATGCCTTTATTGGAGTCAATTCGGGAATTATGGATCAGTACGCGGTGGCGTTAGGACAAAAGCAGCAGGCTATTTTATTAGATACGAAGACGTTAACTTATCAATATGTACCGGTGAACTTGGGCGACTATCAAATTGTGATTATGAATTCCAATCAACCGCGAGCTTTAGCTGGTTCAAAATATAATGAACGGCGAAATGCTTGTGAAACTGCGTTAAATTTGTTGCAAACCAAATTAGCAATTCAAACTTTGTGTGAGGTTACGCCGCAGCAATTAGATGAATATAGCTATTTGTTGGTGGATGCAGACGTTTTGAGTAAAGCCCGCCATGTCGTTTGGGAGAATCAACGCACTTTACGGGCACAAACTGCCTTGAAACAACAAGATCTAACGACATTTGGTCATTTGTTAAACGCGTCGCATGTTTCCTTGGAACAAGATTTTGCTGTTAGTGGCATGGCGTTAGATACTTTAGTACATGCCGCTTGGCAATTTGGCGCCTTAGGAGCTCGGATGACGGGGGCAGGCTTTGGTGGGTGCGCGATTGCGATTGTGCAAAATGAACAAACGACAGCATTTATTCAACAGGTAGGGCAAACTTACCAACAAGCAATGCACCAAACAGCGGATTTTTATGTAGCAGAAATTGCTGATGGACCTCATGAAATTAAGGAAGGTTGAACTGAATGGCAACTTTGATTGAAGTGTACGCCGACCGAATTATTCAAACACAGCAAACTTACCAACCGCTAGATCGACGTTATTTAATTAATTTGATTTTGCAAAAGGTTGGTTCTACGCCGCAAGGCTCAGCGCTGCAAGGGTCTTTATTGGAATTAGCACAACAATTAGTTATTTGTGCGCAAAATAATCAACGAATAACGAAACCGTGGCAATCAGCACAGCTGTTAGCGGAATTAACAGATTTGTATACGCCGACTCCGAGCCGAATTAATCAAATATTTTGGAATCAATATCAATTAAGTCCACAACAAGCAACCACAAACTTTTATCATTTATGTCAATCTAATGGGTATGTTCAAGAAGCCGCAATTAAAAAGAATATTGCCTTTCAAACGCCGAGTCCATATGGTGATTTGGAAATTACGATTAATCTTTCGAAACCAGAAAAAGATCCTAAGCAAATTGCCAAGGCCAAAAAACAAGTTAGTGGCTATCCTCATGATGCTCTTAGTTTTGAAAATGAAGGCTATTTGGGAAGTGAGCAGCAAGCACCGCGTCGCAATCATCGCTTAATTCGGCTGAGTTTAGGTGGTGAAATGTGGGGCTTGCAGTATTCACCGTATGCTTATTTTGAGCAACATTGTATTGTGTTATCACAAGCGGAGCGGCTGATGAAAATTGACGCAACCACTTTTAGTAATTTATTAGCAGCTGTTAAAATTTTGCCACACTATTTTTTTGGCAGTAACGCTGATTTACCGATTGTTGGCGGCTCGATCTTAGGCCATGATCATTATCAAGGTGGTCTGCATCAGTTTGCAATGCAAAAAGCGCCGATACAAACTGTTATTTCGTTAAAAGATTTTACTGATGTGACGGCTGGTATTGTGAAGTGGCCGGTAGCCACTATTCGCTTGCAAGGCACTAATCAGCAACGCCTGGTCGCTGCGGCTACGCGAATTTTACGAGTTTGGCAACAATATTCTGATGAAACAGTGGCGGTATTAGCACAAACTGCAGGGCAAAATCACCATACAATTACGCCTATTGCTTATCAAAAGCAGGGTCAATACGTGTTAGATTTAGCATTGCGCGATAATCGCACTTCAATTCAATATCCGGATGGTATTTTTCATCCACATCAAAATTTGCATCATATTAAACGAGAAAATATTGGTTTAATTGAAGTGATGGGCTTAGCCATTTTACCGCCGCGCTTAGTTCCCGAATTACAAGAAGTAACTAAATTTTTATTACAACAACCAAACCAAATGGCTGATTATCATCGACCTTGGGCGCAAATGATGCAACAGAAGTATCCAGAGATTGATACACATAATATTCAACAAATTTTGCAACAAGAATTAGGTTTGGTGTTTCAACAAGTCTTGGCAGATGTCGGTGTGTTTAAACAAGATAACAGTGGTCAAGCTGCTTTTCAACGGTTTATTCAAGCTGTTAATCAGTCTTAAATTAAATTGGCCCAAAGTCGCTGAAAAGTTTAACCAAAATATCTGACTTTTAAAGCACAAAAATGTTCGTATTAAATGCGAACATTTTTTTGTTCTATACTTTTTGTGTGGAGTCACATCCAAATGACATATTTAATGTTACTAGATTATTGGACAAACCAGTGTCTTTTTAATTATTGTTGAAAATAGTAAGATTTGGTTAAAAGTAAATCTTTATCAGAGGTCAATTTATGGTTAATCAATTAAAAAGTTTATTGAAAAGACAATTAAAATTAAAGCATCCGCTCTTAAGTATTAGTACTACCACAGGGATGAGTGCATTACGTGCCTTAAATGCTGGAGCAGACTTTATTATGGTTTTGAATTCTGGTAAGTTCCGCCAAATGGGACGCTCATCTTTAGGGGCATATTTACCTTTTACTAACAGTAATCGTCAGATTTTTGATATCACTAAGCAAGAAATATTGCCACTTATTAATGATTTTCCTTGCGTGATTGGTATTAATGCTACCGATCCTTACCTAAGTGTGTCGAATCTTATCAACTTTTTAAAGCAGTATCACATTTCCGGTGTAGTAAATTATCCTACGGTTAGTTTGTTAGATGGTCAATTTAGAGAAGCCTTGAGTGAAGCCAATATTAAGTATGATCAAGAAATTGAGTTGTTAGAAACGCTACATAAGCAGGGTGTTTTTACGGTAGCTTTTGTTACCAATGAAAAGGAAGCGCTAGCAGCTAATCAAGTTGGAGTGGATGTCATTTGCATTCACCTGGGGTTAACAGAAGGTGGTGTACTGGGTGCACGTAGAATGGCTACTTTTGAATCAATTATTGATAAAGTTAAAAATGTTTGTGAAGTTTTGAACCAAGCCTCTTGTCAAAGTATCCTGATGTTGTACGGAGGTGTTATCAATGATTTAACAGAAGTTCGTTATATCTATAATCTTTTGCCGACTATTAGTGGCTATATTGGTGGTTCTACTTTTGAACGTATTATTCAGGAACAGACAATTGCCAAACAAGTTCATGATTTTAAAACCGCTGATCATACACCAGATGATTCTTTGACTATAAAGACTTTAAGTGATGATTGCCTCCATTATCAACCAATTCAATTTATTGAAAATTATATTCAAAATAACTATTCAAGACCTATTCGCTTAGCAGATTTAGCACAGATTTTACATTTATCACCTACTTATCTAAGCACGATGTTTAAGAAGCAAACTAATAAATCATTTACAGAATATCTGGTCCGTTTTCGTCTTAATAAAGCAGTAGAATTGATGAAACATCAAGAGCAATCACTTAGTAAAATTGCGGAATTAGTTGGTTATTCTGATTATGCACAGTTTAATAAAATTTTTAAAAAGTATTTTGGTCAATCTCCTAGTGTTTATTTAAAACACATATAATCACTAGTAGCGTGAACAATATTACCTGTTTTTGTAACCGCTTTTGACATAATATGAATTCATAAAGTTGAAGGGAGGTTAATTAATGAGCACAATTGCTTTAGTAGGGACTTTAGATACCAAAGGTCAAGAGTATGGCTATGTTCGTCAGATACTGGAACAGTTGGGAAACGAAGTAATTATGATCAATGCAGGTGTTTTTGAACCAACGGTACCAGTAGATATTGATGATGATCAAATAGCTAATGTTGAAGAATTAACCATGGATGATATTCGCAGTAATTATACACGTGGTGAAGCTAATGCTATCTTGGGCCATGGGTTAAGAATACTATTGCCAAGGTTATATCGAGAAGGTAAATTTCAAGGAATTTTATCACTAGGAGGTTCAGGTGGAACTGCTTTGGTTACTCCAGCGATGCGGACATTACCTTTGGGTGTGCCTAAAGTCATGGTTTCGACGATGGCTTCAGGTAATACTAGTGACTATGTAGGAACCAGTGACATTTTAATGATGCCATCAATCGTTGATGTTTCCGGTATCAATAAAATCTCACGGAATGTATTCGAAAATGCTGCCAAAGCTGTTTCGGGAATGGTTAATTTGAAAGTTCATACTGAAAGTGATGACAAGGCATTAATTGGAGCTACCATGTTTGGAGTGACTACTCCGGCAGTGGATCATGTGCGTCAATTATTGACACAGCAAAACTTAGAAACTTTGGTTTTTCATGCTACAGGAACTGGTGGTAAAACGATGGAATCTTTAATTTCCCAAAATTATTTTGAGGGCATTATAGATTTAACTACTACAGAAATTGCTGATGAACTTTGTGGCGGTGTCCTGACAGCTGGACCTACACGATTAGAAGCGGGGATTATATCCAAAATTCCTGAAGTAATTGCTCCAGGAGCTTTAGACATGGTTAATTTTGGAACATTTGATAGTGTTCCTGATAAGTATCGACAGCGCAATTTAGTTAAGCATAATCCGACTGTAACCTTAATGCGGACAACGCCAGCTGAAAATAAAATGTTTGCCGAATATATTAGTGATAAATTAAATCAGGCACAATCACCTGTTACGTTTATGATTCCTTTAAAAGGATTTTCAGAGTTGGATGCTATAGGTGGTCCATTTTATGATCCTGATGCTGATCAAGCATTTGTTACTACATTAAAATCTCGCTTGTATAATCAGTTAGTTACAGTTAAAGAATTACTCTATAACATAAATGATCCACAATTTACCTCTAATTGTGTGACGGAATTAAATTATTTGATGAAAGGAAATGATTAGATTGGATAATAGAAGCAGAAGTCAAATTATTGCAGATTTTAAACAAAAACGCCAAACAGGTGAAGTGTTAGTTGGGGTTGGTGCAGGAACCGGTATTACTGCTAAAAGTAGTGAAGCTGGTGGTGCAGATATGTTAATTATTTATAATTCTGGTCGTTATCGAATGGCTGGTCGTGGTTCTTTAGCCGGTCTATTGTCTTATGGTGACGCTAATCAGATTGTAGTTGAGATGGGCCAAGAAGTGCTACCAATTGTTAAGCATACTCCTGTTTTAGCGGGCGTTTGTGGAACTGATCCGTTTAGAGTAATGGATATTTATTTAAAGCAATTAAAGGATCAAGGGTTTAATGGTGTTCAAAACTTTCCAACGGTTGGTTTGATTGATGGTGTATTTCGTCAAAACTTGGAAGAAACAGGTATGGGTTATGATCTAGAAGTAGACATGATTCATAAGGCTCATGAATTAGGAATGCTAACAACACCTTATGTTTTTGATACTGATCAGGCAACGAAAATGGCTGAAGCGGGTGCTGATATCTTGGTTGCGCATATGGGGTTAACTACCAAAGGTGCCATTGGGGCACAGACCGCTTTAACTTTGGATGAATGCGTTGAAAAAGTACAGGCAATTTTGGATGCTGGACGTAAAGTCAACCCAGATATTATGGTAATTTGTCATGGTGGTCCAATTGCTGAACCTGAAGATGCAGCTTATGTTATTGAACGTGTTAACGGAATTGACGGATTCTTTGGTGCTTCCAGCATTGAACGTTTAGCAGCAGAAAAGAGTATTAAAGAACAAACAGAAAAGTTTGAAGCAATTCGCAAATAATAGTATCCATTTATATTTTAATTAAATTCAAATAGCCCCTAGATGCGATTAGATCTAGGAGCTTTTTTATTGCATTATTATAATGTTGTTTGTAAATATTATCGTCTGCCACTTGATTGTGATAGAATTTGAACTATTAATTAATAAAGTTATAGGAGGCAATGATATGAGTTCAACAATCCAACAAGTAGTTGGTGGTCAAGGCGATACGACTAAAGGTGCAACTGCGACCCCGCAAGATAATTTGTATTTGGCGGTCAATGGTGAATGGCTAAAGACTGCCAAAATTCCTGCTGACAAGTCGCGTGTCGGTGGTTTTTCAGATTTGGATTTAGGCATTGAACAACAATTAATGCAAGATTTGGCAGATTTTGCGGCGGGCACTAAAGAAATTACTAATCCGTTACTGGCGCAGGCTGTTAAATTTTATCAAGTAGCCGCTGATATGGAGCGCCGCAATCAAGAGGGCTTTCAGCCTGCCCAAGCTGGTTATGAGCAAATTAAGCAAGTTACTAGTTTGGCCGATTGGGTTAAGCAATTGCCAGCATGGCTAGCAGCAGGATATCCATTGCCTTTTAGTGTTTATGTGACGGCAGATATGAAGGATACCAGTAAAAATGTTGTCGATTTTTCTGCGCCGGGTTTGATCTTGCCAGATACGACTTATTATGAAGATAATCCGAGTGGTCAAAAATTGTTAGCAGTTTATCAACAAACAGCAACACAATTACTACAAGCCATTGGAGAAACTGCCGCCAATGCTACCCAGATTGCCCAACAAGCCGTGGCGTTTGATCAGTCATTAGCTAAAGTAGTGAAAAGTGCTGAAGAAAAAGCCGATTATGTCAAAGACTATAACCCAACAGCCTTAAGTGATTTGACTAAATTAGGCGGCGTCGTTGATTTTCAGAGCTTGATCGAAGGAGCAGTCGAAGACAACGTAGCCACTGTAAATGTCAGTGAACCGCGTTTTTATAAATACTTTACAGAGATTGTTAATGCAGCTACTTTTGATAACTTAAAGAGCTGGACGTTAGTTAATTATGTTATGGGTGCGGGTGCTTATTTAAGTCAGGATTTACGAGAAATTGCCGGACAGTTCAGTTTGGCTTTGAGCGGTAATCAAGAATTACAGGCACCATTAAAGCAAGCTTATCATTTAGCAGGCTCATATTTTGATGAAGTCATTGGCCAGTATTATGGGCAAACTTATTTTGGTGAGCAAGCCAAAGCGGATGTTGAGCAAATGGTCCGTAAAATGATTGCAATTTATGAACAGCGGATTCAGCAGAATGATTGGCTAAGCTCTCAAACCAAACAACAAGCTGTTGTGAAGTTAGATAAGATGGTGCTCAAAATAGGCTATCCTGAAAAAGTTAATGCTGTTTTCCAAAAGATAACTGTTGATCCAAAGGAATCTTTATGGGCTAATATTCAAGCCATTACTGAAGTTTTGATTGCTGACAATTTTGCTAAATTTAAACTACCAGTGGATCGGGGCGAATGGGCAATGCCGGGGCATTTGGTTAATGCTTGTTATGACCCATCTCGTAATGACATTACATTCCCCGCCGGAATTTTACAGGCGCCATTTTACAGTTTAGAGCAATCTAGCAGTGCTAATTACGGTGGCATTGGAGCCGTGATCGCTCATGAAATTTCGCATGGTTTTGATAATAACGGTGCTCAATTTGATGAATATGGAAACCTGCATGACTGGTGGACTAAAGAAGATTATGCGAAATTTAAAGAATTAACGCAAAAGATGATTCATGAATTTGATGGGATTGATTTTGCGGATGGCAAAGTCAATGGAAAATTGGTTGTGAGTGAAAATGTGGCAGATGCTGGTGGTTTAAGCTGTGCTTTAGAGGCCACTAAGTCTGAAGCGGATGCTGATTTAAAAGAATTCTTTATGAATTGGGCGCGCGTTTGGCGGACCAAATCCACACCACAATTGATGGAAATGTTTTTGAGTATGGATGTGCATGCGCCAGCTCCTTTACGGGCCAATGTCCAAGCCCAAAACATGGACGAGTTTTATACTACGTTTAATGTTGGCGAACATGATGGTATGTGGTTAGAACCAGAAAAGCGGGTCAATATTTGGTAGTTAATCAAATCAGAAAGTTGGTAAACAAGCAATTTCATTGCCTGTTGCCAGCTTTTTTTAATTGTTCAAATTTTGCTTAATTAAAAATTTGTTTGCCGTCATTTGGTAGCAATTTCAAACTAAATACTAGTAAAAGTGTTTTTTAGTAATATAATAATTTATAGAAACAAATGTTAGCGCTATCGATGAGTTCGGGGATTAATGAATATATTTTGGCGAAAATTGCAGAATAACTAGTGCTGACGAAAGGAGAGATTATTATGGTTGAGACAGTTCAGATTGGTAAAAGTGATGTAACGACAATTAAGTTAGGTTTGGGTGCTAATAAAGTTGGTGGTCATAATCTATTTCAAAATTTGAAGGAGCAAGATGGCTATGATTTGTTACGCGAATCTATTGCCCAAGGTGTTAATTTTTTAGATACGGCGTTTGATTATGGACGCGGGCGTTCGGAAGAGATTATTGGCGACGTCTTGCAAGAATATGATCGTTCCAAGATAATTGTGGCTGATAAGGCGGCACAAGATCCAGCCCAAAACTTCGCCATGAATAACACTCCACAATTTTTAACAGAAGCTGTTGATAAGGCTTTGAAGCGGTTAAAGACCGACTACATTGATATTTTTTATATTCATTTTCCTGATGAAAAGACTCCTAAAGATGAAGCCGTGGCTGCTTTAGTTGATTTGAAAAAAGCAGGTAAAATTCGCGCCATCGGGGTGTCTAACTTTTCTTTGGAGCAAATTAAGGAAGCTAATAAAGATGGTCAAGTTGACATTGTAGAAGATCAATTTAGTCTAATCTATAAAAGTCCAGCCCAAGAAGAAATGCAATATCTCAAAGATCATCAAATCTCGTTTGTACCATATTTCCCATTAGCTTCGGGCTTGTTAACTGGTAAATATACTAAAGCCGATTGGAACAAGTTTCACCAAAGTGACGGCGGTAAGTTATTGGAAGATTTAACTGAATCTAAGTTCAATGATGCAATTACTGGCTTGGAACAAGTTCGGACCATTGCGCAAGCTCATGCTGCGACAGTCACGCAAGTTGTTTTAGCTTGGTATATGGCTAATCCGCTAGTTAGTGTGGTCATCCCAGGAGCACGGAATGTCAAGCAAGTTCAGGGCAATGCCGCCGCTTTAAAAATTAACTTAACTGCGAGTGAATATCAAACAATTGATCAAGCATTTAAGATGTTTTAATAGATACTAGATCAAAAGATTAGGTTGAGACAAAAGTTGGAAGTGCAAGCAAAACTTCTAAACAATTTTTGTCGCAACCTTTTTTGTTTTAGTTGTCACTATTTATGTTCAAAAATTATAAATTAAATTGATCAATAAGGTTGGATTAATGCTTGGTAAATGTTAAGATGTTTTCTTGTGCATTTATCTTATTGTGTGAACTATTTTTGCTGTACTAAATCTTGATATATCAAAAATAATAATCAATTAATCAGGTAAGCTGGCAATGGACACTTAAAAATTGAAGACCGCCAGTGCTTAATGGTTAAATCATTTTTGTTTTAGTTCTATCATAGAGAAGCGCAGCATTTTGTTTTGCTGCTGTTATTTTGGAAAACTGAGCAGTTTAAAAAATTATGTTTTGGAGGAATCAAAGTGAAGAAAAATTTCTTAAGAATATCAGGATTATTTTTGTTGATGTTCTTTTTCTTTATTAGTAGCGCGCTGAATATTAAGGCGGCTACCAAAACGCAAACCATTACTAGTTTGCCCGAACCAACTTGGATTGAAAATGCGGGTATGAGTAAGGGTAAGTATCATGATCGCCAAGATTTGGGATTTATCTTGCGTGAAAATACGGTCTTGAAAGTTCGGCAAACTAATCCTAACTTTACTGGTAACTTAACCTTGCGGTTACTGGGTTATGATTCGAAAATGGAAAAAAGTGTGACGGTCGGTTCCAACTGGACAACTGTGAGTGCAGATTCACCATTAGTACCCTTTGTCGATACTCCTTATGGCAAGACATCTGCGACTTTAGAATATGAAATCGAAGATACGAGAGCGCAAAAGCCGTTACCAATTTATACCTACAAAGGTGATCAAACCGCCTTTTTCAAGACTTGGGACCAATACGACGGTAATTTTGCTTTAATTAAGGGCAAAGACTTTCAATTGTTAATTCCCAAGAGCGATAAAGAAGCTGTGAGAAAGTTAACTGATTACAAAAACCTAGACGAATTAATTGATCACTATACTGAGATTTTTGCTTTTTATAACAAAATGGCCGGTTTTGACGGATCTACACCAACCAACATGAACGGTCAAAATCGTTACTTCTTAAAAGCAGACGCTCATGGCTCTGGTGGCGCTTATTATAGCGATCAGTGGGCCGCTAATACTTCCAGATCCGTAAAAATGTGGCTGACCAAACTTGATTGGGCTACTTTACACGAAATTGCGCACGGTTATCAAGCTGGTTTTGATGGCGTCGGTATGTATACTGGTGAAGTGTCTAATAATTTGTTTGGCGTGCAATATCAATATACTAAATACGGTAAGAAAGCTGATCAAATTGGCTGGCTCTTTAACTATGGTAAAAAAGATGCTGTAGAAAATAGTCTGTACAAAACCCTAGTGACTGACAAAGGTGGTTATGCTGATGTTGATTTACGCGGTAAATTAATTCTATTAACCATGCTCAAGCAAAAAGCTGGTGACAGTTCCTTTACTAAGATGTACCAAGAATATCGGCAATTAGCCAACCAGCCAGGATTTAAGAAGAGTGACTACCCATTACCAGACTTGATGAACCGAGTTTACAGTGAAAATAGTCACCAGGACTTTACCCCGGTATTACAACGTTGGGGCTTAAGCGTTAATGGTTCACAACAAGAAAAAAATCGAGCTGCTAATTATCCAGCTGTGGCGTCCTTAGCTGATGTCGTACCACAAGCTCAACTAGCTACTGCGCGGAAATTATTAGACAAAAACATTTTAATTAATTCCAATTTTGAAATGGTTCAAAACAAAGACATTGCCCCGTTAAACTTAACTGGTAACTTAACGTTGAATCTGACTACTGATGACATCCAGAACTTAAAGGGTACAACGGTTGCTTTAAAGGACGGTGCTAAAGTGGTGGCTTCGCAACCAATCACGGCTAAGACTATTACCTTTAAGAATGTGCCGAACGGTATTTACACCTTAGCTTTCTCTGGAAAAGCCATGCAGCAATACATGCCGAATAAGAACTACGTTTATGTGAAAGAAGCGAACAACAATACAGCACTGACTTTGAAAAATGTTAGTGTTAGTTCTTTAACTAATCAGGAATTAGATTTTCTGGGTGTCAATGACAATAAGTTTGCCACCTTGAAGACAAATTTAAATCAGCACCAGGCAACTTTGGCAATTACTAATACCACACCGCATTCTTATTACAAGGGTCAAAAGTATGCACAAATAACTGTGAAAGACAGCAACAATAAGACTACTTTTACTAAGACCATTGAAGGTGCTGGTGTCACTAAGGGGAATGTGACCTTTGCTTTAAACCCGGATGATACACTGGAGATTTATCACGCAGAAACGAAGAATCGCTTAACTTCGACAGATAACATTGTTGATAAAACTAATAACATGAACAAGTGGACTGTGACTAAGTTTGGTTTAAAGAACAATGCTTTAAACAATGATCCACAACAAATTTTGATCAATAAAATTAGTAATCAATGTTCCCAATTGATGAATCAACAAGACCAACAAAATATTCCATTAGCACAATCGCCAGTGAAAAAAGCTTTGTTGGCGGACATCAATTTGTTAGATGAACCATATCAGAGTACCTACAAACAGATGTATGGTCTTTTGTTTAGATAATAGCTTCTTTTCAAGAAAAGGGTTTTAGAAATTATTGATTATGTAATTTAAAAATACCGCTTTACTTTTTATATTGGACGTCAGGTGAGTAAAACTAGGAATTTATTCCGCAGATTTATTAACGCCTGTGGCGTCCTTTTTTATTTGCAACAAAGTTTGAGATATTTATTTGGCGTCTGGAAAAGCTAGTCTATAATATGAATTGTGAAGAGAAAATGATTTATTTCTGGTGTTCAGAGGAGAGAAAACTATGTTAACCAAATTTACGGTTAGTCCAAAGCTCTGGCAATTATTTCCAGAGGCCAGTATTTCGGTAATTGTTGCCAAAGATGTTGATAATCATTCGCAAGCTGATATGCCAAAGTTGTTGGCTGAAGCTAACCAGAATGCTGTTAAATGGTTGCCAGAGGATGCTATTGGCCAAAATCCGGTAGTTCAAGATTGGCGGCAAGCTTATCACAAGTTTAAAACCAAAAAAGGAGCGCGTAGTTCAGTTGAAAATCTGCTGAAGCGGGCTAAGCAAGGTAAAGGTGTCGGTTCGATTAATCCGATTGTTGATCTTTATAATATTGTATCTTTGACATGGGCTTTTCCTTTGGGTGGACAGGACATGGATTTGTTGCAAGGTCATTTAGAGTTAACGATTGCTCAAGGTGGCGAGCACTTTTTCCCAATCGGGGAAGATTCTGCTGAGGAAGCTTTGCCAGGTGAAGTAATTTATCAAGATGGAGAGTCAGTTGTTTGTCGTTGCTGGAATTGGCGGGATAGTGACCGTGTTTCAATTAGTGATGATTCCCAGAACATTATTTTCTATTTAGAAAATGTTAATCCTGAACGTGCGGATGATCAAAAGCAAGCTGTAGAATTGTTGCAAAATCTACTACAGAAATATTTAGGAGTCCAAACGCAAACTTGGCTTGTTAATCAGGAAAATCCAGCGATTGATTTTAGTAAGTAACATCTTTAATATTCTTGAAATAAAAAGGCTGCTTATCGTAAGTTGATGAACAGCTTTTTCCGTATAGTGTTGTGAATGGTAGTGATCTATTCAGTTGCAGAAATAATTGGTAAGTCAGATTTGAACAGCTGAAAACGTGTGGTAAACTTTGGTCTAAAGTGATAGTATCAGGGTATTTATTGTCAAATTAAAATGTTTTTACCCCAGTAACTAGTGTTGTAGTGTGTTTAGAAATTTTGATTGAGATATTTGAAAGATATTATGATATGGTTTGGTAGTTGTATCAGGCTTTCACAAATCATTAAATGAACCTTGAAAAATAATGTCTCCACTTTTTTTAAATTTGTTGCAGAATTTTAGTAATACCTTGAGTATGTAATCTAATGCTGAGCTTTTCAAAGATATATAAGACATCGCTATAGTTAAAATATAAACTAATCTCTAAAATTTAGTTAATCAATAAGGAGAATTTGATATGGAAAATGTAGCATTAGTGGTAATTGATGTACAAAAAACTTTTCGCGATGGTAGCTGGGGAGCGCGGAATAATGAATTTGCTGAAGATAATGTGCAACAGTTGTTACAAATTTTTCGTAAGCAAGAAAAATTAGTTATTAACGTACATCATATTAGTGATGATCCGCAATCGCGGTTTTATTTTCAAAGTCCTGGTTTCCAATTTCAAGAGCAGGCCGAACCTTTATCTTCGGAAATTGTTTTGGAGAAAACGGTGAACAGTGCTTTTATTGGAACTAAATTAGAAAATATTTTACGAGAGCATCAAATTAAAAAATTATTCATTTGTGGCTTGACCACGCCGCATTGCGTATCCACCACTACGCGAATGGCTGGAAATTTAGGATTTGATACTTACTTAGTGGAAGATGCAACGGCTTCTTTTGCAATTAAGGATTATCGTGGTCAAAGTTATAGCGCCCAAGAAGTTCAGGATGTGTCAATTGCTACCTTGGATCAAGAATTTGCGACAATTATCAAAACCGTTGACGTGGAAAAATATATTTAAGCTTTCCATTTTGACTTTGAAGACTTGTCAATAGTTACTTAGTTTTGAAATTGAATTAGATTAACTGTTGACATTTCTAAATTAAAGTTTTATAACTAAATTATAAAATACTAAAGAGGGGTAAAACAATGACATCATCAGTACAAGCAACTACACGAATTATTATCAGCATTATCATTATTGAATGATAGGTGCTGACAACTTGTGGTGCCTATCAAAGCCAATTTGGTAGGCAGCTGATGATTCATTTTTAGGTCCGCTGCTTAAAATATAAGCCGCGGATCTTTTTTATTTCTCTAACAAAGGAGAGAGTATCATGACACTGACAGAACAACAAAACCAATTAGCTAAGGATTTATACCAAGCATTTAAGGACAATCAACCACTCCAAAGTTTTGATTATGCTGATGTGGTCAATGATTTTGACACAGCATATGAGGTGCAACAAGCAGTGATGAAATTAAAGGGGCAGCCTACGGCTGGTTATAAGGTATCTTTAACTTCAGAGCAAACGCAAAGAATGTTTGATGCTGATTCACCACTTTATGGCGCGCAGGTAGCGGACAAATTTTTAGATTCTGGAACCACCTTGAGTTTGAAAGATTACAATGAGCCTTTGGTCGAAGTTGAATTTGAATTTACTGCTAAACGACCGCTGACCCCTACAATGTCAGAAACCGAGTTGTTACAAAATTGTTATGTTGCTGCGGATATGGAGGTGCCTGATGCGCGGTTTACGAACTGGTTCCCGGATCTGAATAAATATTTAGTATTAAGTGATACGGCTGTTGGGGGCGCAGTCGTGGGTGGCAAGGTGAAAGATGGTGCTACCTTAAAGCTAGCGGATTTAGCTCACGTTTTTGCAGTTTTAACTTTTAATGGTGAGGAACAAGCCCATGGCCAAGGCAGTGAAGTTTTGGGTAATCCAGTGACAGCTTTAAAATGGTTAGTTAAAAAATTGTCTGAGCAAGGCTTTAGTTTCCCAGCGGGGACGCATGCGTCAACCGGAACATTTATCTTGCCGCCACACTTACAACCGGGAACTTGGGAAGCAAAATTTACGGATGATTTTGGAACAGTCACTTTGAATGTAACTGACTAATGTCATTATTAGTGGTCATGTTTTAAATGATTTAAGGGTCTAATGTTCGATCGGTGATCGAAGTTAGGCTCTTTTAATGTTTTATAGCTAAAATTAAAAATGGTATAATAAAAGATATTTTTAGAAAGCGATTACGCGAAATTGAGCTTAATTCTAGAAACAATGGCGAGCGTAACTGTCTTTCTAGGAATATCCAACCAATTAGTCAGAGCAGCAGCTACTAGTTGAGTTACTTGGCTAATATTTACTTAAGCATAACTAAACTTAAAGGAGTAATGACATGGTTCGATTGACGGATGATTATCAACAACAAGCAACAAGTTTTCGAGAGGCGGGCATTACCGTTCCCCAATACGATCAAACTGCGCTCACGCAAAAAACGCTCCAAGCCCCCATTTGGATTCATTTTGGTGGCGGCAATTTATTTCGTTGTTTTCATGCGAAGATTGCTCAAGATTTATTAAATCAGGGGGAATTAGACCGCGGAATCATTGTGGCGGAAACTTTTGACCCCGAAGTGATTGAAAAAATTTATCAGCCGGCCAATAATCGGATGCTTAGTGTTGTTCTCAAAGAGGATGGCACGTTAGATAAAGAGTTGTTAGCTAGTGTGGCCGCTTCACTATTTGTAGATCATCATGATGCCCAGCAGTGGGCGCAATTGACGAACTATTTTGTGGCACCAACACTACAATTGGTGACTTTTTCAATTACGGAAAAAGGTTATTCATTAGTTGATGTGGCCGGCAACTTAACCAAGGCAGCCCAGGCAGACATTGCTCACGGACCGGAGGCACCAATCACCAATATGGGCATTGTGGCGCACTTGTTATATGAACGTTTTAAAGCTGGTCAATTACCACTAGCGTTAGTCAGTACCGATAACTTTTCACAGAATGGTTTAAAACTGCAAACGGAAGTTTTACGAATTGCCAAAGGCTGGGTTGATAATCAGTTGGTAGCAGCCGATTTTATTGATTATTTGACTAATCCTGAGTTAATCACCTTCCCGTGCAGTATGATTGATCGGATTACGCCCAGTCCAAGTGCTGATGTAGCCCAACAATTACAACAAAGTGGTTTTAGTGATACACAAATTTTGACCACAGCTAAAACTACCGTGATTGCGCCCTTTGCCAATACTGAGGAAGTGCACTATTTAGTCATTGAGGATAACTTTCCAAATGGGCGTCCGCAGTTGGAACAAGCGGGGGTTATTATGACTGACCGAGCCACGGTTAATGATGCTGATCAAATGAAAGTAACGGCGTGCTTGAATCCTTTGCATACTGCCTTAGCAATCTTCGGCTCGTTACTAGGCTTTACTTCGATTGCTGATGAAGTGGCTGATGCCGATTTATTAGGTTTAATCAAGAATTTGGGTTATGGTGAAGCTCTGCCTGTAGTCAAAGATCCCAAGATTATTAATCCACAAAAGTTTATTGCAGAATTAATTGACAAGCGTTTGCCTAATAAAAATATTCCAGATACTCCATATCGGATTGCCACGGATACGTCACAATTATTAGCGATCCGCTATGGAGTAACGTTGCAACATTATGTAGATGATCCCACACGCGATCCGCAAACTTTGGAATTTATTCCTTTAATTTTAGCGGGCTGGTGTCGTTACTTAATGGGTGTAGATGACCAAGGACAGCAGTTTGTGCAAAGTCCCGATCCCCAATTGGCAACCTTAAAAGCTTATGTACAAGACGTACAGTTAGGAGTTTCTGATGTAGATGTGCACCAGGTTTTACAGCCCATCTTAAGTAATCGTAGTAGTTTTGGGAATGATCTCTATGCAATTGGCGTGGGTACTAAGGTTGAAAATTACTTTCAACGCTTAATTGCTGGCCCGGGTGCGGTACGGCAAGTGTTGCATGATACGGTGACCACTAAGGGAGAGCAATTTCATTAGGCGACAGGGATAGAATTTGTTGCTTAACAATAACTAACTTTAAAAAATTACAATGGAGTGCCTATATTTTAGGTGCTTTTTTGTTGTACAAAATAAGTTTTTACGTTAGAATACGATATTTGTTTGGTGAAGGACAGCACTTACTTGACAAAGCATGGTAAGGCTTTCATAATGCTTCGTATGACAGATGATTCTGAATTAATATACTTAAAATAAAGGGGTTATTATGCTAGATAAAGATTTTTTATGGGGGGCATCATTATCAGCCCACCAAACCGAAGGGGCGGCTAGTGAAGATGGCAAGTCTGCTTCGGTGCAAGACTGTCGCCAACGCGATCCACAAATTGCTGATTTTACAGTGGCTAGTGATCATTATCACCGCTATCAGGAAGATATTGAATTATTGGCTCAGATGGGAGTTAAGGCGTTACGGATTTCGATCCCGTGGACGCGCATTATTCCCCAAGGTGTGGGTGCGGTTAATCCGTTAGCGATTAAACATTATCAAGACGTGTTTAATACAATGCATCACTTTGATATAGAACCGATGGTGACAATGTATCACTTTGATTTGCCCCAGAGCTTGCAGGACCAAGGCGGTTGGACTAATCGACAAACGGTCCAAGCCTATGAGCAATATGCACAAACTTTGTTTGAAAATTTTGGTGATCAAGTTCATTATTGGTTAACCATTAATGAACCTAACATTATGTTGTTAGCTGATCGCAAAATTTTAGGTTTTACTTATACTCATCAGCAGCGCTACCAAGCTTTTTATAATCTAATGATTGCTGAAAAAAAGGCCTTTGCTTTATGCCACCAAATGTTACCGCAGGCTCAAATTGGTCCAGTGCCTAATATTTCTTACGTTTATCCGGGGAGTGCTGATCCGAAAGACATTCGTGCGGCGGAATATTTTAATGCGGTGCGGAACTGGGCGTATTTAGACTTTTCGGTACGTGGGCGGCTGAATCCTCTGTTTAAATCTTATTTACACCAAACCGGCATTGATTTGGAAATTTTACCAGAAGATCAAGCTTTGGTAACCGAGAACTTTCCAGACTTTTTGGGAATCAATTATTACACGAGTGTGACTGTTGAATATCCCAAGACGCACCAAGACCGATTCAGTGGCGTCAGCGATCAGCAATCAGAAGACGTCTATGAAGCAGGATTTTATAAAGGCTTGACCAATCCGTATCTACAGAAAAATGATTTTAACTGGACAGTAGATCCTTTAGGTTTACAAACGACACTGGAAGTCATTAATGATCGTTATCAATTGCCAATTTATATTATGGAAAATGGCTTAGGGGCATATGATGAATTGACCAGTGATCACCAAATTCATGATCCATACCGCATTGATTATCTCAAACAACATATTTTTAGTGTGCAACAGGCTGTGGCAGCTGGAGTGCCTGTCAAAGGTTATTTACCGTGGTCAGCCTTAGATTTAGTGAGTGTGCATGAAGGAATGAAAAAGCGTTATGGTTTAATTTATGTCGATCGGACAGAGCAAGATTTAAAAACGCTGGCCCGTTATCCCAAAGATAGTTATTTCTGGTATCAGCAAGTGATTAAACAGCGAGGAGTCGAGTAATGCAAGCAATCTTTGATTTTTTAAATAAGTACTTGTTACCGCCGCTCAATAAATTAGCCAATACCAAAATCATTCGGGCCATCATGGATGCCAGTTTGGCAGCGGTGCCCTTTACGATTGTGGCGTCTATCTTTCTAATTTTAAATAATTTGCCACAAATTTTTCCCTTTGCGGCTAATTTTTTCAAAAATACCATTATGAAATTTAGTGGCTTTTACATGTTGGGCAATACCATGGCTTTGGGTTCCATTGCACTCTATTACGCAGTGGCTTTAGGGTATTATTACATTGAACAATATCGCAAAGCTGGAGAAACTCAACTTAATTCGTTTACCGGAGCTTTACTGTCATTATTTGCGTTTTTGTTAACCATTCCTAGTATTTCTTGGCAAAAAGGATCCGCTGTGGGTGCAGATAAAGTGGTTGCCGCCCATAACTATCTAGCTGGTGGAGTATCCATGGTTAATGGTTGGCTGACTCGCTTTGGTGGCGTCGGAATTTTTATTGCAATTATTACGGGAGTTATTGCCATGCAGCTGTACCGTTTGTGTGTCAATAAAAATGTCACCATTAAAATGCCCCAAGGGGTCCCGGAAGGTGTTAGTCGCTCCTTCGCCTCGTTAATTCCCGCTATTTTAGTGGCGGTGGTAATGATTGGTTTAGATATTATCTTAGGCTTAATGGGGACCGATTTACATCAACTATTATCTGCACCATTTGGCTTTGTCAAAAATCTGACCGGATCATGGTTAGGCATGATGGTAATTTTATTATTGATTCACTTACTCTGGGCTGTTGGTGTTCACGGGACGGCAATTATCAAGAATAGTTTTGTAAACCCCATTTTATTAGTGGCTTTAACCGAAAATATTAATGGTCAGCATAATATTTTTGCCGGCGATTTTATTAATATGTGGGTCTTTATTGGTGGCGCTGGTGGTACGCTGGGCTTAGTAATTTTAATGCTAACTGTGGCCAAATCGGCGCAATTGAAAACTTTAGGAAAAACAGCGATTTTACCAGCCATCTTTAATATTAATGAACCAGTGATTTTTGGCGCACCGATTGTTTATAACCCATATTTAATTATTCCGTTTATCGTTAATCCCATGGTCTTAGCTTCCATTGCCTATGTGGCAATTAAACTACATTTTGTGGGTTATGTTAACGCCGCGATTGCCTGGATTTTGCCGGTGGGTGTTGGCGCTTTTATTGGAACAAGTGGCAATTTGATGGCTGCCGCAGTGGCGTTGTTGAATTTAGTCGTGTCACTAGTCATTTACTATCCATTTTTGAAGATGTATGACAAGAAATTATATCAAGAGGAACAACAAGCAACTTCCGAACCAGTCGCTAATCCAGTAAATTAAAAATTTGTACAGTTCAAAAGTCGCAGGAATCTGCGACTTTTTTAGTATCAGCAAGTTATTAGAAACAACACGCTGAAAAATTAAGGTTGACAATTGGAGGAAAACGAATACAATAAGATTGTAATTTAGTTAAACGGTTAACTAAATTTGCTCAACCAAATCGGTATTTGGTTTAAAAACTGTCGCCGGTAATCTGTTTGGTGGGAATAAGTTTTAATTGTGGTGCTTGCGAACTGTGATCTTTGGTAGTGATTTTTTGATGTAATAATTGAATAGCGGTTTGCCCAATTAAAAAGGAGTCTTGGCGAATGCAGCTAATTTTTGGATTAATCACTTGCATCCAATCAAACTCTTCGTAGGTTGCAACTCCATAATCTGCGGGATAACTATAATTGAGTGTTTGCATAGCTTTTAATAACCGTAGTAGTACCCGCGCATTCATACAGAAAAAACCAATCTTTTTATTGCGTTGTTGGTGCATGATGGTGGCTAGATTATTTGTGAATTGTTCGTATTCTTGATCTAAGCCGTTATGTGGCACGGTTAACAAGTGATCGACCGTGTTGCGATAACCGGTGGCTTTTAAAAAACCTTCAAAGCGCTGAGTCCGAGTACTAATGTTTTGAAAGGGCCAAGTGACAAAGTATAAATCATAGTTTTTCTGCTTCATCTTAGCAACTAATTGTTTGACTGATTCGACGTTATCAGTTGCAACAGTGTCAATATTCAAGGGACTTTGTTGGCGGTCAACCATGACAGTTGTTTGATTCGACAGTGATTTATAGACCGGACTATCCGGATTGACTGGATCGACGATCATGCCTGCCACTTTCTCATTAGTTAAACGGATAATATTATCCATTTCCTTTTGTTCACGATTGTTCGAATTGGTAAAAAGAACGCGGTAGTTGAACCGATCGCATTGATCGTAAATACCAGATAACATTTGCGAAGTAAAAGGATTAGTAATGTCGGCGAGAGAAATGCCAATAGTGTTATTTTCGTTGCGGGCCAAATTGCGGGCACTACCGTTAGGAGCAAAGTTAGTACTGCGAACAATGGTTTCTAATTTTTGTCGCGTTTTTAATGACATTCGTTGGTAATTACCGTTTAAAAAATTAGAGACAGTGGCGGTTGAAACGTTTGCCATTTGGGCAATATCTTTAATTGTTAATTTTGTCATAATGTAACCTTCGAACAGAGATAATTTTTATCTTTAGTATAGCAGATTCGTGCGGGCAAATGGTAAATGACCTTTAACCGTTAAGTTAAAAGGTTAATCGTTTAATATTGATATTTATTTCACAAAAAATTAAAGGAGGTGATAAAATGCCAAAATATATTGCCAATACTGTTGTTTTTCAGCACTTGATTCAAGCACAGGTGCCATATCAAAAAATTATGCAACAAACTAAATTATTGGGTTTTGATGTGCTGGAGTTACGTAGTGAATGGTTGGATTTGCAGCCATTAGCTTTACAACAACTACAAAAACAAGCCCAACAAATTAATTTGCCGTTGTATTTGAGTATTAATGATGTTTTGTTTCAAGCCGGACAACTAAATCCTAAATTGTCACAGTATGTCCACTTACAGCAAACTTTACAGGCACAGTCGTTAAAACTGAATTTAGGTGAATTTGCGCCTACGAATGCTAATTGGGCAACGCAATTAGCGCAAATTTTGCCAGCAGATTGTCAATTAGAGATTGAGAATAATCAAACCCCGACTCAAAGTGATTTGACACAAACTGCACAGTTCTTTCAAAGTCTCACCCCACAATTGACAAACGTTCATTATTGTTTTGACGTGGCGAACTGGTATTGGCTAGATGCTAGTATTACTCAAGCCTGGCAAACTTTACAGCCAGTCACGAACTACTTGCATTTGAAAAATGTTCAAAATCAACAAGTGACGACGGATTTAATGCAAGGATCAATTTCATGGTCAGACTTTTTGCCGACAGTGTCGAAAGTTGAGCAAATTGGTTTGGAATATGCCACTGATCAGGCTACGTTAGCGCAAAATTTACAACAAATTCAACATTTGTTAGCGCAGTAAGGAAGGTGAAGTTATGTTAGAAACAGTCAATCAAATATTTCAAGTTTTTGGTGCTAGCGTAGTGGTTCCGATCATGATTTTTATTGTCGCAGTTTGTTTACGGGTAAAAGTTAAAACAGCGATGATGAGTGCGTTCTATGCAGGAGTTGGTTTAACTGGCTTTGGTTGGATTATTCAAGCTTTTACACCAGTTGTCACGAAAATCATTAAGCAAATGGTCAACCAAACGGGAATTAAATTACCGGTCGTAGATATTGGCTGGCAAGCAGGCTCGTTAGCTTCGTTTGGTTCATCAGTTGGTTTAAGTTTCTTCGTTTTTGGTTTAATTGCGGAGTTGTTATTATTTGCTTTCGGTGTGACTAAAATCTTTATGGCTTCGAATTTATGGAATAATTTTGGTTTTATGATTTGGGGCACGTTATGTTATTACGTTACGCATAACTTCTGGTTATCTTTGGGACTATCATTCTTTATGTTACTATATGCACTATTATTAGCAGAAGTCCAAGCGGATCGTTGGTCTGATTATTATGGGGTGAAGAATGCATCAGTCGCTTCGCTACATAATATTGAGCAAGTGATTCCGGCTATTATTTTAGATCCATTGTGGAATTTATTAGGTTTTAACAAGGTTAAGATGACTCCGGAATACTTTAAAAATAAACTGGGTGTCTTTGGCGAACCGACAACGTTAGGAGCTATTTTAGGTTTATTGATTGGCATTTTGGGTAACTTAACGAAACTGGGGACTTTAAAAGCTTGGGGGCAAATCTTATCCTTTGCGATTGAGTTGTCAGCGGTCATGACAATTTTCCCATTAATTACGGACGTCTTTTCCAAAGCCTTTACGCCGTTGGCAGATGAAATTGACAAGCGCAAAAAGCAACAAACGCAAACTGCGAGTCAAGTTGATCCGGTCAAAGATAAAAAGCGGTGGTTCTTGGGCGTTGATGATGGCGTTGGTTATGGTGAACCTGCAACCATTATTTCGGGCGTGATCTTAATTCCAATTATGGTGTTAATCGCCTTTATCTTACCGGGAAATAAAACTTTGCCAATTGTGGACTTGATTTCCTTGCCGTTCATGGTGGAATCCATTGTCGCCTTAACACGGGGCAATATTTTAAAAGTAATCGCGAACGGCATTGTTTGGTTTAGTTTAGGCTTGTATGCTTCTAGCTGGTTAGGCAGCATTTATACGGGAGCTGTGTCACATTACGGTGCGGCAATTCCAGCTGGCATTGTCTTGATTACGAGTTTTAATTTGATGGCACGGCCCTTGAATGCACTAGTCTTTGCTGCCTTTATTTCGAAGAATCCACTGTGGATTGGTTTAGTAATTGTTGTTTACTTGGTACTGTTGTATGTATTACGCAGATATCGGCCACAGATTTGGCGCTATTTGAACAAGATGGCGGATAAAAATGCTGGTTACGCTGGTAGTCAAGAAAAAATTGAGTATTGATTTGAGAAAGGAAGTTTCATGATGAAAAAAATTGATGGACATTTACATTTAGTACGGTCAATTGCTGGCTTAAACGGCAAAGGACGCATGACGCCTTTAGGTCATGGGCAAACGATTTGGGATGATGGTACATTAGTCAAATTAATTCCTGATGGCTGGGGTGATGATAATTTCTTAGCCGAATCAGCATTGCAAGTGATGGATGACAACGGTATTAATAAGGCGGTTTTATTACAAGGTAGTTTGAATGGTTACCAAAACTATTATTCTTACCAAACAGTTAAAAAGTATCCTGAGCGTTTTGTGGCCGCTTTTTCGGTTGATCCTTTTACTGAAAATGCGATGCAAATTGTGCGGCGGCATGTCGAAGACTTAGGCTTTCGGGCTTTAAAGTTTGAAATTAGTGAAGGTGGCGGTCTGCACGGTTATCACAAACCATTTCGCTTAGATACTAATCCAGAAGTGGGTAAGATTTTGCACTATTTAGCGGACTATCCTGGTTTTGTCATTACGACTGATTATGGTGATTATACTCAATTTAGTTATGAACCCGAAGCAATCGCCACCTTAGCACAGCGCTATCCACAGTTAGATTTTGTGGTTTGTCACTTATCTTTCCCGAATGCGGATCATTTGGATCGTTTAGAAAATGCATTAACCCAATGGCAACCGTATGACAATATTGCGACCGAATTATCAGCTATTCAAGACATTGAAGGGGAGACGGAATTTCCATTTCCACGGTGTCAAAAAGATGTGCGCTTAGCTAAGAGTGTCCTAGGTGCTAAACGGATTTTCTGGGGCACAGATTCTCCGTGGTCTTCAACTTTTAACTCCTATCATAATTTAGCAACTTGGTTAGAAGCGACGGATATCTTTACGCCTAGTGAATTAGAAGATGTGATGTATAACAATGCCGAACGCATTTACTTTAAAGAAAAAAATGTGCAAGCCATGCGGGTAGCCGAAGATCCCGTGTTTAAAAAATAATTCAGACTAGTCTAAGCTACGTACTAGACAAATAAAGCTAGTTGAGAGTGCAACTAGAACTTCAAGCTAATGGGTTCACTGATGAATTAATAAAGGAGCAATCAATTAATGAGTAAAGCAAAAATTTTAGTCACAGGAATTATTCCGGAAGCGGGTTTAACGGAATTAAAAGCCACGTTTGATGTGACCTATGAACCAGAAATTGAAACGCGCGCCTGGATTTTGGAGCATTTAAAAGAATACGATGGTCTGTTATTAATGGGCACCAAAGCTGATCGCGAACTGATTGATGCGGGTCCTAACTTGAAAATTATTACCGCTAATGGTGTAGGTTTTGACCATATTGATATTGAGTATGCGAAACAAAAAGGTATTGTGGTAACTAATTGTCCCCAAGGGGTGCGTGTACCAACGGCGGAAATGACGATTGCCTTGATCTTGGCAACGGTGCGGCGCTTACATTTTTATGATCAACTGGTCCGGCGCGGCGACTGGGTTGATGTTTCCGAGCAGAAATACATGGGCATGAGCTTACAAGGTAAAACTTTAGGGGTTTACGGTATGGGCCGCATTGGTTCGCAAGTAGCAGCATTTGCCCAAGTTTTAGGCATGCAAGTTATCTATAATGATGCACGTCGATTAGATAGTGACTTGGAACAAAAATTAGCCGTGAAATATGTTGATTTTGAGACTTTGGTTCAGCAAAGTGATGTGATTACGTTACATGCGCCTTCCTTACCATCGACCATTGGTATTTTTAATGCAGCTGTTTTTCAGCAGATGAAACCAACTGCTTATATCGTAAATGCCGCTCGGGGAGTATTAATTAAGCAAGATGATCTCATCAAAGCTTTACAAACCGGCGAAATTGCGGGGGCGGGATTAGATGTTTTTGAAACAGAACCCAATATTCCACAAGCTCTAAGAGACTTAGATAATGTAGTCTTAAGTCCACATGCCGGGACGGGTACGTTAGAAGCGCGCACGGCGATCGCGCAAGAAGCTTCGACTAACTTGATTAATTACTTCCAAGATCACAGTGCGCCTAATCAAGTTAATCAGTAAATTTAAATAAAAAGTTAATCGCAAGCTTTAGCAGATGTTCGTCTGATTCATAGGAGGCTGGGGCAAATTGTTGTCCTAACCTTCTTTTATTTTTGAATAGAGGCAAGGTGTTCCAAATGAAATTTAAAAAAGTTTTTAGTGATCAATTGGATCACTGTTATGCTTTGTTACACTTACAAGCTTTAAATCAGGATTTTTTGATTGTTGCTTCCGAAGAAGACCAACCTTGTTATGCCTATGATTTAAATCATCATTGGCAAAAAATCACTGTTTGGCCCAATATTGGGGGCACGATGACGTTAGTTGCTATTCCTGGCACTTTGAATTTTTTAGCAACACAAAAGTTTTATCCCGGCTTTAACTCAGCCACCTGTCGGATTGTCAAAGAAACTTTTACGGGACACGGTTGGCAACAAACAATTGTCGGTGAGTGTCCGTATATTCACCGCTTTGATATTATTCCCAAAACCGGGCAAACGGGCTTTTGGTATGTTGGTTGCTCGATTGCTAACAGTAAACAAAAGACGAACGATTGGTCAGATCCCGGTAAAATTTGGGTGGGGGAATATGATGATGATCAAGCACGCCTGCTTAACCTGCACGCACTCAAACAACGCATTACGCAAAATCATGGTTATCAGCGTTTAGCGACTTGTTCTTTAATCACGGGTCGAGAAGGAGTTTTTCGTTTAAGTTGGCCGACTGAAACGCAGTCGTGGCAGTTACAGCAATTGACCACAGCCGCGACGTCCGATATTTGTTGTGCGGATATTAATCAAGATGGTGCGCCAGAGTATTTAACCATTACGGATTTTCACGGGGCACATTTACGCTTATATGATCAACATTTTCAGTTATTGCAACAAACAACCACTCCCACCCCCTTTGGACATGCACTTTTTGGCGGGCCGATTGGTAGTCGAGAGTATTTCTTATTTGGTTGGCGAGCTGGGCAACAAGGCTTAGCGTTAATTGAGCATCCCGATTTAAAACTGCAATTAATTGAAACTGGTGTTGGCCCCAGTAATGTTTTGGTATATCAAAAGCAACAACAATCTTATTTGTTAGCGGCTAATCGCGAGGCGAATGAAGTGGCAGTTTACCAAATCTTGCTGGATTAGGAGGAATAGGTCATGCAGTATTATTTAACGATTGATAATGGTGGTACCAAAACCAAAGTAGTGATTTGTGACCTGAACGGGCAACAGGTAGCAGTTAGTGCGTTTCCCACTCAAAAAGTCCGAGCAGATGCGGGTTTTCAAGAAATTAAACTGCAAGATTTATTGGCACATTTGGGTCAAGCCATTAGGCAAGCTCTGACACAAGCAGCCTTAAGCGCTGAACAAATTGCCGCAGTGACGGTTGTAGGACATGGCAAAGGGCTATATCTCTTAGATCGTCACCAGCAAATTTTTCATAATGGTATTTTATCGACTGATCAGCGAGCTATTGAGCTAGCACAACAATTTGAAGCGCAAGTTACTCAAATTTATCCCATTAGTCAACAACACGTCATGGCTAGTCAAGCGCCCGTTTTATTAGCTTGGCTCAAACAAAATCAACCGGCCGTTTATCAACAAATTGGGACCGTTTTCTCCAATAAGGATTTTATTCGCTACCTGTTAACGGGAGAAATCTATCAAGAAATCGGTGATGCTTCGGGCAATAACTTGCTCAATTTGACAACGCAACAGTATGATGAGCGCCTACTTGACTTCTTTGGGATCCCCGAAATCAAAGCAGCCTTGCCACCATTAGTGCAAGCAACCACGATGTGTGGGCATTTAACCGCAGCTGCCGCGCAAGTGACCGGCTTAAAGCCCCAAACACCAGTTTTTGGGGGCATGTTTGATATTGATGCTTGTACGTTAGCGACGGGCGTTTTGGATGAAAGTTTATTAAGTATGATTGCAGGTACTTGGAATATGAACTTACTAGTGGGTTCGGCGCGTGCCCCCCAACAATTAGGTTTGATGAATTCGCTCTTTGTGACACAACAAAATTTAGTCGAAGCCTCTAGCCCGACATCAGCCGGCAATTTGGCTTTAATGATTAAAATGTTGTTAGCTGATGAAACGCTTAACGCAAAGAAACAACAGCGTTCAATCTATGACTATTTAGAAGATTTTTTAAAGGTTACCGATCCGAGTTATGCGCAGGTCTTCTTCTTGCCATTTCTGTACGGGAGTAATGCGCATCCCGATGCGCAGGGAGCCTTAATCGGTTTACGGAGTAATACCAGTAAATCTGAGTTGATTCGGGCAGTTTATGAGGGTATTTGTTTTGCACATAAGACCCATGTCCAACAGTTATTACAAGTCACCACGCAGCCACAAGTTGTTCGCTTGTCTGGTGGAGCGGTTAATTCAATGCAATGGATGCAAATGTTTGCGGATGTTTTGCAATTACCTGTGGAAATTCCGCAAGCTACGGAATTAGGCGGGTTAGGAGGTGCCATTTGTTGTGCGGTGGCTCAAGGGGCTTGGCCCGACTTTAAAACGGCCGTTCACCAAATGACACACGTTAAGCAACGCTTTGAACCAGATTTACAAGCTAGTGCTGTGTATCAAGCCAAATATCAAGTCTATCAAGAATTAGTGCAAGCTTTAAATACTAGTTGGCCAGCCGTAGTGCAGTTACAGCAACAATTGGGAGGTACAAAATGATTACTAATCCATTAGGTATTTACGAAAAAGCATTACCGCAAAATTTAACGTGGCAACAAACGTTTGAATTGGTACATGAATTAGGGTTTAACTTTTTGGAATTTTCGATTGATGAAAGTGATGAGCGCTTAAAACGTTTAACGTGGAGCCGTCAGGAACGGCAAGAATTTCGGCAAGCTTTGTGGGCAACGCATAGTCATATTAATACGTTAATGTTGTCTGGACACCGGCGTTACCCTTTGGGAGCGAAGGATCCGGCAATTCAAGCAAAGGCGCTGACTATGATGCAACAAGCACTCGACTTAGCGGTAGACTTAGGCATTCGAAATATTCAATTAGCGGGCTACGATGTTTATTATGATAAAAAGACTCCGTTAAGTCATGAACTATTTATTGAAAATTTACAACGCTGTGTCGATATGGCAGCCTCCAGATTAGTCATGCTCTCCATTGAAACGATGGATGATCCGTTTTTAAATTCCTTGAGTAAAATTCAAGAAGTTAAACAGCAAATTGCTAGTCCATGGCTGCAAGGATATCCGGATATTGGCAATATTTCAGCATGGCCGCAAAATGATGTTATTACTGATTTAGAGATCAATATGAAACAAATTGTGGCGGTTCATTTAAAAGATACTAAAAAAGTAACTACTACTAGTCCGGGCCAGTTCAAAGAAGTACCCTTTGGTCAAGGTGACGTAGATTTTGAAGGGTGCTTACGCGCTTTTAAGCGACTCGGTTATGCTGGAAGTTTTACAGTAGAAATGTGGAGTCAAAAAGCTGCTGATCCCGTGGCTAAAGTGCGCCAAGCGAAGGAATTTTTTGACCAATTGTTTGCGCAAGTGGGCTTAAAGCAAGCTGCTCTATAAAACAGGTGCTAAAAGTTGAGGATTAGTTGAAATCCCAGTTGTCAGCAAATTTTTAATTGAGGGGGGTTAACATGTTAGAACAATTAAAACAAGAAGTTTATGAAGCCAATATGCAATTACCGAAATTAGACTTAGTGACTTTTACCTGGGGTAACGTCTCGGGCATTGATCGTAAGCAAGGTCTCTTTGTCATTAAGCCTTCGGGAGTAGCATATGATGCTTTGCAACCAGCAGATTTAGTGGTGGTTAATTTGCAAGGGCAAGTCGTTGAAGGTGACTTGAATCCTTCAAGTGATACTCCTACGCATGTGGTTTTGTATAATGCTTTTCCCAAAATTGGTGGGATTGTGCACACCCATTCACCGTGGGCAGTTGCTTTTGCGGCTGCTAAAATGGATATTCCAGCTTTAAATACGACCCATGCGGATACTTTTTACAATGATATTCCGGCAGCGCGGGCTTTGACCCAACAAGAAATTGAAGCGGGTTATGAAGAAAATACCGGTCAAGCCATTGTAGAAACTTTTAAGGAGCGCCACTTGGATTATCAGGCGACTCCGGGAACATTAGTGAGTCAACACGGACCGTTTGCTTGGGGAAATGATGCTCAAAATGCTGTCTATAATGCCAAAGTGCTGGAAACAGTGGCCGCTGAAGACTATCATACGATGCAATTAACCCGAGCTAATTGTCATTTGCCGCAATATTTGTTGGATAAACATTATTACCGAAAACATGGTGATAATGCATATTACGGTCAAAAATAATTTTTAAAAATGCTTTTCAATACAATAACTAAATGTGAGTAACGCTGTGACCCCCGAAGCTAGGACAACTTCGGGGGTCATATTAGTTGCAATTTGGTCTGGAGTTCGATGGCGTTAGGACAATGCTGAATGAACCATCTTAATGTGTGGTGTTGACTCAAAGATGAACGGTTGTCCTTGACTGACAAAGTCGAATTTTTGATAGAACGCCTCAACTTGTTGTTGTGCTTCAATAGCAATTGGTTTGCCGGGAAATTGTGCTGTAATGGTTTGGAAGATCTGTTCCATTAATTCTCGTCCTAAGCCTTGACCACGATATTTTTGATCAGTTACCACACGGCCGAAAGTAAGATGGTCGCCTTCTGGAAAAATGCGCGCATAGGCGATAACTTGCTGATCAACAATGTTAAAGACATGCCAAGCCGTTAAGTCGTGAGCATCAACTTCTTGATAGATTCGTTTTTGATCAACGACAAAAGTTTTAGTTCTTAAAAAATAGATTTGGTATAGTTCGTAAGGAGTTAATGTCTCGAAATTTTTTGCCTGCCACATAAAATTTACCTCATTTCTCAAACAAAATCGTATTGATTAATTTAAAAGCTTGATACAACTGGGTCTGCTGCTGTTCAGGAACAGAAGCGATAATTTTTTGGATTTGTGCATCCGATTTTTGATTAAGGTAAGCCACAGTTTGCTGACCATGGGAAGTTAAGAAGATATCCACCGAACGTAAATCCGTTGAAGAAGGTTCTTTTGTGATTTCCTGTTTGCGCACAAGTTGATTGATTAAACGGCTAGTATAGCTTTTATCCAGATGTAACGACCGAGACAGCTTCATCGGCGTGACTGGATAATGAAAACTAATCTCTAAAAGCATTCGACTCTCGGGCCAAGTTAAGTCAGTATCAAAAACTTGCTTATCTAGGATGCCTAATAGTAAAGTATAATGTCGGTTGAAATGCCGAATTAACTCAGCTGAGTTGGGATCCATTCCCATATCACCTCCCTTTTGGCTTATTATAATAACAAGTAGTGGCTTTTGTCCACTAAAAATAATCAAAATTAATTTTTATGTTCTTATTTAGAGTTAAGGATAAAATACGCTGTGACATTGTACGTTTAAATTTACAAAAAAATTCGGGGGCTCAGTCTGATTAAGATATCCTGAAAATAAAAGCTGGTTTTTCAAGTTTGTGAATTGAATTTGATTATATTTTTTATAAGTTAAAACTTAGTAAACGATATTATGACCTAAAAATAAACGCTTTAGTGTCGCTGAATAGCACAGATAGTATTATAATGATATTGTGAATTTTGAAAGGAGTGTCTCTTATGGCATATCAAACAATCTATCCTTATACAGGTGAACTATTAAAACAGTATGATGATGCAACACCAGCTGACCTTGAAGCAGCACTAGCTACTGGTCACCAACTCTACAAAACAATGCGCGACCAACCAGTGGCTGAACGTGCCCAAATTTTACACCAAATTGCGCAAGCGCTCACAGAAAATGAAGATGAGTTAGCAAAGGCAATGACCTATGATATGGGTAAGTTATTGACGGAGGCTAAAGGCGAAGTGCAATTGTGTGCGGCCATTGCCGAATACTATGCGCAGCACGGTGAAGAATTAATGCAGTCAGTTCCATTAGAAACCCCTGCTGGTAAAGCTTATTACTTAAAACAAGCAACTGGAATTATTGTGGCAGTTGAACCTTGGAACTTTCCACTATATCAAGTAGTGCGGGTCTTTGCTCCGAACTTTATTGTTGGTAACCCCATGATTTTGAAGCATGCTTCGATTTGCCCAACTTCAGCCCAAAAATTAGCGGACTTAGTTTTAAAAGCTGGTGCCCCGAAAGGCGCATTAACCAACCTCTTTATTAGTTATGACTTGGTGTCAAAAGCCATTCATGATCCGCGCGTAGCTGGGGTTTGCTTAACTGGTTCTGAACGTGGTGGCGCTTCAGTAGCGAAAGAAGCCGGTGACGCCTTGAAGAAGTCGACTTTGGAATTAGGTGGTAACGACGCCTTCATTATTTTAAGTGATGCTGATGACGCTGAATTAAAGAAGATTGCCCCGGATGCACGGTTGTATAATGCGGGACAAGTCTGCACTTCTTCCAAACGTTTCATTGTCATGGCCGATAAGTATGACAGTTTTGTTGCCATGTTAAAGGAAGCTTTTGCGAATGCTAAAATTGGTGATCCCATGGATCCCACAACGGTTGTAGCACCTTTGAGTTCAAAGAGTGCGCAAGAAAAATTACAGCAACAAGTTGATACGGCTATCGAACATGGTGCCAAATTAGTTTATGGTAATGAACCAATTGACAGCAAAGGTTTCTTCTTCCAACCAACAATTTTAACTGACATTGACAAAGATAATCCGATCTTTAATCAAGAAATGTTTGGTCCGGTTGCTTCGGTTTATAAAGTTAATTCCGAACAAGAAGCGATTGATTTGGCGAACGATTCAAGTTACGGCCTAGGCAATACGGTCTTTTCAGGTGATGTCGATCATGCGAAAGCTGTGGCTGCGAAAATTGAAACGGGGATGTCCTTTATTAATTCTGGCTGGGCTTCTTTACCAGAATTACCATTTGGTGGCGTCAAAAACTCTGGCTATGGTCGGGAATTAAGCGATTTGGGCTTAAATGCCTTTGTTAATGAACACTTAGTGTTTGAACCAAAGAAATAAATTTTACAAAATTGAAGTAATCAAAAAGATTCGCCTACTTTGGCGAATCTTTTTTTTACTACTTATTTTTATAAATACGGGTATTGATAAATTCCATGACGGCTAAAATGATTAAACCGCCGCCTAATAAACGAAAGAAAAAGCGCAACATATCAAAGGGATTAAAGACTAAGGCAATGCCTAAAATAATTAATAACAAAGAGTAGCAGTAGTCCCACCACGGAGTCACATTGATATATTTGCGATTGCTGCGGGCGTTAAAAAATTGATTGACGCCGTTAACTAATAAGACAATGCCTAAAATAACGGGTAAGAGTGGAAGCAAGAGGTGGGCAATGGGAAAGATGAGAATTGCTAGTAAAAAAGAAACTACCGCAGTGGTGTACGGGCTATTATTGTCGCTATGACTTTTGGATAAGAGCCAACCATCATGTAAAGCGATTAATCCTAGACCGATCAGGTAAGCAGAAATTAAATATAAAATCGCGTTTAAACTTTTATCGGGATTAATTAAAATAACAATTCCGGTGACTGCGAGAAAAATAATTCTGAGCCAGCGATACCAATTAAATTGGCGATAATATTGTTTCATAGTCAATAACTCCTCTTTGTGTGAATCACGTTCATAATCAAGGGCAATTTTTGTTAAAGCAATTGGAATTTTAGTTGTTCGAGTCCCTGCCGTTTTAGTTTACCACTGCTGGTTTTCGGTAAAGCTGCGACTTGCCGAAATTCCACGGGAACTTTATAGTGTGCTAAATATTGGCGACCATAGGCGGTTAATTGTGCGGCAGTGACGGGCTGGTTCAATTCGACATAAGCAACGGGAACACTACCCCAGTGACGATCAGACTGGTGGGTCACACAAATATTGTGAATTTGGGGTAATTGTTGGTACAGATTTTCAATTTCGGCGGGGAAAATATTCTCACCACCAGAAACGAACATATCATCAATTCTGCCTTGCACGAATAAAAATTGTTCATCATCCAGATAGCCAATGTCGCCCGTTTTAAACCAGCCATCAGCGGTTAATTTTTGTTGAAATAATTCCGGCTTTTGCCAATAACCCGGGGTTAATGCTGGAGATTGGAGCTGGATCTCACCGTTTGGCGCAATGCGAATTTGATTGCTGAACAAAGCTTGACCACAAGAGCCTAATTTACGTTGTGCATCTGGAGTATTTAAGGCTACAACATTGGAGCAGGTCTCGGTCATGCCATAAGATTGCACTACCGGAATATGTTGGTCTTGACAAACTTGTAAAGTTTTTTGATCAATGGGGGCTCCCCCGAGAAACATTAAGCGAAATCGGGAGTTGTAGGCAGTAGTTTTAACTTGCAAGAGCTCCTGGAGCATAGTGGGGACCACTGACATAATCGTGATTGGTTGTTGACAAAGTAATTGATTATCCTTGGTAGCGTCAAACTTATCTGCTAGATACAACGGAATGCCGTAAATTAAAGAGCGCAGCAAAATAGAAAAGCCTGAGATATGAAACAATGGTACCACGCACAGCCAACAATCACTGGCCGTAATTTGAAAATTCAATAAAGTGTTCATGGCAGAGGCCCAGTGATTACCATAAGTTTGCAACACACCTTTCGGTTGCCCCGTGGTTCCCGACGTATACATCAAACTAGCCACATCGTCACTTTGAATGCTGAAAGTGGAATAGGGTTGGGGCGCTAATGTGGATAAAGAATGTGGAGTAATGATTTGAACCTTATCTGTTGGCAATTGTAAGTCGTTTTGATCACTCAGACAGAACTTTACTTGAGCATCTTGTAATTGTTGGACTAATTCGGTCGCGGCTAAGCGAATATTGCAAAAGACAATGGTCGCATTTAATTGTTGCAATGCTAAGATATTCAAATAAGTATCTAGAGTATTGTGTCCAAATAACCCCACATGATCTTGTGGGTGAATGGATAAGTTGGCCAATTTTTGGGCACGATGTTTGACTAATTGTTGAATTTGTTGGAATGTATAGTACTGGTCTTGATAATATAAGGCTATTTTGTTAGGTGATAATTGCGTTCGTTTGTTTAACCAGTTTTGCATTAAAAACTTCTTTCTAAAGGCTGAGCCTCAAAAAAGACTGGAACCACTGTTGGATTTCAGTCTTTGGTTACTAGGTGTGCGATGAAGATCATCAAATGTTTAGGTTTGCAGCTTGATAATTGCGCTCCAAAGAGCAAAAGAATGTATCTAACTACGCCAAATTCAAAGTCAAAAAACGACTTTTAAATTGGGCTAGGTTAGTCTTCAGCTTTTAACCAGTTTTGTTCACAGCTTGTTATGGGAACTTGGGGAACTTATCGAAATCGGGTTCGCGTTTTTCTAAGAAAGCGTCACGACCTTCTTTACCTTCATCTGTCTCATAAAATAACATGGTGGAGTCGCCAGCAATTTGTTGCAGACCGGCTAGGCCGTCCGTATCAGCATTCATAGCAGCCTTAATAAAGCGAATGGCGGTTGGTGATTTCTTTAAAATTTCGTGACACCAAGCTAGCGTTTCCGTTTCAACGTCGGCCAACGGAACGACTTTATTGATCCAACCCATTTCAAAAGCCTCTTGGGCACTATAAGGTTTGCATAAAAACCAGACTTCTTTGGCGCGCTTATGGCCAATGACTCGGGCTAAATAAGCGGAGCCATAACCGGCATCAAAACTACCAACTTTTGGTCCTGTTTGCATGAACTGGGCATTATCAGCCGCGATGGTTAAATCACAGACTAATTGTAAGATATTACCCCCACCAACGGACCAGCCTTTGACCATGGCAATCACGGGCTTCGGGATCACGCGAATTAAGTGTTGTAAGTCTAAGACGTTGAGCCGGGCAATTTTATCTTTACCAACGTATCCACCGTTGCCGCGCACTTTTTGGTCACCACCGGAACAAAAGGCTAAATCGCCTTGACCGGTTAAGATAATTACACCAATACTTGCGTCGTCACGGCAATAGTTAAAGGCCTCAATCATTTCTTGAATCGTGTCCGGAGTAAAGGCGTTACGCACCTGGGGGCGATTAATTGTAATTTTGGCGATTTTATCTTGTCGCTCAAATAAAATTTCTGAATAATTCTTAATAGTTTGCCAATTCGTCATAAAATTTTCCTTTCTGGAGGTCAGAACAATCGATTTAATTCAATATCTCGGGATCAAAATCCTACACCAAGCTCCCCAAACGGTTTTATTGCAATTACTCATTACAGCACAAGTCTTACAACCGTACGGCCAGTTGCATGGAGGTATGAATAGTGTTTTAGCCGAAACCGCGGCTAGTTTAGGCGCTAATTTAAATTTACCAGCTGAGCAAGTAGCCGTCGGCACACAAATTCAAACGAATCATTTACGTTCGGTGAAGCAAGGTGAATTATTTGCAGAAGCACACCCGATTCAAATTGGTCGGCGGATTCAAGTTTGGCAAGCTAGTACTTATCAAACTTCAATCCAAGAGCCAACTAGTATCAGTACTGTCACCTTGATGGCAGTAGCTAAATCCTCTAAATAACATCTTAGCATATCAAAGTTTGGTGTTGAGGAAAAGTGCTAAGTTGATTCTTTAGAATTGGTGGTCCAAATTTTGCAGGAAGGGGGAGATTGTAGCTGTCTTCACAAATGAATGTGAAAATATTAAATTTTTCCTAATTAATTAGGATTGGGCATTTAACTTTTGTTTGTGATTGATTCGTGGTAGAGTAGAATAATGTAATTTCAAGATGTTGTTCAGATTTAATCGGAGATGGAGAGATATAATGAAAATTAATGCTGCCGATAAAATGGTTCAAGTTATGCAAGCTTGGGGCATTGATAATGTATATGGTTTACCTGGGGATTCTGTAGATACAACCATTGAAGCTTTGTATCGCAAACGCGATCAAATTAAATTTACACAAGTTCGGCATGAAGAAGTTGCTGCGTTAGCTGCTGCTTCGCATGCCAAATTAACTGGTCAAGTGAGTGTTTGCTTGTCCATTGGTGGACCTGGTGCCATTCATATGTTAAATGGTTTATATGATGCTAAGATGGATCACGCACCAGTTGTGGCTATTTTGGGTCAAATTCAATCTCATTTATTAAATACTGGTTTCTTCCAAGAAGTCAATACACCACAATTGTTCGAAGACGTTGCTGTTTATAATCGTTTGGTAACTAACCCAGAAACCTTACCAGCAGTTATGGACGAAGCAATTCGGGCCGCTTATACGAATAAAGGCGTTGCAGTTTTGACGATTCCAGATGATGTACCGGATCATAAAATTTCTGATACGTTTAAACCAACGGCTGATCAATTCCGTTTGGATGCTCCTAGTGCTGATGTGAAAGATATTGATCAAGCTTTAGCCATGATCAAAAAAGCCAAAAAGCCAGTAGCTTTGATTGGTGTCGGTGCTAAAGAAGCGCAAGAACAAGCTAAAGAATTTGTGGAACGTTACTCCATTCCATTTATTCAAACAATGCCCGCTAAGGGAACCATTGATGATGATCATCCCAATGCGTTAGGACAAATCGGTAAATTAGGTACGAAACCTGCTTATGAAGCAATGTTTAACGCCGATTTATTAATGTTAATCGGAACTGATTATCCTTATGCACCTTATATCAACCAAAAGATTCCAACAATTCAAATTGATAATGACCCAAGTAAAATTGGTCACCGTCATAATATTGATTTGGCGATCGTGGCAGATACCAAAGATGCATTAACCTTATTAAATACCCGTGGCGAAGTGATCAGCGATCGGCCATTCTTAAAAGCTTGTCAAAAGAATATGCAAACTTGGCGCGCTTGGATGAACGACGTTAAGAACAAGAAGCATAATGGCGTTTTACCATCCAAGATGTTTGCTAAAATGAGTGAAGTGGCACCAGCTAATACGGTTTGGTCCGTTGATGTGGGGACTTCAACTTCATTTGGTGCCCGGTTTGTTGATGTTAAGTCCACGCAAAAATATACCATTTCTGCATGGTTAGGAACTATGGGCTGTGCTTTACCGGGATCCATTGCTTCTAAAATTGCGATGCCACAACGCCCAACTTATGCAGTTTGCGGCGATGGTGCTTTTGCCATGGTCATGCAAGACTTTGTTACTGCAGTTAAATATGATTTGCCAATGGTCGTTGTTGTGTTAAATAATCATTTGTTAGCCTTCATTGAATATGAACAACAATCTGCGGGCCAACAAAATTACGGCATTGATTTGGCAGATATTGATTTTGCTAAATTTGCTGAAGCTTGTGGTGGTATTGGCATCAATGTTACTAACGATGAAGAATTTGCTCAAGCTATGGAACAATACAAGAACCCTACTAAGCCAGTTTTAATTAATGCTGCGGTTTATGATGAAGCTCCATTACCAGGTAAGATTATTAAAGATGAAGCTGAAGGTTATTTGAAGTTTGGTTTTGAATATTTCAAAGACAAGTTCCAAATTCCTAAGATGCCACCATTGCGTGAAATCTTACGGCAATTCTTATAAAATATAGTTTGCTGAAAGTCGTTTTCGAGAGAAAATGGCTTTTTTGGTATAATAATTTTTATAAAATGGATAGCAATAAAAAATAAGATTTTAACCAGGTTGTTTCAATTAACCTAGAGTTAAAATCTTATTTTATTTACATATTGAATGAATCATTTCAATCTAAATAAACTAAGGATTATTTTCTTAATTGAAAAGCATTCTCCACTTTCTCGAAACCAATCTTTGGATAATATTCCATTGCTTTGGGTGCCGCTAATAAATAAAGTTTGGTGTGCGGACCAATTTGTGTGTTTAATTTGTTAACTAATGTTTGACCAATACCTTGTTTTTGATAATTAGCATCTACGGCTAGGTCACTTAAGTAGCAAAGATCATAGCCAGAATCAACTAAGGCGCGGGCTACCCCGACTAGTTGGTCTTGATCCCAAGCAGTCCAGAGAATATCAGAATCCTTTAAGACTTGCGCAATCTTTTTGGGTTGCTCAATTGGGCGGCGCAAAGCTAAAGTGGATCTTTTTAAAAGATCAATATAGGTTTCAACTGGTACGTTGACTTGGTTACTGTAAGTAATCATGCTTGCACTTCCCTGAGTATTATAGTTTGTTTTATATGATAAATTAGTTTTGAAACTTATTCAATAATCCGAGCAAAATCCGATACAAGATAGCGTTGTTTATCGTTCCCTTGTTCGGCAGCTACGCCGACGGATAAGAACATAATCGGAATTAAATGGGAATCAATATTTAAGTAATCCATGACTTTAGGAAAATCAACGCCACGCATCGCCACGGAATCATAGCCAAAACACCGCACCACATGCATTAAGTTCATCGCAAATAAACCAGTGTCTAAATTAACACCTTGCGCAGTTTTATCTTCAGGGTGTGTTTGATAAAAGTTTTCTAAGCCCTGTTGATATGAAGTAATGGCCGTTTGATCATGGGCGTTTAACAAGCCATGATTAATGGAAAAATCGGTTAGAGTTTCGGTTTGATAAGCGGATAAATCGCCTAAAATAAAGAACAGTGCTGAGGCTGTTTCGACTTGCTCTTGGTCAGAAGCCAACTGGCGTAAAACTTTTAACTTAGCTTTGTCTTTGATCACCACGACTTTCCAGGGCTGCGCGTTGTTACTAGAAGGTGCCGTGGCTGCCAACTCCAACATTTTATTAATAGTTTCATCGGAAATAGTTTGGGTCGGATCATATTTACGAATGGATTTACGTGCTACTAAAAAATTAATCATCTCTTGGTTCATGTTTTAGCCTTCTTCTTATTTAATCTAACTTTATTATAGTTTTATTGTTAAAAAATGAAAAGGCTAACATTAATTGCTAGAAAAATTTTATTAATTTAAATTAGCGGTCTTTTGATTGAATTATCTTAAACAAATTTCTTACTCATTGCTTGTTTTAAATTAGTTGAAAATTGTATATTACAAAACGGTATTATTTCAAAACATCAACGCTTGCCACTATTTGCATGGTCGGGCTTTTCAGTGTATATATTTACTATATATTTGAGAGGAGATTGACATGTTTCAAGTACAAAGTAAGCATTGGCATCCTGTGGCAAAAATAATGTTCTTAATGTTAGGATTTTTATGGTTGTTGGGGTTTGTTAATATCAGTAATATTTCAGCTACAACTTTAACAAATCAGCAATTAATACAATTGAAGTATACAGTTAAACAGTATCCACAAAATTATGCGATTTTGAATGATAACCAACCAGTATTTAATGTTTCAGACCAGCAAGATATTAAAACTCAGACTGCTAATTTGCAATTCTATCAAAGTAGTAATGAAGATCAACAAGTTACAACATATCAAGGTTTTGATTGTTTTGGTCGTACTCAGACTGTTACCAGCTTTGTACGTGAAAAAGATGTCATTAAGCATTCTGCGGCAGTTATGAAGCGCCCTAATTTTCCGGCTACTACAAAGGTATCGGGACAATATAGTGATGGTCAATTTAACCAGACAATGCAAAAATGGAGTGGTCATCAAAGCAATAATCGGATTGTTACTTTAGATGGTTATCACGGCTATGCTTACAATAAAAGTCATTTATTAGCTTGGTCATTGGGGGGATCAATGAATAGTGACAATGTTATTTGGGGTACGAGAGCACAAAACGTTGGCACCAATAGTCAAAAAACACCGGGAGGGATGGCTTACTCCGAAACTTTGACGCGCAATTATTTGAAGCATTATCCGGATGATGTTGTTTATTATCAAGCAACACCATTATATTCTGGAACGGAATTAGTGCCGCGAGGGGTTCATGTGCAGGCTATTTCTTTAAAAGATGTTCCAGGATTGAGATTGAACATATGGGTCTTTAATACGCAAAACGGTTTACAATTAAACTATCAGACGGGAAGATTACAACAAAGCATGGGTGCTAAGGCTGCTTAGTGCTGGATTATTAAATATAATTAAGTCTTCATCAATAGTTAGGAACTTACTGATTATGATGAAGACTTTTTTAGTGATAAAATAATTGATTTTGCTGCAGTTAAAGCTCAAAATCTTTATAATAAATAAGTGAATTTTTTTACAATGGTCAAAAGGAGACGGCGATGACTTTATTTTTTAAAAATATTGAACGACAAAGTGCAACTTTAAGTACCGCAGAACGGCAAGTGTTTGATTACTTGAAACGCGCAGCATCTGAATTTTTAAAGCAGGATATTGCCCAAATTGCGCGGCAAACTTATGTTTCGACAGCAACGGTTAGTCGGACGATCAAAAAATTGGGTTATCAAAATTTAACGGAATTTAAGTTTTATTTGCGCAAAGCGTTGGAAGGCGAGCAAGCAGAGCAAATCACCAAAAGGGATTTTTTAAAGCATTCGGGTGCAATTCCTCTGATTGGGCGCGAAGACTTAGATTTATTACAGTTAAAGCGGGTGACGCAATTAATTAATCAAGCGCACCATATTGAATTTTTAGGACTGGGACCGTCTTATACGGTGGCAGTGGATGGTGCGCGGCGCTTAATGTTTGCAGGTAAAAATTCTTCGAGTCGTTCCGAATGGGATGAGATTGATCGGGTGGTCTCCACGATTGATCCTAGCGATTTGGTATTTTTGATCTCTTGTTCCGGAGAAACCGCGGTGATGGGGCGTTGTGCGGGAATTTTACAGCAACGGTTGGTTAATACGGTTGGCATTATTGGCAATGTTCAGAGTTCTTTGGCGGGGAAAGTCACCGAAGCTTTTGAGCTGCCAGTTCCGAACATTTATTATCAAGATTTGGATTTGTCGACGCGCATTCCACTTTTACGGTTAGTGGAGTTAATTATTGATGAGTATATTTACCAATATTGTTTGTAGTTACCAGATTTACTAGGTCGTTCGTTTTTTATTGTTAAAATTGTAACCATTTACAAAAAATGTAAATTCCGACATTATCCTTGAAAGGGCTATTTTCGCCAGTAAATTTGTTTTATTCTGTAATCGTATTCAAAAAAAGAGAAGGAGTAACGAGATGTCGGAACAAGAAGAACCAAAGAAAAAAGTTACTGCTTGGGAGTTTTTCCAAGGTTTAGGTAAAACTTTCATGTTACCAGTTTCGTTATTGGCATTTATGGGCTTGTTATTAGGAATTGGGAGTGCCTTTTCCAGCCCGAGTATGCTTAAATTATTACCATTTTTAAAGATCACACCAATTCACTTGATCTTTCAGTTTATGTCGACAATTGGTGGCTTTGCCTTTACTTATTTACCAATTATGTTTGCGATGGCGATTCCGTTAGGTTTAGCCCGTGAAGAAAAAGGTATCGCTGCTTTTGCAGGATTTGTGGGCTATTTTGTGATGAATATGTCCATTAACTTTTATTTAAAAGTTACCCATCAACTAGTTCCTGTCAGCAAAATGCAAGCTGCCGGTCAATCGAACACCTTTGGGATTCAAACTATTGAAATGGGTGTTTTAGGTGGAATTATTGTCGGTTTAATTGTGTATGTTATTCATATTCATTTTTATCAAACGCAGTTACCAGATTCGTTTGCATTCTTTAGTGGCACGCGTTTTGTGCCGATTATGACAGCCTTGGTTATGGCTTTAGTGGGCTTAGTCATTCCCATGATTTGGCCGATCTTTTCAACAGCTATTAACAGCTTAGGCTGGCTGATTCAAAAAGCCGGTGTCTTTGGACCATTTATCTACGGTACTTGTTTACGGTTATTGATTCCACTAGGTTTGCATCATATTTTGTTAGCGATGATTCGTTTTACGCAAGCTGGTGGGACCGCAGTGGTGGCCGGTCATCACGTTGTCGGAGCGTTAAATATCTTTTATCAGGAATTGCAACACGGCTTGCCGATTAGCCACCATGCGACCGCCTTCTTATCGCAAGGTTATATGCCTACGATGATGTTTGCTTTACCAGCAGTCGCATTAGCGATTTATAAAACGTCCTTCCCTGAAAATCGGAAGAAAGTCAAAGGTTTGTTGATTTCGGGAGTGATTGCTTCGTTTGTAACGGGAATTACGGAACCAATTGAATTCTTATTCTTATTTATTTCACCAGCTTTGTATATTTTCCATAGTATTATGTCTGGTTTAGGTTATATGGTGATGGCCTTATTAAATGTTGGGATTGGTAATACTGATGGTGGTATTTTAGATTGGCTGATCTTTGGTGTCTTGCAAGGCCCCGCTACTCGTTGGTGGATTGTCCCAATTGTCGGAGTGGTTTGGTTCGCTATTTACTACTTTGTTTTCAAATGGGCCATTGAAAAGTATAACTTAAAGACTCCTGGTCGTGAAAAGCACGCTAGTGCAACAGATACAGAGGATTCAGGTGAGCAATTCGATGTGCCACAAATTTTGGCAGGTGTTGGTGGTGCCGCTAATATTGTGAACGTCGATAACTGCGTGACCCGCTTACGTTTGATTGTTCAGGATACAGATTTAGTGAATGAAGAACAATTGAAAGCAGCTGGAGCGTTAGGAGTTATGATTTTAGATAAACAAAATGTGCAAGTGATTATTGGCACCCAAATTGCCACAGTGCGTAAACAATTTGATGCGGTATTAAAAGAGCAATCAATCGGTAAAGGAGAAATTACACAAGCTGATGGAGTATAACTTTGATGAAATTATTGATCGTCATGATGAAAAATGTCGCAAGTGGGATCGGACGATTATTGAACACGAATTTGGTCCTATTCCGGACGATTTTATTCCCATGTGGATTGCTGATATGGACTTTCGTTCCCCTCAAGGAATTTTAGATGCTTTCATGAAAGCTAGTCAGCGTGGAACCTTTGGTTATACGTACACGTATCCGGAATTTTATCAAACCGTAGTACAATGGCAACAACAGCAACACCAAGTCTTTGTCGATCCAGCCTGGATTACGTTAGGCTATGGTAGTGTGGCGACGATGTATAATTTAGTGCAACAATTTTGTGACGCCCAACATGGTGTGATGACTTTGACACCCACTTACGGTCCTTTTGGCCGCTGCGCTCGCGATAATCACGTGCCGGTTGGAATGAGTCCGTTAATTTTAAAAAATAATCGCTATGAAATTGCTTGGGATGACTTAGAGCACCAATTACAGGTTCAACAACCACATTTATTATTTTTCTGTAATCCGCATAATCCTTCCGGACGGATCTGGTCGCCACAAGAAATTGAACGCGTGGCCCAACTGTGCTTGGATCATCAAGTAATTATGGTTAGCGATGAAGTTCATAGTGAACACATTTTAAATAATGGTCACCACACTTCAGCGTTGAGTTTGCCGGATAAGTATTTACAAAATTTAATCTTTTTGACTTCACCAAATAAAGTCTTTAATCTCGGTGGCTTAAAAACATCATATTCAATTATTCCTAATCCACAATTACGTGCACATTTGCGCGCTAACTATCAAAAAAATTCGATTACGTCACCGAATATTTTCGGAATTACAGCTATTGTTGCCGGTTATCAAACGGGGAACGATTGGCGGCGCGCGATGGTCGATTATGTTTCACAGAATTATGAATTAGCCCAACAAATGTTAACAGATCAGCGGCTACAATTGATTCCTATGGAATCATCATATCTCTTGTGGGTCAAAGTTAGCGATTTGGGAATTAGTGGTGCAGAGTTTACGCAAGAGTTGGCTACGCAACAAGGCGTTATCTTAGAAGCGGGGACGGACTTTGTCGGTGACGGTCAAGACTTTACACGGATTAATTTAGCAATGCCGCGCTCTCAAATCAAAACGGCTTTATCGCGGATTAAGAAATTTATCGACGGGAGGTTTTAAGATGTTTGGCTTGAAAAAGAAAAAAAGAGTAGCAGATGAAATAGTCGCACCGGCCAATGGGCAATTAATTACTTTAGCTGCTTTGAAGGACGGAGTCTTCTCAAGTGGCATGATGGGGCAAGGTTATGCAGTGATTCCTAGCGACGGTCAAGTAGTCGCGCCCGTTAATGGTACCATTGTATCCATTTTTCCTACGAAGCACGCGATTACTCTAAAGGATCAGCAAGATCATGAAGTCTTATTACATTTAGGGATTGATACGGTCGAATTAAATGGTGCCCCTTTTGAGATTAAGGTGCAAGCCGGCCAAAGTGTGACAGCAGGCACAACTTTAGCACAGATGGATTTGGCCATGATTCAACAGCAGCAGAAAAATACGAGTGTCATTGTTATCTTTACTAATTTAAAAGAAGAACAACTTCAATTGAATGACTTGCAAACAGTCAATGCAGGAGCTGTCGTGGCAACTTTGGAATAGTTCTCATTAAAAAAAACTGTCAGTGAACACTTTTTACGGCGTTCACTGACAGTTTTTTTATTTAAGCTATGTTTAACGTTCTGGTTCCTTGATTTTAGCTTTTTCTTCACGATACCAATTTTCCCACAATTGTGGTGTATTGAGTTGTTCCATCTCTAGTCCAGCATTCTTTAACAAGTCTTCCAACAAGGCGTTGATAATATCTGAATGTTGTTTGATTAAAACTGGAACAATATCTTTCATTCGAAAGCTGCGATCATGAGCAATAAAAGCATTTAATTCAGTGACATGATGATCGACATCATATTGAGAAATAACCTCTAAATCATCATCCTGAAAGTGATGTACGTAAAATTGTAAAAATGCAGCAACCGCTTTTTCACTATATGGCTGTGCCAAATATCTCATCCTCCTCTAATTACATACTTTAATCATGACACGAAAACCCTTGATTGTAAAATTAATTTTTTAACCGTTGTTGAAAAAAGGTGCGTAGAAAAATAATGACGCCCATTACTAACGCGATGATAATTTGTAATTGGTAAGTTCCGGTTAGTAAGTTGGGGCTAAATTTAGGAACTAAATTGTTGAAAAATAAAGCGGATCCGGAAAATCCGAGACTGGTAATCGCGGAAAAACAGCCCATCACTAGGGGATAATGTTTGGCGGTGGCTAAGCCAGAGAGTAGATAAGGAACTGTCATTAAGGTAAGGGCACTGCCACTCCCAATTAAAAAGGTGGCAATGGCAATGCTAGTGGTGGTGTGCAGTCTTAGTAATAAAAAACCGCCGAGGGCGACTAGAAAGAAATTGGCCACTAAAAGATATTGTTTAAATAATTGGCGCACCCAACGAATAACAAGGCCCATCACAATAGCAGCCAAGCCATCCAACATCATAATCCGGCCCGTTAAAGCGGGTGTTCCCAAATGGAAATGTTGAATATAAACAGCATTTTTATTATAGAGCACGGCTTCTAACGCAATCATGACGCTGGCCACAATCAAATAATAGACAATTGAGCCAAACTTAGTTTGAGTAACTTGAGTGTTTTCGTCGGTGTCTGCTTTTTGATCTGGACGTTTATTAGGTACGACAAAACTAATAATAATTAAAGCAATTGCTGCTAAAAAGAAAAGATAGTAAGCGTGTAGCCAATTGTGACTCGCTAACAGCCCACTAAAGAAGACCATCACCATTGATGAACCATTTTCTAAGGCCACAACGCTGCCGAGCATGGTGGCGAGTTGCTCACCTTGTAAGGTATAAGCTTGTAAACTAGGTAAGATGGTCGTGATCCCGCCGGTTCCTAGTCCTGCTAAAAAGCCCCAAAGCAATAATTGATTGACTGATTGATGAAAAAGAAGTGGTAATAAGCCGCCCAACGTTAAAATGCTAACACTAATTAAAGCAATTTGTTTAAAAGTCCAGTGGTCTAACAATTTACCAAAGACTAAAGCGGAAATCACAGCAGCGGCATCACCAATCGTGGCGATGGACTCTACAGCCGTACTATTGGCATGTGGAAAAGCTTGTCCAATGGCCGCAATAGCGGGCGAGGTTGATGATGATAGGCGCGCAATAATTGCTAGAATGACAATGCCGAGTAGCAGTTTTCTGGTTTTGTGATTGAACATAGAATAATAACCCTCAATATTTAAACATTTTTCATTAATTTTATAATATAAATTTGTGTTTGACTAGTTTCATGAGTTGCAGTTAGTATTCGGTTTTGCTCGTGGTTGGTTATAATTGCGCTCGCAAAACAAAAGCTTGCGTCTAACTACAATTAGACTTTCAAGTTAAAAAGTAAACTTCAAAGTCTAATCTAGGTTAGTACTCAGCTTTTATTCGGTTTTGCTCGCAGCTGGTTAATAAAAATTACTGTTTAGTTTTTGAACAATAGTGCCTGCAACTTGGTTAGCTTGCTGTAAAGTATCAGGCCACGATTTTTGCTGCATTAAACCAGCTAAGAGGCCGCCACAATGAGCATCACCAGCGCCGCTGGTATTTTGGATAGTTTTAATTTTTGGAGCAGGAACGCTTTGATAAGTTTGACCATCGTAAATGACGCACCCACGGGCACCTAACGTTACGATAACGGGTTGTTGGGTGACAGCAAAAATAGTCGCTAATTGTTGTTGGAGATCGGTGGTTTGGGGCGCCAAGGTCTGTAATTCAACTTGATTAGCGTGAACCATAGTTGGTAATTGCCAGAGTTTTTGTAAAGTAGCTTGTTCAATGGTGCCAATGCGTGGTGAGGTATCAAATAAAATTGGGGTGTGCGGGGCATGGGTCTGTAATTGGTGCAAAATTAGCTGAGCACAAGATGAATTTTCTAACTCATAGCCACTAAGATAGATATATTGGTAACTGGCCCAATCACAAGCCTGAAACCAATCTGCTTGCCACTGTAATTCAATTCCAGCAAAAGTTAAAAAGCTCCGTTCTCCATTAGGTTCAACTAAACATAAATCCCAGCCGTTGTCTTGGTGACCTCGTGCTGACAAAGGCTCAATGTGCCATTGCTGAAATTGCTGTTGAATAATTTGGGCAAATGGTCCTTGACCAAGCGGCACGAGTAAATCGCTGGCAATTTGTTGCTGTTGTAAAGCACTGTAAACATTGAGCGCACATCCCCCGACCGTGGTCTGAGGCGAACTAGCGCCGATATCGCTGCCAGAAGTCGGTAAACTAGATACTTGGGTCAGCAAATCCACTAAGGCAGCGCCGATAACTAAGACTTTAGGCTGCATTTTGTTTTCCTCCCTGGTTGAAGATCTGTTCAATGGCGATTAAGATTAAGGCTACTAAGGCGGCCACAAAGACACCTAGGCTATTATTTTTAAAAATACCGTAAGCAAAGGGTCCCTGCCAAACAGCATTATTAGTAAATAACAATCCGCTTACAGTAGCAATTAACCACGTTAGAATATTAAACCAGCGATATTTGGGAGCAGTTTGAGTTTGAATCAACTTGAGGTCATAGCCGTGTTGGCGTTTAAACAAAAAGTCACTTAAAAAGACGGCCAACCAAGTTACTAAACAAATACCTAAGAAATTTAAGAAAAGTTCGAAGTTACTTAAGAAGCCAGCAGAAAAGAATAAAACATAAATAGCAATTCCAAAAACGAGCAAACTATGAACAATTAAGGAACTCGATTGTTTGAGATTAATGCCAAAGGTTTGCAGATTAATCCGTGCGGAGCGAAAAGAAACCATACACTGGGGCACTAAACCGCCAGCGGCAATCAAGAAGTATAAGACACCCATCCAAGTTGGTAAGACGCTGTACATCACTTGGTAAGGATCGCTACTATTAGCCAAAGTTGGGGTACTAGTGCTTAAGAAAATCCCACCAATCATTAACACAAACAATGGCAAAGCACCGCCAAGGGTCGTCGACCAAAAAGTTTTATGCAAATTGGTTTGCGGTTGGACGTAAGCGCCCCAATCAGCAGCAGCCATAGACCAAGAAATGCCCGAACCCGCAGCAATGATGCTGACTGCAGGCAACCAACCTTTGATCCAAGAACCATGATGCATAGACCAGGCAGTTTGCCAATTGGTTTTTAATAAGAAGAAAATAAAAATTACAAAGGTTAAAATTCCAAAAATCCAACTTAGCCACGTTTGAATTTTGGCTAATAGGTCTTCTTTTAAAAAGCCGGATAAGACAATTAAACTGGTGAAAATCAACAGACAAATCAAAATGGTGACGGGATTTTTGGGTAAGTGCAAAGTCTGCAACATGGCAACGAATAATAAAGTTCCGGTAATAATATTAACGGCGAGCCAACCGACCATGTTAATCCACGCTACGATATTAGGAATTTTATTGCCATTAATACCAAACGGTGCGCGGCTCAGTTTAAAAGTCGTGATACCATTTTTTTGCCCAATCATGGCGATAAAACCCGGAAAAATAAAGGACAGAGAACCAATTAAAGCGGCTAAGACGGCTTGAAACATTGACAAATGGTAGCTAACAATAATGGCACCATAAACGAATCCCATAATACCAATGTTAGCGGCAAACCAATTATAAAATAAAGCTAGTGGTTTCAAGGTACGTTCTTTTTTTGGAATAATAATTTGTTCTTGTTTAGTCATGATTTACTCCTTATTGGCGAAACTGGTTAATTGCTTGTGCAATGCTCTGCAAATTATGCTGGGGATTTTGTTGATCAATCAGTTGAAGCCAGTTAGGAGGAATTGCCTCAACTCCTTGATAAGCGCCACAAATGGCGGTGGCCATGGCACCAATGGTATCGGTGTCGCCCCCTAAATTAGTGCAGAAGAGTGCACACTTTTGAACATCACGCCAATAATAAGCAATGGCAAACGCTGTGGGTACACTTTCCGAGAGCATTGTGCCGGTCCCCAGCACTTCATAGATTGCTTGGCGAAATTGCTGTGGTTGTTGCCGAAATTTTTGGGCCCAGTGTATGGCTAATTTAACACGCTGGTTGATGTTTGCCGCCCAAGTCGGAGCTCCTTGCTGAAACCCTAGAGCGCTAGTTTGCAACGCAAAATCAACAATTTGTTCCCAATCAGTGTAGACCATGGCCGCACTGACGGCACCAGCAATTAAGCACGCACCACTATAAGCAACATCACTCGAATGGGTAACCTGAGTAACTTGCACAACCAGTTGCACCAAATCATTTTGCTGATCAGGGGTAAATAAAGTACCAATCGGCGCAATTCGCATGGCGGCACCGTTGGTCAAAGCGGTGGCGGTCACAGAAGCTGTAGGTTGATGATGTAGCGCTAAAGTTAAGGCAGCTTTACTACTAGGTCCGAGAATATTATTTTCCCAAGCATTAACATCTTTTGCCCAGGCTAAAAGATGTTGGACTAAATTGTCCGTCTCGGGTTGCCAATTAGTTTGAATCAAAGATTCTAAAATAACTAAGGCTTGGTTAGTGTCATCGGTGTATTGCCCGCGTTGAAAATATTTGGCAATGTCGTTGTTGGCAGGACCGGCAACAAAATCACTAATTCCATTAGGGAAAGTGGCCTGGATTTGTTGTTGCGTCCAGAGTTCAGTGGGCATGCCTAGCGCATCACCGATCGCTTGACCATATAAAGTTCCTAAAATTTTATTATTGGAACGCAATGTTTTCTCCTTTATTGTTAAAAAATAACTAGCAACGTTAATCATTTTTAATGATAGTTTAAAATCGAATAAAAATAAATAGCCATTCAAGCGGATCCTTGATTGGCTAGGATGAAAAATGACTATTAAAAACAAAATAATGTAATAATTCTTGATTAATGTTGACTTAAGCAACTCATTTTTTTAAAATGGTCTAATCTTTGTAGTAAAATTAATCATATAATGTTGAGAAAAAAGGAGTAATCAATATGAACTTTGACCAAGTTAATCAACGTAAAAATACGTATAGTATTAAGTGGGACGGTGCGAAAGATGTCTACGATAATCCCGATGTAATTCCCATGTGGATTGCAGATATGGACTTTCAATCACCCAAGGCCGTGGTTGAAGCAATTCAAAAACAAGCCGCGCAAGGAATTTATGGTTACAATGTAGAACCAAACATGACGGATATTCCCCAGGTAATTGCGCAGTGGTTGCAACAACAAAACAATTGGCAGATTGATCCAGATAATTTAGGCTATAGTGCTGGCGTAGTCAATGGATTGTCATTGGCCATTCGCGGTTTAACTAACGAAGGTGATGCGATTATTACGCAAACGCCGTTGTACGGTCACTTTAAAATTGCAGTGGAGGAGAGCAAACGTCAATTAATCACTAATCCTTTGAAAAAGACTATGCAGGGCTATCAAATTGACTGGGCGGATTTTGAAGATAAGATCAAAGCTAACCAGGTCAAAATGGCGATTTTATGTAATCCGCATAATCCAACCGGGCGGGTCTGGACAACGGCGGAATTGAAAAATTTTGTCCAAATTTGTCAGAAGTACCACGTGATTATTTTATCTGATGATATTCATAGTGATTTGATTTTACCCGGCAATCATTATGCGCCATTGGCTACAGTTTGTCCTGAATATCAAGATCACATTATTACTTTTAAGTCACCTTCCAAAACGTTTAACTTGGCAGGCTTACAATTTGCCTATTACTACACTACAAATGAAACTTATCAAACAGCAATGCAACAAGTAGCAGCGTATGCTTCGAATCCGGATTTACCAACAGCGTTTGCTTTGCCCGCTTTAAAAGCTGCTTATACGAACGGTCAAGACTGGTTGAGTGAGTTATTGCGTTATTTAGCAGCCAATTTACAGTTTTTGACGACGCAAATTGAAGAACAAACGCCAGCTAAGGTAACGCGCAGTCAAGCCACTTATTTATCTTGGATTGATGTCAGTTATTTAAAGGTTTCTGAACAAGAATTACAACAAGCTTTAGATCAAGGTGGCGTTGGTGTCCAAACGAACAGTGAGTTTGGTTTAACTGACGCTGATGGGCTGTTTATTCGCTTGAATTTTGCTACTTCCAGAGACACGTTAGAACAAGGTGTGCAACGCCTGATCAAAGTTCTGCAAGCTTTGGCCAAATAGTTGCGGTTAATTAGTTAGTAATCTGAGTGCAGTACTAAAGTTTTTGGTGCTGACACTTTTCACAAATGCCCAAGACTTCCACATGAAAGGAGTCAATTTGGGCATTTTTTAATTGCTGTAAAGCTACTTCAAAATTGGGCAAGGGAATTTCATAAGCGCGACCACAAATTTGGCAAATGAAGTGGCTATGTTCTTTGGTAGTGAAGTCACACTGGAATTTCACGCGCAAGCCATTGGTGAACATTTTAGTTTCAACGATCGCTAAGTTTTGCATTTCTTTGACATTACGATAAATGGTTTCATGACTCATTTTTGGAAAAGTTGCCCGTAAGTGTTGATCTAATTGGGCTAAGGAAATGTAGTAATTGCTGTGTTGAACTAAATATTCTAATAAACTGCGGCGTTGCTTGGTGAGTTTGAGATGATTGTCTTGTAGAATTTGAAAAGCTAGTTGTAATGGTTCCATTGAATTACTCCTAGATAATAATTATGTTGCTCAAAATTATGTAGTGGCTTTCTCAAACGCTTTAATTATAGCATACAGCTACGAAAGAATAGTTCTTTATGGTAGAAGGGATAATTATCAAAACTATTATTTAATGGATTATGATCGTTGTTGTTGAAAAATACTCGCAATAAAATATTACTATGTTATTGGTTAGACGACTAAAATAAAGTATGATACAATCTAAAAAGTAATTATTACTATTTAGCTAATGTTAATTTATGTAGTGGAGGAATTACTTTGATGAAGGTTCAACAGCGGCGATGGTTGTGGCTGATTTTAGTTTTGACTTTGTTCATCGTTACTGGTTGTCAAAAGCTAGATTCACAGCCGCAAGCGACACAGCAAAAACTGCAGATTGTTACTTCTACGCCGACTTATGCTCAGTTAGCTCGACAAATTGCTGGTTCCCATGCCAAGGTTCAATCGTTAATTACTAATCCCAATGCTGATCCGCACGATTTTGAACCGACAACGCAGGATGCTAAAACTGCCAGTCAAGCAAAAATTGCCGTGTATAATGGCTTAGGCTATGACAGTTGGATGGATAAATTATTGGTAGATAACCAGCAAGTGCAAGCCATTAATGTGGGGCAAGTGATGCACAAGTCGCTCGGAGCTAATCCGCACATTTGGTATGACCCGCAGGCTTTAGCACAAACGTCCGTGGTATTAACCAAAAAGTTGAGTCACCAATTACCACAATACCGTCACGATTTTGAGCGCAATCAAACCCGCTATTTAAAAACCTTAGCACCTCTACAAACCCAGTTACACCAAATTAAAGCACAACGCACTAAAAAGTTAGTGGCGGTCAGTGAACCCGTCTTTAATTACTCGTTACACCAAATGGGCTATCAAGTAGCTAATAAACAGTTTGCTAAAGCCATTGAAGAAGGTTCTGATCCGACTCCTCAAGCTGTGCAAGAGTTACAGCGGTTAATTACCGAACACAAAATTGCTTTTTTTGTTGTTAATCAACAAACAACCAATACGGTGGTTGATAATTTAGTTCAATTAGCGCAGAAACATCATGTTCCGATTGTTAAAGTTACTGAAACTCAGCCAGCGCATTTAACTTACCAAGAATGGATGCAGCGGCAATATCGTCAAGTTCAAAAAATTGAGGCGCAAGCACATGAATAAAGTTTTGATTCAAGCAGATCAACTAAGTGTTCAGTTTGAACAAAAAATTGTTTTTCAAAATCTATCTTTTGCGATTACGCAAGGAGATTTTTTTTGTATTACTGGTCCGAATGGTTCGGGCAAAACCACCTTATTACGCGTGATTTTAAAACAATTATTGCCAACTAAAGGACAGTTAATTGAACGTATTAGTTTAAACCAAATTGGTTATGTTCCGCAATTTCGTAATTTGGATGAAGATTACCCTTTAGCAGCTAAGGATTTTGTTACCCTAAAGCTCAGTCATTCTTTGCGTCCGTGGTTGACTACTCAGGAAAAGGGCCAAGTGCAGACTGCTTTAACACGGGTGCATTTACTGAAAAAGCAAACATTACGGATGGGACAAATGTCCGGTGGTGAGAAGCAACGCGCTTATTTAGCTCAAGCAATTGTGGATCAACCGCAATTACTAATTCTGGATGAACCCACGGCGAGTTTAGATGAACAAGCTAAGTTTGAAGTAATGGATGTAGTTGAAGAATTGAATCACCAAGGCACGACCGTTATCTTTATTACTCATGATCCGGAATTACTACAACACTATGGTCAAGCTAAACGCTTAGAATTACAAGGACGTGATTAGAATGTTTCAGTATGAATTTATGCAAAATGCGTTTATCGTCGCCACCATCATTTCATTATTATGTGGGATTATTGGCGTTTTTGTGACTGCCAAAAAATTATCTTTCTTAACGCACACGATGTCTGAAATTGGTTTTTCGGGGGCTAGTTTTGGCTTATGGCTCAATTGGAGTCCTTTAAATGGCATGCTCTGTTTTACAGTTTTGAGTGCACTGATTGCGGGTTGCTTTAATAAAACCAAGGCCTTGAAGGGCACCATTATTAGTTTGATTTCCGCTTTTTTTATGGGTCTAGGAGTTTTGTTTTTGTCGATTTCCAAAGCCAGCTCTTCTTATGCCACCAATATTTTATTTGGTAGTATTGTGGGCATCAGTACGCACGATGTACACCAAATTTTACTCATTGCCATTATCGAATGTGTTGTTTTATTGTTGATTTATCGACGGTTAAAATTTGATGCCTTTGATCCAGTCGGGGCTCAAAATAGTGTGCGACTGAGTTGGTTAATTAATTTAGTTTTTTTGGTGATGATGTCGTTAACGATTAGTATTGTGTCGCAAATTGTCGGCTCACTGTTAGTCTTTGCATTATTAACTTTGCCAGCAGCAACGGCGCAATTCTTTGGCAAGTCGGTACACAGTTTAATCATGATAAGCATTGTTTTAGCCTTAATGGGAACGTGGTTGGGTTTAATGCTCGGTTATTGGACCAATTTACCGGTGACCTTTTTTATTACTACTATTGAAACCATCTTGTATCTGGGCGCCGCTTTGTATCATAAAGTAGTGCGTAATTAAATTGAACGGTCAAGAAAGAGGTAGGGACAATAAAATTAATGTTCAGGGTGAACATTAGTTAATTAAACGATTTGTGTCCCAGCCGCTTTCTTTTTTTATGGTTAAAATTATGATTTAGTTCGTACTTGCCAATGACGGTAAATTTTCATGCCGACATAAAGGGGAACGCCTAAGAGTAATGCACCTAAGCCTAACAATAGTTGGTGATGAGGGACTCGCGTTAGTAACCAGCAACTAACGCCAATAGCCAGTAAGGGAATAAAGGGTCCACCTTTTAATTTAAACTGTTGAGCGGTTAAGGTTTTGGTTTTAGCAAAAACTAAAACGGCCAGACAAGTCGGCAGATATTGAGCAAAACGCGAAACGGCACTAATTTGTGCCAACAAGTTGAAGGATCCTTGCCAAGTAATGATTAAAGTCAAGGCAGTGCCAATTATGATGGCCAACACTGGCGCTTGGTGATGGTTGCGCCAATTTAACCAATGTGGCAGGCTACCATCAGCTGCTAAAGCAACGGCCGCGCGCGGTGTGACAAAACTCGAAGTGATTAGAACCCCGAGCATAGACAGCAAAGTCCCACTAGCCATTACTGCTTGTCCCCACGAACCGGTAACTTGGTGTGCAGCTTGTTGTAGCGGTACGGCAACTTGGGATAATTGAGCTCCCAAAATGCCCGTAGCCACGATTTGAATGAGTAAATAAATACTAGTAACGCAACCGATCACGACGATAATAGCCCGCGGTAAATTCTTTTGGACGTGCTGCATCTCTCCAGCAGCTAAGACCATACTTTCAAAGCCGGTACAGGCATAAAACATGGTCACTGCTGCTGGCGCAAAATTTTGCATGAGCTTTTGTGAAGCGGGCCATTGAGTGTGCAAATTAGTCCCGTGGATAAAAAAGCTACCCACGACAATAAAAAGGATTAAGGGGATTAATTTAGCTAATGAACTACAATTAATCAACATTTTGGAAACTTTCACACCGCCAATGTTTAATAAAGCTAAAGTGATAATCAGGAGGGTAACAATAATCTTTGGATGCAAAATAGTGGGAAAGATTGCTTGAAGTTCGGTGGCTAAAGCAGCACCCATAGTTGCTTGAGCAATAATGCAAATGGCCCAAGTCATAAAGCCGACTTCAAACCCCACAAAATTGCCAAAGGCACTTTTGGCATACAAATAAGCGCCGCCATCTTCATGAAAGTAAGTCGCCGCTTGGGCGAAACAAAGGGCAAGACTGATGACTAAAAAGGCGTCAAAAATAATGACTAAAAAGCTACCATTGCCGACCAAATGAGCGATTTGTTGTGGCAGTAGAAAAATTCCAGAACCAATGATGCCATTAACGCCAAGTAAAACAATACTGAAAAATCCTAATTTGTGTTGTTGCATGGGGCCACATTCCTCTCAATTATTATTGTCATAAGTTGAGTATAACGAAGTGCATTAGTTTCAGTTAGGATTTTGATTGGTCAAAATAAGTTTAAAACTTGGATTGTTGAAATGATTGCTAGTTAGATAATTAATTATTTGTTTTAACTGCACAGCAATTTCTGCTGTTTTGTATTAAAATAAATCTAGAGCTTTCATTATTTTGTAGGAATTTAATTGAAGGAACTTAATTTAATGAAGAAAAAAAATTCATCGCATTTTTCTAAGCGTCATTTTCAAACTTCCATTTTACCTAAATTAACTCCTGAACAAGCAGCGGCTGCCAACGATCACCCTGATACCAGTTCTACTTCTGACAATGCCTCAGAATTGGTAACAGCTCAGAGTATTTACCGCATGTCCAGTTTGGTTTATAGTGCTGATTATCAGCCCTTTCAAATTAAAACTGCACGGACAGTGCGGCAAGAATTATTAGCTAAGGATTGGAGTGAACAGGCGATTGCGGGAGTATTAGGCAATATGTCTGTTGTCAGCCAGTTGCAAGTTAATCTGCAAAATCAAGGTTATGGTTTGTTGCAGTGGACCAAATTAGCGGAACTAGCGGGTTGGTGTCAGCACCAGCACTTGGATTATCAAACGGTTGTAGGGCAGTGTGCCTTTTTAAATTACGAATTACAAATCAGTCAACATTTTCAACCATCAACCATTTATGAAATGACGGGGGTGCAATATATTCAAAGTACTGCCAAACCAGAAGTTTTAGCGGAGGTTTTTGCAAAGAGCTATCGGGGAGTAGCGCCTACTTTGCAACTGCAACGTGGGACACAAGCTCAGTATTGGTATCATTATTTACAACAACCTCAAAACGAAACAGCAGCTGTTCCACGTAATTATACGGTCAATCAAGTTACTCCGATTCGCTTGCAGCCTGATGAAGATGGCATGATTGTAGGTGAGTACGCGGCTGGTGAAACAATTAATTATGTTAATACGGAACAAATTGCCGGCCAAACTTGGCTGGTTTATTACAATCCCCGGGGGCAAAAGTGTTATGTATTAATCCCCAGTCAAGCAGCAGCTAATCAAACACCAGTGCAACATGAACCACCACGTCACGCCTATACTTTATTAAAGAAGACGATTGTCTACGATCAGCCCGAAATTACGGCCAAAAAAATTGGAACGCTAGCGGCAGGCAAAGTCATTCATTATGAAAAACAACTCACGAATAGTGCGGGTGATTGGTTAGCTTATCGTTCCGCGTCAAAAGATTTGCGTTACTTATTAATTGCATCGAAACGCATCATTAATACTAGCGGCGAATACCATATTTTAAAAGCGATCCCAGTTTATGATCAACCCAATTCGCAGGCGGATACGATTGGTCAATTGCCGGAACATACGCTGATTAAATATCAACGCAAATTTTATCAAAATGATCATTGGTGGTTAGAATATCGCAGTGCTTCGGGGAATCTCTGCTATTTATTATTACCTGAACCAACGGCAGATACGAATGTCTTGCAAACCTATGTGGTGCAGACTTTATCGAGTATTCATCTAACGCCGAGTTTGCAAAGCAAGATTTTAGGTCATTATAATCCTGGCGAAACGGTGCATTATTTTAAAACCGTCAGTGCTGAAGGCTATACGTGGCTAGTGATTAATGCGGCTGATGGTAGTTGGAATTATGTGCCCAAATTAAATTAAATCTACTATATTAATAGAAGCTGAGACAAAAATTAGTAGATTGTTGACAAAAAATAATTATTAAGTTTAGAAGGACAGGAAGAAAAATCTACAATATCTCTAGCATTTTTTGCGGGGACTGTTGCGAAGTCACTTTCATTTTGCTGGAGGTGACTTTTTTTGTACAATAAAAAGGATTAATGAGCAGATAGAAATTTTAAAAAAGGTTCGTCCAAATTTGGATGAACCTTTTTTATGTGACTCAAACTATATCTAATAGGATTGCCTTATCACTTGATCTAATTCATGAGGTGTTCACATGTGCCAGTACTAATGAGCTGTAAAGTATCGTCTAGGCTAATATCTACCATGTTTTGGACCGCTACATTAGTATAAAAACCCACGTGAGGGGTGATAATGACATTATCCATGGCCTGCAAGATTTCTAATTGTTTGCTTGGTAATGGTTTGTTACGTAAATCAAAGTTAAAGAATTTTTCTTCACCAGAAACAGCATCCAAAGCAGCACCTGCTAAGCGCTTTTCTTGTAGAGCAGCAATCAAAGCATCGTTGTCAACGACTGGTCCACGGCATTCATTGATTAAATAGGCCGTCGGTTTCATTAATTTGAGCTCGGGAGCATCAATCAAGTCCTCGGAGGTGGGGTTTAAGTCCACATGTAAGCATAATACATCGGCTTCTTGCAGTACTTCTGTTTTCGTTTTGAAAGTTAAAATCGAATCCAACTCATGATTAGGTTTGGTATCATAAGCAATTACCTGGGCGCCCAGCAAATTAAATAATTTTGCGGACGTGCCACCAATCCGACCGGCACCGATAATTCCGATGGTTAAAGTGTGAATCTCTGTTCCTTGTAGACCGGCCCAGCGGTAATCTTGTTGAGCAACTCGTTGATCAACCAACTCTTGCTTCCGAATTAAACGTAAAGTATGGGCGAGCGTTAGCTCAGCGACGGAGCGGGGCGAATAAGCAGGAACGTTGCTGACTTGAAGGCCATTTTGTTTAGCTAATGCTAAATCAATGACATCAACGCCAGCGGTGCGGGTAGTGATTTGCTGAAGGCCCGCGGCCTTCAAAGCGGGATAAACACTGGATTCAATGGGACTGCGTTGTTGAATAACTAAACCATCATAATCTTTCACTAAGTCAATCGTCTCCGGATGGAGTTCTTGATCAGACATTGTCACTTGGACTTCTGGATGGCGTTCTTGCCAATTGTTAATCGCCTTTTTTTCATCGTCACGAACACTCAATAATAAAATTTTCATTAGTTTTCTCCTTTAGCTTGTCGTTGTTGTTGTACATAGTTAGTTAAGTTTTGCATACCCGCTTTGATGGTGTCTAAGCTTGTTGCATAGCTGAAGCGTAAGTAATGTTCACCACCAGGACCAAAATAAGAGCCGGGTACCGCAGCTACGAGTCCATTTTGAGCCAGATCATAAGCAAAGGCTTCATCGTCTTGATTAAGATCGGGCGCAATTTTGGTAAAGACATAAAATGCTCCATTCGGTTGCGCGCAAGTGAAACCTAATTGTTGTAAGTGCTCAATTAAGTAGTCCCGGCGTTTTTGATACTCAACCTTCATAGCTAAAGCGTCATCCAAACCGTTAGCCAAGGCTTCGTAAGCGGCATCTTGTGTGACAGTAGCAGTCGTCGTAATTGTGAACTGATGGATCTTGCTCAATTCATCAGTGATTTTTTGCGGCGCAGCCATGATGCCAATCCGCCAGCCGGTCATGGCATGGGACTTCGAAACCCCCGTAATTAAGATCGTTTGCTGTGGCAATTCATTGACGATCGAAGCGTGCTCGTGATCATAATTTAGTTCGCTGTAAATCTCATCAGACAAGACAAAAATTGGTTGATCTTTCAGAACTTCCGCCAAAGCGTGTAGTTCTGCTTGGGTGTAAGTTACACCGGAAGGGTTCGCCGGTGAATTTAAGACGAGCATGCGCACGTTGTGATTTTGTGCTAAAGTTTGGCGCAATAAATCCGGAGTTAACTTAAAGCCGGTTGCAGCAGTATTAACTAGGACTGGTTGTCCGCCAGCAATGGTGACATCGGCAATGTAGAGTGGAAAAGTCGGTGTGGGAATGATCACTTGTTCGCCAGGATTTAACACGGAAACAATAGCCGTATAAATGGCTTCGGTAGCCCCTTCGGTAATAATAATTTCACCCGGTTCAAAGTGTTGTTGGTATTTAGTAGCTAAGAAGTTAACCGCTGCTTGTTGTAGTTCCTTGGTGCCGTTAGACGGAGCATAGTGGCTGCGATTAGCGTTGATACTGTCAATGGCCGCTTGCTTAATATGTTCCGGAGTATCAAAATCCGGTTCACCTACCGTAAAATTAGTGATGTTGGGAATTTTTTGTGCAAAGGTGGAAAAAGCTAAAATAGCAGATGGCTTCACCTGGGCCAAATTGTGATTTAAATAGTCTGTCATGTCCATTAGGATTCATTCCTCTCTTAATAATGCCAAATAAAAAGCCTAGCAGTTGTTATCTCACTGCTAGACTCAAAAAATTTCAATTTAATTTTGATATCGGCCTAGCAGTTTCAATTTTACCTGCAAGGCCTGATGGGCTAATCTCAAATAAGCCTTCATTTCTCGCGGGTGCGAACGGTTCAGTGTTTGCACTCGCCAGTATTGGAGATTGCAAACACTACCTAAAGAAACGAAAGTTATAATACCAAGTATTCAACTGTTGATAAGTAAATGACTTCATGGTCAAAACTCCTAACTGTTGGAATAAACTTAATTTAATATATTTTGAACGAACTGTCAAGACTTGCTCTCATTTTATTTTAATTTAAAATAAGCACCAGTAATTTTTAGAATCATAAATTTAGCACCACGCAATTTCAAAATAGTTAATTTTAAAAACTGGTATAATGGGTGCTTAGGTCTGTCGACTAATTAAGCTTTTATTTTGGTGCCTATCAAATTTAGCCGCCAAGCAAAAATCAAATTTGACAGACCAGACAATTTAATTTATTCTAAAAATTAATTTTTGATTAAAGGGAAATGGTGAAAATGTCAATTTGGAAAAAAATGACCCAAAAAGCAGATGTACAGCAATATCTCGAGTCTGATCAACAATTCCAAAAAACCATGACGGCTAAAGATTTAATGGCGTTAGGAATTGGGGCAGTAATTGGCACGGGCATCTTTATTATGCCGGGGACAGTTGCCGCAACACTGAGCGGTCCGGGAGTAATTTTGAGTTTTTTATTGGCCGCGATTGTTTGTGCGACCGCCGCGATGTGCTATGCGGAATTTGCTTCATCACTGCCAGTAGCTGGTAGTGCTTATTCATATGGCAATATCGTCTTTGGCCAATTTATCGGTTGGGTAATTGGCTGGGCGTTAATTTTGGAATACATGTTAGCAGTTGCGACGGTTTCAGTTGGTTTTTCAGCGTACTTCAATTCCTTCTTGAGTGGTTTTAATATTCATTTGCCGAAAGCCATTTCGGGTGCTTATAATCCGAGTCAAGGAACTTATTTCAATTTAGTAGCCATGATTGTGGTTGTTCTCATTGCTTTGATGTTATCGCACGGAATGCAAACGTCCATGAAGATTAACGATTGGATGGTGGTTATCAAAATTGCCATTATTATTCTGTTTGTTGTTGTGGGTTGTTTTTATGTTAAGCCTAAGAACTGGACACCATTTTTACCATTTGGCACTAACGGTGTCTTGGCGGGAGCTTCCACTGTCTTCTTTGCTTATCTGGGGTTTGATGCAGTCTCGTCCTCAGCACCAGAAGTGAAAAATCCGCAGCGTAATTTGCCGATTGGGATTATTGGGACTTTGATTGTGGCCACGATTTTATACATGGCCGTCTCGACCGTTCTAACAGGAATGTTGCCTTACACCAAGTTAAATGTGGCGGATCCTGTGGCTTTTGCTTTACAATTTTTCCACTTGAACGGGGTAGCCGGCATTATCTCCATTGGCGCGATGGCTGGTATGTTTACGATGATGGTGACCATGATTTATAGTAGCTCCCGGTTAGTTTATGCTATCGGGCGCGATGGTTTATTGCCACGCTTTTTAGGCGATGTGAACGAACATCATTTACCTAATCATAGTTTACTAGTAGTCACGATTATTATTTCGGTAATGGGTGGCGTGGTTGATTTGAACCATTTAGCCGAGTTAGTGAACATTGGAACTTTAATTGCCTTCTCCTTTGTTTCCATTGGTATTATCCCGTTAAGAAAACGCAAGGATATTCATAACGATGGCTTTAAGGTGCCTTTGTATCCTATTTTGCCTATTATTTCGTTATTACTGTGCCTGTACTTGATGACTAAATTAAAATTAATCACTTGGATTGCTTCTCTAATCTGGTTTGCGATTGGCGTGATCATTTATTTAGGCTATGGCATTCGTCATGGCACAACAGGCGATAATTTGGACAATTAAAAAATTTTAGTTGAGAGTTACCTATTCACTCAAGAGCAAGATAAAAAAGGAAATGTTCGTAAATTTGTTCAAAATTTACCAGGACATTTCCTTTTTGCTTGTTATGAAGGGCTTTTAGCCAGCAATTGTGCGCACAGCTTATAATTTTTTGTGTTGTTTTAATAACAGTAATAATAAAAGTGACAACAAGATGATAATGCCAATGATTAGTAACCAAGCACTATGTAATTTGGCAAAAGGTAATTCAACATTCATCCCGTAAAAGCCGGTAACTACCGTAGGGATCGTTAAGGTTAGTGACCAGACGGTTAATAGTTTCATGGTGCTGTTCAGGTTGTTGTTGGCAATTACATTAAAAGTGCTCGAGATTTGTTCGACAACGCCCAATTCAGTTTCTACCATTTGTTGCACCTGTTGACCTTCAACTAAGGCATCAATTAAAGCGGCATTGACGGCTTTGGTTTCATTGATGTGCTTGACAAATTGGGTCTGAGGCAAGCGTTTAATTACACTCACGTCTAAGGAAATGCCACTGTAGAATAAACTTAAGGTTTGTTGCAAGAAAGATAACGCAATTAAGTCACTGTTTTTAATCTTTTGGCGTAAGGTATGTGCCAATTGATTTCTTTTTTGGGTAATTTTATGAATGATCGGCACAAAGCTATCCATCAACTTTAAAATAATATTTAAAATTAATTGTTGGGGTTCTAATTGGGGCCGGTTATTAACAACTTGCTGAATTACCTGATCGAAATAAATACTATTGTCTGGATTAAAAGTAAACAAATTTTCGCGGAATAATAACAAACCAACGGGTTGAGTCGTGTATTGTAAATCTTTGGCTTCTAACAATTTGGGAATTTGGATAATAATTAATTGCGTATGATATAACGGATCATAGTCGTAATTGGGATTTTCATCTAAGTCGGTGACGTAATTAATAATATCCGGTTTGATTTGGTAAAATTCTTGGAGTTGCTTACGGTCATCCAGTGTTAAATTTTTGGTAACAATAATATTTAAATTATCAGTCATCGGCGTTGCTTTAATCATATAATTAACCTCGCATGCTTTGATCTGAGTATCCAACTCATTTTAGCACTAAACCAAAGTTTAATTAAGCCAGAGTATGAATTGTCAGTGAGAAGTGGGGGAAAATAATAGAGTGAACAATGAGCAAATGACTAGTTTTAAAAATTTACAATTGTAGTTTTTAGTGCTATATTACATTTGTAAATTAAAGTTGGAGGTGCAAGTTATGCTACAAGTAATCATTACAATCATCGTCGTAGGTTTAATTGGTTTAATTAGTTGGTGGTTCTTTGCGCAAAGAACCACGTCTAAAGAAACGGCACAAATTAAGGGACAGACCCAGGTTGCTAAAATTAAAGTCGACGGCGGCTTTCAACCTGAAGTAGTCACTTTACAAAAAGATTTACCAGCACAGTTGGAATTTGTTCGTAAAGATCCGTCCAGCTGTTTAGAAGAAGTGATTTTTAGTGATTGGGGTATTAAGCAACATTTACCACAAGATCAAACGGTGACGATTCCCGTTAATACTGATCAAGCTGGGGAATTTGAGTACTCCTGTGGGATGCAAATGTTTCACGGCAAGATTGTGGTGAAATAAACTGGGGTGAAAAGATGAAGTTGAATCTAAGACAACGCTTTGTGATAGCCGTAGTTTTTTCAATTCCGTTGTTAATTTTGATGCTTCTCATGCTGGGACACATTATGATTGACGGAGCTGACTGGCTTAGCTTTGGTTGCACGACCATTATTTTATTATTTGCGGCGGGGCCTTTTTACCGAAGTGCTTGGGCGGCATTGAAGTTGCACCATGCCAATATGGATACGTTGGTTGCCATCGGGACAGCGACAGCTTATTTATATAGTGTCTATGCGCTTTTAACGAAGCATGCGGTCTTTTTTGAGAGCGCGGCTTTTATCGTGGTCTTTATTTTGTTAGGCCAGGTCTTAGAAGAGCATATGAAGCAAAAAGCCGCTAATGCTGTGGATCAGTTACTCGACTTGCAAGCACCGACAGCTTTGTTACAGCAAAATGGTCACTGGCAAGAAGTGCCACTAGCCACCTTACAAGTGGGGGACGTGGTTTTAGTTAAGCCGGGAGCCAAGGTCCCTTTAGATGGTCAAATCATTCAAGGAACTTCAACTATAGATGAATCTTTGGTTACTGGTGAAAGTTTACCGGTCACTAAAACCATTGGTGATCAAGTGATTGGGGCCACGATTAATGGCAATAATAGTCTGGAAGTACAAATTCAAAAAGTGGGAGAGCAAACTTTTTTAGCTCAAATTATTGCTTTAGTGAAACAAGCGCAAACTAGTCGGGCACCGATTCAAAAATTAACGGATCGAATTTCCAATGTCTTTGTCCCTGTTGTCTTAATTGTTGCGTTATTGACGTTTTGGGTTTGGAGTGTTGGACTAAAAGCTAGTGTCACGCAAGCTCTAACTTATGCGGTGAGCGTGATTATCGTTGCTTGTCCTTGTGCGTTAGGTTTGGCGACGCCAACGGCATTAATGGTCGGTACTGGTTTAGGCGCTAAAGTGGGTATTTTAATTAAAAACGGTACTGTTTTGGAAGCTGTCAATCGGGTGCAGACCTTAGTTTTTGACAAAACGGGGACGATTACAGAAGGACAGCCCCGTGTCGTTGACGTTTTAGGTAATAGCAAGCAAGTATTGCGGTTAGCGGCGGCTTTAGAGAAGCAATCAGACCATCCACTAGCGCAAGCTATTGTTACCAAAGCCCGTCAAGAGCAAATAGCACCCTTAGAAGCGACGGCTATTAAGACATTACCGGGCTTAGGATTGCAGGGTGATGTACAAGATCAAACGGTGTTAGTCGGCAGTGAAGCCTTATTTACTCACGCCCAAAATCCGTGGTCACAAGAAATCAATCACTTAAAACAAGAAGCCAAAACTTTGGTGTTAGTCGGCACTTCCCAGCAAGTTCAGGGCGTGATTGCGCTACAAGATCCACCAAAAGCCAATGCCCAAGCAGTCTTTCATTGGTTGAAGCAACATCATTACCAAACTGTAATGCTGACAGGAGATAATTCCAGCGTTGCCCAAGCTGTTGGTCAGCAAGTAGGAGTGCAAAAAGTGATTGCGCAAGTGTTGCCCAAACAAAAAGCGCAAACTATTGCCCAGTTACAAAAGCACAACGCGGTAGCGTTTATTGGTGATGGTATTAATGATGCTCCGGCTTTAACCCAAGCAGATGTAGGGATTGCCATGGGCTCGGGAACGGACGTTGCGATTGCGGCTGGAGGGATTGTGTTATTAAAAAATGACTTGCAAGACGTGGTACGCGCTTTAGTGTTGAGTCAAAAAATCTTTCGGCGGATTAAGGCTAATTTATTTTGGGCCTTTATTTATAATTTGTTAGGCATTCCGATTGCGGCTGGTTGTTTTAGTTTTTGGGGGCTGAGTTTAAGCCCTGTCTTGGCTGGCTTGGCTATGGCTTTAAGCTCGCTATCAGTCGTCACCAGTTCAGTATTGTTAAATTATACGTCTTTAAAATTGCACTTCACTCCTGAGTCTTAATCGAGGCTATTCTTAATAGTATATTGAATCGTCGCTTGATAATGGCCGCCTGTTAAAGTAGCGGGAACATATTGCAAGGTAAAACCAGCTTGAGAATCAGCCGTTAAATCCCAAGTGAATTGTTGATTGTGAATAGTTTGCTTGCGGGGATTTAACTCGTACGGTTGATCTGTTGTTAAGTTGTGGTGATTGAGCTGCAATTGTAAGGATTGGGACGAAGGCGTAAAGGCAGTAGCAGTAATGAGCACATTCCAATTTTGACCTTGAATTGAACTGGCGTGTAAATCTGTGACACTCACGTTTTGTTGCGGGTTTTGATTAGGTTTTAATTGCTTGGTTAGTAAACTACTGTCAGCGATGATTGGACCAAAAGTTAAATCAGCGGGAATCTGGGTCAAGTATAATAAGTTGCCAACTTGGGGAATATAAGTGGCAGCTTGTTTTGTATGTTGGGGATTGTCACTTTGGTATTGGGCAATGAGTTCGTTAGAATGATACGTTTGCTCACTAGCAAGGTGCAACCATTTCCCGGTTTTACCTTGCAGGCTGCCCGCCTGGTCATCTTGCGGTAATGCAGCTAAGTTAGTTTGTGTGTTAGGTAAAAAGTTGTTGTCTGCTCCTAAAGTTAAACTGGCTAAACCTGTATCATTCGCGAAAAAGTCCACCGTGGTTGCTGCCGGATTCATCTTTAAAGTTGCTAAATTTAAGAGTGTGAGCTGGGGATTGTTGGTCAAAAAGTCATCAAAATTAGTCACTTGGATCGCTTGCTGAAAGTTACTAGGCAAAGTTAAAGTATCCAGACCTGTTTGCGCGAACATCCCCGCCATATTCGTGGCTTGAGTGAAATTTAAATGATCTAGGCCGGTGATTTGTTCCAAATGACGGTCGCCACTAAAAAATTGAGAAAAATTGGTAGCTTGACTAGTATTCAGATCACTAGGCAAAGTAACTGCGGTTAATTGGGGCATCTGGGCTAAAAATTGTTGGGTATTATTTAAAGTAACATTTTGCCCGAAATGGACTTGTGTCACATTATAACTTTGCGGACTCCAAGGTGGCATTCCCACGTATTGGCCCACAGCATTATCGCGAATATAGAGAGTTTGATCTTTGATATACCACCAATTATTAGGACTCAGAACTTGTGCGGTGGCTTGTGGGGTAGCAGTTGCGTTTTGATTCAGCAACACTTGAGCAGTATTAGGTACACCATAGTAAGTGTTTTGATCAGTGCCAACGCTACTGGGAAAATCATCGAGAGCTTGCTTAGGATCGAGTTGTCCATAAATTTTGAGTACATACTTGTTATCGTAAAAATAATTGGCTTGGCTGGGGTCGGTAAGATTTTGTAAAGCTGTGGGATCAGCGGTGGCCGTAATTTGATTATGAGGACCAAAAGTTAAGTGAAATAGTTTGCCAGCTCCGGAAACGACGTGATCATTTTGGTCCACCACGCGAGTATTTTGTTGATCGATGACTAAATGGGAGTTTAATTGATCTTGAATTTGAAAACTGTTATAAGCTTTGGCGACCGTAGTCGCATTCGGAATATTTTGTTGTACGCGATAAAGTGCATTGTTGGGCGCACTAAAGTCACTCGCAGTGAGCCCAGTTTTGGTAGGTTTGGGAGGTGCGTAAGAAAATAAATTTTGATTAGTATAATCAATTCCGACTGAAGCCCGTTCTTCATTACCTGTGGGATCAGCAAAGCTGTAAGTGAAACTGGTACTGGGGGTGGCGCGGTAGCGCAAAGTTAACGGATTATCCATTTTGCCCGCTTTTTCCTGACTCATGAATTGATAGGCTTGCCCAGCTAGATGGCGGTAGCCGAAAGTGGAGTTAGCCGGATAATAAAGTTGGTCTTGCTGATTATCTAAGGCATCACTATCAATATTTAAAACTTTAGCTTTATTAATGCCTAAAAAGTTCCAATAGCCTTGAACGTTGACCAACTGATTGGTGCCAGTTTTATAAAAACGGATTTGATTAGTAGCTGACCAACCGATTCCGCGAGCTCTGAGATGAACATTTAAAAAATCATTGGCGGCAATGCCAATTGCGCCATAACGTTCGCTGCTAGTACCCGGCAAGTTAAAAGTTGAATGAATTTTCAAATCTAAAGCTTGACCTTGAAAGGTTCCAACGTGACTAAAGGTAGTCGTGGCGCCAATTTTAGTGGCCTGATTTTGAGCAGTTAATTTCAAATATGGCTTGCCATTCATTTGAGGATCATTGAATACTTCAGAAATTTGGGCATCAGTATCGGAATCGGCGGTAAAATCAGTTTGTGTTTGTTGGGTAAAGGTGGGACGAAAAGTATAAGTATCATCAGCAATAGGCGCACTGGTTGGTGAAACTTCGTGTGCGTTGTTGAGCTTAGCTAACGGTTGAAAGTCTGGCGGGAGTTGTGTTAAATCATTATCCGAAAAATCAACTTGATTAGGATCTTCTTCACCAATGCTATCGGCTAAAATGGTGTTAGGATGACTGATGAGACAAAAGCAGATACTAATAAATTCTAGCCAAAATAACCAATGTTTGAAACGTCGCATAAGAAGATCTCCTTTATCCAAAGCCGTTTGCCAGTTAAATAAGACTGACCGCTAACAAGCCAGCGTCATCGCGGCCAACGGCAATCACTAATAGTTCAAACCTTGATCTCCTTTTCAGACCTTATGCTAGTACAATTAAAACGATAAATATAATTTTTAGCTCAAAAAATGATTAAAAAAGATGGTTATTTGCTATTGTATAGCTAAAATCCAGCATTTTAGACATTTTATTAAAAATAGTTATTATAATTTTGAGATGCATCTTGAAAATTATAGAAAGGAATCGTCAAGATGAAAAAAAGTTACAATTTAGCAGTAGAAGCGACGATTGATGTGATTGGTGGTAAATGGAAACCCGTTATTTTATGTCATTTGGGCATGGGACCACTACGAACGGGTGAACTACGGCGGAAAATTCCGCAAATTTCACAACGAATATTGACGAAACAATTGCGAGAGTTGGAAGCAGATCAGATAATTGAACGCTGTTCTTATGATCAAGTACCCCCTAAGGTGAAGTATTGTTTAACTGCTGAAGGCAAAAGTTTGCGGACCATTTTGTTGGCGATGTCAGATTGGGGAGAAAAGCTAATTCAACGGCAAATTCAGGCAGGACAAGAGATTGAATTACTGCATCCAGAGCCGACCGGTTTTGAAAAAATGTAAAAAATGATAGGAACAAAAAAGTGCCTACTTGTTTTAACTAAAACTGCTTGCATAATGAGAGATGTGAATATGTAGGAGGTTAATGATGACAGAACATTTATTTTTACAACCAATGGACTTGAAGCCTGGGGTAACGATTCAAAATCGCATTGTCATGGCGCCAATGACAACGAAATCTAGTTTTTATGATGGTTCCGTGTCGAATGATGAAATTGAATATTACCGGCAACGTTCAGGAGCAGGAATGATCATTACCGCAGTTGCAAATGTTAATGACTTGGGTAAAGGTTTTGAAGGTGAATTATCGGTCGCTGATGATCGCTTCATCCCTGGTTTACAACAACTAGCAAGTGCCATTAAAGCCAAAGGTTCGAAAGCAGTTTTGCAGATTTTTAGTGCTGGGCGGATGACTAATAGTAAGATTTTGCGGGGTCAACAACCAGTCAGTGCTAGTGCCATCGCTGCCACGCGCAGTGATTCGCAAGTGCCACGGGCTTTAAGTGAAGCAGAAATTGATACGGTGATTAAAGACTTTGGTGCGGCTACACGGCGCGCCATTCAAGCAGGCTTTGATGGTGTGGAATTACACGGTGCGAATACTTATCTACTACAACAATTCTTTTCACCACATTCTAATCGGCGTCAAGATCATTGGGGTGGTTCGTTAGCTAAGCGTATGAATTTTCCTCTAGCAGTGATCCAAGAAGTTCGGCAAGTAATTGAACGTTATGGTAATGAGCAATTTATTTTGGGTTATCGCATTTCGCCGGAAGAAATTGAAAAATCTGGTATTCAAATTGCTGATACATTGCAGTTGATTGATCAACTGGCCCAACAACCAATTGATTATATTCATACTTCGATGGGTAATTATCAACGAACGTCTTTAAATGATACTGCGGATTTAGAGCCATTGAACCAAAAGATTTTGCAGGTGCTTAATGGGCGCAAGCCGTTAATTGAAGTGGGATCGATTGCGACACCGCAAGATGCTGATCAAGCTTTAGCGAGTGGCGCGAGTTTTGCGGCGCTCGGTCGAGAATTAATTCGGGAACCATTATGGCTAGATAAAGTGCAGTTAGGTGAAGAACAGAATATTCGCTATCAACTAGACCCAGCAGAAATGGATGAACTCAAGATTCCGCGCGGTTTGCAACGCTCCTTGTTAACAGAATTTTTACAGGTGATTGATTTTACTGATCAAACGGCGGCTAATGATTATTTACATCATCCAGCTCCGATGGAAGGTTTAGGACGTAAATAAATTAAAGACTAAAAAAGAGATTGGAATAACCAACCGCAGATTTGTCATGAGACAAACTTGCATTTTGGTAATTGCAATCTCTTTTATTTTGACATACGTTTAATTCCATTTAGGAATCAATATCTTTCGGTGTGACTTTACTCCGACCATCCGCGGCAGCTTTTTGAATAGCACGGATAATATCACTATCGCTAGCCGCTTTTTCTTGAATGCCTTGGGAACTTAATTCTTGACGAGCTTTTTGAATATCAGCTGCGGTGATTTGTTTACCGTTAGCTGTTTTATTTTTAACGATATCAGTTTCGCCGGGAGCTGCACTATTATTAGCCTGTTGGTTATTAGCGTTAGAAGAATTGGCATGACTAGCTGAATTGGTATTCTGATTGTTGTTTGTGGTTGTTGCGCCAGTCTTTTGTTGCAGTTTTTGTGAGCTATTTAATAAAATTTCAACAGTTTGCTTATACAGATCACTATAATACTTTTGGTGAAATTCGTTGGTTTTTAACAATTTAACTGCTTGTTGGTAGGCATCATTAAATTGATTGTGATCATTAGCTTGCTCGATTTGTTCGAGTTGTTGATTAAAACTTTGGCGCTTGGCTTGCACATGCTTAATCTTGGTCAATTGCTTTTGAGCGATGGTGTGCAATTTTTGTGAGCCAGCGTCAATTTGTTTGGCCTTGGTTAAGGCGTTTTTGGCGTCTGCAAAATGATAATTAGTTTGGTAGCTTTGGGCCAGCTTGAGATAATGAGCTTGGCGTTGCTTGGTATTAGCTTGTTTATCACCTTTTTTGACAGCACCGGCGGCCTGATAGTAGGCATCAGCTGCAGCGTAATTGTGCTGTTGAACGGCGTGATCAGCTTTAGTCATCAAATTGTGATAGGCTGGCTGACTATTGGTGCTATTATCTTTGGTTTGACAGCCAGTTAAGGTTAAAATACTAGCGCTTAGAATTAAAGCCGACGTTAAATATTTTTTCATGATATGAACCTCCGATAAGCACATTATACCATGTTTTAGTAGACGGCTGAAAAACTAGCTAAGGTTGAAAATTAGCAGTGATGTTGGCGGCAGTCGAGAATCCAATTTTTTGATTATGGGAAAAATTTTCAGATTTCCCACATAATCTTGCACGCAAATAAATTGTGCTTGGTATAATAAAGAGACTAAGGTTAAAAATTCAAAGGATTGGGACACTAAAAAAGCAAATATTCGTTTCAATTGACGGAAAAGCCTTTTTGTCTCAGTTTCAGTTAGCTGGGGATGGTGTCGTGACTTTGAGCTTTTGCCATAGTGAAAAACTGTAATGGAGGACCAATTAATGACACAAGGTCAAGCAGTCGTGAAGTATTTAGATTTAAAACGTCAAGAATTATTGCCGGCCAAAACTTTGCAAGGTGAAGTCGGAACGGTGATTGAATATGAAATCCCGCAAATTGAAGGCTATTTGTACTTTTCCAAATTAGAGTTAGATGTTGAAGCGGATCAACAACCAGTCTTTATTGCCGATCAAGTGCAAGAAATTGAACTACGCTATCAAACAGTGGAACAGTTTCAAGAGATGGTTCATGTTTCGAAATTACGCACCCGTAAAATGAGCAATAAATTGGAAGTGTTGGGCGAGCTAGGTGATAGTGTCCCGGTGGTCGATGAAAATAACCATCCGTTATTAGGCACCACGGCTTGGTCGAAGATGTATCTAAATTATTTGCGCCAAAAGCAAGTTGGCGATACCATTTTGTATAACATTGGCAGTGACCAATGGTTGCGAGCTAGTGATGTAGAGTTGCGTCCAGAAATTGAAGAAGACTATGGTCCCAGTGAACAGCAAATTAACGCCACTGCCACGGTAAATATTCCAGATAATATGCAAGTGACGTTATGGCAAATTGATGAAAATCAGTCGGTGGCTAATCATTTGCCAGAGCAATTATTGGATAATGGCACGGAGTTGCAAATTGATCGGCAAATCCAAATAGGCCAAGATTTGTTCTATCATATTGTTGATAGCGCCTGGATTAAAGCCAATCGGGTTGTCTTAAAATAATGAATACAACCGTAACGATAACTACCACTAAAAGTAAAGGGTCCATAAATTGGTGGATCGGTTTACTATATCTAGTTTTAGGGCTAGTTTTTAGTTATATTTATTTTCGGTACCGCAAATTTATTTGGGGCGACGATTTTAGTTTTCATATGGCACGCTTGAGTGAATTGTTACAAGTGAAGCTCACGCAATTTCCCTACCTGGCGACTCATACTTTTGGGCAAACCGGTAATTTGGTGAATCTATTTTATCCAGCGCAGTTATTGTATCCGCTAGTGATTTTGATTAAATTAACCCATCATCCGGTCTTGGCGCTCTATGTATACGTGGGACTCTGTAATTTATTGAGCTTAATTTTGTGTGATTTTGCGGCTTATAAGGTCACTAAAAAACGCTTAGTTAGCGTCAGTTTTGCCATTTTGTATACTTTTTCTTTTTACCGCATGCAAGTGTTGTATACGCGCTTTGACTTGGGCGAATTTTTGGCAACGATGTTTGTGCCCCTCGCTTTTGCCAGCTTTTATTGTATCGCTCGGCAACAAGGTGGCAAGAAAGCTCTAATTTTGGCAATGGTGGGTTTGATATTTAGCCATGTCTTGACCACGTTGTTAGTCATCGTGAGTTTGATTGTTTGGTATGTCGGACTAGTAATCCGGCGTACGCTTGGTTGGGCACAAACTAAAACTTATCTCAAGGCGACACTTTGGACTTTGGGGCTAAGCGTTTGGTATTGGGGACCATTTATCCAGCATTATTTAATGACCCCCAGTGGTTTGAAAGCCACGCAAGTAGCTCCTACCCAAATGAAGGCTTACTCTTGGGGAGCGCAAAAAGTAGCCTTATGGCATAATTTAACCTTTCCGGCTCATACCGCGGGTCCTGTTATTTTCGGCCTGAGTTTGCTACTACTGCTGTATCTAATTGTGCGTTGGCGCCAATTATCCCGCGCTTGGAAAGTGATTTTTGCATTAAGCTTAGTGAGCTTTTGGCTAACGACGCCGAGCTTTCCTTGGTTCTTATTTAAAAATTCGGTGATTAATACGTTGCAATTTCCTTTTCGCTTGAATTTATTTTATACTCTCGGCATTACTTGGTGTACCGCACAAGCTTGTGGACAAATCACGGCCCGTAACGGGCGCTTAGTGATGACTGCATTGGTGTTGCTACTCAGTTGTGGTGCAACTTTAAATTCCATGCAAAAGGTAGTTAATTACCGTTTTAATTGGGATAAAATTAATTTAACGGATGCTAATTTTGCTCAGTACGCTGACAATCCAATTCCGAATGATTATTATCCTAAATCCGCACAAAGGGTCATTAAGATGTTACCTTGGGGGCAAGGATACGTGAATGATCAGAAAAAGTTATTTCACCCAGTTGGTGGGTTAAATCAATTAACGTATCACTTTCAAACGAAACCTCGAACTGCGCAAGTACAGTTACCGTTAATTTATTATGGACCATTGTATCAAGTGCGACTTAATCAGCATTTGGTGCCTGCGTATGGTTCAACGCACGGATTATTGACAGTTCAGACCACTAGACGCACTAATCAAGTGACAGTAACTTATCAACCAACTAAAATTGACCGGTTGAGCTTTAAAGTCTCATGCTTAGTATTACTGATTTTTGTAATGGTTAATTGTATTCATATTGATGTGACAAGAGATCGTCAGTAACGACAGTTGAGCGAGAAAGCTAGCTAATCCACTATTATAATGGTGGAATCAAACAATAATTTTCATCAATAAAAAAAGTCTACTTATTGAAGTAGGCTTTTTTATTGATGAAAATTTCGAGTTAGAAACCAAAATTATGAAGCTATAAGATAACTACCTTTTACATTATAGAATAAATTTTACAAAAAGGAAATTCTTTTGACTAATTTGGTTCCGTTTTTATTTGGTGAAACGTTATTAATAGTGTAGCAAGTAATTACCGGCCGGTAACCACTGCTATTAATAGGGAGGAGAATTAATATGGCAGAACAACGTAATTGGCAAGATAGTAGTCTCGTTTTTAACTTAAGTAATGGTGATCAACAATTCAAACAAAATTTAACGAATGTGATTGCTGATCCGAGTGATGACCAAATCGCAACCGTCGGTCGGGCGTTAGCGGCCTTAAATCCAGGGGCAAGTTTAATTGATGCCGCTTTAACAGTCCATTCGCAATTAATTTTTGATCAGGCAAATTAGGAGGTTAGCAGATGAAAGTATTAAAAATGAATTTCACTACCCAAGAAGGTAAGATTGTTTCTTTGACGTTGAAGAATGTGGCCCAAGATTTGACTTCACAAGTTGTGTTAAGTCAAATGCAACAGATTGCCCAAGCTCAGTTGTGTCAAAAAGATGGTGTGGATCTCTATCATCAACCAGCTACGGCTGAATATGTCGAAACAATCGAAACACCGTTGTTTTAAATCAATAAGTTTAAACTGAACGCTTTGCAAAAGAAAAAATTTGCAAAGCGTTTTTTTATGTAATCGATAATAAATATTTTAAATTCACAGTTAAAATGAGTATAATTAAAAGCATTGTACCTAAATTTTATAGAAGAAAGGAAGAATCGTATGGATTTACATTTACCTTTAACCGAAATCATCTTGCGGTTACTGCTAGCAGTGCTTTGTGCGGGGTTAATTGGTTATAATCGCCAGCAAAAAAATCATTCCGCTGGTGTGAGAACGCATATTTTAGTTTGTGTTGGGGCTTGTATTATTGCGATGATGCAAAAAGAGATTGGGTTTAATGCTTTGAACATGGCAGCTAGATATCCGCATTATGCGGGCGTGTTACGCGCTGATGATGCGCGTTTGATTGCGCAGGTAGTTAGTGGGGTTGGTTTTTTAGGTGCTGGAACAATTTTGGTGCATCATCATACGGTGCGTGGTCTAACCACCGCAGCTAGTTTGTGGACGGTTGCTGGTTTAGGCTTGGCAATTGGAATGGGGAATTATGATATTGCTATTGCGGGCACGATTGTGGTCTTTATTGTGTTAGGTTTTTTAAAACGTGTTTTGCATATTACACCCGTCAAAAAAATTATGATACAGTATCATCACAAGAAAGAAACCAAAGAGTTTATTCAGGAGTATTTTAATCAGCATAATATTACGGTGCGTGATGTGAATTTTAATGTGCAACAAGCGGATGCTGACGAGCACATTTACACTAATATATATGAGATTGAAATTCCTAGTAAAATGAATTATTCTGATATCATTGAAGATATTTCAATGAATTCTAATGTAATGTCAATCAAAACAATTAGTGTTTAACAAGTAATAGGAAATTTTGCAAAAAGGTAGTTGAAAAATCAGGAATCTAAGAACAATTTAGCTAATAGTAGTGTTTAGCTAGATACTTGGTGGATTCGACAACTGGATGAAAGTAGTTACTAGTCCGGTTGAATGCTGAATGGGAAGCAATCTGTTGGCAATTAAGGGGATTATAGAGTAAATGAGGACACAAGATCGGCGTGTGAAATATACAAAAAAAGCAATTGAAACGTCGTTAATTGAACTATTACAACATAGCGATTTAATGACAATTACTGTGAAGAAGTTATGTGAAAAAGCGGGCATCAATCGTTCAACTTTTTACATATATTATCGCAATACTAGCGAAGTGTTGGAAGCAATGGAACAAGAGATGATTGCGATCATCGATAACTTTATTCAAACGCAATTAGTGGATAATCATAATCAACCGTTAACGATGTATGACTATTACGTGCGCTTTTTTAATTATATCAAGCGTTACCCGAAGCGCAGTCTGATCTTGATTAATTCTAGCGTTTCAGAAAAATTTGAAAGGGATTTAGCACGCTTGGCGAATCAAATTAGTAGTTTGCAGGGCAACGAGTTAAGTAACTTTCAAGTGACTTATATCATCTTTGGCACATTAGCGGCGGTAAAAATGTGGTTTAAAGAAGATATGCAAACGCCAGTGGAGCAATTAAGTAAAGAATTAGCACAATTAGGTCATGACTAGTTAGCTGAATGAGCGTTTCTTATTTAAATAAAAAATAAATTAAAATTAATTAACGGGATATGTGTTTGTTGCATTTGTCACAATTTTTTGAGTTGGATTTTGAATTTAATTGTGCTAATGTAAAAAGCGCATATTTTTTTGTTTATTTGCCGATAAACAAATGGAATTTTCCAATCGTTAAACAATGAAAAGTCAGTTTTAACGTAATTTATTTTTGTCAATTGTTTGAAATAGTTTTTGCTTAATTGGGGAGAACGTACTAATGAATAAGAAACGAATTTTAGCAACTATGGGTGTGACTTTATTTTCGTCCACTTTGTGGTTGGCTACGAATAAAACGAGCGTGCAAGCTGATGAAACTGCCACGCCAGATAGCGTTAATCAAGTAACGCCTACAACGGATAATCAAAATACTGCTGATACTACTGCAACAACAAGTGATTTAGCAGCTGGCAAAATTGCGGCCAAAAATGCAATTAATTTAAGTGTGCAGACGGCAACTAGCCAGATTAACAATTTAACCATTGATGCTACGCAAAAAGCCAACTTGTTACAACAGTTGCAGGGAATCAATGACCAATTTGCCGCTCAAGTGGAACAAGCCCAAACCACCACTGAGCTCACACAAGTTCAAGCTACGGCGCAAGCTCAAGTGCAAACGATTGTGCAACAAGCAACGAGTTTGACCACGACTAATACGGCGTCAGATGCTAATAATACATCTACAACAAATACGAATGTGACTACTACGTCCACAACTGACCCTGCGTCTGCACCAGCGACGACTAATACTACGGATACCACTTCAACTACTAATACTGATCAAACGCCAGCCAGTGTAGCGAATGTTTCTGGAACGCCAGCCGCGGATGCTAGTCAAAATGTTTCTACAACTCCAACTGCTACTGATGCAACGCCAGCAGCGAGTGCATCTAATTCTATTACAAGTACGAAACCGCACATCGCGAATTACTTATACGACGATGATCCCGCTTTACAACCAGACGATACTGGAACGGTTTATATCAGTACAGCACACCAGTTTTTAGCCGCGCTGGCTCCTCGTAATATTGGTGGGGGTTATTCAGCTGATATTGATAAAATTAAAACTATTGTTTTGTTAAACGATATTACAATCACTGCATCTGATATGTCTAATAGTGATATTTACGTTGGAGATAATCGAACGGTAACTGTTAAATCAGCTGATGATCATCGTTATTATTTAGATATGCGTGGCAATCGAGTTGTTACCTCGGGGGATATTACTTTTCAAAATTTAGATATTTATGGTTCCACCTACTGGGGGGTGGTTAATCCTCAAGGAACACCTACGATTACCTTTGATAATATTTCTTATACTGGAGCCCAGATGATTCATGCTAGCAATGGGCAAACAGTAATCATTAAGGGTAATGTTTCGGCTTCATCAGTACCTAGTTACGTCAGTCCATACGATAATAGTGTAATTAAACCAATTGATGATTATCAACAAGTCATTGAGATTAGTGGTAGTGGGAAAGTTGACTTTACTGAGGGCTCCACTTTTACTGGAACAACTTATAAAGATGATGTAATTGATATTGAAGGGGCTGGAACGGTTACCTTAGAAAAGGGCGCAACTGTTAACCTTAATGCCCATAGTCATGGGCTTAGTGCTCAAAATTCGGGTAGTAATGTTGCTGGAATTTATATTAGTAGTGCTGGAACCATTGATGCTCAAGCTGGTTCTATTTTGAATATTAATGTTGTTGGTGATGATGCTAAAGATACGGCTCAAGCGATTAATTTAGGATCTGGTTCTAGTTTACATCTGGAACAAGGATCCAAAGTCAATATAAAAAACAATGGTTCTATTTACTCGGGATTAGTAAATATTAGTGGTACCTTACAGGTTGATAACAAAGCTGATTTTGAAATTGTCGGCCAAAATATGAATGACTTTAATGGCCCTATTTTGAATATCACTAACGGTACCATTAATTTAACTGGTGGGACATTTAAAGCCCAGGTTGACGGTACAGGGGCGACGACGCTGTTAAATATTGCGGGTGCTCATGTGAATATTGATAACCCCCAAGACTTTGTCTTAGATGCCACTACAAATAGTAATGCCCATTTAATTAGTGACGGGCAATTTGCTTTAAATGATGTGAAATATATTAGTGCTGATGGTACAGTTTCTGGTCCGCTAGATAAGTTAAACATGAATATCAGTAGCGATACAGTTGGTACGATTAACGATCCTGCAGATGCCAGTGCAGCGAGTGATATCGTCGGTGAGAATTATGCTTCCGAACAACCAGTAGTGAGTGATCTAAGTGGTAAGGATTTAACTGGCTCTAGAATCGAATTTGTGTCGGCAGGACCGTTTGTGGACGTTGACCAAGCAACGATTGATCCAGATAAGACGGTTGTATCAGGTCATACCAATAACACCAATGCATATATTTATGTGGTAGTGAAACATAGTAATGGCACAACGACGCCATTACCGGGGACGCTTGACACATCAGATAAGTATTGGCGTGATAGTGCACCTAAGTATGTGGCGCAAAGTGATGCGCAAGGTAATTTCTCTTTTGCCATCCCGGCCAATACATTACAACCAGGTGATCATTTAGAGCTGTCAGCTAATAAGGATTTTGTTGATAGTATTGAACCGTTAGACTTTGATCCAGAGGCTGCCGCCGCCGCGGCTGCAGCTTTACAAAGCACCAAAGATACGGCTATTCAAGCACTGCAAGCCGTCCAAACAGCAGCTAATGACCAAATCGCTAAAGCTAACTTAACTGATGCTCAAAGACAAACTGCTCAACAAGCCGTTGCTGACGCTTATACAACGGCGGCAAAGAGTGTTAATTTGGCTACATCTGCTGATGCAATTAATACTGCTCAAACTAACGGGGTAGCAGCAATTAATGCGGCGGCGCAAACAGCCATTGCAACGGGTGCTTTAGATAACGCAAAGTCTGCTGCCCAAAAGACCTTGGATGATGAATTGACGAAAGTTAATGGTCAGATTAATGGTTTTAAGAATTTAACAGATACGCAAAAAACTACTTTAAAAGCCCAAGCCCAACAAGCACATGACACAGCTGTTGCTCAAGTAACAGCTGCTACAAATACAACTGATATAACTAATGCGCAAACAGCTGGTGTGACCGCAATTGATGCCGTGGCTAAGACGGCGCAAGATGATGATACTACCGCTTTGACGAAGGCTAAAGCGGATGCCATTACTGCGTTAAAGGCTGCGCAAACGGCAGCACATAATCAATTGAGCAAGTCGAAATTAACAGCTGAGCAAAGAGTAGCGGCCATGACTCAAGTCGATAATTTATATACAGCTGCTGAAAAGAAAATTAATGCTGCTACTGATAGCCAGGCAGCCACGACTGCTGAAAAAACTGGTCAAACACAGATGAATCAAGCAGCCATGGACGCAATTAATACTGGTGTGTTGGCTAACGATAAATTAGCTGCTACTCAAGCTTTAGATACTGAGTTAGCAACGGTTAATGATCAAATTGACGGTTTGAAAAACCTGACAACCACTCAAGTCACTGCATTAAAAGCGCAAGTACAAAAAGCTCACGATGATGCTGTAACGAATGTGAACGCCGCTGCTGATCACGCCTCAGTTTCTCTAGCGCAAAAAACAGGGATTACTAATATTGATGCGGTTTTAGATACTGCTAATAGTAGTGATGCTTTGAATGCGGCCCAAACAGCCGCTTTAGCAGCTTTAACTCAAGCACAGACGACAGCCAATACCAAAATTGATGGTTCAAGTTTGAGTGCTGCCCAAAAGAAAGCCGCTAAACAAAAGGTACAGACAGCATTTGATTCGGCCAAGACGCAAGTCAATGCTGCGACTGACCCAACTGTTGTACAAACGGCCCAAAAGAATGGTCAAAGTGCTATTGCCAATGCAGCAGATACTGCGATTACTGCAGGTGAATTAGCCAATGCGCAAGCTAGTGCTAAAAAAGCTTTGGACGCTGAATTATCGCAAGTCAATGATCAGATTGAGCAATTGCAGAACTTAACGGATACGCAAAAAACTGCTGCTAAAGCCCAAGCGCAAACAGCCCATGATGCTGCTGTTACGGCTGTTAATAAGGCCACAACGGTAGCTGATGTCACAACTTCTCAAAAAACGGGAATTAGTAAGATTGACGCCGCTTTAACAACGGCTCAGACTGATGACACTAAGGCTTTGAGTCAAAGTCAAACTGCTGCCTTAACTGCTTTAACTACGGCACAAAATGACGCTAATGCCAAGATTGAAGCTTCTAGCTTAAGTGATGAGCAAAAAAAAGCTGCCAAACAACAAGTGCAAGCTGCTTATGATGCAGCAGTAACACAAGTTAATGGTGCTAAGAATCCGACTGATTTAGCAGCAGCACAAACTGCTGGCCAGACAGCCATTACGAACGCCGGTGCTGACGCTATTGCGGCAGGTGAATTAGTGAACGCGCAAACAGCAGCTCAACAAAAATTAGCTGCTGAATTATCTCGGGTAAATGATCAAATTGATCAATTGCAGAACTTAACGGATACACAAAAAGCTGCTGCTAAAGCCCAAGCACAAACAGCGTATGATGCTGCAATCACAGCTGTGAATCAGGCCACAACGGTAGCTGATGTTACTAGTGCCCAAACTGCGGGTATTACGAAGATTGACGCTGCTTTAACAACGGCTCAAACTGATGATAATAAGGCTTTGGGGCAAAGCCAAACTAATGCCTTAACTACTTTAACGACGGCGCAAAACGACGCTAATGCTAAGATTGAGGCTTCTAGCTTAAGTGATGAGCAAAAACAAGCTGCCAAACAACAAGTGCAAGCTGCTTACAACTCGGCTGCAGCACAAGTTAATTTAGCAACGAATCCAACTGATTTAGCAGCTGCCCAAAGTGCGGGTACAGCTTCGATTACGCAAGCTGGTGAGGATGCTATTGCGGCAGGTAAATTAGCCAATGCGCAAACAGCAGCCCAACAAAAATTAGACGCTGAATTATCGCAAGTCAATGATCAGATTGATCAATTACAAAACCTTTCAGCTGATCAAAAGCAGGTTGCTAAGTCTCAAGCAAAAGCGGATCATGATGCTGCGATTAAGGACGTGAATGCAGCAACAACCATTGCTGACGTAACCAGTGCACAAAATACCGGGATTACTAAGATTGACGCTGCTTTAGAGACAGCTAAGAGTGATGACACTAAGGCTTTGGGGCAAAGCCAAACTAATGCCTTAACTGCCTTAGCTACGGCACAAAACGATGCCAACGCCAAAATTGAGGCTTCCAGTTTGACTGCTGATCAAAAGACGGCGGCTAAGCAAAAAGTTCAGGATGCTTATGATGCAGCAGCACAACAAGTTGAGATAGCGAAAAATCCCGCAGATTTACAAGCAGCACAAACTGCTGGTACGACGGCGATTACACAAGCGGGTGAGGATGCTATTGCTGCGGGTAAATTAGTGAACGCGCAAACAGCAGCTCAACAAAAATTAGCTGTTGAATTATCGCAAGTCAATGATCAAGTTGATCAATTACAAAACTTAACCTCTGATCAAAAAGACGCCGCTAAAACACAAGCACAAAAGGCCTACGATGCTGCGATTAAAGACATAAATGCAGCAACAACCATTGCTGACGTAACCAGTGCACAAGATACCGGGATCACTAAGATTGACGCTGCTTTAGAGACAGCTAAGAGTGATGATGCTAGTGCCTTGGCTCAAAGCCAAACTACGGCCTTGACTGCCTTAGCTACGGCACAAAACGATGCCAACGCTAAAATTGAGGCTTCTAGTTTAACGACTGAGCAAAAAACGGCGGCTAAGCAAAAAGTCCAGGACGCTTATGATGCAGCAGCACAACAAGTTAAAGCAGCGACGAATCCCGCAGATTTACAAGCAGCACAAACTGCTGGCACGACGGCGATTACGCAAGCCGGTGCTGCTGCTATTACCGCGGGTGAATTATCGAATGCGCAAACAGCAGCTAAAACGGCTTTGGATTCTGAATTAGATAAAGTTAAAGGTAAAATTGCTCAATTACAGAACTTGACCGCTGATCAAAAGGCCGACGCTGAGAATCAAGCACAAACAGCGCATGATAATGCTGTAACTGCAGTTAACACGGCGACAACGGTAGCTGATGTCACTAGTGCACAGAATACGGGGATTGCCAATATTGATGCTACCTTAACAACGGCCCAGACTGATGACAATAATGTCTTGAGTCAAAATCAAACTACCGCTTTAAATGCTTTAGTTACGGCACAAAACGATGCCAACGCTAAGATTGCTGCTTCTAGCTTAAGTGATGAGCAAAAAACGGCTGCCAAACAAAAAGTTAAGGACGCTTATGATGCAGCCGTAGCCCAAGTTAATAGTGCTAATAACCCAACTGCTTTGGATCAAGCACAAACTGATGGTAAAAATGCGATTCTGCAAGCTGGCGATAATGCCATTACCGCTGGTGAATTAGCGAATGCGCAAGCGACAGCTCAAGAAAAATTAGCTGCTGAATTATCTCAGGTCAAGGATCAGATTGACCAATTACAGAACTTAACAGCTGACCAAAAAGCCGACGCCCAAGCGCAAGCGCAAAAATCCTATGATGATGCAGTTGAGACGATTAATGCGGCGACAACGGTGGCTGACGTAACAGCTGCCCAAGAGACAGGCAAAACGAATATTGATGATGCCTTGAAGACCGCCAATGATTCTGATGCAACAACATTCCAAAATAGTAAGAATGATGTTTTGGCTGCTTTGGTTGCTGCTCAACAATCTGCTAATGATGAAATTGCTGCTTCTAGTTTAAGTGATGAACAAAAGATTGCTGCTAAGCAAAAAGTTCAAGCAGCTTATAATGCAGCCGTAGCCCAAGTTAATACTGCTACTAATCCGTCCGAGTTAGACCAGGCACAAACTGATGGTAAAAATGCGATTATACAAGCTGGCGCTGCTGCTATTTCCGCTAGTGAATTGATCAATGCTCAGGATGCTGCTAAAACTGCTTTAGACACAGATTTAGCCAATGTCATAAGCCAAATTGGTCAATTACAGAACTTGACGGCTGATCAAAAGGCCGACGCTGAGAACCAAGCACAAACGGCGCATGATAATGCTGTAACGGCAGTTAACACGGCGACAACAGTAGCTGATGTCACTAATGCTCAAAAGACGGGAATTGAAAATATTAATGCAGCACTGAATATGGCTAATAATGATGACGCTAGTGATCTTCAAAACAGTCAAAACTCTGCCACTGCTGCTTTAACAACTGCGCAAACTGCGGCCAATAGTCAAATTGATAATTCTACTTTAACAGATGAACAAAAAGCAGCCGCCAAGCAAAAAGTGCAAATTGCTTATAATGCAGCAATAGATAAGGTTAAAGCAGCTACCGGTCCAACTGAGTTAACTTCTGCGCAAAACAACGGCGTTAATGACATCAATACGGCTGCTAATAATGCGATTATTGCTGGTGAATTAGCCAATGCAAAGTCTGCAGCTCACAGCACTTTAGATGCTGAATTACAGACGGTTAACGATCAAATTGATCAATTGCAGAACTTAACCACTGATCAAAAAGCCGACGCTAAAGCGCAAGCACAAAAAGCCCGTGATGCTGCAATGACGGCGGTTAGTGCGGCAACAACGGTAGCTGATGTGACAACTGCACGAGATGCGGGTAAAACGAACATTGATAAAGCTTTGGATACTGCTAGTGCTTCTGATGCTGCAGCTCTTCAAAGTAGTAAGAGTGATGTTGTAGATACCTTGGCTGCTGCGCAAAACGATGCTAATGCCAAGATTGAGGCTTCTAGCTTAAGCGATGAGCAAAAACAAGCTGCTAAACAACAAGTGCAAGCTGCTTATAATGCTGCGGTAGAAAAAGTTAATAGCGCTACTAACCCAACTGATTTGGACCAAGCACAAACTGACGGTCAGGCTGCGATTACACAAGCGGGTGCTGATGCTATTGCAATGGGTGAATTAGTGAACGCGCAAACAGCAGCTCAACAAAAATTAGCTGCTGAATTATCTCAGGTCAAGGATCAAATTGACCAATTACAGAACTTAACAGCTGACCAAAAAGCTGCTGCTAAAGCCCAAGCACAAACAGCGTATGATACTGCAATCACAGCTGTGAATCAGGCAACAACGTTAGCTGATGTTACTAGTGCCCAAACTGCGGGCATTACGAAGATTGACGCTGCTTTAACAACGGCTCAAACTGATGACAATAAGGCTTTGGGTCAAAGCCAAACTAATGCCTTAACTGCTTTAACGACGGCACAAAACGCTGCTAATGCCAAGATTGAGTCTTCTAGCTTAAGTGATGAGCAAAAACAAGTTGCCAAACAACAAGTGCAAGCTGCTTACAACTCGGCTGCAGCACAAGTTAATTTAGCAACGAATCCAACTGATTTAGCAGCTGCCCAAAGTGCTGGTACGGCTTCGATTACGCAAGCTGGTGACAATGCTATTGCTGCTGATGAATTGGAGAATGCCCAAGCAGCAGCCAAGGATACTTTGGATTCTGAATTAGATAAAGTTAATAATGAAATTGATCAACTTAAGAATTTAACGGATACGCAAAAAGCTACTGCTAAGAATCAGGCGCGGCAAGCCCATGATAATGCGATTAAGACCGTGAATGCGGAAACAACCATTGCTGACGTAACCAGTGCACAAAATACCGGGATTACCAAGATTGACGCTGCTTTAGAGACAGCTAAGAGTGATGATTCTAGCGCTTTGGGTCAAAGTCAAACTAATGTTTTAACTGCTTTAACGACGGCACAAAACGACGCTAATACCAAGATTGATGCTTCCAGTTTAACGGCTGAGCAAAAGACGGCGGCTAAACAACAGGTGCAAGCTGCGTATGATAAAGCAGCACAACAAGTTAAGTCAGCGACAAATCCCGCAGATTTACAAGCAGCACAAAGTACTGGCCAGGCAGCGATTACGCAAGCCGGTGCTGATGCCATCGCTGTGGGTGAATTAGCGAATGCGCAGTCTGCGGCTAAGGATGCTTTAGATAATGAATTAGATAAAGTTAATAATGAAATTGATCAACTTAAGAATTTAACGGATACGCAAAAAGCTACTGCTAAAGCGCAAGCACAACAAGCTTATAATGATGCCGTTACAGCAGTTAACACTGCGACAACAGTAGCTGATGTCACCAGTGCACAAGAGACAGGTAAGACAAACATCGACAAAGCCTTAACGACTGCTCAAACTGATGACAAAAATGCTTTAGGTCAAAGTAAAACAGCTGCCTTAACAGCATTAAATGATGCGCAAAAATCTGCTAATGATAAGATTGATGCCTCTAGCTTAAGTGATGAGCAAAAGCAAGCTGCTAAGCAAAAAGTTAAAGTTGCTTATGATGCAGCAGCAGCCCAAGTTAATAGTGCTACTAATCCAACTGATATGAACAAAGCACAGACTGATGGCAAAAATGCGATTATGCAAGCCGGAGATGCTGCCATTACCGCGGGTGAATTATCGAATGCGCAAAAAGCAGCTAAAGCGGCCTTAGATTCTGAACTAGATAAGGTTAAAGGTAAAATTGATCAATTACAGAATCTAACAGCTGACCAAAAAGCCGTGGCTAAATCTCAAGCGCAAAAGGCCCACGATGCTGCGCTCAACGCGGTTAATAATTCAACCACAGTAGCTGATGTTACTAGTGCACAAACTACGGGTGTTACTAAGATTGGTGCTGCTTTAACAACGGCTCAGAGTGATGACGCTAGCGCCTTGGGTCAAAGCCAAACTAATGCCTTAACTGCATTAAGTGATGCACAAAAAGCTGCTAATGATAAGATTGCTGCTTCCAGTTTGACAGATGAGCAAAAGACGGCTGCTAAACAAAAAGTTCAGGACGCTTATGATGCAGCAGCAGCCCAAGTTAATAGTGCTACTAATCCAACTGATATGAACAAATCACAGACTGATGGCAAAAATGCGATTACTCAAGCCGGTGCTGATGCCATTGCCGCGGGTGAATTAGCGAACGCGCAAACAGCAGCTAAAGCGGCCTTAGATTCTGAATTGGATAAAGTTAAAGGTAAAATTGATCAATTACAGAACTTAACAGCTGATCAAAAGTCTGCTGCTAAAGCGCAAGCACAAAAGGCTCATGATGATGCGATGACGGCAGTTAACACGGCAACGAATGTAGGCGATGTGACAAACGCACAAAATACAGGTAAGACGAACATTGACAAAGTCTTGGATACTGCCAATACTTCTGATGCTACGGCACTTCAAAATAGTAAGACTGACGTTTTAGCTGCTTTGTCTGCTGCACAAAAAGCTGCTAATAATAAGATTGTTGCTTCTAGCTTAAGTGATGAGCAAAAGCAAGCTGCTAAACAAAAAGTTCAGGACGCTTATGATGTCGCTGCTGCTAAAGTTAATGCGGCTACTAACCCAACTGATCTAGCCACAGAACAAGATAACGGTCAGGCTGCAATTACCCAAGCCGGTGCTGCTGCCATTGCCGCGGGTGAATTAGCCAATGCCCAAGCAGCTGCTCAGCAAAAATTAGATACTGAATTATCGAATATCAATGCACAAATCGATAAACTCAAGAATTTAACGGATCAACAAAAGACTGACCTGGAGAACCAAGCCCAACAAGCGCATGATGCTGCAATAGCGGCAGTTAATGCGGCAAAGACGGTTGCTGATGTGACCAGCGCCCAAGCTGAAGGTAAGACGAATATTGACAAAGTTTTGGACACCGCAGAAGGTTCTGATGCTTATGCTTTAAGCCAAGCTCAAGCAGCCGTAGTGACAGAATTAACCAATGCGCAAACGGCGGCCAATGCTAAAATTGATGCTTCCAGCTTAACAGCCGAGCAAAAAGCCACTGCAAAACAACAAGTGCAAGCTGCTGTTGAGCAAGCAAAAACCAAAGTTAATGACACACATAATCCAACTGATTTGCAGGCAGCCCAAGCTGATGGTACGAAGCAAATTGCTACAACTGCCGATACTGCTATAGCTGCTTTTGAATTGACTAATGCCCAAACTGTTGCCCAACAAGCTTTAGCTGATCAGCTAGCTCAAGTTAATGCGGCCATTGATCAATTATCCAACTTGACGGCTAAGCAAAAAGCAGACTTCAAGAGTCAAGCTCAACAAGCGCATGATGCTGCAATTTCAGCAGTAAATGCGGCTCAAACACCAATGGCTGTAACGACAGCGCAAACTGACGGTGTAAAACAATTGACTGCGGTTGTGACTAGCGCCCAACAGGCTGACGCTGATGCGTTAGCAACTGCCAAGTTAAATGCTCAACACGATTTGCAAGCTTCGTTGAATGCGGCTAATCAGGCTATTAATGCTATGAACTTAGCACCTAAGCAAAAGACTGCTTTAATACAGCAAGCTCAACAAGCTTATGATCAAGCACTGACGGCAATTAATCAGGCTACACAAATTACTGCCGCAACAACGGCGCAAACTGCAGGTTCTAAAGCGCTCAATGATTTGGTAGCAGCCAATACTAATCACAACTTAGCGCAAGCGCAAACTGATGCCATTGCAGCGTTACAAAATGCTTTGACTAACGCTAATCAGTTAATCAATGCTATGACAGTAACCGATGATAAAAAGCAAGCTTTACTGGCTAATGCCCAAAGTGCGTTTGATCAAGCCAAATTGCAAGTCAAGCAAGCTCAGTCTTCAGCAGCTGTGCATATCGCTAGTGATCAAGGTATTCAAGCAATTCATGCAGTGACCGTTCAAAATGTTGCTAGTGATGTCAATCAAGCCAAAGCAGATGCCAACCAAGCTTTATATCAGGCTTTAGCAACGGCTAATAAGCAAATTGATGATTTGCATATTTCTCAAGCTAAGAAGGATCAGTTAAAACAACAGTTAGCTGATAACCATGCTGCAGCGCAACAAGAAGTGAATGATAGTACTACGAATACGGGTGCGGCCTTGAATGGAATTGCTGGTATTGAAAACTTTAATTCTTTATTACGGGATATGGTATTAGATAATCAACCACCAATCATTACGTTGCCAAGCACAGATGATTCGGATGCAGATAAACAACCAACTACGACACCAACGAACACTGCTATTTCTGGGGTAGTTACGGTTAAACCAAACGTTAATGCGGGCTTTGTGACCTTGTATGATCAAAATGGTCAAGCTATTGATCGTGTAGTCGGAGCAAAGACTAGTTGGAAGACCAATAATCGTACCATGATTAATGGTGAACTTTACTATCACGTGGCACCAAACGAATATCTGAAGGCGAGTGACGTGAACTTTAATACGGCTAAGCAAGCAACGGTAGTTGATGGAGTCTTGACCGTACGCTCAGACTTAGCACAAAAGACCGTTCCTGTCTATGATGCCGAAGGACAAATCATTGCTAACCGCAGTTTGACTGCTGGTACTCAGTGGTTGACTAATGGTGCTCAAGAAATGATTAATGGTCAGGCTTATTACCAAGTTGCACCAAATGAATACTTGGCAGCTTCTGATATTAATTGGACACCACAAGCTATGGTTATTAATAAAAAAGTGGGCACATTAGCAGTGAATAATTCTAATGTTGCAGTTTATGTTTATGATGCGGCCAAAAGCTTAATGGTTAAATCGACCACTCAAACCTTAGCGAATACTAATGCATGGCGTTATGATTACCAATTAATTGTTAATGGTCATGTTTATTACCGAGTTGCCGCTAACGAATGGGTTGAACAACAAAATGTTTTAAGTGACTAGAACCAAAGAAAAGCAATTCTTCTAATGTGAAGAATTGCTTTTTTATATGCTTTAAAATGTAATTTTTAATTCATATTTGCAATGTTTTTAATATTATACTTGATTTTTTAATTAATAGTTTTAATATTTAATTATAATTTAAAAAATATGCAAAAAAGGAATCTACGAATGAATTCGAAGAAAAAAATAACAACAGCTGGGGTCTTTTTGGGATTAGTCTGTGGTTTGGTATTGACGCAACAACAAATTTATGCCGATACAACTGCCACTACAGAAACCACAGTTCAAAATACTCCAACAAATTCCACTACTGATGTAAATCCTGTGGCAACAACATCAGATGCGACCACTGAGGTGGCTGCCAATACTTCAGATAGTAATGTACTCTCAGATAGTGCGGCTAATAATAGTTTGCAGCCAAGTGATATTAACGATGCAAATAATAGTCCTGCTTTACAAGCTGGTAGTGCAGCTACTGATTCAACTAGTGAACAATCGGAGTCTACTGCTCCAGCTACTTCTGTGACAATTACTCCGGACAGTAATTCTATTTCAGATAATTCCCCATCAAGTAGTGAGTTAATTACTAGTGGTACTTGGGGAACCAGTAATTGGGATTTTATACATCAAGGAAATGACTATACTTTAACTTTTCATGCCGGACAGATAGAAAATCGAGGAACCGGAATTTATGATGAAGTATTGGGATATGATGAATATAATAATGAAGTAACCGAAATAAATTTTGATCAAGGTGTGTCGGTAAACGATAATTTAGTGTACTTTTTTGCTTACTTACCCAATTTACAGAAAATCAACGGCTTAAATTATCTTGATACGTCTAATGTGACTGATATGAGTTATATGTTTATTCAAGATAGAAGTCTGAAGAATTTAGATCTTAGTACTTTTAATACTGATAAAGTTGACGACATGATGGGGATGTTTGATAATAATATTTCTTTACAAAGTCTCAATCTCAGCAGTCTTAAAATGAATAATTTAGAGAATTATAAATTTGAGTATATGTTTGCTAATGATGTTAATCTTTCTCATTTAGTATTGGGAAGCAACCTGCGTTTTTATAATTATTATGATAATGATATGGAGGCATTTAGTAATGCTGATTTACCAGATGTTCCTGTGCAAGGAACACCAGTAGCAGGTACCAATTTGGTTGTTCAATCACCATATTGGATAGCAACTAGTGGATCAGATCAAGGCACAAAATACACTTCTCATGAATTGATGAATATGCCAGGACGTAATCAAGTTACTACTTATGATTGGGATACTGAAAATCCAGTTCCAAGAGATGTTGAAGCTAGGGCAGTAACACGTACTATTAATCTCCATCAACCAGATGGTTCGATTCAAACGCAGACGCAAACAGGCATGATTCAACGGGTTGTTACTAAGCATGATGATGGCACCACAACTTATGGTGATTGGTCTAAAGTGCAATGGTCAGAATATGATGTTCCAGAGATTGCGGGTTATCAAGCAAATGTCACACAAGTGCCAGCAACTGACATTACAGCTGATTCAATGGATCAAACTGTGGATATTTATTACACACCAGCTGAACAAACTGTTACAATTCAATATGTTTTAGCTGGTCAAGTAGTTGGTACTCAAAAATTAACTGGTTATCTTGGTGATGTATTGAATATCAATTATCATGCCCCTGCTGGTTACGATATTATTGATTTTCCGCAAGCAACAGTAACAGTTGATGCGTCTGGAGATCAAGTGTTGCAAGTTGCAGTCGCTAAACAAACGCAAATGCAAACGAAGACGGTGGTGCGGACTATCAATATTCATTATCCCAGTGGCATTATCAAGACACAAAACCAAGTAGTTGTTCTCAATCGCAGTGTTGATCTTGATGTAAATACTGGACAGACAGTTTACGGTGATTGGAATACCGGCAAATGGGCTGCAGTTACTGTTCCTACAATTAACGGTTATCAAGCCAATCAGTCTAAGGTTGATGCGCAGGATGTTGTAGCTACTGATACTAATCAAATTGTGGATATTTACTACCTAAAAAACTAATTAATTTAAATTAAAAATATTTAAAAAACGACAATTACTCCAACAATTGTCGCTTTTTTGTTGCTATAAAGTTATATATCAATAAAAATAATGCGAATAATTGGCTATTTTTATATAAAAGTGGTTAAATTTAAGTATTAAATTAGTTAATATTCTTATTTTAACGATAATTTTTGCGATTTTTGGCAACTAATAAAAAGCAATTAGCTGACAATTATTACTTAATCTGAATTGAGGGGACTCATAATGAAGAAAAAGAAATTACTTATGACTTTAGGGGTGACATTATTTTCATCAACTTTATGGTTGAGCGTTAATAAGACTAACGCCGCAGCTGACAATGTTGATGATAATAATGCCGCCAGTCAAGCCAATGTCCAAGCAACACCGGATACCACTACGTCTACCACGAATCAAACAACTGATTTAGCAGCTGGTAAAGTAGCGGCCAATAGTGCTTTGCAACTGAATGTTCAAACGGCCAAGAATCAAATTACTGATTTGCAATTAGCAGCAGAGCAAACATCTTCCTTGCAACAAAAGTTGCAGGAGATTAGTACGCAATTTGCTACTCAAATTGACCAAGCACAAACCAGTTCTGACTTAACTAATATCCAAACTACGGCGAAAGCCCAAATTCAAACCGTTGTACAACAAGCTAATAGCTTACAAACTAAAACTGTCGATAATCAGGCTGAAGCAAACAATACAACAACTACTCCAGCACCAACTCAAGATGACACCAATACTGCTCAAACTACGACAGCAAGTGCTACTGACGCGACCCCGACTACTGCTAACGACGAATCAAGTAGTAATACGGACACGTCAACCAATACAGGAACCAATGAGCAACCAGATGAAACTGCGGCTACAAATAATGAACAACAAGTTAAACCTGCTGCAGTGGCAGCAACGAACACCACAACGAAGCCACAAATTAGTAATTTTGATGACACAGTTGCACATGTCACGAATCAAGTAGAGTTAGCTGCTGCTGCCGCTAATGCCAATGTTAATACGATTATCTTGGACAATGATATGACATTAACTGGTAATACCGATATGCAGATAGTTAATCGAGATGTGACAATTGAGTCAGCTGGAACTAATCGCTATTATTTGGATATGCGGGATATGCGTTTTACTACAGGTAATGGTGACAATACAATTACCTTTAAGAATATTGATTTCTATGGTTCTAATTATTGGGGGATTATTAATCCATCAGGTAAATCCAATACTGTTAATAGTGATGGTAGTATTAATCGTGGTCAGACCATTGTTTTTGACAATATTACTTATACCGGCAAACAGATGATTCACGCTAATGGGCAAACCGTGGTGATTCGGAACAACGTTCAAGCCACGTCAGTTCCAAGTTATGATGCACCAGATGGGTCGGGCACGGTTACTAGCACGGGCTACAATCCGCAACAAGTTATTGAAATTAGTGGTTCTGGTGCCGTTGAATTTGAATCAAATGCAACATTTACAGGTACTAGTTACAGAGATCAAGTTATTCAAATTGGTGCTGGGGGCAATGTTACTTTAGATTCTGGTTCTAAGGTTACCTTAAATCCTCATAGCCATGGCCAATGGTCAGAAGCTTTTTATAGTAATATTGCTGGTATTTATATTAATGGTGCAGGAACTATTGATGCCAAAGATGGGTCCACTTTAAATATCAACGTAGCTGGTGAAGACGCTAAAGATACAGCGCAAGCCATTAATATTGGTAATGGTTCTAAAATTAATCTTGAATCGGGTTCCACTGTAAACATCAATAGTGATGGTACCATTTATCAAAACTTGGTATCCGTTGGTGGTAGTTTAAACCTTGACGAAGGCTCTAGCTTCAATATTAATGGTCAGAACATGGATACATTTAAGGGCTCTATCGTTAATATCAGTAGCAACGGTTCTATCAATAATACCGGTGGAACTTTTAAGGTGGCGGTTGATGGTACCGGCGCCATGACCTTATTGAATATTTCTGGAGCCAAGGTCAATATTGATAACCCGAAAGACTTTGTCTTAGATGCCAGCAATAACGCCAATGCTAAATTGATTAACAATAGTACCTTAACGTTAAATGATGTGAAGTTTGTTCACGGAACAGAAACTTCCGGTCCATTAGATAAGTTATCTTTAAAAGTTAATAACAATACTATTGGCACAATTAATGCACCTAGTGATGCTAGTGCGACGAGTGATATTGTGGGCAAAACTTCTGACGCTGAACAACAAGTTGTTGGTTGGTTAAGTGATCAAAGTTTGACAGGTAAGAAGTTAGAGTTTATTTCCGCAGGTCCGTTTATTGACGTGGATAATGTGGCTATTGATACTGATAAGACACACGTTACAGGTCATGTTAGTTCGAAGACTGCTGGTGCTGATCTCAGCAATACCTATATCTACGTGACTGTGAACCACGGTAGTACGCAGACACCAATGACAGGTACTGTCGCTGCTGATTATTGGCGCGATACTACTCCTAAATATATGGCGAAGACTGATGCTGCTGGTAACTTTAGTTTTGATATTCCCGCTGATACATTACAACCCGGTGACACTTTAACTTTCAGTGCCAATAAAGATTTTGTTGACGGTTTGACACCATTGAATGTGGATCCTGAAGTGGCCGCTGCTTTACAAACCAGTCGTGATACGGCCGATGACGCCATTGATGCTGCTGCCACGGCTGCCAAAACAGCGATTGAAAGTAATTCGAGCTTAACACCGGAGCAAATTGCTGCTGCCAAAACGGCGGTTGATGATGCTGTAACGGCAGCTAAAAACAATATTGCCTCTGCTACGACTACTGATGGTATTACCGTTGCTCAAACAGCCGGTGAATTAGCAATTAGTAAAGTCAAGGCGCAAGCGCAATTAGATAACGCCCAAGCGAGCGCCTTGAAGCAATTAAGTGACGCTGGCCTAACGGGAACAGACTTAACTACTGCACAAAATGCCATTAGTCAAGCTTACCAAACGGCTACTGATCATTTAACGAATGCTAATGATCAAGCTGGTGTCGATGCCGTTATTAATAACGATTTACCAAAAATTACCGCTGCGGCTACAACAGCTGTGAACGATCATCAATTGCAACAAGCTAAGTCTGATGCGGATGCAGCCATTGATGCCGCCGCCAGTGCTGCCAAAACGGCAATTGAAAGTAATTCCAGCTTAACATCGGAGCAAATTACTGCTGCTAAAACGGCGGTTGATGATGCTGCAGCCAATGCTAAAACCAATATTGCCTCTGCTACAACCACCGATGGCATTAACACTGCTCAAACAGCCGGTGAATTGGCAATTAGTAAAGCTAAAGCGCAAGCGCAATTAGATAACGCCCAAGCCAGCGCCTTGAAGCAATTAAATGATGCTGGGCTAACGGGGACAGACTTAGATAATGCAACAGCTGCAATTAGTCAAGCTTACCAAACAGCAAATACGAATTTAACGAATGCTAATGATCAAGCCGGTGTTGATGATGTCATTAGTACTGATTTACCAAAAATTACCGCTGCGGCCACATCTGCTGTGAATGATCATCAATTACAACAAGCTAAAGATGAAGCTAATGCGGCCATTGATGCTGCCGCTAATGCTGCTCAGACTGCAATTGATAACGATACGAGCCTGACACCAGCTCAACGTAATACGGCTAAGAATCAAATTACGACTGCTGCCAATCAAGCTAAGAATAATGTTAATACTGCTACAACTACAAGCGCTGTTAATTCTGCGCAAACCGCTGGTAAGTTAGCAATCAATAAACTAGAAGCCCAGGCGCAATTAGATAATGCTCAAGCTAGTGCTTTGCAGCAATTAAGTGACGCTGGCATTACTGAAGATCCAGAATTAAGTACTGCGAAAGCTTCCATCAGTCAAGCGTATCAAACAGCTACTGACAATTTGACGGCAGCAACTAAACAAAGTGCGGTTAATCAAGTAATTAGTACTGATTTGCCCAAAATTACGCAAGCTGCTACGGCTGCTGTCAGTGCGCACCAGTTACAACAAGCTAAGGATAATGCCGATGCCGCGATTGATGCCGCCGCTACGGCTGCCAAAACGGCAATTGAAAGTAATTCGAGCTTAACACCAGAACAAATTACTGCTGCCAAAAACGCGGTTGACAATGCCGCAACTAGTGCTAAATCAAACATTGATTCTGCTACCACTAACGATGATGTTACAACGGCGCAAACTGCTGGTGAATTAGCTATTAATAAATTACAAGATCAAGCCCAATTAGATAACGCAAAAGCTAATGTGGAAGCCCAATTGACGAGTGCTGGCATTACAGGAACTGCTTTGACAACAGCACAACAAGATTTGACAGCTGCTTATAATGAAGCTTCAGCTAATTTAACGGCAGCTAAGACGCAAACAGCTGCTGATCAGGAAACGTCCGCGGGCGTCAAAGCCATCAACCAAGTTTTAGCCACTGCCCAATTAGCTGCTGCTAAAACCAATGCGCAACAAGCGTTAGCTAATAAGTTACAATCGATCACCACGGATATTAATGGCTTGACTAATTTAACAAGTGCACAAAAGAAAACCTATCAAGATCAAGCTAAAGCTGCTTATGATCAGGCCTTTGCCCAAATTAGCAAGGAAACTGATCCAGCTCAAATAGCCACTGAACAAACAACTGGCGAAGAGCAAATTGCAGCCGCTTTGACCACGGCCCAAACAGAAAATACAGCCGCATTAACGACTGCTCAAACTAGTGCCAAACAAGCTTTAGACCAAGAACAAGCAGCTGCTTTAGCTAAAATTGACCAATTAAATTGGAACACACCAGCACAAAAAACGGCGGCTGAACAGCAAGTCAACCAAGCCCATGATGCTGCCGTAACGGCTGTTGATAATGCAACCACCACCGCAGCTGTCACGACTCAACAACAAACGGGTATTGACCAAATGCAACAAGCAGCGACGGATGCCCAGAATTTGGTTAATGATCAAGCCAACGCCATTGCTGTTTTACAAGAAACTAAGACGCAGGCTTTAGCTAAGTTAGACCAATTGAATTTAACACCGGATCAAAAAACTGCTGCTACGACTGCTGTGAATACTGCCTTTGACCAAGCGGTGGCTAATGTCAAAGCAGCTGGTAATGTGCAAAGCATTGCCCAAGCGCAAGCAGATGGAGTGACGCAGATTAATAATGCGGTTGCCGATGCCAATAGTACAGCGACGGCCTTGCAGCAAGCTAAAGATTTGGCTAAGGAGCAATTAGAGTCTGCTAAAGATACCGCTGAAAAGCAGGTTAATGCGCATGCTAATTTGACGGATGCACAAAAACAAGATTATATTCAGCAAATTGAATCAGCCTTTAAAGAAGCTAATGATAATTTGGCTAGCCAAACGGCGATTAGTGCGGTGCAAAATGTTGCTAATGCTGGTATTAAGCAAATCAATGATGTCGTGACGACGGCTGCTGACCAAAACGATTTGCAAAAAGCACAAGCTGATGCGCAAACGCAATTAACGACTGCTAAGCAAAAAGCTGATGCCCAGATTGATGGGAATACGAAATTGACGGCTGCGCAAAAAGCGGCGGCACACCAACAAGTCACATCTGCTTATAAGGCGGCGCAAGCTAATATTGACGATCAAACAACGATTGCTGATGTCAATACTGCCCGCGATGACGGCATTACGGCCATGAACGCTGCCGTAATTGCTGCCAATACAGATGCTGAAAACCTCAAACAATCACGTTTAGATGCGATTCAAGCGTTGGCAGCTGCTCAGGTCAAGGCCGACGATGATATTGATAATAGTTCTTTAACAGCGGCTCAAAAACAAGCTGCTCATCAACAAGTCGCAGCTGACTACACCAGTGGGGTAGCGTCCATTAATGCTGCGAGTGATATTACTGGCGTGACAACGGCACAAAGTACTTGGGTGCAACAAATTCAACAAGATGTTGTGGATGCTAATAATGCGTCCCAAGCCTTGAAGAATAAGCAACAAGCTGCAATTGCCGAATTAGCAACAGCCAAAGGCCAAGCAGATCAAGCCATTGATGCTAGTTCGTTAAGTGATGCCCAAAAGACTGCCGCTCATCAAGCTGTCGCTACCGCTTATCAAGATGGAGTAGACGCGATTAACGGTGCCACATCGACGACTGAAGTTGACCATGTTAAAACGCCAGCCTTAGACCAAATCAATGCAGCATTAACTAATGCTCAACAAGCTGCGGCTGATTTATTAGATGATAAAAGTGCTGCTAAACATGCTTTGATGACTGCACAAAATCAAGCTTATCAAGCAATTAATGATTCTGACTTAACGCCAGCTCAAAAGCAATCTGCTAAAGCTGCGGTGGACGATCAATATGACAATGCAATTAATAATGTTGATCAAGCGGCTACGCCGACAGCTGTTCAAACTGCTCAGGATGATGGTGTCACTGCGATTGACCAAGCAGTCACGGATGCTAAGAAGGCTGCGGCTGATTTAGCAACAGCGAAGACGGACGCCATCAAATCCTTAGATGATGAACAAACTAAGCAGAATACGGCTATTGACGATGATACTAATTTAAATGCTGACCAAAAAGCGGCGGCGAAACAAGCAGTTAAACAAGCCCATGATCAAGCTGTAGCGCAAGTTAATGCGGCTAACGATACTGCTGGAGTTACCAGCGCACAATCTGCCAGCATTAGTGCAATTGATCAAGCCTACACGGATGCACAAACTGCGGCCGCTGATTTAGCAAATGCGAAAGCTACTGCCTTATCCGCGTTAGATACGGCGCAAGCGGATGCTAATAATCAAATTGATGCGGATGACAATTTAAATGCTGATCAAAAAGCTGCTGCTAAAGCTAATGTCCAAGCCGCTTATGACGCTGGTAAGCAAGCCATTCAGACCGCAACTACGACGTCTGATATTACAGATGCTAAAGACGGTGCGACATTACAAATTGAGCAAGCCGTGACTGATGCCCAAGGTAAGGCGGATGCTTTACAACAAGCGAAAAATCAGGCCTTATTGGTTATTGCGCAAACACAGGCTGATCAATATAACAAGATTGACCAAGCTGATTGGACACCTGCACAAAAGCAAGCTGCTAGAGCAGCCGTTAAACAAGCTTACGATCAAGGTGTCAGTGGTATTAATGCCGTGAGTGATGTCAATGATGTGCCGCAGACGCAACAAGCTGCCCAAACGGCCATTATTAATGCTTATACGCAAGCTCAACAAGCCGTTAAAGATTTAGCAGCTGCTAAGACTTCGGCCCAACAAGCTTTACAAACGGCCAAAGATAATGCAGATAATGAAATTAATAATTCTAATTTAACTGACGCTCAGAAGCAAGCTGCTTTGGCGGCGGTTGACCAAGCCTTTAAGCAAAGTCAAGCTGAGGTAGAGGACGCTACCACGACGAAGGCAGTTGATACAGCACAAACTGATGGTGTGACCGCTATTGCTGGGGCTGTCATTGCCGCTAATACGAGTGCTAGTGAATTAGCAGCTGATAAAACAGCGGCTTTAGCTGAGTTACAACAGACCTTAGACCAAACGAATTCAGCAATTGCAGCTGATTCTAATCTAGATGACGCTCAAAAAGCTGCCGCTACTCAAGCTGCGCAAGCTGCTTATGATGACGCTGTAAGCAATGTACAAACTGCTAATTCTGCCACAGCCGTGATTAATGCCAAGAATACAGGTAAGCAAGCTATTCAAGCGGCTTTAAGCGATGCGCAAACTGCTGCTCAAGCTTTACAAACTGCTAAAAATAATGCTTTACAGGACTTAGATAATGCTCAGCAAGCTGCTGATGATGTTATTGATGCTGATCCTAGTTTAGATACTGATGCTAAAAAGCAAGCGGCGAAAGCTCAAGTTGCTGCTGCTTATAATCAAGCAGTCACTGCCGTTACCGCCGCTAGTGATGTAGACGGGGTTAATACGCAAAAGACTGCGGGTGTGGCTGCGATTAATCAAGCACAAAGTGATGCACAAGCATTGCAATCTGCCAAGGATACGGCTTTAGCCGCTTTAGCAGATGAGCGTGATACTGCCCAACAAGCGATTATTGATGCTAATTTGGATCCGGACGCTGCCGCTGCTGCGCAACAAGCAATTACTGCTGCTTATGGACATGCGGTTGACCAAGTTAATAATGCACAAGATGTGGCGAGTGTTGATACGCAAAAAGCAGCCGGAATAACTGCGATTGATCAAGCAGTAACGGATGCGCAAATTGCTGCACAAGCACTACAAACGGCAAAAGACTCAGCTTTAGCTGCTTTACAAACGGCTAAAGAAAATGCGGACAGTCAAGTAGCTAGTTTAGATGCTAGTCAACAAGCTGCTGCTAAAAAAGCTATTCAAGCGGCGTATGATCAGGCCGTTGGCAAGGTTAAGGCTGCTACGACTCCGGCTGATGTCACAACCCAACAAGATGCGGGCGTAGCTGCGATTAACCAAGCTGTAACAGATGCACAAAATACAGCTCAAGCTTTACAAACGGCAAAAGACTCAGCTTTAGCTGCTTTACAAACGGCCAAGGAGAATGCTGATAGTCAGGTTGCTAGTTTAGATGCCAGTCAACAATCTGCTGCTAAAAAAGCCATTCAAGCGGCTTATGATCAGGCTGTTGGCAAAGTCAAGACTGCTACGACTGCAGCTGATGTCACAACCCAACAGGATGCGGGTGTGGTTGCAATTAATCAAGCTGTAACGGATGCGCAAGATACATCTCAAGCCTTACAAGCTGCTAAAGATACAGCATTAGCGGCTTTGGCAGATGAACGTGATACCGCCCAACAAGCGATTATTGACGCCCATTTGGATCCTGCAGCTGCAACTGTGGCCCAACAAGCCATTCTTTCGGCTTATGGCCATGCTGTAGATAAGATCAGTGCTGCCAATGATGCAGCGGAGATTACTACGCAAAGAGATTCCGGCATTGCTGCCATTGATCAAGCCGTTACAGATGCCCAAAATGCCGCTCAAGAGTTACAATCTGCAAAAGACTCAGCCCTCGCAGCATTACAAACGGCCAAGGAGAATGCTGATAGTCAGGTTGCTAGTTTAGATGCTAGTCAACAAGCGGCAGCTAAACAAGCCATTCAAGCGGCGTATGATCAGGCCGTTGGTAAGGTCAAGGCCACTACAACTCCTGCTGATGTAACAACCCAACAAGATGCTGGCGTAGCTGCAATTAACCAAGCTGTAACTGCGGCTCAAGATAAAGATTTGGCTCAGGCAAAAGCAACCGCCTTAGCAACTCTACAAGCGGCAAAAACAACTGCTGAAAATGCTATTAATAGCATGAACTTATCGGCTACTCAAAAGCAGTCTTTGCGGCAACAAGTGCAAACGGCATATGATACTGCTGCTGCTAATATTACGCAGGCTAATACAATTACTGCTGCTCAACAAGCAGCACAAACTGGGGTAGCAGCGATTGAAGCGGTGATTGATCAAGCAAATGCTGGCATTGATCTAACTAATGCTCAGCAAAATGCTTTAACAGCTTTACAAAACGCACAAGCTAGTGCATTACAATTAATTGAAAACATGACGTTACCAACTGCTGATAAAACTGGTCTTGAACAACAAGTTCAAGATCAATATGCTCAAGCTGCTGCTAATGTTGCACAGGCTAAGACGCCACAATTAGCACAACAAGCTAGCTCTACGGGTGTCACAGCGATTGCAGCAATCGTGCAACAAGCAACGAATGCACAATTAGCACAAGCCAAAACGGATGCAGATGCAGCGTTAACCAGTGCTAGACAACAAGCAGAACAAGATATCCATGCAATGGCCCTAACGCAAGAACAAAAGACTGAGTTGTTAAATCAATTAGAACAAAAGTTTGAAGCTGCAAAGGCCCAGATTGAGAATGCTACGACGCCGGATACAGCTAATGCTGCGGCATTGGCAGGTATCACAGAGATTAATGGAGTCGAAGACGCTGCTATTAATCAAGAGACTGCTGATAAAGCCCAAGCAAGTGCAATGGCAGCCTTGGATCAGGCTCATGAACAGATTTTGCAGGATATTGCAGCAGCAAGTATTTCACCAACAGATAAAGCTACTTTGACAGCGAAGGCTGATGATATTTACTCTGCTGCTCAACAACAAATTATCACGGCACATGATAGTAATAACTTAAGTGCTATCCTAGCAGCACAAAATAATGGTGTAGCTAGACTCAAAGCCTTGCATGATGAACTGGAAAATATGCCAGTCTGGCAGCCAACAGTACCAACTATTCCGACTATTAGTTCTGAACCTACAAAGCCAACACAACCAACAATGGAGCGGCAAAAAGGTGTGGTCACAGTGAAACCTAATGTTACTAATGGTTATGTTGTTTTGTATGATCAAGATGGCAACCAGATTGATAGTCAAGTATTGGGTGCGAATACTGCTTGGAAGATTGATTATAAGCGTATAATTAACGGTCAAACTTATTATCGTGTTGGTGCTGATGAATATGTCAAAGCTAGTGATGTTGATTTGACTCCAGAGCAAGCTGGCAATAACCAAATTGTAGATGGCGTTGTAACAACTAATAAAGCCCAAGTGCCAGTCTATAATGCCCAAGGGCAGGTGATTGCCGAACGGACTTTAGGTCACAATACGCAATGGTTGACGAATAATCAACAAACGATTAATGGTCAAACTTATTATCAAGTGGCTCCAAATGAATTTGTCTCTGTCAACGATGTTACTTGGACACCACAAGCGATGATTCTGAATCGCAAAGTGGGTGCCTTAGTCATTAATCAAACCAGCGCGCCTGTTTATCATTATGATCCGGCTCGCAGTTTGATGGTGAAGTCCAATAGTCGCACAGTTACCAACCAAAACCCTTGGCGCTATGATCGTCAATTAATCGTTAACGGCCATACTTATTATCGGGTGGCTGCTGATGAATGGGTAGAAGCTGACAAAGTACTTTTGAATTAATTTGAATCTTTAAAATGAAAATAACTCCTGATAGTTTAAGCTGTCAGGAGTTATTTAATTAGAATGAAAATTAAGCTTTTAATCAAATGAAAACATAAAATGAGGTTTCAGAAAAGTTCAAAAAGATTTCATACACTTTTAGACTATTTGTTGGATAAGTTGTATGATAGATCGTAGTATGATCAATAAATAACAATTAAGGAGACATATTATGGCAAAAGAGAATCGGCGCGTCCAACGGACGAAAACTCAGATTCAACACACACTGATTAATTTGATGCAAAAAAATGACTTAGATGATATTACAGTGACGCAACTATGTGATCAGGTTCCGATTAATCGGTCGACGTTTTATGCGCATTATAATTCAACGTATGATGTGTTGTTAGAAGTTGAAGATCACGTCATGCATGCCTTCATAGAATATTTGTTTCAACAAAAGCAGTTATCAATGGCCGAATATCAGTCACAGATGGATCAATTGTATTTAAAAATTCTGACATTTGTGCAACAAAATAAAGAAGAGATGAAAGTGATGTTTACTTATCCGATCAATGATAAGTTTCACACCGATTTACTGAACTTGTCCCAGGAGAATAATACCTATACAGGGAATGTTTACCAGCAGATTTATACAATTGCTGGAGGCTTAGCCATGGTGCAACTGTGGCTCAAGAATGACTTAGATATTACCCCCGAAGAATTGAGCCAATTGATGATCGAAATGGGACCGTTTGATCATCATTGATTCATTTGGTTAATCATATTAATAATATTAGAAATTTTAAACTTATTTTTGTGATTTAAATTAGAAATATGCAAGAAAATGAATCTTATTATAAATAATTCAAAAGATATTTCTTGTGAAATGATATCAATTATTAACACAATATTTTTCGGTTTTAGAAAATTTACTAAAATAAGCGGTTGCTAAAAATTAATTAGTGGTTATAATTAAATTTGAAACTAATTATTTTATGATGTGTTTAAATTTAAATTGTGAAGGGGTAATTTAACATGAATAAAAATATGTTAAAGCATTCTAGTGTAGTTATTGCTGCTTTATTAGCAGTTGCTCCAGTTGCTACACAAGCAACAAGTATTTTTGCTGATACTAATGCTAGTGACACAGCATCTACAACAACAGGAACTAATGCTAACGGAACTTCGACAGCAACAGGCGCTGATAGTAATGTAACGGCTACAGATACTGCAGCTAGTGATGTAACAACTATTAACAAATTTGTAAGTCACTTTTCTACAGATACGGCTAATATTACTACCCAACAAGCTGCTGCTATGGGTCTTAATGAAACGTTCTTAGATAGAAGTGGTGCTTTAGGAGTAACTAATGGTCAGGATGGCTTAGTTGATCAAGGTGGAAAACTAAGCGGAATGTCCAAACGTTTTTATAGTGGTGATACACAAAGTGGCTCATCTGATGGTATTACAAATGATAATGATGACGCAGCAAATGTTTGGAAGATTGCTGATAAGTATAGTAAAAAGGTAACAGTTGAATTTAATAACGATTCAGCTAATACTTATGAAGTTACGAATGCTAATTTATCAAAGATGACTAACACCGTAAACGGAATTTTAGCAATTGGTGGTGATGTAGTAGAAAAGATCGCTATTTATCCTAACGATAATCCTAGCGCAACTGTTAATACTATTACCTTGAAACTACATGTTTCTGGTGCTCGCGATAATGCTAGTGGTAAATTAGAACAAATCTACAATCAAGCAGACGGTGCAATCAATCGTTTGAATGTTTCCGATAAAATGAAGTCCGCTGCTCATAATGCTGCTAAGGTTGCTTATAACCAATCTTTAAATGATTTGAAGAAGGCTAGAACAGCTGATAACATTACTGATATTGAGAATACTTTACAATCCAACTTAGATAGTATTGATACTCAATCACAAACAGCCGACGATTTTAATAGTTCAAAAGAAATGTCTAAGTCTGAATTAAAAGCTGTCGCTGATGAAACAGATAAAACTATTGATGGTTTACAGGTTTCAGATAGTTTGAAGTCCGCTGCTCATGCTACAGTTAAAGATGCCTACAATATCGGAGTAAAAGATATTGATAAATCTGAAACACAAGCTCAAGTAGATCAAGCTGAAGAAACTGCTATTAATAATATTAAATCTATTGTTTCTCAAACAACAGGTTTAAGTGATGCAAGAGATCAAGCTAAGACTGATTTAAAAGCTGTTGCTGACGAAACAGATAAGGCAATTGATGGCCTACAAGTTTCTGACAGTTATAAGTCTGCTGCCCATAATGCAGTTAAAAAAGCTTATGAAATTGGTGTAAATGACTTTGATCGGGCATCTACTGTTGACCAAGTAAATCAATTTGAAGCAACTGCTATTAGTAACATCAAAGGTATTGTAGATCAAACTAATACTCAAGGTGCTAATAGTCTTTTAAATGATGCTAAAGATCAAGCTAAGACAGAAGCTCAGCAAATTCTTGACAACACTAACAAAGAAATCAATGCTTCTAACTTATCAGATAAGATGAAGAGTGCAGCTTTAAAGACAGCTAAAGAAGCATATCAAATGAGTCTTAACAACATTGATAAAGCTAAGACTTTAGATGATGTTACAAATGCTGAAACTAATTTAATTTCTAATTTAAAGGGTGTTATTAGTCAAGCTTCTTCATTGGAAGATGCTCAAAAGATGGCTAAGACTGAATTGAAAGCTGTTGCCGATGGAACAGATAAATCAATTGATGGTTTGAATGTTTCTGATGCTTTGAAGTCTGCTGCTCATAATGTAGTTAAGAAGGCTTATGAAATTGGTTTAAACGATGTTGATCGTGCAACATCAATTGACCAAGTAAATCAGTTTGAAGCTACTGCTATTGGTAATATCAAGGGTATTGTGGACCAAACTGTTGCTCAAGGTGGCAATAATACGACACCAGCAACCCCAGGTAACACTACACCTTCAGCACCTGTTGATAGTTCAGCAACAACATCTGAAACGACAAATACTAGCGAAAGCACGACAGTTGCTAAGCATGGTGTTGTAACGATTACTAAGTCTGGTTTTGCACAAATTTATGATAAAGCTGGTAATGCTGTAAGTGCTCGCTTATTACCAAATAATAGTGCTTGGAAGACTAATGCATTAATTACCTTAGCTGACGGACGTCAAATGTATAAAGTTGCTGCTAACGAATATGTTTTAGCAAGTGATGTTAACTTTGAAGCTGCCGGCACTGTTACAACAACTAAAGAAAAAGGTGTATTTAACACAACAAATGATGGTGTTTATGCTGGTCTCTTTAACTTAACAAATGGTAAATTTGTTGCTAATCCAGCACGTGTAGTTCCAAGCAACACTTCATGGAGCTATGACAAGAAGGCTGTTGTTGGTGGTACAACTTATTATAAAGTTTCACCTACAGAATGGATTTCATCTGTTTCTGGTACAGCAGTCCCTAGATAATAGATTGTGAAATTAGTTAATTAGTTTAACTTGCTTTTAATAAAAGCTTGAGATGATTTTTTGTTAGAAATTGTCTTGAGCTTTTTTTTGTTTTCCCATTTAAATAAGGCTTTTACAGTGATTTCATTTTTAGACTTATTAAATTGAGATGAGTACGCTTCTTAAATATGTTATTTGTGTAACAAAATATTTACGAATTGATAATATTATGTGTAGATAAAAGAATATCGCTTGCAAAACCCCATAAATGAGTTAAAATAGCATTGTTGGTAAAGATAGATATTGATCATAGATAATTGATAAAATGATACATCGACGACTACCAATTACTATCATTTAGTGTACATTTTAACAGTTATTTATTTTATGTTATAATATCAGTATCTTCTATAAATATAATAGTTCGAGGAGGAATACCAATTATGAAGAAAACTTCATTAATGGGCGCTAGTGTTGTAGCAGCTGCTTTGTTAGCTGTTGCTCCAGTTGCTGCCCCAGCAATTAGTTCCGTTTCTGGTACACAAGTTGTTAAAGCTGATGCTACATCAGATGCAACTGCTGCTGCAAACAAGGTTTTTGCAGGAATCCAAAATACAAGTGCTAACTACGATTTGAGTAGTTCTAATACAGATACTACTTCAAATGCTACAGCATTCAATAATGTTAAGACAGCTTTGTCTACTGCTTATGGTGATACAACTGTTTCTAAGATCATGGATGCTAACAACAAAGCTGAAGGATTTTTACAATATTTCCAATCTGCTACTCCTAATGGTTCAACTTTGACCAATGGTATTGCAGATAACGTAGTTAAGGTTACTTTTAAGTCAGGTGACTTAACATTAAATTCTCAAAATGAATTAAATAATAAAGTTGCTGAAATTGAAAGCAAGGGTGGTTCATTAACTGCTACTTATGCTATTCAAGATGCTAAGAATACTTCAACAATTGCTTCTAAGACATTCACAATGAATGTTAAAGCTGCTGCTGGTGATGCTAGTCAAGTAACTGCATTGTACTTGACAACACCTGCTTCTCTCGATGCTAAGTTTGGCGAATCACTTTCTGACTTTAGTTACAGTGACTCTGCTAAAGTAGCTGCTAAAGACCAAAACGGTGCAGCAGTTGCTGCATTTGCTAATGGTGCTAATGTGAAAGCTTCTGTCCAATACAAAGTTAACAATGCTGATGGCACAACAACTGCTTGGACAGATGCAGATACAACTGCTGCTGGCAGTCACTTCGCTAAAGATGGCAAAGATGCCAACGGTAATAAAGTAACTTATAGCTATCGTCAATTAGCTACAGTATCTCTTCCTACAGGAATGAAACCATCAACAGTTTATGCTAACGGTGCTAATGTTACTAAAGCAGATACAACAGCTTACACTTTGACAACTCCTATTAATGTTAATGGTTCAGCTGCTGAAGATACAACAGGAACAACTCTTGCTAAAGTTAAGGGTGTTGCTGTAGTTAACTCTGATGTAACTTATGCTCAATTGGTTGACAGACAAGGTAATGTCATTGCTGGCCGTGTACTTCCCGCTAACACAAGCTGGGCAGTTGATGGTAAGTTAACTAAATTAGCTAATAATAAAGTATATTACAAAGTATCTCCTAAGGAATATGTTGCAGCTACCGATGTAACATTTACACCTGCTGGTTCAGATACTGACAATTCTTCAACATCTAATTCTGATAACACTTCATCAGCTGTTACAACAACTAAAGAAAAAGGTGTATTTAACACAACAAATGATGGTGTTTATGCTGGTCTCTTTAACTTAACAAATGGTAAATTTGTTGCTAATCCAGCACGTGTAGTTCCAAGCAACACTTCATGGAGCTATGACAAGAAGGCTGTTGTTGGTGGTACAACTTATTATAAAGTTTCACCTACAGAATGGATTTCATCTGTTTCTGGTACAGCAGTTCCTGCTAAATAATTGAATTAAATTTCAATTTTAAAAGTCTCTCTGATTGAGAGGCTTTTTTTTGTACAATAAATGAATGTTGATCTCAAAGCAACTTCTATGAAGCGGTCATTAAATATATGTTTTATTTTAGTTACAAATCATCTAATGACTTGCAATCACTTAGTGAAAACTTTAATATCAAAGTGTAATCAATTCTGGAGGGATTTTCTTGAAGAAAACATTCATTACTTCAACTTTAACAGCTGCTTTGTTAACTACTTCCGCTTTACCAAGTGTAGCTAATTTAACGCAAGCAGCTGACAATAACTCATCAACTATTAGTGATGAGCAGGTTAGTTCAAAACAACAAGTAACTAATAATTCACAAGTTACTGATCAAACGGCTGCACAGGCGACGCAAGCGACACAAGATAGCGGTCATGCTATCTCAACACAAAACAGCGATCCAACGGTTAGTCCAGTGTCACCAGCAGCCACCCCGGCAATTAGCCCTAAAATGGTTACTGAAGGCACTTTTGCGACAACTAGTACACAGCAAGCTTTTATTCAACAAATTGCTCCATACGCCCAACAAGCTGCTAATTCGCGCAATTTATATCCATCAGTCATGATGGCTCAAGCTATTTTGGAAAGTGGTTGGGGAACATCAGCTTTGTCCCAAGCACCTAATTACAATTTATTTGGCATTAAGGGGAGTTATAATGGTGCCTCAGTGGATATGCCGACTTTAGAGTGGATTAACGGTCAGTATGTTTCAGTTGATGCCTATTTCCGTAAATATCCTAGTTATTTGGAATCTTTTAATGATAATGGGGATAAATTACGTTATGGCGTCAGTTGGGATAGCTCTTATTACAGTGGTACTTGGCGTGAGAATACAACTAGCTATCGCGATGCAACAGCTTGGTTGCAAGGACGTTATGCAACGGATCCAACTTATGCTAGCAAGTTAAATGATATTATTGATACGTATAATTTAACACAGTATGATAATACAGCTGCTGCTGATGCAACTGTACCAAGTGGTAGTTCTTCAGCAACTGACAATACCATTGATAATCTGCAACCGGGTCAAGTTCAGACTTTTCGGCATGTAGTGCGGACAACGAACGTTGTGTCGTATGCTTGGTTGTATGATGAAAATGGTACTAGAATCGAAGCACGACTTTTGCCTAAGAATACCGATTGGAAAGCTGATAAAGTTAAAAATATTAATGGTTATCGTTATTATCGAGTAGCTGGTGATGAATGGGTTTTAGCTAATGATGTAACTATAATGCAGTAATTTTGTCTTTTAATTTATTTGTTTATATTTGTGTATAATTAATGCTTGCAAAAAGGATCTCTGAATTTATTATAACTTCGGAGATCCTTTTTATGTAAGCAAATTTAAAAAAGGATTTTTCCATATTATCAAATCAAGTCTAATCAAGTCTTCAATTTAGTAGTTAACAGTATGACTATATGGGCATCACTACGGTTTTGAATATCAAGTGATACAAAATTATTCGAGAGAAATTAGTTAAATATTGAAAGATTCTTGATTGTGTTATCTGACATAGAGGATTAATTTTTTTGAATAATGATAATCCAATTTCAACCAAACTGATATTTTTATTTTGTTTTTTTAATTGTTATTTATATCTGAAATATCAGTTATGAAATTGTAGGATCTTAAGCTTATGATTTGAACGTCAAAAAAATGGAATTATATTAATTTACAAATTAAATTAGCTATAATTTATTTTTTTATTAACCATAAATATTTTCTTTTCTTTTTTTGATTTAAATTTATCAAATTATAAATTTTTGCTAAAAATAAAAACGTTAAGAGATAAAAACATAGCGTTTAATTGGATTTTATTAATTTTTTAATTTTTGGTGTTATAATTTAATCGGTTTCAAAATAAAGGTATTATAAGGAGGAAAAAGTAATGACCTGGAAATCAAAGATAGTAGTGCTAGCTGCAAGTTTAACAATGGCTGCCCCGGTAATAAGTACAGGACTGACTAATGTTAGTGCGGATACAGTCAATGATAACTCTGCGCAGATTAGTACTCGTAATATTGTTATTAGTCCAACCAAAGGTGTAGTTACCGTATCTGCATCAAAAGGACGTCTGTTTACGGATAATTTTGATCTGGTAGCTGAGCGTTATGTAACATATCAATCAGCTTGGAAAACTGATAAAATTGCATACGATTCATCAACAGGGAAAGAATACTTTCGGATTGCACCGAATGAATGGTTAGTTTCTGACGATGTAGTATTTTCATACTAATTGAGTTATTGACGGTTGGAATATTTCTTTTAAGTTAGAAGGTATTAAAAAATCATGAATCTTAAATCAAATTTAATGATGTTGGCAACAAGTGTATTGATGTTGGCTCCAGTTATTAGTACTAGTTTGACTAGTGTTAGTGCGGACACTGTTAATGATAATTCTGAACAGGTTAGTCCCCGTAATGTTGTTATTAGTCCCACTAAAGGTGTAGTAACTGTTACTGCAGAAAATGGTCGTCTCTATACTGATGATTTTAAACAGATTACATTGCGTTATATTAAGTATCAATCATCATGGAAGACAGATAAAATTGCCTATGATTCAGTCACAGGAAAAGAGTATTTTCGGATTGCTCCCAATATGTGGGTAATTTCTGATGATGTAGTATTTTCTTAATATTTTTATACTATTTTCAGATGAAAAGGTTTTCTGCTATACTTGCAGCTTTGCAATTAATATTTAGCATTGATATTTTTTAAGTAAAATTAAATTTATGGAGGATGAATATTATGAAAATAAAGTCAGGTTTAATGATGTTAATGACTAGTACTATGATGTTAGCACCTGTTATTAGTACAAGTTTAACTAGTGTTAGTGCTGATACGGTTAATGACAATTCAACCCAAGTTAGTACCCGTAATGTAAGTATTAGTCCTACTAGTGGTGTTGTTACTGTTACAGCACGAATAGGGAGAATGTATGATGATAATTTTCAAATGGAGACTGCTAGGGTTTTGCCATATCAAACAGCTTGGAAAACTGACAAGATTGCCTACGATTCAGCAACAGGAAAAGAATATTTTCGTATTGCACCGAATGAATGGGTAATTTCTGATGATGTAGTATTTTCATATTAATTTAGTTGTATTATTTGTTAATTTGATTGATAGAGTTAGAGGCTAAGAATTATGAAGTTAAAATCAAATTTAACCATATTGGCAACAAGTATTTTGATGTTAGCACCTGCTATCAGTACTAGTTTAACTAGTGTTAATGCAGCTACTGTTAGCAGCACTTCAGAACAAATCAGCACCCGTAACATGGTTATTAGTCCAACCAAAGGTACGGTAACCATAACTGCAGCAAATGGTCGAGTTTACAATGATAGTTTTGCTCTTGTCCAAGGGTTAACCTTCAAATATCAATCATCTTGGAAAACCGATAAAATTGCCTATGATACGGTTACTGGTAACGAATACTTTCGCGTAGCACCTAATAAATGGGTTAATTCTTATGACGTTGTTTTTTCATAATAATTGGTAAAGTTTTATTTGTAAGGAGGAGCTTATAATGAGATTCAAGTCAAGTTTGATGATGTTAGTAACTAGTGCAGCCATGCTTGCCCCTGTTGTGACGACTGGATTAACTGCTGTTTCAGCAGATACGGTTGCCCCCGATGTAACACAAGTTAGCACTCGAAATATCACGATTAGCCCAACTAAGGGCGTGGTTACTGTAACTTCTAACTTTGCTCATTTTTATAATGATAATCTAGAAATGGTGCCTGATTGTGGTGTCTATTATCAAACAGCTTGGAAAACTGATAAAATCGCTTATAACTCATCCACAGGTGAAGAATTCTTTCGGATTGCTCCTAATAAGTGGTTGTCCGCTTCTGATGTAGTATTCTCTTAATTAATTAAAAACTGTAATGTAATTTTGTGATCACAATTTACTTATTAGCTTTAAAGACCTCTTACATAAAAGGGGTCTTTTTTATTCAATTTAATTACTTTAATTACTAATATAAACAGCTTGGTGGTTTTTGTAAGAAAGGTATGAATATAACTATGGTAAATAATAATTCTTTAAATCAGAATTTAACATCAATTAATGTTAATAACTTATTAATTCAATATCAGACTAAAAGAGCTGCTGTGATTAGGTATAATCTGATTTACTCTTATCTGATTGATGCGTCTCGTTCGCAAAAATTATCAGAATACTTGATGTTAAAATATTTTATCAATCAATGCTTTTGCAATATATGTGAAGAGATAATTATGCAAAGAATTTCTAATCAACAACATTCCCAAATCCTCCAATACACCTATTTAAAGCCCTTAAAGAATGATAGGGCTATCATGACAAAACTTAATTATAGTAATTCTAGTTACTATCGTCACAGAAAGTTAGCCCTATGTGATTTTGCGGAATTTTGGCCCAATCGCTTTGATTCGTTAAAAGTATATGATTAAACATTGATAATAGTTGGGATATTTTTGACACATTAAAGGAACACTCTTGGGATAATATCCATTGCATAATAGTATTGTTGAAAGTTTTGAAAGACATTACAAGGAGGTTAACAATGAGAAGAAGAAGAGAGTCACAATTACTTAATATTGAACAAACAGCTATTAATGCAGATAATATTTTAAGTCAGTATCAACATAAGAAGGATTTACTTCAAAGATGGAACTTTGGCATTCAATCGCCTAGTTTTGAAACCGTTACCCAAAATGATCATTCTAAGAATCATGTAGAAGATCGATTAGTGTCACATATTGATGAAAAAACTTTTTGTGGTTGGTGTGAACAGATTATTAACGAGATGATTAATGACAAGCAGCATGCACAAATTTTAAAGTACACTTATTTAACTCCGCTAGATAGTGATCAGGAAATAATGGAGCGTCTACATTATGAACGTTCTAGTTATTATCGCCATCGTAAGTTAGCTTTGTGTGACTTTGCCGAATTTTGGCCACCTGTTGTTCAAGAATTAGTAGTTTACAATGAACAAGTGAAACAAATTTAAGACAAGTTTGAAATACCTATGATATTTAAATCATTGCATAATGATAGCGTAGAAAAAGATAGCTAGTTAAAGCACTTCTAATGAAGTGCTTTTTTTGTACCCGGAAAGGGGGTGGTTGTTATGGATTAATTATATATTTCAATAATTTGGATGTAGAAAGGAGTTTTATAAATGGATAATTCAGGAATTGTGACTGTCTTAGAAAGTAAAGCCAAAGTTTATTCAGCTGTTGCTGGTAGTTTAACTGGCCAAACATTAGCTTTCAATACGCAATGGAAATACAATCTTACTTCTACTGACAGTCAAGGTAAGAATTGGTTTCATGTTGGTGGCAGTCAATGGGTTTGCGAGACAGAAGTTGGCGTGAAAATTCAAAGCGCCGTTCATACTAGCGGAACTTTAAAATCTAATGGTGCTTTTGTGCGGGTTTCACCGAATGGTTCTGGTGCAGGCTTTAATTTAACTGCTCAAGAGTCATATCGATATGATACCAAGGTAATCGATGCTTGGGGCTACACTTGGTATCATGTCGGTTTTGCTAATTGGGTTGCCGGCTTGGATGTCAATTTAAACATTTCGGGGGTTGTGACGGTTACGGAAAGCAAGGCCAAAGTCTATTCGTCCGTTAATGGCAGTGCTACTGGTCAAACTTTAAGTTTTAATACGCAATGGAAGTATAATTTGGTGGCTATTGATGGTCAAGGACGTAATTGGTATCACGTTGGTGGTAGTCAATGGGTCTGTGAAACAGAGGTTGGCAATCAGTTACAAAGTTTAACTCATGTCAGTGGAACTTTGTCCTCCAATGGCGCCGTTGTTTATCATGCGCCTCAGGGTTCGGGAGCTGGTTTTAACTTAACAGCAGGAGAATCTTATAAATACGATACTAAGGCCATTGATGTTAATGGTAATGCTTGGTATCACGTGGGATTTGCTAATTGGGTGTCAGCTAACGATGTCATCTTGGCTAGTTCCAAACCAGGTAATGGAGCGCGTGTGAAAGTTACTTTCTATGATCCAGCAGTTTTGGGATCTTCGATGGGATATGGTGGTGTTGCGGCCAACTTAAATGTTTATCCTAAAGGAACTAATTTGAAGATTGTTTTGGATCAACCAGTTAATGGACAAACAGTACTTTATCGCCAGGTGAATGATACTGGAACTTTTGTTAATCAAAATCCAAATCAAATTGATATTGCTTTGCCTAATTCGCAAATTCCAGCTTATGGCGTCACTTATGCAACGATTTATGTTCTTTAAGTTTATAAAATAATGGAGGAAAGATATTATGGATAGTTCAGGAATTGTAACAGTTTTAGAAAGCAAGGCTCAAGTGTATGCTACTGTTAATGGTAGTAAAACAGGACAAACTCTAGCGTTTGATACGCAATGGAAATATAATAATACTTCTACAGATGACCAAAGTCGCAACTGGTTTCATGTTGGTGGTGGCCAATGGGTTTGTGAAACAGAAGTTGGCGTGAAAATTCAGAGTGCTACACACACGAAAGGAGTACTAAGTTCTAGTGGAGCCTTTGTTCGGATATCTCCTAATGGTTCGGGAGCTGGTTTTAATTTAGGAGCCAATGAACCTTACTCTTATGATACTAAAGTGGTTGACGCTTGGGGGTATACTTGGTATCACGTCGGTTACGCTAATTGGGTTGCCGGCTTGGATATTACCTTAAAAACTTCAGGAGTTGTTACTGTGCTAGAGAGTAAAGCACAAGTCTATGCTACTGTTAATGGGAGTTTAACTGGTCAAACCTTAGCCTTTAATACGCAATGGAAATATAATTCTACCGCCGTGGATAAGCAAGGACGTAATTGGTATCATGTTGGCGGTGGCCAATGGGTTTGTGAAACAGAAGTGGGCGATCAAATCCAAAGTGCTACTCATGTAAAAGGAACCTTAAACTCAAATGGAGCTTTAGTTCGTTTTGCTCCGAATGGTTCTAGTTCAGGACATAATTTGACTGTGGGTTTAGCTTATAAATATGATACGAGAGTTGTTGATAACTGGAATTATAGTTGGTACCATGTAGGCTACGCTAATTGGGTTGCCGGTTTAGATGTAACGGTGAGTGGTTCCGGTAGTGAGATTGTCAATATTGCTGAAAGCATGTTAGGCTACTTCACTTATAGTCAGGTTCACGGAGTATCATATATTGGCTCGGTTGCCAATCCTAATCGTTATGGTCAAACCGATTGTTCCGGTTTTGTTTGGTTAGTTCTTAAAAAGGCTGGCTGCAATGTCCCGGACAATATGCAATGGTACACGGGATCTATGGAAAGTGATGCTCGTTATAATCACAATTGGTTAAAGCAGGTCTCAACTAGTGAAGCTCAACCAGGTGATATTATTATTATGAATTCTGGTTCGGGAGCAGGTAACAACGGACATACTGCGATCTTAACTAGCAACTGGAATGGCAATGCCACTTCGATTATTGAAATGGGGGGTAACCCTAATGCCAATGGTGTCAATACTTGGACGGTGGGTAATGCATTTTATAGTTTATTAAATGCTGGAGCATCGCAAGTATTGGCTCGACCTATCTAAATTAGGTAAATCAAGTGACTAGAATTAAATTAGGAGAAAAAGTGATTAAAGAAATAGAATTGCATTTCTATTTGTTTGATCGCTTTTTTTGTTTTAGGAGTTAAAGGAGATGATCTGAATGAGTCTGTGGTCTTGGATTGAAATAATTATCGCCTTATTACCAATTCCAGCAGCCTATTTGGGATGTAAAAAAGCACTAAAATCTATGCATGATAATTCACGTGTCTCTAAAATGGATGCGCGCGTCACCCATACAGAACAAGCTATTCAAGCAATTCTGCATGATTCTTTGTATAAACGATGTACTTTTTTTATTAGTAAAGGTTCAATTTCCTTAACGGAGTTGGATAATATTGAGCACTTGTATAAAGGTTATGCAAGTGTCGGCGGCGATGGAACTGGTAAAACTCTCTACAATAAAGTGCTAGCTTTAAAAATTTTAGATGATGATAAGGAGTGATGATGTTGAAAAAAGTTTATGTGAATTTGTTTTGGGGAGTAGTTATGGAACTACTCTTTTTTACTATGTCAGTTCAAGCTGCTAATACTGATATGGTGGATGTATCTAATCATAATGGCGATATGACTTATGCTAATTTTGTAGATATGCGCGACCATTATGGCGTTAAATCAGTGGTCACCAAAATTAGTGAGGGAACTGACTATCAAGACCCTACGGCAGCTAATAATATTAAAACTGCCCAGCAAGCAGGTCTATATATTAATGGTTATCATTTTGCCCGCTATCAAACGGTTCAACAAGCTAAAAACGAGGCAGACTATGCTTGTCAAACCGCTAAGGCTGATGGCTTACCTGTTGGGGCTGTTTTGGTAGCAGATGTTGAAGCTTCTGAACAACAAGCACTGAGCTATTCGCAAAATCAAGCCAATAATGAAGCGTTTGAGAATGTTGTTCAGCAATATGGTTATCGTCCGAATATCTATACGATGGCTAGTTGGGTAGGGGTCAAATTTCCCGTATCTAAAGGGTGGATCGCTCAATATCCTGCTAATCCTTGGAACTTAACTTCTTATAGTAATCATCATGCTTGGCAATTTGCGTCAGATATGTCGTTTACTGGTAGTTATGGGCAGTTTGATGTATCTAATTTATATGATGATTTTTACACTGCTGGACAAAAGACTGTTAATACTATTAATAATGTTGTTACCACTCAAACCACGGATAAGAATGCTGCAACTATGTTTCACGGTGATAGTTCTGCTTTTGATACGACGCCGTTATTAAATAATACTAGTTGGGCAGCTTCTAAGATAATACCTGATAACAATAATCGTCCGATGTTTTTAGTCGGCGGTGATAGTTATCTACCACAAAGAAATACTAATCTTAAAGGCTTACTGACGATTAATTATTTAAACGGTTATGGTCCCAATGCTGTCGATAGTACTGGTAAGGAAATTGCCAATTCCAATTTAACTTTTAAAGGGGGAACACAATGGAAAACGAATGATAAACTGTATAATATTGCTGGGGTTGGCTATTGTTATAAAGTGGCAGCAAATGAATATGTCGCAGCGAAGTATCAAGTTGGATCTGGATTTAAAGGATAATTAATTGAAAATAAAGGGCTTAATGTTCCATTAATTATTTTCCTCCGAGTACGAATCAATATTAATGGTATGATGGTTTAGTTCAATGTCAAAATTTAACATCTATATCTCAATGACTATTATCGAGATTATAAGTCTTTTGCGTTTATGTTACACAAATGTTAAAGATATTGTTCTGAAATTTATTTATTGTTAAAATGATTACAAGATTAAAAATGGAGGAAATAAAAATGCTGAAACGAAATTTAAAAATAATTATTTCGTTGATGTTTGGTTTAGTTATTGGCTTTGGCTTCACCAGCCAAAACACAAAAGCTGAAACAGTTAATGAATACATTCAGCGCAATAATATTCAACCAAGTAATATTCAACAGGTCAATGGAACTTTTGACCAAATGTTTGGTTATGAAAATGGTGTTGGTAAACCTGAAGGGGTCGTTATCCATGAAACTGCAACTCCAGGGGCTACTGCTTGGGATGAAGTAACCTACTTCAACCGCGAATGGCAAACCGCCCAAACTTATGTACATGCGTTTGCGGATGCTAACCACATTTTACAAATTCATAATACTGACTATGGTGTTTGGGGAGCTGGCTATTGGGCGAACCAACGCTTTATCCAAATTGAATTATGTGAAGAAAACACTTATGATGGTTTTGCTCGTTCAGTGAATAATCAAGCTTACTTTACTGCTTATATGTTGAAGAAATATGGCTTGAAGCCGTCATTGGCTGATCATACTGGTAGTGGTACGATCTGGTCACATAATGCGGTGAATCAGTATCACCCTTCGGCTGGTGGGCATACTGACCCAATTGGTTGGTTTAGTAAATGGGGTTACTCCATGGATCAATTCTATCAATTGGTTCAAAGTCAATATGATAAGTTGAACGATACTGCCAATAATGCGGCTGCTGGCAACAGTAAAGATGGTATTATTCAAGTAAATTCTGATCAAACTTATTCCAATTTGTATACACGCAATTCTGATGGAACTTTTACTAAGAGTGATGCACGGGTAATTCCTGCTAATACAAAGTGGGTTTACAACAAGTCTGCTGTTGATAAGGGGATTACGTACTACAAAGTTGACCCAACCGAATGGGCTATTAGTACTCAAACAACAATTTTACGTTATTCCACACACTAAAAAGAACTATCATAATTATTTAAAGACTATTAGTGGTTTTTTGCTAATAGTCTTTTTTTGTGATCTTTTTTACCAAAAAGAGTAGTCTTTTTAAGTAATTCGCGTTAAATTGTTATTGTTGCAACCGTTAACACGCGGCTGCTCCAATCATAAGGAAGAGGTATTGGGATATGAAAGATTACGATTTAACCAAAGTACCAGTGATGAATAAAGAGGTGTTAAAAGCAGCGATTGCGCACCAACAATTACCCATTCGCCAGGAATTTCAATTAACGGCACAAACCATTGCTTTATTTGATTTACAAGGTCAAGCGGCATATCCAACCGTCATTTTTGACCGCCAATTGGGCTATTTTGGGCTTCGCCAAACGACTCGTCAAATTTGGAATAACTATTTTCACCAACATATCTTCGATTTGTACCATACCCGCCGCTTGATTCAATATCATGGGCACTCACGATTATTGGCGCTGTCCTTAGGTTCATTGGTGTATTTTCCATTAGGGGCGATTGGTCATGGCAACAGCGACTGGGTCGGTTTGCACGGGCAGATTGATTGTGCACAAGACCTTCAACACCAACAAGCAACTTTTTATGATGAGTCCGGACAGCAATTACAATTTACTTATAGCCGCCGGCATGATTTGTGGACGGCAATTCATCAAGCTGGCTTTTACGCGCAATATAATGTGCGGGCATTTGAACTGGCAGCTCAAGAGTTAGGCTTGGAACTTAAACCGATCGTTTGGAGTAGCTTATTGAAGCAGGTGATTAACTGTCACTGCTCCTTACATCGTCAATTACCAACCACATACTTAGAAGTTAAAGACTTTTTACAAAGTTTTCAGACTTGGTCTTTAACCCACTTATTAAAAGATCCCGACTTGGATTTAAATGAACAATTGCAGCAAGAGCAGCTGCGCTTTTGGCAAAGTAATTTACATGCGGCGCACTATTTATGGTAGTAATTGCGCCCGCGGTTGCAGATTAGTTGCGTGCAACCAGTAGTAATTAATTCACAAAAGGTGTATTCAATCCTTTGGTAGTCGTGTTTAACGCGTGTTTTATGAGAAATTCATTCTTGTTATCTTAAAGCTACACAAGCGCTTGTGCAAACTTAAGATGGGAGTTTGAACTAGTGAAACATTCGTTACAGCAAGGTTTTGATTTAGCCTTAACTAATCAACGCTTAATTGGCGGTGCCTTGAAACAAGCTGGGGTTTGGCGCAATAATCTGAATTATGAAGATTATTTTCAGGATGCCTTAGTACTGTATGCCACGACGTGGGTCCAATTTGAGCAATCAGCTGGTCAATTTGCACCGTATATTTTTCAAAAGATTGTCTGGCGCACGCAAGATCAATTGCGCCAAAGTCACCGCCAGCAACATGAGTCGGTGGAAGAACTCTTTTATTTACCAGATCAGACGACCACGGCACTTAGCGACTGGCAGGTAGTGTTACACCAAAAGGCTCGGCAATTAGGACCATTAGAACGGCAAGTATTGCAAGCCTGTATTCTAGAAGTACCACTAACGCAATTGGCGAAACAGGTTCATAAAAGTCCGCGGTATTTACGTAAAATTCGCGCCCAAGTTCGTCAGAAATTAATATCATAAAGTGATTGATTGAAAAAACACAACTAAAGTTTAAAGACATTTGAATAACTTTAATTGTGTTTTTTTTAATATTTTTCTAATAATTATCCTGCTTAGAATAACATAAATATTATTAAGGATTTTAAGATTAAATGAATTATGGTTTACTGCCAATATATACTCAGTTTGTTTGCCTTAATATCAAATAAAGTGATTTTTTAAAGGGGAAAGTTTCATTGACTTGGTGAATTAATGAGCACTAAAATGGAGTATCAATTGTTACGTAGTAGTTGATGCACAAACAGTTTATTGAACTTTTTTACAAAATAATTAATTATTTTTTGATTAAATGCTATAGCTAAATAAATTCTTTGATATCAAAGACACTGATAATTTGTATTATTTTTCAAGTAAATCTTTACTGGAAAAATTGTTTAATTTTGCATCAAGAACCATGAGAGATGCAGTGAGAATAGGTGTAGTGATGTTAAAAAGACAAAAAGTTTTCCAAATTTTCATTGGTTTGGTAACTGTTAGTTTAGTGAGCGTTATTTTATTTAATCAGCAAAGTTGTAATCCCACAGTGGTGGCCGCGCAAATTTCGTCATTGTTGCCTTGGACTAGCAAGCAACTCGGCAAAGCGCCAACTACCAGTTTAACTGCAACAGAGCCTTGGATGCGGATGAGTGAACCTGTATATAACTCGCAGGTTTATCAACCGGCAAACTTTCGCTTAACTGGTACGAGTACTTGGAATCCGCAGTCGAAAAGCTGTGATGTGGCGTTAAAGTGGGATGATTTGACAGCACCAGCGGCACCATATCAGCTTAATGGTGGCTATAAAGTTTATTCTTCATCAGCGAGTAATGCGAGCTGGTTGATGGAACCAATCAATTATGGCAAGCACCTCAAAGTTTTGAATGTGTATCCGGATAAAGGGAATTTTTTGAAAAAATGGCTTGCTGGCTATGATAAAGATCCCTCTGACGGTTCGAGTTTGTTAGATATCACTGAAGTGCCACTGACGACTTTTAATAAAAATCCCGATTATTATTTATATCAAAATCATCAAAATGGTGCCTATCAATATGATTCCCTCTTTTTTGGCTCCAAAGATAGCAATGGGAATCAAGATATTAGTGATGTGGCGGGCCAAGCTGTGACCAAGTTCGGGAATACGGGTCGCGCAGTGATTATTGGTCATGATGTTGTCGCAGGCAATCATTCGCTAGCACAACATGCTAACTTCAACAAATATTTAGCCGATAAATTAGGAATTCAAGTCGTGGCAGTGCCCGATGGGCAAGTGCAACCGCGGGTAGGCTCGACCAAAGTTAAATTTGTGAACGCCGGTTTTTTAACTGAGTATCCTAATGAATTACCTACGGATCAAGATTATACGATTTCCAAATCGCATACTTTTGGGCAGTACTATCTCTATGGCGGGCAAGCCCAACGCTGGATGCAATTTGATCAACCTTATTCAGATGCTGAAAATAGTCATTTCTTTGCCTTAAACGCTGCCAGTAATCCTTATGAATTAAGCAGTGGTCAAACACCAGCGGCGAGCGATTTAGGCGATAACAATCATTACTTAATTACCAAAAATAATTATGCGATGATTCAGACCGGTCACACTTTAGGAGCTTGTACCCCTGATGAAGCGCGGATTATCGTGAATACCATTTATTATGTTTCGTCCTTAACGACGACGAATACCGCTAATATTAAAACCGCCAAAGATACGACAGCGCCCAATGAACCCGACGTGAGCCTGGCTAATACTAATCCTGGTAATCCGAACCGCCTCAATATTACTTTAGATAAGCATGTGGCTACTGGAATGAGTTATAACGCGCAAGACGGCGATAATGGTAATCTTTATAATTTTAAAATTACGGCTAATGTTGCCGGGAGGAATGAAGAACTGGATTCGGATGCTATTCATCAAAAGGTTGAAAGTGGTGTTTGGGGTTATCTCTACCAAATTGATAATCAGCCTACCGCCACTTTGACGCCCAATCATGATAGCTATGGGAATGTTACTTTAACCGACATTGACCGCAGTGATGGGAGTGGTGAACACCTGACACCAGATATTAATAATTTAAAAGTTAGTTTTACCGCCCAACGTTCACTCGGCCATTCGCAATTTTTGCATGTTGCTACCGTCGATCGGGCGGGTAATGTTTCCACAACTAAAACGGTGAATCTGAATAGTTATAATTTGCCGTATCAAGGCACCTTAACGACAACAGGGCAAGTGGATGGACAGGCTGCTTCAACGACACCAACTTTTCGTCCCGGCGCGACTGTCCAGTTGAAGAGTGATTATCAGATGCAAAATCAAGCTTATAGTTATCAAGATTTACAAGCACCCATCCACTTCAGTGATCATTTACCAGTCGGCTTAACGTATGTGCCTAACAGCTTACAGGTAACACTGCGAACAACTAGTGGACAAAGTTATACTTTGACGCCACAGCAATTACAGGCTAATCAGCCACTGGACTTTAGTTTATTGAGTCCAGATGGAATGGCTATTTTTCCACCGGGGAGTTTAATTGAAGTAACTTTTCAGGCTGCAACGTCAGCGCAAGATAATTTAGTCCAAATCATGAATCATGCCGAAGTGACGGGCAAGAGTAGTGATCAACTATCCCAAAAGGCCACTAGTGATCTAACGCTGACGCGGGCTGGTGTGTTAGAAATTACGAGTGTGCCCCAAGAGATTGCCTTTGGGACTGTGAAGAGCGCACCAGTCAACAATGATAATACTAAAACGATTGGTGATCTGAAAGTGCGGCATTTTAGTTCGACTACTGCTGCTAGTCAGCACTTCAATGTGCAAGTGGCGTTTAATCAGCAATTACGTAATTCATTGCTCACGCCGGTAACGGGGTGGAATTTACAGTTGGATACGGACAATGGTTGGCAATCGGTCACTTCTGCGACAAACTTGGGTCAACAAACGCAATTCAGTGGTAATGTGCAGGGAGGTATCGTCGATTTTGTTAAGCAAATTGGAGTCGGTAAATGGCGGTTAACCATTCCCCGAACACATCCGAAAAGTGATGATTATCAAGGAACCATCACTTGGAGCGTGGTCAATGGAATCAATTAAGTGAACGACATTTTAGCAAAGGCTGGAACAAAATAATTAGAGGTTGAGGTAAAAAGGATTGTTCGTCAATTTCAACGGACATTTTCTTTTGATAGTGCCTTAAACCTCGTTATTGTTCCAACCTTTTTCATTTGCAACTTACATAGTTTTTAAAAACTAAGATCTGACAAGAGGCACTAAGAATCTATTTGGTGAAAGAAAGTAAATTCACGCACAAGAATATGTGGATTCTAAATGATAATTAAATTAAATTTGCTTCGATATCAAAAAAGTTATTTCTTTCAATCAATGTTTGCGTAGTAATTGGATTTTTATTGACTTTAATAATTATTTTGCATTAAAATTATTGCGTAAATAATCCATGTGTTTTTAATTAAAATTAGGCTTTATTTATTAAATAAATGCTATTTTGAAAATGATCTTCGGAAATATTTTTAATTATTGTAAAAAATAGTCTTGCTGGAATCGAATGTGAGTTCAGAGTTGGTTGGTTTTAGTTGCTAAATGTCAGTCGCGATGAAAAAAGGTGTAATGATGTTTAAATTACAAAAGCTAATTCAAAAAACAATCATAGTGGTGGCAATCGGATTTTTAGGCATTAATGTTGGGGTAGAACCAGTTAGTGCCCAACCAGTTCAAGTCGCAGGTTCTGCCAAAAAGCAAACAAGCACTGATTTAAAATCAATGATTGACCAAGTGCAAAATTTGGGACAACCAGTTGCTCAGTCCACACCCACGATGCAACAATCGCCTACCAAAGCGATTCGCGTTGCTCACACGCCTACAAAAGCTGCTTCTAATTTAGCAAGAACGGCAGTTCCCGAGCCGGTCTATAACTCTACGACTTATGGACAATCCAAGTTTGGTTTAAAGGGTCATAGTACTTGGGATCCACAATCGAAAAGTTGTGATGTTACTTTGAACTGGGATGATTTAAGTTCTCCTAATTCTAAATATACGTTAAATAGTGGTTATAAGGTTAATTCGGCATTACAAGGTGCCAAAACTTGGACTATTGAGCCCATTAATTACGGGCGCCATTTGAAAGTCTTGAACGTTTATCCTGATGATGGTAAACACAACGGGCGTTTTTTAAAAAGTTGGTTGACGGGCTATGATAAGAATCCTGATCCGGCATCAGCTCATGAAAGTATGTTGAATGTAACGGAAGTTTCGTTGCCTGATTTTAACAGTAATCCTGATTATTATTTGTATACTAATCATAGTTCGGGTGCGTTCCAATATGATGCCATTTATTTTGGCTCGCGAGATAGTAATCTACACCAAGATATTAGTACTACTGCTAGTCAGGAAGTGGCGAAGTTTGGCAATGCTGGTCGGGCGGTCATTATTGGTCATGATGTCGTGGCGGGTAATCACTCAATTGGCCAACACACCAACTTTAACAAATATTTAGCTGATAAATTAGGTATTAAAGTTGTTCAAGTCCCTGATGGCCAAGTCCAACCACGCGTGGGTTCACAACAAGTGAAATTTGTGCATACTGGTTTTTTGACGGAGTACCCCAATGAATTACCAATTGATCGCGATTACACCATTTCTGAGTCGCACACTTTTGGCCAATATTATATGTATAGTGGTCAGGCAGAACGCTGGATGCAATTTGACCAGCCGTATTCGGACGCAGAAAATAGCCATCCGTTTGCGATTAATAGTGCTAATAATTTGTACGAATTAGCGGTGGAGCAGAATCCAGCGCCTAGTGATTTAGGTGATAATAATCATTATTTAATTACCAAAAATAACTATGCTATGATTCAAACGGGTCATACTACGGGAGCTTGTACACCGGATGAAGCGAGGATTATTGTCAACACAATTTATTATGTTTCATCTTTGTCAATGACTAATTCAGCGACGATTAAAACTGCTCAAGACAAGGCCGCACCGAACACGCCTACTATTTATGCTACTAAACCAACTGATCCAGACAAAATTCATATTACATTAGATAAGCAAGTGACAGCTAACAATTCCTATGCTACTCAAGATGGTGATAATGGGTCGGTCTATTGTTTTAAAATTCAAGCCAATGTTTCTCAATTTTCAGATAGTGAAATTGAATCAGATGCGATTGACCAAAAAGTGGAAAGTGGCGTCTGGGGCTATTTATATAAGATTGATGATCAAGATTCGGAAACACTCACGCCACGCCATGATGCTTACGGTAATGTAACTCTGACAAATGTAGATCGTCCGGACGGAAGTGGTGAACATTTGGTACCAAACATCAATGATTTGAATGTGGGTTTTGACGCTTACCGTGCGCAAGGACGCTCGAAAATTTTACACGTTGCCACGGTGGATCGCGCGGGCAATGTTTCGAAAACTGTAGATGTGGCTTTTGGCGATTATTATAATGCACCGTATCAAGGACAATTAACGCAAGCAACTCAAGGAGCAGAACAAACAAGCTATAATACCACAACGACCTTTCAACCGGGTGATCTAATCAATTTTAAAATGGATTATCAAATGGATGATAAGTCATATGCCTGTCAAAACTTGACTTCACCAATTACTTTTAGTGATCATTTGCCAACGGGTTTAACCTATGTTCCGGGCAGTCTCAAAATCAGTTTAACTAATCCTAGTGGAACTAAGTATAATTTGACACCAAGTGTTGCTGACGCAGCACAGCCCTTAGATTTTAGTATGAACAGCCCTTCCGGAACGATCTTTCCGCCGGGCAGTTCGATTGAAATTACTTTTCAAGCAAAAACTTCCGCACAGGATAATTATGTTAATTTAGTCAATCACAGTGAATTAAGTGGCACTAGTAGTGATGGTACTAAGCAATCATCCGAAGCTAATGTAACTTTGACACGGACGGGCGTGCTGACGATTAAGGAAGTACCGTCGGAAATCAAGTTTGATAAAATTCGTATCCCCAAAGATAGTGGGACAAATGCTTCGACCGTGGGGAATTTAAAAATTCAACATTTTAGCCCTGACAGTACTAATGCGGCCACAGGTTCGCAGAATTTTAACGTGCAAGTTTCGTTTAATCAAGCTTTAGTCGGTAAAAACAAAAAAACTACTAAAAATTGGAGCTTAGATTTGAAAACAGATCAAGACTGGCTGCCAGTGGAGACTGGAACGAAGTTGGGCCAAAAGACTGAATTTACCGGTAATACTACGACGGATGGCATTGTTGATTTAACTAACAAAGTTGGTAAAGGCCAATGGAAATTGACAGTTCCTAAGGTTCGCCCTCAAAATAGTGATTACAGTGGTACTATCACTTGGACAGCAGTAAATGGACTGAGTTAAGTTTTAGAAAATATTGACGTAAAAAGACTCAGTATTCAATTAGGAGCTAGATTTCTAAAATTCTGGTTCGAGTCATAATAGCAGTGTTTTTAGTTTTCACCATAGTAATTGTTTGTTGGTTCAAAATAGTTCATCAAATTAATTTAAGAGATACAATAAAGTGGCTAGATCCTTGTAAATCAAGGATTTAGCCATTTTTGATGGTATACTTAATAAGTAAAGTTAAATGCTAAGGCGGTGGCTATTCCAGAAATGGGGTGGTGCTTATGGTGTAAAAACTGTAAACATAAATCCTAAAGAAGGGAGTAGCAAAGTGTTTCATTGGAACATTCATGATTTTTGCCAAATAATCAATACGATTATCGATGTCGCAAGTTTCGTTTGGATGGTCAAGCAAAGCACAAAAAAATAGCTGTCCTTAGCCATGATATGCCCCCAAAAATTAAGACAACAATCTTAATTTTTGGAGGCATTTTTTATGAGCAGATTATCTAAACAAGACAAAATTGATATTTACAATTTATGGAAAAATTATTCATACGGAATTAAGGAACTGTCCGAAAAGTTCTTGATTGAGCGATCTACTATTATATATTTGGTGGCTTTACTTGATCGACACGGTATTGAACTGCTGGATCGCCCATATATGCCCCATTCTGTAGAATTTAAAGAACAAGCAATCAATCGTGTATTACTGAATCACGAAACCATCTACTCGGTTTCTATTGATTTAGGATTAAAAAATCGATCGATATTACAATCTTGGATACGCAAATACAAAACAGACGGGTATAATGTGATTAATCATAAGAGAGGAAGACCAACTCATGAACGATCAAGCTCAACAAATCAAGCTTCTCCAACAAAAAATCCAAGACTTAGAGCAGCAGAACTTGAAAATGCATGTCGAGATCGAATTAAGAAAAAAGTTAAATACTCTGATCGACCAGTCCGATCAGAGGAACTAGTTCAAGCAATTATCAAGGTAAGAAAAGAATTCCGCGTCAGCGTTGAGTATGTCCTTAAAATCATTAATGAATGTTCTGATTTACCCAATTTATCCCGTAGTAACTACTACTATACAATCAATAAAACTGATAAAGATACCAAAAACCAAGCTTTAATGATCCAGATTAAAGAGATTTATGAAACTAACTGTCATCGCTATGGTTATCGTAGAATTACTTGTGAGTTAAGACGCAGAGGTATTATCGTCAATCATAAAAAGGTCTTACGCCTAATGAACAAACTAAAAATTTCAGGAATAGTTAGTAAAAAGCACAGTAAGTACAACAGTTATCGTGGACGCCAAGGTCATATCAAAGACAATTTAATTCAACGCAATTTTAGTGCAAATAAACCTAATCATAAGTGGTATTGTGACGTGACTGAGTTCAATCTTCATGGTCAGAAGACATATCTATCGCCTATCATGGATGGGTGTACGCAAGAAATTATTTCCTACACCATTTCTCGTAGTCCTAATCTCCAACAAACAATGACTATGTTGGAAAAAGCAGAGCATAAATATCCAAACTTGAAAGGTATCATTATGCACTCTGATCAAGGCTGGCAGTATCAACACCAAAGATTTCAATCATGGTTAAAACAACGTGGAATCAAACAATCCATGTCACGTAAAGGAAATTCACTCGACGATGGCTTAATGGAGGGCTTCTTTGGTATACTCAAGCGAGAAATGTATTATGGCTTTGAGAAACAATTTGAAAGCTTAGATGACTTAGAGGTAGCAATCAAGGAATATATTCATTACTATAATCATCAGAGAATCAAGATAAAATTAAAAGGACTAACACCGATTGAGTATCGGAAATTAGTCCTAAGTTAAAATTTAAAAACTGTCTTACTTTTTGGGTTCATATCACCACGCCAGACTAGATAGCTATTTAAAGTAGGTTTAAAATTTTGAATAGTCACCGCTTTGGCAACTTTACGGAAAGGTTAGTGTTACAGCACTGACCTTTTCTTACATACAAATAATAACATAGTTGGAAATAGATTTCATGCCAAAGGATCGCATTGATGAGCTTGAGGCTACTTTTCTATTATTAAATTTCGAATATTAATTATCCCTACTTTTCATATTTTGCTATAATGAAGCTTGTTATCTACATATGCATTAAAGCGCAATTCATTGGTCAAATAATGAGGGGATTATTTAATGAAGAAACAGCGAAGTTGGGGAACAGGATTGCTAATAATTTGCAGTTTGTTGGGACTGCTGTTAGTTGGGTGTCACAAGCAGGCAGTTAATCAACAAATTACGCAATCGAAAACAGCTTGGTATTTATACCAAAAGCCCAATCAAAATGTGCAACGCTTGCGTTTTTATCGCAATCAGACAGTAGGGGTGCAACATGTTAGCTTATTGGGCGATCGCCATGGCTCAAGCGTGTTGAATGCTAAGTTTGCGAATCCTACCTATCAGCTCAATCAAGATGGTCAAGAAATCACGATTAATACGACTCATCCGAAAATGATTTTAGCTGTTAAAAAAGCCTACCATGAACAAAAAGCTGGTTACACACTAACCGGCTTTGATGTGACTTATCAGGGTGAAAAGTGGAAGTTGGGTCAGATTACAAAAGTTAATCACGCTAAAAATAAGAAGTATCGTCAGTATCAAAAGCAACAGCGTCAAGCACAGTTAACGACGAAGCAATCAGATCAATTAGGGCCAACTTTATTAAAGCATTTGGTGACACCGTCTTTGAAAAATGCAAGTAGCCAATTAAATAATCAATCAATTGCGGGCGAGTATAATTATCGCGCCCTGTTAGGCATGAGTCGGGTTTACGGGCATTTAAGTATTGATACCAAAGGGCATTTTACGAATACTTTATATGTTCACGCCAAGCAAAGCGTGAAAAATCCTAACCAAGATAATCCAGTGATGTTAGAACAACAGACAATTTCTGGAATTTTAACAAGTTTATATGGTAAATTATATTTTAAGCCGGCTAATGTTTTAAGTGTCAAATACTTTACAGCGGGGCAAAATCCTGAAAATCCGGCGATTAAGTCGTTTAATTTGACGACTAATTCCAAGAGATATGGTCAAAATATTAAATTGGCCAAGTACCGCATTGAAAAAACGGATCAAGGGCTAATGCTTTATAATCAAGACTTAGCAGCATGGACTGATCAAAATCAGTCCACGACTGACGGTGTTCAGCTCTATGAAAATGCCAAAGCAGGCCCCACTTTAAAGCAGCAGTACGATAGGTTGTATCAGCATTATCAAGATTTAAAGAAAGCGCCAGTTACCTCGAATGCAGATTTAAGGCAATATGTTGCAGTTAGCGCTAGTCAACATGATAATACGTTAGCGGGAATTGGTATTAATTTGGCGGGCAAATTTAGCATTACACAAGATGCTAAAAGCTTTACCGGAATTGATCGTCAAGGTCATCAACAACCAACTCGCCAATACGTGGCGTTATTAGAACCGGCTATTTTGCAAGATCAAAAAAGTAAACATACCGTGAATACCCCCGCTGGTCAATTCTTGGTTTTTGGTGTTTATCAACAGCGTTTATATCTATTACAGCAACCCGATAGTGATTCCACGACCACTACGTGGACGGGGTTTAAGAATCTAAAATTAAAATTACCAATTGCGAATATTACGTGGAATTAATGAGGTGACCACATGAAATTATATCGAGAGTTTTTACAAAATCAGCAACTGCGCCGGAGTGTGGTGCTGTTATTATGCATTTTTGTTATTTGGTTAATGCGAGGGATCATGAGTATCGTCTTGTTAACGTTTATTTTTACTTTTTTGTCCATTAATTTTGTCCGGTGGGTGCAAAAACGCCTGCATTGGTCGCCATTTTGGATTGTCACTCCGTTGTACTTAATTATTATCGGGGTGATTTATCTGTTTGCGACGCACTATATTCCTAATATTATTAATTCCACGGTGCAATTATCCAAAAAATTATTTAGTTTTTATAATAGTAATCAAGTGCAAAATAATTCAGTTTTGGCTTACATCGTCGATAGTCTGAAAAGTTTAAAATTAGATGACCAGCTCAAAAAAGGTGTTGCTCAAGTAGTGAAATATTTGACTAGTGTCGGGGCTTTAGGTGTTACAATCGTTTTATCCTTTTTATTGAGTTATTTTTATAGTTTTGATGCGGATAAAATGAATGATTTTGGGCGTTCTTTTCAAAAGGGACACTTGGCATGGTTCTTTCAAGATATTAATTATTTTGCCCAAAAATTTGTGAACACCTTTGGCGTAGTTTTAGAAGCCCAGTTGGTGATTGCAGTTGTCAATACAATTTTAACGAGTATTGTCATGATTATTTTGAAGTTTCCAGGTATTCCGAGTTTAGCAGTCATGATTTTTGTGTTGTCCATGATTCCGGTAGCGGGTGTAATTATTTCCTTGGTCCCATTGTCAATCGTGGCTTATTCTGTGGGCGGTTGGCAACCAATGATTTATATCTGGATTGCTGTTTTATTAATTCATACGCTAGAAACCTATGTCTTAAATCCCAAGTTAATGTCTAGTCGCACCAACTTGCCGATTTTTGTGACCTTCGTAGTGTTACTCATTGCCCAAAAAATGTGGGGTACTTGGGGGTTAATTGTGGGTATTCCAATTTTTACTTTCTTTTTGGATTTACTAAAAGTTAAAACAATTAAAGTCTGATGAAAGTTAGTGTTCTGTATATTACTTTTATGTTAAACTGATATTAGTTGGTAATAGAGTGAGGTATTTTATATGTCATTATTTAATAAGCAACATTCTAATAAACAATCGGATTCTAATCAGCCGCAAGAACAACAAATGGCTAATAATCAACAACCTAATCCGAATATGATGCCAAATCAGGCGATGAATAATAACAATTATGGTGGCGCTAGTCAGCAGACACAGCAAATGCCCGTCCAAGACCCCAATATGGCGTTAAACCAGCAAACACAACAAATGCCGGTCCAAAACCCGAATAACGTAGCTTTGAATCAACAAACGCAGCAGATGCCAGTGCAAGATCCCAACGCGGCGTTGAATCAGCAAACACAACAAATGCCCGTCCAGGACCCGAATGCTTCCATGGGCCAACCGACTCAGCAGATGCCAGTTCAAAATCCGCCGGCCAATGATCAAAACGCGGCTAACGCCAATAATTCGGGTTATTTTCAAGATGTTGCTGAATATCCCGTGCAAAATCCTGCGCCTCAGAATAATGATACCAATTTATATCACTCCAGTAATTTTAATAAGCCCAATGTGACAGTTAATGAAGTCACTGAAAAAACGGCTTCGAAGAATACCGGTTGGGATCAGTGGCGTCAAACTGAAGAACAATTAACCAATCTCAAGTCTGAACAACAAGAATTGAAGCACGTATTGAAGGGGCAATTACTGAGCAGTCGGACTTTTTATCATCAAACGCTTCAAAGAAAGCAAGAGAGTGACGACCCATATGCTCAAAATGTTAATTACGACTTGCAACAAATTCAACAAATTAATGATTCTTTGAAACGCTGGTTTGGAACCGATGCTATTTCTGGTGAGGTTATGTTTGAAAAAGGACAACAGTATTTAGTTTTAGAAGAACGTTTGGCCCAACCGGATGATGAAAGTACTGATGATTTAGCTAATTTGAATTTTTATTTAGATTCATTTCATGTGTTGCCTAATTTAGTGACATTAAACTTTGATGAAGAATTAGCGGCCAATTGGCAAGATAACCTGGACGCAGGGGTTGTTAATCCCGAATCACAATTATTAAACTTGTACCAATATTTTCAAACTGAAGCAGACGCCAAAGCCAATGTGAAGCGTTCTGGGATGGGCATTGAAATTAGCCCTCATGCACGTGTAGAAACGGACTCGCAACAAAATATTGATCGCATTTATGAGCGAGATAGTTTAGTGATGAAGGTGGTCAAGGATGAAGACGGGCAACCAGCTAATATCTACCACTACTATAACGGTCAATTGTTAAGCTTAGACTATTTAAATGAAGCAGGAATTAATCTGGTAACAGAGTTTTTTGATAGTCGGGCGAAAGATCAATTGTTGCGTAAGAATTTTTATCGTTTAGATGGCACGTTGGCGGTGATTTTGAATTATCAAGAATCCCAACCGCGGGTTCAGGTCTTCAATCATAATAATTCTTTAGTCCAAGCTTTTGAAACGGAGCAAGATTTTGCAGCTTGGTGGCTGGTCAATAAGGTCTTAAATGATAAGACGACGATTATTGTTCCCCTGAGCTCACCGGTTTGCATGATTCTGCTAGAATATCCGGATGCTAATTATCAAGTAATGCCTTATATTGATGATTTTAAACAGCAACAAACTGAAGTTTCACAGTTATTGCCATTGACGGAACGCTTGAGTGCTGGAATTTTAGTTAAATCGGCTGATGATCAAAAACGTTTAAGTGAATTGACGCAAGGGCAAGTTAATGTTTCCATTGTGAATGCGGATGATGAACAGTAAGAATACTAAATTATAATTTATAAAAGCTGAGACAAGGCGATTAATGAAGCAGCATTAGTTGGTCATTAATTCGAAAGTCGCCAGCTTTTTTTTGCTGTTGCAATCCATGCTAAAATATAAAGTGATATCTATTTTGTTAAATAAGTTAGGAAAGGATCTTTTGATTAATGCGCAAGCAGCAAATTGATAGTCTGGATGCAATGAAAATCTTAGCTGCTTTAGCAGTAGTTAGCATTCATACGGGCTTTGTTAATGTTTTAGACCGCTTGAGTCACAGTCATTTTTTTACTTTGACAGTTCGGATGGCTGTGCCATTATTTTTTATTGCTGCAAGTTTTTTATTGGCGCGTCATATTAATGTCCATCATGATCGTTTGCCAGCTTTAAAAAATTATACGGTGCGGATTGGTAAGTTGTATATTTTTTGGTTAATCTTATACGGGTATTATATTGGGCGTGATGCGTGGGATAGCTTTCGCATATATGGTTGGAATTTGCCACGTTTTTTATATACTTGTGGTCAATGGTTACTGGTGGGTCCTTGGACCATGTTAGTAGGCTGGTATTTAAATGCACTCTTATTTGGAGTTTGGTTTGTTTATTGGTGGGGACGTAAAAGACCTAAATTGGGTTTTAGCATTGCCTTAATTATTTTTTTGACGATTGTGTTCTTTAGTGCCTATGTACCTGTGAACACCGGTATTTTAATCGCTTGCACACTTTTTGTCGGTCCGATTTATGTTTATTTGGGCCAATTTATTGCCCATTTAACGACTTTGCCAAGTTGGAAAATCTTGGGCACGACGTTGGTTGCCGCGCTTATCATAGCTTACTGTGAGTTACATTTTGTCTTACAAGGACATGGTCACAGTGATCAATTAGTGAGCTACTTATTGTTAGCTCCCGTGTTATTTATGATAACTTTGAAAATACCGCTCCATTTTCCACATGCTAAATGGTGGCGCAATTTAAGTACGGTGATGTATTTTAGTCATTACTTATTAATGAAAATTGGTTACAATTTTTTGTATTATCAAATTCATAGTACAACGTTACGTTATGGCTTAGTCGTTATTGCAGCTGTGCTTTGTTACTTGTTGATACTTGGTTTACAGCACACGCGGTTGCGGTTTTTGGTCAAGTGGTCTTATTGACACTAGTTTACTGAAAACATATAATATCTTGTGAGAATGTAAACCTAATAAAAGGGGTATTGCGATTATGGCAAAATTAGTATTTATTCGTCATGGCCAAAGCCAATGGAACTTATCAAATCAATTCACTGGCTGGGTTGATGTGGATTTAAGTGAAGAAGGCGTTGAACAAGCTAAAAATGCGGGTCGGTTATTGAAGGCTGAAGGCATTGAGTTTGATCAAGCTTATACTTCTGTTTTGACGCGGGCTATTAAGACGTTGCACTATGCATTGGAAGAAGCCGGTCAATTATGGATTCCAGAAGAAAAATCTTGGCGTTTGAATGAACGTCATTATGGTGCTTTACAAGGATTAAACAAGCAAGAAACAGCTGATAAATATGGTGATGAACAAGTCCATATTTGGCGGCGTTCTTACGATACTTTACCACCATTATTGGATGCTAGTGATGAAGGTTCTGCAGCACAAGATCGGCGTTATGCTGACTTAGATCCACGGGCTATTCCTGGTGGCGAAAACTTAAAGGTTACTTTGGAACGGGTTATTCCATTCTGGCAAGATAAGATTGCGCCGAAGTTGTTAGACAACAAGAATGTGATTATTGCTGCTCATGGTAACTCTTTGCGGGCTTTGACTAAGTATATTGAAGACATTTCTGATGAAGACATCATGGATGTTGAAATGGCTACTGGTCAACCTGTAGTTTATGATTTAGATGATCAATTAAATATCATTAGCAAGACTAAATTAGGCTAGAAATCAGTAATTTTAAGAGAAACTTCCTTAAATGGGAGGTTTCTTTTTTTGTTGTGAAATTTAAAGTTAAGTACTATTTATTTTTGTGAATAAAGGAAAGTCTAATGAGTAAAGTTGTCTTATATCATGCAACCGATAATTCTAGTAAGGACAAAATATTAATTAATGGTTTTAATATTAAAAAAATTAATTGGAATTATCTTTATGGAAATACATATCGTAAATACTTGAAATAGCCAGGCAGTTTAGGATATGGCATTTATGGTTTTTATAATGATAAGAATTTAGCAAGAAATTATTGGGATAGCTTACAAAATAGTAAAAATTGCTCAATTTTAAAACTTGAGGTTGATATAGATGAGGATAAATGTTTAAACTTTGTCGATGATTTAAATGATATGAGGGCTTTTAGAGAATTTTTGATGAATCCCAAAACGCAATTAATCATAGGTCAATTGAATAACAAGTATAAAAATAAGATTACTCAGCATGAATTAGATGGAGCTTTGTTAGAGTACTTTATACAAAGTAATAAAGAGTATATTTGTATTGACTATGTTTGTTGTGCTACAACAACTAACTTATATCAGACGATTCATAGTTATATTCCTAATTGGATAGAGTATTGTATTCGAAATAAAAACAGCATTTATAATGTTGAAGAAATATCATTTGAGGAGGATTGAGAACATGGCTAAATATTTAAAGGGCTATGATGCCTTACTAAAACATAATGATGAAATAGCGGAACAATTAACAGTTGAAGATTTGACCAATTTCATAGAAATGACGTCGGATCATGGTAAATATGAGTACTCTGCTGAATTATATTTGTCAGATATGGTGGCTAATGAAAATTTTAAGTCTTTGTCTTCTGAATTTAATGAATGTGATTTATTGAAACATCAAAATGACAGTGAAATCAATGATTTGACAAGGAAGCGGTGTGAATAAATTGTCCAATTCTGAACCGATTATTAGTTTTAAAAATTATAAAATTCATAGAATAGATTATCAAGTGATCGATCAACAGCAGTATAAAAAGGAGTTTGGGAAAGCCAACGTTAGGGTTGGGTTAGGTATAGGTAACAAAATCAAAGAGCATACAGGTGTTGTTCAAATTAAAGTTACTTTTGGTAATCATAGTGATGAAGAACTTTATCGAAAATGTTATTTAGAAGTTGAGGCTTTTTTTTTGAAGTTAGTGAGGAGCTAAAAGAAATAGAAAAAATAAAAAAATATCTAGCTGTTAATTGATCTGCGATGCTTTATCCGTATGTTGGAATGATCGTGTCAATGATTACGGCTTTGAATGATTCTAAGGTTAAACTGTTGCCAACGCTTAACTTTATGGATGCTTTTAAGGAATGGCATGAGTAGTTTTTTCAATTAATTTAAAAATAACGTTTCTGCAGAAGCTGCTCACAAGTGAAAATTGTGAACATTTTTTGTACTGTTATTTTGGATAAGATTATAGGGGATTATTTTAGTTTTTGGATAATAATTTAAAGTTATTATAATTAACTGTCAACGTATAGAAAGAATCACGCGTAATTAATGGTTCTAGACTTAACTATTTGGCTAGATCTGCTACAATGATAGGTAATTAAGGATTTGGAGGAGAGACATTATGATTGAAGCAGTAAGTTTACGTGCTGGGATGACATTTATTCAAGATGGAAAATTAATCAAGGTAATGAAGGCTGATCATCATAAGCCAGGTAAGGGCAATACTGTAATGCGCTTGAAGCTTAAGGATTTGCGCAGTGGTTCAATTGTCGACACAACCATGCATCCAGATGTTAAATTGGAGCAAGCAGTTATTGATACAAAAGCGGCACAATACTTATACACGCAAGATGATGTAGCAGTGTTTATGGATTTGGAAACATATGATCAATATGAAGTTCCTTTGGCAATTATTTCCCAGGAAATGAAATTTTTAATGGAAAATATGGAAGTAAAAATTGATTTTTATGGTTCTGAGGTGGTTGGAATTAGTTTACCAACAACTGTTGTATTGACGGTGACGGACACGCAACCCTTAATTAAAGGAGCTACGGCAGCAGGTTCTAATAAGCCGGCAACAATGAATACAGGTTTGGTGGTCGCCGTTCCTGATTTTATTAATGTTGGTGAAAAACTGGAAATTAATACGCAAGACGGAAGTTATGTCAAACGTGCCAATAAGTAGACCAGATCAGCACTTCTTAGTAGCTGAAGATTGGTCCAGTTGGGGCAGTATGTCTTTGCAGGTAGCGACCACTGTCTTGCAAAATTTGGGAATACCTAGTGTCAGTTTACCAGTTAACCTTTTGGCAACGCATCCAGGACATGATGTGCAGGCGCCTAAATTAGATGTGAGTCAATGGCTCCAGCAAGTGCTAACTTATTGGGATCAAGTCGCGTTTAGTGGTTTGGCACTTGGTTATTTGGGTACGAAGCAATTAGTTACTATTTGGCAAAAATATTTAGCAAGACATCGCTTGCCGTTAGTCGTGCTTGATCCCGCAATGGCTGATCATGGTCAATTGTACGGTTTATTGAATCATGATTATGTGAAAGCGCAACGCCAGTTATTACCATTCGCTGATGTTTTGACCCCCAATTTCACAGAAGCGCAGCTGTTATTAAATACTACAATTACGACTCCAGACCAATTAGTTCAAGCATTGAAACAATTAACACAACAAATTAAAGGCAATCAAGTGGTGATTACCGGTGTTGCTAAGCGGGACAAGATTGGTTGTGCTTATCTTGTAGCAGGAAAATTACAATATTTAGCGTATCCGAAAGCTCATCATTCTGTGAGCGGTAGTGGTGATTTATTTACCAGTATTTTGGCTGGTTGTTTACTACAGCAAATGGATTGGTTATCAGCAGTGCAAACGGCAACACGATTAACGACGAAGGCAGTAACATTAACACCAATAGAGCAAAGTGATGTCCAAGTAGCGACAATCGCGGCCGATTTAGAACAATTGAGGATGAGAAAATGACATCAAAAACATTACGGAAAACGATTTTTACCGGTTTGTGTGCCGCAATTATTTTTATTGGAATTAGTCTGTTTCGAATTTATTTGCCAGCACCAACGGGGCGGCCCTTTATTCATTTTGGCAATACTTTTGCGGTTATTTCAGTCATGTTGCTAGGCTTTCGAGCAGGTGCGTTAGCTTCGATGATTGGTCTGGGACTATTTGATATTCTCAATGGTTATGCGGCAACATCGTGGTTAACCATTTTGGAAGCTTTGATTTTAGCCTTTGTCACTTCCTGGGTCTTTAAACGAGTACATTATGTAACTGACAAGCGGATCAGTAAGTTGTATGTAGTATCGTTTGCCGCGGGGGCTATTAAGTTGTTAACTTCTTGGTGTACGGGGATTATTGAAGGGTTAATGGTTGGAACGCAATTACACGTAGCGATGATTAATGCGTTTGTTAGTTTGCCAGCGACTTTGATTAATTCGCTTGCGACTTTTATCATAGTACCGTTAATTTATGTAGCATTGGAACGAACCTTATTGAAACGGATGAAAATATAATCATATGATTGAATTAGCTGATGGAACTAGAAGACGCCTTAAAAGTTCCGAAATGATTTTTTATTTGGGCTTTTCCATTATTTTAAATTCACTGGCCAATGGCTTAACAGTTGCTACTCATTTAGGTAGTGCTGTTTGGACGGCCTCAGCGGTTAATCTCGAAGGTCAGATTTCTTGGAGCTTAGGTACAATTTTGTTGGTTTACGCATTGCTAGTTCAGTGCTTAAATACTCTGATTAGTCAAAAATTAGATTTGACCATGTTTATCAGTAATATGTTGTTTGCACTGTGCTTTAGTTATCTCGTGCAATTTAGTAATCATTGGTTTACTTTATTGAAAGTTCCCCAATTACCATTAATTTGGCGCTTAATTCTCGATATTTTAGGTGTTTGCTTAATTGCCACGGCGGTGTCCGTATATCAACGTGTGAATGTGATGTTACATCCTAATGATGAATTTAGTTTTTTATTACGGTTTCATTTTTTTCACGGAAATGCCGCGTGGGGGCAAATTGTTAGTTATATTATTCCAGTATTAATTATGATTTATTGCTGGGTACGTTCAGGACAATTGCAGTCCGTGGGCATCGGAACTTTGTTCTCATTGTTTTGCCAAGGTTTTGTCATCGGCTGGGCTGATCACCACATTTTTAGCAAATTACAGCACCGTTTTACAACTAAGCCGACTGAATAAACTAACTGCAAAATGTTAGTGTAGTTGTCTATACCACTAATTTTTGCGTGCTAAAATTAGGACATGATGAGAAGTGAGAGTTTTGGCAATTAATTAGAGTTTTGATAACTTCTGAGACTTTTAGCCTTCCAAATTAATCATTAAAATAACTTGTGTCTTATGAACATTATGTTAAACTTAGCGCGAGTAAATTAAAGCATATCTGTAATTTCAGATAATTGATAAGGTGTAGTAGACGATGACAATACTTGACCACGGGACGCCGATTACATTAGCTGCCATGAAGCAGAATCAAATTTGGCGTACTCAACAACAAGCAACTCTGACAAAAAATTACCGTATGGATGTACTTTTAACAATTCGGTTGATAATTCCTGGCAATGTCAAGAATAATGAAGCTTTACGTAGAGTTTTTATTGCAGGTTTAAAAGAACTAGAATTAATTTGTTCCAAAGAACAACTGCCTATAATTTATTTTGAGAACTATTTACATCGACTGACAGGGCCAGAAGCTTTTTTGATTTTGTCAGAAAGCTCAGTGCTAATTAAACGGCGAATGGTTCGCTTTGAAGATCAATTTACTTTAGGCTGTTTATTTAAAATTGATATTTGGCCGTATGGTTCAGACAAGTGTTTATCACGGACCGATGTTGGTCGTAGACAACGACAGTGCTTAATTTGTTCGCAACCAGCTCAACAATGTTGTCGCGAGCAAAAGCATAGCTTAGAGCAATTAAAATTAGCAGTTGATCAGTGCTATTGGGCATATTTTGGTCAATAATTTTTAGTAAAAGTATAAGACTGAAGCAAGCAAAGTTAGTGTTCAAAAATGAACCATTTCGGCTTGTTGCAGTCTTATTTTAGTGGTGAAAATTATAGTGCTCAGCTTTTGTTCATCCGGTGGTGTAGTCCGTTATTTGGGACTTGAACCCCCTTCCAAAAAAGTGTAGTTTAAAATTAGTTAATTTTAATGCTGAACATTTTAGGAGATGCTTAGGATGTGGCTGACAACAAGTGACGGAATCCAGTTAAATTATCAAGTCCGTGGGCAGGGACCAGTTTTAGTCTTTGTTGCGGGTTATTCTGGAACGCAGTTAGAATGGCAACAAGAAGTCGATTTTTTTGTGCAACAACACTACCAAGTAGTGACGATTGATCAACGCAATCACGGTCAATCACAACGGACGCGGCATAATTTACGAATTGCTCGCTTGGCCGCCGATTTGGCGGAATTATTTGCGGCCTTGGACTTACATAATGCAGTTTTAATTAGTCATTCCATGGGCGCAGCCGTGATGTGGTGTTATGTTAGTTTGTTTGGAACGCAGCGCATAAAAGCGCTAGTTGATGTGGATGAATCCCCTAAAGCTTTGAATACGCCGCATTGGCAATACGGAGCTTTAGATCTAACTTGGGAAACTGTGCGGCAACAGCAACAGCGCATTTTACAAACGAAAATGACTTATCAACAAGTACCAACACCAATTTGGCAAGCATTGAAAGCACAACAGCAGGCGCATCCATTTGATCCAGAATTAAATGCTCCCTTATTAACTAATCACTTGTTGCAAGATTGGCGCGATGTGATTGCTACCTGTTTGTTACCGCAATTATTTTTAGGTAGTGTGCATTCGCCGATTTGGCACCCCGGTTATGTCGACTTATGCTTGCAGTTAGCTCCCAAAGGTTATGCCCAGATTTTTCAAAATTCGGGGCACTTACCGCATTTAGAAGAAGCGTCGCAGTTTAATCAGTGGGTATTAACGTTTTTGCAAACGGTAGTTTGAGAGTTATTGGTTCAAAAGCGGGTTTAGCTGTATAATAAAAGCTTACAGAGTTTGCTAATAAGTTAGCAATCAGAATCTAATGGTAAAGAATTTCAAAAGACAACTGATTGTTCTAGGTAATCCAAGAAGGGAAGATTGACATGAGTGATTTAGAATCCAAAATGAGTACAGCTGCATTGCAGTTAAAACCACAAGATATTTTTTTGTTTAATGCTCAAGCTAATCAAACACCAGGCATTGTGAATATGACAGTCGGGGAACCAGATTTTATTACGCCCCAGCATATTCGTGAAACGGCTAGTCAAGCAATTTTAAATGATAAGATGCACTATACAATTCCGGAAGGCAAACCTGAATTAACACAGGCAATTGCGGACTTTTTAAAGACCAAATATGATCTACAATATGATCCCAAAACACAAATTGTCACTACAATTGGTGTGACGGAAAGTGTTTATACCACTTTAACAGCGATATTAAATCCTGGTGATGAAGTAATTTTACCGACACCTTGTTTTACTATTTATGAACCGGATATCTTATTAAACCAAGCAAAACCAGTTTATTTAGATACTTCACAAACTGATTTTCGGATTGATCCTCAAGTTTTATTAACGTTGTTACAACAACATCCGAAAGCTAAGGCTATTATTTTGAATTATCCGAATAACCCGACAGGGGTAACCTATGATCAACAGCAGCTACAAGCGTTAGCTGATGTGTTACGGCAATTTGAAATTTTTGTTTTGAGTGACGAAATTTATAGTGAACTATCTTATGATGTTCAACACGTTAGTTTAGCGAAGTTTTTACCGGAACAAACAATTTTAATGAACGGTTTATCTAAATCGCATGCGATGACTGGTTGGCGCGTGGGCTATGTTTGTGGTCCCCAAAAAATTATGGCTCATTTATTACATGTGCATGAATTAGTCACTACTTCCATTCCAGAAGTTAGTCAGGATGCGGCCATTGCGGCCTTGACAGCTGGTCAAGATGATACAAAAGCTATGAAAGTGGAATATCAAAAACGGCGAGATTATTTATACCAACATTTAACACAGTTAGGTTTTCAAACTTCTAAACCGCAGGGAGCTTTTTACCTGTTTATTAAATTGCCAGCCAGTTTGCCGCAAGATGACGTCCTAGTGGCGCAAGAACTGATTGCACAAGAAAAGTTGGCTTTATTACCAGGCAGTTTCTTTGGTTTAGGAGGTGCTGGTTATTTGCGGATTAGTTATGCTGCCAGCATGGAAAAAATTAAAACGACGGTCACGCGTTTAGCTGATTACTTGAAGAAAAAGGAAGGTTCTATTGCTTGATGGGTGCAACTTTCCAATCATGGATGACTAAAGTTTTAAAATTGGTTTTAATTGGCTTTAGTGGCTTGATGGTTGTCGGAGCCATTTTAAATAGTTGGACGCTGTTAAAAGAACAGGTAGGTACAGATCGGTGGCTATTGGTAGTAAGTTGGTGTTTACTACTAGGCTTAATCACAGTTTGCACCTGGTTATTAGTCAAAATTCCCGATCAACCAATTAACAATTTAGCGGTGGTCACACTTTTATTAATTATTTTTGCGGGGCTTTTTTTAGCTTGGATTTATCAAACACCAACTAAACAATTTAGTGACTATCATAAATTTTGGAAATTGGGCGCTCAAGCAGTTCACGGACATCCGATTTATCATACTGATAACAGTTATTTTTCTAAGTGGGCTTATCAAACCGGTTTTTTAGTTTACGTAATGGGTTTTATTAAATTATTTGGTGTTAATTTGCGACTGTTTCAATGGTTCACGGTCGTACAACAAGTTGTGGTGCTAGCTCTAACTTATGTGTTGGCACAAAAGTTATTCCACCAAGTAACAATTAGTCGCCTTAGTGTATTTTTTATTGGGATTAATCTGGAATGGTGGGCACTGAACAATCGGGTGACCAGCCAATATTTGGCGTTAATCTTTTTCTTGTTGACCTTTATTCTGCTAATTGATGCTAGACCGTTTCACTGGTTAGCAGCGGGAATTTGCTTAGCACTCGGCAATGTCTTACGGCCCTTAGGGATCGTTTTTGTGGCTGGAATTATCGTATTTTGGCTTATTTATCGGTTGTGGACAGTACCAAGCAACTGGAAATTTTCAATAGCTCAGCTATTGGGTTTAGTCGCAGTTTATTTTTTGCTACTGGCTAGTTTGGGCTCCGCCATTAAATTATCTGGTTTAAACGCGTACGGATTAAGTAATCGAGATAGTGAATGGAAATTTGTCATGGGCTTAAATTATCCGACCGCTGGCGCTTACTCAAATGAAGTACGGCACCAGTTTAATTTACATGATAGCCGGCAAGTGATGTTACACAAAGAAAAAAATGTCACCCAGCAGCATATTCGTTATTTGAACAAGCATCACCTCTGGCTGAAATTATTTGTAAAGAAATTTTTTGTTCTATGGTCTAATCCGTCTAACACGCTGTCTTTTTCCCTTTTTGACCAAAATCATACGCCACGACATACTTGGTGGGTAACGATTATTGCTTACGGGATTAGTGTGATTGAGATGGGATTAGTGTTGCTGGGAGCTGTGGTATTGTGGTTGAAGCAGTCCAGTAATTCAAAGTTTAATCTCTTATTACTGGTGTTATTTGCCTACGTTTGCGCGCAACTAATCATCGAAGTGCAAGGGCGTTATCGCTTAGAGTTCGTGCCGATATTAGCGATCATTGCCAGTGTGGGTGTTAATCAGTTTTGGATGGGGATAAAAGAGTCGAGGTGCGGTCAGTGAGCACAAATAAATTAAGTATTGTGGTGCCCTGTTTTAATGAACAGGCGGTTTTGCCGCAATCCATTCCGGTTTTAAAACAAGTCTTACAAAAGCTGATTGTTCAACACCAAATTGCGACTGATAGTCAAATCGTTTTGGTAGATGATGGTAGTAAAGATCAAACTTGGTCGTTAATTGAACAATATAGTACTGAGGATCAAAATGTCACCGGAGTTAAGCTCAGCCGTAATTTTGGGCACCAAGGTGCGCTACTAGCTGGCTTAAGTACTGTGGTGCATGATTCCGCTATGGTAGTGTCGATTGATTCGGATTTACAAGATGACCCCCAAGCCATCATTGAAATGGTAGGCAAGTATCATCAAGGCTACGAAGTAGTTTATGGTGTACGCAATAATCGCGCTACTGATAGTGCGTTTAAACGTTCAACGGCCGAACTATTTTATCGAGTGATGAGTGTTTTAGGAGTTAAAATGATTCCGGATGCGGCAGATTTTCGATTAATGAGCCAACGAGCTGTTCAAGTACTATTAGATTATCCCGAACGCAATTTGTTTTTACGGGGATTGGTACCATTAGTCGGTTTTCAGAGTGCTAAAGTCTATTACCGACGGGCAGCGCGTGTCGCAGGGGAATCCAAGTATCCGTTAAGTAAAATGTTGAAGTTAGCTATTGATGGCATTACTTCCTTTTCAATTGCGCCGATTAAATTAATCATGGGTCTAGGCTTTTTTATTGTGCTAGTAGCCTTGTTATTATTACTGTATACTATTGTGCAGAAAATACGGGGCGCCGTAGTATCTGGCTGGTCGTCGTTAATGATTTCAATCTGGGCGTTAGGTGGTGTGCAACTGATCTGCATTAGTGTGATTGGTGAATATGTGGGGAAAATTTTTCAAGAAGTAAAACAACGACCGCGTTTTACAATTGAGAAAGATTTGTACCATGCTAAAGAATCAGCTAACACAAAAGTAAAAAATTAGGGTCAATTTTCTAGTTAAAATTAGCTATAATGAAAGATAAATACTTGCTAAAGGAGTGAGGTTCGTGACTAAAAATATTATTGATGAATTAACTTGGCGCGGTGCCATTAATCAACAAACTGATGCAGAAGGTTTAAAGTCTTATGTTCAAGATCATCAGATTGCACTATATTGTGGGGTTGATCCGACCGGTGATTCGTTACATGTGGGTCATTTAGTAACTTTTATGATTTTAAAGAGATTTCAATTATTAGGTCATAAACCAGTGATCGTTATTGGCGGAGCAACGGGTTCAATTGGCGATCCGTCGGGTAAAAAATCTGAACGTGTTCTACAAACAATGGAGCAAGTGCAAAAGAACCAAGCGGCTTTAACTAAGCAGATGGTGGCTTTATTTGGAACTGATAACTTTGAAATTGTTAACAACTATGATTGGTTGTCAAAAATTGATTTACTCACCTTTTTACGAGATTACGGCAAATTATTTAATGTCAATACAATGTTGAATAAAGAGATTGTCTCTTCGCGCTTACAAGTAGGGATTTCTTATACTGAATTTACTTATCAAATTTTACAGGCGATTGACTTCTTAACGCTTTATCGCCAACATCAAGTTCGCTTGCAAATTGGTGGCGGTGATCAATGGGGCAATATTACTGCGGGCATTGATTTGATTCACCGAGTTGAAGGCAATGATACGCAAGTCTTTGGCTTAACTATTCCGCTCTTACTGAAAGCCGATGGGACTAAATTTGGTAAAACGGAAGGGGGCGCAGTCTGGTTAGATCCGAAGAAAACTAGCCCGTACGAATTTTACCAATTTTGGTTTAACACTGATGATCGAGATGTGATTAAGTACTTGAAGTACTTTACTTTCTTAGATCAAGACCAAATTTCGCAATTAGAACAACAAATGCATTCAGCTCCGGAAAAACGGGAAGCCCAACGCGTATTAGCTCAAGAAGTTACCCGCTTTGTGCACGGTCAAGCGGCTGTTGATGAAGCAGAAAAAATTTCAGCTGCCTTGTTTAGTGGAGATTTACTTGCTTTATCTGCGCAAGAAATTGAACAAGGTTTTAGCTCGGTGCCATCAGTGAGTGTTACTGGTCAAATTAGTAACTTGGTGGAATTTTTGGTTGATCAAACCCAAATTGAACCTTCAAGACGTCAAGCTCGTGAAGATATTCAAAACGGAGCAATTTATGTTAATGGTCAACGTCAACAAGACGTTAACTATGAATTAGATCCAACCCAGGCGTTTGATGGGCGATTTGTGATTATTCGTAAAGGTAAAAAGAAGTACACTTTGGTTCGCATCCAAGGGTAGTTAGAAAGAATAGGTAAAAAAGATTGCGACTTCCCCAAAATATTTATGAAATTAAGCGTCAAGCCCGTCTCAATTTAGCGAAACATCCGCGCAGTTGGTTGTATTTAGGATTAGTACCAACTCTAGTATTAATATTGATTATTTATTTAATTTTTTGTTTAGCCGTAAAAATAACTAATCAATTACCTAGTGGGTTAGATTCACAGCAATTATATCGTGTTGTGCAGCAGTTCGTTAGTGCCAGCCCTAAATTATTATGGTATAGCCTTGAAGCACAATTAGCTTACGCTTTAGTAGCGATTGGCACTCAGTTCGCAGCTTTAAATTGGACGCGTGGTCTGAATTATAAAGGCGGCGTATCGCAAAGTTTACAAGTCTTTTCGGGAGTGTATTTCTTTCGCGTTTTGTTTTTATGGTTGATTTGCTATGGCATTTTTGAATTAGGTTTGCAACTATTATGGATTTTCGGGCTTTATTTTAGTTATGGTTTACGTATGGTTTACTTTATCCTGAAAGATCTTTCTCAAGTTCAAAAACTATCTTGGACCCAGACTTTGAAAACTCTTTGGTTTAGTTGGCAAATGATGCGGGGCAATAAATGGCGGTTATTTATGTTGGATCTGAGCTTTTTAGGCTGGGATATACTGAATGGTTTAACTTTCGGGTTGACTAACTTATATGTAGCACCTTATAAAGCAGCTAGTTATGCCGCCTTTTATCAAGATATTTTGGCTGTTCGCATGAAATCTCAATTTTAGCTGAATAATAAGTAACAAAAAACAATACCAGAAAGGACCATTAGTCTGAACTGGTATTGTTTTTTTTGTGTTCATTGTAATTTGAAGAAATACTTAATTGGTAAGCAACCTTACTCATGCTTCATCAACTGGTTCGACAAAAATGTAATTAGCTAATTTTTGACTTAAAGAAATCTTTTGTTGCTCATCAGTAATGATTAAAACTGAGTGATCAAAGCTGGAGTGTTCCGTAACGGTAATGACTTGGTTTAATTTTAAGCCTAAGCTAGCAAAATGTGCCAAAAAGTCGCGGTTATCAAAAATCCGCACGATTTTAACGGGCAGATTAGGTTTCACCTGACTTAAAATGAGATCATCGGCATCGGTTTCGCCTTGACCATTGCCCGGAATGATACCGCCGTGTGGACACTTTTGCGGAAAGTTCAAATAACGATTTAAAGCAGCCGTCATTTGGGCATCAGTCGCATGTTCTAAAGCATCGGCCTCCGGATGAACTTCCACTAATGGATAGTGTAATTTGTCAGCTAAAAAGACTTCCCAAAGTCGATGTTTCTGGACTAACTTTTCTGCTAAAGCTTGACCTTTGGCAGTTAAGGCAATGGAATTATATGGCGTGTGCTCGATAAAACCATTTTGACTGAGGGTCAAGAGCATTTCAGTAACGGATGGGGCACTAACATTCATCATGGCTGCCAAGCGCTTATTCGTAACTTTTTGTGCGCTTTGCTGTAATTCAAAAATGTTTTTTAAATAATTTTCTTGACTGGGTGACAAATTCTTGCTACCCCCTATAATTTAGGATACTATGCTCATTATAAAGTGTTCGTAAAAAACGTGCAATTTAATTTTAAAAATCGAGGCGAATAGTTGATGAAGACCCGGAAGTTTGATTTCTTTAGTCTAATTATTGGAATATTTTCTTTGTATGTTGGCTACTTGATTATGAGCCATCCTCTGACCGGCTTATTGTCCATCATTGTCGTAGTTGGTATTTTTGCGTTCGTGCGTGGCGTTTATCAATTATGGTTAAGCTACCGCTTGAGGAAAGTGACAAAACGGCAGACGGGGTGGTTAATTTTTGCAGCCATTGTAGATATCATTTTGGGCATTATCTTCTTATTCAATTTACCATTGGCAGTTTCTACTTTAATTTATATTTTTGCCATTTGGTTTATTGTTGATGGTCTGGCAGAAATTAGTATTGCGCCTTTATACCATACTATGGGCAAAAGTTATCATTGGCTAATTATTGGGCTGGCAATTTTGAGTATCGTTGCGGGCGTCAGCTTATTATTTCGTCCAATGTTAGCTGCCATATTGATCGTGGCGTTGGCGGCAACTTATTTCTTTGTCGCTGGTATATTAGAAATCGTGGAAGCTTTTTAAATTGTTAATGAGACTACCGACAGTTGACAATTCATAGTATAATTAATGCTGTCAATTTTGCTGTTTCAGCAAATCATTGATGGTACTACATATTAGTCAACAGAGGGGTAGTTATTAGCATGGATCTTTCATTAGTTATTGTGGCGTTGGCGGCTTTTTTGACACCAACGATTTTGGCGCGGTTCAAAGTTTCTTTGATACCGTCTAACATTGCGGAAATTATTGTTGGAGTGATTTTAGGCAAAAGTTGTTTGAATGTGATTCACATTAATTCTGTTTTAGATACGCTCGCTACTTTGGGAACCATCATGTTGTTGTTTTTAAGCGGGATGGAAATTGATTTTTCATTATTTAAAAAACCGGAACCGACCACCACTTTAGAAATTAAGCGGGCCCAAACAGCAGACAATGTCTCACCATTAAAAACGGCAGCCATCGCTTATGGCTCAACGTTAGTGGCTTGTATTGTTTTAGGAATTTTATTTGCCGTGGGTGGCTTGTTTAAGGACGTTTTCTTATCATCAATCTTATTTGCGACAGTTTCTCTAGGCGTCATGATTGGAATTTTAAAGGAAAACAATTTATTGGGTAATACTTATGGTCAAACGTTATTATTGTTTGGTGTCTTAGGAGAAATTATTCCCTTAATGGGATTGACGATTTTCTCAGCCATTAAAGGTGGCCATGGTACGACTTTGTGGTTATTGTCCTTAGTTTTTCTAGCGGCAGCTTTTTTGTTAGCACGTTTTCGGAATTTCTTTAAAAGTGTCATTAAGCTCAATAAATCGACGACACAACTAGATATGCGCTTTGCCTTTTTGGTAATTATTATTTTGGTAGTGCTTGCCATGTCGGTAGGGGCCGAAAATATTTTGGGGGCCTTTTTAGCAGGAATTGTGATCAAACTTTTGGAGCCACAGAAGGCCACGGAAGTGAAGTTGAATGCCATTGGTTATGGCTTTTTAATTCCCTTTTTCTTTATCTTAACGGGAGTTAAGCTGAATTTGATAACATTATTAAGTTCGAAAAAGACTTTAATTTTGATTCCACTATTATTAGTGGCCTTCTTAGTAGCTAAATTACCAGCTTATTGGAGCTTCAAACGTCTATTTTCTAAGTCGAATGCGATCGCGGGAACGTGGTTAGTGGAAACGACGATGACCCTAGTGATTTCCGGCGTAGCCATTGCCCAAGATATTCATGCTTTGACCAGTCAGCAAAGTGGCGCTTTTACTTTGGCGGCAATTATCACTTGTTTACTGGGACCGTTATTGTTTAAGAAATATTATCAACCCCAAGAACAAAAAGTGACGAAGACGAATGTGCATATTATTGGCACAACTGCGTTGGCAGTAGCCGCCGCTCAACAATTGCCGAAAGAATGGTATGAAGTGGCGCTTTATACCAACCATCAGGATAGTTATGACACATTTAAAGCTAGTTATGACATTACTTTACTGCCAGACTTAGATGTTTCCAAATTAATTGCCGCCAGCATTTTTGATACTGATATTTTGGTGATTTCACACATTCATTCAAATATTAATTTTCAATTAGCGTTAGCGGCTAAAAAATATGGTGTCCCGCGAGTCTTGGTTCGATTAGATAATCCAGATCCTGATAAATCTGGCACGATGGCCCAAGAATTGACGCAAGCGCATGTTGAGTTCTTCAATACCTTTGATGTGGGCGCAGGCGTTTTGCGTTCAGCCATTGAATCTTCACGAATTTTACCGTTAATTACTTCGAAGCATTCACGCATCTTTGAATTTAAATTGGTTAACCCTAATTTTGCTGGAACAACAGTGGCACAATTGCCGAAAGATGTGGTGGTCAGTCGCATTATTCGCAACGGCAAGCCGTTAATTCCACATGGCGAAACGTTGTTGCAGCAAAATGATCACTTAATTTTGACGGGACCATGGGAGTCGATTGTAAAATTACGGACGACTTTGGGTGAACAGAATTAAGGACACGGAGATAAAAATAATTTTGCGATAAATACAAATTGGGCTTGGCAAATAGGTAATTGTTTGCTAATATAAATAAGTGCTCAATTGCCATCTTAGCTCAGTAGGTAGAGCGCCACCGTGGTAAGGTGGAGGTCGTCGGTTCAAACCCGATAGATGGCTTAAGGTAATAGGATGAGATTTTTGATCTCATCCTATTTTTGTGTTTAAAAAATGCAACTCCTAACTTAGTTGAGCGGGTCTGGATTATACAAAAAAAGATTGCAACCAAAGTTGTTTCAAACTTGGTCACAATCTTTTTTAAACGGCATCAATTTAACTAATTATTTAAGTACACCGATACTTAACTTCTTGCCTTGAACAACAGCGGTTACTTGGTAATGATTCAACTTCTGATTTTGTTGTTGTCCTTTATTACTTTTAGCTTTTTTAACGAGGTTATTCAAGTCAGCCCGTTTGATCTTCAACCCACTGGCAAAAGCATTGACGTTAGCTTTGACTTCGTTACTCTTATAATCGTTGAAAGTTAAAGCAACCCGATAGAGGTTCGTTCCATCACTGAGCATTTTATAAGTCGTTGTTGGACTAAATAAAAGCTCCATTGGTTGATTTAATTTTGGCAATTTAGCAGCCATCTTAGCTTGTAGTTGCTTTGAATTATTAAAGTTATTAGCAAAATCTTGCAAAGATAAAATTTTCTTCGGCTTTTGCACCGTTACTTTAATTGGCTTTTTCAAAGCTTTGCTTTGACTAACTTTCACTTGACGCTTTTTAGTTGCTGCTGGTAAAGAAATCGTATACTTATCGTTTTTGACAGTCACACTTTGCTTAGGATTATCTGCAACTTGGTAATAAACTTTGCTACCTTTGTTGGAATTACCCGTAATTTCTTGTTTAAAAACTTTAGTGCCCGTAGTATTGTGTGCGCTAAAGGGCTTATTATCTGCGCTATTATTTGAATTTGAGCAGCCTGCTAATAAGAATGCAAAACCTGCCACAGCAACAGTTAATTTTTTATTAAACATTGTTGTTCTAACCACACTTTCATTTTATTTGTTAACAATCACATTATAGCAGTTTTTCACGTTTAGTCCTATGATGAGTCACAAAACTTTTGACTTTGATAATTAAGTTGTAGTCGCGACTTTGATAATGGTATAATTCGCTAAGGATAACTGTTACAAATGGAGAATAATATGAATGTTTTAAAATCACCAACTTTACGTGGAATTTGGTATGTCATCTGGTTAATAATGGTTGTAATTTCGCAGCATTTGGAACAATTAAGTATTGGTAGTAAGTCGATCCGTTGGGCTTATGCCGTGCTTTTTTTGATTGTTTCAGCATTTTTTTTGTTAATGATGGTCGGGCGCTATCGCCATGAGCAGCTATCGTTTGAAGGCTCAGCCCCCAACTTATTCGAAGGATTGGGGTTGTTTTTTGGCTTTGTGACTTTTATAGCGCTCATTATTGGTATTTTCTTATTCCTGATTAGTTATTTAAAAGCGCAAGGGCGGTTACCATCATTAAGGGTCTCCTCAGACTATCTGGATCGGGGACTGTTAGTTTTTTGGTTTGATTTGTTGGCCTCTGCTTTTATAGTGGCTGTGGAACAACAATTTGTTGTCACGGGCTTTTTCTTTAATTATTTCTTTCGAGAAAATACTTTAACCAATGCTTTATTAGGCATTATTATTAGTGGTATTTTGTATGGACTACTGAATATGGAAGTCTTTCATTTTATTAATTTCTTTATTTACTGTGCAATTGGTTGTTTATTAGCCGTGGTTTATTTAGCGACACAAAATTTTCAGATTAGTTTGTTATTAGGAATTTTTGTAGCTATTTTACGAGTGATTTTGATTTAAAAAAGGGAGACGTGATTGCATGACAGAGTCGAAGCAAGTTGATAGTATTTTAGTTTTAGATTACGGTAGTCAATACAATCAATTAATTACCCGGCGGATTCGTGATATGGGAGTTTATTCCGAGTTATTACCACACACCATCAGTGCGCAGGAGATCCAGGCGAAACAACCGCAAGGTATTATCTTATCTGGGGGTCCCAATAGCGTTTATGATCATGATGCTTTAACGATTGATCCGCAAATTTGGCAATTAGGGATTCCCATTTTGGGAATTTGTTACGGGATGCAATTAATGATGCATGATCTGGGGGGGCAAGTGCAAGCCGCAGGCAAACCAGAATATGGTCGGGCGCAAATTGAAGTTTCAGATACCACGAATTTATTATTTGCTGACTTGCCCCAACAGCAATTTGTTTGGATGAGCCATGGCGATCGGGTGACCCAAATCCCGGAAGAGTTTACGGCAGTAGCCGTGAGCGATAGTACCCCGTTTGCCGTAGTTGCTGATACCCAACGTCAATTTTATGGCGTCCAGTTTCATCCGGAAGTGCGTAATAGTGAGTATGGCTTGGATATTTTACGCAACTTTACATTTCAAATTTGCCAAGCTACGGCTAATTGGAGCATGCAAGATTTTATCACTGAACAAATTGCTAAAATTCGTGCCACAGTGGGTAAGCGCCGAGTATTATTAGGCTTGTCTGGCGGCGTTGATTCTTCAGTGACTGGTGTCCTGCTACATAAGGCCATTGGTTCACAATTAACTAGTATCTTTGTCGATCATGGTTTGTTACGCAAAGGTGAAGCGCAGGAAGTAATGGCGAGCTTAGAGGGTAAGTTCGGTCTGAATATTATTAAGGTTGATGCCCAACAACGGTTTATGGACAAATTAAAAGGTGTTACTGATCCAGAGCAAAAACGGAAAATTATTGGTAATGAATTTATTCAAGTTTTTAATGATGAAGCACGTAAGTTAGATGGCATTGATTTCTTAGCGCAAGGTACTTTGTATACTGATGTAATTGAAAGTGGCACTAATACGGCGCAAACAATTAAGTCCCACCATAATGTCGGTGGTTTACCTGAGGATTTGCAATTTACCTTGATTGAGCCCTTGCGGACGTTATTTAAAGATGAAGTGCGTGAACTCGGCGAAAGATTAGAGATGCCCCACGATTTAGTTTGGCGGCAACCGTTTCCCGGCCCCGGACTGGGAATTCGAGTTTTGGGAGAAGTCACAGCGGATAAACTCCAAATTGTGCGGGACAGTGATTGGATTTTACGCGATGAAATTAAAAAAGCGGGCTTGCAGGAATCGATCTGGCAATACTTTACCGTGTTACCAGGTATGCGCAGTGTTGGTGTGATGGGTGATGGGCGCACATATGATTATACTGTTGGTATTCGCGCAGTAACTTCCATTGATGGCATGACAGCCGACTTTGCCCAAATTCCGTGGGCCGTGTTAGCCAAAATTTCTACGCGTATTACGAATGAAGTCGACCACGTTAACCGCGTCGTGTATGATATTACTTCTAAGCCACCAGCAACGATTGAGTGGGAATAAAATTTGTTAATCTGTTGAATAGAAAAGGCAATGTAATCAGTTATTTTTGATGACATTGCTTTTTTGATTATTAAGTCAAATGTTGTTTAATATCTAAGGCAATTTGCACCATTTCAGTGGGCGACTTGGTAGCACCGCGGTTTAACCAATTAATTAACATCGCAAACATACCCCCAATGGCAAAATTTTGTAAATAACTGGCGTTGTCCGTGGGAAGGTTGGCTAAGGCACTCTGTTGTAAATTATCTAACCAAGAACGTTCTAATAAATGAAGTAATTTATTTTTTTGTAAGAGTAACAAAATTTGGCGATGTTGTTGCCAAAAGTTAAAAAAGTAAAAAACAATCTCAGTAAACTGTTGGTGATCTTCTTGGGCTAATTGGCTGAATAAGGTACAAGTTAGCTGGTTCAAATAAGTCGTTAAAACATCTTCTAAAGATTGAAAATAATGGTAAAAAGTCCGGCGGGCATAACCGGCTTTGTTGACCACATCAAGGACTCTTAAGGAGCTAAAAGAATGATCTGTTAATAAAGCTAACAATGCGCTGATAAAATCGGCCTGTGTTTGACGGGACTTAGTGGTTTGTTTAGCAAGATAAATTGGCTCATTATTTGACAATTGTGCAATTCTCACTCTCATTGGATTAAGTTACTATGCAAAATTATTTGCAGTTATTATAATCTAAAGTTATTAGCTAAACAATAGCGAGTGAGGCATCAGAAATGAAGCGATTAGTTCAACATTGGTACCAATGGGCAGTTTATGTGGCAGGTTTGTTGACTGTCATTTTGGTTTGTGGCGACTGGACATTGCTGCAACAAACGTTATTGGCTTCTTTAGTAGTTTTACACCTACATTTTTATGAAGAAATGGGTTTTCCCGGTGGTTTTCCCTGGATCGGGATGAAAATTGAATTGCATTTAACTGATGATGATTCTCGTCAGTGGGATTTAAATCAAGCTTCATCATTTTTTGGCAATGAATGGTTCGCTGTGGTCGTGTACCTTTTGCCATTATTTGTACCACAAGTTCACTTTTTAGCCTTGACAGCAGTAATTTTTGCTTTTGCGGAAATTGCGATGCACCTGTTTTATTTCAATTGGGCCATGAAAGTTTGGTATAATCCGGGATTATTAACTGCATTATTGGGACTATTACCCATTTCGGTTAATTATTTATGGCGTGCGATCCCACAGGGGCAATATTCATGGCTCGATTTAGTAATGGCTGTGATTTGGATTGCTTTTAATTATTGGGTCGCTTTTCGTTCGCCAATCTATAAAAAGTTAGGATCGCTGAAACAATATTCTTTTACTACTGAAGAAGTGAACCGTGCGCAGTATTATATGAAGAAAATGAATAAGGAGTAATAGCAATGAAATTTTTATGTCGACACTGGCAGCACTTAGCTGCAATAATGTTTGTGGGATTGGCGTTTTATATGGGCTTTTGGGGTGGCCGTCAATTAAACACTCTGCAAGTTTTTATGATTATGAGTCTGATGGCTTTATTAGCGCACCAATCTGAAGAATACATTTTGCCTGGTGGCGCAGCCTTAGTGATTAATTTAGGAATTTATCATGAGCCGCAGAATTATCGCAATTTCCCGGGAAATACTTTATCCTCCATGTTAGTTAATGTCATTTCGTGGTTGTTTTACTTGTTAGGAATAATTTTTCCCCACTGGATTTGGTTAGGACTAGGGATTATGTTCTTTAATTTGATTCAATTACCCGGGCATGCTTTGATGATGAATAAAGCGTTAAAGACGTGGTACAATCCGGGCATGGCTACCGCGATTTGTTTGTTAATGCCAGTCAGTGTGGGCTATTTCATTTATATTGTAGAAAATAACTTGGTGGTGCCATTAGACTGGTTGTTAGGCGTTGGAGTATTGATTGTGGCAATGGTTGCAATTATTGTTTTACCAGTGCAGTTACTCAAAAATCCTAACTCACCATACAAAGTCGCAGATTGGCAAGTGCAACAATATCGTAAAGTTAAAGCTTTTGCTAGCTGGCAAAAGTAACTCTGCTTAACAGATTATAATTCTAATTGCTTGGCAATTCTCCGCTTTTTAACTATCATAATCAATGAGGCTCAAAGGAAAGGGAGTTAAGTAGAATGTTTTTACAAGTTGATTCAGCTGCACAAACTAAATTGCAACCGTACTTGGATGATCCAAATGCTTTGATACTATTAAACTTTGATGACGGGGTAAGTGATTATTCGCATACGCAAGCTAGTTGTACCTTAAATGTGAACTTTAACTTGACTGTGATTCAAAAGAGTGCTGATCATCATGATTTTCAACAGATGTTAACAACCTCGGTCGGCGACTTTTTAATCAAATCTTATTCACAGGACTTTTTAGACGAACAAATGCAATTAAAAGCTACCGCCGGTGGTGTTTTACAGTTGACCGGGGCGCATGCGGGGATGATTGCTAGTCGCGTACCAGTTGTCGATGAACGTTAACATTTAGGAGTACCACTTACTTAATCTTAAACAAAGTACGTGTAATTTTTTAATTACGCGTATTTTATTTTTTAAATAATGGCGACTATTGCAACACTGATGGAAATTGACAAATTGCTTTGTAGCATCTTAAGAAATTCTTAAACATTTTGCTTCACATTTGGCACAATTCGTTGTAAATTAGTATTAGTAAATTACAACAGGAATTGAGTGGAGATAAGGGATGATTTATGGTGAAACAATTGAATAAAGTTTTAGCAGCTGGTACTTTGATGGCGGCTGGTGTAGCGGCGGTAACGACTCAAACTTCACCGACTAAAGCTGATACTTACAATGCCAAGATTGCCACAACTAATGCGCAAACGAGTACGGTTAATTTATATAATAACCAAGGGCAAGTAATCCCTAATCGACAACTACCGGCCAATACGCAATGGCGCGTTGGTAAAGTTGCTTATTTTCAAGGTGGAAGTCAAAACTTACAAAATGTTTTGATGTATCAGGTTGCACCTAACGAGTGGTTACGCGCTCAAGATAGTTCTTTAAACGTCACGCCCACTAACGTAGTGACTAAGAATTTGGATACCGGCGTGACAACACCAGTCAGCCCAACACCAGTTACTAATGCTACTAGTGTGACCAATACTCCTGCTACCACTGCTACGCCAGTTAATAATGGTGATGTAGTGACGACGGCTAAGAGTATGCTGGGTTACTTTAATTATGGTGCGACTCATGGTATTGGTAACATCGGTTCCGTGGCCAATCCCAATCCTAATGGTGTTACCGATTGTTCTGGTTTTGTTTGGCTAGCTTTAGCCAAAGCTGGTTATCGTGTTCCGGCTAATATGGGTTGGTACACACAAACCATGGAAAACGATGCTAAGGGTGCTCACCAATATTTACAAGCGATTGATCCTAGTCAAGCTCAAGCAGGGGATATTGTTATTGTTAATACCAATGATGGCTTTGGACAAAATGGACATACTGCGATCTTAGAAGGACCGTGGCAGAATGTGACACCTGGTAGTAACATGACACCAGTGATTCAGATGGGTGGTCGCACTACTGCTAAGGGTGTTAATGAAGATGGCTTTGCTACGTCATTTTTGAGTTTATTACAAGGTAATTATACGTTAACGATTGCGCGGCCAATTCGTTAAAATTGCTAAAATATTGGAAATTAATCAACCGAATAGTAATAATCTTCACTACGTTGGTGAGCCAAGGTAATTGAGACTTTTCTCATAAATTAATTACGTTTAAAAAATGTAATAGGTGATTGATTGTTACTGCGGTCTAATGATAACTTTGGAACAATAGTTTCAAAGTTATTTTTTTGATTTTAAATTTAATTAAAATCTTGCAATTTTTGCTTATTATTTTATAATGTGAGTTATTAAGTAAAGGAGGTATTATTTATGAACAAGCATAAGTCTTGGTTACAAGTATTAATTGTAATTTTGACGGTCATTTGGGGAGGATTGACGGCGACCACACAAGCGCAAGCCGCGGGAACAAATGGTCAAGTGCAAGATGACTATTTGCAAAAAGTGCAAGCTAAAAAAGAGCTAGTGATGGGAACTAGTCCTGATTTTCCACCATATGAATTCGTTAAAAATATTCATGGCAAATCAACAGTTGTCGGAATGGATGTCGAAGTCGGTCAAAAAATTGCGTCGGACTTGGGTGTGAAATTAGTTATTGAGCGGATGGATTTTGATTCGTTGTTGGTGGCTTTAGAGACTGGCAAGGTTGATATGGTCATTTCAGGTATGAATAACACGCCACAACGGGCGAAGAGTGTGGCTTTTAGCAAGGATTATTATCAAACAGGGCAAGATTTATTAATTCGGCAAGCTGATGTACATAGGTATCATAATTACCGATCATTTTCAGGCAAAACTATTGGCGCACAAACAGGTTCTATTCAGTATTCATTGATTAAACAACAAGCTAAAGCTTCGAAACTCAAAGGCATGGATAAAGACAATGATTTAGTTTTGGCGTTGCAAACACATAAGATTGACGCAGTGGCAGTTGATACGGCAACCGCTAAAGCCTTTGTCAAAAATACTAATGGTTTGGTTCGGATTCCTTCGGGTTTTAAGATTTCGTCAGCGGGTTCTGCAATTGCTTTTCCCAAAGGGGCCAATTCTTTAGTACAAGCAGCCAATAAATCCATTGATACGATTCACAAGGATAATTTAATTAATAAAGTCTATTTACCCAAAGTTGGTAAATATATGACCAATAATAAATCTAAGAAAGCCAAGCAAAAAGCTAACTCCATGTGGGCTTATAAAGATTTCTTTGTTGCTGGTGTGGGTTATACCTTAATGATTTCCGCAATTTCGGTCTTCTTTGGGTTCTTATTAGGAATCATCTTAGGTTTAATGCGGTTAAGTCAGAGTTCTTGGGCGCAAAAGTTAGCAGGAGCTTATATTGAATTTGTGCGGGGCACACCGTTGATGGTGCAATTACTGTTTATTTATTTTGGTTTAGGTGTGGTTGTTAATATTCCCGCTTTATTATCGGGAATTATTGCGGTTTCGCTAAATTCGGCAGCTTATGTGGCTGAAGTGATTCGTTCCGGTATTAATTCGGTTAATGTTGGGCAAAGAGAAGCTGCCCGTTCGTTAGGAATGTCACGGGTTTTAACCATGCGGTATGTCGTCTTTCCACAAGCAATGAAAAACATTTGGCCCGCTTTAGGTAATGAATTTATTTCTTTGATTAAGGAAAGTTCGATTGTGTCCGTAATTGGAGTTAAAGATTTGATCTATCAATCGCGTTTAGTGCAGGCAGATACGTATCGTGGCGTAATGCCTTTAGTCATCACCATGATTTTGTACTTTATCATTACGTTCAGTTTGTCTCGTTTAATGAAATATTTTGAAAGGAAAATGGGCCATGGAAACGACTAAACAACAGCCAGTTTTGTTAGCAACGAAACAATTAACAAAAGCATTTGGCACCAATACAGTGCTCAAAAATATTGATTCACAAGTACACGAAGGTCAAGTAATTTGTTTAATTGGACCTTCAGGAGCTGGGAAAAGTACCTTTTTAAGATGTTTAAATTTATTGGATCAACCAACTTCGGGAGCGGTCCTTTTCAAAGAGCAAGACTTAACACAGTTAGCGGATAAACAGCTGGATCAGTTGCGTCAGCAAATGGGGATGGTTTTTCAGCAATTCAATTTGTTCCCTCACATGACAGTTTTGGATAACTTAACCTTAGCACCGCTGAAAGTTAAGCAAATTTCAGAAACGGCAGCGACTGCGAAAGCACAAGAACTGTTAGAACAAGTAGGTTTGAGTGATAAACAAACGGCCTATCCGGCTAATTTATCAGGGGGCCAACAACAAAGAGTGGCCATTGCGCGGGCTTTAATGATGGATCCGCAAGTGCTACTTTTTGACGAACCTACGTCGGCCTTAGATCCCGAAATGGTGGGCGAAGTTTTGAAAGTAATGCAGGATCTGGCTCAAAAAGGAATGACGATGATTGTCGTTACTCACGAAATGGGTTTTGCCCGTAACGTTGCTGATCAGGTTTGGTTTATGGCCGATGGTGGCATTCAAGAGTCTGCTACACCAGCACAATTCTTTCAACATCCTCAAACTCAGCGGGCACAGGACTTTTTAGATAAGATTTTAGAGTCTTAGGGGTTATTTTATGGAACAACAACAAGCGTTAAAAATTTTAACTGATTTAATTGCAATCGAGACCGTTGATCAAAACGAAAGCCAGGTCGCCGACTATATTGCACAGTTGTTTCAGCCGTATGCCGATCAAGTAGCAATTCAACGCGTTAATTTTGCTCCGGGACGCGATAACTTATTAGTTACAATTGGACAAACCGGACCGATTTTGGGTTTTAGTGGTCATGAAGATGTCGTTGCAGCTGATGCTCATGCTTGGCAAACGCCGCCTTTTGCAGGAACTGTTCGTAATGGTAAAGTTTATGGCCGCGGTGCGAGTGATATGAAATCCGGCTTAGCAGCAATGATTGTGGCCATGCTTGATTTATTAGCGGCCAAACAGCCGTTGGCAGGACGAGTCCGACTATTAGCCACAGTTGGTGAAGAGACGGGCGAATATGGTGCAGCTCAATTAGTCAAGTTGGGTTTAGTCGATGATTTATCCGGACTAGTTATTGGTGAGCCATCCAATTTGCAGCTGGAAGTTACGCATAAAGGCGTCATTGATTACTGTGTCACTTCACGGGGAAAGGCGGCTCATGCTTCAACACCAGCAGCGGGCAAAAATGCGATTTGGCCATTAATAGACTTTGCTCAAAAAGTGCAAGCCTATTTTGCACAAGCTGAGCTAGCAGATCCTATTTTAGGTAAAATGACGCATGTTCTGAGCCAAATCCAGGGCGGTGAACAGATTAACTCCGTCCCCGCACAAGCAAGTTTAACGGGAAATATTCGGACAACGCCGGCTTACACTCATGAACAAATTTATCAATTTTTAAATGAGCAAATTCAACAATTAAATGCTCAAGGGGCCGATTTAACCATTGAGTATCGTTATCCGGAGTTACCGTTACCGGATCAATCGCAAAGTAAATTAGTGACTATAGCCCAGTCTGTTTTACAAAAGCAACTGCATTTGCCAGGCGAAATCATCGCGGGTCAAGGAGCAACTGAAGCTTCAGAATATATTCAAGTTGGTAAATTTCCGATTGTCATTTGTGGTCCAGGTGAAGGAGTGAGTGATCACCAAGCTAATGAATGGGTCAGTGGCCAAAATTATTTGTTAGGCTGCCAATTTTATCAAGCTTTGGCACAAAATTTTTGGCAAATGAATTAAAAATAGCACTTCACAATAGTTGTTGTGTTAAGTTTCATTACTCAGAAATTTGGTTTCTACTTTTTAAGAAAAAGGTTGACAAAAAGTTGTTGCTGTTTTAAAGTTGCAATAATTAAAAATTGCTGAGAAAAGATGAGTAAATATCACGCTAATTTAGAGAGTCACGGTGGCTGAAAAGTGATTTAAAACGGATATTGAAGATGGTCTGGGAGCAATCTCAAGTTTAACTTGCGGTTAACAACTGATAACTTGTTTCAGTATGAAAGGTACTGATTAAGAGTAGTATTGTGAGATACTGCTAAAAAAAGGTGGTAACACGCTAAGTGCGTCCTGCATGAATTCATGTAGGACGCTTTTTTTGATTTTCGCCAAGGCCGATTTCGCAGTAATCTAAGGAGGATAATTATGAAACAACAGGTTAATCCATTAGCAGCATTACATTATGATATCGTCGGTAGTTTTTTGCGCCCATCAAATTTAAAACAGGCGCGCCAGGCTTTTACTGAACACAAAATAAGTGTCCAGGATTTAAAACAAGTTGAGAATCAAGCGATTATTGACTTATTAAAGCAAGAGGCGAATTCGGGCTTAAAAGTCGTGACAGATGGCGAGTTTCGCCGCAGTTGGTGGCACTTAGACTTTTTCTGGGGATTAAATGGTTTACAAAAGGCTCAAGCGCAAACGGGTTATCAATTTCATGGTGAACAAACTCGAAATGAGACCGTTAATCTGAGCGGTCCGATTAGTGGAGAACAACATCCGTTTGTGGAGCACTTTAAATTTACACAGGCGCATACGCCGGATAATTTATTAGTTAAGCAAACCATTCCAGCACCGAGTCAATTATTAGCGGAGTTAAGTCGACCAGAAAATCAGGATAGTGTGCGGCAGTTTTATCCTCATGAGGACAAATTACTGCAAGCTATTACAACTGCCTATCAACAGGTTTTAACAGATTTAGCGGCAGCAGGTTGTCAGTTAGTTCAGTTTGATGATTGTTCTTGGGGGCAGATCATTGACTGGACGCTGCATCAAACGCAAACTCCAGCTCGTATTGCCCAAATTAAGCAACAATTTGTCGATTTGAATAATGCAGTGATTGCTTGTGCTCCGTCAGAGTTAACTATTAATACGCATATTTGTCGTGGTAATTATCATTCCACTTGGTTTGTGGCCGGGGGTTATGAGAGCGTGGCAGATGTTTTATTTAAAAAAGAGCAGGTTCAAAGTTTTTATTTAGAATATGATACAAAGCGAGCTGGCAGTTTAGAAGTAATTCAAGCTATTCCAGCAGATACGCGCGTGGTTTTGGGCTTAGTGACGAGCAAGTCGGGGCAATTAGAAGACAAAGCCCAATTAATTCAACGGCTGCAGGTGGCTAGTCAGTATCATCCATTAGAAAACTTGGCTTTGAGTCCTCAATGTGGTTTTGCTTCAACTGAGGAAGGAAATATTTTAACCGAACAACAACAATGGGCTAAAATTCAGCTGCTTCAAGACGTGGCGCATGAAGTTTGGGATGCGTAGTTTAAAAAGAGCAGTATAATTAAAATATGTTTAATAAAGATGATGGAGGCAAGCAAATGGATAATGAAGAAGCGGATTATTTTTGGCAGCAAAAGCTAACTAATGGGCATACACGCGTTGGTTTGGCGCCTAAAGGACAAGAGGAAGTGGGAAGTGTCGGGTTTGTTGATTTGCCGCAAGTTAGCGAATTAAACGTCGGCGATTTCTTACTATCAGTGGAAAGTGATAAAGCAGTGACGGAGTTGCATACGCCCTGCGCTGGCCGTGTTGTTCAGTTTAACCAAGCTTTGGTAGAGCATCCAGAATTGTTAAACGAAACTGATCAGCAGCATAATTGGATTGTAGAATTAGCTTAAATTAAAATATTAATGGTTGATCAATTTTGCTACTTAAAAGTCTCACGACTGGTAGAAGCATTTTACTGAAAACAGGTATGCTATAATGAAAAGCAGTTGATTAAATTTTAAATTGTACAAAAAAGGTTGGCGAATTTAGTGCCTAATGATAAAAAATTACAACCCCATTTTCATTTAGCTGCGAAAAATCATATGGATATTCCCTGGTCCCGAGTTGTGGCCCAGCATTTAAAGCAAACTGCAGTCAATGCTTCCTTGATGGAAAAAGCTACGATTATTGGACGAGTGGGCATGATTATGTTAGCTTCCGGTACGGGAGCGTGGCGCGTGCGCGACTCAATGAATACGATTGCGCGGATTTTAAAAGTGACGTGTTCAGCGGATATCGGTTTGGTTTCGATTTCGTACAGTTGTTTTGATGGGCAAGATGAGTACCGCAGTGTGACAGAAGCTTTATCGTTAGCTAGCAGTGGGGTAGATACGACTAAATTAGCAGCCATGGAAAATTTTGTAGCGCTTTTTGAAGAAGAAGGCGCTTTTTTAAGTGTTGGCAAAATTCATCATTTACTGGATAAAATTCAACAGCGACCCAAAAATTATTCTCCTTTGATATTGGGGCTAGCCGCGGCAGTAGCTTGTAGTGCCTTCGTCTTTTTGTTGGGCGGTGGTCCAGTCGAAATGTTTTGTACTTTTGTCGGGGCTGGTTTAGGTAATTATGTCCGGTCGTTAATGAATAGTAAGCATTTAACACTCTTTGCAGGTCTAGCAGCAGGAGTGGCGGTGGCTTGTTTAACTTATTTAGTCATTTCCAGAACCTTAGAATTTAGTTTGCATATCAATGTGGCGCATGAAGCGGGTTACATTGGTTCGATGTTATTCGCTATTCCGGGATTTCCGTTTATTACCAGTGGTTTAGATATTGCTAAATTGGATATGCGCTCGGGCATTGAACGCTTTGTCCATGCTGTCACGATTATCATGGTCGCGACCTTAGTCGGCTGGATGGTCGCCTTAGCCAGTGACTTACGGCCCGATAATTTTGTGCCCTTAGGGTTGAATCCGTGGTTGTTAGCAGTGCTTCGGTTTCCGGCCAGTTTTTGTGGAGTGTTTGGTTTTTCTGTGATGTTTAACAGTTCCAAAAAAATGGCGACTCTGGCCGCTTTTAATGGCGCCATTGCCAATACTTTACGCTTAGAATTAGTTGATTTAACCACATTGCCGCCCGCTGCGGCCGCTTTTGTTGGGGCCTTAGTGGCCGGTTTATTAGCATCAATTATCCATAAAAAGTTTCATTATCCGCGGATTAGTTTAACCGTACCTGCTATTGTAATTATGGTTCCCGGTTTATATATGTATCGAGCAATGTATTATTTAGGCGTCGGTGCGATTTCACAAGGTTCTCAATGGCTATTGAATGCGATGATGATTGTCATCTTTTTACCACTAGGTTTAATCTTAGCGCGAGTCTTGATGGATTCTGATTGGCGACGGGCGAGTTAAACTCAAAAGTGCAATTTTTTCAAGAATGGGGTTAATTGGTCTAGACTAGCTCGGCGCGTTTGCCTATTCTTGAGCGGATTTGCGGGTAAATAAATGACAACTTAATTATTTTAGAGTAAAATTATGACTTAATATTTATTATGCTGAAGAAGCGTTAATGGTGTATCATTAAACTTTAATTTAGAATAATTTAGCAAAGGAGATGTTGAAGTAGTTACCACTGAGTCTTTAGGAATTAATGGAGGGTTTAAATTTATTTAATAAATGGAGTGATATTGATGAAAAGTCATTTAAAAACACTAAGTAGTTGGTTAGTGTTGATATTTAGCTTCTGGACATGCTTTAGTCTTACTAGTCATCATGTCCAGGCTAAGACCTACCAAATTGGAACCGACGTTACTTATCCGCCGTTTGAATTTGCAAACGATCAAAATAAATATATCGGCATTGACATTGATATTATTAATGCCGTCGCTAAAGAAGAGGGCTTTAAAGTCAATACCAAACAAGTTGGTTTTAATTCTGCTGTGCAGTCCGCACAAGCAGGACAGTTGGATGGTGTCATGGCCGGAATGACAATTACTCCGGAACGACAGGCCAAGTTTGATTTTGGAACCCCCTATTTTAAAACTGGGGTTGTCATGGCTGTTGGTAAAGATAGCTCCATCAAAGATTTTAAACAGTTAAAAGGCAAACGAGTAGCGATTAAAACAGGAACAGCGGCTGCTCAATACGCTACGAAGCTGAAGAAGCGTTACGGCTTTAAAACAGTCACGTTTGATGATTCTAACAACATGTACCAAGACGTTGTAACGGGCAATTCGGTGGCCTGTTTTGAAGATCAACCAGTGATGCAATATGCGATTAATCAAGGTATGAAATTAAAAATTGTTACCAAACCAGCACAAGGTGGTTGGTACGGTTTCGGTGTGAAAAAGGGTACGCATCAGGAATTGCTCCGGCAGTTTAATGCCGGCTTTAAAAAGATTAAGGCTAATGGAACCTATGACAAAATTGTGGCCAAGTATTTGGGCGGTAAGACGCACTCCGCAGTTAAAGGTCAGACTTTTACCATTGGGACTGATGTGACTTTTCCACCGTTTGAATTTGCCAATAAAAATAATCAATACGTCGGTATTGATATTGATGTTGTCAAGAAGATTGCTAAGGATCAAGGCTTTAAGGTAAAGATCAAACCGCTTGGCTTTAATGCTGCTGTGCAAGCTGTTGAATCTGGCCAAATTGACGGGGTCATGGCCGGCATGTCAATTACACCAGAACGTCAAGCCAAATTAGATTTTTCCGATCCGTATTATCATTCTGGGGTCGTCATGGCTACTTCGGATAAGGGTCGAGTAACTAGTTTGAGCCAGTTACGTGGTAAAAAAGTAGCAGTTAAGACGGGGACGGCTGGTGCGCAATACGCTAATAGTATTAAACGCAAATATGGTTTTAAGACAGTCACGTTTGATGATTCCAATAACATGTACCAAGATGTGTTAACTGGTAATTCGGCGGCTTGTTTTGAAGATCAGCCAGTCATGCAATATGCGATTAAAAAAGGCACTAATCTGAAAATTGTTACCAAGCCGGCATTAAAAGCACCATATGGTTTTGCTGTTAAAAAAGGCCAAAATCAAGAATTACTGAAAGCTTTCAATCAAGGCTTAACCAATATTAAGGCTAGTGGTACCTATGATGATATTAAAGCTAAATATCTTGGTGGTAAGGCAGATAAAGGCGTTGCTAAAGCAGGAGCTGATCATGAAGATCGGAGCTTTATCGGTTTGTTGAAACAAAATAAAGGTGCGCTGTGGTCCGGTTTTGTTGAAACCATGTGGTTAACCGTAGTTGCCATTATTTTTGCAACAATCTTTGGCGTCATTATCGGTTTATTAGGTGTTGTGCCAATGAAATTCTGTCATTGGATTTCTAGTACAGTGATTTATCTGTTCCGGGGCATGCCGCTATTAGTCTTGGCATTATTTATCTATACTGGAATTCCTAGCTTAACTGGCCAAAAAATTCCCGCCTTTTTAGCTGGAACGATTACGTTAACCTTAAACGAAGGCGCGTATATTGCCGCTTTTGTTAAAGGCGGAATTGAAGCAGTCGATGTGGGACAGATGGAAGCGGCTCGTAGTTTAGGTTTGCCATTTGGTAAAGCAATGCGTAAAGTTATTTTGCCGCAAGGAATTAAGATTATGATTCCGTCATTTATTAATCAGTTTATTATTACGTTAAAAGATACGTCCATTTTATCTATTATTGGAATTTTGGAATTAACCCAAACCGGAAAAATTATTATTGCTAGAAACTTAGAAGGCTTTAAAGTTTGGACCATTATTGCGATTATTTACGTCGTTGTAATTACTCTATTAACTTGGTTATCTAATTGGGTGCAAAGGAGGACACAAGGATGAGTACCAAAGTCGAAGTGAAAAATTTAGTTAAAACCTACGGCACTAATGAAGTGTTAAAAGGAATTGACTTAACGGTTCAAGATAATGAAGTTGTGGTCATCATTGGTCCTTCTGGTTCTGGTAAGAGTACGCTTTTACGGACACTTAATAAGTTAGAAGAACCAACTTCAGGTAGTGTTTTAGTTGATGGTATTAATATTGCTGATCCCAAGACGAATATGAATCAAGTGCGGGAAAATATTGGAATGGTTTTTCAGCATTTTAACTTGTTTCATAACTTAACTGTGGGCCAGAACATTATGTTGGCGCCAGTCGAATTAAAAAAGCAAACCAAAGAACAAGCGCAAAAGAGTGCCCAACAATTGTTAGAAACGGTCGGTTTGTCCGATAAATTTGATGCGACTGTGCAGTCTTTGTCAGGTGGGCAACAACAGCGAGTGGCGATTGCCCGCGCTTTGGCGATGGATCCGAATGTCATGTTATTTGATGAACCAACCTCAGCACTAGATCCGGAAATGGTTGGGGACGTTTTGGCAGTTATGAAAGATTTAGCCAAAAGAGGAATGACCATGATTGTGGTGACGCACGAAATGGGTTTTGCCAAAGAAGTTGCCGATCGGGTAGTCTTTGTGGATTCGGGTAAGATTCAGGAACAAGGCGAACCCCAACAAATTTTTGAGCATCCACAAAATCAACGTTTGCAGGACTTTTTAGATAAAGTTTTGAATGTTTAAAAATAAGATTTAAAAAATTAATACTGTATTATTAGCCAACTTGGTCTAAAAAAGATCAAGTTGGCTTTTTGTTCACAAGCGTTTTAATTTTATTTTGGGTGGAAACGCTATATTATGAATGCGTATTAAGAATGTTCTTATTTTTTGAACAATAGACATAATGGAGGCTGGATGATGTCGAAATATACAAAATATACGCAAGACCAAAAAGTTCATTATAAAATGTACAAAGCTAAGAAGCACTGGGTGTTTGCAGCAATTACGACGTCAACTATTTTCTTGTTTGGCGCTAATTTAAATAATATGACAACGCAAGCGGCAACCGTAAGTGGTGATGATGCCAAAAGCGTCGATCAAGTACTGGCTAGCAGCAATTCTGATAGTTCTACTTCATCTGTTACACCATCGGTGCCAACCGAGCAAGAAAAGCCTGCTCCAGTGGCGCAAACGCCAGCATCTGCCACTCCTATTGCTGAATCCACTGTGACAGTTAATTCAAATACAACAACTACTAATCAAATTCCGGCAGCAACAGCAGTTCAGTCGAATAATACAGTTCAGTCAACTACTAATTCTACAACTAATAATCAAACTGCTATTCATGAGCCAGTAACTACTACTCCAGCAAGTTCAACGGCTGTACAGTCGAACGCCACTAATTCTTTATTACGTAGCACTACTGCAACAGCACCCCAACAAGTTTCCTATCAAGATGTTTTACGAGATTCGGGGATTGACCAGAATGGGATTGCCACCGTTACCAAAGATAATTTCTTAGACTATTTTGATTACAGTGGTAGTGGTTCCTACGATCCAAGTACCGGTTTGTTTACTTTTACACCAGATGATCGTTCTCATGTCGGCAGTTTTAGCTTAAAGAAAAAGATTGATTTAAGTAATGACTTTTCGTTAAGTGGCAAAGTTCGTTTGGGCGATAAGCCCAGTTATTATGGTGGTGCTGATGGTGTCAGCTTTGCCATTCATACTGGTAATACCGATGATATTGGAGCCTTTGGTGGTAACCTCGGGATTGGTGGTTTACAAAATGCTTTTGGCTTTAAGCTAGATACTTATCCAAATGAAGATTATCAAGCCCCCGATCCAAGTAATTCTGATAATGAGTTTGGTTGGGATGCTGATCAGCCAAATGGTTATTACGCTTATGGTGCCTTTGTCACGACTTCTTTTAAAAATGTCAAAGGAACTGATGGTAAAGATTATCCACGTTGGTGGGCTACTGTTGACCAAAAGTCTGTTCAAGGTTTGGCCGATAATAATTTAAATAATTCGCTACATGATTTTACGGTAACTTATACCGCTAGCACTCGTGAATTAAAAATTACGTTCAAGACTACTAATGGTGTCACCATGGTTTGGACGAAAGACATTCCAGATACCGATATGTATCGTTCAGTATCCTTAATGATGGCGGCTTCGACAGGTTGGAATACGAACTTACAAGAATTCCAAATTGATCAATTTAAATTCAAACCTGCCCAATTTGTCAATTTGAATTATGTTGATCTGAACGGTAATCCTATTGGCAAAGGAACAGTTTCTCAAACAGTTACGATCAGTGCAGATGGTAAGACTTATACTGCCCAAGAACCGCCAGAGATTGCGGGTTATCAATACGTAGCTGTAGATTCCACGGGACTGCCAAAAACCGGAACTTTAGACAGTAGTACGAGTGGTAAGACGGTTACTTATGTTTATAAACCCGTAGCACAATCCGGCCAACAAGTCATTACTGATCAAGATAATTTAGTAGAAGGTAGTAATTTACCAGGAACCAGTGTTGCGGCCCCCGCAGAAGCTTATAAATCCAACTTAGTTGTCCCAATTACGCGGACGATTAATTATTTAAATGGTGCAACTAATCAATCAATTGCGCCTACTGTGACGCAAACTGTTAATTATTATCTCTCAGCAGTTGTGAGTGATGATGGAACTTTTTTAGGCTACGATACTAATGGTGATGGCCAAGCGGATACGAAAGATAAAAACCAAGCATTGCAGACCATTGGGGCAGCAGGCTCGACAACGAATCCTAATGCTAAGAGCTTTGCGGCAGTAACTTCACCGAATGTTGATGGGTACAATGCGCCCAGTCAAGCGGTGGTAGAACAAGCCATTGCGCGCCAAGAAGATGAACCATATGATGTTGATGTTTATTATGTTCAATCTAAGCTTCCCGATACTGGTTTAGCAATGGTGACGACCGGCGATGATTTACCCGATACAGTAAAAGCTGATGATTTAGTAGATACCGTTCATCGTACCATTCATTATCAAGATCAAGCTAAACCGGGGATTCCGATTAGTCCGGATGTTGTCCAACAGGCTGATTACCAATTAACGGGGGTCATTGATAAAGGGAATAATGATCAATTCTTAGGTTATGATACCGATAACGATGGCAAAGCTGACGTCTTGTTAAGTGATTTTGCTTCTACTGCTGACGCGAAAGACGCGGCGGTGACGAAAGTCGCTAAAAACTTCCAACAACAAGAATCTCCAAGTGTATCAGGTTATTCCACTCCAGATCAACCATTTGTGACTGCTAGTTCGGCTGTGCCTGGAACAAAAGATGTGACAGTTTATTATTCTAAATTACCAGTTTTGAGTGAAGATACAATTCAAGCAAACGCTGCAATGGATTTACAACCGGGGTATATTGTTGATCAAGATGACTCTGATAGTCCTCAATGGCCACAAGAAGCCATGGCAAGCAATTTAAGAAAGAAAATTACGCGCACGATTAATTATGTTGATAAAGATACAGGAGCTCAAGTCTCTAAGCCAGTCACGCAAATTATTGATTACCAGGTGATTGCACAATTTACCGAAGAGAAGACTGACGGTAAAGTTACCGGCATTCACTTTGATGGTTACGTTTTACCAGATGGTTCTTTAACCACTGATAAGCAGACAGCTATCAATCAGAACTATCCACAATCATTAACGGCAGCAGCTGTTGTTTCGCCGAACTTAAGTGCTCAAGATTATGGAACTCCCGATGTGGGCACTGTAGCAGCTGTAGCAATTCCTTATGATAGTAGCGATCAAACTGTAACAGTTAACTATACGAAAAATCGCTTTATCCCAGTGAAGGATTCTGCTAATGCGAAGGGTGATACACCAGTAGAAACTGACAGTTCGGTGAAGATGCCCGAAGAAGCTTGGAAAATTAACTTAACGGGTAATGTGCAACGGACAATCAATTATGTAGTACCAGCTGATGATCCAGCTGCTTTGAGTGAGATCAAGGAGGCTTTAGGTAAGCAAGAAGAACCTGATGGTAGTGTCGGTGTGCCATATCTAATATTAACTGATGATGATGGTAATACGGTCGTTTCAGTGCCGCAGTTGGTGGATTATCATTTAACAGCCGTGGTAAATGCGAATACTGGTGCTTTTGTTGGCTATGATACCGATGGCGATGGTAGTACCGCCGAAACTAAAGATAAAAAAGCTGCTGTCACTTCCTATATTAATCAAAATCAGCGTTCATTTTATGCTCAACCAACACCAACGGTTGCAGGTTATACACCTGATCAAGCAACTGTCGCTGCTACTGACGCAAATATGGATAATTTGACCGTAACCGTCAAATATGCAAAGAATCGTACGATTGCCATTACTGGTGGTGATCAAACTACTGATGATTTAATTGAACCTGGTAGTCAGTATAAGGTTCCAGAAGAAGCTACAGGGGCTAACTTAAATGGTACAGTATCTCGGAATATTATTTATGTTACACCAAATAAGGACGTGGCTAATGAAGTTGCAAGTGGCTTAAATGTCGATCCAGATCCTAATAATTCAAATAATGTGATAGTTAAGCAGACAGTTAATTATCAATTGACTGGTATTGTGGATGCCACTACCGGCAAATTCCTTGGCTATGATACCACGGGTGATAAAATGGCAGATACTCAGGATAAAGATACGGCGGTTGCGGCTGCGTTAAAAGATCGGACCTTTTATGACCAACCGTCTCCAACCGTAACTGGTTATACTCCAAGTACGAAAGAAGTAGCTGCGAGCCGTGATACAAAAGATATTAAAGTTTATTACACCGCGAATGATTTGATTCCGGTTAAGGGTGAAGAGTTAGCTAGTGATGCTACGACCATTGATCATGAAGGCACAACGATTACTTTACCAGATGAAGCTAAGCCAGCAGCATTAAATGGAACTGTTCAGCGTACTATTCATTATAAATCCAAAGACGGCTCCAGCTTACCTGACTCAACAGCTGCTGAAGATCACGTTCAGAGTATTGAGTATCATTTAACAGCAGTTGTGGATTCCACTGGTGCCTTCATGGGCTACGATACGACTGGTGATGGGCAAGCTGATACGCAAGATAAAGATTATGCGATTGATGAATATTTAACAAAAAACAAGAGTGAGTTTGCAGCGGTAACCTCACCAACACAATTAGGCTATTCAGTAGATACACCAACTGTAGAAGCAAGTTCAGCAGCTAATGCTACTCCAGATGTGATAGTCACTTACACTAAGAATCGGACTTTACCGATTTCTGGCGGGGCAGCTCATAGCGTAGGGCAACCAGTGGAACCAGGTAGTAAAGCAACTACGCCAATAGAAGCTACGAAGGATAACTTAACAGGGAACGTGACGCGGACGATCAAGTATGTCATGGCTGATGGTAGCCCTGCAGCAACGCCAGTGGTTCAAGTGGTACCGTACAGTTTGACGGCCATTGTGGACTTTACCGGGGCTTTCTTGGGCTATGATACCGACGGTGATGGTAACGTTGATATTGCAGCTAATGCTACTGATGCTAAGAACGAGGCTATTAAAAAGGCAATTAGTGGTCGAACTTTCTATGAAGCTCAATCGCCAGAAATTGCTAATTATACACCTGATCAATCAGTTGTTGATTCAAAAGCTGCCAATTTGGATGCTGAAACCGTAACAGTCACTTATACACCGCAAGCAACTGTTACGATTAAAGATAGCGATAATCATGATAAAAATACGCCATTGCAAACCGGCAGTAACTTACCGACACCGGCGGCTGCTTGGAAGGAAAACTTGACTGGTTCTGCCAAATTGGTAATTAAGTATGTTAAAGCTGATGGTACGGAGGTTGCTGCAGAAAGTTCGCAGGAAATTCCTTATCATTTGACGGCGATTGTCAATGCTGTTACGGGAAAATTTATTGGTTACGATACTGATACTGATGGTAAAGTTGATACCACGAACCAGCAAGATGCTATTCGGCAATCATTTGGAGATAAGACTTTTACTTCTGTAACTTCGCCAACCGTTACTGGCTATAAACCTGATAAAGCAGTGATTGAAAATGTTGCACCGGTCTTAAATGGTAATGCTGATAAAAATGCTGCCGGTGACGCTGCTGCTAATCAGAATACTTTAACAGTGACCGTCACTTATACGCCTGATAACATGGCAACTGGTACAATCCCAGTAACTGCTGGTGATAACGCTAATGGTAATACCCCAGTAGGTGATAGCACTACGTTGAAAATGCCACAAGAAGCATGGGCAAGTAATTTAACAGGTGAAACCACGAGAACTATCAATTATGTCAAGAGTGATGGTTCTCAAGTAGCTACTCCTGTTACTCAAAGTAAGACTTATCAGTTAACAGCAATTGTGAATAAAGCTGACGGGACTTTCTTAGGTTATGATACAACTGGTGATGGAGTGGCTGATACGAAAGATAAGACAACAGCGATTGCTGCTGCCATTACTCAAGATCAATTTGCTGCAGTAACTTCACCAACAGTTTCAGGCTATACACCAGATCAAGCTACAGTGGCAGCAGGCACGCAAGCCGGAACAGTGACGGTAACTTACACTGCTGATGGTACAACTCCACCTGAAGAAAATGATACGATTCCAGTGACAGCTGCTGATAATGCCAATGATCAAACACCAGTAGGTGATAGCACTACGTTGAAAATGCCACAAGAAGCATGGGCAAGTAATTTAACAGGTGAAACCACGAGAACTATCAATTATGTCAAGAGTGATGGTTCTCAAGTAGCTACTCCTGTTACTCAAAGTAAGACTTATCAGTTAACAGCAATTGTGAATAAAGCTGACGGGACTTTCTTAGGTTATGATACTGATGGTAATGGTAAGGCTGATACGAAAGATAAGACAACAGCGATTGCTGCCGCCATTACTCAAGACCCATTTGCTGCAGTAACTTCACCAACAGTTTCAGGTTATACACCAGATCAAACCACAGTAGCCGCAAGCACACAAGCCGGAACAGTGACGGTAACTTACACTGCCGCTGATAATGGTGGCGGAACTACACCGCCAGTAACGGATACGACTTCAGTCAAAATTAACGGTACGGCCACCAGATCTGTTTATTATGTCATGAATGATGGTAGTTTAGCTCCGGATTCACAATTACAAACGAAAGATTATAGTTTAACCGCGATTGTTGATAAAGCGGGTCAATTGTTGGGTTATGATACCAACGGTGACGGCTCAGCTGATACGACTGATAAAGATGAAGCTATCAAAATTGCTTTATTTATGGTACCGTTTGATGCGATAGATTCGCCAAGTGTTTCTGGTTATGATCCAAGTCAAACTACGGTTGCCGCAAGTAATGACCCTAATGATATAGTTGTTGTTTATACAAAGCCGGGCACCGCCCCAGCAACAGGAATTACTACTGTAACTATGCACGGTACTGCAACAAAGACTATTAGTTATGTCATGAGTGATGGAACTACTGCTCCAGTTGCTAAGCAAGAAAGCCAAGATTATAGTTTAACGGCAATTGTTGATAAAGCAACGGGTCAAATTAAGGGCTATGATACTGATGGTAATGGGTCAACTGATACCACTGATAAGAATGTGGCAATCAAAACAGCTTTGGCAAAGACCCCATTTGCTGCAATAACATCGACACCAGTTTCAGGTTATACTCCAAATCAACAAGTTGTGGATGCAACTAGTGATCCTAGTGATGTTATTGTTCTTTACACTAACGATGGCGGTTCAGTTACTCCACCCGAAGAAACTGGTACGATTCCAGTAACGGTTGCTGACAATGCCAATGCACAAACACCAGTCGGTGATAGCACTACACTGAAGATGCCACAAGAAGCTTGGGCAAATAATTTAACGGGTGAAACTACAAGAATCATTAATTATGTCAAGAGTGACGGTACTCAAGCAGCTACTCCTATTACCCAAAATAAGACTTATCAGTTAACGGCAATTGTGAATAAAGCAGATGGTAGTTTCTTAGGCTACGATACTGATGGTAATGGTACAGCTGATACCAAGGATAAGACAGCTGCGATTGCTGCTGCACTTGCTAAGGCTCCATTTGCTGCAGTAACTTCACCAACAGTTTCAGGCTATAAGCCAGATCAAGCTACCGTAGCGGCAAGCACACAAGCTGGCACCGTGACCGTCACTTATAAAGCTGATAATAATGGTGGTGGAACTACGCCAACTGTACCTGATAATAACCAGCCAAGTGACAATAATTCTGATAATAATAGCAATGACATTATTGTTGTTAAACCAAGCGATAATGTTAAACCAGGTCAATCAATTGACAGCAATAATCCAAGCGTTGTTTGGCCGACAGGAACTGCGCAAGAAGATCTGCAAAAGACAGTTACGAGAATTATTAAGTATCAAGATCAATATGGTAATACTTTGAGCTCACCAACGATGCAGCAAGTTGTTTATCAAATTGCTGCTGTGGTCAATAAAACAACCGGTCAGCTGTTAGGTTACGATACTGATGGTGATGGTCAAGTTGATACCCAAGATTTAACTGCAGCGTTTGCCAAAATCAATCGCACGCAAAACTTTGCTACACAAGTAGTGCCAGATTTAAGTAATCAAGGTTATGTTCCAGATACTCAAGTTGTTGCCAGTGCAGTGGCTGATACTAACGATCCGGATGTGATTGTGGTTGCTAACTATCAAAAGACTGCTTCAGGTAATGATTCAACTGGAAATACTCCAGGTAATAACACTACAGGTGCCAATAGTAATGGACAAACTTCAAATTCTGCGGCAACTAATCCTAATGGAACGATAACTGGCAACCAGCCTGCAGCGCATAATCTACAATTTGATCCGAATGCATTATCCGGACAGAATTTAAAGAAAGCACAATCTGCTGCTCAAAATAAATTACCACAAATGTCTGATGATCAACAAAAAGACCGCACCGTGTCATTATTGGGATTCGGATTGTTAGGAACATTATTAAGCTTCTTTGGTTTAGCAAATAAGAAGCGAAAAGATGAAAGGGATGAATAGTTAAAAGGATTATTAATAAAGGTTAACTGAAAAATGCTTCATAGCTAGTTGGAAATTTAATCAACTGCTATGAAGCATTTTTTAACTTTTTAATTGTGAATTGTAGTTATAACATCTTTAAGAACACAGAAGCGATAATGACTGAAGCCACCGAAACAGTGGCAAAACCGCCCACTAACATTTTGGGGAGCATTTGGTCATTTAAAACTGCTTCTTCCTTAGGATTGGTAGCTAATTGACTACAAATTTCAGTAGTTAAAATATAATCAGCGGGAAAACCGAATAAGGCAGTTAGAGAACAAGCAAAGGCCATCGCAGGACTCATCTTAAATGGTTTGGCTAAAATCCAAGATGCTAAAAACATTCCTAAAAGACCTAAAGCAATTAACACAATGATTTGTACTAAAACGCCAGCGATAATTTTGGGTGTGGTAATACTTAATTGGGAGAAAATATAAGCTAATAATCCATACATTAACCATTGAAAGACGCCGGCTTTGTTTAAAGCATTGTCTTCCAAAAAGCCTAATTGATGAGCAATTACGCCAAAAATTAAGCAAATAACATTCGCATTAATCGCGTTATGAATTAACATGCTACAGCCATTGGCTAATAGGGCGACAATGAGCACCCGCACAATAATAAAAGCTGAAGTTTGATAATCACTTGGAATGCCGAGCACATTTTTGGGAGTTGTTGAAGTATTCGCATTTTGCGTTTGCTGTGGATCAGCAATATTGCCGGCCCGGTACTCTTTTAAAACGCGCCGACCTTCTTTTTTGAGCATGACAGAAGTTAATGGATAGCCCACAACTGAATGTAAGACAAACATGGCTACTGGTAAAGTGACTAAAGTACTAATGCCCGCAGCTTTTAAGCCATTCGTCATTAATAAAGCGGCAACTAAACCACCAGTTAACGGTGGAATAGCAGCAACCACGGTGCGCCAATCAAAAATAGCAGTGCCGACAGTTAAGGTTAAAGCAATAACACCGATGGTTCCTAATAAAGCAATACAAACCGCGCGCCATTGTTGTAATAGTTCTTTTAAATCCATTAAAGTTCCTAAATGTACTAGTAATAATGAGATGCAGATATTGGCAAAATTAGTGTTGAAAGAAGCTTTAGCAACAATATCTTTAGGCAAAATTGTCCAAAATCCAATCACAAATAAAATGGCGGTAATAAAGACGGATGGTAAATAAGACTTGGTAAATTTGGAAGCCCATTCTCCAACTAGTAAAAATAACATCACAATGCCTAAAGCAACTAAAGAATTCATTGATAAAGCCCCCTTGTATTTTTGCTTTAAAATTAATAAAAGCAAATCTAATTAATTTATTTTTAATCATAAAACGACAATATAAAAAATTCAAGCGTGACTTTATGCGATTAACGTGGTAAATTACAATGTATAAATATTTAATTGTATTTTAATTAAAAGGGAGGGTTCTTTAATGACAACAGTCTATAAAAATTGTAACTTGTTTGTGGGTACTAAAGATGAAGTATTGGCGAATGCCTGGTTTGAAGTGGATGACCAAGGTAAAATTACACAAACTGGAACGGGTACGGCACCTCAAGCTCAACAAACGGTTGATTTAGCGGGTCAATATGTAATGCCGGGAATTATTGATGTGCATACCCATATTATGATGGATCCAAATGACGGCGATATCTCATTCGTCAATGAAACAGATGCAACTGTGGCGGCTTTGCAGAATTTACAAGCATTGTTAAGAACAGGTGTCACTTATATTCGTGATTGTGGTTGTGTCTTTGATGTTGATATTAAATTAAACAAAATCGCACAAGCTGGCGTCTATCAGATTAAGGGCCCGAAGATTTGCCCATCAGGACGACCAATGTCGATGACTGGTGGTCACGGAGATTTTCAAGAAGGAACTTATGGTGAAAAGAACTGGGGTTATTTAACTGATTCGCAAGATGAAATGCGTAAAGCTGTGCGCACTGCGTTTAAACATGGTGCTAAAAATATTAAAGTGATGGCGACCGGTGGGGTAATGTCACCGACGGATCAAATTGATGATACAGAGTTGAGTTTGGCAGAAATTCAAACTGCGGTTGAAGAAGCCCATTCTAAACACATGACTGTCGCAGCCCATGCCGAGGGACGTCAAGGCATCCATAACGCGATTGTTGCGGGAGTTGATTCCGTGGAACATGGTTCTTATGTGAGTGATGAAGACATTGAGTTAATGTTAGAAAAGGGAACTTTCTTAACGCCAACCTTGATTGCTGGTTATACGATTCCAACCTATGGTCAAGGCAAGTTGCCCCAATATATGCTTGATAAAGCGAGTGCTTTTTTAGATGATTATTTTGCTAATATCGGTAAAGCTATCAAAGCTGGTGTGAAGATTTCTTTTGGAACCGACTCAGGAACGCCATTTAATGATTTTACGGATGTCCCAGTAGAATTTCAATTAATGACGCAAGTCGGTGCCACGAATTTTCAAGCATTGCAGGCAGCTGGTCAATCCGCGGCCCAATTGTTGAAGATTGACGCAGAGTATGGAACTTTGGAAGTTGGTAAATATGCGGACTTTCTCGTTTTGAAGCAAAATCCTTTAGCTGACATTCAAGCTATTGCCCAAAAGGACAAGCAGGTCTATCAACAAGGGATCCGCCAATATTAAATTTAATGAAAAATAGGCTAAAGCATTGTGTAGTCGGATTAATAAGAAGTGAATCAAAGTTCAACTACTTGTTAAAACTAACTGCAGATGCCATAGCCTATTTTTGTCTAATTAATTACAAAATTAATCGGTGAAAACTCACCAAGACTAATGCCAGTAAACCAATGATAGCTAAACTGGTGGTGCCTACGCGTTCGCTCGGAGATAAGGGAGTATTTAATTCGTGATGGTTAACATGATAGTATAAATAAATTCCGGGCAAATAAATAATGGTGCAGACTAGTAAATATTGTAGTCCGGATAAAGTAATCCCGATAATTTCAAAACTGATGGTTCCTAAGCCCAAACAGCAGGTCCGCCAATTTTTTTGTTGCCATGAAAACTTAATTTCAAAAGCGGCGACAATGATGTAACAAACAATTACTGCTGCGGTACTTAAACTATAAGCTAATTCGTAAGCTTGGTCAGTAAAGAGCAGGGTTAATAAAAAGATTTGAACCATTAAGCCGGTGACAATTAACGCTAAAGTCGGCGCTTGATGACGATTCTTCTTACCTAAGATTTGGGGCAGGAGATGATGCTGTGCCATGGTACTGAGAGTTTCAGCCGGCAACATGGTCCACGAAATCCAGGCGCCAAAAATGGAAATTAAAAGACCAATACTAATGAAAGTTCCACCCCAAGGGCCCACAATTTTTTGAAATAAGTAAGCCATCACCGGTTGCTGCGCATGAATTAATTGAGCTCGACTAAAGTAACCATAAGGTAAGATAGAGGCTAGAATATAAATCAGCAACAAACAGCTAACACCAATAATTGTTGCTTTACCAGCAGTTTTTTGACTCTTAGCGCGTGAAGACAATACGGTCGCGCCTTCAATACCGACAAACAACCACATCATAATCATAAAACAGCTTTTAACCTGGGGAGCAACACTACTCCAGACCAAATTGTTGTGCAGATTACCCCAAAACTGAGAACTAAAGACATGGGTATTAAAAACGAGTAAACATGCCACAATAAAGGCGAAAATAGGGATGAGTTTACACAGGGTAATTAAGGAATTAATCAAGGCAGCATTTTCCACGCCTTGATTCACTAATAACGTCAGTAACCATGAACACAGGCTGGCTACTAAAATTGCTGGCCAACCGTTGGCCTTTTGAAAAATGGGAAAAAAATAGCCCAAGGTACTCATAAAAACGGTTGAAAAAGCTACATTACCAAGCCAACCGGACATCCAATAGCCCCAACCACTGATAAACCCCCAAAAATTGCCAAAGCCAGATTGACCATAACTAAAGATTCCCTGTAAATCGGGCCGCTTTTGTAAGAGATCGTTGAGAGTCATAGCTAATAATAAAATACCACCGCTAATAATTAACCAAGCAATTAATGCTGGACCGGGGGCGGCCGCTTTGGCTAAATCACTACTTAAGGCAAAGATTCCCGAACCAATCGCAGTAGTGACAACCAGCGTTGTTAAGGTAAAACCGTTAATTTTTTTTGCTTTATTTTCCATGAAAGCAATTTCTCCTTAATACTATTTCAAATGGTGAAAAGTTGATTGATCAATAGCTTCAGTTTTTCCAGAACGTTTGAACTTTGAGATGATTTGTAATTGAGGTTGAAAACTAAGCCTTACTATCATAGCAAATTTCAGCAGTTAACTAAAATCTTTTTGAAAAATCCATTGACTTTTACATTTTAAATCAGTAACCTAGGTCATAAGTTTAGTCCTTTTAACCTAATCCTGTGAGATTAAGAAAGGAGCACGGTTTCAGTTCTGCTCGGAGGTTTGAACTTGCGAGCTTTTTTTGTACCTAAAATGACAAAGGAGAATTTAAAATTGGGATTTAAACAGCAAAACGTCATCAGCAGTTCTGAACAAAATATGTCTAATTGGGATATGTTTGCCACTTGGATTGGGGCAAACGCCAATAACGGTACTTGGTATGTAGGCGGGGTCATTGCCGCTTGTGGTTTTTTGACTTCGTCAACGTTACTCATTATTGTGGGGATTATTTCCTATTTGTTATTGGCTTTGGTTTCATTAGCCGGATATCAAAGTCGCTTAAACACGATGACGTTAATGCGCGGTTCCTTTGGAGTTAAGGGGTCGATTCTACCGTCATTGATTAATATTGTTCAGTTTATCGGTTGGGCTGCGGTTAATACTTACATTGCGGCAGTGTCTGTAAGTTATATTTTGCGGGAAATTTTTGGTTGGTCCTCGCACAATCAAACGTTAAATCGGTGGGGCTTATTTGCTGGCATTCTGATTATGTCCTTACTACATTTAGGTAGTATTTCGTTAGGCGAAAAGTCAGTTAAATGGATTGAACGCATTGGCATTATTTTGGTCACCATTTTTGTTCTTTGGGAATCAATTATTGTTTTAAGAATGGTGCCCTTGAGCCAAATTTTATCTTGGCAACCACCGGTTAAATTACATTTAGCTAATGGTGTAGCGATTGATACGATTGCTGCCTTTAACTTGGCTTGGGTCACCGCCGCTGCGGACTTTAGTCGCTTTGCCAAGAAAAGATCGGGCGCCACTTGGTGGTCATTTATTGGCGCCAACTTGGGTTTAGTTTGGTTTGCTTTAATGGGCATTGTTGCGACCATTGCGACCGCGATTAGTCTGAATAAATTTGATCCCAATAACTCCGATCCAAGTACGATTGCTACCAAATTGGGCTTGGGTGCATTGGCCTTAATTGTGATCATGCTGACTAGTACGACGGCGAATGCGGTGAACTTGATGGCCGCTGGTTCAGCGGCTACGAATATTTTCCCAAAATTAAAATTAAAGGTTGCACTGTGGATTGTGACCTTAGTTGCGACAGTAGTAACATTTATTCCGGCTTATGTGACAACTTTCTTAGAAACTTTTGAACTCTTTTTAGATGGAGTGGGTATGTTCTTAGGACCCGAAATTGCAATTTTCTTGGTTGATTATTTCATTTTAAATCACCGGCAATATCAAATTGATGACTTTGATCGGCCCAACGGTCGTTATTGGTATCATCACGGTATCAATATCAATGCTTTTGGAACTTGGATTGTAGGAGTGATTTTGTATTTTGTTTTGCGGCGCTGGGCAATCATTAATGACAGTGTTGGTGCAACATTTATTGCCATGTTAGTGAGTGCCATAATTTATTGGGCTTTAATGAAAAGCAAGGTAGTCAGGAAAAAAGCTTAATCTCTTAGTAGGTAAAGTTGGGATCATCAGGTATTAATAACGGGTCTGCGGACCGATTATTAAGCTGATTGTCCCAACTTTTTTAATTCTTGACAATCGTTTAGTTAAGTGTAGAATATATTTTTTGAAAGGTTAGCTAGCTAACGTTTGAAATGTGAGGTGAATCTAGTGCGCAACACTGGTCGGTTATTACAAAAAGCTGCGCGGCAAATGACGAATGATTTTGACCAATTTGCTAAAAAATATGATTTAACTAGTATGCAGATGTCATTTATTGATTACTTAAGTGATCATTCGCAGATTGAGGTTTTACAACGGGATTTGGAGCAAGAGTTCAATATTCGGCGTTCTACGGCGACTTTAATTTTACAGCGTATGGAAAAAAAGCAATTAGTGGTGCGCCAAACTAGTCAAGTTGATGCGCGCCAACGGGCAGTATTTTTGACTGAACATAGTCAAGCAATTGTGCAAGTGATTAAGCGTTATATGAAACAGGAACAAGCACAATTAGAACAACATTTTTCCACCCAACAGGTGCAAATATTTGAAGAGATTTTAACTTATTATCAACAAGGAGGACGCAAAAAAAATGAAAACTGATAAAGCCATTACGCCGAAAGTCATCGGCGCCATTGTAGCTGCGGGGTTAATGTCATTTTGTGGGGTGGTTGTGGAAACGGCCATGAATATTACTTTTCCCACTTTGATGCGCGAATTTCACATTTCCACAGCTACTGTTCAATGGATGACGACGATTTATTTATTAGTGGTGGCAATCGTAGTACCGCTATCGGCTTTGTTAAAACGAAACTTTAAAACTAAAAAGCTCTTTTTAACAGCTAATTTTTTATTTATTGTTGGATTAATCATTGATGCCTGTGCACCAATTTTTCCAGTGATGCTTTTGGGACGGATGGTTCAAGGACTAGGAACAGGGATTGCCTTACCATTAATGTTTAACATTATTTTAGAAGAAGTTCCGCCGGCAAAAATTGGATTTATGATGGGAATTGGTTCCTTAATTACCGCAGTAGCACCAGCCGTTGGGCCAACTTTTGGCGGAGTGGTCGTTAATCTGTGGGGTTGGCGCTTTATTTTTGTTTTGTTACTGCCAATTCTAGTAATTTCTTTAATTTTGGGTTTAAGTTGTATCCAGCAAGTCAGTCAATTGGTCAAAACTAAATTTGATTGGTCGGGGATCATTAGTTTACTAATCTTTTTTGTGGGCTTAATTTTTGGCTTTAGTAATTTAGGAACCAAAAAACTGTGGAGTTGGTCAGTTAGCGGTGCTTGGCTATTAGGAATTATTGGTCTCATCTTATTTATTATTAGCTATCAACACACCCAAGAACCGGTCTTAAACTTAGGTTTATTTAAGCAAGCTAGTTTTAGCGGACATCTAATTAGTTTTTTCTGTTTTCAAATTATTAGTTTGGGAACTTCGTTTTTATTACCTAATTATATTCAATTGGTGAATCATCAAAGTACCACGATTGCCGGTTTATTAGTTTTGCCAGGCGCAGCTTTAGGAGCTATTTTGGCACCGTTTGGCGGCCAATTGTTAGATAACTTTGGTGCCAGGAAACCAATTTTGAGTGGTGTTTTGTTAGCAATTGTGAGCTTGTTGATCTTTACTCTAGCAACCGCTCATCTGAACTCAGGATTATTAATCTGTTTGTATGTTCTGTATATGGGTGGCGTTGGCATTGCTTATGGCAACATTATGACTAGTGCTTTACAACAGTTAAATAATCAACAACAGGCGGATGGTAATGCTTGGCTGAATACTTTGCAGCAATTAGCGGGTGCTGTGGGCACTTCTTTAGTCGCTGCGATTGTGGCTCAGAGTCAATTACAGCAGAATCTATCTTTGACTCAAAAAACGATTCAAGGAACACAGCATGCCTTTATTTTGTTGTTAATTTTAGCTATTGTAGTCTTCGTTATTTTGTGGAAATTCTTACCTAAAAAGCAGCGTTAATTCGTTTTTTGAGCACTATAACGGGAAAATATGTATAAAGTTATGAAACTGTTTTTTCTTGGCATAGTATCATCTTGATGTTTAAAATCATATTCAAAAAATAAGTTATGTGTTAAAATAGTAGTGAAAGAGGGACTGGTGTTCGAGCACCAATCCCTGAACGATCCGCTTTAAAGGCGGTGACTAGTTACATGACATCTTTAAATCGTCCTATAACCGGTCAAAGTTATTAGTAGGACGATTTTTTATTACTTTTTGTGGTTCATGATTGTGGCAACTAGTGTGCCAAAAGCAATCATTAACATTAATACCTGATAGGTATTCAAGTAAGACTGGATATCCTTTCCGTTGATTCTTCCGTATTCTCATACGCAAGCACCTCCTTGAGAACAAACAGTCACCGCCCATAAAACTTATCGCACTAACTATTGTAGCATATTACTGAGATTAAATTATTTATCAATTGAAAAATGATTTTTGCCAAAAAATATGTTATATTGGTAATGAAAAAGGGATAGGCGTTCAAGCACCAATCCCTCAGCGATCCGCTTTAAAGGCGGTGACTAAGTTATTACAACAATATTAAATCGTCCTATAACTTGCCAAAGTTGTGATAGGACGATTTTTTGTTACTTTTTGTTGTTCATGATTGTGGCAACTAGTGTGCCAAAAGCAATCATTAACACCAATACCTGATAGGTATTCAAGTAAGACTGGATATCCTTTCTGTTGATTCTTCCGTATTCTCATACGCAAGCACCTCCTTGAGAACAAACAGTCACCGCCCATAAAACTTATCGCACTAACTATTGTAGCATATTTTGTTTCTGCTTTGATTAAGCATAAAAAATTTAATCTCAAATTTTTATATAGAATGCCCGTTAATTAAGGCGGTTCGGATAAACTATTCTTCAGCTTTTTATTAGTTTGCTACTAAAAGCTTTATTTTAGATGAATCAATGAAAAATAAGCAATTAAGTCGTTTTTTGGCTTAACTGCTTATTTTTTTAGTATTCAACTTCTCAGTGTTTCTTGTCACAACTTAATTAAACTAGCGTTCCGTTATCCATAAAGGCTTGCACATCCGGTTGCATGTGTGCATATTTCTCAACGGTACTGTCAAAGTCAATAAAGTACAATTGGTACCAAGTTAAGAAAGTATAGATGTTCCAAATTTGCCGCCGAGCGTCAATTTTTTCATCGTAATTATCTTGCAATAATTGTAAAATTTTGTCTTGATCAAAGAACTCACTGACCCAGTCTTGGCTAAATAAGTCTTGAACTTTATCAAAGTACTTATCTTCCCGAAGCCAGGTTTTAACCGGAACAGGGAAGCCTAATTTAGGACGTTTGGCCCAGTCTTCTGGTAAGTGACGATTGGCAGCCTTACGGAAAATATATTTAGTATCATGCCGATTAATTAATTTTTTCGAAGGAATGGAGTTAGCTAATTCGGCTACTTTTTTATCCAAGAAAGGCACTCTTAATTCTAAAGAATGAGCCATGGAAATCTTATCAGCCTTTTGCAAAATATCATTGAGCATAAAGTGATGTAAATCAATATATTGCATTTGTTTAACTTCTTCAGCATCTTGGACCTTGGCAAAGTCTTCTTGATAGATACCATTAACTGTTAAATCATTTTGATACGGTTTTTGTAAAATAGCATTGGCTTGCTGTGAGGTGAAAATAGTCGGTTGTTGTAAATCAAAAATTAAGGATTCACCAACGTAATAATCTGATGGTTGGGCGCTTTGGCAATATAAATGAACTTTTCCCGGGAAATTAGGCGCATGCTTGATGTCCTTAGCCAAGTGCTGACGGATGCCTTTGGGCAATTTGTGTAAGCCACTGCCAAAGACTTTAATAGTCATATTATGCGAATGCATTCCGTAATTAACATAGCCAGCAAATAATTCATCAGCACCTTCACCTGATAAGGCGACGGTTACTTTTTTGCGGGCTAAGCGGCACAAATACCAAAGGGGAATCACCGAAGGGTTACTATCTGGTTCGTCTAAGTGGTATTGCATTTCGGCAAAGTCATTAAACGCTTCGTCACCATTAACGGTGACTTGATTAAAGTGAAGGCCTTCTTCATCCGCTAATTGCTTAGCAACACTAGCTTCATCGTAAGGACCGTTATCGAAGTTGACGCTGAAAACTTCTTGCGGATGTAAAACGGAAGTGACATAACTGGAGTCCACTCCCTCAGATAAGAAGCTCCCCACGGGCACATCAGCGATATTGTGCAACTTAATAGAATCTTTGATTGTTTTGTCGATTTCAGCGACTGTTTCTTGATCTGAGCGTTGGTGGTTAATCTGATATTGCGCATCCCAATATTCATGAATTTGCAAGTCTTGATCATGTAACTCAAACCAATGCCCTGCTGGGAAGCGATAAACATTTTTGAAGAAAGTTTCTTTCAAATCATTATATTGATTCATCAAAAAAGGTTTGATCGCTTCTTGGTTTAATTCCTTCTTAAAATTAGGGTGCTTCAAGAAAGATTTAATTTCAGAACCGACAATAAAGGTTTCACCATTTTGATAATAATATAGCGGCTTAATACCGAAGAAATCCCGCGCACCGTATAAAGTCTGTTTATTATTATCCCAAATCAAATAAGCAAACATGCCGCGCACGCGTTCTAGCGTGCCAGCCATACCCCATTCTTCATAGCCATGTAGCAATACTTCAGTATCTGTTTCAGTAGTAAAAGTATGACCAGCTTTGAGTAATTCGCTACGTAAATCTTGATAATTGTAAATTTCACCATTAAATGTCACTAAAATTGAATTGTCTTCATTATAGATTGGTTGCTTGCCACCTTGAAGGTCAATAATACTTAGTCGGCGAAAGCCAAGGGCTACTTGGTCGTTGGTATAAAAACCGCTGCCTTTGATATTAGGACCACGGTGTTCAATCATTTTCATCATGGACTGGATCGTTGTTTCTTTGTCGTCAACAGTCGGGTCGCTAAAAGCGATAATGCCGCACATTAAATATTCCTCCTATATACTGATATCATCAGTTTAATTAATGATAGTCAGAGTGTCAATTTATCAAAATTAATTTTAAGCTGTTCCGCCAAGCTTTTAAAGGGTTTTAAAAAATAAAATAGTGATAATCAGCTAAGAATTGATTCGTTGAAAAAGTTTTAGTGGGCGAGAAGTGTCATAGTTCAATTTAATTGAAACTAGTATTTAACTGAGCACGTCCGGAACAAAAAAAGCTTATCAAAAAATATGAAAAATGCTAATTAACTATGACAGTCAATATACTGAGGAAACGTTTGAGAAGTTAAAATTCAACCGCTAAATATCTTTTACATCAATTGCGCTGGAACAATCAAATTAATTAGTGAAAAATAGTGCAAGATTTTTTGCAATAAATTGATTAAATAAATATGTCACAAAATATTACTTTTGTAGCACTTGTTTGCGAACTATTCATTTTTACAAAACCTAGGTTAATAATAAGCAATATTGCGAATTGTTATGTGATGATGAGAAAATTATTAATTTAGGTTGGAAGATAAGTAATGATGAATAAAAAGCGGTTAATCTGGTTTTTTAGTATAATTTTCAGTTATTTGGTTCTGTTAATAGTTGTTACACCAGTCCAAGGCAGGGTGCTTTTCAAAAGTAATCCAATACTGCAATCTCAGGCTAGTAGTTTATCGGTTCATAACTTTTTATCGCGTACAGCATTACCTAATTATGAAGTGAACGACTACGATCCAACTACTTTAAATGGTGCCAAAATTAGTTTAATTGAATCTCCGCAAGGAACGTTGAGTAATCCCGCGGGGAGTAACTCCGCTGTCACCATCGATATGATCATCACGCACAAAAATCGAGCACAAGTGATTCCCGCTAATACCAAGTTTACGATGAGCATCACAGCTGGCAATAGTGCTCATCCAGTGAGTAGTGATAACTTCTTGCGGATTTTGTCAGTCAGTTTACCGAGTGATCAAACTGGTAATAGCTATTTTAGTTATGATAAGCAGAGTGATGGTTCGGTGATTGTTACAACTACTAAGGACGTGCCCCCAGGAGTGGATGAAATTCATTTTAATTACCAAAGTGGTACCAATATTTACAATTGGGATGGTCAAAACAAAGGAACTCCCATCCCGGGCAAAATTCAGACGCAAGTGCAGACTGCTGATAGTCCCGTTAATTTACCCGACTTAGATTATTATATTAAAACCAATCCCAAAAGTAATGGTAGTAACAGTGTCCCCGGTTATCTGTCAGCCATTGATCATTCCGCTGCGTTTATTGATCCTTATTATCCTAATAAAAATTTAGGTAGTCATACTGCCAATATCAATACAAGTGGTGCCAGTGTTGGTGGTTCGATATGGTCATCTTATACATTCAATGGTCAAGATAAAAATGGTGCTGGTCAGTATTATTTTGGTTATGAAGTTAATTACCAAGCATCAATTGGCAAGCCTGATGGTGCTAAGTTAGGTCTCAAATCACAAGACCCGATCGATTTACAACACGTTCACTTATTAAAGCAAATAAAGGATCATGACAATACTGTCTGGGTAGATATTACGAAAGATCCCACTTTGAAATGGACCACGACAGCTAATTCAATCCAAGTCGATGCCAGCAAATATCGTGATGCTAATGGTCAAGTTAATTGGAAACCATTATATTTACAAGTTTATGTACCTGAAGCCTCTTTAAAGAATATCAATTATGTCAACGCGACAGTAGGTTTTTTTAAAGAATTTTCGATGGCGACTTATTTTAGTTCGGTTACGGATAAACGAACGGTTTATTTTATTAATCCAGATAAGACTATTTATGAGAATCAAACTTATGATCCTTATACAGATATTACAGCTATGAAAGGTAACAGTTCATTAGCTAAAAAGCAGATTACAATTACCGATTATGATGGCTACCCAACAGATGGTACTAATCTAGTGCCTGGCAACTATTCTTTACAGTATCATGCCGTAGATCCAAGCGATGCTACGAATGTTGCTGATACAACTCGAAAAATTACAGTTTTGAAGAATCAAACTAGCTTAAAAGCCCAAGATAGTCAAATTATGCAAGGTAGCTCGTGGCAAAAGTACGATAATTTATTGGCTGTGACTGACCAAGATGGTAAAGTTTTGAGTGCTACAGATTATCCCAATCAAGTGCACGTCAATGCTGATGTTAATACCCAAGTTCCAGGTGATTATAATGTTTTTTACACCTATATCGACTCCACGGGCAAACAAGTTTCTAAGTCAGTAACGGTGACCGTCTTGGCTGCTCCTAGAATCAAGACTTGTCCCAGCTCTCTTGATTTTGGAACCCATTATAGAGGAGCAACGACCACATTCTTAAATACACAGTTGAATGCTAATTTGACAGTGGAAAGTGGTATTAAGTTAAATTCTAATTATCAATTTTTAGTTCAGGCACAGAGCAATTCACAATTAGCTGGTAGTTTACTTTTAAAAGATCAAACCAATCAATGGCAGAATTTGTCAACACCCACTTTGCTACCTGTACCAGTGCCAACGCAAACAGCTAGCGATAACTATCCGTATACTTATGATTTTTCCACCTTAATCAAGTCCGATAAATGGAAATTAATGGTCCCAGTTACCGCTCAAAAATCAGGACTGGCTAATCGAACTGTTACGTGGACTATTTCGAACTCGTTATGAGTTCGTAAAATTGAGCAGTAATTCAATGGCAATATTCAAGACGTCATGGTCTGCTATTTTTAAGCTGGATGTCATGAGGAAAAAGCAATTAGCTGCGGCGCAGGATTAAAACAAAAACTACTACTTTGAATTAGTAACGAGCAGGAGTAAACGATGAATAGCAAAGAACAAACTAAAGAACAATCACGTCAATGGTTATGGCAATCATTTCTCCAACTGTTGACTGAGGAGGATTATTCACAAATCACAGTCAAAGAAATTGCCGCTAATGCTTTGTTGGATAGACGGACATTTTACCGCTCTTTTGCTAATAAGGGGGATTTAATCGACTGGTATTGTCAGACAACCTTTTGTGAATATCGCCAAATTATTTTAGCAGAAGACTTTCAAAAATTGACTGTGGAAGAATCTCTGGGTAATTTGTTTAATTTTTGGTGGGATAAACGCCAAACAATTAGAATTTTGATTCAACAAAACTTGGCAGATCATTTTTTAAAAATTTGGAATGATAAGTTTATCGACATATACGATGATTTGAAACTACCAACTCATATACAAGGTACACGAACAGAAATTGAATATTTACAAACTTTTACTTCGGGGGGATTTTACTTTGTCATTATTACTTGGTTAGCTAAAGAAAATCCAGAGCCACCGAGTTATCTGGTGCAATGTTTTGCGCAGGCATATAAACAGATTTGTGAGTAAGAGAACTAAGTGAATTTTGGTTACTAACAATTAGCTATAGTAGCAAAATAAGCAATTAAGTCAAAAATCGACTTAATTGCTTATTTTTGTGTATTACATTGTTATCCATCATTTTTAATTTTATTTTGAGATATTTTTATAGGTACTGACTTTAAAGTTTTTGGTAAAATCATTCCATATTTATTTACTATACGTATTATACGTACTAAAATAATCTTTGTCAGGAGGTAAAGTGCACATGCCTATGACACAAAAGGAAATGGTTAATTTGCTTCAAGCTCATGGTTGGAAAAAGACCAAAGGTGGTAAAAGTTCTCACATTAAAATGAGTAAACCCGGCAAAAGACCTATTACTGTTCCACACGGAGAACTAAATAAATTTACCGAACGTGGAATCAGAAAAGAAGCCGGTCTCATGTAGTCGGCTTTTTCCTTTCGGAAAGGAGAAAAATTATGTTATCAAGTTATCCAGCGTTATTTTATTATGACGATTCAGACTTAGAATCAGTTCCATTTTTCATTACTTTTCCTGACTTTGAAAATTCAGGTACACAAGGTGAGAATATTTCTGATGCATTATTCATGGCTTCTGATTGGCTAGGAATAGTTGTTGCAGATTATATAGATAATTCAAAAAAGCTTCCTAAACCATCAAGAATTCAGGATTTATCCTTATCTAAAAATAATCCTTTTCCTGAAGAATTAAATTATGATAAAGGTCAATCATTTATTTCAATGGTGTATGTAGACGTTACTAAGTATGTAGAAAATAATAAGTTGGTCAAAAAGACCTTATCCATTCCGAAATGGGCAGATAATTTAGGCAAGCAAATGAACATTAATTATTCGCAGACTTTAACTAATGCTATAGCAAATATGAATATCAACAAATAGATAAGTATAAGAGCACTCTATAGGGTGCTTTACATAGCGATATTAAGATTGAATTAGCTTATTTTTGCATGACTCTCGCAAAGTTTTTAACTACAATAAAATTATTATGCTTAAATATAGTTTTAAGAATTTTATTATAGTTATGTCCAAGTGTTAAACAAATTTGCTGCGGATTTTTTAATTGCGTTCCAAGAAGCAGAAGTTTGTGCCTAGCATAAAACAAATAGCCAAGCCAGAATTAGCTTAGCTATTTGTTTTAGGTTAATGCTCAATTTCTAAGAGCTTCTTGGCGCAGCTTGATAATTGCACTCACAAAACTAAAAGCTTGTGCCTAGTTTTGTTCGCAGCTTGTTAAATAACTTCACCCTCGTATAATTTAGTAGGTAATAGATTGAAGTCATAAGATTTTAATTCATCAACGTTAGTCAAGTATGCTTTAATCCCTTTGACTAACATCAAATTGAGACCTTCTTTTTGCACATCATCTTCGCATACTAGGATGACGGGCTTATGAATAGCTTTCATATAACCCATTTCCCAAGCGGTTCCCGTATCTGGATCACTGTTATCCCAAGAAACGACGGCAATATCCGCTAAGTTCATAGCTGTGATATCATTTTGATAGGTCTCATTAGCCCATTCGTAACTACCAAAAATGCCTTCTGGATCATGGTCGACACTGGCACCTTTGTATTGATGGTCGCGGGGACTATGCAAATAGCCCACGGTTGCATTTTGTTTTAAGGCTGCTTCGACGCGATCTAACAAGGCAATTTGTTTGGGGGTAAAAAAGCCACCAGCAAGATAAATGTGTTTTTGCATGAGAAGATCTCCTTTATTATTAATTGTCTTTGTTATAATTTTAATCTAAAGACCAACTAATTCCTAGTCTTTTCAGGATGAATTTTAAATATCAGGTGAAAAATGTACATTAAATTTACTAATCAGCAACAGCAGTTAACTTTAAAAAAATTTTTACAGCAGCAAGGCATTAGTCATCGTCTTTACCAAAAGTTGAAACAACAACCAGACAGTTTCTTGGTTAATCAGCAAAAGGTGTTAGGCAACTACCTGGTGCAACCCCAAGATCAAGTGCAAATTAAGCTACCGACGGAAGTTGACGATCCCCAAGTAGCAACGAGCTACCAACCGCTAACTATTATCTATGAAGACGATAATTTTATGGTGGTTAATAAGCCCCAGAATTTGAGTTCGGTTCCAGGTCCCAGTAATCGGGAAGATACTTTAGTTAATCGCATTAAAGGACACCTGAAACAAGAACATTCTGCTTATTTAGTACCGCACTTAATTACGCGTTTAGATTTTGACACCCAAGGTTTAGTCTTGGTGGCTAAGCATTTGGTGGCTAATAGTTTGGCTAATCAACTAGTGGCCCAACATCAAATTACTAAATATTATTACGCGTTGGTTGCTGGCAATTTAGAGCAAGATCATGCGGTGATCAATCAGCCAATTGGCCAAATTCCAGGCCAAATTGCCCGGCAAGTGTTACCTGATGGTAAAGCGGCCGTGACAGAATATTGGGTTTTGCAGCGTTTTTTGGACAAGACTTTAGTTAAAGTGCAATTGCATACGGGACGCACCCATCAGATTCGCGTGCACTTTGCCAGCTTGCAGCATCCACTACTAGGTGACCATTTATATCAGGGCCCCTTAGATCAAGGTTTTCAACATCAGGCCTTACAGGCGTATTATTTACAATTTTTTGATCCGCTTGCGCAATTACAGCGCACCTTTGAATTGGAAAATTGTTTAATTTAAGTTATCAGTTGGTGAATACTAAGTAATCAAGTATACTAGTAAGTAAAAGTGTTTGATGGAGGATTTTTGATGGATGCGTTAGTGAAATGGCTTAATAAATATTTAGTACCAATTGCTGCCAAAATTGGTTCCATTCGCTGGTTAGTGGCGTTACGTGATGCTTTTATTGCAATTATGCCCGCCACAATGGCTGGGGCAATTGCCACAATTTTGAATGTTTTTGTGCGGGATATTCCCCAACAAATGCATCTCAATAGTTTTGTCAAAGCAATGGAGCCCATTATTGGGATTAATACACAGGTGTGGACTGGTTCCTTAGCCATTCTTGGTTTGATTTTTGCGTTTACCTTTGGTTATCAAATGGCAATTCAGTATAAGGTCGAACCGATTACTGGAGGTATTGTGACGCTGGGAACTTTTTTAATGACGTTGCCGCAAACCTTTACTTTACCGCTCAAAAAAGCGTTAAGTGCTGCTGATGTGCATACAATTACTCAAGCAGGAGCAACTGTCAGCAAAAACACGATCAGTGGTCCAGGATATTTTAATTTTAATTCTTACTTTGGTGCGACCGGCTTCTTTACCGTGATGATCATGGGAGGCGTCGCCATTGCCGTTTATATTTGGCTCATGAAAAAAAATATTACGATTAAGTTACCGGATTCCGTCCCGCCCGCTATTGCGTCTGCTTTTACGGGTATTATTCCGGCAGCGGCCGCTTTATATGTTTCGGGAATTGTCACATATTTAGTCACTAAATTAAGCTCACTGACTTTAATTGAAATTATTTCGAAAACCATTCAAGAACCGTTATTGAACTTGTCGCAAGGTTACGGAGCCGTTTTATTAATGACTATTTTGGTTCAAGTCTTTTGGTTCTTTGGCTTGCACGGAACGAATGTTTTAGGACCGGTGCTAGATTCTATTTGGTTTACCGCGCAGGTCGCTAATATCAACGCTTTTGCCCAGCACAAAGCTTTGCCATATTTTTGGACACGAAATTCCTTTGATTTGTATGCGTGGATTGGTGGTGCTGGTTCGACATTACTATTATTGATTGCCATTTTGATTTTTAGTAAGCGAGATGATCAGCGTGCAGTTGCAAAAATGGCGATTGCGCCTGGCTTTTTCAATGTGAATGAACCAGTGATGTTTGGCTTACCGGTGGTCTTAGATCCAATTTACTTTATTCCGTTTGTTTTAGCACCAGTGGTCATGGTCAGCACTTCTTATTTTGCATTATCTCAAGGTTGGGTTTCGCCCGTTAAATCGCAGATTGTCTGGTCGATGCCGCCGATTATTAATTCGTTAATTGCCACATTAGATTGGCGAGCACCAATTTTACAGATTATCAATGCTTTCATTGCCTTTATTATTTATGTACCATTTGTGAAAGCTGCTAATAAGATTAAACCGCAGGATTAAAAATAATGAAGCATAAACAAAATCGAACGTTGTTTGCTATCAGTGGTGGTTTGCTGATTATTGTCGTGAGTCCACTTTTACGTTCTTATTCAGAATTTTTTTATTACATGTTTTTAGTAGCCGGGGTCGTTTTAGTCTTTTCCAATACGTATCTCTGGTGGAAAAATCGGAAGCATTAATTATAAGATAGATTCTTCAATATAGAAAGCAATGCGATCTTGTTTTTCGATCGCATTGTTTTTTTGTGTTTTCTTTTTTTAAAACGATTTTATACATAATCAACTACACGTGCCAAGTTATATTTGGTTTTAATAAAAAAGAAGACTATTATGGTGCTATAATGTCTAAATACTTAATGTTATATTATTTAAAGTTGATAATCTTAGGAGTAAAAATGGTATTAGATTATGCGCATCCGATAGGAAAGTATGATGTTTCCAAGTATGGTGAAAATGTTGATGTATTACAAGCAAAGGAATTGGTTATACATGGTTATGATCCACATGACTTTATATGTAATGCAAATAATGAGTTTGATAATGGAAAATGTAAGGCTTCAGTATTACTAGCTGCACCATACAGTAAAAAAGTTAGTGCTTATTTTAAGACTATACCTGATAGAACTCCTGTACATACATGTGGCATTGCTAAGAAATTAAAAGCTCAGTATGAAAAAAATCAAGAACAAAATAAACAGTATAAACCAGGAGAAGCAACGTTACGTTTTTATAAGAGTAATCTTGATAAGAAAAGTAAACTAACTACATCTGATAATTTAGCCGGTAATAGTCTTGAAAGTAAGGCTACTTTTAGGAATAAAACTACTTCTAAAATTGGTAAAAAAACTACTATTAATCGCCGTGTTAGTTTAAGAACTCTTCGGGCTGTTGTTAACAATAAGGATACCGTACAACTACTTGATAATGGTGAATTAATTAACGTAAATACACTTTTTGATAAAATAGAAAATTCCAGGAAGATACACATTTTACCAGATCCTAGATTGATGAATGTTTTTTGGGGTGATATTCAAATTTATGAGGAAAAAGATAATAGTGGTTTGATATACTATAAATTATTTGTTCTTCATCAAAATATAGAAGGACGTACTATTTCTGCTTTTCTGAATGAAAATCAAATTAAGGAACTTTTACCTAATTATAAAAAGTATATTTCTAGCGGTGGAAAAGACGATCTGTATAAAATTAGACACACTTTAGAATTATATACGACCGAAAAAGCTGTAACTAGCTCTAACTGTAAATATGAAAATATTAGGATAAAGCGTAGTTGGAATCATTTGTCTTCAAGACTATATATACGGCCAAAAAATAATCATTATTGATATTATGTTTTATTGCGTACCATAATTAATTAATGAAAACAATTTAGCGCTTAGTTATTCTTTATCTTATATAAGTAAAGGGGTTTTATTATGAAAATGACACTGGACTTTGCTGTTCCGGCACAATATTTATTTGAACAGCTAACTAATTCGGTTTTATATGATATTAAACAGCAAACTGGCAAGAATGTTAAACCACGACAATTGCCTAACTTTAAGTTTGACAAAACCTTTAATAATCAAGTTACAGGGCACTTTCAAATAACAAAATATCAACCTGATCAAGATTATGCCTATCAATTAAAAACGAGTAAGAACACTTATCAAGTTAGTTATCATTTGACACCGTTAGATGCAGACAATGTTAAGTTTGAATATCAAGAAATCATTCAAGCAAAGACTAAGACTGGTGATGCTAATAACAACTTATTACAATTTTTAATTGGCTGGCAACGTAAAAAACGCTTTAAAAAAATGCGCCAACAGATTGTTCAACAATACCAAGCTAGTCATTAATTAATGGAGAACGATAGCTTTCGCAAATAATCGTCAAACTTTTTAGTAAAGTTGGATGATTATTTTTTTATGAACACTAATTTATGAATTTAACTTAAAGAAGTGTAAAAATCTGTTGCAATTATGCGAATTGTTGCTTAAATTAATTGATGATAATTGTTATTTTTACTAAATTTGAGTAAGATTAAATTATACTGATTGTCGATTGTAATAACAAAGATAATTAAATATTACGGGGGATATTGGGGTGGATTTTTCATATAAAACACGAACAAATATTATCCAAAATTTACAAACTTCGGAATTAGACTTGTTGATTGTTGGTGGCGGTATCATTGGTGCGGGTGTGGCTTTGCAAGCAGCGGCTAGTGGTGCAAAAGTTGGCCTGATTGATATGCAAGATTTTGCAGCAGGAACGAGTTCCCGTTCTACCAAGTTGGTTCACGGTGGCATTCGTTATTTAAAGAATTTTGAAATTGGTGTTGTGTCAGATATTGTCTCAGAACGACAAATTGTGCAACATATTGCGCCACATATTCCACGGCCATTTCCAATGTTGATGCCGATTTATGACTCTAAAGAATCAACTTTTAATATGCAAAATATTAAAGTTGCGATGAATCTTTATGATCAATTTGCGGGAATTATTGGGGGACAATATGCTAATAAGTTGTTAACGCGCGATGAAGTATTACAACGCGATCCCTATCTCAAAGCTGAAGGTCTTCAAGGTGGCGGTATTTATTTAGACTTTGTGAATAATGACTCACGCTTAGTAATTGAAAATATTAAAGGGGCCGTCGAACTGGGAGCACTAGCTGCTAGTAATGTCAAAGTGGAACAAATTACGCATAATGACTTAGGTGTGGTTAATGGCGTTATTGCTAAAGATTTATTGACAGATGAGACCGTTAAGATTCGCTCTAAGTTACTGTTAAATGCTACAGGTCCGTGGTCGTCTAAATTTATTGGCCTTGATGACAAAAATGGTTTAGGCCAGATTATTCGTCCCACTAAGGGCGTCCATTTAGTTGTGGATCATCATCGCTTACCGGTGTCCCAACCCACTTACTCAGATTCGGGTGAAGGTGACGGGCGCATGTTATTTGTAGTACCGCGTGAAGGCAAGACTTATTTTGGGACTACAGATACCGATTATTATGGCGATTACCAGCACCCCAAAGTTGAGCAAGAAGATGTTGATTATTTATTGCGCGCCATTAATAATCGCTTTCCAACTCTGCATATCACGTTGAATGATGTTGAAGCTAGTTGGGTGGGGTTACGGCCACTGTTGGAGTCCAATGGGAGTTCTGATTATAATGGTGGAACTTCCAATATGGGTAAAATTACGGACGAAAGTTTCAATTTATTAGTTGAGATTATTGATGATTATAATCGAGGGTTTGCCAAACGGCGTGATGTGGAAAAAGTTATCAGTAGTTTGGAAACTACGAATGCGGAATCTCAGCTCAATAACGATCAAATTTCACGCGGTTCTTCGTTAGATGTGGGTGATGATGGTTTAATTAGCTTGGCCGGTGGTAAAATTACCGATTATCGAAAAATGGCAGCGGGCGCCATGGCAAAAATTCGGCAAGGTTTAGCCAATAATTTTAATGTTCAACTAAAAGATATTGATTCAACCAAATTACAGGTTTCTGGGGGGCACTTTGATCCCAATCGTGTACAGCAAGCGTTGGATTACTATCAACAATTATTTATTCGGAAAGGCATTAATCAAACGGAAGCCAAAGAATTAGCTAATTTATATGGTTCTAATTCGAATCAAGTGGCCGCTTATATTGGCAAGATTTCGCCAGCTCCGGGTTTAACCTTAGCAGATACGATTAGCTTACATTATGCCATTGATCATGAAATGGTGCTGACCCCTGTTGATTATTTGGCTCGGCGCACGACTTACTTATTATTCCATCAAGATCGTTTAGCACCGAAAAAGCAAGCCTTTGTTGACGAAATGGCGCATGTTTTACACTGGTCGACCACGCAAAAGAAACAACAAGAACAAACCTTGGAGCGATTAATTTCCCAAACGCGGTTAGATTATTTAAAAACGGATTCAGCAATGAATAATATTAATTAAATATTTTTATATATTATGATGTTTAATGGCTTAAAATAGTTAAAGCAAGCAATTGACTACACATTAAGCAAAAATTATTATATAATTATGTTATGCTAAGTAAAATTAGCACAACAAAACAGCAGGCAGTAGAAAAACTCCTTGATTTTCTCCCTTTCTTAAAAAAGATTGTCAAACCTCAATTGTCTGCTGAGTTGTTTTGAAAAAGGACTAGTGCAATACTAGTCCTTTTTTGCTTAGTTGAAATTGTCGGTTAGTTCAAAAACTCATGCTGGTTGTGCTTCTTTTTGTAGGTAGCGGCCCACCAACCAGCCATGATTAATCCTAAGCTACCCATAAAGGCTAAGATATTAGCCCACCGCTCTAACCAAGTTGGTTGGTAAATAATTTGGAGTTGGTTGTGACGCGTGGTGGTGTGAATTAAAAACGTTCCACGGCGTGAAATACGATACTTGATAGCATGACCATTATTCAAGACTTGATAATTAGGACCGTTGACTAAGAAGGGAAGGTCAAACGTATTAGTAGTTTGTTTGGTATTTAATTGATACGTCATTTGGTTAAGCCCCGGTTGTCCTTGAAAATAACACTTTTGGTGATTGATATAGCCAGTTGCCTCTGACAATTCATTAATATAAGGGCGAGCTTGTTTGGGATAGTAGTCGACTTTTGCATTTTGAACTCCAACGGTGATGGGGTGCGCAAAAGTGGCTTGTGTTAAGTTGAGCTCATGCCAATCTTTGCGATAATTAACGACTTCAACTAAAGCTAGGAAAGTCAGCATTACACTTAAAATAACTGTCCAACTCATGAACAGTTTTTGCAATGGCAGGGGCTTAATTAAAGTTAAAAATTGGCCCAATAAGAAGCTCGCTAATAACGTATAAAATGGTCCAAAGCGAAAGGCAAACTGGATTACTGTGACGGGCGTGTGGTTGAACCAAGACCAGGGAAATGCTGGTGTTTGTAACCATAAAGTAACGAAGAGCATAATTGCTAGAATGGTAGTGGTGGCGGAATACTTGCGGTAGTGAATGAGAAAATAGCCGCTCGCTAGGAGTCCGCCGAGTAATAACATTAAGCCCACAGTATGTGGGGTAAAAGTGCGATTTTTTAATAAAGTCGTCAGTTGCTCTGACCAACTGGACACCAAAACGTGGTTGAGTTGATAGTTAGTCGGCTGAAGTTTGGAAGGCATCAAATATGTGTGTTGCAGCACGGGCGCCCAGTAACCAAAACTCACGACGAGTGTCGCGGCACTAATTTGCAACCAATGCCAGATCAGTTGCCGCCGGTGTTGATCCAAAATTAATTGGACTATTAAGACTAAGCACACTAATAAACTAGCTAAAACAGCTGTTAATAAGTGCGTGTACAATAAGCCACTGAAGGCAATAATGGTTTGAGTGCGGCCCCCTTTTTTGTGTGCCACTTTGATGACGCCGACTAATAAGAGCGGTAAAAAAGTCATTGCTAAGAATTCACCAATACCAAAATGAGCATAAATGGCTGCCATGCGGTAAAACGAAAAAGTATACAGTAAAGCAGTGGTGATACTTTGGGACCGCTTTTTAGTTAATGAATAAACAGCGTAGTCAGTGATTATTAACGTGAGCAAGTTGACTAAACCTAAATAAAGATATAGGGCCAGAAGATCGTTATGAATTAACTTCATTAAGATAATGAGTGGGTATAAAAATTGTGTTGGATAAAATAAATTAACCAAAGAACCAATGCCAGCAAAAGTATGGGTGGTGATGTAAGGAAAAGCACCAAGTTTAGTTTGGGCTAATTCACTGATGCGCTCAATGTGAAATTGTAAGTCACTACTCCAAATAAAATTATGATAACAATACATATATTCAAATAAACCAGAAAGTATTAAATAGAGGAGCCCCAGACTGCAGTTTTTCCAGAAGTTATTGGTTTTCATGATTGTTTAATTCCTATCCCTTTATGATAGCTTCATCATAATATATTTATTTACGAATGATAAACCAATTAGATAGAAAAATTAATATTTTTGGAGCATTGTAAAATAATAGGTTGTGACTAAAGTTGCTTGAAGGTTGAGTGCAATCAAACACAAACGGCTGACTTGGAAAACACTATAAAAAAATGTTCGTATCAAATACGAACATTTTTAAGAAGAATTTTTATATCATTGAATTTTGACTAAAAGCCAACCTACGAATCCTAAAATAACTAATAAGAGCACATTAATTTTTAAAGAGACACCCAAAAAGTGTGTGGCTTCTGTTTTGTGGGTGAAAAAGGAATATTGTTTGTACGATAATAAATTAGCCATGGAAGCAATAATCGTTCCTAGCCCCCCAATATTCGATCCTAAAAAGAGCGCGTGAATATGGTGTGTAAATTTAGCTACTAGAATAGTCGTAGGAACATTACTGATTGCTTGACTTAAACCCAACGAAGTCCAATAAGTGGAGGTTGGACTGGCTACTAAATTGTTAATTACTTTAGCGACAATCGGGAAGCGACTGATGTTGCCGACAGCGATAAAGAAACAAACGAAAACTAAGATAGTAGCGTAGTCAACCCTTTTTAAAGTTTGCGGGCTGACGATTAAAGCAAAAATAACAGCGGCAATGGTCGTCCACCAAACCGGAATCACTTTAAAGATTCCCAAAAAAATAAACGCAGTTAAGACTAAAGTTGCCGTTAATTTACCTAATTGAATTTCAAAGGGCGTAATTTGAACGTCCATCGGTTCCGGTTTAGTTAAAAGATAAGCAACAATGACTAAGATGATTAATTCAATCAGCATGAGGGGTGTGGAAACGCGAAAAAAATGACCCGCTGTCAAATTGAAATGGGAAAGCAAAAAGAGATTGTGGGTGTTACCAAACGGAGTAAACGAACTACCCAGATTGGCAGCCACGGTAATCATTGTCATAGTTAGCGCCCGACTTAGAGGAACGTCGGAAGCAATTTTAAAGAATAGCGGTGCTAGAATTAAGATGGTGACATCGTTAGTAATGAACATGGCGCCAAAAAAAGCCAGCAAGACTAATGCTTCCATTAGCTGCCGGGAGTTTTTGGCTTTGACAGTTAAGTGCGTTGACAAGAACTGCAATAACCCGATATGTTCTAAAATTTGGACGAGAATCATCATTGATAATAGTGAAAAGATTGTATGAAAATTAATGTCCGCTAATTGTGGTTTACTAACTAAAGTGGATAAAACAGCTACCGTGGCTGCTATCCATAACATCTTATCCATAAAAATATTTTTGAGAACGGCCATGTATAAACCTTCTTATCTACGGATTGGATCATTAACTTGAAACCATTAATATTGTACTTTAATTAGCAAGCAGAATAAAGAGAAAACTTTATGGTAGCGCTTGTAATTGGAAGAAATTCAACTAATACGTAATTAAAAGGGAAATTTGCTGAATTATTTGACTCTTTAGTTAGGTTATTGTACCAGGGTGATTTGATTTTTGCCGTGCTAACCAGAAGAAAAGTTTAAGTAATTTGGCTGTAATAATTCTACGCCAGTTCAAAGCTCATGCAAAATTATCATGGCTTTTCATCATTCGTTTCATAATAATTAAGAAAACGGTATAATATGCTTATTCTTTTATTGGAGGATTATGATTTTATGACGGAAAAGTCCGCAGCAACAGCCATTGTTGAAACAATGATTGAGTATCAGATTGACTATGTGTTTGGAATTCCCGGTGCCAAAATTGATCGGCTCTTCGAAGAACTAGAACACAATGAAAATGTTCATAAGCCTAAATTAATCGTGGCGCGTCATGAACAAAATGCTGCCTTTATGGCGGCAGCAATTGGGCGCTTAACAGGCAAACCCGGTGTGGTATTAGTAACATCAGGTCCCGGAGTTGCCAATTTAGCCACAGGTTTAGTTACCGCTACGGCGGAAGGTGATCCGGTAATTGCTTTAGGTGGTCAAGTTCCGCGGGATGATTTAGCGCGGTTAACACATCAGAGTATTCCTAATCAATCTATTTTGGCACCTGTGACCAAGAATAGCGTTGAAGTTCAAGATCCTAATAATCTGTCTGAAGCTTTTGCAAACGCTTATCAAGAAGCGACCGATACCAAAAACGGTGCGGTATTTATTTCAATTCCCCAAGATGTGATTAATGAAAATGTGACGCGGCCAATTATGAAGCGCCATCCGACAGTAGAGCAAGGGGTTTTAACTGCCGATAAATTACAGGCAGTAGTTCTGGCCATCAAACAAGCTAAAATGCCCGTGATTTTGGCCGGCATGCGCGCTTCGCAACAAAAAGTCACGCAAGCTTTACGTAATCTTTTACGACATACCCCGTTACCTGTTGTTGAAACTTTTCAAGGTGCAGGAATTATTTCCCGCGACTTAGAGAATTTATATTTTGGCCGGGTGGGGCTCTTTCGCAATCAAACTGGCGATATTTTATTAAAGCAAGCAGATTTGGTGATTGCCATTGGCTATGACCCGATTGAATATGAAGCTCGTAATTGGAATCAAGATCGCCAAGGTCAAGTCATTAATTTAGATAATGTCGTCCCTGAATTGACCCAAGATTACCAACCTGATTTAATTTTGCAAGGCAATTTGGCGGCGACGCTTCAAGAATTGACTACGTTGTTAGCAGATTATCAATTGTCAGCAGAGACTAAGGAACATTTGCAAGCTATCAAGCAAGAATATGATCAAAAAGATGTTCCTAACGTTTCAGCTCAAACTACGGGAGTTCAAGATCCGTTGGCCATTGTGCAAGAATTACAAAAACACGTTGATGATTCAATGGTTGTGACAGTCGATGTTGGTAGTCATTATATCTGGATGGCCCGGCATTTTCGTAATTATGAACCACGGCATTTATTATTTAGTAACGGGATGCAAACCTTAGGTGTAGCCTTACCTTGGGCCATTAGCGCCGCGTTATTAGACCCAAAGCGTAAAGTGGTGTCTGTAGCTGGTGATGGTGGGTTCTTGTTTTCTAGTCAAGAATTGGAAACGGCGGTGCGCTTACACGCTAATATTGTGCAATTAGTGTGGGTAGATGGTTATTATGATATGGTGCGTTTTCAAGAGCAGTCTAAATATGGCCGCGATGCGGGGGTGCAATTTGGTCCTGTTGATTTTGTCCAATATGCGCAAAGTTTCGGGGCTGCTGGTTTACGTGTTGATCAAGACCATAGTTTGGCAGCTGTCTTAGATCAAGCATTTAAAATGTCTGGTCCAGTCGTTGTTGAGATTCCAGTTGATTATAGTCGTAATTCTAGTTTGAACCAGGCATTGTTACCTGATCAATTCCATTAATAAAATAATTACTGCTACAAATGCTGGTTAAAAGTCGAGGACTAACCTAGGATAAACAATTAAGGCAGTTTGAGACTTGAGTTTTTGGTTGTAGTTAAACGCAGGCTTTTGGTTTTTGGAACGCTAAATAAAATACTGTGACAAAAGCGGTTAGCAGTTGAGTATAGCTTAGAATAAGTACTTAAGTTTTGTTTTTTAAGCTTAGGTACTTATTCGTAGCTAGACGCAAACTACTGCTTTTGGAACGCTAAATAAAATACTGCGACCAATAGTTTAAAAATTGAGCGATTAAATTAATAGGAGGTAAAAAGGATGAATGATGTTTTATATCAACATGGCACACTAGCTTTATTAGTACCAGGTTTGTTAAAAGGAACTTTAACAATCAAAGAATTGCTGCAACACGGTGATACTGGGATTGGTACTGGTGAAGGTTTAGATGGTGAATTAGTCATCTTAGACGGGACTCCTTACCAAGTCGATGGGCAAGGACAAGTTAATATTGTGTCAGGCGATTTTACGGTGCCATTTGCGACAGTGCATCAAGCTGATTTTCAGCCATTAGTAAACTTAGAACAGTTACCAGCTGCCGCAGTTTATCAACAAATTGCCCAACAAACGCAATCCGCCAATATCTTTTATGCGGTGAAATTAACCGGTGTGTTTCAACAAATGAAGACTCGCACAGTTGTGAAAGCACAAGAGCCTTATCATACTTTAGTGGAAGCATCGCAAAAGCAAAGTGTCTTTGAAGCACAAAATATTGCCGGCACTTTAATTAGCTATTATTCACCCCAAGTCTTTGATGGAGCCAGCGTTGCTGGTTTCCATAGTCATTTTTTGGCGGCTGATCATTCGCTGGGAGGGCATGTTTTGGACTTTACCTTGCAACAAGGCCAGGCTTTATGGCAACCATTTGCGACTTTGCAACAACATTTGCCAGTTACTGATTCAGCCTACATGCAGCATGATTTCACTAAGGATCGAGTTACCGAAGCTATTGATCAAGCTGAACGCTAGGCCATAATTTTGTTGATTAGCATGAGCGGACTTGAGTGTTGTAGTTATTCACGGTAAAATTAAGTCAAAATAATAAGGGAGTAAATTTATGTCAACCACGTTAATTATTATCTTAATTGTTATAGTTTTAGTTGTGGTCTATGCCTTGCTATATAACGGCTTAGTGCAAAAAAGAAACCAAGCCCAAGAGTTTCAAAGTCAAATTGCCGTGCAATTAAAGCGACGCACAGACTTAATTCCTAATTTAATCGAAACTGTTAAAGGCTATGCACAACATGAAAAGCAAACTTTGACCGAGATTGTTAATTTGCGAAACTCGGTAATGAATGCAGAATCATTACAAGAAAAAGTAGACGCTGACAGCAAGTTAACGACTGCCCTGGGACCGATTATGGCTTTAGCTGAAAATTATCCGGATTTAAAAGCTAATCAAGAATTTGGAAAATTAATGGAAGAGTTAACTAATACTGAAAACAAAGTTGCTTATGCCCGCCAAGCTTATAATAGTTCAGTCCAATATTACAATACGGCAACGCAGACTTTTCCACGGAATTTAGTAGCGAAGTTACATCACTTCTTGCCGATGGAATATTTACAAATTCCCGAAGCTGAGCAAGCAGTTCCTCAAGTCAAATTTTAAGAGGTTAAGCCATGCTATATCAACAAATAACACAAAACAAGCGTCGTACTTATTTAGTTTTGGCGCTTTTTTTCTTAATTCTTGGTTTAATTGGTGGAGTAGTCGGGCAACTTTTTTGGCATAGTTATCAAGTCGGAATAATCGGTGCGTTAGTAATTGCCTTGTTTTATGCTTTAGGCACTTACTTTCAGTCAACTGAGCTAGTGATGAAAATGAACCACGCTCAGCCGATTACCAGTAGTGACCAGGCTCCTGATTTATGGCATATTGTGGAAGATTTAGCGTTGGTCGCACACATTCCACAACCAGATTTATACTTCATTGATGATCCCAGTCCCAATGCTTTTGCCACGGGGCGCGATCCCAATCATTCGGCCGTGGCAGTAACGAGTGGCTTATACCAAATGATGGATCGTGAAGAACTAGAAGGGGTCTTGGCCCACGAATTGTCGCATATTCGTAATTATGATATTCGCGTTTCCACTGTTGCTTTAGCGTTATCTTCTGCTGTCGTTTTTTTGTCCTCTATGTTATCGAATATGTATCGGTGGGGCTGGCTTTTTGGCAGTGATCGCGATGACCGTGAAGACTCTAATAGTAATAACTTAATTCAGTTGGTGTTATGGTTAGTCGGATTAATATTTTCGATTGTGGGTCCTCTAGTAGCTTCATTGATTCAATTAGCCATTTCGCGTAACCGTGAGTATTTGGCGGATGCGTCAGGCGTGGAGCTAACACGTAATCCGGCAGGGTTAATCAGTGCGTTACGTAAATTGCAGCAAAATGAACAGCCCATGCATCAAGTTGATGAGGCTAGTGCTGCTTTGTATATTACTAATCCGCTAAACAAGAAACATTCTTTGGAACATCTCTTTGATACGCATCCTCCATTAAGTGAGCGGATTGCGCGTTTGGAAAGGATCTAATGTAATGCGTAATGCTAGTTAAAAATAGCAGTTTAGATCGTGAGAAATGTTTATGCACGTGTTTGGTGTTTAACTTATAAATAAAAAAGTAGCCCTTTGAGCATATCAGAACTCAAACGGGCTATTTTAGTGTTGGCTTAGAATTAATGGGCAATTAATTTTAAAATATCTTGTGGTTGTTCAAAGATATAATCGGCATCACTAAAGTCATCTTGATCGTTAGCGCCCCATTTAGCGAGCCCAAATTTTAAACCAGCATGATGCGCACAACCAATATCATTGCGGGAGTCTCCAATTAAGAGCGTGGTTTGGACCTGGGCATGCAACAATTCTAAGGCCTTTTGTGCCGGTTCAGCGGCCGGTTTAGGATTTTGGACGATGTCGGCAGTCACAAAATGTTTAAAATAAGGTTGCAAGGCAGTTTTCTTGAAGATGGCGGTCACTTCGCGTGAATCTTCCGAAGTAACAATGGCTAAACCAATGTGCTGATGAGCTAGTTGTTGCACTGTCGAGACGATTCCAGGAAAAGGTTGCACTTCGTCAATAAAGCCAAAGGCATTTTTAAACACACTTTGGGCCGCTTTGAGATGTTCTTCTTTAGGAATCTGAAAATAATTGAGAGTATTTTCCGCTGTACCAGAAAAAGCAAACTCCAAATCAGCCAGTTCAGTTTGAATGTGATAATCCTCTGCTAAAGTTTTTTGTAAAGCTAGTAAACTAGCCTCTTTTGTGTCTAATAATGTACCGTCAACGTCAAAAATAATATTCGTAAACATTTCAGTTCTCCTTTTATGAAAGGTAGCTATGAGTGCTATTATAGTATTGTGTCAGAGTTTTGGGCAATAGAAAGGGAGAGATTTTATGAATTTTCAACAGACAACGGCTAATTATGAAGCACAAGGACTTTATTTTAGTGGTCGTTGGGCACAAACGAGTCATGGGATGTATACAACTAATTTAGGTGCACGAATTATTACGCAAGTGCAGGGTACAACCACTGTGCAATGGTCATTTTCAACCAAAGCCAATGCGGGGGATACTTGGTTAGCTTACCAGATTGATGATCAGCCTTTTGAACGTTTGGCATTGACTAGTGAACCATTTACCGTGACACTGCCTGATGAACAAAGCCATGTTTTACAAGTCGTTTATAGTGGTAATTCAACTGAAGATAACGTTTGGAAAAGACATCAAGGCTTGTACTTCGACCAAGTACAAACAACGGGGCAATTACAAGCAGTGAAACCTACAGGCACACCTTTAGTGTTTGTGGGCGATTCGATTACGGCGGGTTCTTGGGTTGCTGGAACGACTCCTGGTCAAGATTATCGTGCTGAAAGTAATTATGCAGCTTTAGTGGCTGAGCATTTTAACCGTGAAGATATTCGAATTTGCTATCCGGGTACTGGTGTGGTTAAGCCCGGTACTGGTGGTGTTCCTAATGCCCAAACATTCGTTGATCATTTAGCTGATCAAATTGATTGGCAACCGGATTTTCAAGCTGATGATGTGATTGTTAATTTAGGAACGCCTGATAAAAAGATTAACGATAATGATTTTCGGGTTGGTTTTGAAGTTGTGATGCAAAAGTTGAAATTGCAATATCCCAAGAGTCGTTTGTGGGTCATGATTCCGTTCAGCCAAAATCATGCTGCTGTTATTCGTGAAGAAACTCCTGAATATGAAAATACACGGTTGATTGAAACTAAAGATTGGGACTTGACCTTTACTGATGGCATGCACCCAGATTTAGCTGGTAGTCAAAAAGCAGCTGACTATTTAATTCAAGTTTTAAAACCAACTTTAGGTTAAGCAAGTTGTAGTTAAGTGGCGGTCTTTTGTTGCACCTGAAAAGTTACGAGCTTGACTTTGAATTTGTTCTAAATGCGAAGTTCTCCTGATTGATTTTTGTCAGTTAGGAGAATTTTTTGTATAATAAAGTTTCATTGTTAGTAGATCGAGGAAAATCAAATGGATCAATCAAAGACAACAGCAACTAAAACGCTGAAACAAGATTCATTATTGTCTGGCTCAGCTTGGATCACGGCCAGTGGGATCGTTTCGCGCGCCTTATCAGCTTTATATATTATTCCGTGGAACATTTGGATGGGTTCGGCGGCGACGGTGGCTGCAGCTAATGCGCTATATGGCAAAGTATACAATATTTACGATTTTTTCTTACTTGTGTCGACGGCCGGCTTGCCGAGTGCCATCTCGAAACAAATTGCGCATTATAATGCGTTAGGTGAGTATGAAGCCAGCAATCAATTATTCAAGCAAGCTTTGAAAGTAACGGCAATTATCGGTGTGATTTTTGCCGGAATTATGTATTTTGGCGCTAATTTGGTAGCAGATGTCTTTACCAATGGTGATCCACGGAGTATTCCGGCGCTGAAAGCTTTAGCTATTGCTGTGTTATTGTTACCAACGTTAAGTATTATGCGGGGTTATTTTCAAGGCCACGGTCAAATGGGGCCATCGGCAATTTCCATGATGCTAGAACAATTAGCGCGTGTTAGTTATATGTTATTAATTACGTATATTATCATGCAAATTAAACATGGTAATTACGTTGACGCCGTCACCAAATCAACGTTTGCTTCCTTTATTGGGGCGGGAATTTCGATGTTGTTTTTGTTATGGGGCTTTTGGCGTCAGCGCAAGCCGCTAACCCAATTGGCCGCCACTGGCAGTCACGAGATTAGTTTTACGGCCAAAGATTTTACCAAAGAAATCTTGTTACAGGCGATTCCGTTTATCATTATTGATTCCGCCATTACAATTTTTAAGTTATTCGATCAGTCGACTTTTAATCCGATGATGCAGAGCTTTATGCACATTTCGCGGCAACAATTGGACTATTATTACTCACTCTTTGGGTTTCAAGCTAATAAATTAATCATGGTCGTGGTTTCTTTGGCAACAGGGGTCGTATCCTCAGCTATTCCGATTGTTTCCTCTTTATATACCACTAAAGATACGGCCAAGATTCAGGCGCAAATTGTGAATATCATCAAAATGTTTGCTTTCTTTATGTTGCCGGCAGCGTTGGGGATGTTAGCCGTTTCGCGTCCATTGTGGAGTGCCTTTTACGGTTTTGACGCCTTAGGAATTAGAATCATGCAATTGTCTTGTGTGATGGCGTTGCTATTAGGCTTTTTCATGGTCTTGGCGGCTATTTTGCAAGCACTATATCGTAATGTATTAGCCATTAAATATTTAGTAGTTGGCTTTCTATTTAAAATAGTAATTCAGTGGCCCTTAGTCTACGTTTTTCACGAATATGGTCCGATTGTGGCGACGATTTTGGCTATGGTTTTAATCTGTTATTTAATGTTGAAAAAAATTCATACCTTATATCCGTTTAATTTGGCAACCTTATTTAAGCAGGATCTCGGCAAAATCTTACTAGGAGCCGTGGTGATGATGATTGTGGTTCTTCTGGTGGATAGTGGCTTTTACGGCTTTGATCACCATATTGGGCGCATTAGAGCAACTAGTTACATGTTAGTTGAAGTAGTCGTGGGCGCTGTGATTTACGGCTTCTACGTGTTAAAAACGCGGTTGATGGATCAAGTTTTGGCAAAAGATTTGACACGTTTACGTCAAATTTTGCATATTAAATAAGTTGGTGAAAAAATGATTGCAGTTAAAACTGTTAATTTAAGTAATGGAAAAATGGTGTATTTAACAGAGGACCTAGGGGCAACTGCAAATACAATATTCTTGCCGGATTTAACGCAAAGTGTGAATAGTTGTCTTCAGATCATGACGTTTAATGGCCTAACGAATAGTTATGCGCTGGATTGGCGCTACCATGGTCAGTCAGTAGCTCAAGGTCCAGTTGATGTCATGAGCTTTGCTCAAGATTTACAAGAATTTGTAACGACCCTCCAGTTAAAAAATTACCAAATTGTTGCAGCCGGTTTAAGCTTGTTTGTGGTATTACAAGCAATGCAAACTGGTCTCAAGCCGCGCCAAGTGGTGGTTCTAGATCCCCAGTGGCAGCCAGCGTTGCCATATAGAACTACACCTCAGATTGCAACTTATCAAGATTTAATAGCCTTTGGTCAACAACAGGTGCAAACGTTACAGCAAAAACAGGACTTAGATGATTATCAACGCCAGATGCTCTTAAACGCTGTCATGGCCGATTTTCATCAAAGACCGGGCGGCTTTGGCTTGTATGTTGATCTAGAGTTGCAAGCGGAATTTGTCCAAAGTTTACCTAAGAAATTGTTACTAAATACGAAAGTGCCAATGACGTTACTGATTGCCCAATCAACGCAAGATCAATTGCCTAAACAATTAGCGCAACATCCGCAACTGCGTACGATTTATCAGCACTTTAGCCAAAGCTATGTTTTACAAACGATTTACAGTAAGCAGTTGTTACAGGTAGCACCATTAGAAATTCTCAATTTTTTGGCATAATAAAAACCTCCAACAAAATGTTGGAGGTTTTTTAATTTAAATTATTGAGGGGGATTCAAAATTTAAATATTGAGGGGGAGAAGTGAGATTTTTTCTATCTCATCAACTTACAAGATATATATTACACAGAACATATGAAGAAGAAACTTTTAAAATGTGAAGAAATTGTGAATATTTGTTAAGTTTAAGTAAAAGTTAGCAAGGGCAAGGCTTGGAGGCTTTCAAAATATAAAAAATCCCAAAATGACGGCAATGCAGCTCAATTAAGACCTGCTTTTTAGTAAAAGGCGAACATTATTATTGATAAAGTTTAAAATATATCGTAAAATACTAGATTTTTAGCATCTTAATCCGTATAATAAAAGACGTTGTTTCTGAAAAAAGAAACTATTGGGAGGAATTAAGATGAGCAAACAGCCGCAGGGACTGTTAGAAAAAGTTTTTGATTTGAAAGCCAACCGAACCAATCCACGCCAAGAAATGATTGCGGGTACAACGACGTTTATGGCGATGTCTTATATTTTATTTGTTAATCCCAATGTTTTAGGCGATGCAGGGTTGAATCAGGGAGCGGTCTTTGTAGCCACGGCGTTGGCGGCCATTGTTGGTTGCTTAGCGACCGCCTTGATTGCTAATTATCCGGTGGCGATTGCACCTTCATTAGGGAGTAATGCTTTTTTTGCTTATACAGTGGTTTTGGGCATGAAAATTCCGTGGCCGACGGCTTTGGCTGGGATTTTTGTGGCTTCTATCTTATTCATGTTAGTCACAGTGTTTAAAATTCGAGAAAAAATCATCAATAATATTCCCGCTGATTTGAAATCGGCGATTGCGGCCGGGATTGGTTTATTTGTGGCCTTTGTCGGCTTACAAAATGGCGGCTTGGTCAAAGCTAGTTCGTCAACCTTGTTGACGATTACGGATTTTCATAATCCGACTGTTTGGTTAACCGTTTTTGGCTTAGTATTTACATTAATTTTGGTAGCTTTAAAAGTGCCAGCTAATTTTTTGTTGGGCATGGCGGCAACTTCGATTGTGGGCATTTTAACCGGTTTGATCAAGATGCCGACGGCAATTGTCGCCGGCGTGCCAAGTTTAAAACCCACCTTTGGTCAAGCAATTTTTCACGTGCAAAATGTTTTTACACCGCAAATGATCACCGTGATTTTAATTTTCTTCTTAGTGGCCTTCTTTGATACAACGGGAACTGTAGTGGGCTTAGCAGAGCAAGCCGGGTTTATTAAGCGCGGTGAAAAAGTACCGCCGCGTTTAAGCAAGACACTATTAAGCGATGCTTTGGCGATGACGAGTTCTTCCATTTTTGGTAGTTCACCAACTGCAGCTTACGTCGAATCATCAACAGGGATTGCTGTTGGTGGCCGAACAGGGTTAACTTCTTTAACAGTAGCTTTTTGGTTTGCATTAAGTTTATTCTTCTCTCCATTATTAGGGGTCGTGACTTCCCAAGTCACAGCTCCAATCATGATTATTGTGGGTTCATATATGGTCACCTCATTGGGTAGAATTGACTGGAGTAAATTGGAAAGTTCTTTCCCAGCATTTATGACAATTATTGGAATGCCATTTTTCTATGATATTGCTTACGGTTTCGCGTTTGGGGTCATGTCTTATGTTTTGATTATGGTCTTTGAAAAAAAAGGTAAACAAGTTCATCCAATTATGTATGGTGCCTTTTTCGTATTCTTGTTCTTATTAATTGCCATGAACCAAGCACATTATTGACCAAATAGTTTAAATTAAAAAAGCTATATCTTAATAGGTATACAATTAGAATAAATTTAAAGGACTAACTGACGATATTTAATCGAAGCTAGTCCTTTTTGCCTGCTAGCTTGTTACTTTGATTCAACAAAATAGATAAATATCTACGACTGAAATAATCGCAGATATAAAAATGACCGCCAAAGTTATTCAAACTTTGAGGGTCATATCATTAATATGGACATTTTTTATAGTATTCAACTGTTAAGTGTTTTTAATCTTGTAGCTTTATTTTTGGTTTTGTGGAAATTATTAATCTAATTTGGCACCAATTAATTGTTCTTTACTGTGAATTAATTGGGTTAATAAGCGACATTCAGGAGTCGGAATGCCATATTTTTCACCCTTACGCCAGACGGCACCATTAATAAAATCAATTTCGGTTAAGCGATGATGGTTGACTAAGTCTTGGTACATAGAGGGATAATGATTAGCAATGTTGCCATAGAAAGTTTCATCAATATGGTGGAACACTTCATCTTCGTCAAGATCGGTACCTTCATGGCGAGCAACAGCAGCAAATTCAGCGATAATATCCTTCAAATAAGTTGTAGCTTCTTTAGTTTTACCGAGTTCGCCCATGTTACATTCCAAAAGTGAACACAATGAATTTAAAGTGCCATTCACACAGGCTTTACGCCAAATTGAGTAACGAGCACTATTACTATAAACGGACTTAAGACCGGCATCATTGAAGACAGCAATTACTTTTTTCGCAAATGATTCGCCTTGAGGGCCTAAGTTTTGAATTTCAACGTTGCCATCACCAAATAACTGTGCATGTCCCGGTTTGTCATAACCAGCAGTAAACATCGTGACCCCAATTAATAACAAGTTTTGATCAACATATCGTTCAAGAATTTTTTCGTGACCCATTCCGTTCATCAAGCACAAAACGTAAGTTTTGGGGGTCAACAAAGATTTAATTTGGTCAAAATACTCTTCTAGTTGATAGGACTTAGTAAAGACAATAATTAAATCGGCAGGATCTTTGATTTGGTCGCTTTCATTAGGATAGTAAATCGGCAATTTAGCACTGACCTCAACGCCATCTAAATTGGCAGAAATCCCATTTTGGCGAATAGCTTCAACGTTCGGTTTCCAGCCGTCAATTAATGTCACATCATTACCCGCCTTTTGTAATTCGTAACCAAAACGGGTACCCATACCGCCGACACCAAGCATTGTGATTTTCATAAATGATGCTCCCTTCGTAATTTGTAATTACTATCTTAGCACCATGATTAATTATTTACCATCCATTTTTAATAAAAAACTAATCAAAATAAATATCAGCTAGCAATTTAGCTGATTTGAAAAAGATCTATTACTAATTTTAATTTAATAAAAAAGCTTAATACGGTGATAATTATTTGACAATTTGGTCTAAGAAATTTTATATGCTTCTGCTCACAGGTTTAATATAATTACGTTCGCAATACTAAAAGCTTACGTCTAACTACGATTAAGCTTTCAAGTTAAAGATCAAACTTAAAAGTTTAATCTAGGTTAGTCCTCAGCTTTTACCCAGTTTTGCTCACAGCTTGGCGAAATTGCGTTCCCAGAAGCAGAAGTTTGTGTCTAACTACGGAAAAGTTCTCAAGTTTAAAAGTCAAAACTTAAGAACTTTACCTAGGCTATACTCAACTTCTTAACGCTTCTGCTCACAGGTTTAATATAATTGCGTTCGCAAAACTAAAAGCTTACATCTAACTACGATTAAGCTTTCAAGTTAAGGATCAAACTTAAAAGTTTAATCTAGGTTAGTCCTCAGCTTTTGCCCAGTTTTGCTCACAGCTTGATTTAATGATGACTAGTTCGGTAATGTGGCTGGCTCTGATGTTTGCCGGGTAAGTGTTGATACTTAGGGGTGGCAGTTTGGGTTAATTGGTAATTTTTGATCTTACCAGTGACAATTTTGCCCTGTAACTTTTGTTGTTGCCAGAATTGTAAAGTTTGGATTAAAGTTTGCGCTTGTTGTACTCTGGTTAAATTCTGTTCTTGCTGTTGAGCCACTGGAATGACTTGTTGCTGAAGATATTGAATTTGTTTTTGATTGTACTCTAAGAGTTCTTTGGTTAAAGGAGCATGTAAGTATTGGTTGGCCAGTTGCTGAATCATGCGCAAGGCATCTTTGGTGTTTTGTGGTTGATAAGAATTTGACATGAACTTATCCTTTCTGCTAATAATGTCATTATATTATAATAGAATTAAATTAGTAGGAAGAAAAGGAGTTTAATATGCGCCAAGTTCGTTTGGTTCCATTGTTAGGGGTGGCCTTCTTTAATGAAACGGCCTATAGCATGATGTGGCCGTTAGCAACCATTTATATTAATACTATTTTGCATAAATCATTGACGGTGGCAGGCATTGCGTTGATGTTTTTTTCGGCTGCTAACGTGTTAGGTGCGATGGTCGCCGGCAAAATGTATGACCGGTTTAATCAATTTTACCTAACAGTGGGGGCCATGTTAGCCTGTTTAGCAATCTGCGTTATTGGCATTTGGTTCACTGGTTGGCCCAATTATGCCTTGGTGTTGACGGCTTTTGGCGTGACAACGGGGTGGCTAACCACGGCAGTGAACGTCTACGGCACATTATTGCCCCATATCTCAACCACTAAAGCTTTTAACCTGATTTATTTAGTCTTAAATGTAGGCTTGGTCTTGGGCACAATGCTGATCAGTGAAATGTTTAAACGATCAGTTGCTCCGATTTTTATTTTGGCAGCAGTTTTATACTTATTGTCTTTAATCATTCAAATCGTTTGTTTTCCTAAGCAACGCTTGGAATACCAAGTTGCTGCAGCAAAGCACGCTAACAGAACTCCTAAAAAACATCCGCAAGCGCGTGTGCGCCAATTATTTGTGGTTAGCTTTTTAACATTAGTAGTCATGTGGACGATGTATTCGCAATGGGAATCGAACTTTTCCGTTTACTTAATTGATAGTGGTTTTGCCTTACGCGTTTATAGTTTATTATGGGCATTAAATGGAGTAATCATTATTATAGTGCAATGGCTATTGACGTGGCGACCACAAATTATCAAAAACTTGGATCACCGAATTGTGATTGGCTTATTCTTTTTGACAATTTCTTATTTTGTCACGATTGCTAGCAAACAAGTCGCCTTAATTTATTTAGGGATGATTTTGTTGACGATTGGCGAAGCTATCTATGTCCCAACGGTTCCAGTCATTATTGATCAATGGACGCAACCGGAAGATAAAGGGCGCAGCCAGGGCTGGGTTAGTGGCTTTTCTTCGCTGGGCCGCGCCATTGGTCCGGTCTTTGGGGGACTAGTGATTGATCATTCTTCTTTTAAGATGCTCTTTATTATTGCGGGAATCTCGATGATTGTGATTACTCTGTTAAATACGTGGAATATTCAACATTACCGAAAGAATAAGACTAACTAAAAAAGCAAGTTCTGAAGTCTGAATTAGGCTTAAGAACTTGCTTTTTAAGTGCCAAACTAGTGCTGATTAGGCATTAATTTTAAAAATTTCTTCATTATAATAGCTTACACTATGTTCGGATGAAAAAATCAGCACTAAATTGTGTATTGAACACTACTTATTCGTTTTGATCTAATTGAGCCAAAACTTGGTCATAATTAGGTTCATTGGTCATCTCGGGCACCACTTCTTGGTAGCTAATCGTTTGATCGGGTTCAACAATCCAGACGGACCGGGCTAATAAACCACTGTCGGCCATTAACAAATGAGTTTGTTGACCGAAATCCTGTTTGACATCGGAGAGTAATTGCATTTTTTTAACGCCTTGAGCTGCACACCAACTAGCTTGTTGCTCAGCGGTGTTAGTTGAGATAGTGACAAAATTGATGTTAGGGTATTGATCCATTGTTTGATTAAAATGTTTCGTCTGTAAACTGCAGACACTGGTATTAATATCGGGTACTACACTAATGAGCAAGGGCTTGTTCAATAATGATGTTAAAGTAACGGAGTTTTGATCTTGATCAAGAACCGTAAAGTTGGACATCTGGCTGCCAACTTGGGGAATGTCAGTGAGCGTACAAAAGTCTTCACCATGACGAGTTATTTTCATTTTTCTTCACCTCTATCTTAGTATACTATGTTTGAAATCTTCCCGTAAAAGAAAAGGTTTTGTTTGCTATAATAAACTTCAGATCAAAGGGGGCATAGTAGCATGAATTTTTTTTAACGATGGATTTATCTAATATTTCGGCTGGCATTGAGCATTCTGAACTGAATCGCTTGCGCTTATTTCAACAACATCAAGTTCCAGCCAAGATTGTGACGACTTATTATCGCAATGATTGGGCCGCTGGTCCGGGCAAGTTTGGTTTAGACTTAGATGACGTTATTAATGTCTTTGACTACTTTGGGGAAAATCATGTGGATTTTTATCAAACGAATACTGTCCAAGATTATTGTCGCACGCATAATTATCAATTAGTGCAGGAGTTAGGCTCTGATGGTGCAGAACTGGGTTTTAAAATTCAAACACACGACGGTCGGCAAGGTCTTATTCGGGCTGATGAAAAATCGCAACAATTGACTTCGGTGGTCTTTGCTCCCTTGGGGAGTCAAGTGCCGAGTGTTGCGGAAGGCTATGATACCCGCGGTTTTTTGTCTAGCAAGTATTACTACGATCGCCATGGCCAGGTCACCAAGCAAGAAGTGCTCAATCAACAAGGCCAAGTTACTTGTACGCAAGTTTATAAGGCTGATCAAAAGAGTGTGGCTTTATATAAGCTAAAGTATCACGGCAAGAAGTATCGGTTTACGGATTTGCGTGATTTCCAGGCCTTTTTTTATGATTGTTTAAATCAAGACTATGGTTTGAATAATTTATTTATTGCCGACCGTGTGGAATGCGTCGAGAGTTTGCCACGAATGCAAACCGCAGCTCAAAAAGCATTTTATATTCATAATCAATTCTTAAATGGTTGGCAGGCTGATGTCATGACGGGGGGATTAAACTATAACTATGAGTATGGTTTAACCCATAATGAAGAGTTCGATTATATTATCTGTCCGTCCAATTGGGAGAAGCAAGAGATTAATCAACGCTTTCACATTGGAGAGAAAGTGGTGGCTATTCCGGGTAAACCCAGCCAAATTGATGTTCCTCAAGTTGAATTCTCCCAACGCGATCCGCACTTGATTATCATGGTGGCCCGAATTTCACCCGAAAAACAAGTTGATCAAGCCTTAAAAGTTTTACAGCGCGTGCGCCGTGAAGATCCGCTAGCGCGCTTAGAGGTTTATGGGGGCATTACTTATCAGCAAGAAGCAAAAAAAATTAATCAGACCGTATTGAATTTAAAATTACAAGATGCTGTGCAATTTAAGGGTGTCGTGGCCAATATGGCAGAAGTTTATGATCGAGCTCGCGTTTTAATTTTGACTTCTTTTGCGGAAGGCTTTCCTTTGACGTTATTAGAAGCAAGTAGTCATGGGGTACCCATGGTGAGCTATGATTGCCGTTACGGCCCTCGAGAAATTGTGCATGATAATGAAAATGGTTATTTAGTTCCACAAGACGCAGTATCCACTGCAGCCCACAAAGTGATTGCAATTTTGCAAAATGATCAATTAGCTCAAAAATTAAGTCAAGGTGCTTATCAAAGTGCACACCAATTTGAGCCGGAAGCAGTATGGCAATTGTGGCAACCATTAATAAGCTGAAAGTTGTTCAGTTATAATTAATTGTGTTTGAACTTCACAAAATTAAGTGCTATATTAACAGTGTGTCTAGAGCTTCTAGTCTTACGAAAGGAGTCGTGATTTTTGGAAAAGCAAACTCACAAAGTATCAAAACGACTCCCTTGGCGTAAGGTAACTGGTTTAATTGTTGCGGTAATTGCTACTGTGGCAATTGTTGTTGGCGCTTATTCGACAGCCATGTGGGCGGGAACCGATTACGATTATCAAGGTAATGAAGTTGCCCAGGCCCTACCAGTTACTCAAGGCGCTACTCGAGGGGGAGGTAGTTCTAACTCACAATCTAAGTCATCAACTGCTTCAGTAATTATTCCACAGTCTAACACGGGCGCTAATAGTCAACAGGCGAAAACTCCTAAGTTAGATCAGTTGAATTACCCACAAACTGGCGGTGCGGATCAAAACGGACCAGTGCAAGTTGTGGGTACGCCATCATATCCACAAACGGGAAATGATGTCAGCTATGGAGCAATTGCGTTAGGTGTTGGTTTACTGTTTGGGTTAGGATTATGTTATCGTAAGCAGTTCATAACATTTTTTGATAATTTTAAGCGAATTTAGTTATTCTTTGAAAATAAACTATTGCAAGATTAAAAAAAAGTGTTATTGTATTTATGTACTGAGAATACCATTCGGTATTTGAAATTTTTTGGGGGGATTTACTAATGAAAATGAATAAATTATTTGCTTCTGTAGCAACTGCTGTTGTTGCTTTAGGTGCAGTTGCACCTGTCGCTACTGTTAGTGCGGCTTCAAGTAAGTTGCCAGCTACTACAATGTCAACTGACAATCCAGCTAATAAGAACTCAAGAAGTGGTTCAGCACAAGGAACATCTACAGCTAGTGTTAACGTTATCGATGGGTTCTTAAGCTTAGATAAAGTTCCTGATTTAGCTTTTGGCTCTGCCGTTAGTGGTAGTACAGCATACCTTAAGGATAATAGTAGTTTAGCAAGTCAAACTAATAACAATAACTATGGTACTGATGGCAACAATGCCGGTTTATTGGAAATTACTGATTCTCGTCATTCAGATGGTGCTTCCGGTAATATGGGTATGGGTTATGTCGTTAAGGCTTCATTAGGTCAATTTGCTGGCGATGAGTTAGCTACGACTGATTCTGCTGCTAGCCAATTTACATTAAGCGCTAATACTATTCAAGCAACTGACAGTAAAATTTATACTGCTGATTTGACTGGTGCGAATGCTATAACATCTAATGGTGGCGCTGGTAAAACTGTTGTTAGTGTTAAGAGTGGTGTTCAACAACGTGGTTCTGACCAATTTGTATTTGGCTTAAATCATGGCATTAAAATGAGTATTCCAGAAGGTGTTAAAGCTGGCGCTTACACAGCTCCTATTACTTGGACTTTAACTTCTCAACCAGATCCATCAACGGGTGCTCCACAAGCTTAATTGATTGTTTTGTAAATAATTAAATAAGTTTTAACTTTAGAAGTATTGATAACTTTTGCTATCAATACTTCTTTTATGTTTCTGAAACTGAAATTAAGTTTAACTTTTATTGTTACATTGACTTTTAATTATAAAAGATTAAGATTATAAATGTAATTTCTATAATTAAATTATTTGGGGTGTAAAAAATGAATCATTTAAAGCAATGGTTAATTGCAATGCTATCTGTTTTAGCATTAGTAATTGTTTCGACAGTGCCTGCTCAAGCATCAGTGGGCAATTATGGTATTAAACCAAATTATGGTAAGAATCAATCAGCACAAAATGGTCAGGTTGATATTTTTGGCAATCCTGGCAGTCAACAAGATATTTCAATTGCAGTAGCTAATAAGGATACTAAGAGTCATCGTTATACCGTTACAGTTAATACTGCAGGAACTGGTACTGATGGCACTTATTCTTACAACAAAGACTATACAGATCCATCAATGAATATTAAATTGTCTAAGTATGTAAAACCACGAGTACAGACTATTACTGTTCCTGCAGGACAAGTTGTGGATGTACATTTTCAAGTTCATGTTCCTAAGCAAAAGTTTCCTGGATATTTGATGGGCGGTATTCTTGTTCGCCCAGCTAAAGGTGAAAAAGCCGTTAAAACAGTTGCTAAAAATGGTTCATTACTGACTAATAAATTTGCTCAAGGTGTTCCTTTACGTGTACGTCAAAAAGAAGATGCAGTTATGCATCCTAAATTTAGAGCTCTGAAAGTAACACCATATGCTTTAAGTGCCGGTAAAGGACAGCGTGGTGTTAATGCTGATATTCAAAATTATGTCAAGGGTTTTGATACGGGCATCAAAGCTAAAGCAACAGTTACCAAAAAGCCTAATGATCATAAGTTTAAGAAAACCTCTACTTTAACCGCTATGTCACCAGCTCCTAATTCTAATTTTAATTACGCTATTGACTGGGGAGATACACCTTTACAAGCAGGTAACTATCACCTACATGTTAAATTAGTTTCTAGTGATAAGACTAAATCATGGATTGTTGACAAAGACTTTACCATCACTTCTGCTGATGCTGGTAAATACAACAAGTTATCTGGTATTAAGCCAAACTACATGTGGCTATGGATCTTAATTGCTGTCTTAGTCATCTTGTTAGTCTTAGGTTTAGGTATTTACTTCGGTCGTCGGAACAATAACAAGAATAATAATTAAACTTAAAAGTGTTTAATAAAATTGTGTGGATACTTAACAGTATCCACATTTTTTTGTATAATTATGCTATCATTAATCCGTTATGGGGGATCTATGAAAAAATTTAGCCTATTTATCATTAGCGTCTGTACTTTGCTTTTGGCGCTCACACAAATACAATCTGTTAAAGCGGATGTCAATAATATTTCGGTTACACCAATTGTCGATAATTCGAACGTCACGGACCGTTTTCAAATTGTAGCTAAGCCTAATCGCGTGTACCAAGTTAAATTATCAATTACTAACTTTGGCGCAGTGAATACCAAGGTGCGGATTCGTCCTACCAATGCTTCCACGACGTCGCAAGGTGGGATTACTTACCAAAAAGTTGTTCATTCGGGCGATAGCGATTTGCGTTATGCTTTTAAAGATATGACGCAAGCTAAGATTATTAAATTAAAAGCTAACCAAACTAAAGAAGTAGCGTTCAACATTCAAATGCCACCCAAGGCCTTTAAAGGTTTGATGCTCGCCGGTTTTTATATTTATGATATTAATGATTCAGCTAGCCAAGGCTTGAAAGTTCCTGTGTGGCTCACGGAAGATAATCACCCAGTGGGTGGGGTTTTGGTATTGAATAATGTGACTCCTCAAGCAGTCGAACATAAGCCGTTTATCAATGTTAATCTATCCAATAATCAACCAGGATTGATGAAAGATGTCGTGGTGCATATGACCTTGAAACGCAAGGGACTGCTCGAATTGTTTGGCATGGGGTTCAAGCCCGTGAATGTGGATCAAGTTTATAAGAAGATTGCCCCTAATTCTAACGTTCCGATTGCGTTTGATCAGCAATCACTGCCAATTAAACCAGGCATTTATCAAGCCGTGGGAACTGCTAAGAGTGGTAAGACGCACTGGAAGTTTTCCGGAACGTACCACATCACTAAGAAACAAACTGATAAGGTTAATAATGATTGCAAAGGTTTAACGCCTGATAAGACAGTTTTGTATTTGATGATTGTGTTAGGTCTCATCATCTTAATCATGTTTGTGGTTGGTGGTTTATGGAGCCAATCTAACAAACAAAAGAAAGCACAACAACAGCGTCAAAACCAGCAGCAACAGAATCAATCACAACCCAATAATCAAAATAATAATTTTAATCAATATCCGAGACAGTAAGCTTTAGATTTAAATGGGGGAATTTATTCATGAAGCAACGACGGATTTCAATGATAGTGATCCTGACGTTACTATTGGGGTTTTGGACGCTTTCCACCAATTCAGTGGCAGCAGCCAAAAAATTACCGACGCAGGAACGTTCATTTACTGTAAAGGCGATTTTACCCAAGAATCAAACGACGGATCAGGAGACGTTTTTTGATTTACAAACTAAGCCACAACAAAAGCAACGCTTACGCTTATTAGTGTCGAACATCGGCAAGAAGCCTTTGAATATTAAGGTCCAGATCAATGATGCTTATACTTCCGGCAATGGGATTATTAGTTATGATCGCCCAAAAGTGAAGTTATATAAGCCGCAAAATCCTGCTTTATCTAGCTTAATTAGTAGTAAACGCACTTATCACGTGCATGTTAAACCGCAGTATTCCAAGATTGTGACCTTTACCTATCAAGCACCCAAGACGGAGTTTCAAGGAATTATCTTGGGGGCGATTGTTGCAACTGCGGGAGTCAGTTCTTCGAAGAAAAGTGAGTTTGCTATTCAAAACCAAGTTCAATACGTCACAGGTGTGGTGTTGCGTTCCAAAAAAGATACTGTCAAGCCAGCAATTACCATGGGTAAGCACGTAATTGCTACGACACGCGCACAACAGACGGGGTTAGGCTTTACTTTGTATAATGCTGCGCCGATTAATGTTAGTCAGCTGAAGATGACTAGTTCAGTCAAACGCAAGGGTCATAGCAAAGTCATCACGAAAAAATTGCATAATTTGCAGATGGCACCAAGCTCGACGTGGAACGTGTTATTACCACAAAGCAAGATTCATCCTGGTTCTTATACATTGACTTTGCATTTGCAAGCTAAGAATCATTATCAAAAAACTTTTGTACGGCACTTTACAGTTACTAAAGCCAACGTCAATGCAATTAAGAAAGCTACACAGCCAAAGCACTATAATCGCTTGTTGCCGTGGATCTTTATTGGATTAGTATTAATAATTGTCTTAGGATTATTATATTTACTGTGGATTTATTTAAAAGGTCAAAACAAAAATGGACGTTCTTAGTTCAAGTTGCTATAATGACTTCGAGGGGTGAGATCTTGAAAAACATGGGGAAAATGATCATCTCAACTGTTTGTCTCTTAATTTTTGGTTGGGGAGTTAATGAACAATCTTTAATGGTACAAGCTGATAGTGATGTGACGCGGAGTGATACTGATCCAACTTTACAAGCGGGTGATGTTTCCACCCGCGACGTTGATACTAGTACTGATGGCACGACGGGCAGTACAAATGTAACGGTCACTTTTATCAACGGCAGTATTTACATTGTCCAGATGCCCAACTTTGATTTTGGTACGGGGCATGATTACCGGGATACGAGTTTTAATTTGAACAGTCCTAGTAGCAATAAAAAAATTGATCGTTCTTTAATCGTTAACTCACCAGATAGCGCAGTTGGCTTTTATGTGTCAGTTGCTAATTACGGTAGTACATTGATTGATTCTAGTTCAAAAGCAGATGTAACTAGTTCTGCTGGCTTGTCAAATACTAAACTCGGTAGTTTAGATTTGGATAGTGGTGTTAATGATAATCCAGTTTCAACACAAACTGGTTTGCCAGGAACTGATAGGGCTCCTGTAACAGCAGGTTATACTTATGGAAATAATAGTACTAAAAATCCATTCGGTGAAATTCCTCTTACCAGTAACCCATCTAAGTCAGTGACTCCTATCACAGTTTTAAATGCTGATAGTGGCTTTCAAGGCTATATTCGTTTATCATTTGTTGCTCCAACTAGTGCTACTTTGAATTTAAATAGTACTGTTTTAGGAAGTGTACAAACTTATCTTCATAATAATAATAAAGATAATGCTACTTTCGTTTTTCCATTGCATTGGACAGCTAATTTGAACGAATCAACGAATAAAATTGCCAATGAACAAATGTAAGCTTTTAAAAAATTGGGCTTGGTTGGTTATCTTATTGGTAGGGTGTTGTGGTTTGGGTAAAAGTCAAATCGCCCATGCTGCGGGGGGCACATTTAGTGTCGAACCCGAACAGTTAACAAATCAAATTGGTTCAGTTAAAGGCGGTTGGTACTTACATGTTCAGCCAAATCAAACTTATCAATTGAAGTTTAAAATTCTCAATTTGACTAATCAGTCTAATGTTATTACAGTTAAGCCGATTCCTGCCCAGACTAATTCGGATTTACAGTTGATGATTGATAATCCCTATGCTAAACCAGGACCCAAAGCCCAGTTTGATTTACGTAAACTAGTTACTCCTTTGAGTGTGGAAGTTCCAGCTAAAAAAGAAGTCGAAACGGCAGTGACATTAAAAATGCCGCGACAACGTTTAATCGGACTCATTATGGGAGGACTGCTGTTTCAGTCACAGACTGACTTACAGCAACAGGAACAACAGGCTGTTAAGAATAAACAAGGTTCGGTAACGATCTCAACAGCCAATATTAGTTACGGTTTGAATTTGCGCCAAGATGATGCCATCTTATTACCTCACTTTCAAGTAGGGATGCCAATTTTAACTTCGCAAGCTAATCGGGTGGTGATGCAAACACCAATTAAAAATATCGCGCCGTATCCGTTTTTAAAGGGGCACTTGCGAGTTAAGATTAGTAAAAAGAATTATTCACGGGCGAACTGTACCATGGTTTTAAAAAACGTTAATTTTGCACCTAATTCGCAGACTAAGTTATTATTACCTTGGCGCAAAGGTCGCTTAATGCCGGGCACTTATAATGTTACTTATATATTGGATCATCATAAGCAACATTATGTATTTCACCGCCATATTATTTTGAGCCCACAGCAGTCTAAAAAGTTAAATTACTTTTTGCCACGAGCACAACGCAAGTATCGAAATGTGATCATTATTTTAGTACTGTTTTTGGTGATTTTGATGGGCTTAATTTCTTGGTGGGTTTATGCTTATGGGCAGAATTTATCGAAGAAAAAGTAGCGCCGATTTTGGGGGATTAAAATGAAGAATACTTATAAGACAGTAATGTTCACCAGCTTAGTTTTAGCAGCAGTAGCCGGTTCTAGTGTTAATGAGTTGAATGTTCAAGCAGCAGGTAATGCGCTGGATGGCGTGTCAGGAGTAGATCCTGGACAAGCTTTAGGAGCTAATAGTGGCATTGATTTTAATAGCACTGCTGCAAATCCGTCTGATGCAGCGACTGATAGTGCTAATAATCATGACTTTCAATCTTTCGGTGGCATTGATTTTGCAGAAGATCGGATTTCGCGACCAATTTTCTTAATGGAAGTTCCTAATTTTGATTTTAATATGAAAGTAGGTGCTACTACTGCTGAAATGACGGCCTCTTCTGGTAATCGGTATTTAGTGGTCAATGATACTAATGCTGGCTCTGGCGTGCATAATTTATGGGAAGTGGATGTAAAAGTGGGTTCTTTTTATAAAACTTCCGGTTCTGCTCAGATTAAATTATCTAAGATTACGCCGACAATACCGTCAATTAATTTACCATCTACTAATGTAGGCAAACGAACGAGTTATGGAAATTGGAGTGGTAGTGGTTATACTCCGTCTAAAATATCTGGTGCTTTACAGGGTCCACCAACTCCGGCAGACAATTCAAAGCCTGATGGTTTGATTTTGTTAGCTAAGGATGGTAGCGACGCCGATCCTAATCCTTCGCAAAGGGTCATGCATATAACTGGTAGTAATTATGATTCTCATTATTATGGCTTAGATTTTAACGATCCTAGTTATGCTAAATTAAATGATTTTTCCACTACTAAGATAGAAAATTTAAAAGATAAGTACGTTGCTCCAATTACTTGGACTTTGCAGTTTACGCCAACTGGTCAGGCTTCCAAATGAAAAATAAATTACGTTTTAAACAATTAATTTGTGCACTAGTCATGGTCTGTGGTTGGTGCCTTTTTTTTCAAAAGCAACTGGTACAGGCGGATCCCGGTTCACCAGTACAGGTGCAATTACAAGTTCCCAAGGAAAATCAGGTTCCAGCTAGTAGTGGCGTTGTGCAAGTTGATTTAAAGCCTAAGAAGTCCGCAAAATTTGCGTTATACTTAAAAAATTTGACTAATCAACCAGTACAATTAAAGATTTTTGGTGGAACGGCACAAACTACGGAACAGGGTGGCTTGAGTTTAGCATCAAATAAACATTTGTTGATGGATCGGTCGTGGCAATATAGTTTGGCAGACCTGGGTTTAAAAACGCAATACTTAGTGCTCAATGCCAATCAAGAACAAGCTGTACCCTTAAAAATTAAAGCGCCAGCTCATTTTAAGGGTTCAATTGCGGGTTCAGCGGTTGTGCAGACTTTGTTGACTAAGCAATATAACAATCAGGTTAATAATTTTCAAATGGCCTTTGGCGTGTTGGCTAATGTGGGCGCTGTGGATAAATTACAACCCAAATTACGTCTGGGTAAGGTGCGTGTCCGTTCTTATGCGGGACAGCCGCAAGTAGTAGGGCAAATCCATAATCAACGACCTATCTACTATGGTAATGGAGCGGTCAATTATGATATTCGCGTCCGCGGTTTAACCAATAACTTTGACAAGCATTTGAACATTCCTCAGGGCGCCTTGGCAGCTAATTCCATTGCGCCGATTACTATTACGTTAGGTAATAATCCTATTAAAGCGGGTAATTATCAGTATAGCGCACAGGTTAATGTGGGCAATCGTAATTTTCATTTTCAACATAACTTTACGATTAGTCCCAAGCAAGCTTGGCAATTGAATCGCCAAAATCCTAATATTAAGCGCACCAAATGGCCATTGATTGTTGCTATTGTCATTTGTGGTTGCTTATTGTTTGGCTTATTCTTGCGGTTGTTGTTTAAGTTTGCTAAGAATCGCGGACGAAAACAAAAATAAATAATAAGAACTAAATACAAGGCACTCCTAACCAAACTAGGAGTGCCTTTTTTCGTGCGGTAATTTAGAGTCTCGCTGTAGCAATTATTGTTAAAAAATATTGTGACTTTTTTCACCTTGAATTCTTCTAAAATGAGATTTAAAATTAGCATGAAATTGTTTTGAAACGATTTCAAAAATGATATGGGGGAATAAAGAGTGAATATAAAGCAAAAAAGTTTTACGACTGCCGGAGCATTATTAGGATTGGTCTGTGGTTTAACTTTAATTCAACAAAATGTGCAAGCTGCTGATAATGAACAAGTAGCGAATGTTTCAGATCAGGTAGAACCAGTAGTTACTGATCAAGCTTCAACGAGTTCAGTACCGACAAGTACAACAGTAAGTCCTGTTTCCAATACGACTTCTGTGGAGGAGCAAACGCTACAAACTAACACCTCGGCTAATGGAACGACAGCAGTTACTAACGATGTACCTGCTACAGAAAACCAAGATACCACTACAACGGACGTTAATTCAGCAACTGCTGTAGCTACGAACAATCCAGCTACACCTGCTAATAGTTCTAATGCAACGATATCAGTAACTAATAATGACACGCAACCAGTGAATGCTGATGCTACGGCAGATAGTAACGTTATTACTAGTGGTGTTTGGGGAACTAGTAAGTGGGAATTTGTTCATGAAGGTGACGATTACACCTTACATTTTCACGCAGGAACTTTTGGTGATAATGGCGGAAATGAGCCTAATTTTGGTAGAATTAATTATGATAAAGAGGTATTTAATGGAAACTTTAATTGGTCTAGAGAGTTAACTAAGATTACCTTTGATAAGGGTGTTGTTGCTAATAAAAATTCAGATTACTTATTTGCTGATTTATCTAATTTAAAGGAAATTCAAGGACTTAATAATTTAGATATGTCCAATGTTACTAATATGTCCTGGATGTTTACGGCATGTGAGTCTTTGACAACTTTAGATGTTAATAGTTTAAATACATCTAAAGTAACTGATATGAATCATATATTTGCTGCTTGTGACTCGCTTTCTTATATCGATTTAAGCAACTTAGATACATCTAACGTTACTGATATGAGTTATATGTTTGCAAATAGTAAATCTTTAAAAAAAGTTGATTTAATTAACTTGGATACCTCTAAGGTAATTAATATGTCTAATATGTTTTCTTCATGTCCATCTTTAACTACTGTGAATTTAAACGGCTTGAATACGTCCAACGTTATTGATATGGAAGCAATGTTTACTAATTGCTATTCTTTAAAAACTTTAGATCTCAGAGGTTTAGATACCTCTAACGTTATCAATATGGAAGTTATGTTTGGTGGTTGTACATCTTTAGATACCGTCGATTTAAGTAGTTTTAAAACTACTAATGTTGATAACATGGGTTATATGTTTCAAGATTGTAAATCATTAGTAAATCTGGATTTGAGTAATTTTGGTACATTGAAGGTACGTTATACAGATTATATGTTTGACGGGTGCACAAGTTTAAAAACATTAAAACTTAATACTTTTTATCTGCTTCTTGTTAATGGAATGTTTAATGAATGCACTTCTTTAACAAAGTTAGATTTAAGTCGTTTGGATTATATTGGATCTGATACCATAAAACCAATGTTTCAATATGATTACGCGTTAAGTACAATTATTTTAGGAGCCAATACTAATTTGTCTAACGGAACTCCTGCTTTACCAGATGTACCTGCAAAAGGTACTAAAATTCCTGGTACCAATAAAGTTGTATCTTCACCATATTGGGTAGCAATGAATGGTGTTGATAAAGGCAAAAAATATACTTCTGCAGAACTAATGGCAATGCCAGGACGCGCGGAGACTACTACTTATGAATGGGATCAAGATGAGAAACCCGAAGTTACCAATACTGTGCAAACCAGATCTGTTACGCGGTTAATTAATATTTGTCAGCCAGATGACCAGATTAAAACAATAGTTCAATCGGCGATCATTCAACGTAACGTGACCAACAATGATGATGGTTCTGTTACTTACGGGGATTGGTCTAAAGCTAAATGGGATGCTTATACTATACCCAAAATTGCTGGTTATCAAGTAAGTCAATCATCAGTTCCTGAACAAGAAGTGACATCTGAAACTCAAGATCAAACTATGGATGTTTACTATACTCCTATAGAGCAGACAGTCACTGTTCAATATATGGATGACGGTAAAGAGGTAGGAAATCAGGAAATAACTGGTTATGTTGGTGATGTTTTGACTATTAATTATCATGCACCAGCTGGTTATGAAATAATTGATCAGCCACAAACGACAGTGACAGTTGATGCTACAGGACAACAAGTTGTCCAAGTTTCTGTAGCTCATAAGATGCGTACTAGTTTGGAAAGCAAGTCTGTTACAAGAACTATTAATTTTCATTATCCAGATGGACAAATTAAAAGCCAAACGCAAGTGGCTGTTTTAAAGCGTAAAGTTTATCAAGATTTGGTAACAGGTTCACGGACATATGGTTCATGGCAAACAGATACTTGGGATTCAGTAGTTGTACCACAGTTAAGTGGTTATACTACTAGTCAAAATCAGGTAGATGAACAAGTAGTTACAATTAATGATACCGACCAAATTATTGATGTTGTGTACCAAGCTAATTAAAAGAACTTTTTTATATTTTTTCTCGGGGGAATGATCAATTTTATTTGCTAATGTTCATCAACCAGATGGACAAGTTAATACAGAATTACAAACTGTTACCATTCAACGTAATATTAAGGATAATGAAGATGGAACGGTGACCTACGGTGATTGGTCCAAAGCTCATTGTACATTGTGCTAGAAATTGCGGGTTATCAAGCAAGTCAAACTGCGGTATCTGAACAAGCTGTGGCTGGTGACACTAAAGATCAAACAATTGATGTATACTACACACCTATTGAACAGACAGTAACAATTGAATACTTGTATGACGGTGACGAAGTTGGCACCCAACAGTTAACTGGTTATGTCGGCGATATCTTAAATATTAATTATCATACTCCAGCTGGTTATGAAGTTATCGATCAACCACAAACAACGGTAACGGTTGATGCTTCAAGACAGCAGATTATTCAAGTTGCTGATTATACCTAGCTTGGAAACTAAGACCCTTACGCGAACAATTAATTTCCATTATCCAGATGGACAAGTTAAGAGTCAAAACCAAGTGGCAATTTTAAAGCGGAACATCTATCAAGATGCAGTTACAGGCGATAAGGTTTATGGTACTTGGCATGGTGATACTTGGGATGCTGTGATGGTACCGAAGGTCAGTGGCTATACTGCCAGCCAAGATACAGTGGCTGAACAGGCAGTGACTACAGATACTACTGATCAAGTGATTGATATTTTCTATCAAAAAGCGTAGTGCTTTCGAAATTTTATCAAGTGATTTTTGAGACATGAGTCCATGAGAAATGGGCTCTTTCTCATTTGGTGCGCTGAAAAAATTGATTTATTTTTAAGAATTTAAGTGCTTTGTTGAAAAATCTATTGTATAATTAGTTCGATGTAAATAAGTAAAGATTTTTTTAAGGTGGGGGACTTCTTTATGAAATTAAATAAATTATTGAGTATGGGAATTTGTGCTACTTCTTTGTTAGCCATTGCCGCTCCAATGTTGGCACAAACTGTTAGTGCCGCTAATGCTGATGCTACTTTGGTAAGTGGTCCTGGTAATACTGTTACTGCTACTTCATCTGCTTCAGGATCGTCTCAAGCTACTGTTGGTTTTGATAAAGGTAGTTTGATTTTGTATCAAGTGCCGAACTTTGATTTTGGTACTCATAATTCACTATCAATTGGGAAAATTAGTATGAGCAGTGCTTCAGCTAAAGAGCGTTTAGCCGTTATTGAAGATAACCGTTCTACTGCCGCTGAAAATGATACAGCTAATAATCCTAGTTGGGTTTTGAATGTCAAAGTTGGTAAGTTTAATTATGATGGTGCTACATCCGATGCTGTCACAATACCAACAATTATTAATCCTACGTCTGCCTATAAACTTGATACAGTTAGCCCTGATGCTAGTGGTGTTTATTCTTCCAGTACCCTTGATGCGCTAACAGATGGTGTTGATTTTAGTTCCGATAGTGTTAATAATATTTCTAAAAATGACCAAGTTACGGTAGCCAAGTCTAATTTATTCGGTGTTACAGGTATTGATTTTAACGATACTAAAACTGCTCAATTAAATTTTGATAATAATGAAGGACATGGCATTATTAATCAATTGAAGTCTGGTAAAAACTATTCTGCAGTTGTGACTTGGAATTTAACTACTGATCCTACAAGTTCAGCATCAACCACAGCTCCAGCAGGCGGCGCCGGCGCATAGTATTAATAACCAAAAACTTCTAGTTTAGAGGATACGATTTTGCGAAAATTATTACGTCCATTGATTTTTTTAATGGCTTTAATAGGTAGTTTCTTTATTATTCATCCCGTGTCAGCGGCAATTACTGGTGCAGCTGGTTTTTCCGTTGAACCTGAGGGCAGTCAAGGCTCTGCACAATCGGATTACTTTTTGTTAAATGTGGAATCTGGTAAGAGTTATCCACTAAACTTAAAGATTACTAACAGTAAAAAATATCCCATTGACGTGGTAGTAAAACCGACGGTTGCTGGGACGACTAATCAAGGTCAGATCAATTATGCTAATGTAACTAGTGTTCGTGACTCCAGTTTGAAGTATGACTGGACCAAAATGGGTCCAGTTAAACAAAAGGTCACTATTCCGGCTAAGGGCTCTCAGACGGTCTCGGAGACCATCAATGTGCAAGCACCTAAGTTTAATGGTGTACTGTTGGGAAGTTTTTATATCTATTCACCAACCATTAACCATAAAATGCATCACAAGAAGTCTAAAGGCATGAGTTTAACTAATAACTATTCTTATTCAGTTAGCACCTTGTTTAAAGTTGGTAATGTTGATAAAGTGCAACCGGATTTGCGCTTAGTTCGGGTTCGGCCGACTTTATTAGGCATTCAACCTGCTGTGAATATTAATTTGCAAAACTTTGAACCTAAGTACATTACTAATAATGATATGCGGGTCAAGGCAAAGATTTATCCGGCTAAGAGTAACAAACTACTCTTCCAGAATAGTCAAAAGCAAATGAACTTCGCTCCGAATTCTAACTTTAACTTTCCAGTTAGCTGGGGGAATAAGCCGATGAAAGCTGGTAATTACCAAGCTCGCGTGCGGATTAATACTTCAGGTAAGAGTTGGTATTTCAAGAAGAACTTTACGATTTCGCCAGCGGATGCTAACCGGTTGAATCGCAATAATCCGAATACAAAACGTAATTATTGGCCATTAATTATTACGATTATTGTCATTGTTTTACTATTGATTGGCGTATTATTCTATTGGTTCTATAAGCGAGGACAAAATCAAGCAACTAAATAGTTATGGGGGGGATAACTTGAAAGTAGCAAGATTTAATGTTTTATTAATAAGTTTAATTGTTGCCATCTTCATCTTTAGTACTCCCACTATGGCTGCGGATGATGCGAATGTCGTTAATCGACCGGCGGATGCTACTTCAGGCGCAGTAGAAGCCAACAGCTCAGCAAATGTTGGTTTTGCGCCAGGTAAGCTGGATTTACGAGTTCCTAATCCCGAGAATGTTGGTTTTCCAAATTTTGGTACGCAATATGTATTTGCTAAAAGCATCTGGAAATATCAACCAGTAATCCAAGCCGGACAAACCGAAGCTAAACCGATGCTAGATAATACGATTATTGTGACTGATACTCGGGGGGCTGAGAGTGGCGGTTGGAATTTGAGTGTTTCTTGCTCTAAATTTCATAATACCGACACGAGTGTTGCTCCTGATGAACAAGTGCAGCCCATTTCGTCGCTAGATTTTACTAGTGCTAAAATTGTACAAGCCAATGTAGATAGTGCCGATAATTTTTCCTTAGCGCAAAATTTTGATTCGAGCTCATCGGGAATTACTGGTTTGAATACTTTAACGGGTTCGCAGAATTATCCTTGGGTTTATCCGAGTGATGATATCAATGATCCTAATACGACAACTACTTTATTTACGGCACAAAAGGGGACCGGTTTAGGTTATTGGGGCTTATTCTTAACAGGAGCGCAGTTAGTAACTCCAAGTCAGAATGGGCAAGTTGCTGGTAATTTTAAGGCAACGTTAACTTGGACACTCAATGGTGGTAATCCTACGACACAAGCGTAAACTTCTCGTGTTAATTTAACTTAATAAATGAAAAAGGACATGTTTCATGTCCCTTTTTTGTATAGAACATTTTTTATAAAAATCTGTTTTAAATTATTTTTTATTGATTGTTTTTAGTAATAATAGTTGAAATCTGTGTTATCTTGGATTACATTAAAATTGGTTGTACATTATAATATTTATTATATAATGATTATTATTTGTTAATTTTAAATGCTTAAATCTTAAGTAATGAAATTAATTAATGGGGGGTATCACATTGGAAAAAGAACAAGACTTATTTTTGTCAGTTTCTGATATGGAGAAGTTACGCTTGTTTGAGCGGGTCAGACAATTAAAGATTATGGAGATTTCTTATCGCGATGATCTCAAAGCTCATCAAAGTCTAGATTTTGATATTAAAGATATTAATTTTCGCCAAGCAGCTGCACAAATGAATAAAAGTTACGGCAGTATCTATAATACTTACGATGGTATTATTCAAGATATGAAGGAATTATTGGGGAAAGATGATCCAACAATCGAAGAAATTTTTTCTGTTGACAATGATCAGTATCACTTTTTTTTAGTTTCCCATTCGGATGCTTACAACTTTATGATGGCGATTTTGGAAGATACTTGTCAGTCATTTGATGATTTTTATCAAGAGTGTGGCAATAGTAAAGCAACTGCTTTGCGCCATTTAAAACCGATGCGTTTATTTTTGAAAACTTTTAACGTACGAATTACTTATGAAAAGATGCGCTTTGTCGGGGAAGAAACAGATGTTAGATTAGCAATATCCGCGATGTTTTGGGAAGCAACACGGGGATTTGCTTGGCCTTTTAAGACTATTTCTGAGGAAGAAAGCGAGTGGCTCGTCAATCAAGGCTTGGAGGCTTTTCAAGTAGTAGCGCAACCGAATCCGATGACTTTTCGGGTTTATCAAATTTATGCCACTGTCAATTGCTTACGGATTTATCATGGCCATTTTGTGGAACGCAATGCGAAAATCGACTGGGTACGTTATCCAAATCTGAATGTTTATGAAAGCTTCATGACCGAAGATAGTTATGAACGATTTGCGGACAGTGACTTTGCTAAGATCATTCAGTATTATCGAGATTTGACGCCTGCCCGTTTAATGAATGAATCTTATAATATGTATAATTTGGTTAACTGTTCATTATCCATTGTTCCTTGTGGCAATGAAAAAGCCGATGAAATTCTTGACCATATTCAAGAGTATGATACTAAGATTTACGACTTTGTGGGGGCATTCTTACAATCGATGCCTTATAATATTCAGCGACAATTTAATTTATCCGATGAAATTGTTAAGCTCTATCGCATTGCCTTGATGCGGGTCTTAATCGGGGGCTTGGCGTTTGGTAATAGCTATTACCAAATGGTAGAAGTCTACACGGGAGAAAAATCAGGGCTATCCAGTATTGATTTGCCAGAGTTTAAGAAGACCATTCGGAATATTTTGCAGCATTTATTTGAGCAAAATGAATTTCAAGATTTTCAAGATAAAGTTAATTTGCTGACCAATGCGGTTTACAAGATTTTGCTTCGAGTCGTGGTCATGTTTTCTGATCATTTTGCAGTTCAAGTCTACCTCAGTATTGAAGAAAATCAGTTGTACCGTTTTGATATGGTAGAAACAATTGATAGTTTGCCTTACGTGCAATTAGTTCAAGATCCTAATGATGCAGATTTGATTGTGACGACTTCGAGTCATTATACGTTAGATCCTACACAACATGACATTTATATCTTTAAGTGGGAACATGATGCTAATAGTGCCCAATATGGCCAGTTGATAAGTTTAATTCGGGATATTTGGACGGAGAAAAAGATTTCCAAATAAAACTTGCCTTTTAATGTTAGTTATATTACTATCAACCTAGATAACGTAGATATCTTACCGACTTTACAGAGAGCTAGTGCAGTGCTGAGAGTTAGCAGTTGGTGTTCCAATATCGTTTCAAACGGATAATGAATAAATTATACGGTCAGCCCCGTTATAGCTGTTAGAGCGTAGTGTGAAACACTAAAATTGGGTGGTACCGCGATGAAGAGTTGATTCGTCCCTTTAATGGGGATGAAGACAACTCTTTTTTATTTAAAGGAGGAAATTATGTTAGATTTAAAAGTGATTCGCAATAATCCTGATTGGGCGAAAAAAAAGTTAGCTGAGAGAAATATTGCAGGGGAAGAGATTGATCATTTACTAGACTTAGATGTTAAGCGTCGCCAAGTGATGGCGCAAACTGAAGATTTGAAAGCTAAGCGCAACGAAGTTTCGAAGCAAATTGCTCAAACTAAGCGACAAAAGCAAGATGCTACTGCCGCGATTGCTGCCATGAAAGAAGTTGGCGCGCAAATTAAAGATTTGGATGAGCAATTAGCAAAGCTTAATGACCAAACGGATTATATTTTAGTCCGCTTGCCCAACTTTCCCGATGATTCAGTGCCTGTTGGCAAAGATGAGTCTGCCAATGTGGAAGTTCGTAAGTGGGGCGAAATTCCGCACTTTGACTTTGAAGCCCAAGCTCATTGGGATATTGGTGAACAATTGGGGATTTTGGATTTTGAACGGGCTGCGAAAGTTTCAGGTAGCCGCTTTGTCTATTATTTAGGTGCCGGTGCGCAATTAGAACGGGCGTTATACAACTTTATGTTAGATGAGCATCAAAAAGATGGTTATACAGAAGTTATTCCACCTTATTTGGTCAATAGTGATTCCATGTTTGGTACTAGTCAGTTTCCTAAGTTTAAAGAAGACGTTTATACCATTGTTGATGAAGAACGGCCATTGACTTTAATTCCTACTGCTGAAGTTCCCCTAACTAACTATTATCGTGGCGAAATTTTGAGTGAAGACCAATTACCAACTTATCTTACGGCTTTGACACCATGTTTTCGTTCTGAAGCCGGTTCTGCTGGCCGTGATACCCGCGGTTTGATTCGCATGCACCAATTTAACAAGGTGGAAATGGTTAAATATGTTAAGCCGGAAGATTCTTGGGATGAATTAGAAAAATTAACCGCAAATGCGGAAAATATTTTACAGAAGTTGGAATTACCATATCATGTCATTACTTTGTCCAGTGGTGATGCTAGTTTTAGTTCTGCAAAGACGTATGATTTAGAAGTTTGGATGCCCCAGCAAAATATGTATCGGGAAATTTCGAGTTGTTCTAATTGTACAGATTTTCAAGCACGGCGCTCACAAATTCGTTATCGTGATAAAAATGGTAAGTTACAATTTGTTCACACCTTAAATGGTTCCGGACTTGCAGTTGGTCGAGCAGTGGCGGCCATTTTAGAAAATTATCAAAATGCTGACGGTAGTGTCGATATTCCTAAAGTTTTAGTTCCATATATGAATGGTAAAACTAAAATTACTAAGTAATATGTAGGCAATTGAATCCTAAGAGAAGATGAAATATCTTTTTTTAGGATTTTTTTATATCGTAAAAAAGCAGTCATACCAAGGAATAGAGCAATATGTAGCAAAAAAGAATAAAAAAAGATGGGCAAAGGGGTTGCAAAAGGGTAAAAAAGTTGATAATATATTTTCTGTTGTCAATGAGTCATGCGCGTCACTGTTAAGCAAATAAAAAAAACAGTTGACAAGCTCATGATAAGATGATAAACTAAATAAGCCGCTTAATCAAGTGGTAATCAACAAAAAGTTAAGTAGATCTTTGAAAACTGAACAAAGTTTCTTTAAAAGCCAAGTGCTGGGTTCTTGAAAAAGAACCTGTCAATTTAAAAGTAATAAAGAAGACAAAGAACGTTAGAGTTCTAAGTCTGAGTCAACAAACTAACAAAAAATGAGAGTTTGATCCTGGCTCAGGACGAACGCTGGCGGCGTGCCTAATACATGCAAGTCGAGCGAGCAGAAGTAACGGAATACCTTCGGGTAGGAAGATATGGACGCGAGCGGCGGATGGGTGAGTAACACGTAGGTAACCTGCCCTTTAGCGGGGGATAACAATTGGAAACAGTTGCTAATACCGCATAAAGTGCTTAATCACATGATTAAGGAATGAAAGACGGTTTCGGCTGTCACTAAAGGATGGACCTGCGGCGTATTAGCTAGTTGGTGAGGTAAAGGCCCACCAAGGCGATGATACGTAGCCGACCTGAGAGGGTAATCGGCCACATTGGGACTGAGACACGGCCCAAACTCCTACGGGAGGCAGCAGTAGGGAATCTTCCACAATGGACGAAAGTCTGATGGAGCAACGCCGCGTGGATGAAGAAGGTTTTCGGATCGTAAAATCCTGTTGTTGAAGAAGAACGTGCTTGAGAGTAACTGCTCAAGTAGTGACGGTATTCAACCAGAAAGTCACGGCTAACTACGTGCCAGCAGCCGCGGTAATACGTAGGTGGCAAGCGTTGTCCGGATTTATTGGGCGTAAAGGGAGCGCAGGCGGTTTGAAAAGTCTGAATGTGAAAGCCCTCAGCTTAACTGAGGAAGTGCATCGGAAACTGTCAAACTTGAGTGCAGAAGAGGAGAGTGGAACTCCATGTGTAGCGGTGAAATGCGTAGATATATGGAAGAACACCAGTGGCGAAGGCGGCTCTCTGGTCTGTAACTGACGCTGAGGCTCGAAAGCATGGGTAGCGAACAGGATTAGATACCCTGGTAGTCCATGCCGTAAACGATGAGTGCTAAGTGTTGGGAGGTTTCCGCCTCTCAGTGCTGCAGCTAACGCATTAAGCACTCCGCCTGGGGAGTACGACCGCAAGGTTGAAACTCAAAGGAATTGACGGGGGCCCGCACAAGCGGTGGAGCATGTGGTTTAATTCGAAGCAACGCGAAGAACCTTACCAGGTCTTGACATCTCCTGAAAGCTGTAGAGATACAGGGTTCCCTTCGGGGACAGGAAGACAGGTGGTGCATGGTTGTCGTCAGCTCGTGTCGTGAGATGTTGGGTTAAGTCCCGCAACGAGCGCAACCCTTGTTACTAGTTGCCAGCATTAAGTTGGGCACTCTAGTGAGACTGCCGGTGACAAACCGGAGGAAGGTGGGGACGACGTCAAATCATCATGCCCCTTATGACCTGGGCTACACACGTGCTACAATGGATGGTACAACGAGAAGCGAACTCGTGAGGGCAAGCAGAACTCTAAAAACCATTCTCAGTTCGGATTGCAGGCTGCAACTCGCCTGTATGAAGTTGGAATCGCTAGTAATCGTGGATCAGCATGCCACGGTGAATACGTTCTCGGGCCTTGTACACACCGCCCGTCACACCATGAGAGTTTGTAATACCCAAAGCCGGTGGGGTAACCCTTCGGGGAGCTAGCCGTCTAAGGTAGGACAAATGATTAGGGTGAAGTCGTAACAAGGTAGCCGTAGGAGAACCTGCGGCTGGATCACCTCCTTTCTAAGGAAAAATAAACGGAAAGCAGTTGGCAAGAAACTTTGTTTAGTTTTGAGAGGTCTACTCTCAGGGCACCAAGAGACAAGCGCGAAAGAAATCGGGCCTATAGCTCAGCTGGTTAGAGCGCACGCCTGATAAGCGTGAGGTCGATGGTTCAAGTCCATTTAGGCCCATAGAATAGTACGGGGGTTTAGCTCAGCTGGGAGAGCACCTGCTTTGCAAGCAGGAGGTCATCGGTTCGATCCCGTTAACCTCCATTGACAGGAAACTGTCAAGGACATTAGTACTTTGAAAACTGAATATTATGAGAAGAAAGACACCGAGAATCGAGAGATTCGAAGAAAGTAAGAAACAGTAGTAATTAAGGTTAAGATAATAAGGGCGCACGGTGGATGCCTAGGTACTAGGAGCCGAAGAAGGACGCAACGAACAGCGAAATGCTCCGGGGAGTTGTAAGTAAACGAAGATCCGGAGATATCCGAATGGGGGAACCCGGCTAAGGTAAAACTTAGTCACACTGCGACGAAAGTTGTAAGTGAGGAAGACGTGGTGAACTGAAACATCTAAGTAGCCATAGGAAGAGAAAGAAAAATCGATTTCCTGAGTAGCGGCGAGCGAAACGGAAAGAGCCCAAACCAGAGAGCATGCTCTTTGGGGTTGTAGGACTGGGACGTGAGATAGTCGAAGATAGCTGAATCAGTTGGGAAGCTGAACCAGAGATAGTGATAGTCTAGTAGGCGAAATCAGAGACACTCTACCAGTATCCTGAGTACGGCGGGGCACGTGAAACCCCGTCGGAAGCAGGGAGGACCATCTCCCAAGGCTAAATACTCCCTAGTGACCGATAGAGAACAAGTACCGTGAGGGAAAGGTGAAAAGCACCCCGGAAGGGGAGTGAAATAGATCCTGAAACCGTGTGCCTACAAGTAGTCAGAGCTCGTTAAAGAGTGATGGCGTGCCTTTTGTAGAATGAACCGGCGAGTTACGATTGCGTGCGAGGTTAAGTTGAGAAGACGGAGCCGCAGCGAAAGCGAGTCTGAATAGGGCGAAAGAGAGTACGTAGTCGTAGACCCGAAACCAAGTGACCTACCCATGTCCAGGTTGAAGGTGCGGTAAAACGCACTGGAGGACCGAACCCACGTAAGTTGAAAATTGCGGGGATGAGGTGTGGGTAGCGGTGAAATTCCAAACGAACTTGGAGATAGCTGGTTCTCTCCGAAATAGCTTTAGGGCTAGCCTCGGAGAAGAGGATCTTGGAGGTAGAGCACTGTTTGGACTAGGGGCCCAACATGGGTTACTGAATTCAGATAAACTCCGAATGCCAAAGATCTTTCTCCGGGAGTCAGACGGTGAGTGATAAGATCCATCGTCGAAAGGGGAACAGCCCAGATCACCAGTTAAGGTCCCAAAATCCATACTAAGTGGAAAAGGAAGTGGAACTGCACAGACAACTAGGATGTTGGCTTAGAAGCAGCAACTCATTTAAAGAGTGCGTAATAGCTCACTAGTCGAGTGGTTCTGCGCCGAAAATGTACCGGGGCTAAGTATGGTACCGAAACTGTGGATGTGCATCGAAAGATGTACGTGGTAGGAGAGCGTTGTAAGCACGAAGAAGCCAGATCGAGAGGACTGGTGGAGAGCTTAGAAGTGAGAATGCCGGTATGAGTAGCGAAAGACCAGTGAGAATCTGGTCCACCGGATGACTAAGGTTTCCTGGGGAAGGCTCGTCCGCCCAGGGTTAGTCGGGACCTAAGATGAGGCCGAGAGGCGTAATCGATGGAAAACAGGTTGAGATTCCTGTACTGTTCAGTGTTGTTTGAACGATGGAGGGACGCAGGAGATGAATTGTGAGCATGCAGCTGGAAAAGCATGTCTAAGCAGCGAGTCTGGATATGAGTCAAATGCTTATAACCGCGAAGGATGAGTTGTGATAGGGAGCGAAATTAAAGTAGCGAAGCACAATAGTCACACTGCCGAGAAAAGCTTCTAGTGAGACACTGAATACCCGTACCGCAAACCGACACAGGTAGTCAAGGAGAGAATCCTAAGGTGAGCGAGAGAACTATCGTTAAGGAACTCGGCAAAATAGCCCCGTAACTTTGGAAGAAGGGGTGCTGGTGTAAGAGCCAGCCGCAGTGAAAAGGCCCAAACAACTGTTTATCAAAAACACAGGTCTCTGCAAAATCGTAAGATGACGTATAGGGGCTGACGCCTGCCCGGTGCTGGAAGGTTAAGAGGATGAGTTAGACTTCGGTCGAAGCCCAGAATTGAAGCCCCAGTAAACGGCGGCCGTAACTATAACGGTCCTAAGGTAGCGAAATTCCTTGTCGGGTAAGTTCCGACCCGCACGAAAGGCGTAATGATTTGGGCACTGTCTCAACGATAGACTCGGTGAAATTATAATACCCGTGAAGATGCAGGTTACCCGCGACAGGACGGAAAGACCCCATGGAGCTTTACTGTAGCTTGATATTGAGTTTTTGTGTAACATGTACAGGATAGGTAGGAGCCGTAGAGATCGGTACGCTAGTATCGAAGGAGGCGCTGGTGGGATACTACCCTTGTTATATGAAAGCTCTAACCCGCGCCGTTGAAGCACGGCGGGAGACAGTGTCAGGTGGGCAGTTTGACTGGGGCGGTCGCCTCCTAAACAGTAACGGAGGCGCCCAAAGGTTCCCTCAGAATGGTTGGAAATCATTCGTAGAGTGTAAAGGTAGAAGGGAGCTTGACTGCGAGACAGACAAGTCGAGCAGGGACGAAAGTCGGGCTTAATGATCCGGTGGCACCGTATGGAAGGGCCATCGCTCAACGGACAAAAGCTACCCTGGGGATAACAGGCTTATCTCCCCCAAGAGTTCACATCGACGGGGAGGTTTGGCACCTCGATGTCGGCTCATCGCATCCTGGGGCTGTAGTCGGTCCCAAGGGTTGGGCTGTTCGCCCATTAAAGCGGTACGCGAGCTGGGTTCAGAACGTCGTGAGACAGTTCGGTCCCTATCCGTCGCGGGCGTAGGAAATTTGAGAGGATCTGTCCTTAGTACGAGAGGACCGGGATGGACATACCACTGGTGTACCAGTTGTCTTGCCAAAGGCATAGCTGGGTAGCTAAGTATGGAAGGGATAAACGCTGAAAGCATCTAAGTGTGAAACCCACCTCAAGATGAGATTTCCCATTCAGTAATGAAGTAAGACCCCTCAAAGAAGATGAGGTAGATAGGTTGCGAGTGGAAGTGTAGTGATACATGGAGCTGAGCAATACTAATCGGTCGAGGGCTTAACCAAGGGTGTCGAGTAAGAACATAATATTCAGTTTTGAGAGGACTAAGGTTCTTTCAGAAGGTAAGAAGAGAGCAAGTGTGGTGGCGATAGCGAGGAGGAAACACCTGGAATCATGCCGAACACAGAAGTTAAGCTTCTCAGCGCCGAAAGTAGTTGGTGGGAAACTACCTGCGAGGATAGGTCGTTGCCATGCTGCTCTTATTCCGGTTTAGCTCAGTTGGTAGAGCATCTGACTGTTAATCAGGGTGTCGTCAGTTCGAGTCTGACAACCGGAGTTATAGTCGGATGTTTAACCGGCTTTTTTTATTAGTTTCGAATTGTTCGCCAGCTTAGCTCAGTTGGTAGAGCATCGGTATCGTAAACCGAGGGTCACAGGTTCGAATCCTGCAGCTGGCAGTATTATTATAAACAAAATAAAAAACGTTATATTAAGTTATAGCGTTTTTTATTTTGTCCATATTTATTTGATTAAACAGCTTTAACCATTTTATGGTGTTTGATACCAGCATCTAAAAATTGATTGCCTTCGACCTGATATCCTAAATTAGTATAAAAATTTTGAGCTTGATCTTGCGCATTTAAGACGAGAGTTTTAATTCCTTGCGTTTGAGCGTGTTGTTCAATCATCTGCATTATTTGACTGGCAAATCCTTGATGCCGAAAATTTTGGCGAACAGCAACTCGTTGAATATGCCATTGGGTTGGCGTTTCTTTTAAAACGCGCGCTGTGGCAATTGGCTGGTCGTTATGTTCATCGTAACCTACATAATATTGACAATTTGCTTCATCCTGATCAATTTCTAGATCAGCCGGAACATGTTGTTCTTGAATAAAAACTGTTTTTCTTAAAACTAAACTATCTTGATAAATTTGATCGTTTAAATCGTCCGTGAATTTGATAATCATTTTTTCTTCCTTTCTTAACGCAAATTAGTTGACGAATTTGTTTTTTTAGCTCAATAATTTAATTGGATATTAAATTGCAAGACTTAATAATATTAGTTCTGTTTAACCATCGTGAAAATAGAGCTAATGTTTTTAATTTTACCATAAAGTATTTAGAAAGGAGGTTCTTATGAGTTCAATTACAGCATTTTTAACCAGTCAATCAACGATTCAATTAGCCCAAGATTTGTTAGGACACGAATTACAGTATCACTCTGCCTATGGTTTAACTGCTGGTTTGATTGTTGAGACAGAAGCATATTTAGGTACGCCGGATTCTGCTTCACATGCATATCGTGGTCATCATTCTCGCGCTAATCAAGCACTTTATCAAGATCCAGGGACCATTTATATTCATTCACAGCGCGGACATTACTTATTGGACATTGTTGTTCAAATGTCAGGACAGCCAGAAAGTATTTTGATTCGGGCTCTGCAACCGACTAAGGGGTTAACTATTATGCGAGAACTACGGCAACAGACAACGACGACTAATTTAACGAATGGACCTGCTAAGTTGACTCAAGCGTTAGGAATTACGTCGCGTGATTTAAACCAAACCCCCTTGAGTTTCAAGACGCTGAGTTTAAGTGATCAACGAATTAAAACACCTAAAATTATTAAAACTTCTGCGCGGATTAATGTTAGTCAACGTGGTAATTGGGCACAAAAACCTTTACGTTTTTTTGTTGCAGGTAACCCTTATGTTTCTAATTGTCGCAAAAAAGATTGTTTATTTACTAGTTTGGGCTGGAATCGCTAAATTGGGCATTGTTTTTTGACATTATCTATTAGAAAGATTAAAATGTTAGGGCATTGTTTAATATTTAGGGAGAATATTTATGGATACAAAAAAGGAAAAGACGTTCTTTGGTCAGCCTATGGGGTTAAAGACCCTATTTATGACTGAATTTTGGGAACGATTTAGTTATTATGGCATGCGGGCAATTCTGTTGTACTACATGTACTATGCGATCAAGCTCGGTGGCTTAGGCTTTAAGCAAGAAACTGCTGCGTCCATTATGTCTATTTACGGGTCATTGGTTTATATGACCAGTGTTTTAGGAGGTTATATCAGTGATCGTATTTTAGGTAGTCGGCGAACCGTCTTTTGGGGCGGGGTTTTGATCATGTTTGGTCATATCTTCTTATCATTGCCGTTAGGTTCTACCACGTTATACTTGTCGATTTTGTTCATTACAATTGGTACTGGTTTGTTAAAACCCAATGTTTCGGACATGGTCGGTGATTTATATAGTGCTGAGGATAACCGCCGTGATGCTGGATTTAGTATTTTTGTCATGGGAATTAACTTAGGTTCCTTAATTGCGCCCGCAGTGGTTAGTCAAGCTTGGAAGAGTTTTAACTTCCATGTTGGCTTTTCACTAGCGGCGATCGGGATGTTCTTTGGTTTAATCACGTATTATATTCAAGGAAAGAAATATTTACCAGCAGAAACGTTGAAACCCACTGATCCTATTACTGATGCTGAAAAAAGTAAACTTTATAAAAAGGTCATTGTCTTTGTCATAGCAATTGTCGTTATTGTTTTATTAATGATGGTCATGAAGTTAGCTAGTTTACAGAACTTTATTAGTTTAATCAGTATTTTTGGCATTATTTTACCAATTGCATACTTTATTATTATTTTAAGTAGTAAAAAGGTGACTAAGATTGAAAAATCGCGCGTTTATGCTTATATTGGCTTATTTATCGCTGCGGTAATCTTCTGGGCCATTGAAGAGCAAGGTTCTTCTATTTTGGGCTTATTTGTTGCTAATAATACGCAATTGCATTTGGGGAGCTTTGAATTGAATCCAAGCTGGTTCCAAATGTTAAATCCATTCTTTATTATTATTTATACACCATTATTTGCTTCTCTTTGGACTAAGCTAGGTAAAAAGCAGCCTTCGTCACCGACTAAGTTCTGGTTAGGCTTAGTCTTTACCGGTATTTCCTATTTAGTTTTGGTTTTACCGTTAATGGGCGGTTCACACGGCAAAGTTAACCCATTATGGTTAGTTTTGAGCTGGGGCATTGTAGAAATTGGTGAAATGTTAATCTCACCAATTGGTCTTTCAGTTACGACTAAATTGGCGCCCAAAGCTTTCTCATCCGAAATGATGAGTATGTGGTTCTTGGCAGATGCTGCGGGACAAGCTATTAATTCCCAATTAGTTAGATTTTATCCACACCACGAAATGGCTTACTTTGGTGTAACGGGGTTAGTAGCAATTGCCTTTGCTATTCTCTTGATTTTCTTTACACCAAAAATCAAAAAATTAATGTCCGGAATCAATTAATAAAAGTTCACCTTTTGGTGAACTTTTTTCGTTTTTTGAAAGAATTATTGGTATAATATTCGTGGAATGTTTCGGAAGTTATCAATAGAAAAATAAAAAATTTGTTATAACCTCTTGCAAAATGGAACAAAATTGGTTATTATATTTAATGTCCTATTGATATGTTGGAAGGGTAGCGAAGTCTGGCTAAACGCGGCGGACTGTAAATCCGCTCCTTCGGGTTCGGTGGTTCGAATCCACTCCCTTCCATTGATTGGGTTATAGCCAAGTGGTAAGGCAATGGACTTTGACTCCATTATGCGCTGGTTCGAATCCAGCTAACCCAATAATTGACTGAAACGTTGGTTTCAGTCTTTTTTTATTTTTAATTTGAGGGGGGTAATCTCCGTGTCCGAAGTACCAATTTATGTTCAAATTCATAACCAAATGAAATCCGAGATTGCCCAAGGAAAGTGGCAAGTAGGCCAAAGAATTCCGTCAGAGCGCTGGTTAGCACAACATTTTGCTGTGAGTCGCATGACCGCACGGCAAGCTATTCAGACCTTGGTTGATGAAGGAATCTTGTCACGTAAGGTTGGTTCTGGGACTTATGTTGCTAGCCAAAAAGTTCAAGAAAAAATGTCCGGAACGACTAGTTTTACAGATATTATGAAATCACAGGGCAAAAAGCCGGCTAGTCGCGTCGTCTCCTATCATCTTGCCGAACCGACGCTCAGTGAGAAAGAGCATTTACAATTAGCCGATAAAATTGATGTTTTACGAATGGAACGCATTCGCTTAGCCGATGGCGTGCCCATTTGTTTTGAAATCACTACTGTACCGTGGAATCTCGTTCGGGATTTAAGTCAACAGCAAATTACACAATCGCTGTATCACGCTTTAGAGCAAAAGGGCTTAAAGCTTGGACATGCTCAACAGAATGTGTCAGCAATGTTAGCCTCAGAAAAAGTAGCTGAGCTTTTAAAGGTCAAGCGGGGTGCTCCTGTGCTAAGATTACGGCAGGTTACCTTCTTAGATGATGAGCAACCGTTTGAATATGTTCGTTCACAGTATGTGGGTGAGCGCTTTGAGTTTTATTTAGAAAGATAAAAGATAATGGAGAATTATTGTGAAATCTAGTTCAATTCAACGTTTTAGTTGGTATTTAATGATTTATTTTTTAATACAACCAATTTTGGATGTGATTACCGGTTGGCAAATGAAAGTATTGCCTAACTTTAGTTTGACACTGGGCGTAGCGATTCGTGCAATTATGCTAGTTTTAATTGTTGGCTTTATTTTAAAAGTTGCGCACCAGCGTGATGATTGGCTGGATCGTTATGTGCCGTGGTTCTTAGGACTATTATTAGTATTAGTTGTGATTAATTTGGTGGTTAATTATTTCAATAAGCCCGCTTTTTCGTGGTTTACAGAAATTTCGGCGTGTTTTAAAAGTCTGCATTACTTAATTATTATTTTGGGCATGTACTACGCGTTTAAGAATTTATCAGCACAGCAATTAAAGCGTTCGGTGCCGGTTTTTGTTTATTGGGCACAAATGATGATTAACGTGGTCATGATTGTAGCAGTTATGACCAAGACGGCTTTTCATACCTATCCCCAGGGAAAACTAGGAACGAGTGGTTGGTTTAATGCTGGCAATGAGTTAAGTGCAATTTTGGCAATTGCCTTTCCGATTGTTTTGCTATATGCGCTAGAAAAATCTCAGCAGCAGCATAATTATTGGTACTTTGGCGGCGTGATTCTATCCGTCAATTCTATTACAATGCTCGGAACGAAAAGCTGTTTCTATGGGATGATTTTAGCGCTCATTTCGGCCTTCTGTTTGCAGTTAATACGAATCTTTGTGACGCATGAAAAAAAAGCTGCCAATATCATTAATACGGTTCTAATTGCCGTTTTATTGGGGGGAGTTTTAGCAATTTATCCGCATTCACCAGTTCATGATAATAGTGTGATTCAAAATCGAATTATTCGCGAAAATCAACAAAATAAAAAGAAAATGTTGTCTGATAAAAAGCACAGAAAGCATATGGATCATTACGAGCGTTTCTTATTGCAAAATAAGGAATTAAGTAATCCGCTACTAGCGAAGTTATTAAGCGGCCGGACCAATTATTATCGCCTAAATAGTTATGAATATAAAAAATCTGCCTTGGCCCAAAAATTATTTGGGATGGGCTACGGGGGTAATTATCGTAAGCATCCGCGAACTGTGGAGATGGATTGGTTAGACTTCTTCTTCCAATTTGGAATTATTGGTTTTGTGATTACCATTTTGCCGTTAGTCGGCATTATCTTCTATTTATTGTTTGAATTCTGCCGTTACTTTTTCCAACCAAAAATTCAAACCAATTTATTATATTTTGTGGCCTTTGGCTTGGGAATTTTTATGTCAATCTTTTCAGGGCATGTTCTCAATGCGCCCGGAGTTAGCATGTATTTTGGTTGGGTCACAGCATACTTGTTGTTTGTCTTACAAAAACCCAAACCACAACATCTAGCTTCTCGAAAAACTAAAGTTATGTTTCCTTAAAGCTAAAACTTTTTCTAAGTAATCAAAAATTCCGTTCTTAAAAATTAATTTAGGAACGGAATTTTTTTGCGTCGTTGGCGTAATTTGAAAGGTAATGATGCTGTTACAAAAATTAAAAAGATATTATTAGGACACTATTAAGTGCGGAACTACTCAGAGATTTTCAGGGCTAATGTTGTTGCTTAACTAATTTTAAAAAGCGCGGTAAAGCTAAGAAACGTTTAAAACGACTAGGATGGCTTAATAAGCGATAGAGCCATTCTAAGTGCCAGTTTTGAATTAATTGCGGGGCGCGTTTGACCGTTCCAGATAAGACGTCAAAACTGCCTCCCACGCCAATCCAAATTGCAGGCGTCAGTTGGCGGTGGCGATAAATAAATTCTTCCTGTTTGGGAAACCCTAAAGCGACAGCCACGATATCAGGCTTAGTTTGTTTTATTTCTTGGACAATGGGTTGTTCATCTTGAAAATACCCGTCATGTGATCCGACAAGTTTTAGTTGGGGATATTTTTGGTGAATATTTTGGACGGTTTTAGTAATAATTTCGGGTTTAGCACCTAATAAATATACTTTTAGGCTACACTTATTGGCAATTTCTAGTAAACTAGTAAGTGTATCAAAGCCAGTAATTCGTTCGGAGAGTGGTTGATGCATCATTTGTCCTGCTTTAATAATCCCGATACCATCAGGAGTGATGTAGTCGGCTGTTTGAATTAATTTGCGATATTCTGGATGATCGTAAGCATAAACTGCAATCTCAGGGTTAGCAGTAACAATAAAGGTATTTTGATGATTAGTGATACGTTGCTGGAGTAACTTTATAAAATTTTGATTAGTAGTACTAATAAAAGGCAAATCTAAGATTTTAATTTGTTTTGGCAATTTTTCTAAACTCCTTTTTTAATACCTTTAGTTTACGATAACTAGATTTGTTTAACAATTTATTGTGAGGATTTAATTTATGAAAACTTTACACGTGAACGCCGGGAATGAAAATGGCGGCGGACGAACGATTATTATTAATATTTTACGGGGCTTGAATCAACGAGATATTGATTCGCAGCTCTTAGTTTTTGAACGGGGGCCAGTTTCTGATCTAGCAAATGAATGGCAAATTCCCACCACTATTATGAACCAAGATGGGCAATTGGATTTGCGGGTGCTCGGGCGTCTCAAGAAGTTCATTAATGATAATCAAATTGATATTGTGAATACGCATGGCCCCCGGGCTAATTTTTTAATGAGTTTGATCTATAAACATGTGCATGCGAAGTGGATCATTACGGTTCATAGTGATCCTTATGTGGATTTTGCTGACAATTTCAAGGGGAAGTTAATGACTTCTTTAAATTTACGGGCCTTGAAAAAAGCTGAGCTATTGATGCCAGTAACTGCTAAATTTAAGCCAATTTTAGAACAAGTGGGGATTGCCGCAGACAAAATCAAGCCGGTCTTTAATACAATGTATTTTCGCGAAAAAGCGCCCCAAACGACGCGACAAGATCCGTTTACGCTATTGAATGTTGCTCGTTTAGTGCCTGTAAAAAATCAACAATTACTCTTAAAAGTTTTAGCAGAGCTAGATTTCGACTGGCGCTTAAAGCTAGTGGGCGATGGAACTTCGCGGCCCCAATTGGAACACTTAGTACAAGAACTAGATTTGGAACAAAAAGTCGAGTTTATCGGCTTTCAAGACAAGACAGAGCGGTATTACCAAAACGCGGACTTATTTGTCCTACCATCATTATCAGAAGGCTTTCCGCTAGTTTTACTAGAAGCAGCTAATAATGGTTTACCTGTGGTTGCTAGTGATGCTGGTTCGGATGCGCAAGCTGTTCAACCGGGTCTGGGGTGGATTACCCCTATTAATGATTTTGAAAGCCTGAAACAGGCGTTAATTCAAGCTCATGACTTGTGGCAAAAAGATGAATTACGCGCTTTGGGCCAGAAATATTATGAATATTGTGCTGCCAATTTTTCTAACGAACGTTTGGCTCAAACAATCAGTGAAATTTATCAAACTGTGTTAAAGTAATTGTATTTGAGAAATGAGGTTTTAAGATTGCGTCCATTACAAAAAGAAATTATTGCTTTTGAAAAAGTTGCGCCCCAGATTGATCCTGAACAAGAAGTGCGGCGGAGTGTGGACTTTTTAAAGCATTTTTTACAAAAAAATCAATTAAAAACATTAGTGTTAGGAATTTCTGGTGGTCAAGATTCGACTTTAACAGGTCGCTTAGCCCAGTTAGCTGTTAGTGAATTACGAGCAGAACAACCCCAATCTAGTTACCAATTTATTGCCGTTCGTTTGCCTTATGGGCAACAAGCTGATGAATCAGATGCTTTACAGGCTTTAGACTTTATTCAACCGGACAAGACTTATCGGGTGGATATTAAGCCAGCGGTAGATGCAGTCGTGGCTAGTATCACACCTAATGGCTTAGCCATTAGTGATTTCAATAAGGGCAATATTAAAGCGCGCCAGCGGATGATTGTACAATATGCGATTGCTGGTGAAACTAAGGGCGTTGTAGTGGGAACCGATCACGCCGCGGAAAATATTACGGGTTTTTATACTAAATACGGTGATGGTGCCGCCGATGTTACGCCTTTATTTAGGTTAAATAAGCGCCAAGGCCGTCAATTATTGCAATACTTGCAAGCCCCGGCCAATTTATATACTAAAACCCCGACGGCTGATTTAGAGGATGGTCGGCCAGGCTTAGCTGATGAAGTTGCTTTGGGGGTAACGTATCAAGAGATTGATGATTATTTGGAAGGCAAAGAAGTCACAGCAGCAGCGGCCCAAAAGATTGAAAATTGGTATTTGAAGACTGCTCATAAGCGGCAGTTGCCGTATACAGTTTTTGATCAATTTTAAGGAGGCAAAGACATGGTTAATAAAGCACAACAGCGGGCAATCAAGTATGCACAAACATTAAATGATGTTTTACAACGGACGCAGGAAATTCAAGAAGAGTTGAATCCTAAGTTTCAAGAAATTAAAACGGCTTTGCAAAAAAACGAATTAGAGCAAATGCAATCTGCTCATTACTTGGCAATTCAGGGTGATTTTCAGCATGGGACTGATGAATATGCCCAATTAACCCAACAATTAGCCGATTTAAGAGCTCCAGCACGTTTTATGGGCATTCATATGAATTTAGTTCAAGCCTATCAAGCTTATGTTCAAGCTTGCCAGCAAATGATTGATAGTATGAAAGATAATCGTACGGTGGACTTGGATCAATTTCAGCAGTCTGAACAAGATCAAGACCAAGCAACGGCTGAGATTGCTAAGTGTTTACAGCGCTTAGGTTAAGATTTTTTGTTCCAGCTCCCAATTGGAGTTAGATGCCAGTTGCCTCATAAAAATAAAAGATTTGTGTTAATTGATGATAATTTATTTTTGCCGCAGTTGCTTGCAAAATTTGCCCATTCATATTATGATGAATGAGTATTGTTTTTGCGGGCATGGCGGAATTGGCAGACGCGCAAGACTAAGGATCTTGTGGAGAATTATCTCCGTGGAAGTTCGAGTCTTCTTACCCGCATCTTAATTAAAGTAGCTACGGCTACTTTTTTTGTTGTCATATATGAAAATGATTGAACAAAAATCGCTTAATACTCAATTTTTGGCGAATATTTAAACAAGTGGCACTACGACAATTTGGATAAGAATATTATTCACTTTACTAGATTTTTTAATTTTTTGATTGCTGGTTTCTTAATGTGAAGAAGTGGTTCTTGTTAGGCTCTAGGAGCGCAAAGCGCTGTTTAAAGTATGCTTTCCATATTAAAATAAATTTAATAAATTTAGCAAAACTTGATTGATTATCTTTTGTTAGCATGTTAATATAAAGACGTGTTTTTGAATGGTTATGGTTCGATGGTTCATGTGTAACTAACTTCCATATCGGCCACAAAGAAATGCAAAAAGTGTTTTGAGGAGGATGTTCACATGGAACATGGAACAGTAAAATGGTTTAACGCTGAAAAAGGTTATGGTTTTATTACTCGCGAAGATGGTAGTGATGTATTCGTACATTTCTCCGCTATCAACGGTGAAGGCTATAAGACTCTTGAAGAAGGTCAATCAGTTACTTTCGATATCGAAGAAAGTGATCGTGGACCACAAGCAGTTAACGTTAACAAAGACTAAGCTTAAACTCTTAGTGCTGACCAGCCCACGGGCTGGTTTTTTTTTACATAAATCTTGGGTGCATGTTATCATAATTATGAGAAAGATATCGGTGAAAAATTTGGCAAAAAGGCGTAGCCGGGCAACTCAGCAAAATAATTTTGCGAATGGCTTGGTGGCAATTTTAATCTTAGGTTGTGGATTTGTTTTAGCGGTCATAATGATTAATCATTGGCGACAAGAAGTTGTGAACTCGCAGCCGAATATTCAAGTACAGAATCAATTTCGGCAAAAACAGCAATTTATTAAAAAGTTAGCACCAGCGGCTGTGAAATACGGGCAACAGTATCATGTATTACCAAGTGTGACGTTGGCCCAAGCTGTTTTGGAAAGTAATTGGGGGCAAAGTAGTTTGGCTAGTGATTATCATAATTTGTTTGGCGTGAAAGATGACAATCCCCAAGAGTCGCAAGAACTGCAAACTCAAGAGTACCAAAATGGACAGTGGGTCACAGTGACCGCCCGTTTTAAGGTTTATACTAATTTTGAAGCATCCATTGCCGATCATGATGCATTGTTGGCAAACGGTACTACTTGGAATAAGCAGCAATACCAGCAAGTACTAGCGGCTGACAACTATGTCGAGGCGGCACAAAGTTTGCAAAAAGATGGTTATGCTACAGATCCAGATTATGCTAAAAAACTAATCAAAATTATTCAAACTTATAATTTAGATGAATATGATACCAAATAAATTAAAGTATTTCACTAATGCAGTGATAATGGTAATCTTAAAGTAAAGCTTAGGGAGGCACCACAATGCGTGAACTAGAAGAACGAATCAAGCAGGATGGTCGAGTTTTAGGACGAGATGTGCTCAAAGTTGACAGTTTCTTAAATCATCAAATTGATCCGCTGTTAATGCAAAAAATGGGTCAGGCTTTTTATCAGCATTTTCAAAAATTGCCGATTACCAAAATTTTAACTGTTGAATCTTCGGGAATTGCGCCCGCCGTTTTAACGGGCGTTGCTTTTCAAAAGCCAGTGGTTTTTGCTCGGAAGCATCGTTCTATTACAATGAGTTCGGATTTATATGTTGCGGATGTTTACTCCTTTACTAAAAAAGAAACTAATCAAATTAGTATTGCTAAAAAGTTTTTGACTGCTCAAGATCACGTTTTAATTGTGGATGATTTTTTGGCTAATGGACAAGCAGTTTCCGGCTTGACCACGATTATTCAACAAGCAGGGGCGACGTTAGAAGGAATTGGGATTGTCATTGAAAAGACTTTCCAAAAAGGGCGGCAGCTGATTGATGAACAGCAGATTCCGATTCTGTCCTTAGCTAGAATCAGTGGTTTTGAGAACGGAAAGGTAATTTTTGCAGAAGAATGAGGCAGAATTAAGCATGGAATTTATGGAACCGAACAGTAAATTAGGAATTATTCATGGTGGTAGTAGTGATCAGCAATTGGCCATTCAAGCGCAAAATATGGGCTTTCAGGTGACAGTTTTGACTGACCAGCCGAAGCAATGGACTAATGTTGTTAGTAAATTAATCGTGGGTGATTACCACAACTTAGAATTGTTAGAACGCTTGTTTCAAGCTGTGGATTTAGTTTTATATAATGATAGTCAGATCGAATTACCTGATCCGCAACAATTAGCCCAGCCGGAAAAATTAGTTCAAGGTACTGAAATTCTTGATTTGATGCAAGATCGTTATTTAGAACGGTGCTTTTTGAACGAACATAATTTGAATATTACTCCGTATGTCACGGTTGTGAATAAAGCTGACTTACAAATGGCTGTTTCAGAAATTGGGTTTCCATGTCTTTTAAAACCGATTCAACGCGCGGTGGATCCTGACTTTCAAGAAACATTTTATAATCAAGCACAAATTGACAATTATCAATTGCCACAAGGCTCCTTTATTTTGGAATCATTGGTCGATATTCATCAAGAAGTCTTTGCCATGGTTACGAAAGATTACACGGGCGACATTAAAACTTATCCGTTGATCAAGGTTACACGCCCGCAAGGCTTGAAAACGGCTTTAGTTACGAAAACTGATGAAGTCGCTTTGAAACAAGAAGTGCAAGAAATTGCCCAAACCATTGGCAGTCATTTGCATTATCAAGGCTTGTTTGCGATTAAATTGTGTACTACTCATTCGGGAATGCTCTATGTTGAACGGTTATATCCGGGAACTGTGTTTTCGGCGCAAATTTTTGCAGCGGTGACGCAAACCTCTCAGGAAGAATTGTTAATCCGCAGTTTGTGTAATTGGCCCCTGCCTAACTTAACCCCCTGGATGAATGGCTGTGAGTTACAGGTGACTAAACAGCATTTGTCCACAGCGGTGGCTTTGATTCAGCAACATCCACAATGGCAATTAAAATTTAATCATCGTGACTATTCGTCTGCCACAGACCAAACAGAAGTTGGAACTTTAGTGGTTTTTGCGGAAAATGAACAACAATTACTCAATTATGTGAACGCCACAAAGTTGTGGCAGATTTAAAAAATAGTGGTAGCTTTACAGTTAAGGGATAAAGGAGAAGTTCATGGTTATCAAACGGTATCAGAATCCAGCAATGGCCCAAATTTGGAGTGAACAAAATAAATATCAGGCGTGGTTAGAAGTGGAAATTGCCGTTGACCGGGCTTGGAATCGTCTTGGAAAAATTCCGGATGCTGATTTAGCTGCCATTGAACACAACGCTAGCTTTCAAGTAGCGGATATTATCGCAATGGAAAAAATTACGAAGCATGATGTGGTAGCTTTCACACGGACTGTTTCCAAAAGCTTAGGTCCAGAAAAAAAGTGGATTCACTTTGGGGTTACTTCGACAGATGTTGTCGATACAGCATATGGCTATTTGTTAAAACAAGCTAATACTTTGTTGCGCCAAGATTTAGTGGAGTTGTTACACGTAGTGGCTCAAAAAGCGCAACAATATAAAACGACGGTGATGATGGGCCGGACTCATGGTGTTCATGCTGAACCCACCACCTTTGGCTTAGTATTGGCCAATTGGTATTCAGAATTAAAACGCGATTTACAACGGTTTGATCATGCTGCTCAAGGCATTCAAGCCGGGAAGATCAGTGGTGCGGTAGGGACCTTTGCTAACGTGCCTCCCGAAGTCGAACAAATGGTGTGTGCCCAATTAGGTTTGACAGCGCAGGAAATTTCTACACAAGTGTTACCGCGTGATTTGCATGCTGAATATATCATGACGTTGGCTTTGATTGGGGCTTCCTTAGAACGTTTTGCCTTAGAAATTAGACATTTACAACGCACTGAAGTGCGCGAAGTCGAGGAACATTTTGCGCCAGGACAAAAAGGTTCCTCAGCGATGCCTCATAAGCGTAATCCGATTGGTTCAGAAAATATTACGGGTTTAGCACGTGTTTTAAAAGGACATGTTTTTACCGCACTAGAAGATATTGAATTGTGGCATGAGCGGGATATCTCGCACAGCTCAGCGGAACGGATTATTTTGCCAGATTCCACGGAAATTTTGGACTATATGTTACAACGTTTTACTAAAATTTTAAGCAATTTAACCGTTTTTGAAGATAAAATGGCTGCTGATTTAAATGTTACGCATGGCTTGATTTATTCACAACGCGTGTTGTTGAAGTTAATTGATGCGGGGTTAAGTCGGGAGCAAGCCTATGATTTGGTGCAACCCAAGACGGCTCAAGTTTGGGAAGAGCATGTGGACTTTCGGCCGTTACTAGAAGCTGATGAGCAAATTATGCAGTATTTGAGTCCCGCTGATTTAGATGAAGCCTTTGATTATCACTGGCATTTAAAACATATTGATGAAATTTTTACCCGGGTGGGCTTAAACTAGAGTGCTGTTTGACAAAGCTGACTTGTTTGAAAATAAAAAATAATAAATCAAGGTTGGGGTCAATCAGCTTAATGATTGTATGTGATCATTAAGCTGATTGAATTGAAAAAGCCAGCAGTTCAGTTCAGCTTGAACTGTCAGCTGACTTTTAGCCCAACCTCTTTGTTTGGCATTAACAGCTGCAGAAGATGCTAAATATTGGGAGTTAGACGCACTGAAAAATTTGTGGATAATTTTTGCGATTGTATGATAGATATTCTTTTCGTGTGGCTGGATTGTCCGCGGGAGTTTGCTATAATTGAGACTGTAATTTAGAAAAGAAAAGGAAGAATTTAATGTCAGAAACAGCTATTTTACAGGGACTAAACGATAAACAAAAACAGGCAACAACGACAACAAATGGTCCCTTGTTGGTTTTGGCTGGAGCTGGTAGTGGTAAAACGCGAGTTTTGACACACCGGATTGCTTATTTAATCGAAGAACAAGAGGTTTTGCCGTGGCACATTTTGGCGATTACGTTTACCAATAAAGCCGCGCGCGAAATGCAAGAACGGGTTCAAAAATTGTTAGGTGAACATGCACAAGGAGTTTGGGTCTCAACCTTTCATTCGATGTGTGTGCGAATTTTGCGGCGCGAGGCAGAAGCAATTGGTTATAGTCGCGCTTTTACAATTACAGGTTCATCAGAGCAATTAACTTTGGTGAAGCAAATTTTAAAGCAGTTAAATCTTGATCCCAAAAAATATGATCCGCGGGCTTTATTGAGTGTGATTAGTGGTGCCAAAAATGAGTTACTAACGCCTAAAACTTATGCTCAACAAGCTAATAGTCCGTTTGAAAAAGTCGCTGCCCAAGTTTATGAACAATATCAGGCGCGCTTACAAGATAATCAAAGTATGGATTTTGATGACTTGATTATGCAGACGACGATTTTATTTGAGCAAAATCCGCAAATTTTAGATTCTTATCAAGAAAAGTTTCATTACATTCACGTGGATGAATATCAGGATACGAATGATGCTCAGTATCGCTTAGTTAGTTTGTTAGCAGCCAAATATCAAAATATTTGTGTCGTGGGTGATGGCGATCAGAGTATCTATGGTTGGCGCGGTGCTAACATGGATAATATTTTGAATTTTGAACAGGATTATCCTCAAGCACAAACAATTTTATTGGAACAGAATTACCGCTCGACCAAAGTGATACTACAAGCAGCTAATGATGTGATTTCCAATAATAATAATCGGCAACCGAAGAAATTATGGACAGATAATCCGCAGGGTGAAAAAATTGCTTATTATCGTGCTGCTTCCGAACGGGATGAAGCGTTGTATGTAATTGACCAAATTGTCAAATTACGCCAGGCGGGAGCTTATCAGTTAAAGCAAATGGCCATTTTGTACCGGACTAATGCACAATCGCGAATTTTTGAAGATCAATTGTTAAAGGCGAACCTACCGTACAAAATTATTGGTGGGCACAAATTCTATGATCGCAAAGAAATTCGGGATGTTTTAGCCTACCTACAATTGGTTGCTAATCCTAAAGATTCTTTAAGTTTTCAACGAGTAATTAATGAACCTAAACGCGGGATTGGACAGGGCTCCTTGGCGAAGTTGCAGCAAGCTGCCGATCAAAAACAAATTAGTTTGTTAGAAGCAGCTTTCAATGCTGATACCATTACAGGCTTATCAGGTAAAGTTAAACTCAACCTGCAAAATTTTGCGCAGATGATTCACAAGTTGCAACAACCCAAAGCTTACGCCAACATGACTGATTTAATGCAAGCGGTACTTGAACAAAGTGGCTATGTGGCTAACTTAGAGCGGCAAGATAGCCTTGAGGCCCAAACGCGTTTAGAAAATATTCAAGAATTATTAACGGTGACACAAGATTTTGATCAAAATTATGAGCCAGAGGATGAAGCAGCTGATTTTCTGGTCGATTTTTTAGCAGAATTAGCGTTAGTGAGCAGTGAAGATACGGAAGCTGACCAAAGTGATCAGCTGACGTTGTTAACATTACACGCGGCAAAAGGTTTGGAATTTCCAGTAGTCTTTTTAGTGGGCATGGAAGAAGGAATTTTTCCTTTAAGTCGCTCACTGAATGATGCTGAGCAACTGGAAGAAGAACGGCGGTTGGCTTATGTCGGCATTACCCGGGCACAGGAACGACTATATTTGACCAGTGCCTGGTCCAGAATGTTATATGGTCGTACCCAGAGTAATCCTCAATCGCGATTCGTTGACGAAATTACCCCTGATTTATTAGAACAAAAAGCTGTGCAGCCGCAAGCTAATACGACGCAATACCCGTTTGATCAACGTCGTTCTATTCGTCGGCCACGTAAACCTCAACAACACCCACAGGCTCCGAGTGTGGCGAATCAAAGTGCTGCTGGTCAAGTACATTGGCAAATTGGTCAACAGGTGCAGCATAAAGCTTGGGGCATTGGGACGATTGTAAAAGTTACGGGACAAGGCGAAAGCGCCGAGTTAGATATTGCCTTTGAACAACCGACCGGCATTAAACGCTTATTAGCTGAGTTTGCCCCGATTAAAAAAATTGAGTCAGGAGAATGATATGGATCAATCTACAGCTCAAGAGCAATTAACTAAGTTACGCACACAACTGAATCAGGAGCGGGCAGCTTACTATACTAAAGATGCCCCCTTAGTTGAAGATTATGTTTATGATCAACAATATGAACAATTATTACAATTAGAACAGCAGTTTCCCCAATTAGTAACGCCAGATTCTCCTAGTCAATTGGTCGGCGATGCTGTTTTACCAGAATTTTCAAAAGTTAATCATGCCATTCCGATGTTATCAATGGGTGATGTTTTTTCGTTTGAAGAGCTGCAAACTTTTAATAATCGTTTAAAAATGGCTTTAGGTCATCCTGTAGATTATTGCGTGGAGTTAAAGATTGATGGCTTGGCGTTATCACTGCGCTATGAACAAGGAAAATTAGTCCAAGCTTCCACCCGTGGTGATGGTCAAGTAGGTGAAGACGTGACAGCTAATGTGCGAACAATTAGTGATATTCCTCAGACTTTAGCTCAGCCTTTGGATCTGGAAGTTCGTGGTGAATGCTACATGTCCAAGGCTGCTTTTCAACAATTAAATCAAAAGCGTGATCAAAACGGCGCTAGTGCTTTTGCCAATCCGCGCAATGCTGCTGCGGGTAGCTTACGGCAATTGGATGCACAAGTCACGAAACAACGGCAATTAAGCACTTTTATCTACACTTTGATGCAACCGCAAGCTTTAGCTGTGAATAATCAAGCCCAAGCTTTGACGACAATGCAAGATTTGGGCTTTCAAACGAATCCTGACCATTTTGTCAGTCATGACTTAGAAGGCGTGCAAGATTTTATTGCTAAATACCAAGAATTACGGACTGATTTACCCTATGGCATTGACGGAGTAGTTTTAAAAGTCAATGACCTCCAAGCCCAAGCAACTCTGGGTAATACGGTCAAAGTTCCACGGTGGGAAATTGCTTATAAATTTCCCCCCGAGCAAGCTAAAACGCGGATTAATGAGATTGTCTGGACTGTGGGGCGGACAGGTGTGGTGACACCGACTGCTGTGATGGATCCTGTACAATTGGCGGGCACGACAGTGGCGCGGGCCACGTTGCATAATCCAGATTTAATTAAACAAAAAGATATTCGCTTGCATGACGTGGTATTGCTTCATAAAGCGGGGGATATTATTCCCGAAGTTTCGCAAGTTTTGGTTGATCAGCGTTCTCGTGATAGTCAACCATACGTCATTCCACAACAATGTCCTTCTTGTCAATCACAACTGGTGCATCTGGAAGAAGAAGTAGCTTTACGTTGTATTAATCCAATGTGTCCGGCGCAGGTGCAAGAGGGCTTAACTCATTTTGCATCACGGAATGCCATGGACATTACAGGTTTAGGCCCGAAAATTATCCAACAGTTGTGGCAAAAACACTTAGTACGCGATGTCGCTGATTTGTACCGGCTAACAGCCAGTGACTTGACGGAAATTCCGGGTTTTAAAGATAAATCCATTCATAATTTGTTAACAGCTATTGACCGCTCGAAAGCTAATTCCTTAGAACGCTTATTATATGGTTTAGGGATTCGCCATGTTGGTGCGAAAGCGGCGTTATTATTAGCACAAAATTTTCAAACTTTAACCGCGTTGATGGCTGCTTCCAAAGAGCAAATTGCGCAGATTGCAACTTTAGGGGAGATTATTGCGGACAGTGTGACTGTTTATTTCCAAAATCCGAAAGTGCAACAACTAGTTACAGAATTAGCCAAGTTACAAGTCAATTTAACTTATCAAACTGCTGGTGCTTCAAGTGATAATACCATCTTTAATGGTAAAACAATTGTCTTGACGGGCTCTTTGCAACACTATACGCGGGCGCAATTGACGACACAACTAGAACATTTGGGAGCGCATGTTACTAGTTCCGTTTCCAAAAAAACCGATATTTTAATTGCTGGTGCAAAAGCGGGTAGTAAATTAACGAAGGCTCGGCAATTAGGAGTAGCTATTTGGGATGAAAGCCAATTACAACAACAACTTGAGGAAGTGTAAATATGCCAAAAAATAAGATTGCGGGGATTATTACTGTCGTTTTGACAACGTTATTATTAGCTGGTTGTGGTAACTTAAATAATTCCACTTTGTCTTCACATAGTAATGAAAAAAGCAGTAAGATGACGACTACCGGGGCTTCGAAAACCGGACAATATAGTACCTTACTGAACAATGGCAAGTATCATACCAGTCCGATTGCCGGTTTAACGGCTGATAGCGATAGTGATAATGATGGTAATCAAGCAGCCTTTGAAAGTGGCCTACTGGATATTTCGAAGAAAGAATTTTCTACTGATCGTTACTCTTTTCAGGAAGGTAAAATTATTTCGGCCAAAACGGCCCAAAATTGGTTAGATCGTAAATCAGCCAAAAATCCGATGGGATTAAATCCGGAAGATAATGGTTCACTAGAGCCCGATAAGCGCAATCCTATTTACCTGCAGCAATTATTGGAACAGGATTTTTATACACAGAATGATAAAAGTTATACTTTATCCGGTGTGACAATTGGCTTGGCAATGAATGACGTCGATTATTATACTAAGGAAAAGTATGGTGCTCAGTTTGAAACGAAAATTACCCCGGAACAGCGCTTAGCGCAGGGGAAGAAAATGGCCGATGAGATTGTTACGCGCTTACGCCAAAAAGCCAGTTTAAAAAATGTGCCTATTACAGTTGGTTTGTATAAACAAAATGTGAATGACTCGCTAGTCGGAGGGACTTTCTTTAGTTATGGTGTAAGTCAGCCGAAGCAAAAGCAAGTTGCTGACTGGAAAGCTATTAAACAACAAAATCAAGTTTGGCCGGTGGTTAATGATGAATCACCGATTAATAGTAGCGATGCCGATAGCTTCTCTAACTTTAAGAACCATGTGCAAAGTTATTTCCCTAATTTAAGTGGGGTAACTGCGCAGGCTCATTATCAGGATGGTTCCTTACAAGGACTAGCTATTACAATTACGACTCAATTCTACGGTGTGGCACAGATCAATAGTTTCACGCAATTTGTCCAAGATTCAGCTAATCGATATTTACCACAACAACCAGCCGTAGAAATTAAAATTCAAACCGTTCAGGATTTGCAGTCGTTGTTAACAAAAGATTATAATAGTAAACAGTATAGCAGTCATGTTTTGACTTCTTATTAAAGTTAGAGAGCTCATTTATTAAATATTGTGTTTATGAAGGGATGATTTAATGCTTGATAAAGAATTAGTGCGCCATGTGGCTGACTTATCAAAGTTAGAATTTGATGATGCCAGTTTAGAACATTTTACGGTGCAGTTAGACGACATTATTCGAATGGAAGATGAATTAAATCAAGTGGACACGGCAGGAGTTGCGCCAACGACGCATATTGCACGGCAAGAGAGTACTTTTCGACTTGATGAGCCCCAAGAAGGTCCGGGTCGCGACACACTTTTAAAAAATGTTCCAGAACAAGAGAGTGGCTTTATTAAAGTGCCATCAATGTTAAATCAGGGGGACAAGTAACGTGAATTATTTTGATGAAACAATTGCGACGCTCCATCAAAAACTGGCTACGAAACAAATTAGTAGTCAAGAGTTAGTACAAGCAACTTTAGAAAATATCCAGGCACTGAATCCACAGTTGAATTCCTTTATTACTGTCAATGACGCTGCAGCCCAATTGGCACCAGTAGCGGTGGGTCCTGATGAAACCTTAAAGGGAATTCCGTTGGCCATTAAGGATAATATTTTAACTAAGGGCATGACCACGACTGCTGCTAGTAAAATTTTAAATAATTTTGTGCCAACTTATGATGCCACGGTGACGCAAAAAGCGTTTGAGGCTGGTTTAATTAATATTGGTAAAACCAATATGGATGAATTTGCGATGGGTTCTTCCAGTGAAACATCTTATTTTGGACCCGTTAAAAATGCTTGGAATACGCAAAAGGTTCCCGGCGGTTCTTCTGGTGGTTCGGCCTCGGCAGTGGCTTCAGGTCAAGTTATTGCTGCTTTAGGAACTGATACTGGTGGTTCCGTGCGCCAGCCGGCTTCCTTTAATGGCGTTTTTGGAATTAAACCGACTTATGGTCGCGTTTCGCGTTGGGGCGTGATTGCCTTTAGTTCAAGTTTGGATCAAGTGGGCGTTTTGTCACGCCACGTGGCTGACTCAGCTCAAGTTTTACAAGCGATCAGTGGTTTTGATCAACATGATAATACAAGTACCCAACAACCAGTGCCTGATTGGAACATTCAAGCTGATGTGCGTGGCTTAAAAGTTGCCGTTCCCGAAGAGTTTATGGGTGAAGGTGTCGATGAACAAGTCAAAGCGCAAGTTGAACGGGGCATTCGCATTTTAGAACAAAATGGTGCCACGATTGATACCGTCCAATTACCACATGCGCAATATGCGGTGCAAGTTTATTATATTATTGCATCAAGTGAAGCTTCTTCTAACTTACAACGCTATGATGGCATTCGGTATGGTTATCGAGCACAAGATGTTCATAACTTGGATGATGTTTACGTTAAGTCACGTAGTGAAGGTTTTGGTGATGAAGTTAAGCGCCGGATTATGTTAGGTAGTTTTGCTTTATCAGCTGGGTACTATGATGCTTATTTTAATAAGGCGGCACAGGTGCGGACATTAATTATGGATGATTTTAATAAAGTCTTTCAAGATTATGATTTAATCGTAGGACCTACCGCACCAACAACGGCCTTTGACTTAGGGAGTCGGATTGAAGATCCAGTAGTTATGTACATGAACGATATTTTGACTATTCCGGCCAACTTAGCTGGTTTACCAGCAGCTTCAGTGCCTGTGGGATTAGCTGAAGGAATGCCAGTGGGCTTACAGATGATTGCTAAGCCTTTTGCAGAACAAACTATTTTTAATGCTGCCCAAGTTGTCGAAGATGAATCAGCATTTTTACAGCAACGTCCACAGTTAGGAGGCAATAATTAATGAACTTTGAAACGACAATTGGCCTAGAAGTGCACGTGGAACTCAAAACAAAATCCAAGATGTTTAGTCCCGCTCCCGTTTCCTATGGTGCTAGTCCCAATACGATGACTAATGTGATTGACTTTGGGATGCCGGGAACCTTGCCGACCGTTAACCAAAATGCTTACCGTCTAGGAGTTATGGTTGCTTTAGCTTTGAATGCGGAAGTTGAACACCATACGCATTTTGATCGGAAGAATTACTTTTATCCAGATAATCCCAAAGCTTATCAAATTACGCAAAAAGAAAAACCGTTGGCTCATGATGGCTGGATTGAAATTGAAGTTAATGGACACAAGAAAAAAATTGGTATTGAAGAAATGCATGTTGAAGAAGATGCTGGTAAAAATACCCATGCGGATGATGGTTACTCGTATGTTGACTTGAATCGGCAAGGTACACCATTAATTGAAATTGTGTCCAAGCCTGATATTGCTTCACCAGAAGAGGCTTATGCTTATTTAGAAAAATTGCGGCAAATTGTCCAATTTACTGGTGCTTCAGATGTCAAAATGGAAGAAGGCTCCATGCGGGTGGATACTAATATTTCTATTCGCCCCATTGGCTCAGATAAATTAGGCCAAAAAGTTGAATTAAAGAACTTAAACTCGTTTAGACATGTGTTAAATGGTTTAGCTTTTGAAACCAAGCGGCAATCCGAGGTTTTAATGGCAGGGGGTTCAGTGGCGCAGGAAACGCGGCGTTACGATGAGGCCACAGCTTCAACGATTTTGATGCGGGTCAAGGAAGGCTCCGATGATTATCGTTATTTCCCAGAACCAGATTTGCCAGATTATCATATTACTAGTGAATGGATTGAACAAATTAAACAAGCCATTCCAGAAATGCCTGATAAAAGACGGCAACGCTATATTGACGAATTGGGCATTCCAGAATACGATGCGGGTGTTCTAACAGATACCAAAGAAATGTCAGATTTCTTTGATCAAACCGTCGCTTTAGGTGCTGATGCCAAGCAAGTTTCTAATTGGTTGATGGTCAATGTCAATGCTTATTTGAACGAAAACGATTTGGATTTGGCGCAAACGAAGTTGACACCGCAAAACTTAGCGACAATGATTAATTTAGTTAAAGATGGCACGATTTCTTCGAAAATTGCGAAGAAAGTTTTTGCAGAAACGATTGCTAACGGAACTGAACCGAAGGCGTTCGTTGAGGCTAAGGGAATGGTTCAAGAATCTGATCCTAACGTGTTGACACCAATTATTAATCAAATTTTGGATGATAATGAACAATCAATCGTTGATTTTAAAAATGGTAAAGATCGGGCTATCGGCTTTCTAGTTGGTCAGATTATGAAACAAACGCGTGGTAAGGCTAACCCTAAGATGGTGAACCAAATTTTAAATGCAGAAATCAAAAAACGCTAAGAGGTTAATGAATGAAAGCTCGGTTGATTTATAATCCAACCTCGGGAAATGAAACAATTTTAAAAAGTGTTGCGGGCATTTTAAATGTGTTGGAAGAAGCGGGGTATGAAGCGAGTGCTTTTCAAACGACGCCAGAACCGTTATCTGCCCAAAAAGAAGCCCAGCGGGCAGCTTTAGCAGGGTTTGATTTAATTGTGGCTGCTGGGGGCGATGGAACCTTAAACGAAGTGGTGAACGGCATTTCACCATTAGATAAGCGCCCGCCCATGGCAGTGATTCCTGGTGGGACAACGAATGATTATGCGCGGGCTTTGAAAATTCCCCGCAATGATCCCGTAGCTGCGGCCCGCGTCATTTTAAAAAAGCAATTATTGCCAATGGATATTGGCAAAGCAGGCGACCACTATTTTATGAATATTGCTGGTGGAGGCTCCATCTCGGAAGTGACTTATGAAGTACCGTCAGAATATAAGTCCATTTTGGGGTATTTAGCTTACTTAGTTAAAGGCGCTGAGATGTTGCCCCGAATCAAACCAATTAACATGCATATTGAGTATGACGATGGCGTCTATGATGGTGATGTGACACTGTTCTTATCGGGATTGACGAATTCCGTTGGTGGCTTTGAGCAAGTTGCTCCCGATGCAGAATTGGGTGATGGTAAGGCATCTTTGTTAATTGTTAAAGGCGCCAATATTGCCGAAATTCTAGTGTTAATTGCCAAAGCTTTGAATGGCGGTAAGCATATTGATGATCCAAAGATTATTTATACTAAAACCAAAAAGCTTTTTGTTCGCCCCAATGATGATCAGCGGATTATGATTAATTTGGATGGCGAATATGGTGGTGACGCACCGATGGAGATCAAGGTTTTACGGCACCATATTCAAATTTTTGCCGATATTGATGCCATCCCGGATCACTCGTTAAATACAGAAACGCCTGATGAAAAGCAAGCTGAAGAACAGTTTGTTCAAGGTGTTAATTCATTAAAAGAATAACTATTAAAGTTGTCTCGAAGTTGTTAGACTTCAACTCAGCAAATGTTTTTGTTGGGGGAGACAACTTTTTTAGTCAAATTAGGTAAAAGGAAAAATTATGCAAACAACCAATTTAAAAAAGAATCAAGTTGTGACGTTGGAGATTTTAGATTTGTCCTATGAAGGCTTAGGCGTGGCTAAAGTTGACGGCTACTCGTTATTTGTGGAAAATGCCTTGCCACAAGAGCAGGTTAAAGCAGTAGTCACGAAGGTAGGCCGCAAGTTTGGTTTTGCTAAAACTTTAGAAGTTTTACAAGCTTCACCAGATCGGGTGAGCCAATACGATCCCAAATATATTCAAACGGGTATTGCACCGCTCATTCATTGGCGTTATGAGCGGCAGTTAGAATTTAAACGGCAACAAGTGGTGAATAATTTTCAAAAGCATCATTTAGACATCGCCGTTCAACCGACCGTGGGGGCAAAGCAGCCGCTAGGTTATCGCAATAAGGCACAGATTCCAGTACGGACGCTTCAAGGTCAAGCCACGACCGGTTTCTTTCGCAGTCGCTCCCATGATTTAGTGCCATTAGATGATTATTTGATTCAAGCGCCAGCAATTGATGCGGAAATTAATCAAATTCGGGACTTATTACGACAATTTGGTTTACAAGGCTACGATGAGATACACAATCGTGGTCAAGTGCGCCATATCATGGTGCGGCGCTCTGCAACAACTGGTGAGCTGTTGGTAGTGTTGGTCGTTATGTCTGATAAAATGAAACAGTTGCCACAGTTATGTAAAGCAATTATGCAAAATGCTACTGTTAAGTCTTTGTATTTAAATATCAATGCGAAGAAAACGAACGTGATTTTGGGTTCGAAGTTTGAATTAGTAGCAGGTCAAAGTTATATTACGGATCAAATTTTAGGAAAAGAATTTCGCATTTCGCCGCAATCTTTTTACCAAGTTAATCCGGAGCAAACGCAAAAATTATATCAATTAGCGATTGACGCAGCAGCTTTAACGGGACAAGAAATCGTTGTGGATGCTTATTCTGGGATTGGAACGATTGGTTTGAGTTTAGCCGACAAGGCGCAGCAAGTGATTGGCATTGAAGTAGTCAAACAAGCCGTGCACGATGCGCAAGTTAATGCCGCGATTAATCAAATTGATAATGCCCAATTTATTGTTGGTAAGACAGAAGATGTCTTACAAAAATGGGCACAAGAACAACGCCCAATTGACGTGTTAGTGGTGGACCCACCACGCAAAGGCTTAGATGCTAGCTTAATTGAGAGTATTCACAGCTTAAAACCCCAGCGTATCGTTTATATCAGTTGTAACCCAGCTACGCTGGCTCGCGATGTAGATTTATTACGTACGGATTATCAAGCCAAAATTAGCACTCCAGTCGACATGTTTCCAATGACTAAGCACGTGGAAAGTGTTACCCGGTTAGAGCGAATTAATTAATTGGGTTAGGTTCAAAAGTTCTGTATGAGGAGGAACAATGAATGGATCAACGACCAGAATTTAGTTCCCAGTTAACTAGTACAACTTTTTTGCAATATTATTGGTATAAGCAAGAATTACAATCTTTTTGTCGTCAATATCACTTACCGACTTATGGGACTAAGGCTGAATTAACCCAATATTTAGTCCAATTTTTAGATGGAATACCAGTAGCACTGATTAAACCGCGACGTAAAGTTCAATCTAATAATTTAAAATGGCAAGATTTGCAGCCGACGACTAAATTGTTAGATAGTGGTTTTACCTTGAATAATGAAGCCCGGAAATTTTTTGCGCAGTATTTTGGAGTGGCAAAGTTTTCGTTTAAAAAGGCGATGGCTATTAAGCTGCGTTCTGTTCAGCTTGAGCAGGATCATGAGGCAACGGTTCAAGATTTAATTGATGCTTATCAAACTCCGTCTTGTACGGTTGTTACGGCTGAAGAACAGACCTATCAATGGAATAACTTTGTAAAAGATTTTTGCCAAGATCCATTAACAAAAGATTACCAGCCTAAAATGAAAGTAGCTGCCATTTTGTGGCAACACGTTAAACAACGGCGGGGTTCTAAAAAATATCGGTCAAAATTATTGGCAGAATTTGCGGCGGAAATTAAGAATTATCAAAAGGCTGGAACAGCATAAAAGAGAAAAAATTGCGCCCTCAAAAATCTTTAACTAGGGTGTCATGCTGTGGTTTGGGTTACTATGTCGATAAAGTAAAGCAATGACACAAAATTTTGGCGTAAAAACTCTGGATTTATCAAAATAGAACTAATTAATTAAAATTGACAAGTAAATTTAAAGACCAAAGTCAGATAAATAAAGTTTGAGATGGTAGTTAATCTATTTCAAAGTTCATATTTATTTTGATTTGAGGTCTTTTTTGCTTTTATTAGATAAATACGTACTATATAATAGATGATACAATTTATAGTTCTGTATATACGAATTATATTCTGATTTTATACTGATATAGTTCTTGAATTAGTAGTATAATAAGATTGAATTATAAAAAATAAAGGAGATTGTTATCATGACAGTTGTTGATCAGCTTTTTATCAATGCACAGGTTTTTAATGTTTACTTAAAAAAATTTCAAAAAGTCAATATTGCCGTGAAGGACGGGCAAATTTATTGGTTAACGAAGGAACAGCCCCAAGCCCAGCAAGTGATTGATTTAAACGATAAATTTGTGATTCCCGGCTTAGTTGATGCACATATGCACATTGAAAGTTCAATGACCACCCCCACGGCTTTTGGCGCCCAAGCCGCCAAATTTGGCACCACGACGATTGTGGCGGACGACCATGAAATTGCTAACGTGGCTGGATTGAGTGGACTGAAAGAGTTTATGGATCAACCGAGCTTAATTGATATCTTTTTTGCTATTCCGTCCTCGGTGCCGTCAACTAATTCCCAGATGGAAACGACGGGAGGAGTCATTGACGAACAAGCAGCCAGTCAATTATTAGATGATCCGCGGGTGGTAGTTCTGGGCGAAGTTATGAACTTTAAAGGCGTAGTGGCGCAACCGGATTCTCTGATTAATAAGTTAATTGCCGTGTGTCGCAAAAAACGACCGACGATGCCGCTGGAAGGACATTGCCCCAAGTACTTAGACGAAGATTTAGCCCGCTTTATTGCCGGTGGGATTACATCGGATCATACTCAGCAGACACCCACGGGGATGTTACAGCGCATTGCTAACGGAATGTTTGTGGAGATTCAGGCCAAGTCGTTGAAGCCGGAGATCATTCAAACGATTATTGATCAGCAACTGTACGAACATGTTTGTTTTGTAACCGATGATGTAATGGCTGATGATTTACGCGAAGGCCATTTAAATAAATTGGTGGCACAAGCAATTAGTTATGGTCTCAGTCCAGAAATGGCTATTTATATGGCAACTTATACACCTGCTCGTCGCATGGGACTATGGGATCGAGGTGCGATTGCCCCGGGCCGGGTGGCCGATTTAATCGTTTTAGACGACTTAGCAACTTTTAAAATTAATTCAGTGTATAAAAATGGTCGCTTGGTTCAAGATATTAAACCCCAACCAGTGCATTTTAGTGAACAATTAAGCCATTCAGTACAAGCTAGTCCCTTAACGGTCAAGGATTTAGATTTAACAGTTGCCCAAGAAAATGGGCAAGTAACGGCCAATGTCATTGCAATTGAACCAACCAGTACCTTTACCAAATGTGAACCCACTACCCTTACAGTCAAAAACCATCACGTACAATGGCAAGCGGCTGGTTTAGCTTTATTAGTAGTCCAAGAGCGTTATGGGCACCATTATCCATTACAATTTGCTCTGATCAAAGGTGCTATTAATCACCCCGGCGCAATTGGAACCACATGGGCACATGATCACCACAATTTATTAGTTTTGGGCACTGATTTAAAAGATATGGTCGTAGCACAAAATCAATTAGTACAACAGCAAGGCGGTTATGTAGTAGCTAAAAATCAGCAGATCATTGCTAACGCGCCACTACCAATTGGTGGGGTGGTATCTAATGCTCCGATTCCAGAACTGGGGCAACAATTAGCGGAGGTGCGTCAAGGAATGCAAAGCTTAGGCTATCATCATTTTAATGAAATTATGTCTTTGTCGACGTTATCGCTCTTGGTTTCACCGGCATTAAAGATTTCTGATCAAGGAATGTTCGATGTTAAATCACAACAACCAGTACCGTTATTTCCAGCTGAATGATTGATATTTAGTTTTTATGGGGGATAGACTTAATGCAAACTATTCTAATCTTGTTAATTAGTTTAATCGCAGTCAGTATTTTAGTTTATATGTTGATTAAGAAGAACGATATTAAAATGACATTATTACTGTTGGGGCTAATTTTGATGTATGTTGCCCTTATATTGGGACAAAAAGTCAAAGTTACTGTGCCAACGGGAAATGTGTGGCTCAATCCGTTTCAATCATTAGCTGATCAATTTAGTAACACTTTGGTGGGTCCAGGATTTGTGATTTTGTTATTGGGTGGCTATAGTTCTTATATGAACCAAATCCAAGCTAATCAAGTAACTGTTGATGCCTTAAGTAAGCCCATTAAAAAGATTAAATCTGTGTATATCTTAGTGCCAATTGTCTTTTTATTAGGCACCCTCATGTCCTTAGTTATTCCCAGTGCTGCTAATTTAGCCATTATTCTGTTAGCAACTTTATATCCAGTTTTAAGAACTGCGGGCATGTCCAGGTTTAGCGCGGCGGCTGTGATTGCTACTTCTGCGACCATTGTCCCCACGCCCTTAGGGGCCGATAATGTGGCTGTAGCAGCTCAGTTGCACTTACCGGTTAGTACCTATGTCTTTAAGTACCATGCTATTATCTCTATTCCGACTATTTTAGCGATGGCAGTCGTGCATTACTTTTGGCAAAAATATCAGGATAAAAAGTATCCAGAAAATTTATCTTATTCAGCGGAATTGGCGCAAAGATCAGACCCCAATCAGGTCAAAGAGGTTCAACAAGTTCCAGATTATTCTGGGGGCTGGCGCTTGATTTATGGAATCTTACCATTATTGCCAATTATTTTATTATTAGTTGTCTTTTTTATCAATTTAGGACTGAAACACCAATTGACTTTAAGTGTTCAGGTCGTCTCAATTATGAGTTTTATAATTGCGGTCTTTGTTGAATTTTGTAAAAAGCGGCAAATAAAAAGTGTGCTCAAGGAAACTAATGCGTTCTTTAATGGGATGGGCAACGTAATGGGTGTGGTAGCTCTGTTAGTATCAGCACAGGTCTTTGTCCAAGGTTTGACTTCTATGGGCTTAATCAATCTGATCCAAACGATGATGCACCATTTAACAGGAGCTGGTTTTATCCTGCCAGTCATTATGGTTATTTTTACAGCAGTAATTGTTTTACTAAGTGGCAGTGGTATGGCCTTAATCTTTGCGATGATTCCCTTAATTGTGCCATTAGCTAAAGCCGCTGGGATTGCGCCAATGGCATTATCGGTACCGATGCAATTAGCAGGCAATTTGTTTCGAGCAGTTTCGCCCGTAGCGGCAGTAGTCTTGATTGTTGCAGGTGAAACTCAGTTGGCACCTTTACAAATTATTAGACGCACTTGGGTACCAATGTTTTTTGGTGTAATAATGATGTTGATTTTGTCGTTAATCATCTTGTAAAGCAATAATTGGAACAATTACAAATAAAAAATATCCATTAATTGAATTTCATTAGTATTAACTAACTCAGAACATTCAATCATGGATATTTTTTTAGAGGTATTTTACAATTTATTCGCCCTTAAAACTGTTAATCGTTGGTTCGTCAATTGATTCAATAATCTTGACGGCTAGTTTAACGGCGTTTTCAAAATCATCAAGATTTGCCCAGTTGAAAGCTGTGTGTTCATAGCGCACTGGAATGCCAATGACAATAGTTGGAGCTCCGCGATAGTATAAAATCGGAGCGCCATTAACACCGCCGCCGGTCCGGACCGAACGAGTATGCGGAATATGATTTTTGGTAGCTAAATCATCAGCGTATTGTTCAAATAATGGATTAGCAATAAAGGATGTATCCATATCACGGAGCATTGGTCCGCGTTTGAGACCAGTTTGCGCTAACCAATCAGGCGTAAAAGTATCATCACATGGACAACCTTCAAAGACAATTGACAAGTCAGGGTCAATGTTACGCACAGTAACTTCAGCCCCGCGCGTTCCAACTTCTTCTTGAGTTGACAAAGCCATGGTTAAATCAACATTTAAATCTTGATCAGCTAAATCAGATAAAGTGGCAACTAAAGCAGCGGCACCAACGCGATTATCAAAGTCTTTGCCGAAGAACATGCGGGTGGTGTCAAAGTATTCGCAATCAGCATCCACCACAATCGGACAACCAGTGTTAATTTTGAAGTCATTAATAGTTTCTTCACGACTAGTGGAACCAACATCAACCGATAAGTCGGCAATTTGGGGCACAGCGTTACGTTCGGCGTCAGTCATAAAATGTGGTGGCTTAGTGGCTACGACACCTTTAATATATTGACCGTCTTGATTGCAAACCCGCACCCGCATAGCTGGAATATTAGTTGGAGCCCAACCGCCTAACGGTACGAATTTAATTAAACCATTTGGTCGAATGGCTTGAACAATAAAACCGACCGAATCGGCATGTGCATCCATTTGAATCATTGGGCGTTTGCCAGTATTTTGCTGGCGACTGACGTAACTATTAAACATTCCGTCAATTTTGGTTTGCCCAAAGGGTTTAGTTTGTTCTTGAAAATATTTAGCGACTTCCATTTCAAAACCGGAAGCACCATTTAAATTGGAAAAATGTTTAATTAGTTCAATTTCTTGATTTTCTTTCATTTACACTACTCCTAATTAGTCTTGAGTACCAGCTAACATAACAATGGCAATAATTTCATTTAACAGAGCTTTCATGGATGGGCATTGAACTTCCACTGTGCGCCCATCAACGCGTGTTACATCTTGCATTTGTTCAACGGCATCTGCCTTAGCAGTATTAGCTAATTGAATCTTTAAAGTTAAAGGTGTGCTTAATGGTTGCACAGCAGTATAAGGCGCCGGATTGTCAATTACTTCTTTGGCACCATTGATAATATCAGCTTTAACTTGTTTGCGCGGATAACTCATCGCGGAGAAGCGATTTAAGGATTTTTTTGTAACAACTACTTTAGGAGTTGGACACATTTTTTCGTCGACGAGTTGTTCTTTAAGTGCCGAGTCACCAATGACTAAAGTTACCGGAACACCCAATTCGTTAGCATAAGCGACATTAATAGTCGTTTCGTTTTGATATTGACCATTAATCCAGACATTATAAGCAGAACGGGCACTGTAACTATGATCCATATTGCCGTGTAATTTACCAATTCCTGAGTGGTAACCAACAAAGAAAATTTGGTCAAAGGAATCATCCAAGCCACTCATCATATAATCTTCACGCGGATAACCACTAATTAAAGAGATCCGGTCGTCAATATCTGATAAATAGTCATAATCTAAGTTCGTACCTCTGGCGTGCGAATCAGAAATCAAAATTTCATCAATTTGACTGTTGTTCGTTGCTTGTTGAATGCCTTGAAGGGTCCAAGCAACTTGTTCGTTATAAAGCTTCCGGAACTTGGCAGTATCGTGATCGTCCATGTTCCAATCAGTAATACCTGCTAAACCTTCGACATCAGTAGAAATATAAATTTTCATAATTGAATTTACTCCTAATAGTTATTTTTTATTTCATGTAGGCATTTTTATAATATGGGAAGCCCATGGGACCCATGACAACATTCTTTAATTTTGGATTAATTAAATAGACCATTGAGACATAATACATAGGAACGACGGGCGCTTTTTGAACCACCATCTTATTAGCAGCTTGCAAACTATCCCAACGTTGTTGTGGTTGTGTAGCATATTGTCCGTTAGCATTGTCGACTAACTGATCGTATTTACTATCGCTGAATTTGCCTTCATTGTTCTTGTTGCCGGTCTTTAAGAGGTTCAAAAAGTCAGTAGGGTCATTAAAGGTTGGTGTCCAACCATTAATGACGGCATCAAAATCTCCGGATTGACTGGATGATAACCGACTATTAAATGGGACTGATTTGACTGAAACTTTGAGACCAGGCAGATGCGTCTGCAGTTGTGACTGTAAGAATTCATCGACTTTTTTAGTTTGATCATCGTTGCTAGAAAGAATAGTGAAATTAGCCGATTTGAGTCCCAATTCGCTCAACCCACTTTGCCAGAGTTGCTTAGCTTGTTTAACATCATATTGGTTTAATTGCCCTGCTTCTTTGGAGAAATCTTTACCAGTCTGTTCGTTTTTAAAACCAGTTGGCACAAAGCCAGAAGCTGGAACTGATTTATCTTGTAAAACTTTGCCGGTCAGTTGTTGGCGATCAATAGCCATGGACATGGCTTGGCGAATTTTTTCATTACTAAATAATTTGCGTTTAGTATTGAATTCCAGATACATAGTTCCCGGAAGTTTACGAACATATAATGATTTGCTCTTAGCGTGATTTTTAATCTCCTGCCCGGTTAAGGGCACCATTGCCAATTCTTTGGATTCAAATTGGTAAGCACCGGTATCCTGACTTTTAATAACGGAGACTTTGATTTTGTTCAAGTGGACGTGCTTTTTATCCCAATAATGGGGATTCTTGACATAGGACCAAGTGTCACTAGTGCCATCCCAATCTTTTAAGACAAACGGTCCATCATATAAAGTATGTTTGGCATCGGTACCGTATTTCTTACCTTGAGCTTGAACATACGGTTTATACAATGGGAACGAAGCACTCATCGCTAAAACGGATGGGAAGTACGGCACGGCTTGATTTAACTGAATTTTCAGTTGATACTTACCAGTGGCTTTGATGCCGAGGTTACTCGGGGCTAACTTACCACTATTAACTTCTTTATAGTTTTTAACGTTTTCCAAAAAATAAGATTGCTGTGATTTAGTTTTGGGATCAACAGTCCGTTGCCAACCATAAACAAAGTCTTGCGCGGTCACAGGCTTGCCGTTGCTCCAGTGACCATTATGTCTCATGTTAATCGTATAAGTAGTTTGATTGTTTGACAATTTCGGCTTACTCGTGGCTAATGCTGGAATAATTTCACCTTTTTTATTGAAATTATATAAGCCCTCATTGACTTGCTCGGCAACTTCGGCAGATTCATTATCCATCGCCAGTGAAACATCGGCAGTGCTTAACTCTGCGGAAGTCCCAATGGAAATGTCTTTTTTGTTGGTGGCATTATTATGACCACAACCAACAAGGCTTAGGCTACTAAGTAAGGTCAAACCCATTAAATAGATTTTCTTCATGAACATCCCTCCTTAAATAATTTAGAAATTAATTTTATTCTAATTCGACATTAATTTAATTGCAAACTAAAATTAAAAATAAATGTAAAAAAGTTTTTAAAAATTAAATTCAGAAATTTAAAAAATAATAATAATAATTTGGCTAATAATTTTTTGACTAAGTGACTGAATATTCATGCCTAGACGACCTTGGCTAAGCATTATACTTCATAAAAAAACTGCGTTTCAGCTAATCGGATTGTATAATCAACAATCTTGATTGTGTGCTAAAACGCAGTTAAATTAATTGAAAATAGTCTTTATTATTAATATCTTTTGGTCAATTGGTAATTTTATTTTAATTAACCAATGAATTTAATTAGTTCATGATGGCATTTTTGTAATATGGAAAGCCCATAGGTCCCATCACAATACCTTTGAGTTTGGGGTTAATCAAATAAACAAGAGATAGGTAATACAAGGGAACGACTGGCGCTTTTTGAACAACTAGTTTGTTGGCGGCTTGCAGATTATTCCAACGTTGTTGTGGCTGCGTAGCATATTGATTATTAGCAGTCTTGACTAACTGATCATATTGGCTGTCGCTAAATTTGCCTTCATTATTTTTGTTACCTGTTGTTAAAAGATTTAAGAAATCTGTCGGATCGGCAAAAGTTGGTGTCCAGCCATTGATGACGGCGTCGTAATTGCCAGCTTCACAAGAGGCTAGGCGACTGTTAAACGGGACTGGTTTGACGTTAACTTTGAGTTTGGGTAAGTGGGTTTGTAATTGTGACTGCAAAAATTCGTCCACTTTCTTAGTCTGATCATCGTTACTAGATGTAATAGTAAAACTAGCCGATTTCAATCCCAGTTCGCTGAGTCCACTTTGCCATAATTGTTGCGCTTGCTTGACGTTATATTGGGTTAATTGTCCAGCCTGTTTGGCAAAATCTTGATGAGTTTGCGGATTTTTGAAACCGGTAGGAACGAACCCTGTGGCTGGTACTGATTTGTCTTGTAAAACTTTGCTCGTCAATTGTTGGCGATCAATGGCCATGGCCAGGGCTTGGCGAATTTTTTCGTTACTAAAGAGTTTACGCTTATTGTTGAATTCTAAATATTGCGTGCCGGGTAACTTGCGGACATATAAAGCTTTACTTTGGGCGTGATTTTTAATTTCTTGACCAGTTAAAGGTACCATGGCTAATTCTTTAGATTCAAATTGGTAAGCACCAGTATCTTGACTCTTGATCACAGAGACTTTAATTTTGTCCAAGTGGACGTGCTTTTGATCCCAATAATGCGGATTTTTGACATAAGACCAAGTATCGCTGGTGCCGTCCCAGTCTTGGAGAGTGAAGGGACCGTTATATAAAGTATGTTTGGAACTGGTACCGTATTTTTTACCTTGGGCTTGGACATATGGTTTGTAAAGAGGGAAGGAGGCGCTCATGGCTAAAACTGATGGAAAATATGGGACGGCGTGTTCTAGTTGAATTTGCAGTTGATACTTGCCAGTAGCTTTAATGCCAAAATTTTGTGGGCTCATTTTGCCGGAATTAATTGCTTGATAATTTTTAACATTTTCTAAAAAGTAAGATTGCTGTGATTTGGTTTTGGGATTGACAGTTCGTTGCCAGCCATAAACAAAATCTTGGGCGGTGACAGGTTTACCATTACTCCAGTGGGCGTTATGGCGCATGTTAATGGTATAAGTAGTTTGATTGTTCGATAATTTAGGCATTCCGGTGGCCAGTGCGGGGATAATTTTGCCTTTTTTATTGAAGTTGTAAAGTCCCTCATTGACTTGTTCGGCCACTTCGGCAGATTCATTATCCATGGCTAATGAAACGTCGGCGGTACTTAATTCAGCTGATGTTCCAATGGCGATTTCTTTTTTAGCATCTGCATTCTTATGACCACAACCGACTAATCCAAAACTGGTGAGTAAAGTAAGGCCAATTAAAGCTATTTTTTTCATAAGTAGCACTCCTTTAACTTTAAATTAACGCAATTCTAATTTAAAGCTAATTAAAAAGCAAGGAGTTAGTCGCAAAAACTTTGATATAACAATGTTGATTATTGCAGCCTAAAATTAAAATGCTTTTAAATGAATTTTAATTATTAGCTAATAAGATCAAAAAATGCTCGGAAATCATGTTAGATTGCCGAGCATTGCTGAAATTAATTAGAAAATTAAAGTAATTGAGTATAAATATCACAGACATCTTGTTGAGTTAAAGTAATGGGGGAATTAATCATTAATCGTTGTTGATTGTCCATCACTGATTGGGCAAACTCTTGGCAAGTTTGTTCAGTCATGCCAATTTGACTTAAACTTTGATTGGGTAAAATTTGGTCAATTAGTTTTTCTAGTTCAGAGAGCGTAGCTTTAGGAGCAACAGGTAAAACCGTTGCTAAAATATTTTCTAAAGCAGATAAATCAGCTCCCAATTCTTGATATTTTCTGAAGGTGCCACTAAATACTAAATAATTGGATTGGCCATGAGCGATATGATAAGTTGCTCCGATCGGGTATGCTAGAGCATGAACGGGGCCGCAACCAGCATTGCCGAAGGCTACACCGGCCATAGTACTGGCTTCTAAAAAGTCTAAGAGTAATTGACCTTGAGGTGTTTGCCCGACTTGTTGTTGGATAATAATTTGATTGTAGCCTTGAATAATTGTTGTCATAGCCTGCACAGAAAACAGTTTACTAAAGCTAGTAGCTTTGGGTGACAAGTAAGATTCAATTGCGTGGACTAACGCATCAATGGAACTAGTAGCAAACACTTTATAAGGCATAGTTTTCGCTAATTGCGGCACTAGATAAACTTGATCGGCATACATTTGCGGGTAGGCTAAGCCAACTTTAGTTTGTTTAGCTAAAAAGTTGAAGACGGCAACATTGGTAACTTCGCTGCCGGTACCAGTGGTCGTTGGCACAATAATCAATTGCCGCTTTTTAGTTAAATTAGCGCCGTTTGCAGCAATTTGCTGCATATTAACTCCAGCACCGTAAACCAGTAATTTAGCGTTATCAATCACGGAACCACCGCCAATAGCAAGAATGCGATCATAATCTTTGGTATTGACTTGTTGTAGTAATTGATCGGCCGCTTGATCAGTGGGTTCACCCTGAATATAATTTTCGAGATAAACCACGTCGAGTGGAAGTTGATTGAGGTCCAAATGGGGTTCAATAATATACTGATTAGTTAAGAGCAAATCATGTTGACCCACTTGTAATTCTTGAAATAAAGTGGGTAAATCAGGCACACTAGTAATTGCGGGTTTGATACTAAATTCATTCATAAAACTTTGCCTACTTTCTGTTTATTAAAGAGAAATCGTAACTTGACCGAGTTTGTCAATTAACTTCATATTTTCGGAGTAATCAACAGGGCAAACAATAACATTGACTTGTTGATTATTTAAGCTAGCTTGCAAGGTTTGTACTAAATCTTGCCGGCTTTGGACTAGATGAGCATTGGCACCAAATGATTGGGCGTAGCTAATCAAATCGGGATTTTTAAAATCAACCTCGGAGTGATGACCTAATTCCATATCCATCTTCCATTTGATTAGGCCGTAAGATTGATCAACCCAGACTAAGTTGGTCATTGGGACTTGATAACGTACGGCAGTTTCTAGTTCTTGCGAGTTCATCAAAAAGCTACCGTCGCCCATAACTGCTAAAATATTTTGGTCAGGACAAGCAAGTTTGGCACCAATAGCTCCTGGTAAAGTCCAAGACATTGTCGATAAACCATTATCAATTAACACAGAGTTTGGCGTGTAACTTTGATAGAGACGGGCCATCCACATTTTGACAGCACCAGTATCTACTAACACAATGCCTTGGTCATCGACGGCTTCACGAGTAGCAGTGACAATTTGTTGGGGAGTGAGGGGAACTTGACTTTCTTGTTGACCAAAAGTTAATTCAGCTTGCACAGCTTCTTTGATCGTAGTTTTTAAGGCAGGTACTTGAAAGTTAGTGAGCTCAGCCTGTAATAACGGAACAGTAGCTTTTAAATTACCGATTAAATTTTGACTAACGGTATAATGCGCATCGGTATCTTCTTGAAAATCATTCAAATGAATAATCTGTTTGTCACCCTGTGGATTAATCCGGCTAGGATCAAATTCTGATAGTTCATAACCAATCGTAATGATAACGTCGGCTTGATCGTAAGCAAAGTTTTCATAGTCGTGGCGCATGAAACCAATGACACCGAGAGCTGATGGTAAACGATCATCAATGGCTCCTTTTCCCATAAAAGTGGTGGCTGCTGGTAAATTAGTTTGTTTGATGAAATCATTGACGACTTGACTAGCGTGATCGCGAATGACCCCCATGCCAATTAAGGCAATCGGATGTTGAGCTGCTTTGATAATAGCAGCAGCGGCCTTTAAATCGGTTGTTTGTGGGATAGTTTGATTAGCGGGAGTGGAAGCAGCTAGGGGAATATTAGGCACGGCCTTTTGCGGTTCAATATCCTGGGGAATGCCCACATAAACGGGACCAGGACGACCATTGACAGCTTGATTAAAGGCTTTGTTGATGATTTCTGGAGCGGCCTGAGCTTCATAGATGTTTTCGGACCACTTGGTCACTGGCTGAAACATAGTTCTTAAGTCAATCACTTGGTGTGATTCTTTATAAATTCGATTCAAACCACCTTGGGCAGTGATCGCAATCAGTGGTGTCGAGTTGGTCTGGGCATCAGCAACACCTAAAAGTAAGTTAATTGCGCCCGGTCCTAAGGTAGCGGTAGCAACGCCTGGTTGCCCTGTTAAGCGGCCGTAGACGTCAGCCATAAATGAAGCACCTTGTTCATGGCGAACCAAAATAAATTGAATTTTATCTGAATCATGGATAGCATCGACGATGCGAATATTTTCTTCACCCGGGATACCAAAAACATATTTGACGCCCCGATCTTCTAAAACTTGAACGATTTGTTGTGCAATATTCATTGGAATAAACTCCTTTATTGATTAAATTAAATGCCTAAAAATACGATAATAAAACCTAAGGTGATGACTGATAAAACGGTACTTAAGAACAGTGTTGAAGCCATCTCGCGCTCGGCTAAGTGATATTGGTTAGCAAAGATTGTACAAATAGCAGCGGTGGGGATGCCCAGGGAAACTAGAGATTCTTTTAATGTCTGCGGTGCTACTTGGCACCACTTCATGAGTAGATACATAATTGCGGGGATAATCACGATTTTAGTTAACGTGTTGCCCCAAACCGGTAATGATAGTTTAGGCTTTTTCTCAAAGAGCACAATTCCTGAAGAAAAGAGTGCTAAACCACCAGTAGCTTGACCTAAGACAGAGAAGCAACGTTCCCAATCAGGAGAAATAGTGAGGCCACACATGACTAAGATAAACGCCAAAATTGGGGCCCAGACCACTGGTTTTTTTAAGGCATTTTTTAAGTTAGTGCCTAAGCTGATCTTTTGATTAGAATCACTGGAAAGTAAAATCACGGTTAACGGCACTTGAATAATGTTCATGACTAAACCACCAATTGAAACTAAAAGGGCGCTTTTGTCTGGAAATAAAGCTCCCAAAACAGTGGGACCCACGAAGGGAATTGCCGGTCCAGTAATAGCTAAAGTTCTCAGTGCTGCAAGTGAGAGGCTATTTTTAAACAAGTAGCGTAATACTAATAGGACAATTACATAACCGCCAACCATTCCGATAAAAATCCATAATGCAACTTGCACATTCTGCAATAAAATGTGGCCATTAGTGGCTACAATGCCGCCAAATAGGCTGAGCGGCAAAGTATAACTCATGACTAATTTGTTAATTTCAGTCGCACTATTACCGTTAAAATCTTGGCGAAAGCCGGCATAATAGCCCAGCATTAAAGTGACAACTACAGGTAATAAGGCGCTAATTAAAGTAGAAATCACTAAGGTCATCTCCTTTTGTTTGTAAAAGTTAAGTAGTGAACGTTCACAATGCAACAATAGTTCTTTGTGAAAAAATTGTCAATCACTTTTTGCAAAAAATATTTAATTTAATTAGTGAAATAGTATTCAAAAAAATTACCAATTACTTGTAACAAAAGTGGTTAGCTAAATTCACATTTGGTTGTAATTTTTTCTTTGAAAAATTTCAAATTAAGTGAGCTAATTCAAAAATCTGTCAATAAATCGTGAAAAATCTGGTAAACTAAATTTAAAGGTAGGTAATTAAAAAAGATGACTGATAAATTTTATCCGGGAGATTTCGCACAATATTTTTCTGTGATTCACCGGGCATTTTTACGAGATACACATGCGGCCTATCAACAATTACATTTGAATGCCACGAGTGCTTATATTTTAGTTTTGTTATGTAAAACAGGATCCCAAAGTCAAAATGATATTGCCAAAACATTGTTGATTAGTAAGGGCCAAATTACCCGGGAAATACAACGTCTAAAAGCGTTGAAATATGTAACCCAAGAAGTTTCCGATCAAAATCATACGCGGAATATTATTTCGATAGCTAAAGCAGGACAGCAGGTTTTGTCGCAGGTGCAAGTGATTCGAAATGATTGGTGGCAGCAACAAATTACTCAAAACCAAATTACGAAACAATCTCTGTTTGAACCCACCTTGAAGCAAATTACCCAAAAATTAATTGCACGTTCACAAAAAGAAAAGTAATTAAAAAAGTCGACTTCGAAAGCTTGCCATAATTGGTAAACGTTGGAAGTTGGCTTTTTTGATTTAAAGATAGTTAAAATAAAGTTCCTATGATCCAGAATTAATGAAAAAAGTTATTGCTAATTTGTGTAAAGATTCAGATGCTAATTGTTTACAATTGTATTATTGCAATACTTTCTTACAAAACGTTTTATATTGCTCAATTAACGTAAATCATGCATTTTAATTTGATCCATATCATCATACGTTTGATTTTCGCCACACATAGCCCAAATAAATGAATAGTTTTCAGTCCCAACACCGCAGTGAATGGAGTAGCTAGGATTAACAACAGCTTGTTCGGATTCTAACCAAATATGTTTTGTATTAGCAGGTGTCCCCATAATATGCATAACACGTGTATCTTTGGAGGCAAATTCGCAATAAAAGTAGGTTTCCATACGCCGAGCGTGAGTATGAGCAGGCATTGTGTTCCAAGAGCTTCCAGATTCAAGAACTGTGTAGCCCATTTGTAGCTGGCAGGTCTTCATTTGCGATGCATCAATATATTTATGAATAATCCGCTTGTTCATATGTTGTTGATCACCTTTAGGCAGAGCAAGAGAATCTGCATAAGGCAGCTTTTTATTGGGATAAGCATGATGGGCTGGGGTAGAAACTACGTAAAACTTAGCAGGATTATTTGGATTATCTGACGCAAAGATAATTTGCTTAGTGCCCATTCCAATGTAATAACCATCATGAGGGGTAATATTTTCCTGTTGACCATCAATGGTGATTGAACCGCTACCACCAATATTAATAAAGCCCAGTTCACGGCGTTGCAAAAAATATTGAACGCCCAATTCTTTGCTTAGAACGATTTCTAAAGGTTTATTGGTAGGATAAACGCCACCAAAAATCATTCGGTCATTGTAAGTGTAAGTTAGATGAATCTCTCCGGGAACAAAAATTTTTTCGGTTAAAAATTCCGTTCGCATTTGTTTGGTATTGTAATGGTCTATATCTTGTGGACTATGTGCATATTGAATTTTCAGGTCTGGTATCATAATATTTTCTCCTTAATAATCTTTATAAAATTAATGATTTTGAGTTTTGGGTTCTGAAAATAGCAAAAAGTGATGAATAGTAATCCTTAAGAATTATCTATCCACCACTTTTAGTAATCAGTAAATTATTTGTGATCTTTGTTAATTGCTTCCCATAAGCCATTGAGATAGGTAATCCCCAAAGCACGATCATATAATCCATATCCAGGGCGTCCTTGTTCACCCCAAATATCGCGACCGTGATCCGGTCTGATATAACCATCAAATCCCGTATCGTACAAAGCTTTCATAATTTGATACATGTCTAGAGAACCTTCAGAAGACAGGTGCGGTGATTCATGAAAATCACCGTTGTTCCCCATAAATTTAATATTACGTGCATGAACGAAAGGCACACGATCTTTGGGAACAAATTCTCTAATAATGGCAGGAACATCATTGTTAGGATTCTCACCTAAACTGCCTGTACAAATAGTAAAGCCGTTATATTTTGATTCATATAGCTGTTCAATGGTTAACATATCGTCCCGGTTTTTAAAGATCCGCGGTAGTCCGAATAATTGGCGGGGAGGATCATCTGGATGCATGGCCATGCGAACATCATATTGTTCACAAACAGGAATGATAGCATCTAAGAAATATTTCAAATTGTCAGTTAACTTTTGCGTGCCCACATCTTTATATAATTCGAAGAGATGCTTAACTTCCGCTAAACGCTCAGGTTCCCAGCCGGGTAAGATATAACCGTTGGAGTCTTTTTGCACAGCAGCTGCAATTTCATCAGGACTACCTTCGACGTATTTTTGCTCAAAAGCTAAAGCATGAGAACCATCTTTTAATTGATAATGAAGGTTAGTTCGTACCCAATCGAAGATGGGCATAAAGTTATAACAAATAACTTTGATACCATAGTAAGATAAATTTTTAATGGTTTCTTTGTAGTTCTCAATATACTTATCTCTAGTTGGTAAACCAATCTTGATATCATCGTGAATATTAACCGATTCTATCACTTCTAATTTTAACCCAGCAGCTTCGACTTCGTCTTTGAGATTTTTGATTTTGTCTTTTGGCCAAACTTCACCTACGGGCACATCATATAACGCTCCAACTACTTGAGTTGTTCCGGGTATCTGACGAATATCTTGTAACTTAATTGAATCATCATCAGAACCAAACCAGCGAAAACCCATATTTTTCATTTATATCAAACATCCTTTGTCATATTATATTTTACAAATTAATAACTTTTATTAGTGACTGTTTCATGCAACGTTTTTCTAATTGCTCCTTGGGAACTAATCATTTCTGTAAAGTAATTTTCAACTTTATCGCCCAAGCCAATTTCGTATAAATTGTTACCAAAAATACTCTGATTCTCTAAAATTGGTTTTAAAGCTTGATGAACATCATTATTTTGGCTACCTAATTGAATTTTAACTAAATAGTGTTTTAAAGTTTCCAATAATGGATCACGACTTTGTTCGAAAGCTTTGCCTTGGTCATCAAGTCCCATTAAATAACGACACCAACCGGCTATGATGAACGGGATAAATTCCAAATCCCGCGGATCACGATCAGGGTCATCAATGTAGCGTTGTAATGTCACACCATAACGAATTGGAATTTTTTGGGAAGTATCACTAGCAATCCGTTGTGGAGTATCTGGAATATTTTTATTTGGTAAACGCTTATTAATTAATTCATCGATGAATTGTTTGGGATTGATAATTTTAGGATCTGGAACGACTGGTAAGTCCTCACCATAACCTAAATTTTTAATTAAGGCTTTTAAATCAGCATCAGTTAATTCACTAGAAATGGAATTAAAACCTAGTAAGCAACCAAAAATTGCTAGTGCAGTATGCAATGGATTCAAACAAGCCGTAACTTTCATTTGATCAGCATCATTTACTGTTTCACGATCCGTTAAAATTACACCCGCTTGCTCCAGAGGAGGACGACCATTAGGAAAATTATCTTCAATCACAAGATAATGGGTTTCTTCAGTATTCACAAAAGGAGCAATATTAGTGTGTTTGGGTGTGTGAATGATGTTGGTATCTTCAAAACCCTCTGCTTTTAATTGTGCTGCTACCTTTTCGGATGGATTAGGGGTAATTCGATCAATCATCGTCCATGGAAAAGACACTTTCTGTGGATTCTTCAAATAGTCAATAAAACCGGAATCCACAAATTTGTTATTTAACCAGCCGTTGGCAATTCTTAAAATTTCAGTTTCTAATTTTAGGCCATTTTGTGAGAAATTATCGGTACTAACCATGGCTATCGGTAGTTGGCCGGCTTGATAACGAGCCAGTAGTAAATGAGCCACAGCGCCCATATTAGTAGTGGGATTACTTGGACCATTTTGAATATCTAATTTGGCGTCTGGCGTTAATTCATCATTAATATCGGTTAAAGAATAGCCTTTTTCTGTAATAGAAAAGGTCGCTAATTGTAGAGATGGTTTGGTGAAAATATCAGTTAATTGTTCCCAGCCACTTTGATTATTTTGATTAAAATACAATGCTTTGGCGACACTGGCAAGAACTTCTTGTTCTAAACTTTCATCAGCTTTCATGGTAACGCTCAAAATCCGATTATGATATTTGTCGTAAACTTGGTCAATTACATTTTCATCATAAGTTTCTGCCACAATAATACCACTATTAAGTTGATCTTGATTTAATAAATCTTGGGCAATTTTAGCATGAAAGCACCGAAAAAGATTACCACCACCAAAATGCACCCAAGTTGGCTTGGCTAAAGTGTTATGGGTAATGGTTTGAGAATCATAATTTGGTGTTTTGATATTTTTTTCAATAAATAAATGTTTGTCTGTGAGATAATCATCTAATAATTTAACCATATTAATCACTCCTTTAATAATAGTAAAAAATTGCTTTTGGTATACTAATATATCACTTACTTTTGCTACTAATGTATTCGTTTTATGTATTGTTGTCAAGCCATATGAAAGTTGATTATCAAGTTATCTGGTAACGAAATTTCACATCAATGTTTATTTTTATCATAATTCTTGTCAAAAATAACTTATGATTATTGTGGTTTCATATATAATTATAATAAATTTTTTGTAGGATTCATTTAAGCATTAAACGGTATGTGATCAAACCTCAATTTGAAAATTTAACGTAACTTTTTATCTACAGTGAGATTAAAATGATGTTAAGATTATTATCGATAGTGAAGTATTTACTTATTAAGTAATGAGTCGGTTTAGATATTAATGCTTATTTTGAGATACTAATTAAATTTAAGCTTGTTTTATTTTTAGAATAGGAGTTAAAGAATTGATAGCAATTCAAACGATGAAAGATCAAGTGTATAACATTATTTTGCATAGAATTATCAATTTATATTACATTCCTGGTCAAAAAATCTCGGAAAAAGATTTAAGCAAGGAGTTAAAAGTTGGTAGAACCCCCATTCGAGAATCTATCTTGCAATTAAGACAAGAAGGCTTGGTTAATGCGGTTCCACAATCGGGTACGTACATTTCAAAAATAAATTTGAAAATGGCTAAAGATGCTCGTTTTATGAGAGAAAGTGTGGAAGTTAAGGTTATTAGTGAAGCTGTGAAAGTTTTGAAAGATTCGGATTTTACTTTGCTAAAACAAAACATTGAGCGGCAGACATTGGCTGAAAAAGAAAATAATAAATTAGAAAAATTTTTTAACGAAGATGAAGCTTTTCATCATTATTTTTATACCATTACTTCTCATGAACAATTGTGGATATGGTTACAACTGATTAACATGAATTTAAATCGATTTAGATTTTTACGTTTAAAAAATAAAGACTTATCTTGGGATTCATTAATTAATGAGCATTTAGATTTAGTTAATGCATTAGCGGCTAAAGATGAATCTAAGTCGGTCAAATTGGTTTCTTTGCACTTGCATAGAATGTTAGATGAAGAGCCCAAATTACTCAAAGCTTTTCCGGAATATTTTGAATAGCGGAAAAGATATTGATTAGGTGAATAATTTTAAAAAACTGTTTTTATTAATTCTATTGGATTATTAAAAACAGTTTTTTTATGCTTTGAAAGATCACTTTGTTTAGTAAATCGGTCTAGAAAGTGATGTTAAAAAACAACTCATAATCGAAATACCATCTTCTGAAATTGTATAAATAAAGAAATGATTAGCCCTAAGCAAATTACTTGACTATTGACAGATTGATTTTTGTAAGATATTATGAAACCGTTTTAAAGATATACTAATATATTACTGCTTGAAATTGGTAAACTTTCTGACGTTTGATTTTTGAAGGAGGATTAACAATGGTTTTATTGAATAAAGATTTTTTGTTAACAAATGATTTTGGAAAAAAATTATTTCATAATTATGCCGCTAAAATGCCGATTATTGATTTTCATTGTCATTTAGATCCTAAAGAAATTTACGAAAATAAAAATTATCCTAATCTAACTAGAATTTGGATCAATGATGGTTCAGCCGGAGACCATTATAAATGGCGTTTAATGAGAGCCAATGGTGTGCCAGAAGAATTAATTACCGGTGATGGTGATGATTATCAGAAAATGTTGGCTTGGGCTAAAACTATTGAAAAGGCAATTGGTAATCCATTGTATGAGTGGACTCACTTGGAATTACAAAGATTTTTTGGAATAAAAGCTCCTTTAACCAGTAAAAATGTTCAAGAAGTTTGGGATAAAGCCAACCAAATGTTAGCAACTGCTGATTTTAAGCCGCGCAATTTGATTAAAAACTCGAATGTCAAAGTAGTATGCACGACTGATGACCCTGCGTCTGACCTCCATTATCATGAATTGTTAGCAAAAGAAGAAAAAAGCAATGGTTTTAAAGTTTTGCCAGCAATGAGACCAGATAAAGCCTTTGATATTCAAAGTAGCTCTTATAAAGATTATCTTCAAAGTTTAGGAACTGCAGCTAACGTGACGATTAATGATTTTGCTAGTTTAGTTACAGCTTTAGAACAGCGGTTTGAATACTTTTCTAATCATGGCGGAAAATTATCAGATCATGGTCTAAATACCTTCCATTTTGTGAAAGTTAGTGCAGAAGAATTAGATCAGATTGTTGCTAAGGGACTTACAAATCAACAATTATCAGCTACTGAGGTTGATGCTTATACTACAGGCTTAGTGGAAGCTTTAATGCGCTTAAATAAAAAATTTAATTGGACGATGCAATTTCATATTAATGCGGTGCGTAATGCTAATAAACCAATGTTTCAAAAGGTTGGCCCGGATGCTGGCTTTGATTCTATGGGAACTCAACCCGATATTGCTGGACAAATGATGAACTTATTGAGCGATATGCAGAATGAAGATAATATTCCTAAAACAATTTTATATTCTTTAAATCCGAACGATTGGATGCAGTTAGCAACCGGTATGGGCGATTTCTATGAAGGCAATGTGCAGAAGATGCAATTAGGTTGTGGCTGGTGGTTTAACGATACACGTGAAGGAATGATTAACCAACTCAATACGATGGCACAGCAAAGTTTATTAGCCAATTTTGTTGGAATGTTGACAGATTCACGGAGCTTTTTATCATATCCACGACATGAATATTTCCGTAGAGTTTTGTGCAATTTAATTGGTGAATGGGTAGAACGCGGCCAAGTTCCAGAAGATTACGATTATTTGGGGAAAATTGTCGAAGATATTTCTTATAACAACGCTAAGACGTATTTTGATTTTTAACAATCTAATCATTAGCTATTGAATTTTAAGTAAAATTTGTGTTTTGAAAATTAAGTTGAATGGTCAAACTGCTAAAGCTTGGGTTCAGATTTTAGCGACTAGTAGTTGAGATTTTTTCAGTTTAACTTTTGTTTTTAAATGAGATCAAGATTTAAAAAAGATTGTCGTTAACAATTAATTGTAATCGCTTTTTTGTGTTTTGAACGAAAAGTACTCTAAATATTTAGGAAGGAAACTAAATTAAATATGAAACTTTCTGAGAAAATTTCAAAAAGAATTTACACTCCACGAAAGATTAATATGTGGACATCTTTAGGGTTTGGAATTAATGATTTTGTCGGTGGTGGTGGAATGACCATCATGGGCGCGTGGTTACTGTATTTCTTTACCACTTTTTGTGGGTTAACTGCGACGCAAGGTGGTATAATCATGGCCACTGCTCGGGTGCTCGATGCCATCTTAAGTTTATTCGCTGGTGCTTTGACCGATAATTTTTATAAAACTAAGTTGGGTAAAAAATATGGTCGTCGTCATTTTTGGTTAATCTTTGGTGCACCATTTCTATTTATTTTTGCCATCATTTGGATTCCTAAAATGAACTTTTGGTATTACATGTGTATTTACTGTGCTTATGATTTATTATCTAGTTTTTTGTTAATACCATGGGAAACTTTACCTACAGAAATGACTAAAGATTACAATGAAAGAACTAAATTGTCATCTACAAGAATGTTCATTTCTGCTGGTGGAACTTTTTTGGCTACATTTATTCCGGGACAATTATTCAAGATTTTGGGTCAAGATTCTCCAAGTCCCTTCTTTATTAATGGTTTAATTTTTGCAATTATTTTTGTGATTGGAATGTTTATTTCAAGCTTTTCTACTTGGGAAAAACCAGTTAGTGAAGTGGAAGCGGAAGCTAAGGCTGCTAAGCTTAATTCTGATAATACTAATGAAGGTAATAGCATTAAGAAAATGCTTAAGGAAACCTTTGGTGGTTATGTTGATGCCTTAAGAATCAAAGCTTTTCGGCAACACTTATGTATCTATCTATTTTCATTCACAGGTAAAGATGTTTACAATACAGTCTTTACGTACTTTGTTGTTTTCTGTTTAGGTGCTACAGCAACATTATCTGCTAATTTGTTATCGCTTTCGATCGTTGGTGTTTTAATTCCATTAATTGCGGGACCGGTTATGATTAAGTATGGTCCACGAGTACTTTATAGCTTTTCTTATATTACTATGATAGTGATGCTTGGAGGCTATTACTTCTTGTTCAAATCTAATATTAAAATTGTAGGAGTGATGGTAATTGTCATCTATATAATGTCCTTTATTTATCAGGCAGCACGGGCTACATTGGAGTTTACACCGTGGAATGTTTTCCCATTTGTTCCGGATTTAGATGAAATGGTTACAACTGAAAGTCACTCAGGCGCTTTTGCTTCACTAATGAATTTTGCTAGAAAATCAACTGTTGCATTGTCAACAGTGGTCGTAGGAATGATTTTAGATCACAACGGCTTTGTTAAGAACAACTTACACCAAACTATGCAAGCACAAAATACGATTGCTAATATTCTTTTGTTTGGTGCTGGTGGATTATTGTTAATTGCGTTAATTATTTCTTGGACGTTCCATTTAAATAAAGATACCCATAAGATCATTACGGACGAAATTGAACGTTTGCGTAATGGCGGTTCCAAGGATGATGCTACAGAATTAACCAAAAAAACTGTTAAAGATTTGACTGGTGTTTCCTATGAAAATGCATGGAAGAAAAGATAATTTTTAATTGGCTTTTGGGCAATTGTTGAGGAGATAATTATGATTTTTACTGTTGAAAAAATACAAAAAATTGCTGATGATTTGGGAGAATATCGCTATAAAAATAGAAAGCATATTTCTGGTTGGAAATGTTTGAATGCTTCTCCTCAAGTAGGAAATGAGATCCCTGATGACAATCAAAATTGGAAGGAAATTGTTTTAGGCCATATTTGGAGTGGAATTGATCAATATTTTTGGATTAAGTCTCAAGTAGAAATTCCAAATAGTTCTGATGACCAGGTTTTGTTATTTGATTTAGGCTTGTTGGGAAATTTAAAGCATACTGGCATTGAAGCACAACTTTATATCAACGGTGAGATGTATCAAGGAATTGACGCTCATCATAAAGAAGTTTTTTTAGATCAACAATATAAGGGTACTGTGATTCAGTTAGCTTTAAAGTTATGGACGGGCTTGCCAGGGAGAAAAGGCGATTCGTTAGATCCAATGTTGCACATTTTTAAAATGGCCGATTTAGTTTCTTTGGATAAGCAAGTAGATAATCTGTATTTCTTAGCTAAAAATGGTATAGAGACTGTTCAACTATTAAATGATGATGATCCCCGCAGACAAAAATTGTTGAATTCTTTGGACTTTTCCTTAAAAAAGCTAGATTGGTCCAATCCAGGTTCTGATGAATTTTATAATAGCTGCTATCAAGCTCAAGAAACATTAGAACAGCAATTACAATCTCAAAAAGAAGATAAAGAAAATTATACGGTCAACGGCATTGGGCACACGCACATTGATTTAGCTTGGTTGTGGCGTGTTAAAAATACTAAAGAAAAAGGTGCTCGTTCTTTCAGTACAGTGCTTAAATTAATGGACAAATATCCAGAATATACATTCTTAGCATCAACGCCACAACTATATGATTATATTAAACAGGATTATCCTCAGTTATATGATCAGATTAAGTCAAAAGTTGCAGAAGGACGTTGGGAACCTGAGGGTGCTATGTGGGTGGAAGCCGATTGCAATATTTCTTCGGGAGAGTCTTTAGTTCGTCAAATTCTCTATGGAACCAGATTTTTTAAGAAAGAATTCGGTAAAACATCACATACTCTCTGGCTGCCAGATGTTTTTGGTTATTCTTGGGCTTTGCCACAAATCTTAAAAAAATCCGGGATTACGACTTTCATGACAACTAAATTGAGTTGGAACGAATTTAATCGGATGCCCCACGACACCTTTTTGTGGAAGGGGTTAGATGGAACTAAGATTTTAACGCATTTCATTACTACTCCGGATCCCAATGATAGTAAAGGTCCATTTTATTACACTTATAATGGAACGATGACTCCTGAAACGGTTAAGGGAATTTATAAGAGTTACCAAGATAAAGATGTTAATTCTTCGTTGTTGTTGGCTTACGGCTATGGTGATGGCGGTGGTGGTACAACCCGGGATATGATAGAAAATATTCGGGCCATGAATCAATTGCCAGGTTTACCGAAAATTACAACTAATGCCACTGGCAAATATTTTAAAGAATTGCACCATAATATTGATAATGCGCTACAAAATGGTCAATATGTTCATACTTGGGATGGAGAATTATATTTTGAATATCATCGGGCAACATATACTGGCCATGCAGCTAATAAAAAAAATAACCGTAAAATAGAAATTCTCTTGCGTAAATTAGAATTATTAGAAGTTATTATGATGTTGAATAATGATAGTTGGCAATACCCATCTGAAATTCTTGAACAGTCTTGGAAATTACTTCTAAAGAATCAATTTCATGATATTATTCCAGGATCAGCAATCCATTCGGTTTATGAAGATAGTCAAAAAGATTATCAACAAATTTATGATAACTTGTCATTGTTATTGAAGGATATTTCTGGTAAATATCAAACTCATCCAAATGAATATTCTATTTTTAACTCTACAGCTTGGAGTATGAACGATCTTGTCACAATTTCTGAACCTAATAGCGGTTTGTTTTACGATGAATCAGGTCAGCAATTAGTTAGTCAAAGAGTTGGTGACAGTTATTTGGTGGCGATACCAAATATCAGTCCGTTTAGTAGTCAAAAAATTAAATTTGTTAATCAGTCAAAGGAAGCTTCCGTTCAGCAGTATGATGAAGCTCAAGTTAAAGATAATGTCTTGAAAAATAAATTTTATCAAATCGCATGGAATGCTGATGGTCAATTATTAGAAATATTTGACATTCAAAATAATCGCCAAGTTTTGGCTCCCCATGAATTAGGAAATGTTTTAGAAATTTTTGAAGATCGACCGCGCGAGTATGATGCTTGGAATTTGGATATTTCATATAAAGAAAAAAAGCAGGAATTAAAAGCTAACAAAATAGAAATTATTTCCCAAGGACAATTATGTACGATTGTAAGATTTTATTATCACTTTAATCAATCTAGTTTGAAACAAGATATGATTGTTTACAATAATCAACAGCGGATTGATTTTAAGACGCATGTTGATTGGCATGAACGGCAAAGAATTTTAAAAGCATCATTTTATACCAATGTTAGATCGACGGAAGCCACTTATCAGATTCAGTACGGTAATGTTAAGCGGCCAACTAATTGGAATAATAGTTGGAATATGGCAAAGTTTGAAACTGTTGGTCATCAATGGGCTGATTTGTCGGAATACGGCTATGGTATTGCCTTAATGAATGAAAGCAAGTATGGTTATGATATTTTTGACAATAAGATGAGCATTTCACTGTTAACTGGAAGTGTTAGCCCAGATAAAACAGCAGATATTGGGGCACATGATTTCACATATAGTTTATTGCCACATCGAGGAAGTTTTGTAGATGGCAATGTCGAAAAAGAAGCTTGGCTATTAAACGATCCATTAACTGTTTTCCAGGGCACCGATTTGAATAAGGATTCTTTAATTAATATTTCTAATTCAAATACTGTGTTTGTTGATGCTGTGAAGAAAGCTGAAGATAGTGATGATGTAATTGTTCGACTACACGAGTACGCTGGTGGTTCGGAGCAAATTTCTTTAATGCCACACTTTAAAGTCAGTTCAATTAGCGAAACTAACTTAATGGAAGAAAAGGAAGCTTCACTTTCAATGGCTGCTGATGATACGGTTAAGTTAAGCTTTAAGCCTTATGAAATTAAAACTTTGCTGTTGAAACGATAAAGCTTGACTTCAAGTATCAAGATGTTTGGACAAAATGAAGACGTTCGTATTGAATACGAACGTCTTTTTTAGTGCAATAGATTGGCATTTGAACTGACGTTATTAGAGGTAACATTGAAGAAAAGAAAAAACTAACTGGATCAATTTACTGATCTAGTTAGTGAATGAATCGTTCTTACTAATTGATAACAATTTTATTTAAGTTAGTGAAGTTGCTATTCCTAAATTATCTAACGACCCGCATGCCATCTTGTTTGTTCATAACGGACATGATTTCCGAATCTGTGACTAAATTTAAGTCGCCACTAATAGTGAGTTTTAAAACACTAGCAGCGAGTGCATAGTTTAATAATTTTTGAGTATTAAAATCATGTATCAACCCATGAATTAAACCAGCGGCAAACGCATCGCCACTAGCCACGCCTTCCCAGACATGCATGTGATAACTAGGAGTCTCTAACACCCCATTTTGATTGACTAAAAGAGCCATCCATTGAGAATCTTCGACAGAATGAACGTTTCTTAAAATGCTAGCCACAGTTTGACAGTTAGGATATTTTTTCATAATTTGCTGCATACCGTGAATAAAATCAGCTTTTTGATCAATACCATGAGCCATATTACCATCAAAAGCCTTAATGCCTAGAGCGGCCTCAAAGTCTTCATCATTAGCTAAACAAATGTTTACATAAGTCATTAATTGATTCATCGCTGTTTGCGCAGCTTCTTTACTCCACATCTTAGCGCGATAATTCAAATCGCAAATGACGGTAATGTGATTTTTTTGACAAAAATCTAAAGCAACAAGTAAAGTTTGGTATATTTCTGACGAAACTGCTGCTGTGATACCAGAAAAATAAAAGTAGTCAGCATCTTTTAAAATATCTGGCCAATGATATTCGTTAGCCTGAGAAGTGGCAAAAGAACTATTTTTACGATCATAAACAACACTAGTATTGCGAATGCTGGCACCTTTTTCAAAGAAATATATTCCTAAACGCGGGCCACCTACCATAATATTAGTCGTGTCTACACCATAGCGGCGTAAGGTTCCCAAAGCTGCCTGCCCGAGGGCATTATTCGGAACTTTGGTAACAAATTGTGAGTGATCACCTAAAAGAGCTAAAGATGTAGCAACATTGGCTTCAGCTCCACCATATAATCCAGAAAATTGATCAGTTTGAATAATTCTTTGGTTTTCAGCCGGTTTGAGTCTGAGCATTATTTCGCCAAAGGTGACTATCTTTTGCATTGTTAATCACATTCTCCTTGAATACGCAAGATTTCTTGATGATAAGCTTCAGCCCGCTTTTTAACGGAAGCAAAATCTTGTTGACGAGCAGCACCAGTTAAATCACTACCAGTTCCAACTATCACGGCGCCTGCTTTAAACCAACTACTCATGTTGTCTAAGTTGACACCACCGGTAGGCATGATATTGACATAAGGTAAGGGAGCTTTAACGGCTTTGACAAAATCCCAGCTAACAGTACTTCCAGGGAAGACTTTAACAACTTCAGCACCATAACGCATGGCAGTTTGAATTTCGGTAATTGTCATACAGCCCGGCATATAGGGGATTTGATATTCGTTGCATAATAGAGCGGTTTCTTTGTCAAAGGCAGGACTAACTATAAATCTGGCACCTGACATGATAGCAATCCGAGCTGTAATAGCATCTAAAACAGTTCCTGCGCCAATAATGACATCCTTATCAAGAGAATACTCTTTATTTAATTCGGCAATAATTTGATCAGCTGCGGGAGCTGTAAAGGTTAATTCAATTGCTTTGACACCACCATCAATACAGGCTTCCGCGGTCTTATAAGCTTCATCTTTGGAATCACCTCGAACTACGGCAACAATTTTTGCAGTTTTTAATGCTAATACAGTCTCAGTTTTTTGCATAATGTCCTCCTTGAAATATTAATATATTACTTTTACCACAATTATGGTAAACCTTTACTTCGTTAGTTTCAAGTGTTTTGAAGACTATCAATTAATGACTAGTTATGGTCAGAACTAAAAAAACTCCTTCAAAATAATTTTCTTCAATCGAAATGTCTTTGAAAGAGATTTATTGATTTGAAACGGTCAATTTAAACGTGATTTGCTATTATAATTAACCTTAAGGTGTTAAAGCAAATGACTATTATTATAACTGCGAATAAAATCTTTAAAATAAGGTAATGAAAAAGTGACCTTGCCGCGCTCAGGGATTGTGATTAATTGCGAATCTTTTAATCGCGCACGATAAACAGAGAGGTAATTCTTGGGCTTGCCCAATGTGGTTTGAACAAAACTAATCGGTACAATTTTTTGTGTGTAACTAGCCATAGCTTGTAAAAATTTTTGATCAGTGGGAGACAATTCAGTGTAGAGTTTTTCATAAGAATTACGGTAAAGGCCTTGTTTAGTTGCAGATATAGTTTGTTCAATTACTGTTTGGTTAATAACGTCTTTACTGAAGCGCTAAGCATAATAACCAACTGTTTGAAACGCGTAAGGATATCCGCCAGCACTTTTTGCCAGCAATTCTAAGTCTAGTGGGTCAATTAATTTATTTCCCTGTTGAAAAGTCATCTGGTATTTATTGATCACGTCATCTTGCGCTAACTGGCTGAGGTAAATGCGATTACTTCTCAATAAAAAGGTTAGGACTTGATCATTTTGCAATTCGGATAAGCGATTAGGTAGTCCAGTCATTAATAAGGCTAAGTTATATTCTTCGCCAATCAGCATTTGGTACATGGAAGCAAATGCGCGAACATCGGAACTAACTTCCATTTCATCAATTTCGATTAAGACAAAAATGTTCCTTTTCTTAAGAGAACTCAGCATTTGTTCTAAAATTCCTTTATAGTCAATTACTGGCGTTGAGCTGTTACTTTTAAATGTAATACCAAACATACTAAAATTTAATTCTGCAGAAAAATGTTTCAAAACTTGTTTCCAATTAATACCCTCAATTTTTTGTAAACCCAGAATTAATTGCATTATTAAATTATCCTGGCTGAGAGTTAACCTGAGACAATACCAGTTTTTTAGTAACTTTAAATTTTGTTCAACATTAAGTAAAAAAACAGTTTTGCCTGATCCGCGAACACCATAGACCAAGGAAGTTTGGTATTTGCCATCTTGACTAGTTAGTCCAGCCAAATAATCATGTAGGATGCTTTCTTGGTTTAAAAGGATTGTGGGTAAACGGCCAAAACTAGGAACAAATGGATTTTGGGATATTTGGGTATTACTCAAGCTTAAAACCTCCAATTTTATACTTTCTTTATACTTCTAATTTACATTTTATACTTCTTTTATACTTGCGAAAAGAATAGTATTAAAATAAAAGGTATTTAACTTGGATGTACATTTTGTCCTATTAAAAATTGACCAAAAAAATAACCTGCAGCCATCTTAGCCACAGGTTATTTGGTTTGACGTTAATTTAGATAAGCAATATCTTCATCATCTTGAACTTTGAAAGTCCGATAATCAGTTTCTTGCAACAGTTCCGGTGTTAAACGAACGCAATTAATGCGTTGATTGCCATAAGTGGAGTAGTAGTAACTGCGTGATTCTGCACAGATGTAAGCACTGTAACAAGTGTAATCAAAGGTATCATCAGTGGTTACCACAATTCCGCGCGGAATGCTGACAGGTTCTAACATATGATGAGCGAGGCTGACACCGGCAGCTTCATCAGCAGCTTGTTCGACATTTTGCTTCATAAAAGCAGTCCGGACAAAGCGACTGACAGGTGTGTAGTCACCAGGTAAACCAAAAGTACCAGAACCTTGACTAAATGGCTTGAGAGTCTTGCCTAAGAAGTCCACATCTTCATGTTGCTTAGGCGTGACAGATAAGTAATTACGTAAGTTAGTTTCATGCCAGTGGTAATCAGGACTATTAGTCATGACACCAATTGAATTATCAATCAAATGCACGCCGTCAGCTTGAGGTTCGACGATTAAACTAGCGCCGGTCGTATCGGAGAAGATATAGTGCAGTGGTGACACAACTTTTAAAGTTGGATTGGCATCATTTAAAATGGTAATTTGTTCTTGGAATAATTGTTTGATATCAGCTAAGTTAGCAGCTTGTGACAAAATAACAGAAATCACTTTGTCAGGGGAAACGCCCCAAGTACTAGCAGCAGCTTCGTCGTGATAGCTACAATAACCAGGAAAATAAAGGGTGCCACCCATCACGCCTTGATCATTAACACCATCAAAGGTAATTGGTGCTTGATTCTCTAAAGTCCCCATACCTAAGAAGGCATGCTTACTAGTAACCTGTTGGTCACTGCTGTAAGCCGAAGCAAACGTTTTGTTCTGCGGAACGAAGACGACTTCTTGAGCCATCTCCATCATAAAGTCCATGGTGCGCGAAAAGAAGTGTTTCTTATCTTTAGTTTCCATGGTAAAACTACTACAACCGATCATGTTATCACTCCATATTCAATTAGTTGGTAAGCATTATAAGCGTGTCAAAGCGGGAATGCAATCGTTCTGGAGAAAATTATTTGAAGTGATGAAGGTTAATAATTTTGATGTTTGAAATTAATCAACTATTCAAGTTGAAAGATTAATTTTGTTCTTGTTTAGCGAGCAGATCCAAATCAACTTTGCGAATAAATGGATAGTAAACAATTGTTGAAAAGATAATGATAATTAATTGCCATAGAGCTGTTTTCCAGCCACCAATTAAAAAGCCTGAGATGATGGGCGGCGTGGTCCAAGGAACCATCACTCCAGAAAACAACGGTAAGACTCCCCATGCCATTAACCAATAGCTGGCGGCACCAACAATCATTGGAAAGGCAATAAAGGGAATAATGAGATATAGATTTAAGACAATCGGTGTTCCAAAGATGACGGGCTCATCAATATTGAAGACGTTAGGTAAGATAGATAATTTACCTAATTCTTTGAGCATGCTTGACTTGGCAAAAAAGGTCATATAAATGACCATGCCGACGACGATCCCGGCTCCCGTCATGCAGAGATAATTATCCCAAAATTGCTGGGTAAAAATGTGACCACCATTCGCAATCGTTAACTTTTTGCCAGCATCGAGTAATGCTTGGTTGGCCGACATATTAGATTGGAGAATGGGGGCTAAAATAGCGCCACAAATTGCACCACCGTGCACGCCACACCACCAAAGTAAAGACATGACCATCGACATGATTAAGACACCACCAAAAGAATCGGTGACGCCTTGCAGGGGCGTTTGAATAACAGAATAAATAATTTCAGTAAAACTGATGTTGGCAGTAAATTTAAAGATCGCGTAAACAATACCGGAAACGATTAAAACAACACCTGATGGAATTAGGGAAATAAATGAATTAGAAACTGCTGGTGGAACACCCGCTGGCATTTTTATTTGCCAATTTTTGCGGATACAAAAGCTGTACAACCAGCCAGCCGCTAAACCAACGATGATAGCAGTTATCATACCTTGACCAGCAGTCCAATCTTTGGAAATAGCATTGGTAACCACGACGCCTTTAGCAGCCTTAATTTTGAAAGGCATGAGTAAAATAAAAGCTCCTAAGGCGCTTAAACTGCCGGCAAAGGCGGTTTCAATTTTGTCATTTTTTAAATAAACATAGGTAATTCCGGTTACCGCAAAGAAAGACATAAGGGCAAACGAACTAGAATAAATTTGATTGAAGACGTTAGCTAAACCACAGTTGGTGATGGCTTTGGCAACTGCTGGAATAGGAATGTTGGCTAATAACAGAAAAAGTGAGCCGACAATTAGAAACGGTAAAACAAACATCATGCCATCTTTGAGAGCCTGAATAGCTTTAGTATTAGTAAACTTTACGACAAGGGGAACTAACTTTTCATTGAGAAATTTTTTCATTTGTGCGCCTCATTTTTAACTCCAAGACAAGCACCATTGGTGGCAATGATATTTTTGTACCAATAAAATGATTGCTTTTTATAGCGCTTGAAAGTTTGGGCATCGACATAAATAAAGCCGTAACGTTTTTCGATTTCTCCAGTCGATGCACTAATTAAATCAATCGCAGACCAAGGGGTGTAACCGAGCACGGCAACACCGTCCAGTTCAATGGCTTTGAGCATTTGGGTGATGTGTTGTTGTAAATAGTTGATGCGATAGTCATCATTAATTTGGCCGTCAACTAATTGATCATAAGCACCAAAACCATTTTCTACGATGAATAAAGGCTTTTGATAACGTTCATAAACCACATTTAAGATATAGCGTAAACCAATCGGATCAATGGACCATCCCCAATCACTTTTGGGGACATTGGGATTAGCAACTTCGGTAAAATCATTGGTAGCGTTAAATTTGGCAGTAGTTGATTTGTAATAACTAAAACCAACATAGTCCACGGTTCCGTGCTGAATTGCAGCTAAATCTTGTTCTGTAATATCTAAGTTGAAATGTTTACGCTCCCATAATTTGGTAACGTAAGTAGGATAAGAACCACGAACTTGTACGTCACTAAAGAAAAAGCGCCGGTCCATCGCCTTGACACTGGCCATGACATCTTGGGGCTGACAAGAATACGGGTAAATGGGACCAAAGTGGAGCATACATCCAACCTTGAGATCTGGATTGATTTTTTTTGCGGCTTGAACAGCTAAAGCACTAGCAACAAATTGATAATGACTGATTTGATACATGGTTTCTTCGGCATTTTCATCAGCTTGATATAAGACACCGGCGCCAGTCCAAGCGTTGAAGGGATTATCAATATCAATCAGGTTATTAATTTCGTTAAATGTCATCCAGTATTGAACTTTATTAGCGTAACGGTTGAAACAAGTGGTAGCGTAGTGGACAAAAAAGTGAATCAGTTTACGATTACGCCAGCCGCCGTACTCTTTAGCTAAATGGTAGGGCATTTCAAAATGCGAGAGGGTAACCACTGGCTCAATACCATATTTATGGCATTCGTCAAAAACGTGGTCGTAAAACTCTAGCCCCATTTCATTAGGATATTGTTCATCGCCTTGCGGAAAAATGCGTGACCAAGCAATACTTAGCCGAAAACATTTAAATCCCATTTCGGCCATTAGTTTAATATCTTCCTTATAATGATGGTAAAAATCAATTGCTTGGTGGTTAGGATAGATTGCGTTATCTAAGACACCAGCAGTGATTTGACGAGGATGCTTGACGTCGCCTTTAGTCATGACATCAGTGACACTAACACCTTTGCCCGCTACATTCCAAGCACCTTCGTATTGGTTGGCAGCAACGGCACCACCCCATAAAAAATTACTTTGCAAAATTATTTTCCTTCCTTTGACTGATCAACTTGGTGTGAGATACATTGGACTGATTGATAATTGGCTAACATTTTAAAAGAAACCAGAACATCAAAGAGATACTGTAAGGCGGCCACGTAGACCACGTTACTTAAATCCAGTGTTCCTTTGGTAGTCATAATGACAATTGTTTCATCACAAAATTGGCAAATTGCGCGTTGTGTGCTATCACAAACAACTATGGTGCGATAATTTTGTTGGCGCAATTGTTGAGCAACTTGATACATTTGCTCATTGTTGCCCGTGTGTGTCAAAATAAAAGCGACTATTGGTTTTTGATTAGCTTGAGCCGTATTAGTGTGCATCGGATTGGGTGCATTATAGGCATTGGCATTGCAACCAACTTCTTCTAATTCCCAACAAAAACTCCGCGCTAATTCATAATTTAAACCTTGGCCATAAATTTCAATACGTTCAGCTTGTTGAACCAGCTTAATGACGCGTAAGATAGTTTGGGCGTCTAATAAACTGTTGGTATATTCAATGGCGCGTTGATGAATTTGCTCCACGCGTTGAAAGACGTCCGTGATAGATACACTAGTATCCAGTGGTTTGACATCTAAGTCTTCCCGTAATTTGATAATATTGGGCAGTTCTGAAGCAAAATGATACTTGAATTGAGAATAGCCACTAAACCCCGCCTTTTGACATAAACGAACCACGGTTGCTGCACTGGTATAACTAGCCTTGGCTAGTTGATTGATGTTTAATTCCAAAATTTTTGTAGGATTGTGGATAATATACTCTAAGACTACTTGTTCCTGTGCTGTTAAATTAACAATTGCTTGCATCTCATCTAAGATCATAAAATTTCAAGTTCCTTTCCAGTCGACATGGAAGAGAGGCTGCAGCTTTAAGACAACCTCACAAGTATTATAAGAGGGTAAAAATAGCGATTCAATGCTTATTGGTTATATTGGTAATCGTTTTCAAAAAAGGTACGATTTTTATTTTAAAATTGGAAGATAATTTCAAAAAAAGGCTGAGACACAAAAGGATTAGTCGATGAATGTAACCTAATCTCTTGGCCTCAGTCTTTTGTGCAATAAAGAATTAAACTAAAATGTTGGTTTTGATGTTGAAAAATCAATTGATTGACTGGTTAATAAGAAAGTAATGATTAAAAATGGAGGGATTACTGCACCAAAGCATACACAATAAAAAAGCTAGTCATTAAGATTAGCTTTCGGTTAGTCACTACAATCCTAATTAAGTATGTTCAGTACTACTTTCAAATTGGATTAGCGACTAGTTATAGACATATGGTTTTTTAAATAAAATAATTTGTGGATTTATACAAGATTTATTCGACGTCTCGAATAAATGGTATGAACTCACAACAAAACTTCTTCTATTGCTAAATCTTTAAGGGTACAAAAACTACTACGATCCCCTATAATTACTATTATTTTCATGATATATTTCTACAGATATTGTCGTCAAATTATTAGTTGTTATACTACGATACCTATAATTAAATAAAATATGAAAATTAATTTGACAACTAAATGTAATAATTCTAATATATGATTGAAAGACATAGAATAATGTGCAAGGTGGCGATGAAGCATAAATAAAAATTTTTGGAATAGAAAATTATAGATGATTTATATTTTAAGTATATAAGGGTTTTTAATTGGAAAGTCCCGTATTAAGTTTTTTATTGATGTTATTATGGTTTTTATCACAGATTTGAAATTTATGATCTAGTTATTATTGTTACTTTTACTATTAATACAGTAAACATGCATGATATTAAAATTATGGTTGAACTATTAAAACGGTATTTTTGTCATAAATGTTTTTTATGTTTGAAGTAATAATTAAAAGAATTAATTCAAAAAAATTAATAAAATTAATCAATAGTTACAGAATATATGACGTAAAAAAATAATCAATATTCGTTAGATGCTTTTATAAAAATTGATTATTACCATGTTTAATAATATTTTTATAAAGTCTCAGATGGATAAAGGAGAACTTCAATGAAAAGTAATTTTGATTTTTTACAAAAAGATCCAGATACATTGTCTTTATATCAAACAGCTAAGGATAGTGAGGATCTTTATGCTATAGGAAAATTTAGCAATGAATTAGAATCTATTCGCAAAATAGTTGAAAATGTGGCACGAATGGTTTTAGATTTTAATTATCTTCAGATTAGCCATTATAGTACTTTTAATGATTGTCTTAAGTTGATTGATAAAGAAAAATTAATTGCTCCTTCAGTTTTACAATTGTTTTTTGATTTGAAAAAAATGGGAAACAGTGCTGCGCATAATTTGAATGAATATACTAAAGATGAAGGATTAGATGGATTACATAAACTTTATCAAATCCTAGTTTGGTTTGTTAATAATTATATGGATGAGCAACAAGCTGATGAATTTTTTGAACCAAAGCAAGATAATTTATACCAAACTTCTGAAAAAAAGTTGGTATATGTTCAGACAGCTGATAATGCTGATGATAGTTACCCAGCTTATGTGGGATTAGAAAAAATAGGAGATACTTCAGTTGATAGCTTTGAAATTGACGGTAGACCAAATAGTGCAGATTTGAGAGCAACTGCTGATCGGCGCATTAAAAATTATATGCAAACTGCTGGCGTTCCTTACCGGTTACAGTGGGCGGAGTTAGCATATCGAAAATCAGATCATAGTTGGTTTAGAGATTATGATGTACATCGAGTATTACTAAGATCCAAAGTCGAACAAATTAAAATTGGTCAAAGTCGAGAGTGGTTTAAAACTGATTTACAAACTGCTAAGAAAGCCATTCAAGCTGTTAAAGATGGCAAAGATAGAATTGATGATGAAACTTCTACTATTTCCCCAGTCAAAATTGTTTTGCGTCCTGAACAACAAGAAGCTGTAAATAAAACCAAAAAAGCGTTTAAAAAACACTCTAAGATGTTATGGAATGCCAAGATGCGTTTTGGTAAAACAATTTCTGCTTTACAATTGATTAAGGATATGAATTACCACCATGTTCTGATCATGACTCATAGACCCGTTGTCGATGACGGATGGTTTAATGATTTTAATAAAATGCAAATGCCACAAGCTGGTTATATTTATGGTTCAAAAAACAAGGGGTTACAAATTGAACAATTGATAAATCAAGATAAGTCATTTGTCTATTTTGCTAGTTTACAGGACTTAAGAGGTTCCCGAGCAGTCGGTGGTTCTGCGGGGGATAAAAATGAAGATATTTTTCGAACTAATTGGGATTTAGTCATTATTGATGAAGCGCATGAAGGAACGCAAACTGATCTAGCTAAACGAGTAAGTGACTTAGTTGTTCAAAATAATACTAAATTGTTAGAACTATCTGGAACGCCATTCAATATTTTGGACCAATATGATGAAGATACGACATTTACTTGGGATTACGTCATGGAACAACAAGCTAAAGCCGATTGGGAAAAAGATAATCCTGATACTATTAATCCCTATGATGGATTGCCTAAAGTATCTATGTATACTTTTGAAATGAAAAATCACTTTAACAATGCTAATTTTATTGATTCGACACAACAGTCTTTTAATTTTAAAGAATTTTTCAGAGTAGATGATAGTGGTCAGTTTGTTTATGAACAAAAGGTTCATCAATTTTTAGATAATATTTCTTCTCCTGATAGTAGTACTAACTACCCCTTTGCTACACAAGAATTTAGAGATCGATTAAGGCATACTTTGTGGATTTTACCAGGAGTTAAGGAAGCTAATGCACTAGAGGATTTATTAAAGAAGCATCCAGTATTTGGATTTGAGTATCAGATCGTCAATGTTGTTCGTCATGGTGATAACGGGGGAATGGCTTCGGAAAATGATGTTGATTTAGTTAATCAAGCAATTGGTGATGATCCTGCTTCAACGAAAACCATCACTTTAACTGTTCGAAAATTAACAACGGGTGTAACTATTAAACCTTGGACTGGTGTCTTATTCTTGTCCAACACTAATAGTGCTATGCAATATTTACAGGCAGCATTCAGGGCTCAAACGCCTTATTCAGATCCCAACTTTGGTAAAAAAACTAATTGTTATATTTTTGATTTTGCACCAGATCGAGCATTGACGATTATGGCAGAGTCATCGCAATTAAATACCGGTGTTGGTAAGATCATTAGTTCAGATCAAAAAGCTAAGATGGCTGCTTTGATTAACTTTTTACCGATAGTGGGAGAAACTGGTCAAGGGATGCAACCGTACCAAGTTGATACTTTGTTAGCTAAGGTTAAGCGTGTTTATGCTGAAAAAGCAGTTCGAACTGGTTTTGATGATGATTCCTTATATAGTGATGAACTTTTACTTTTAAAAGATGCCGATTTGAATGATTTTAATGATTTAAAAGCGATTGTTGGCGTAACAAAAGCAGAGAAGAAAAAAGTCAAGATTGATGTTAATAACCAAGGCTTAGACAAGGAAGAATATGATCGAGCTAATCGTGGACGAAAGAAAGCTAAAAAACAAAGAACCCCTGAAGAGCAAGCCGCAATTGATAAGGTGAAATCTTTACGTAAGCAAAAGAAAACTATGATTTCTATTTTAAGATCTATCTCAATTAGAATTCCAATGATGATATATGGAATGGATATTAATTTAGATCAAGATGTTGGTATTAAAGACTTTACTAATTTGGTAGATGACGAATCTTGGCAAGAATTTATGCCTAAGGGTGTCTCTAAAGAATTATTTAAAAAATTCAATAAGTATTATGATACTGATGTCTTCATCGAAGCTGGAAGAATTATTCGCCAAAGGGTTAAGAATTTAGATAAGCTAGATGTCATGGAAAGGGTCGAACAATTAGCCTTGATTTTTAATACTTTTAGAAATCCTGATAAAGAAACAGTTCTGACTCCTTGGCGTGTGGTTAACATGCAATTAGGTAAGACGATTGGCGGTATGTCATTTTTTGATGATGAATATCAATATACTACAATTAATGGTATTCGAGCTAATCATTGGATCCAAACAAAATATACAGATATGATCTTTAATTCGAAAAGTCATATTTTAGAAATTAATTCTAAGACGGGTTTATATCCTTTATATGCTGCTATGTCTATTTATTGGCTAAAGTATCAAAAATTGAACAATGATCATGCTGGTAAATTTGATTTTGACGATGAATTAAAACTTTGGAAAGATGTACTGAAAAAAAACATTTTTGTCATTGCTAAAACGCCAATGGCTGCTGCGATTGCTAAAAGGACTTTAAGTGGTTATCGTAATTTAGAATTAAACATTAGTTATGTACCTAATATAGTTGAAGATTCTAAAAAGAATGTTTCACAAGAAGCTGATAAAATAAGGAGAATATTTAACATTATGAAATTTGATGTTGTAATAGGAAATCCACCGTATCAAGCCGAAGCCAATGGTGAAAGCACTCGTGCAGAGCCAATTTATCATAATTTTATGGAACTATCTTACCAGCTATCAGATCTAGTTACGCTGATAACTCCAGGACGCTTTTTGTTTGATGCAGGTCAAACCCCTAAGAAATGGAATGATAAGATGTTGAATGATGAACATCTTAAAGTTGTGCTGTATGAGCAAAACAGTTATAAAATTTTTCCTCATACTGATATAAAAGGTGGAGTGGTTATAACTTTACGGGATGAAAATATTAATTTTGGAAAAATAGGTATATTTACCCCATACGCTGAGCTTAATAATATTGCCAAAAAAGTTGATTCAGTAGTTTCAGAGAAAAAATTTAGTTCATTGGTTTCATCTCGTGGTAACTATCGCTTTGCTGATAGGTTATTTAAGGATTTTCCGGATGATGTTAAAGCATTGGGGAAAGGATCAGGTAATATGATAGTTTCCAATGTTTTTGAAAAATTACCTCATGTTTTTTTGGAATCAATTAATGACGATGAGAATCAGTACTATAAAATTTTAGGTAGATTAGATGGTCAACGGGTTTATCGTTATATTAAAAGAGAATATGTTTTAAATAATGAATATTTAAATTCTTATAAAGTTATGATACCAGAAGCTAATGGTAGTGGAGCTTTAGGTGAAGTGATAAGTACACCGCTCATCGGAGCTCCGCTCATCGGAGCTACTGATACTTTTATTAGTGTTGGACCATTTGAAAATCAATTTATAGCTGAATGTGTATTGAAGTATGTGAAAACAAAATTTGCTAGAACAATGTTAGGAATAAAAAAAGCTACACAGCATAATCCAAGATCAACGTGGGATGAAGTTCCATTACAAGATTTTACTTCGGCATCTGATATTGATTGGACCAAAACAGTTGCTGAAATTGATCAGCAACTTTATAAAAAATATAGTTTATCTGAGCGAGAAATTGACTTTATTGAAGAAAAGGTTCAAGCAATGGAATAATAGAGGATAAATTTATGGATGAACAGTTAATTAAATCTTTAGAGCGTGTTAAGCATCATGGCGAAGTTTTTACGCCACAAAGAATTGTTGATTATATGCTAGATCAACCGGAAATTCAGGAAAAACTCCAATCTTTAACAACGACTTTCTTAGAGCCAGCAGCTGGTGAAGGAGTATTTTTGGCTGAAATTTTAAGACGCAAACTAGAATTAGCTGCGAAAGTTAGTACTAATAGCCAAGAATATGGTATTAATTGTTTGCGAGGATTAGCCAGTATTTATGGAATTGAATTACTAGAAGATAATGTGGAAATGATAGTAATGAATCTATCTGAGTGTTTTAACTACCACTATTGTTTGCATATGAAGGAAATCTATCATTCAGCTCCTGATAACGAAATTATTAAAAGCTCCAGAATTATTATTCAAGCCAACATTGAGCAAGGAAATACTTTAGATTATATGTCATCAGCTGGAACACCAATTATATTTAGTGAATGGCAAGGTTTGTCTAAAAATAAGGTTCAGCGTACAGAATATACATTCGAATCTCTTGTTAATGATGGTGATCCACTGGCTGTTGTTCAAGGCTATTCAGAAGAATTGGATCTATTTACCGATTATGGCGATAATAATGAAATATTAGACACTGATACAGTTAATAGTTACTTGCCCGTTCATTGGACTGAGATTTATAAGCAGTTAATCAAATAACGGGAGAAATAATGATGTCAAAAAATAGTAAAACCTTAACACTATATTTAAAAGATGGTAATCAAGCTGGAAGGGCCAAATTAAAACTAGCAAATTGGAGCTTAGAAGCCTATAAAATTCCCAATGATCTTGTGAGTGAGAGTGCCGATCTGGATAATATTCAGTCTCCAGGAGTTTATTTTCTATTTGCTACCAGTAAACAAGAAGTATCTGTCTATGTTGGAGAATCTGAAAATGTTTTAAAACGTCTGACACAACATACTTTAGATAAAGATGGTTATGTTTGGCAGGAGGCAATTGCTTTTGTCGTATCTGATAGTTCATTAGATAAAAGTAAAATCAAATATTTGGAAAATCGAATTTATAATTTGATGCAAGAGGCAAAACATTACTTGATTTTAAACAAAACTGAACCCACTAAATCTAATTTGGCTGATTATGATGAAGATTCTATGGAACAAATAATTGACATTATTAAATTAATGTTGCCAATTTTTGGATACGATCCATTTTATGAGCAACAAATACAAGACAACTCTAACTTTAATAAAGATGACTTGCTTTATATATCTAATGACAGATTAGATGTATCAGCTTATGGTCTGTTTGATCATGATAATAATTTTAAAGTTTTGAAAGGTTCTAAGATCAGAGACTTTACAGGATCTTCTTGTCCACGGAGTGTTATTCAGTATAGAAATGATTTGATTAATAAGAATCTTTTACAAAATTTTGTTTTACAACAAAGTGTGACTTTTTCTAGTTGTTCAACCGCGGCAAGATTTGTTTTAGGACGCTCTGCTAATGGTTATGACACGTGGAAAAATAAAGATGGTATTAAGTTGGGAAATTTACGGTAAATATTTTTTATTAATTATATAAATAAATTTTAAATATAATCATTTTTTGATTTAAATTCTGACAATGAAGGTTATTAAATATGAGAATTGAATACTTTCAGATAAACAATTTTCGTAGTATTAAAGAGACAGATTTAATTTATTTAAATCAGGTTACTACGTTACTTGGAAAAAATAATGTAGGAAAAAGTAATATTTTAAAAGCCATAAAAATAGCTATGGATGACTTGAAAATTATCAAAAATGATACTAGATCAAGCTATCGAAGCGATGGAAAGCCTATATTTAAAAATACGAATTATAATTATGAGGATGACTTTACACAATTTAGTGATAAAGACAATGAAAAAGTTAATACAACAATAAGGCTATCTTTTTTGTTTTCTAAAAAAGATAAAATGGATTTTTATCATCAATTTAATAAGAAAATTCCTAACAATTTAGTTTTAGAATTAATTTATCAGAAAAGTAAATATCATAAATCTTTTTATGAAAATCAATTTTATATAAATGTGTATAAGCATAACAAAGTTAATTGGGATGACATAATAAAAAAAGTAGTAGAATTCATTATCGAAAGAATTGATTATATTTATGTACCTGCGATAAGAACAGAAAAAATTATATTTGAAATCATTAACGAAAGAATTGATAGTCTATTACACAATCACATAGTAAAACAAAAAAATTATCAATCTTTTGTTAAATCTTTGAAAAAGATGGAGAAGAATACTGTTTCACAAATTGAAAGTGTAATATTTAATAACTTTAAAAAATGGATGTTGGATTCAAAAAATGACGGTATAAAAATATATTTAAATGATTTTTTAAACAGAGGATTGCCGTTAAGCAAAATTAAAAATTTGTCAATATATGGTAATGGACAATATACTGCATTAACTAATAATGGTGACGGAATAAAAAGTTTATTTTTACTTATGCTTTTGTGCGATTCTAATAGAAACTTAGTATTAGCAATTGATGAGCCAGAAGCACACTTACATCCAGAAGCTATACATGAATTAAAAAATTATTTTTATAATATAGAGAACAAAGGAATACAATTTGTTTTGGCTACACATAATTCTGTTTTTGTTGATCGTAATATAGAAAAGAGAAACATAATAGTAGAAAAAAATCATGCATATATGGCAAAAAATATAAGAACGATAAGAAATATTTTAGGTGTTCAATTAGGTGATAATTTAGTAGAAGCAAATGAAATTGTCCTTGTGGAAGGAACTTGTGACCAACATTTTTTTCTTACTTTTATTGAAAGAATAGGGTCATTTTTTTTGAAAAATAAAGTAAAATTAGGGACTACAGTTTTGTTTCCTGTTAAAGGAACCAACCAACTGAAACATTGGATAGAATTTTTTCAAGAATCTATGGTAAAAGTACTTGTTATCTTAGACAATGATAGCGCAGGTAAAAAAAAGTGCCAAGAATTGATAGATCAAAATGTTATATCTAATAGTCAGGTATATTTAATTGCATGGGAGCAAAATAACAAACAAACTGAATTAGAAGACTTGTATTCAGATGAATTTGTGGCTAAAATCATTAATTTGGAATTTGGTATATCTTGTGAAGAATTATTGGTTCTTTTTCAAAATGAAGATCACACAAAAAAATGGTCCAATAGGGTAAATTCCATTCTTCATAAAATAAATCATGATGTACCTAAGGAATTAGTAAAATCTGAAATTTCTATTATAAAAAAAAGGTTATCCAATGAATTGGATATTAATAATGATCCAGTGAACGTTTTGTCTGAATACGGAAAAGAAAATGTTCAAAAAATAATTAATAAAATTGAGAGATTTGTTAAAAGTGACAATAATTGACTGTATAATCTATAAATAATAATCTAACTTTTATTCTCTTCCCCGATCATCCGCAAAACCTTCATCTTGCTGTTGTTGAGCTAATTGGTTAGAACGATAATAATGCATATCCGTCCACATTCCTGCACCACTAGCTGCAAATAAGACGGGCGTTTGCTGGCCATCAATGTTTTCATTCATCATGTAGTAATATGTTCCATCACCAGCACTTTGGTACCAGCCACGTAAGTCAACAATTGGCGAAAGTGGTGCAGTATCAAAATTTGCGGTTTGTGGATCGATAGTAGATAAAGCGACCCAATTTTGCATGCGATTTTGTTGCTCTGCATTTAAAGAACTTGTGCCCGTATTTAAAATTGCTTGGTCGTCAGCAGGGCGCACGCTGCCATCGTAAGCATAACTATCCTGACCATCGACACTAATCTTATTGCCCATAAAAGTAATGGATTTAACAGCATCAGATTCTTCATCATAACCGTACCAAGTGCCCTGCATACTTGCTGGAAAATCGACTTTTTTAAATTCACTGTCACTCGTAGCTGGTTGGGATTGCGTTTTGGCAGTTGACGTTTGTTCATTTTGTGCAGTTGTCACTTGAGGTTGTTCAGGATTAGGATTAGTCGTCCATAAATTTGCAGCAATTTTGGCTAATTTCTGTCCGTGAATGTTCTTGGTTGTTATGATTTGCCATTGACTACCTGCAGCTAACAATTTTCCTAGTACCTTGTGACCATTGGTAGCATAGAGGGTTGTCGTTTTAGCAGTTGTAGTCAGTTTGGCGGCTGTTAGTGGTTGTTTATGCAATTGGCTGCCGCCAATACTTAATACGGTAGCACTAAGTAACATATAAATTGTTTTTTTCTTCATCTTAAATCCTCCTTAAATTATAAATAGCACTTTGTGTAATTAATTTCAAATGAAATTAGCAGTGCTCTGCAGAATCTGAATAATTGATAATTTTTTCACAATAAAGTATTGCTTTTTAAAACCAAAGCGATTACAATTTCTGTGTAAAGCTAGTTAACCGTTTTAGTAAAAAAAGAATAATTAATAATTATTTATTAGTTGCTATTTATTGACTTGCTGCACAAAGAAGTGAATTTAATTAATATTAAACGATTAACTAAAAAGAATTAAGACAAACCGGTAGCTTAATTTGCTTTACATTAAATAAGTTAAGCGCTTAACTTTAGTTCAATTAAAAGGAGGTAAGTGTTGTCGTGTTATTAACAAAACTCAGCGATTATCAAGCCTGCGACTATCAAAAATTAGCTAGGGCCATTCAGTTTTTACAAGCAACAGATTTGACAAAGACGCCGTTAGGAAAAAGCCACCAACAAGGGGAGAGCTTTTATTGTCAAACATTGGAATATACGACTCAAAAAATTACTGATTTTGATTTTGAAATTCATCAGCAGCGCTTGGATCTGCATTATTTAGTCGAAGGTACTGAAGAGATTGACATTGCAACGGATACCAATGTGCGGTTATTAGGTGCTTATAATGCGCAACGGGATTTGCAATATGTTCAGCCACCGACAAATTATCAAAAAATAATTTTACATGCTGGTGATTTAGTTTTAATTGGGATGCATGAACCACACCGCACCAACGGTTTAGTTCATGAACCAACACACGTACGCAAAATTGTTTTGAAACTTGGCAGTGAGGAGGAATAAAAATGTCTGAGTCTGCAACTGGTAAATGGAATGCCAAGCAGATTTTAATTCTAGCAGGTATCTGGTTCGCTTTTTTAATTAGTTTTATTACGCGGCTATCGTGGTCAACAATTATGCCGGCGGTGATTGATTCGTTACATTTTACAGTGCAACAAGGTAATTCATACGTTACGGCCTTTTATATTGGCTATGCAATTACGGTTTTGCCAGGAGGGATGCTGGCTGATAAGTTTGGTTATCGTAAATTGTTATTGACTGCGGTGGCTGGCAATTTGGTAGTTATGTTTGCCATGGTCTTTATGCGCGGTTATTGGGACGGGCTGATTTTACGTTTTGTCTTAGGTTTAGTTAGTGGTCCTGATTTATCAGCGTGTTTAGGCATTATTACAGAATGGTTTGATGGTAAGAAACGTGCCACGGCCACTGGAATTTTCAATACTTGCACCTCGTTTGGTTTAACCGTCATCAATCTATATGCGCCCACTGTTTTAGTTCATTATGGTTGGCGGGCAGCTCTAGCAGTCACAGCATTGTTTCCGTTAGCAGCATTAATTTTTTCCTACTTTACTTTAAAAGGGACGCCACCATTTCCGCAACAATTTAAGGTGAAAACTAAAACTGGTCAAGTGAAAGAAGAATCAGCTTTGATGCGTTTGAAACACGCCATTAATAATCGCAGCGTTTGGTTATTAGCGTTGACCGGCTTATTTGCCACAGGCGCCAAGTGGGGCGTGACTAATTGGGCTAATTTATTTATTGTGAAAAGCTTGAAGTTTAGTTTGGTGAAAGCCGGTACCGCCATGTCCATCTTTGGGATTACTTCGGTAATTTCAATGGTCGTAGCGGGATGGATTTCTGATCATTCCAAACTATCGCGCCATCTTTGGGCAGCAATTTTTATGGCAATTTTCACACCCACAATTATTGGTTTTGCTTTAATGCCACACGGCAACTTAGCCTTGTTGTACTTTTGGACGGGTGCAATGGGTGTCGGAGCATTTATGTTTAGCACGATCACCAATAATCTGTCCGTGGAAGTGGCTCCCGCCGATCAACGTGGGACGGTTTCAGGCTTCATCAACGTCTTTAATCAAGTTGGTTCTTTTATTGCGCCCGTAATCTTAGGCCAAATTTTGGCGGTTACAGGCAGCTATGTGACTTCGTATTTAATCATTGCCGCGTTTCCGTTAGTTGCGGTAGTAGCACTTTTATTTGTACGCGAAGAAAAAGAATAGAGGAGAGAATAATTATGGAATTTGGAGCAAGTAAACAACATCAATTTAATACGACCGTTCAAAAACGGATTCAAACAGCTTTAGATTGGCTAGATGCTCGTTCAACCAAGGAATTGTTAGCTGAACCGTTGGGTAAAAAGCAAATTGCACCGGGCGTCGAATTACGATTTCAAGAATATGACACCCGAGACTATCAGACGATGAACTACGAAACCCATCGGGAACATATTGATATTCACTACATGATTACGGGTGCTGAATGGGTGCGTTTTAGTGATGCGGGAACTGCTAAACCAGTCAGTCCTTATGATCCTAAAGAAGAGATTCAATTTTTTAGACATCCTAAGACGCATGGTAAAGCTTTATTGACTGAACGACATTATGCAATCTTTTATCCGTCGGATTTGCATGCTGCTCATGGGATGGTTGCTAACAAAGTAGGACATAATCATAAATTGTGTGTCAAAATTGCTATTAATTAAGCATTTTTAGTTAATCGCTTAACCACAAAATAAATGAAGCATTATTGGATTACAATAATCTAATAATGCTTTTTTGCGCGATGGTGCAGTACTTGCACCAAGATTTCGGATGATTTGCACTATTAAAGCGCTTTTATGAATGGTTAAATAAAACGTGAACAGAAATAGCATTCAAAGAGAAAGGGGGGAAGTAAAAGTTGAATCTTTTGAGTTCTCAGTTAGTATTTGCGCAAGTTGAAGCAAGAACTTCATCTGAAATCATTCAATATTTGGCACAACAACTGCAAACAGCTGGCAAAGTACAACCAAATTTTTCTCAGGCAGTTCAAGACCGAGAGTTTAAGCAACCGACGGGGTTACCTAGCGGTAAAATTGCGGTTGCTATCCCACATACAGACGTTGAATACGTCAAGCAACCGGCGTTAGCTTTTGCGACCTTAAGGCGGCCTGTCAAGTTTCATAATATGGCCGTCACTGAACAACTGCTGAATGTGCAAATTGTGGTGATGCTGGCCTTGAAAAACCCGCATAGTCAGGTACAGATGTTACAAAAGCTGATGACTTTGTTTCAAAATCAAGTTTTATTAGAACAACTAGTTCAAATTCAAGACCAGCAACTTTTGTTTCAACAGCTTGTGGCAAATTTTTAGTTAATAATTGAGGAGATAGGTATGAAACCGATAATTAATTTCATTATGTATATTGTTGGACTTGGGCCAACGGTTTTGATTCCCATTATTATGTTGATTTTTGGTTTGTGCGTGCGGGTACCTTTTACTAAAGCTTTACGTGGTGGCTTAATGGTTGGTATTGGTTTTATTGGCTTAAATGCCACGGTGTCGATTTTGACCAGTGTCATGAATCCCGCCATTAAACATATGATTGCCGTGATGCATTTAAATTTACAGGTCATTGATGTTGGGTGGCCATCTGCTTCAGCGATTGCTTACGGAACAGCAGTCGGAGTCAGTATGATTCCCCTCGGAATTGCGATCAATTTGATAATGTTAGTTACGAAAACCACTTCAACTATTGATGTCGATATTTGGGATTTTTGGCATTTTGCTTTTAGTGGTTCTTTGGTTTACGCTTTAACTAAAGATATTGTTTTGAGCTTGTTCTTGGCGAGCGTCAATATGATTGTCATTATGGTCATTGCTGATCGTACCGCTCCGTTATCTGAAAAATATTTAGGGTTACCGGGAATTTCTATTCCACATGGTTATGCCGGTTCCTTTGTTCCAATTGCCATTGTTTTTAATTGGATTTTAGATAAAATTCCGGGAATTAATAAGATACATCTAGATGCGAAAGACTTTAACAAAAAGTTTGGCTCTTGGGGTGAACCAACATTATTGGGCTTTATTATTGGACTGGTGATTGGTATTTTGGCTTATGGCTTTATTCCGGGCATGACGCTGGCTACTAAGTTAGGCAAAATTATGTTAATGGGGGTTACGCTTTCCGCCGTCATGATCATTACACCTAAAATGGCAGCGCTATTATTACAAGGCGTCGTGCCTGTTTCTAATGCGATTCAGTCTTTTACGCAGAAAAAATTTTCCGGTAAACGCAAAATCTATATTGGAATGGACACGGCAGTGGGCATTGGTAGTCCGGTTGTTTTGGCCTGTGCGACTTTAATGATTCCAGTAGCGTTATTGTTTGCTTTTATCTTGCCAGGTAATCAGTTCTTACCAACCATTGGCTTAGTTGGCTTTGTCTTTATGTTCCCGTTGATTGTTTCGATTACGCACGGTGATTTCTTCCGGTCCTTTATTATTGGTGCAATTAACGTCGTGATTGGTTTATGGATTGGGACGAATTTAGCCCCCTTGATTACGAAATGTGCTCGGGCGGCGCACTTTGCTATTCCCAAGGGTTCGTCATTAATCTCCAGTATTGATTATGGTTCTAATCCATTTCCATGGTTATTTGTTCAAATTGCACCTTTCAAGTTCATTGCTTATGTCATCGGAATTATTCTTATTGTTGGTTTGTGTTGGTGGAATCGTTCGAAAATCATTGCTGAAGAAAAAGCACTTGATCAAACAGAAACACCTACCAAATAATTTAGTTGAAGGAGTGTCTTTATTATGAAGAAAATTTTAGTAGCTTGCGGTGCTGGCGTGGTTACAAGTACGGCAGCCATGAATAAGTTAGAAGAAGAATTGGCTAATCGTGGTATTTCCAAGGATGATTATACTTTAGGTCAAGCTTCTGTGGCCCAAGTAGAGTCCATGGCTAGCGACTATGATTTAGCAATTACGACTACGCAATATGATAATGATGCTGTTAAAATTCCAGTAATTAACGGTTTGCCATTATTAACCAATATCGGTGTGGATAGCGTCATTGATGATATTATTGCTAAATTAGATTTAGGAAAATAACAATCGAAGTAAAACTTTTAAAGGATGATGGATGTGATTACTGGAGAGGTTGCAGCCACAGCGACAGGTTATCATAAATTATTGAATTATTTGCTGGTATCTTCAGGTTACGTTAGCTTAACAGAAATTATGACAATGTTTAATGTCTCGCGCAGAACAGCCTTTAATTGGTTGGCAATCTTGAATCAGCAATTGCAAAGCCAACACCTTGAAGAAATTGTTAATGTTCCTCGCTATGGATACCAATTAACTGATCATACCAAGCAAGTTTTAAAGCAGCAACCTAGTGTTAAGTTGGATGAGCGGGGGATTCACTTTAGTTCCAGGCAACGCCAGACATTAATTATTTGGACATTGTTGGATGATTCTAAAGGAGTGTCTATTAACCAGTTAACACAGCGCTTTGCTTGTTCGCGCAATACGATCATTAACGACTTTAAAGTCTTGAGAACGCGTTTTCCAAAATTAGAAATTGTCAGTACCCATCAAGGTCACCAAATTCATGGTAATGAACGAGCAGTGCGCTTAGTTGTTTATGAATTACTACAAAATAATGATTCCACACTTTTTCAGTGTATTCAGCAATTAAACTACTCATTTTCACAATTTGAGAAACAATTAACTATTTGTCAGACAGCTTTAAAAATTAGTTTTTCGGAAAATGCGTTGCAACAATTAATTTATTTATTAATGTTTACCAAATGGCGTTATCAACAAGGAAAAAAGTTAGCCACTGAGCCCGGACAAGCGTGGTTATCTAAAAATACTACCGGGATTTTGCCGGCTTGTCAGAAACTATTGGAAACTATCTGCCAAGAAACTGTAATTAATAATGAAGTAGTCTTTTTAAGCAAAATCATGCTGTGCGCGCAAGCAACCGCGGTTTGGTGTGTTAGTCCCAGATTATATGATAAATTAACCCAAATTGCCCGGGAAATAATTTTTCGGTATAAACAATTAACCGGAAATCCGATTTCTGATCGACATTTTGTCGAAGTATTGTGTAACCACTTATATGCGACTTATTTTCGAGTAATGTTTAGGATTCCATTTGTTTCGGATGAAATTGCAGATATCAAAAGAAATTATCCGCAGTTACTCAAATTAACTACAATTGCCTGTGCCCCGTTAGAACAATATTTAAAACAGGAACTGCCTGTTAATGAAATAGCATTGATTTGTTTATATTTTGGACCTCAAAGTGATGTCGTTTACCAAGACTGGTCGGTAAACAAAACGGATAAATATCAACTGGCCGCCTTGGCTGAGGTGTTAGTTGTGTGTTCCAGCGGTATTGGGACTTCTGTAATGCTTTATCATGAATTAATGCAAGCTTATCCGCTGATTAAATTTTCGCCACCACTCAAAATAGCAGATCTAAACAATATTTTTCAGGCTAATTATCAGGCTAAGTTAATTATTAGTGCGGCCCCATTAGGGCAAAGTTCTTACCCAGTCCCCGTTTTAACTGTTAAAGCAATCTTAACAGAGCATGATTATGGTCAAATTGAAAATTATTTACGCACGCAAGTGCCACAAAAAATTGAGCACAATAGTAATGCTGTGAATCAACTGCTGACTATTATTAAAGAATACGCGGATGTAAAAGATGAGATGGGTTTACGTTCAAGTCTAGATAAATTTATATTACCAGCTAATGATTTAGCTTTGACGGATACTTTACCTTCTTTAGCTAGTCTTTTACCTGTGCAACATATTAAGCTGTTGCATCATTCGTGCAATATGCAGTGGCAAGCGGTATTACAATTAGGCTGCCAGTTATTAGAACGCGATCAAATTATCAATAGCTTTTATTTTTCTGATATTACCAATTTGATCAATAAATACGGACCGTATATGTTGATTGCAGATCATGTTTTTTTAGCCCATGCAGCACCCAGTTCTCATAGTCAAACAGTCGGTTTGGCATTGGTGGTACTAGATCAACCAATAGAGATTTGTGCTCAACACCAAACAGTTGCTATTAATTGTTTATTTGTTTTATCACCAGGGACAAATCATGAACATGAAAAAGCGCTAACTGAATTAATTGATGTTGTGAAAAATCAGCATTGTGTTGAGAACTTAGTCAATGCTCAAACAAAGCAAGAGGTCAGAAATATTTTGATTTAGTTATTGAATGGATTAATTTTGAGCTTAATTAATAAAATTGGTACCGATATAAATTTCGTTCCGCATTTATATTGGTACCAATTTTTTTGATAATTATTTGAAGTGTCTTCCCAAGATTTATTTAGAATATGTTCCAAATAAATAAGGCTAGAATTGAATTGTTGGCTGTTTGAATAACTTATTCATCCAATTAATTCTGTTCTAGTCTCATTTTTAAGTTTCAAATACTAATTGTCTTTTGAATGGCGTTCACCAATTTGAAATTCTGCTTGGTGTTCAAACATGTAGCGCACAGATATCGGTTGACTACCTGTTAATTTGTAAAAATCATCGGTATAGGTATTCATTTTACCTTCACGAATGGCCTTGGAAAAAGTGACCATGCCATCAGATGAGAAGGGTGCTTCAGAATCTTTTTTAAATTGGCCATCAGTGGTTCGAGGTACACCCATGGCATCAAAGATTTGGTAATTTTCTTCATCACTAATGGCGTGATATTGAATAGAATTGCCTGTGACGTCATTAGCAATATTGATAAAATCGCTGATGGTTAGTAAATCTTTACCATTGATGTTTAAAATTTGGTGGTGCAAATTATCAGCTAATAAGGCATACGCAACGGCTTTGGCACAGTCTTTACGTGAAATATAGGCCATTTGACCGTCCCCTTGGCTATTGGCTAAATCTTGTCCTTGTTTAACAAAGGTAAAGTAGTTGGTGATCATAGCTTCAGCATATTGTGAATTACGTAAGAACAGATAATCAAGTCCACTCTTTTTTAAATAGTCTTCGGTATAAGCATGGTCAATTTTTTCGATACTAGGATTACTAGGGTCGCCGGCATTGACTAGTGAAGTATAGACAATTTTAGTTACACCGGCTTGTTGAGCAGCATCAATGACATTTTTATGAGCTTGCTGGCGTTTAGCACCCACAAAAGGCATGGAAATCAAAGCGAGGACGTCACCGCCAGTAAACTTTTCCACTAAACCAGCCTTAGAATTAAAATCAGTTTGGCGAACATCAATTCCTTGCTGTGCATAGTTGGCGAGCACGTTAGGATCATAACCACAAAAGATGAGTTGTTGTTTATTGGCTAATTGGATTAGTTCTTGCGCAGCTTGACTACCCAAATTACCATCGACACCTGTTAAGATTAACTTTTTCATGAATTTTTCCTTTCTAGATAAAATGGAAACAAGCTTGGTAACTAACCGGATTAAATATCAAGCGGCGTCACTATACTTGCTTTCAACTTTTAATTAGCTTAATCATATGTGATTATTTGAGCAATTGCCAATATAAAAAATAACTAGGTTAGAGGTTAAACCTCTGCTGAGATTGAATGAGCTTGGTGAATAATTTGTGCTAATTTAGCATGATCAAAATCTTTCCGATAAGCTAAGACAATTTTAAAATGATGATGGGTTTGGTTAATAGGCAATAATTTTAAGTTGGAAGTTTGGTTGGGCAGCGGGTAGTTGTCCGGAAAAAAGCCGATCAAATGTTGTGTTTGAATCAAAAAAAGTTCTGTTTCTAAATCCTGTACTGTTGCTTTTATTTGAGGTGTAAAGCCATCTTGCTGGGCATGTTTTAACATTAGTTGATAAGATTTACCAATTGTCTGTGGAGCAAGCATGACGAGTGGATAGTGATATAACTGTTTCAAAGTGATTGCTTGGCAGTGATATAAAGGATGCTCGCTATCAATGAGTGCACAGTATTTGCCTTGATATAAGGTAATGGTTTGCAATGAGGTCTCATTGTGAAATTCTGAATCAAAACTGATGGCTAAGTCGTATTGACCATTATTTAAGTTATGAGCCACGTCTTTAAGTTGCTCTTTTTCTAATTCCAAAATTAAGTGTGATTGCTGCTTTAAAGTTTGCGTGATTTTGATTAAAAAATTTAAATCAATAAGTGAAGTATATTCTAGGCGAATACGTTGCTTGTCAGTACAAAAATCGGCCATGTCCTGCTCTAATTTTTGATACTGTTGACAAATTAAGACAGCTTTCGAGTAGAACAACTGTCCTGCAGCCGTAGGAACAATTGGTTGTACACTGCGATCAATTAATTGAACATTGAAATGATTTTCCAATGAACGAATTTGCTGACTAACACTTGTTTGTGCAATATGATTTTTTTGTCCAGTTTTCGTAAAACTGCCAGTATTTACTAGATCAATAAAATATTGCAATTTGTCTAAATTCATGTAAAAACCTCTCACAACCTTGGACTTAGGTCTCAATATTGTCTTAGTGATAAATTGACTGAAATTGGTTTTAGTTTAATCAATAATTAATTTAACTACAAGCAGCCTTAATTTTTCAGAAATTTACATATAATTTACACAATTAATAATAAAGTTTTACATTGGTTTGCTATACTGCTCCCGGAGGTTGAACCAATGAAAAAATTAAATTGGGGATTGCTATTGATCATGGCTGGTCTGCTATTAACTGGCTGTCGGCGTAACCATCAGGAACAGAGCATTACAGCAGTGGGTTCGTCAGCGTTACAACCTTTAGTGGAAGCAGCTGGTGATCAATATAATCGGTCTCATCCTAATTCTTTTATTACAGTTCAAGGCGGTGGGAGCGGCACCGGATTATCGCAGATTCAACAACGAGCAGTGGCAATTGGCAATTCAGATGTTTTTGCAGAACAAAAGACCGGGATTAAGGCTCACAAGTTAATTGATCATCGTATTTGCGTGGTAGCGGTCGTGCCCGTCGTTAATTCTCAGGTAACGATCAAAAATGTTACTTTGCAGCAACTACAAGAGATTTTTGCAGGTAAAATTACCAATTGGCAAACTTTGGGTGGCCCTAATTTGAAAATTTCAATCGTTAATCGGGCACCAGGAAGTGGCACTCGCATGGTTTTTGAACAACAGGTTATGCAAGGACTAACTAGCGTCAAAGCGCCCGAACAAGATTCTAGCGGGATGGTCCGTCAAATTGTGAAAAATACGCCGGGAGCGATTAGCTATGTAGCTTTACCGTATTTGACGCATGATTTACGAACTTTGAAAATTGACAATATCGCGGTCTCCGCCAAAAACGTGCAAACTAATCGTTGGAAAATTTGGTCATATGAGCATATGTATACCACTAAAAATCCTAATGTATTAACTAGAAAATTTATTGATTATCTATTAAGTACTGCTTTTCAAGAGCGTGAAGTTAAGCAAATGCACTATATTCCAATCCAGTCCATGCAATATCAACAAGATGCTCACGGCAAAGTCACGAAAGTTAGGGGAAAGTAAAATGTCAGATTCCATTACGAAAAAGTTAAATCGACCTTCCGTATCTGCCAAATTAGAACAGCGGGGCAAGTTAATAACACAATGTTTAACTGTTTTGGTCGTTTTATTGGTTTTGGTCATTTTAGGTTTTATTGCCACCAAAGGGGTAGCCGTTTTTTTTCAGGATCATGGTAGCTTGGTGGATTTTTTAACAGGGAAAACTTGGAGTCCCGAACAAACTAATGGACATCATGAACCGTTGATTGGGGCATTACCGATGATTGTCGGTTCTTTTGCGGTGACCTTACTGGCAGTTTTGGTGGCTACGCCGTTTGCCATTGCAGCGGCCATTTTTATGACTGAAATTGCACCGCATAAAGGTAAGCAAATTTTGCAGCCAGTGATTGAACTGTTAGTGGGGATTCCGTCGGTTGTTTATGGCTTTATTGGTTTAGAAATCGTCGTACCCATGGTACAAAAAATTGCTGGCGGTAGTGGCTTTGGAATCTTGGCAGGAGCCATTGTGTTATTTGTCATGATTTTACCAACAATTACCTCAATGACGGTTGACGCTTTAACTGCAGTACCGCGTTATTACCGCGAAGCGTCACTGGCCTTAGGAGCGACCCAGTGGCAAACCATTGCCAAAGTAGTGTTAAGAGCAGCAGCACCGAACATTATGACGGCCATTATTTTTGGGATGTCGCGGGCTTTCGGTGAAGCCTTAGCTGTACAAATGGTGATTGGGAATGCTATTTTAATGCCTACTAGTTTGGTAGCGCCTGCTACGACGTTAACGAGTGTCTTAACGATGAATATGGGGAATACAATTATGAAAACAACAGCTAACAATGCTTTGTGGTCCTTAGCCTTGTTATTGTTATTGATGTCTTTGTTGTTCAATATGCTTGTCAAATATTTGAGCAAACGAGGTGCGTTGAAATGAATCCACAAAAAGTTAATAAAATTATGACAGTGATAATTTATTGCCTGTCGGGGCTGATCATTTTAATTTTGTTGGCGTTATTACTATATATTTTTATCAAGGGAATTAGTGTAATTAATTGGCACTTTTTAACTAGTCCAGCTAAAAGTTTTCAAGCTGGTGGGGGAATTGGGGTGCAATTATTTAATTCACTATATTTATTGGTCTTATCAATGGGGATTTCGTTGCCCTTCGCTCTAGGAGTGGCCATCTATTTGTCTGAATATGCACAAAATCTCCGTTTAACGAATTTGATCCGTTCAGCAATTGAAGTGCTCAGTTCTTTACCATCAATTGTGGTCGGTCTATTTGGCTTTTTAGTTTTTGTAATCAATTTACATTTACAATTCTCAATTTTATCCGGTGCCTTAACGTTAATGGTGTTTAATTTGCCCTTATTAATTCGGAATATGGAAGACGCTTTGCAAACAGTTAGTCTAAGCCAACGTGAAGCCGGCTTAGCGTTGGGCTTGTCGCGCTGGGAGACAGTGCTGCATGTTGTTATTCCGGAGTGTTTGCCCACGATTGTAACTGGCGTAATTTTAGCAGCGGGACGAGTTTTTGGCGAAGCAGCGGCTTTAATTTATACTGCGGGGCAAAGTGCGCCACCGTTAAACTTTAGTAATTGGAATATCCTGAGCTTAACGTCACCACTTAATCCGCTACGGCCTGCGGAAACTTTAGCCGTTCACATTTGGAAAGTGAATTCCGAAGGCTTAATTCCGGATGCACAGGCAGTTTCCTCGGGGGCATCGTTAATTTTAGTATTAGTGGTTTTAAGCTTTAATCTTTTGGCGCGCTATTTAAGCAAAAAACTATACCAGCATTTAACAGGAGAATAATTTGATGGCAGAATTATTAACTTACACGGCTGCCTTAGCTGACCAAGCAGAAGTAGCGTTAGCGACCAAGAATTTGTGCGTCAGTTACGGTGCGAAAGAAGCTTTACACGAAGTATCTTTACAATTCGAGCGTTATAAAATCACATCGTTAATTGGGGCTTCTGGTTCGGGCAAATCGACGTTTTTACGCGCGCTCAATCGAATGAATGATACGGTTTTTAGTGCGCAAGTTCAGGGGGAAATTATGTATCGCGGAGTTGATATTAATGCTCCTAAAGTCGATGTTTACACGGTTCGTGAACAAATTGGCATGGTTTTTCAGCGTCCGAACCCGTTTGCAAAATCAATTCAAGATAATATTACTTTTGCTTTAAAACGGCGGGGGGTGACTGATCCACAAAAGTTGTCTGAAATTGTAGAAACTTCATTAAAGCAAGCGTCTTTATGGGAACAAGTCAAAGATAATCTGCATCAGAGTGCTTTATCATTGTCCGGTGGGCAACAACAACGCTTGTGTATCGCTCGAGCCTTAGCTTTGCAGCCAGATATTTTGTTGATGGATGAACCAGCTAGTGCCTTGGATCCGATTTCAACGGCAAAATTGGAGAATACGATGCAGCAACTAAAGCAAAACTATACCATTATCATTGTGACTCATAACATGCAACAAGCGGCGCGAGTGAGTGATTATACAGCCTTTTTTCATTTGGGAAAGATGGTTGAGTTTGACCAAACGCGTAAAATTTTTACGCGGCCGAAAGTGCAATTAACTGAAGACTATGTATCGGGGCATTTTGGTTAAAGGAGGAGTATATGACAGCAGATATTTTAACGGCGCAAAATGTACATGTGTTTTATGGTACGAATGAAGCGTTGAAAGGAATTAATTTAGCCATTAAACAGCACGAAATTACTGCTATGATTGGTCCTTCCGGGTGTGGCAAATCAACTTTTTTGCGCTGTTTAAATCGGATGAATGACTTAATTGCAGATGTTAATATTCAGGGACAAATCGAATTAAAAGGACAAGATATTTATGCGCCTACTATGAATACTGTTCAACTGCGAAAACAAGTTGGCATGGTCTTCCAGCAACCCAACCCGTTTCCATTTTCGATTTATGATAATGTGATTTACGGATTAAAATTGGCGGGGATTCGTGAGCGTCAAGTTTTAGATGAAGCTGTCGAGACTAGTTTAAAAGCCGCGGCTGTTTGGGACGATGTTAAAGACAAACTACATCAAAGTGCCCTGGCCTTATCAGGTGGTCAACAACAGCGAGTTTGTATTGCACGGGTTCTAGCAGTTAAGCCCGAAGTCATCTTATTAGATGAACCAACTAGTGCTTTAGATCCCATTTCAGCCACTAAGATTGAGAATATGTTATTGGAACTACGCCAGAATTACACCATGGTAATTGTGACCCACAGTATGCATCAAGCGTCTCGAATTTCTGATCAAACGGCGTTTTTTTATCAAGGTGAGTTAATTGAAATGGATCAAACTAAAAAAATATTTCTGAATCCACAACAGCAAACAACCGAAGACTATATTAGTGGACGGTTTGGCTAGAAAGAGGTTTTTATGCGGAGTGATTTTACAACAGAATTAAATAATTTACATGTTCGCTTTGCGGAGATGGCAATGATGGTGAATGAAGCTCTCAAAAAAGCGATGACCGCTTTTATGCAGAATGATTTAACCATGGCACAAGCAGTAATTGATAATGATCAATATATTAATAATCGTGAAGTCAACTTAGAACAAAAGTCATTTGAAATGATTGCTTTGCAGCAACCTGTGACGTCTGATTTGCGGATGATTGTAACTATTTTAAAGGCTAGTTCAGATTTAGAGCGGATGGGAGATCATGCGGTTCGCATTGCTCGCACGACCTTGAAACTTAAAAATAAAAATGCAGTTGGCCAAGTGAAACTACAGTTAGAACAACTAGCCCAACAAGTTGAAGTTATGTTTAATCAGGCATTAGATGCGTATTTAACCAATGATGCGCAAAAGGCGATAGTTGTTGCTCAGCAAGACGAACAAATTAATCAACTGGCTCATGAAATTGATCATCTTTGTGTGGCAGAAATGAAAGCTAATGCGCAAAGTATTGATGATGGAACTTCTTATTTATTAGTGGCGACCCATTTGAAACGCATTGGCGATTATGTCACTAATTTATGTGAGTGGGTCGTCTATCTTCAAGAAGGAAAAATCTGCGATTTAGGTTAACCAAAAGTTGCTGTAGGCGGGTTAGAACAATAGTTAAAAAATGTCATTAGAAAGTTTTAGACTAGCTGGTGGTGTTTTTACAGACTTTGTTCTAACCTGTTTTTGTTTTTTAGCAGAAAGATAAATTTTGTTAAAGAATTAACTTATTTCATCTAGAATTATTTTGAGCAAAGTGATATTATTTACATGTTGAATACGGTTGCATTAAAAAGCAAATAAATAAATTATGCAGCGATATCTGACATTTAGTTATTGAATAATTGGGAGGCAAAATCATGAAAGCAGCAAGAATCTATGGTAAACAAGATTTACGAATCGAAGATGTTGAATTAGATGAGCCAAAATCTGACCAAGTTCAAATCAAGGTGAAAGATATTGGTATTTGTGGCAGTGATATTCATATGTACCAAGAAGGCACTGGTATCCCATATAAGAAGCATCCGTTAACCGGTAAAACTGTACCAATTACTGAAGGACATGAATTCTCTGGTGAGGTTGTGAAAGTCGGCTCCGACGTAACGAATGTTCAAGTTGGTGATCATGTTTGTGTTGAACCTATTATTGCCTGTGGCAAATGCGAATTTTGCCGTAAAGGCTTGTACAACTACTGTACACGTGGTGTGGGTCCTGATGGTAGTTTGCAATTTATTGGTTTTTCCGATGATGGTGCCATGGCTGAATATGTAAATGTGAAAGATATTTATACGTTCAAGTTGCCTGAAGGCATGGACTATGAATTGGGTGCCTTAGTAGAACCGACAGCTGTCACTTATGAAGCAGTGCGTGATAGTGGTTTGATTGCTGGCCAAACAGTTGCTGTTATCGGTGCAGGCCCAATTGGCTTGTTAACAGCTTTGGTAGCTAAATATGCTGGTGCAACTAAAGTTTATATTGCTGATTTATCACCTGAACGTTTGGCTAAAGCTAAGGAATTAGGCTTTAGTGACGTTATTAATTCTGGCGAAGTGGACCTAGTTAAACATGTTTATGAAGAATTACCACAAGGAGTGGACGTAGTCTTCGAATGTGCTGGTGCGCAACCAACTTTAGACCAGGCGGTGCAATTAGTTGCTCCAGCTGGTGTTTTAGAGATTGTGGCTTTATTTAATGGCGATTATAAATTCGACATTACCACTTTACAGAACAAGGGTGCTGATGTGCATACGATTATGGGTTATGCCAATGCTTTCCCACCTTCCATTGGAATTATTAACCAACACCGCGACGTCTTCAAACAATTAGTAACTAAGAAGATTAGTTTGGATGATGCTGAAGAAGGTATTAAGTCATTGATGACTGATAAATCACAAGTGAAAGTAATGATTTCTCCCGAACTTTAAAAAATAGTTTTTGACTAGCTGATTTTGATTTGTTTCATACTATTGCCTGATGTCTATTAGGCGCAGTTGATACAAGTTGAGATCAGCTTTTTTTTATTATTGCCATTGAAAAAATGATTGCTTTTCAATTGGAGCAAAAATGATTCGAACGTTGTTCAAACAGAACCACGGTGATGTATGCGGGATATGCTATAATGAAAAAATAATGTTAAGGAGAGCCGAGCTTTGAAATTAATTTATCAGACCGTGATTAATACTTTGCTATTTATGGCCATTGCCAAAGTCCTGCCAACACTGTTTTATCTGAGTGATTGGATTACTGCTTTAATCGCTGGTTTTGTTCTAGTTTTGTTGAATTTAACAATTAAGCCATTACTGAAGATTATTTCTTTTCCAATTACGCTACTGACCTTTGGCTTGTTTTCGATTGTCATTAATGCCTTAACTTTAGAGATCATTGCCACCTTAGTTCCAGGTTTTGTATTTCATAATTTTTTAGCCGCAATGTTGACGGCTGTTCTAATGTCATTTGCAAATTCATTTGTTGGTTATCATGTTTTTCAAAGATAAAGTTGAGAGAGGATTTAATTGATGGTAACAGTTCAAGATTTAATCGATCATACGAATATTCAAGTTTACAGTGGAGCAGAATTTTTAAGTGAACGCAATATTACAGAAAGTGAAATTTCTCGACCAGGATTGGAACTAACTGGTTATTTTGATTATTATCCGGCGGAACGGGTTCAATTATTTGGTCAGACGGAGACCTCTTATGCGCAATCAATGACTTCCAAGAATCGTTACCATATTTTACGAGAAATGGCGACTGATCAAACACCAGCGTTTGTTTTTTCTAGAGGCATTCAGCCATCAACGGAGATGCAGCGTGCCGCGAAAGAACATCGTATTCCTATTTTGACTTCACCTTTAACGACCACTCGAGTTTCCAACATTATTACGCAATATTTAGAAAAGGTTTTGGCGCCCCGGAAAAGTATTCACGGCGTCTTGATTGATGTTTATGGCTTAGGAATCTTGATTAAAGGTGATTCCGGGATTGGCAAAAGTGAAACAGCCTTAGAATTAATTAAAAATGGTCATCGTCTAGTAGCGGACGATCGCGTCGATGTTTACCAACAAAATGAGCATACGATAGTTGGTGAAGCTCCCCAAATTTTAAAAAATTTAATGGAAGTACGCGGAATTGGCATTATTGATGTGATGAATTTGTTTGGTGCAAGTGCGGTCAGAACCTCTATGGAAGTGCAATTAATTGTTAATCTAAGTGCTTGGTCAGAAGATCAGAATTATGATCGGATTGGGACAGACAATCAAACGGAACGGATTTTTGATGTTGATGTACCTTCAATGGTGATCCCAGTCAAAGTCGGGCGAAATATCTCTAATATTATTGAAGTGGCCGCTATGAATTATCGGGCTAAAAAATTAGGATATGATGCTGCCGCCCGCTTTGAAAAACAATTAAATAATTTAATCAAAGAACATTCAGAAAGTGAGTCAGTATGAGTTTAGCTTTAAATCCAATTTTTGTGCAATTTGGCCCCTTTGAGATCCATTGGTATGGGGTCATTATTGCTTGTGGTGCGATTTTAGGAGTTTTGTTAGCTTTAAACGAAGCTCCTAAACGGCAAATTATGAAGGATGACTTAATTGATCTAGTGCTCTGGGGAATTCCGTTTGCACTCATTGGTGCACGTATTTATTACGTGGTGTTTCAATGGTCTTTTTATTCGAAATATCCGAGTGAAATTATTAAGATTTGGCATGGCGGCATTGCCATTTATGGTGGCTTGATTGCAGCTTTTATTGTGGCAATTATCTTTACTTATGTTCGACAACTGCCGTTTTGGCTAATCTTAGATATTGCTGCGCCGAGTTTATTAGTGGGACAACTGATTGGGCGCTGGGGCAATTTTATGAATCAAGAAGCTTATGGTGCAGTGACTTCAGCACATTTTTTGCATGCTTTACATCTACCACCATTTATTATTCACCAAATGTATATTGCTGGGGCTTATCGCCAACCAACGTTTTTATATGAATCATTGTGGAACTTAGTCGGTGTGATTTTACTATTGAGTTTGCGTCACCGACCGCATTTGTTTAAGCAAGGTGAAGTCTTTTTAAGTTATGTATTATGGTATTCTTTTGGCCGCTTTTTTATTGAAGGAATGCGGACTGATAGTTTATACTTATTGAACATTTTAAGAGTTTCTCAAGTTTTGTCGTTAGTTTTGTTTATTGGCGCTGGTGTCCTAATATATTATCGGCGTAAAAAAGTGCAACCACCAGATTATTTGGCCGGAAGTGGCTTAAAATTTCCCTATCAACGTTAGTGGAAAGCACAATACTAGCTTTTGGTCAATTTAACTCTTATGATTATTATGTGATAAAAAGTAGAAAGTGTGGCTCAAATGCAAGAATATGATGTAATTGTAATTGGCGCGGGACCTGCCGGCTTAACGGCCGCTTTGTATGCTTCACGGGCTAACTTGAAAGTCTTAATTTTAGATCGGGGCATTTACGGCGGGCAAATGAACAATACTGCCGAGGTGGAAAATTATCCCGGGTTTGATTCCATTATGGGACCGGATTTAAGTGAAAAAATGTATCATTCAACTATTCAATTTGGTGCCAAGTATCAATACGGAATGGTGACGGATGTTGAGGATCATCAATCTTATAAAATCGTTAAAACCAGCGATGAAACTTTTAAGACGGGAGCTTTAGTGATTGCTACTGGCTCAGAGTATAAAAAAATCGGGGTTCCTGGCGAAGAAGATTATTCCGGTAAAGGTGTCTCTTATTGTGCTGTCTGTGATGGGGCTTTCTTTAAAAATGAAGATTTAGCGGTCATTGGTGGTGGTGATTCTGCTGTTGAAGAGGGAATTTATCTAACTCAACTAGCTAAATCAGTCACCATCATACACCGGAGAGACCAACTACGGGCCCAACCAATTTTACAAAAGCGGGCCTTTGCGAATGACAAAATTAAGTTTATTTGGAATGCCGACGTGGAGGAGATTCAGGGCGACCAAGCAAAAGTCACTGGTGTGAAATACCGTGATAAAATCTCTGGTGCCGAGCAAGTGCTACCAGCTAGTGGTGTGTTCATTTATGTTGGTATCCAACCTAATACACAGCAATTCAGTGACTTAAAGATTACTGATGAAGCTGGTTGGATTATTACGGATGATCAAATGCAAACCCCAGTCCCAGGAATTTTTGCGGTGGGTGATGTGCGCAAAAAGACTTTGCGGCAAATTACCACAGCAGTTGGTGATGGTGGCTTAGCAGGTCAAAATGTCTTTAATTATTTACAAACTTTGGCTGATGAAAAATAGCTAGTTTAGTTAATTATTTGAATTACAAGAGCAAGTCGCGTGGAAAAGTTTTTAACTTTTGTACGCGGCTTTTTTGGTATCAATTAGTATTTGTAGCTTTTTTGAGAGCAAGTACTTGCATTTAAAAACTATTACTGATACGATTCATTTGTGTTAGAAAGGAGTGGCGACAATGTATCAAAAGTATATGGACAATGAGCAATTTAATTTTCAAATTAATCGTTTTTTAGAACCGTATGAAAAGGACGTAGCAGTACAAAAGGTTATTGCACGAACAGCTTTGCAGATTAAAAGTCGTCAAGATTGGTATGAAACTTGGAATCAGCTAGCAATGAAGACGGCACAAAAAGCCACAGCAACTCAGCAAATGAAAGATTATGGCTTAGCTTCGACTTATTACCAGTTGGCAGATTTCTTTTTGACTGAGCAAGATGAACGCAAGCAAGCAACTTATCGAGGATATGTTGATAATTTTTACCACAGTATTGACACCACTAACTTGATTTCTGAAGATGTTCCTTATCAAAAAGGTATTTTGCCAGTAGTTCGAATCAATCATCCGCATGCGCAAAGAACTTTACTATTTCATGGTGGTTTCGATTCTTATTTGGAAGAAATGCTTCGTTTAGTCTTTCAATACGGTTTAGATGATCAATTACCAAATTATAATTTTGTTTTGTTTGAAGGTCCTGGTCAAGGACGAGCTTTACGTTCAGGGTTAGCTTTAACTTCTAAGTGGGAAGAACCCGTTGGGTATTTGCTTGATTATTATCAATTAGACTCAGCTGATTTATTGGGAATGTCTTTGGGCGGATATTTATCCGTGCGAGCCGCTGCTAAAGATCATCGAATTCGGCGCGTGATTGCCTATGATGCAATGTTGAATTTAAGTGATGCATTGGTAATGAAGTTGCCCCAAGCTAGCCAATATTTAGACCATTTAGATGATCCGAAAATTGCGACTAGTTTTAATGACTTTTTGGTTAAATTATCCAATAATAATGTTGATTTAGCTTTTAAAATGCAAAAAGGCATGGATATTACGTTAACTAAGCAGCCTGTTGATTTTGTAAAAGAGGCTTTAAATTATACCTTGAAGGGAGTATTAGATGAAGTAATAGCAGATGTATTATTAATAGGCGGGACTAAAGATTTATACGTTCCTGCAGCTGTTACTTTAAAAGAAGCAGCAGGTCTAGTTAATGCCAGATCTCTGACGGTGAAAATTTTAACGGAGGCTAGTGGCGGTGCTAGACATTGCCAAGTTGGAGATAAGAAATTGGCTTTTCAAATATTAACTGAATTTTTAAGTTCGAATAATTTAATGACGAATAAAAATTGAGTTGAATTAATTTCTTAAGTTAGCCACTCGAAAAGTAAAGGGCACCGAGATAAAAATTCAGCATCATTGTTTTAACAAAACTCCCAGCAGTTAAATTATTTCTTAAATATTTGGAACGGTCGCGTTTTTTCATTTAGAATAATTAAGTTGTCGTAACCACTTTTCTTAGTTGAACGGTATAATGAATTAGGAAGCTTTAAATAACTAACAAGGTGGAGGCTGAACCATGAGTTGGCAAGATAATTATCAAGTATGGGCACAATATCCGCATTTGGATCCGACTTTACAACAACAATTAACGAAATTAGCAACAGATACGAAACAATTGGAAGCCGCTTTTTATGAACCATTAGAATTTGGAACGGCTGGCATGCGGGGGTTAATGGGCCCAGGCATTCATCGGATGAATTTATATACTGTTCGCCAAGCAGCAGAAGGTTTGGCCAAATTGATGGATACTTTGACACCACAAGAAAAAAACAAAGGCGTGGTCATTAGTTTTGACTCTCGGTACAATTCTCTTTTGTTTGCACAAGAATCGGCGCGGGTTTTAGGTCAACATCAAATCCCAGTTTACCTATTTGACAGTTTGCGACCGACACCGGAATTGTCATTTGCCGTCCGGCATTTGCAAACTTATGCAGGCATTATGATAACGGCCAGCCATAATCCGGCCCCTTATAATGGCTTTAAAATTTATGGTCCTGATGGTGGGCAAATGCCACCGAAAGAATCAGATTTGATTACCAAATATGTGCGCCAAGCAGCCGATTTATTTCAAATTGCTGTGGCGGACTTACATGAATTACGGCAGCAACATTTATTAACAATGATTGGCGAAGATGTAGATCAAGCTTATCTCAAAGCTATTCAAGCAGTTTCAATTGACCGCCAGTTACTGGCTGATTATTCGCAAATGAAATTTGTTTATACGCCATTGCATGGAACGGGTAAAATGTTGGCGGGTCGCGTTTTTGAACAAGCTGGACTGAAAAATATGCAGTTAGTGAGTGAACAGGCGATTTTAGATCCCGAATTTGCCACGGTTCAATTTCCAAATCCGGAATTCGCGGAAACATTTAATCTAGCGATTCGCGATGGTCAAAAGAGTGCGGCTGATGTTTTAATCGCAACAGATCCCGATGCCGACCGCCTAGGAGCAGCTGTCTTGCAACCAGATGGCAATTACCAATTAATGACGGGCAATCAAATTGCTTGTGTTTTGTTGGAATATATTTTAAAGACTAAGCAACGCTTGCATCAATTACCTAAGAATGCGGCAGTGGTTAAATCAATTGTCTCTACCGAATTAGCAACGAAAATTGCCAATCATTATCAAGTCCAAATGATTAACGTTTTGACTGGTTTTAAGTTTATTGCGGAGCAAATTCAACAATTTGAACAAACGGGGGAACATCAATTTTTATTTGGGTTTGAAGAAAGTTATGGTTATTTGATTCAACCGTTTGTCCGGGATAAAGATGCGATTCAAGCTAGTTTATTATTAGCTGAAGTGGCCGCGTATTATAAGAGTCAGAATTTGACTTTGTATGATGGCCTACAACAAATCTACCAACAATACGGTTACTTTAAAGAACAAACGATTGCGAAGACGTTTGCTGGTGTCGACGGTGTACAGCAAATGCAGACTTTGATGCAACAATTTCGTCAGCAAGTGCCCCAAACCATTAATGGGACCGCTGTTGTTAGTGTCCAAGATTTTCAAAGTGGTCAACAAATAAATTCTGATGGAACCCAAGCAACATTAAATCTGCCCCAGTCCAACGTCTTGAAATTTATCTTAGCAGATGAAACTTGGATTGCGGTGCGGCCATCGGGTACAGAACCCAAGATTAAAAATTATGTGGGAGTTTGTGCCGATAACCAGGCCACGGCTGATGCTAAATTAGCTGCTTACGCTCAAGTGGTTAATGCGTGGTATGACTAAGTTTAAAACTTTTTGACTGCGGATTAGTTTAAGGTTATATGTTAATGGCGAAAATATGTTCGGAGTGGTATGATATGAACCACTAGGTTAAAAACTTTATGAAGAGTCAAATTACTAAAGTAAGTTTATCCTTTAGAATTTGGCTTTTTTGACTTTAAAGATTTAAAGTGAGTCGCACTTGAGACGAAAAGAATGCTCGTATTGATGTTAAGGAGGACTCAGAGTGATTGATCGGATAACAGATAATCAATTTGAATTAGTTTCTAAGTATCAGCCGGCAGGTGATCAACAACAAGCTATTGATCAATTAGTAACAGATTTTCAAAAGGGTAATCGTACGCAGGTGTTAAAAGGAGCTACCGGAACTGGAAAAACTTTTACCATGGCCAATGTTATTCAAAAATTGAACAAACCGACGCTCGTGATTTCCCATAATAAAACGCTGGCTGGTCAGTTGTATGGTGAGTTTAAGGAATTCTTTCCTCATAATGCGGTGGAATACTTTGTGAGTTATTATGACTATTATCAGCCAGAAGCTTATGTGCCTTCTAGTGATACCTATATTGAAAAAGACTCCAGTATTAATGATGAAATTGATAAATTACGTCATGCGGCGACTTCGGCATTACTAGAACGTAATGATGTGATTGTGGTTGCTTCCGTTTCGTGTATCTTTGGTTTAGGTGATCCGCGGGAATATCAACAAAGTGTCATTTCCTTGCGGTCGGGGCAAGAGATTAGTCGCGATGAATTACTCAAGAACTTAATTAATAATCAATTTGAACGTAATGATATTGACTTTCAGCGGGGCCGTTTTCGGGTACGCGGTGATGTGGTCGATATTTTTCCAGCGTCACGGGATGATCATTCTTTACGCATTGAATTTTTTGGCGATGAAATTGACCGGATTTTAGAAATGGATCCGTTAACTGGGGAATTAATTGGCGAACGTCCGCAGGTTTCGATCTTTCCAGCAACGCATTTTATGACTAATGAAACACAAATGCAGGCCGCTTTAGAACGCATTTCTTTGGAATTGGACCAGCGTTTAAAAGAATTAAAACAGGCTGGTAAATTGCTGGAAGCCCAACGCTTGGAGCAGCGCACTAATTATGATATTGAAATGATGCGAGAAATGGGATATACGTCAGGCATTGAAAATTATTCGCGACACATGGAAGGGCGTAGCGAAGGCGAACCGCCGTTTACATTACTTGACTTTTTTCCCGATGATTTTAACATTATGATTGATGAATCTCATGTGACGATGCCGCAAATTCGTGGTATGTATAATGGTGATCGCGCCCGTAAGCAGATGCTGGTTGATTATGGCTTTCGCTTGCCAAGTGCTTTGGATAACCGCCCGTTAACTTTAGCGGAATTTGAACAGCATGTTAATCAGATTTTGTACGTTTCTGCAACGCCGGGGCCTTACGAAATGGAACAAACTAACGAAGTGGTGGAACAAGTAATTCGTCCGACTGGTTTGTTAGATCCTGAAATAGAAGTACGGTCGATTATGGGCCAAATTGATGATTTAGTAGGGGAAATTAATCAGCGTATTGAGCAACACGAACGGACGTTGGTGACGACTTTAACTAAAAAAATGGCTGAAGATTTAACCGATTATTTAAAAGATTTGGGCATTAAAGTGGCCTATTTGCACAGTGATATTAAAACTTTGGAACGCACGGAAATTATTCGGGATCTGCGGTTAGGCAAATACGATGTATTGATTGGCATTAATTTATTACGTGAAGGCATTGATGTACCAGAAGTGTCCTTAATTGCAATTTTGGATGCCGATAAAGAAGGTTTCTTACGCTCTGAACGGCCGTTAATTCAAACGATTGGACGGGCTGCGCGGAACGTTCATGGTCATGTCATTATGTACGCTGATCATATCACCGATTCAATGAAAGTAGCGATTGAAGAAACTAAACGGCGGCGGCAAATTCAGCAACATTTCAATGAAGTCCATCATATTCAACCACAAACAATTCAAAAGCCAATTCGCGCAGCGATTACGGCCTTAAAGACTGTTGATAATAGTAGCAGTCAAGAACAAGCAATTACGCAAGATCCGTTTGATTTTAATAATATGACCAAAAAGGATCAGACAGAACTGTTGACGCAATTGACTGATCAAATGAACCAAGCTGCCAAAAAATTAGACTTTGAACAAGCAGCCAATTTACGCGATACAATTTTAGAATTGAAAGCAGAGATTGATTAATGGTAAACGAAAATATTGTCATTCACGGTGCCCGTTCGCACAATTTAAAAAATGTCGATGTCACAATTCCACGCAATAAATTAGTGGTCATGACCGGTTTATCCGGTTCTGGTAAAAGTTCTTTAGCCTTTGATACTTTGTATGCTGAAGGTCAAAGACGGTATGTACAAAGTTTATCTTCTTATGCCCGCCAATTTTTAGGACAAATGGATAAACCAGATGTGGATTCAATTGATGGCTTAAGTCCCGCTATTTCTATTGATCAAAAAACAACATCCAAAAATCCGCGTTCCACCGTCGGCACTGTCACTGAAATTAACGATTATTTACGATTATTATGGGCGCGTGTCGGGACTCCGATTTGTCCGAATGATGGAACACCGATTACGAGTCAATCAGTGGAACAAATGGTTGATCGGTTATTACAATTACCCGAACGTACCAAGGTGCAAATTTTGGCGCCAGTTATTCGTGCCAAAAAAGGCCAGCATAAAAAAGTTTTGGCCAAAATTGCTAAGCAAGGTTATGTCCGTGTCTTAATTGACGGCGAGCAGCATGAAGTTAATGAACAGCTAGAGCTCAACAAAAATCAAAAACACGATATTTCTGTTGTGGTGGATCGGGTAGTTATCAAAGAACAGATTCGTTCGCGGCTGTTTGATTCGATTGAATCGGCCTTACGGTTATCCGATGGTTATATGACCGCCGATGTGATTGGTCAAAAGGCGTTAGTGTTTTCAGAGCACTATGCCTGTCCTTTATGTGGTTTTGGCGTTGGCGAGTTGGAACCGCGCTTATTCTCATTTAACGCTCCGTTTGGTGCTTGTCCGGAATGTGATGGTTTGGGGATGAAACTAGAAGTTGATCCCCAATTGGTGGTTCCTGATCCTGATTTGACGATTGCACAAGGGGCAATTGTTCCTTGGAGTCCAGAGCATTCTCAATATTATCCACAGGTATTGGAACAAGTTTGTGAGCAGTTGCAAATTCCTCAAGATGTGGCTTTTGCCAAATTATCACCTGCACAACAACAGACCGTTTTATATGGTAATGATCAACAAGAAATTCATTTACACTTTGATAATGATTTTGGCAGTGTCCGTGATGTTGATACCTATTTTGAGGGGGTCATTCCTAATATTAAACACCGGTATGAAAAACCTTCCAGTGCTTTTATGCGGGAAGTGATGCGGAAATATTTTACAGAGCTACAATGTCCGCTTTGTCATGGGCAACGGTTAAACCAAAAAGCCCTGTGCGTTCAAGTCAATGGTCAAAATATTGCCGCTGTGTCCGATTTAGCCATCAAACAAGCTTTGCCGTTCTTTCAAAGTGTTAAGCTGTCGCCACAAAATCAGGTGATTGCGCAACCAATTTTAAAAGAAGTTATTGATCGTTTATCCTTCTTACAAAATGTCGGTTTGGACTATTTAACTTTATCACGAGCAGCGGGAACTTTGTCTGGTGGTGAAGCTCAGCGGATTCGTTTAGCCACGCAAATTGGTTCCAACCTCTCCGGGGTTTTGTATATTTTAGATGAACCCTCCATTGGTTTACATCAACGGGATAACGAACGTTTAATTCGCTCCTTAAAAAAGATGCGTGATTTAGGCAATACGCTCATTGTGGTGGAACACGATGAAGATACGATGCGGCAAGCTGATTATTTGATTGATGTCGGTCCAGGCGCTGGTGCTGCTGGGGGCCAGATTGTGGCAGCAGGGACGCCGGCAGAGGTTCAGGCGAACCCGCAGTCGTTGACAGGACAGTATTTAGCTGGTAAAAAATATATTGCCTTACCAGCACAACGGCGCGCAGGTAATGGGCAATATATTGAAGTAACTGGTGCGGCGGAAAATAATTTAAAAAAGATTGATGTACAATTTCCGCTAGGCAAATTTATTGCGGTGACTGGTGTTTCGGGTTCCGGCAAGTCATCATTAGTTAATACGATTTTACAACGCGCTTTAGCTCAAAAAATCAATCATAATTCGCAACGCGCCGGTCAATATCAAAGTATTACGGGTTATCAACATCTAAAATCTTTAATTAATATTGATCAAAGCCCGATTGGTCGCACTCCCCGGAGTAATCCTGCAACGTACACAGGGGTCTTTGATGATATTCGGGGCTTGTTTGCGCAAACTAACGAAGCCAAAGTTCGGGGTTATACAAAGGGCCGGTTTTCTTTCAATGTCAAAGGTGGTCGGTGTGAAGCCTGCAAAGGTGATGGCATTATTAAGATTGAAATGAATTTCCTACCAGATGTTTATGTTCCTTGTGAAGTTTGCCATGGAACTCGTTATAATTCAGAAACCTTGGAGGTAACTTATAAAGGCAAGACGATTGCCGACGTGTTGAAAATGACGGTAATGCAAGCTTTAGAATTCTTTGATCATTTACCAAAGATTAAACGGAAGTTACAAACGATTGTTGATGTGGGGCTAGGCTATGTCCAATTGGGCCAATCAGCAACAACTTTGTCTGGTGGTGAAGCTCAACGGATGAAACTAGCTTCTGAACTATACAAGAAAGTTGATGGGCAAAACTTTTATATCTTAGATGAGCCGACAACTGGGTTACACGTTGATGACGTCAAACGTCTTTTGGCGGTTTTACAACGCTTGGTGGATCAAGGAAATACCGTTTTAGTGATTGAACATAATCTGGATGTCATCAAATCGGCAGATTGGTTAATTGATTTAGGACCTGAAGGCGGTGACTTGGGTGGTCAAGTTGTGGCCACAGGAACCCCAGAAGAAGTAGCTGCTAATCCGCATTCATATACCGGGCATTATTTGCAACCTGTGTTAGAACAAACACCACGGGCAAAAGACTTGGATTAATATCCAAGTTTTTTTAATACTACGGGCTAATTATTTAATCGATAAGAATTGTTAATTGATAAAATAATCTCTATAATAAGTTTGTTAATTTCAGTAAGAGTAGTTGAAGTTTAAATTTGCTAGGACCTGTCGGCAAAAATTTTGCTGTCAGGATATGATACTGCAACTTAGTGGCGAGTAAAGGAGCGGATGACTGAGTGACTAAGCAACAAAAAAAGACGGATTTAGTAATTATTTCCGGAATGAGCGGTGCTGGTAAGACAGTAGCGGTTCAGGCTTTTGAAGATATGGGTTATTTTTGCATTGATAATTTACCACCAGCTTTATTAGGTAAATTTATTCAGCTAGTTCAAGAAGCAGGTAATATGAACAAAATTGCTGTAGTCATTGATTTACGGTCACAGGTTTTTTATGATCAGCTTTTGAGTAGTTTAACGGGACTAGAAGATTACTCAACGATTCAAACAAAAATTTTATTTTTAGATGCGACTAATGAAGAGTTAGTGGCACGTTACAAAGAAACTCGACGCTCACATCCATTGGCCATGGAAGGACGCTTGATTAATGGCATTGTCAAAGAACGCCGTTTATTAAAGCCACTATACCAACGAGCGGCCTTAATCGTTGATACCACTAATTTAACGCCGCGCCAATTACGCGCCGAAATTTTTCATCAATTTGATCAACAACAAGTAACGCCGTTTCATATTGTGGTCATGTCCTTTGGTTTTAAGTATGGTGTGCCTATTGATGCAGATGATATGATGGATGTGCGCTTTTTACCCAATCCGTATTATGACCCAGTGATGCGGCAACAAACGGGGCTTCAAAAAAATGTTGCGGCTTATGTTTTTAGCCAAACCGCAGCACAGCAATTTTATCAACAATATTTTACTTTAATGAAAACGATCATTCCGCAATATCAACAAGAAGGCAAAACAATGTTGACAATTGCCATTGGTTGTACTGGCGGCCAGCACCGTTCGGTCGCCATCGCTCAACGATTAGGAGAAGATTTACAACAATTAAATTATGATGTCAAAATTGATCATCGAGATATCAATCGACATAAGGAGTCGGTGAATCGTTCATGAGAGATACTACGAAGACTATCAAGGTTATTAAAGGGCGGAAGCCTAAAATCACGGTAATTGGTGGCGGAACAGGCTTACCTGTTATCTTACACAGTTTACAGCAATTAAATGCTGATATTACAGCTGTAGTGACTGTAGCAGATAATGGTGGTTCCTCCGGAGCTATTCGTAATTATATTAATGTGGTTCCCCCAGGAGATATTCGTAATGTGTTAGTTTCTTTGTCTAATTGGGAGCAATTACCGTTAGACGTTTTTCAATATCGCTTTAATAGTGATGATTCTTTTTTGGCGGGGCATGCGATTGGCAATTTGGTGATTGCGGCTTTATCAGAAATGTATCAAAATGATATTTTTGATGCAGTGCAACAGTTGGCCAAAATGATGGAGGTGGAAGGACACGTCTTTCCAGTATCTAATTCACCACTGACTTTGCATGCTGAATTTACAGATGGCACGCAATTAGCTGGTGAACACGAAATTACTTACGCAGGTAAAAATATTCAACGCGTCTGGGTGAGTGATACCAATAATCCCCAGCAAAAGCCCGCGGCAGTTTTGCCGGTCTTAGCAGCTATTATGCAGGCCGATGTGATTGTGTTAGGACCGGGAAGTTTATTTACGAGTATTTTACCGAATTTAATGATTAGTAATGTGCAGCAGGCTTTGCAACAAACTTCAGCAGAAGTGGTTTATATTTGTAATATTATGACGCAGATTGGCGAAACTGTTAATTTTACAGATGCAGATCATGTGCGGGTGTTGAATCGTCATTTGGGCGGGCACTATATTAACACCGTGTTAGTTAATGGTAAGCCAGTTCCGAGTGATTATATGGATCATGAAAAATACAATGAATATTTGGCGCAAGTTAAGTCGGATTTTGCAGGCTTACGGCAACAAGGCTGTCGTGTCATTACGGATGATTATTTATCGTTGCATGATGGCGGTGCCTTTCATGATGGTGATAAAGTGGCGCGAGAATTGTTAAACTTGGCTTTTCAAGCGGGCACTAGAAAACAATAAAAATGAGTTTTGTATGTAAAAAAGGTGGTATGTCTGATGGCTTCTTATGCCAGCACTGTCAAAAAAGAATTAACTAGTCTAGAAGTTCATCCAGAGCATGCGCGGGCCGAATTATCGGCTTTAATTCGAATGAATGGCAGTTTATCGTTAGTTGATCATCATTTTATTTTGGATGTTCAAACAGAAAATCCCGCGATTGCGCGGCGGATTTACGCGTTATTGCAACAGTTGTATACCGTGGAGGCGGATCTAGTGGTTCGTCGCAAAATGAAATTGAAAAAGAATAATCAGTATATTGTACGCTTGCGCCGGCAGGTGCAGCCTATTTTAGCCGATTTACGTATTGTAGAAGTTAATGGCTTTCAAATTCGGACTGATATCCCAGCAGATGTGCTGAATTCCAAACAACGCGCGCGGTCTTATTTGCGGGGGGCCTTTTTAGCGGGGGGAAGTGTCAATAATCCGGAAACTTCTAGTTATCATTTAGAAATTTATTCCTTATATGAAGATCAGAATCAGGGAATTTTGCAATTGATGAATCAATTTAACTTGCATGCGCGGGCGACGGCTCGGCGCAGTGGTTATATTGTTTACCTGAAAGAAGCTGAAAAAATTTCGGACTTTTTACGGGTGATTGGCGCCACGTCAGCAATGTTAAAGTTTGAAGATATTCGCATTGTGCGCGATATGCGGAACTCAGTTAATCGTTTAGTCAACTGTGAAAATGCCAATATTAATAAGACGATTAAGGCGGCGAGTCAGCAAGTTGAAAATATTAAATTTTGGCAAGATAATTTTGGTTTAGAAACGTTACCCCCGAAGCTTAAGGAAATTGCGGAATTACGTTTAGCTAACCCAGAGATGTCTCTAACCGAATTAGGACAGCTAGTACCCAGTGGCTCAATTTCTAAGTCCGGAATTAATCACCGCTTACGCAAACTTAATGATTTGATTAAAAGTAAAAGAACTGCTGGATTAGAAGTTTAAGGAGATAAATTAATGCGTGTTTTAGTGGTAGGAGCTCATGGTCAAATTGGACGATTAGTAGTTCAACAATTACAGTCAGAACCACAAATTCAGGTTGTGGCAGGTTTAAGACAGTCTGCGCAAATCGCTGCTTATCAGGCTCAAGGTGTGGCTACGCAATTCATTGATTTGGCCGGTGAGTTAAATCAACTGGTGCAAGCAACCCACAATATTGATGCAGTGGTGTTTGCCGCGGGTTCTGGTGGCAAAACTGGGGCGGATCAAACCATGATGATTGACTTAGATGGGGCGATTAAAATGATTCAAGCTGCTCAGTTAGCGCAGGCCCAACGTTTCGTGATGGTTAGTGCTCTCCAAGCTGACAATCGTGGATTATGGTCTTATCAACGGCAGGAGTTATCAACGGGAAATTATTATTACGCTGCTAAATATTATGCTGATCAATGGCTACTGCACAGCGGTTTGAATTATACGATTATTCGCCCGGCAGTTTTAACTAATGCTGTTGGGCAAGGACGTATCCAACTAGCACCACGGTTGAGTTTACAAACTGATGCGGGCTTGCGCTCTATTGCCCGCGCTGATGTAGCGGCAACCATTGTGGCTTGTTTAAAAAATCCGCTCACGATTAAGCAAGCATTTGACCTCAGTAGTGGGGAACAACCAATTGAGCAAGCAATCGCCAGTTTTTAAGCAAAATTATTAATTGAAAAATTACAGCTAGGATCAAAGTTGTCTAACCATTAGACACTAGAGGTCCTAGCTTTTTTAGTAATTTAAGCCAGTAATTGTGCCAAAAAATATTGCAAAAAGGTTTGAAATTGATTAAGTGTCAGTTTATTTTATGGTTCAATTAAAAATATTTTGCATTTTAAACAATACTTTCGTTTTTGAATTTGTTCACATATGTTATTATTAAACTAAAATAAAGTTTTTGTGTATTTTTTAATTAATGAATTGAAGGGATAATTTTTGAAAAAAGACAAATTAATTTATTTAATTCAAGCAGAAATCAGTAGCCTTAACCAAAGTATCAATGAAAATAATCTATCAACTATTGTGGTGCGGATGCAGGAACAATTAAATATTTTATCAGCCATTGATAAAGCTACTTTTTTGGATGCTGACGTGCCTCTATCGGCACGGGATTTGCCAGCAGAATTATCAGCTAACGGTCCTAAAGCACAGGAGGTTACGGGATATTTTAAACAATTATTACGCGGAGGAATGCTTGATCTAACTCAACCTGTTCCAGTTCCGGAAGCAGTTGTCCGGCAATTAAATTTACGTTCAGGAGATCTTGTCCGCGCCACTTTGACATCAGAAACTGTTAATGTGCAAAACACTTTAGAATCACCATATCAGTTTGAAGTTTTGGATCGTAGTCGTGAAGTCGAGTTGGCTGTGCGAGAAGTTAAGTCGCAATTATTAGTGCAACAGCAATCTGATTCTGATCAATTGTATATTGAATTTAATGATGATTCTGGAACGCAAAAGATTATTTTATTAACTGATGAAGATATTGAACCTTTTCAATTGGCAGCAGGAGATGTGGTTGATTATGCCCACGAAATTAATAATCCAGCATCTGGCAAAATCATTTGGAAATATTCAAATACTGAAAATATCACTAGGCCCGTGCTCGAAGCGACCACTGCTAAACATAAACGGCGCAAGTTTAAGCCCCTTTTTAAGGGATTAAAGATTTTAACTATTGGTAGTAAATTGGCGGAAACGAAAGATACAATTACTTTAAGAGCTGGCGATTATCGCTCCTTAACTGGTCAGGAAGCACCGCAAGTTTTAGCAGAACAAATTCAGGATGCAGATTTAATTGTGGTCTTTAATAAGAATCTTAGTTCCACTGAATTAAAAACTGTGCGGCAAATTTGTAAAGAATATCAGAAAGTGACGACTTATACCAAAGATTTAACCGGAACGCCCTTAGCCACCCGATTATCATTGATGAAAAAGCAGCTGAATAAATAAAGTTGAGATATTTTTTGGTTTGAAATAATTAAAATCTAATCAAATGATTATAAATAGATTAAAATGATTTTGATTATGGGCGAAAAGTAAGCGTTAATAAAATATTGCTGACTAATTTAATTCTTGGACTATAATATCAGTTATAAGGGAGGTATTTATTATGTTGAAGAATTTATCAGATACAGAATTACAAAAAGTTACCGGTGGTGCACAAGCTTCTACAATGGCAACGGTAGTTGCACCAAATGAACCACTTCATGAATGGATATGGCACTTAATTCACAAACATGGATAATAGATGATTTTTGTTAATTTATGGGTTGATATTTTTGATAATTTTTTTATCTTATATTTGGTGTTAAATCTTATTCATTACTTTAATCGTAAATATCATTTGTACTTTATTCTTACGGATCTATTAGTAGCATTCTTTTGGGGGTGTATTGGTAGTGAAGTAGGTAATTTGTATTTTTTATTATGGCTAATTTCTTCTATATCTTTTTCATTTATTAAATATAAAAAGTTGGATTATTTTAGCTATACTATTAAGACTGTATCTATTGTCCTTTTAATTTTTATCAGTATTTTTGTACAATTTATATTTAGAATATCTAATGTTTACAATCTTTATAATAATGTTGGGGTGGTATTTTGGGCTAACTTTATTACCTTAATTTTAATAGTTTGCTTTATAAGCATAGATGCTTTTTATAAATTTAAAATAACAAATTTTTTATTTTATTTTAAAACTATGGATTTATCTAAGTACTTGTTTATTTTTATTTTTACGCTGTTTCTTATTGTAGAAGCTATTTTAGTTACTAGTGATAAAGTTAAATCCACTTATACTGCATTATCATTAATTTTGTTATTATTTGTGGTCTTTGCGACATGGACAATAGTTTACGCTTGGCTATTTTTTAAGGCTTATGTAGCGCGGCAACAGGCCGAGCAAAGGGTTAGAGAAGATCGCCAACTGCGTGCAGATTTATCTAGTATTGAACAGCAATATTCAGAGTTACGCAAATTTAAGCATGACTACCAAAATATGTTATTGGGTTTAGAAGGTTTTGTCAAAAATGGTAATAATCAACAATTAACTGATTATTATCAAGAGCTACTAAAGCAACAACCGATTAAGCAAGATTTGAAGCAGATGACCATTGCGAATATTGATTATTTAAAAAATGATCCAATTCGTGGCTTGGTTATCCAAAAGTTTTTAACAGCTCAACATGCCGGCGTTCAATTACGGCTTGAATTAACTCAAGAAATTCGATTACAACAAGTTAATATTTTGACAGTTGTTAGAGTTCTGGGAATTTTGTTAGATAATGCGATTGAACAAGCACAAAAAGAAAAAGATCAAGTTGTTGGCTGTTCGTTTGTGGCATCTACTGGTCAAGTCGAGATTGTGGTTGATAATGCAGCATCGAATATTAAAAATGTGCATCAATTATTTGAATCCGGGTATACAACGAAAGCTGCTCATCAAGGTGTGGGATTAACTAATGTCCGGCAGTTAATTAGAGATGATGAACAACTTTGGTTAGATACGCAACTAGGTGAGAACCACTTATGTATTACATTAATAATTACAGAGGAGGGATAGTGATGCTCCCAGTATATTTGCTTGAAGATAATCAAGAACAGCAAATACAGTACGCTAAGATTATTCGTAGTGCAATTAGTGATAATCATATGGACATGGAGTTGATTTGTCAGACACTATCGCCACTGGAATTATTATCAATGGCTCAAGAAAGCGATAGCAATTACGGCTTGTTTTTCTTAGATATGGAAATTAATAACAATACGCATGCTGGTCTGCAATTGGCGGTAGAAATTCGTCACTTATTACCACAAGCTAAGATTGTTTTTATTTCTATCCATGATGAATTAGCCGTGATGACTATTGAACGGCGAGTAGCACCATTAGATTTTATTGATAAAGATCATGGCTTGGATAGCGTTGAAACCAAAATACGTGAAGATTTACATTTAGCCATTGTGGACTATCAAGCGATAGAACAACCACAACAGCGAATGTTTTCTTACCGAATTGGTAGTCGTTATTTCACGGTTCCGTTAGATCAGGTATTATATCTGACGACGGCAGAAGTTGCTGCTGGTCATGTCTTGTTGCATACCAAAACGCGGGAAACTGAATTTTTAGGTAGTTTGAATAATTTGGCACATCGTTATCAAGAGCTGTTTCGGAGTGATAAGAGTTATTTAGTCAATTTGCAACAACCTTGTAAGTATGATAACAAAACTAAACAATTAAGGTTTCAAGATGGTAGTAGCGCATATGTTTCTTTGCGTCGGGCGCGAGAATTGATTAAATATTTGCGTTAATTAGTGAAGAATTGCAGTAATAAAAAATGTTCGTGTAATCTGTTAAGATTTGCGAACATTTTTTGTGTAATTATTGCTTAATTACAATGATCTACTAAAATAAAAGTTATTAAATTGGAAAGGGTGAAGTTAGATGTTCTGGCCTTGGTTACATTTAATTGTCGTACTAATTTTAATAATTGCAGTCATTAGTGGTTTACGAAAAAATGGGCAACATCCCAAATTATGGGCAATGATTGCGCGGCTAGGTTATTTAGTATTGTTAATCAGTGGAGTAGTCATGTTACCTTATCCGTGGCATGAACATCCATTATTAACAATTATCAAACTTTTGGCAGCGTTGGTCTTAATCGGAATTATTGAAATGGCTTTTGCGAAAAAGCAGCAACATAAATTAACTAGTAACTGGTTATGGCTGATGCTATTGGGAGCTGTCATTGTCATTACCTTAGGCTTTTGGCTCACTAGTGGTTTTCCATTATTTTAAAAAGTGAGGATTATTTTGTATGAAAGTAACTAGAAGTAGCCAACGAAATGTACGGCACATTGCAGTTTTAGTTGGTTATTTTTTATTGTATTCGTTGGCGCAAACGCCTATTGCTATCCCCTTATTGCAACGACAAGTGTCAAGCTTAGAATTGATCCTACTGCTTGTCTTATTGTTCATCTTGATGGGAGCATTGATTGCTGCATTGTGGAATAAATACCGCCACTTACCAGCTTTGCGAACAACTTGGCCACCTGTCAAACATGCGGGGCTTACTTTTGTCGGCTTATTTATTATAATGTTCTTGATTGGTCTTTTAAGTAATTTGTTTCCGACCTCTGCTAATCAACAAGAACTGGATTTATTGGCTAAAAAATCGCCAATTATGTTGAACTTGTTTACGATTATTTTTGGTCCCATTATCGAAGAATTCATTTTTCGTGGATTATTTTTTAAATATTTTTTTCCAAAGTTAAAAAATAATGGACAAACGGTCTTAGCAATTGTTTTGTCAGGTGCAATTTTTGGATTGATGCATGCTCCGGCTTTTAGTTTAGTAGTCATTCCCTATATTTTAGCTGGTTGTTTGTTAGCAACCACGTATGTTTTGTATCAAGGCGATATGCGCTATAACATTGCTTTACATTTTTTGAATAATTTAATTGCATCATTGTAAGGAGAATCATATGAAAATTTTACCAATTGGCTCAGTAGTAACCTTAAAGGGTGATCAGGAAACGCCCTTAATGATCGTGAACCGTGCAGCACTGTTTGAAGAAAAGAAAAATCAAATTGGTTATTTTGATTATTCGGGTGTTTTGTATCCCAATGGTGTCGATGAAACCGAAGATTTTTGTTTTTTTAATCAAGAAGATATCAAAGAGGTACTTTTTGAAGGGTATCGTAACCAAGAAGAACAAGAATTTGCTCAGCAATACGATCAATTGGTGGCGCAAAGTGGCTATCCTAAGTTAAAGAGTACGTTATAGTTATGACGGCAATTGAGCAGCAGAAGGCGCAGTTACGTCAAGAACTTTTAAAACGGCGGGCGCAGCTATCACCGAGCTATCGTAAACAAGCAACCAAAGTTATCACGAACTTGTTAATTAATTTGCCACAGTTTCAAATGAGTCACACGATTTTTACTTATTGGTCCGTGGGTTCAGAATTGGCGACGCAGCCTTTGGTTAAGGTGGCGCAAAGTGAGCAGAAGGTGATAGCCTTACCGCGAGTTTATGCACAACATCGGATGCAAGCGCAACTGTTTCAAGGACAACGAGCACTACAAAAAAGTTCTTTAGGAGTTTTAGAGCCACCAATCACAGCGCCTATTATTGCTCCAGCAGAATTAGATTTAGTGATTGTACCGTGTTTAACTTGCTCCTTAGTGGGCAAACGTTTGGGTTATGGTGGCGGTTATTATGATCGTTATTTACAACAACAGTCGTTAACAGCAATGACAGTGGCATTATGCTTTGCTCAGTTGCAAAGCGCACAAGTACCAGTAACGTCGCTAGATTATCCTGTTGATTTTGTGATTACTGAACAAGGTGTTAGTAAAGTGATTGAATAAAAAAACACGGCCATCAGGTCGTGTTTTTTGTAATTATTAATTTGCCCAATTATTTATTTGAATTGTTAGTCATAATATCATCAATTAAGCCATAATCTTTAGCTTCTTGAGCGGTTAAATAGTTATCACGTTCAGTATCGCGTTCAATGGTTTCGATATCTTGGCCAGAATTATCTGCTAAAATTTTATTTAAACGTTTGCGGGTTTTTAAAATCTCTTCAGCCACAATTTCAATTTCGGTTTGTTGACCTTGAGCGCCGCCAGAAGGTTGGTGAATTAAGACCGTGGAGTTTGGTAAAGCAAAGCGTTTGCCCTTAGCACCAGAAGATAATAAGACACTAGCCATTGAAGCAGCCATTCCCATAGCAATGGTTTGCACATCGGCTTTGACAAAATTCATAGTATCCATAATTGCTAAACCGGCAGTTACAGAACCACCAGGAGAGTTGATGTACATATAAATATCTTTTTCAGAATCTTGAGCATCCAAGAATAACAGTTGGGCAATGACCGTATTAGCTAAATCATCAGTAACTTCGCCCGATAACATAATGATGCGGTCTTTTAATAAACGAGAATAAATATCGTAGGCACGTTCACCACGTGAATTTTGTTCAATAACTGTAGGAACTAACATAAAAAAGCCTCCTATTGCTTATTAGCACTCTATACATTACTCTGCTAATTTATCATATATTTAAAAAAAGTCAACTCTCATGACTTCATTTCCAGATTGCTTAATAGTAATAAATTAATTATTAAAAAAAGGACTCTAAGAGTCCTTCATGTGCGAACTTGAAAAAAGTTCCGATTGTATATCTTAATACCGATTGATCAATTCAACAAATGCATCAACAATGGATTGTAAGAATTGCTTTGTATTGTCATTATTAACTTGACCATTGTCATCTAGGTAATTCATCACATTGCCTAGGTAAGCTTCAGGCTGTTGCAAAGTTGGCATGTTTAAGAAGACTAATGATTGGCGTAAGTGGTGATTAGCACCAAAAGCACCAGGAGCACCAGGTGAAACACTAACAACTGCAGCAGGTTTCCTATCCCAAACGCTTTGTCCATAAGGACGAGAACCGACATCAAGGGCGTTCTTTAAAACAGCAGGCGTGCTGCGGTTATATTCTGGGGTAACGAATAAAATAGCATCCATGTCTTTAACATCATTACGGAAACGGCTGTAACTAGCTGGCTCTTCTAATTCACCATCTTCAAAATCTTGGTTGAAGATTGGCAAATCACTGATATCGATTAATTGTGCATCGTAGCCTTCAGGAAACATTTCTTTCATTGCATTAGCGATTGCCTTGGAAAAAGATTGCTTACGTAAACTACCGACGATAACTCCAATTTTTTTAGTCATAATTTTTCCTCCCAAATTTTATTACAAGAACATAGTATACATAACATTATTGGAAAAGAAAGTTTTTTGCTTCAAGAAAAAGAACGATTAGATACCATTGCAAAGCTAAAAATGCCGTTATTAATGGATTTGTCCACCATTTTTAGTGCTTGAAATTTATTTTCCAAAATCATTTGAAACTAATCAATAGATTTAAGTAGTAAGCACCCAAAATGAAACTTATCATTTTACTATGAGGTAAGATCTGCAGTTAAAATGTTGAAACTAATTAATAAAAAATCTATTTAGGTATTGCCAAATGTTCTTTCGTCGTGTAATATATTTCATGTGTTGCGCCGCTAGTGTAATGGATAGCACACAAGATTCCGGTTCTTGGGATCTGGGTTCGACTCCCAGGTGGCGCATAGTTGGTGGTTCATTACAATTTTGTGATGAACCATTTTTTTCTGTAAAAAAGTGGTTTTGTTTATTGCAAATTAAAAATTAAGTTGTTATAATCTTGTTGTGAGTTGGAAACGATACTCACATATATTTTTTGATTGGATGGGTCTTAATATGCCACACAGGGACAAAATTAGTCCCACGGCAAATGCATCGTCAGTCAACGATGAACTTGGTTGGATCGAAGCCATTGCACCAGATTTTTTAAGTACCCTGCGAAAGCGTTATCGAATTTTGCAGGAAATTCGCTGGATGCAACCAATTGGTCGGCGGATCTTGGCAAGTGAGTTGGATCTTTCAGAACGAGTTTTGCGGCGGGAAACAGATTTGTTTAAAACTAGTGGCTTAATTAGCTCCTCTAAATCAGGGATGATGTTAACCGAAAAAGGCGAAGAGATTGTTGCTCACCTCGATGTGGTTATTGGTAAGTTAAATGATACTTCCGTTATTGCAACGCGTTTAGCTTCCTTTTTAGGAATTGAACAAGTTATAATCATACCGGGTGATAGTGAACATCATCGACGGGTCTTGGAACTAATGGGTCAAGAGTTAAATCAGATGATGGATCATTTTTTGCCTAGCGGACGTTCAACCATCGCGGTAATGGGTGGTACAACAATGGCTGCTGTGGCGCAGGCATTGACTCCTAAGTTGTCACAGGAACGGAATTTATTGTTTGTACCTGCCCGTGGTGGTTTGGGCGAAGGAGTTTCAATTCAGGCCAACACGGTCTGTGCTGAAATGGCACATCATGCTAAGGGACATTATCGTGCACTCTATGTTCCTGAAGATATCAGTGCTAAAAGTGTGGCCCCTTTACTGGAAGAACCTGTAGTTAAGTCGGTTTTGGATTTGATTAACCAGAGCGACGTGGTAATTCACAGTATTGGTCGTGCCAAAACTATGGCTAATCGGCGCAATATGTCGTCGAAAGAAATTGAGTTATTGGAAAACAAACAAGCTGTTTCAGAAGCTTTTGGTGTTTTTCTGGATGCTCAAGGTAACGTCGTTTATAAGATACCGAAAATTGGTTTACAGGTTTCGGATCTAATTAATGTTTCACATGTGCTAGCAATTGCTGGTGGTGCTAGTAAAGCTGCCGCAATTTGCTCATATATGAAAATTGCTCCTCAGCAGACGGTTTTAATTACTGATGAGGCAGCCTCAGAAGCGATTTTAAGGGATAAAAACCTTTAAAATAAAATATTTTATTTTTCCTGAAGGAGGAAATCTTACATGACTACAAAAGTAGGTATTAATGGTTTCGGACGCATTGGACGTTTAGCTTTACGTCGTATTTATGAAGTTGCAAATGATGACTTGGAAGTTGTTGCAATTAACGACTTAACATCACCAGATATGTTGGCTCATTTATTAAAGTATGATACAGCTCATGGTAACTTCAAACATGAAGTTTCAGCTACTGATGATGCAATCGTAATCGATGGTAAGAAGATTCCTGTTTACGCAGAATCAGATGCCCGCAACATTCCTTGGGTTAAGAATGACGGTGTTGAATTAGTACTTGAAAGTACTGGTTTCTACACATCAAAAGAAAAGTCACAAGCTCATATTGATGCCGGTGCTAAGAAAGTTTTGATTTCTGCTCCTGCTGGTGATTTAAAGACTGTTGTTTATGGTGTAAATGACGACACAATCACTAAAGATGATCAAATTATTTCTGCTGCTTCATGTACTACAAACTGCTTGGCACCACTTGCTAAAGCAATGAACGATGCTTTTGGTATCCAAACTGGTACAATGACAACAATCCATGCTTACACAGCTACTCAAAAGTTACAAGATGGTCCTGATCGTGGTGGTAACAAGCGTAATGCCCGTGCTGCTGCTCAAAACATCATTACTCACTCAACAGGTGCTGCTAAAGCTATTGGTTTAGTTATTCCTGAATTAAAGGGTAAGCTTGATGGCCATGCACAACGTGTGCCAGTTATTACAGGTTCTTTAACTGAATTAGTTGCTATCTTGGATAAGAAAGTTACAGCTGATGAAATTAATGATGCTATGAAGAAAGCTACTGATGGTAACGAATCATTTGGTTACAATGGTGACGAAATTGTTTCTTCCGATATCATTGGTACAGAATTTGGTTCTGTCTTTGACCCAACTCAAACACAAGTTGTTGAAGGTTCAAACGGCGAACAAATCGTTAAGACTGTTGCTTGGTACGATAATGAATCAGGCTTTACAGCTCAAATGATCCGTACTTTGCAAAAATTTGCAAGTATGTTGTAATACCTTAGCTCATAGTAGATGAATTACTGAAGAAGGCGGAGGGAGGATTTCTCCTTCTGCCTTTTTTGATTGAAATGATGCAATCGTAATTAAAAATATAATTTGAGATAAAATCCTTAATAGTTTGAATTGTTGAAGAGAGAATTTTTCTAAGTAAATTAGGAGGCCAATTATGGCAAAATTAATTGTTTCTGATGTTGATGTCAAAGACAAAAAGGTCTTAATGCGGGCAGATTTTAATGTTCCGTTAAAAGACGGTAAAATTACTAATGATAACCGGATTGTGGCAGCTTTGCCAACAATCAAGTATATCTTAGACAATGGTGGTAAGTTGATTCTATTGTCTCACTTAGGTCGTATTAAGAGTGACGCTGATAAAAAAGAATTAAGCTTACGTCCAGTTGCCGAACGTTTAAGCGAATTATTAAAGAAAGATGTCAAGTTTGTTCCTGAAAACGAAGGTCAAGCTGTTGAAGATGCTATTGCTGCAATGCAAGATGGCGATGTAATCTTGCTAGAAAACACACGTTTCCAAGACATTGATAATGATTTTGGCAAGCGTGAAAGCAAGAATGATCCTAAGTTAGGTGAATATTGGGCTTCTTTGGGCGATGTATTTGTTAACGACGCTTTTGGTACAGCTCACCGTTCGCATGCTTCTAACGTCGGGATTGCTACTGCTATGAAAGCAGCCAACAAACCGGTTGCTGCTGGTTTCTTGATGGAAAAGGAAATTAAGTTCTTAGGTAATGCCGTAGAAAATCCAGTTCATCCATTTGTGACAATTTTGGGTGGTGCTAAGGTTTCTGATAAAATTGCTGTGATCGAAAATTTAATTCCAAAATCCGACCATATTATTATTGGCGGTGGCATGGCTTATACTTTCTTAGCTGCTCAAGGTCATAAAATTGGTAAGTCATTATTTGAAGAAGACCGTGTGCCAATGGCTAAAGAATTATTAGCTAAAGCTGGCGATAAGATTGTCTTGCCAGTTGACCATGTTGTGGCTACTGAATTTTCTAATGAGGCACCGCATGAAGTTACTGAAGGTGTCGATATTCCCGATGATATGATGGCTTTGGATATTGGTCCGAAGACTATTAAGTTATTTGAAGATACTTTAAAAGGTGCTAAGACTGTGGTTTGGAATGGACCAATGGGTGCTTTTGAAATGAGTAACTTTGCTAATGGTACTTTGCAAATTGGTCGAGCTTTAGGCGACTTGCAAGATGCTACGACAATCGTTGGTGGGGGCGATTCAACTGCTGCTGCCCAACAATTAGGAATTGCTGATAAGTTAAGCCATATTTCTACTGGTGGTGGTGCTTCCTTGGAATACTTGGAAGGTAAAGAATTACCAGGTATTGCTGCTATTTCTGATAAATAATTTAAAATTAAGGGAGAATTTAGTTATGCGGACACCAATTATCGCGGGTAACTGGAAAATGAATAATGCTCCAGCAGATACCACGAAGTTTGTTAATGCAGTTAAGGATCAATTACCTGATTCTAGTAAAGTTGAATCAGTCATTGCTGCTCCTGCTGTTGATTTACCAGCTTTATTAGCAGCTGCTAAAGGTAGTAATTTAAAGACTGCTGCTGAAAATTGTTACTTTGAAAATTCCGGTGCTTTCACCGGTGAAACTAGTCCTCAAGTTTTGGCTGAAATGGGCATTGATTATGTTATTATTGGTCATTCTGAACGCCGGGATTATTTCCATGAAACTGATGCAGAAATTAATAAAAAAGCACACGCAATCTTTGCTAACAAGATGTTACCAATCATTTGCTGTGGTGAAACTTTAGAAACTCGTGAAGCTGGTCAAGCAGAAGAATGGGTTAAAAACCAGGTTACAGCTGCGTTGAAAGATTTATCAGCACAACAAGTATCCCAATTAGTGATTGCTTATGAACCAATCTGGGCGATTGGCACGGGTAAGACGGCTACTTCTGATCAAGCTCAAGAAATTTGTCACGTTATTCGCCAAACTGTTGCTGATTTATATGATGAAACAACAGCTGAAAACGTCCGGATTCAATATGGTGGTTCAGTAAAACCTGCTAACGTGAAAGAATTAATGGCTAAACCTGATATTGATGGTGGTTTAGTTGGTGGCGCCAGCTTAGATCCAGAATCTTATTTACAATTAGTTAATTATCAAGATTAAGCAGTTTAATTAATTTAGTTTAAATGTTAAAATTAAGTGTGTTGATCATTTAACAAAAGGAGAATATTAAATGTCTGTTATTACTGATGTTTTAGCTCGTGAAATTTTAGATTCACGTGGCAACCCAACTGTTGAAGTTGAAATGTATACTGAATTAGGTGGCTTTGGTCGCGCTAGTGTTCCTTCTGGTGCTTCTACCGGTGAACACGAAGCTGTTGAATTACGTGATGGCGACAAGTCCCGTTTTATGGGCAAGGGCGTTTTGAAAGCTGTTAAAAATGTTAACGACGTAATTGCCAAAGAAGTTATTGGTATGGACGTTACTGATCAACGCGCTATTGATCAAAAAATGATTGAATTAGATGGTACTCCAAACAAGGGTAAGTTAGGTGCTAATGCTATTTTAGGTGTTTCTTTAGCTGCTGCTCATGCTGCTGCTGATGAATTAGGTTTACCTTTGTACGAATATTTAGGTGGACCAAATAGCCATGTTTTGCCAACACCAATGATGAATGTTATTAATGGTGGTAAGCATGCTAACAACAATGTTGACTTCCAAGAATTCATGATTATGCCTGTTGGTGCTAAGAGCATCCATGAAGCTATTCGGATGGGTTCTGAAACTTTCCATAACTTAGCTTCTATTTTAAAGGAACGTGGCGACTCTACAGCTGTTGGTGATGAAGGTGGTTTTGCACCAAACAACATGAAGAACAATGAGGAACCATTCCAAGTTTTAGTTGAAGCTATTGAACGTGCTGGTTACAAGCCTGGTGAAGATATTGCCATTGCTTTTGACTGTGCTTCATCTGAATACTACAATACTGAAACTGGTAAGTATGATATGAAAGGTGACGGCAAGTCTTACACGGCTGAAGAAATTGCTGACTTGTTATCAGACTTAGTTGACAAGTACCCAATCGTTTCCATTGAAGATCCTTTGGATGAAAACAACTGGGAAGATTGGCAAATGTTGACCAAGAAGTTAGGCGACAAAGTCCAAATCGTTGGTGATGACTTATTTGTAACCAATACCGATTACTTGAAGAAGGGTATTGATATGGGTGTTGCTAACTCTATCTTAATCAAGGTTAACCAAATTGGTACTTTGACCGAAACCTTTGAAGCAATCGAAATGGCTAAAGAAGCTGGCTACACAGCGATTGTTTCTCACCGTTCTGGTGAAACTGAAGATACCACGATTGCTGACTTAGTTGTTGCTACAAATGCGGGTCAAATCAAGACTGGTTCTATGAGCCGGACAGATCGGATTGCTAAATACAATCAATTAATGCGGATTGAAGAACAATTAGGTTCCGCTGCTGAATATAAAGGTGCTAAGAGTTTCTACAGCATCAACAAATAATCAGTAAAAAATAAAAGCAGTGTTGGTGCGTTCACGTACCGGCACTGTTTTTTTGTATAAAAAAACTTAATTTTCAATTTACTATCGAAAATTAAGCTACATAATCATACAATTTTTATATTGCTAAATCTTTAAGGGTACAAAAACCTATGATTGCATCGGCGTAAACACGGCCATGTTTTTCTATTGCTAAATCTTTAAGGGTACAAAAACGATTTAACCCAGCCGTAGGGAGTTTCCAGTATTTTTCTATTGCTAAATCTTTAAGGGTACAAAAACTTAAAGTTGTCTTGCAGCCACCATCATTTAGTTTTTCTATTGCTAAATCTTTAAGGGTACAAAAACGGCATTAACTGTCGCCATTATTTAATGCCAGTTTTTCTATTGCTAAATCTTTAAGGGTACAAAAACACTATCCCTGTTTCAATCGCTCCAGCTAAGGTTTTTCTATTGCTAAATCTTTAAGGGTACAAAAACAATAGTCTTGCCGGCGCATATAGATTTTTAGTTTTTCTATTGCTAAATCTTTAAGGGTACAAAAACTCAAACAATGTACCGAGAAATATGTGGATAGTTTTTCTATTGCTAAATCTTTAAGGGTACAAAAACGACCGGGCATAGCATAATATCTAAAAGTTGGTTTTTCTATTGCTAAATCTTTAAGGGTACAAAAACAGTGACGGACTCAAGCTATCAAATAGCTTTGTTTTTCTATTGCTAAATCTTTAAGGGTACAAAAACCTCAAATTTACTCTGAGATTTTAGATACCCTGTATTTGAATTATAACATAGCAAGTAAAAGATCTTTAATACAATTTTATCTTGCGAAAAATTATTATTTTGATTATAATGAAAGCGTTAAAAAATATAAGCAAGGGGTGCCAACTTGGCTGAGACAGATCTTTAATCTGAACTCTTTGAACCTGTAAGTTAGAACTTGCGTAGGGATGTGCTATTAAAATTAAGACTATTTATTAATAGGCGTCTCAATTGAGGCGTCTTTTTTTAATTGCATTTTTACGAGAGCAATTAATTTAGAAGTTCTGTGCATATTAGGAGGAATTTTAGATGAAGTTATCATTGTTAGATGATTTACGTAAACAGAATCCGGTTGTATTGAACATTTCTAATTTCGTGACTGTTCAAGATGTGGCCAATGGTTTGAATGCATTGGGAGCATCACCAATTATGTCAGAGGAAATTGCAGAAACCAAAGAAATGGTGGGAATCAGCAATGCTGTTTCTTTGAATTTAGGTGCTTTTACTCAAGAACAAATTGAACACTTAAAGACGATGGGCCAAGCGGCTAACGCTGCTCAAAAGCCCGTTGTTTTGGATCCAGTGGCAGTCGGAGCTATTAATTATCGTAAGCAAGTCGCGCTAAAGTTGTTACAAGATTTTCAGGTATCGGTTATTCGAGGTAATGCTGGGGAGATTGCAGCCTTGGCAGATTTTGATTGGCAAGCTAAAGGGATTGATGCAGGTGCTGGAACTGGCGATGTGATTGAAATTGCCAAAACTGCTGCACAAAAGTTTCATTGTGTTGTTTTGATGAGTGGTGCAACGGACTATATTACCGATGGTCAGCAGGTAGTGGCTGTACACAATGGTACGCCACTATTTGCGGCCCATGTTGGCTCGGGAGATATGTTGACTAGTATCGTTGGCGCTTTTTGTGCAATTAGTTCAGATAATTATTTTGAAGCAGCACAAACGGCGGCATTAGTTTTTGCAGCAATTGGTGAATTAGCAGTCGGTAATCAAAAAGTTGGTCCCGGTAGCTTTACTGTAAATTTATTAGATCAATTAGCTTGGGCGACAACTGATCAAATTAATTCAATCGCTCAATATGAGGAATTATAATATGATTGAAAAAATTAATTCTTTTCCACAAACATTAACGATTGCTGGAACAGATTCTGGTGGTGGTGCTGGGATGATGGCTGATTTTAAAACGATGCAAGCATGCCATGTTTTTGCCACAGGTGTCGTAGTGGCTGTCACAGCTCAAAATACTTTAGGCGTACAACAATCGTTTATGTTGCCTGAAGAAATGGTCAATGCCCAGTTTGCTTCGTTGGCCGCGGATTTTCAAATTCGTGCTTGTAAAACAGGGATGTTAGGTGACGCTAACCATGTAGAATATGTTGTGAATAATTTAAAAAAATATGATTTTGGGCCGTTGATTGTTGATCCGGTCATGATTGCTAAAGGTGGAGCTGCCTTATTGACTGATGATGCGATTGAGGTTGTTAAGCAACAGTTATTACCGTTAGCAACAGTAGCTACACCTAATTTGCTGGAAGCGCAACGGCTAGTTGGACATGAAATCAAAACTTCAGCTGATTTTCAACAGGCCGCTTTAGAAATTCAGGCTATGGGCACCAAAAATGTGCTGATTAAAGGCGGTCATGCTCAAGGTGATGCAGTGCGGGATTATTGGTTATTTCAAGATGGAACGGATTTGTGGTTAAGTGCCCCCCGTATTGCAACCAAGCGAACTCACGGAACCGGTGATACTTTATCATCATGTTTATGTGCCGAGTTAGCAAAACAAAGACCGCTCAAACAAGCAGCAAAAATTGCTAAAGACTTTACGCAAACTGCAATTAAGAATACTATTCAAGTCGGTCATGGACATGGTCCGCTGAATCACTGGGCGTATCAGGAGGAAAAACAAAATGACTAATTTTCAAGCAAGTATTTTAAAAGCATATTTTATTTGTGGAACGCAAGATCTTTTGCCTACTAAAACTTTACCTGAAGTAGTCGAACAAGCTTTAAAATCTGGCATTACTGCATATCAATTTCGCGATAAAGGTCCGCAAGCTATTAGTGATAAGCAACAACGTTTGTTAATGGCTCAACAATTGCGTCAACTATGTAGTCAATATCAAGTCCCCTTCATCGTTGACGATGATGTTGAATTGGCACAAGAAGTTCAAGCTGACGGTATTCATGTCGGTCAAAGTGATGAAAGAATTCAAAAGGTTATCAAAGAAGTTGGTGGTCAGATGATTGTGGGACTATCTTGTTCGAATGAACAAGAAATAACATTGGCTAATCAAATTCAGGGAATTGATTACTACGGCTGTGGTCCAGTATTTGCTACAAACTCTAAGGCTGATGCTTCACCCGTGATCGGAATAAAAGGCTTAATTCAATTGAATCAACTGGCGCAACGACCGATTGTCGCCATTGGCGGCATTGCGGCAGATAATGTACGGGAAGTAGCTCAAACTGGAGTGGCAGGTAGCTCTGTTATTTCAATGATTGCTCAAAGTCAAGATATTGCAGCAAGTGTGCAATTATTAAAGGCAAATTAGCGTAAAAATCAACCATAGTAATTACTGATAATTTGACGGATAACAACCAATCAATTATGTAAGGGACAGTAATGAAAAAGATTTTTTGAGAATCTGGAAGAAATTGACTAAAAGTTGATTATGCCAAAGCAAATGCTTGTTTCCAATTAATCATTGGATAGGTATTTGCTTTTTTATTTGGTAATTATTTAAAAATAATTGACGAATGAATTAGGCTAGTTAGGTTGCAACTAGTAAATGCTAAATCTTTATGTTATGCTATCAGTAGTGCCATAACGGAGGTTATAAACGTGTACAGTTTACTAACAAATATTTTAGTTATTGATTCTATTTTGATTGTTATTGCCGTTATGATGCAACCACAAAAACAGCAAGACGCGTTGAATGCTTTATCTGGCGGAGCAGGTGATTTGTTTAACACGCAGAAGAAACGTGGCTTTGAAGCATTTATGGAAAAAGTTACGACAATCTTAGCAATTATTTTCTTTGTTTGTGCGCTTGCATTGGCTTTTATGTCATCAAAATAAACTTAAATCCTCCTGTTTTTACAGTGGGATTTTTTTATTGAGTTTGCGAGGTGTAAATATGAAGCGAGTTCCTCCCAAAACGTTGTTTGTTGATCAAGGTGAACGAACGGTTATTTTTTTACATTCATATACAGGTAGTCCCAATGATTTTTTGTCATTGACTCGGGTTTTAGCCAAACAAAATATCAGTTCTTACTTACCGCTATTTACAGGTCATGGAACTTTAAATGCGGTCGATATTTTACAACAAGGTAATCCAACAGCTTGGTGGGCGGATACTAAAGCTGCCATTGATTTTGTCCGTCAAACAAAGCGAGGTCCTATTAGTATTGTTGGGTTATCATTGGGGAGTTTGTTTGCCCTGAAGGCGTTAGCAACGATGCCAGATTTAAAAAGTGGTGCGGTGTTAGGTTGTCCGATTTTTAATAATGATTTAACTAATGTCTCAGCTGGATTTTATCAATATGAAACCTATTTAGAACAACAACAAGAATTAAGCGTTGGCCAAAGAGCCATGCGCAAACGCCAAGTGGAACAATTACTACCGCAGGCGTTGGCAGGAATTAAGCAAACTGCTTTGACAGTCCGCCAACAATTAGACAAAATTAAGCAGCCTTTATTTATTGGTCATGGTCAAAAGGACCAAATGGTTGATATTCAGTCAGCCAAACGTTTAGCAGCTGTTTTGCCACCAAAACAAGTAGTGACACACTTTTATCAAAACGCCGGCCATGTCATTACAGTTAATCAAGCACGGCCCCAGTTAGAACAAGATTTAGAAAACTTTTTATTGGTAAATTAGGAGTAAAAATTGAATGGCTTTAGAAAAAAATAAATTAATTTCAGATGTTTTAGAAGTGTTTCGCAATTATCCGGATCGTAAATATACTGCTCAAGATATAGTAGATTTATTGAGATTACACGGTTCTGAATCTTATAATCACGTTTTAAAAGCGTTAGCTGTGTTAGAGGGTGAAGATAAGATCACTGCTCATGATCGTAACCAATTTAAGATGACACCCATTGATCAAAAAGTTAGTGGGACTTTTCGGGCTAATGACCGCGGCTTTGGTTTTGTTCGGTATGACGATGAAGAACCAGACATCTTTATTGCGCGAACCAATACTTTGAATGCGATCAATGATGACGAAGTTGAAGTCCAGATTTTAAAACCTGCTAATCCTTGGGGAGATAATGGGGCTGAAGGCAAGATTACTCAGATTTTAGATCACGGCCTGAAACAAATCGTTGGTGAATTTATGCCTTATAGCGATGTGCAAGTTAAAAAGACCGGGTTAGTCGGTTATGTCAAGAGTCATGAAAAAAAGATGGCCAATAATCCGGTTTTCATCAAACAAACGGGAATCACGCCCCAAATGGGCGACATGGTACAAGTAGAGATTACTAATTATCCAAGTGCCGACTTTCCACGCAGTATGGCAGGCATTGCACTGAAAACTTTGGGTAATAAAAATGATCCCGGTGTCGATGAATTGTCCATTGTTTATCAAAATGATGTGAAAGATGAATTTCCAGAAGCAGTTTTGGCAGCTGCTCAACAAGTTCCAGATCACCTAACCGAAGCGGATTGGCAAGGTCGAGTAGATAATACTGAACAAGTAACCGTAACGATTGATGGCGATGATTCGAAAGACTTTGACGATGCCGTCACTTTATGGAAATTGGAAAATGGCAATTTTCATTTAGGAGTACACATTGCTGATGTAACCCATTATGTTAAGCCCGGCAGTCCTTTAGATCAAGAAGCTTACGAACGTGGGACGAGTACGTATCTCGTCGATCGGGTTATTCCAATGCTGCCATTTCGTTTATCAAATGGTATTTGCTCTTTAAATCCGGGTGAAGATCGTTGTGTTTTGACCTGTGATATGGAGATTAATCCGCAGGGAGAAATTATCAATCATAAAATTTATCCTAGTGTTATTCGCTCACATGCGCGTTTGACGTACAATAATGTGAATAAAATTTTAAATGGGGATGCTCAAATCCGCGCCCAATATGCCGATTTGGTACCAATGCTGGAAGAAATGGCGCAATTACATGAGATTTTATTTGCTATGCGACATCAGCGTGGGGCAATTGATTTTGAAGAAACAGAAGCCAAAATCATCGTTGATGATCAGGGACATCCTACAGATATTAAATTACTGGAACGTGGTACAGCGGAAAAAATGATTGAATCCTTTATGCTGGCAGCCAACGAAACAGTTGCAGAACATTTTAATAAGTTACACGTCCCGTTTTTGTATCGGGTGCATGAACAACCGGATCCGGAAAAGGTAAAGAATTTCTTTGAAATTGCTAGTTCGTTTGGTTTATCAGTTCCGGGTGATGCTAAGCATGTTACCCCCAAGATGTTTCAAACTGTTTTAGAAAAAGTAGCTGGTAAACCCCAAGAAGCAGTAATTACCACGATGTTATTACGGAGTTTACAACAAGCTAAGTATTCTCCGGATCCATTAGGCCACTTTGGCTTAGCGGCCACTTATTATACGCATTTTACGTCCCCAATTAGACGTTATCCTGATCTAATGGTACACCGGATGATTCATAGTTATGCTGATGAGGGTACCAGCGAAGATATTCAAAACCAATGGGCAGAACAATTACCAGAAGTTGGTGTTCACACCTCAGCTTGTGAGCGAAAATCGATTGATGTAGAACGAGCAGTTGATGATTTGAAAAAAGCTGAGTTTATGGCTGATAAAGTGGGACAAGAATTTGAAGGTGTCATTAGTGGTGTTACCAGTTTTGGCATGTTTGTTAGCTTAGAAAATACGGTAGAAGGTTTGATTCATATTTCTAATATGCTAGATGATTATTATGAATATAATGAAAAAGCCTTATCCATGATTGGCAAACGCACCCATAAAGTGTACACAATGGGTGATAGTATCAAGGTAAAATTGATTCGTGCAGATGCTCAGCAACGCCAAGTGGACTTTGAGCCAGTGCTAAGTCCAGAGGAACAAGAACGGGCCGATGCAGAAAAAAAACGCCGTGAACAGGAACATCAAAAATTCTTGCAACGGCATAAAAATTCAGGACGACGTTCTCAAAAAAATACTAAACAGCGCTCGGGCAAATACGAACGAAATAATCAAAAGTCCCGTCATTAGGGGGATTGATAGTTATGAAGAAGCATCATCAAAAAGCAGCGAATGAAGTTGCTAACAACAAAAAAGCGCGTCATGATTATAATATTTTATCCACGTATGAAGCTGGGATTGCTCTAACAGGTACCGAAATTAAGTCAGTGCGCGCTAGTCGGGTTAATTTACGGGATGGATTTGTGCAATTTCGACGAGGAGAATTGTGGTTAGCTAATGTTCATATCAGTACTTATGACCAAGGTAACCAGTTTAATCATGATCCCTTACGCGATCGTAAATTATTACTACACAAAAAAGAAATTAAAAAAATTAGTGGTGAATTGTCTAAAAAGGGAATTACAGTAGTTCCACTAAAAATGTATCTCAAACACGGTTTTGCTAAAGTTTTAATTGGTGTGGCTGAAGGTAAAAAACAATACGATAAACGAGAAACTATTAAACGTCGTGATCAAGATCGAGAAATGCGGCGCAATTTAAAAAATGTTTTACGATAAAAGATGATATATAAATAAATTTATTCGAGGAGTTAATGATGAAACGTGCAGTAACCATTCATTATTTAATCCAGCATTTGGAAGAATTGCTCAAAGCAAAAGCGACTAATGTTTTGACCGTTAGTGACTTAACTAATAATTTGTCGATTAGTCGCAGTACTTTTTATCGTTATTTTCCGAATGGAACTGCTTCTATTTACCAATCGCTGATTCAAGAGCACTTGGCAAAATTACAGCAGCGAACTTTTAGTGATTGGCATCAACTAGTGAGTTACTGCGTATTTTATTTAAATAATCATCAAACAAGTTGTCGTTTAATTTATCGGGTGCTGTGCCAGCAAAATTTATTAAATTGGTTTTATCATGAAATTTTAAATTTTTTAAATACGTATTCGACGGATAATTTAGCTATTTTGGAAGTTTTACAAAATAATTGGGATGAATTGGAGTTAATAACTAGCGCAATTTTTCACCAATTAAATAGCTGGTTGGAAACAGATTTTCAAATTGAAGTAACTATGGTGTTAAAAAGGTTAGATGTGGTCGGCTATCTGTTAACATGTCAAGCCATTAATGAAGCAATGTGATCTAAATGTATCAAAGTAAGGCGTTTAGGGTAAATTGTTTCTTTTTTTATCATTTATTCTTTTGTATATTATATTTATATCATGATATAAATAAAAAAATCAGGAGGAATGGATTTTTAAAGAATTCAATTTAAAATAGAGTTTGGACGAAAGTTTCGGTCAATTAGAAAAAACGAATAACCTCTGAGAGGAAGATGGGAATTTTTTCTAGCCGGAATTTCTAACAACAATAAGAGGCAGACACCAGCTTGTGGTAAAGTTTTGGAGAAAGCCTACTTATTGGTCCAAACTCTATTTTTTTGGAATTAGGTACTTGACATTTAATTTTTAGGATTTATAATTTCACTATATGTTAATATTTTTTAATCTAAAAGATGAGTAAATTAGATTATTCTTATAGAGAGACATTGGCAGGTGTGAAATGTTAGGTAATCTAGTTGAATATGGTCTTTGATTAAGATTAATTGCCGAGTTCAAGGAATAAGGTAATTATGGTGATGGCCATTAGCACATAATGAAGAATAATAGCCTAATCGTTTCGAGGTTGTGTACAGACCAAGGTTATTGTTATTCATAAGCGGTTTTATTTTTAAGATCGAAAACCAGGTGGTACCACGTCTTTGTCGTCCTGCAAGTCAATAATTGACTTGCAGTTTTTTAGTTTGGAGGAAAAATTAATGACTCATCAATGGAAAAGTTTTTGGGGAATCTTGCTCTGTACTTTGGCTTTGGGAACACAGGCTAATTTACAGATAGCGCAAGCTAAAACCAAAAACACGTTGAATTGGACAGAAAGTTCTGAATTGGCTACTGCAGATATTTCGCAAGCTTCTGACACCTTAAGCTTTGACGTTTTGTTGAATACGCAAGAAGGTTTGTATCGTTTGGATGCTCATGGCAAGGCGCAACCAGCTTTGGCTACTAAAACCAAAGTTTCAGCTGACGGATTAACCTATACGTTTAATCTTCGACCAAATGTCAAGTGGTCCGATAATACGCCCGTTACCGCTCAAGATTTTGTGGCTTCGTGGCGGCGGACGGTAGATCCCAAAACGGGTTCTAGTGATGCGTTTTATTTAAATCAAGTACAAAATGCGAAGCAGATTAATGCCAATAAACTACCAGTTGATAAATTGGGAATACAGGCTTTAAGTAAGCATAAATTACGGGTGAAATTAACTCAGCCGGTACCATACTTCAAGAAATTGTTAGCATGGCCGTTGTTCTTCCCTCAAAACCAAGCAGCAGTTAATCGTTGGGGGAAAGATTATGGCACCACTTCTGCTAAAACAGTTGCGGACGGACCATTTATCTTAAAAGGCTGGAATGGTAGTAGTGATAATTGGCGTTTAGTTAAAAATCCGCATTATTGGGATAAAAAACATGTTCGTCTACAACAAGTTAAGGAGGATGTCGTTAAGGATCCACAAACCGGGTTAAATTTGTATCAATCTAATAAAGTGGATGAAACAATTCTTTCAGGCACGCAAGTTCCTAACTTAAAAGGCCAAAAAGATTTCTTAGTGCGCAAATCGTCTAATATGACTGATATGAATTTGAATCAAAACAAAGTACCAGCCTTTAAGAATCAAAAAGTACGGCGGGCCTTTTCTTTAGCAATTAATCGGCATCAATTGGTTAAAGGTGTTTTAGAAGATGGTTCTTTAGCGCCCAAAGGTTTTGTACCACAAGGATTAGGATCTTATCAAAACAAAGATTTTGCACAAGTTAGTCAAGTTCCTAATTCGACGAGCTCTAACTTAAAACAAGCTAAAAGTTTATTGCGTCAAGGATTGAAGCAAACTAATACCAAGCAATTGAACTTAAGTTTATTGATTGATGATACGACTACTTCTAAGCAAACGGGTGAATTTATTCAAGGCTCATTAAATAAGTTACCCCATGTCAAAATCACATTGAAGACTTTGCCCAAGGTGCAGCGTTTAGCTCGGGAACATCAAGGTGACTATGATTTAGTGATTACTAGTTGGCAATCAGTATTTTCGGATCCTATTAACTTTTTGGATATTTGGGAAAGTGATTCATCTTATAATACTTCTAAATTCCATGATGCTCAGTTTGATCATGATTTGGATTTGTCGGAAAACAAGTTTTCTCAAAATAAAGCCCAACGTTGGCAATATCAAGTCAAAGCTGAAAAGCGTTTAATGAAATTACAAGGAACAGTGCCGTTATATCAAGGTGTCAAAGCGCAATTGTTGAATACCAAAGTTAAAGGTTTAGTTTACAATGGTTCTGGTGTTCCTTATGACTTTAAGACCACTTATTTCAGTTCAAAGAAGGATTAGTGAATGAAGTACGCAATTAATCAACAACAATTACTAGATGATTTCTTAACTTATGTAAAAATAAATACGCAATCTGATGCTTCGCAAGCCTTAGATCAAGTGCCGACCACTGCCGGTCAAACGCAGTTAGCACACTTATTAATGCAGCAACTGCAGGACTTAGGTTTGCACAAAATTAAATTAAATCCGCAAAATAGTTTTGTGACAGCTTTATTACCAGGAAATACGCTGGCCATGCCCGCTATTGGTTTTATTGCACACTTGGATACTGCGGCTGACTATTCTGGAGCTCATGTGCAACCGCAGGTTCATGCCAATTATCAAGGACAGGTAATTGAGTGGGCTAACGGATTAAAGTTAGATCCACAGCAGTTTCCTAATTTGCAGAATTATATCGGTCAAACTTTGATTACTGCTGATGGAACAACGCTCTTGGGAGTTGATGATAAAGGTGGGATTGCGGGATTAATCGCAGCTTTGCGGTATTTGGTTAACAATCCTCAGTTGTTACACGGACCGATTAAAGTGGCTTTTGGTCCAGATGAAGAAATTGGGCGCGGTGCAGATCGCTTTGATGTACCGGATTTTGCGGCTGATTTCGCCTATACGTTGGACAATGGTTTAGTCGGAGATATTGAATATGAAACATTTAATGCTGCACAAGCCGTAATTGATATTTCCGGAGTTAGTGTTCATCCTGGACAAGCCTACGGTCAAATGGTTAATGCGATTAGTTTGGCTGAACAAATTGATCAACGATTGCCCCAAAAAGAACGGCCAGAATTAGTTCAAGGCTATGATGGTTTTTATTTATTAAATCAATTTCAGGGTGACGTTTCCCATGCCCATTTGGTTTATATTATTCGTGATTTTTCGCGAAGTGCTTTTGAACAGCGCAAACAAGACCTGCAAAATATTGTTGCCCAATTAAATGCCCAATTTGCTCAACCGCGGATTCAGTTAACACTGACGGATCAATATTACAATATGGCAGATATTATTAACCAAGATCGTTATCCAGTGACCTTGGCACAAGGGGCTTTAAAGAATTTACAAATAGAGCCACATGTGAAACCTTTTCGTGGTGGGACAGACGGTTCTAAGATTACCTATTTAGGTATGCCGACGCCCAATTTGTTTAATGGTGGCGAAAATTTTCATGGCCCGTATGAATTTGTAACAGTAGAGGCCATGGCCCAATTAGCTCAGACAATTATTGAAATAGCTAATCTCTACGCTCAAGATCATAAGCATGTGACAAATTAGTCTGCAACCGATGCAGTGGCCAATTTTTGATTGAACGTTGATTTTTGGATAATCGGCTGGTTTGGTTTAAAACGGCAGCTAATAAAAGTCCAATTTGCGCATCCACTTGGGGACTGATTTGGAGTAGGTAGCCTTCATGACCATTTTTTAAATAAATGTTATCAACAGACATGATTAAATGATGGTGAAAATCATGGACCAAGTAATTATTGGTTAATAAATTACCGGAAACTAACCAATGTAAACTAGGAGCAATCATTAACTGGCGGCGATGATTAGTGATATGAATTAATTTAGTGATTAAAATATCGGCTAATTTAATTTGGTAATTAGCCCATGGATGCGTGCTAGTTTGAATGATATCACCCAACTTAGTTTGGCGCGGTGTTAATAATTCATAATTAATTTTCCAACGAGGAGCTGTGCGAATAAGATAGTAGCACAGCTCTTGTTGTTGATTAGTAACTTGAATGACTCCTGGTAAATTAGCGGCATTAAATTGGAGATAATAAATCATTTTAAATTGGCTGCTTGCTGTTTATTTAAAGCAATCGCATGGTAAATAGCTTGCGCAACGCCATTTTGACTATTACTGCTGGTTTGGTATTGTGCTAGTTTCTTAATTGGTGCAATTGCATTGGCCATGGCGACGCCAATTCCTGCCGCTTGGATCATTGATTCGTCATTTAAATTGTCACCAATCGCCATGACCTCACTCATCTGTAAACCTAGCTTATGAGCAAAAGTGGTTAGTGCTCGGCCTTTTTGGGCCTTAACATTATTGATTTCAATATTATTGGGTGATGAGGAAGTAATGACAATTTCGGAATTTTGTTGTAATTGTGCTCTTAATTGTTGCAATTTTTGCGGATGACGGTCACTAAAGACTAACAGTTTCATCACATTGATTTGAGGATCATGCAGAAGTGCGTCAAAACTTTTCACATAATTGATGTTCATCAATTCGGCCCGTGAAGTAGCACGTGCTACGGCCATTTTATATAAGAGATTGGGGTTTAATTTGACCAATAAATTAGCTGTATGTTGAATACGCTGAATGCGACTATTGGAATAAATTCCTTGATCGGTAATGATTTCAAAATAGAGTTTACTAGTTTTAATATGCGTTAAACATTGTTTTAAATTAGAACGATCAATGGGGATTTTGACGACAGGTTCACGGTCTTGATTATAAACTAAGGCTCCATTTAAAGTGATAAAGTCCGGTTTGACCGTTAAATGGCTGACCAATGGAGCCGCTTCACTTAAACCACGACCAGTGGCGACAACAAATTGAATTCCTGCTTGGTTTGCAGCTTGAATTGCGGTAATATTTTCTTTAGAGACAATTGATTCACTATTTAATAACGTTCCATCCATATCTGAAGCAATTAGTTTAATTGTCATAAGTTCCTCCTATATCAATAATCAAATTTTACCATAATAGGTGGTGTGAAGTTGAAGCAATTAATAAAAAATGATTGGCAACAAATTCTAGAACCGGAGTTTGAAAAAGATTACTATCGCCGCTTACACCAATTTTTAAAACGTGAGTATCAAGAGCAAACTGTGTATCCAGATATGTATAATATTTTTCAAGCTTTTGATTGGACCTCATTTAAACAAACTAAAGTGGTTATTTTAGGTCAAGATCCCTATCATGAGCCAAATCAAGCTCACGGATTGAGTTTTTCGGTTTTGCCGGGAAACAAAGTACCGCCATCTTTACAAAATATTTATAAGGAATTGCAAGCTGATTTAGGTTATCCACCAGTGCAACATGGTTATTTAAAATCATGGGCTGATCAGGGCGTTTTGTTGTTGAATTCTGTTTTGACGGTTCGCCGTGGCCAGGCTTATTCCCATCAAGGTAAGGGATGGGAACAATTAACTGACCAGGCAATAAAAGCGCTCTCGCAAAAAGGTGGTGTCGTCTTTATTTTATGGGGAAAGGCTGCTAAATCAAAGATGAATTTAATTGATACTAATAAAAATACCATTATTAGTTCAACTCATCCCAGCCCTTTTTCCGCTAATTATGGTTTTTTTGGCTCGCGACCATTTTCTAGAACCAATGAAGCTTTAAAAAAGTATGGTGAAACGCCAATTAATTGGCAATTACCACAAACAGTCACAGAAAATTAGGAGGATTGAATCATGGAATTATTTGAATCGTTGAAGCAAAAGATTAGTGGTCAAAATAAGAAGATTGTTTTTCCAGAAGCTACTGATGAACGAATTTTAAAAGCTGCTGTGCAATTACGACAAGATCAATTATTAGAACCGGTTTTTTTAGGTGACCCTACTCAAGTTCAAGCTAAGGCGAACGAATTAGCCTTAGATATTTCAGGAATTAAGATTTTAAATCCGCAAGATTATGACCAATTTGATGAAATGGTCACAGCTTTTGTCGATCGGCGTAAAGGTAAGAATACTGCTGAACAAGCACAACAAATGTTACGCGATCCTAATTATTTTGGTACTATGTTAGTTTACTTAGATCAAGTAGATGGCATGGTCTCTGGAGCAATTCATCCAACTGGTGATACGGTACGCCCAGCTTTGCAGATTATTAAAGTTAAACCAGGTTTAACGCGGACTAGTGGGGCCTTTATTGTTCAAAAAGAGCAACAACGTTATTTGTTTGCTGACTGTGCAATTAACATCAATCCAAGTGCAGAAGAGTTAGCCGAAATTGCGGTTACTTCAGCTAAAACTGCTAAATTATTTGATATTGATCCTAAAGTTGCGTTATTGAGTTTTTCAACTAAAGGTTCAGCGAAGAGTGATGAAGTAACTAAGGTTGCTCAAGCAACTAAATTGGCTCAAGCACAAGCACCCGATGTTCCTATTGATGGTGAATTGCAGTTAGATGCAGCTATTGTGCCTTCAGTTGCTGCGCAAAAAGCTCCTGGTTCTAAAGTTGCTGGTCAGGCAAACGTCTTTGTCTTTCCAGAACTACAATCAGGTAACATTGGTTACAAAATTGCCCAACGTTTTGGTGGCTTTGAAGCTATTGGACCGATTTTGCAAGGTTTAAATAAACCGATTTCTGACTTATCTCGGGGAGCCAATGTTGAAGACGTATATAAATTAGCTATCATTACGGCCGCCCAAGCATTATAATCAAATAATGGAAAAAATAACTTATAGTGCATCCGAAACGATCCAGTATGGTTGTCAATTAGCGCAACTTTTATTACCTGGTGATTTATTGCTCTTAGATGGCGATCTGGGAGCTGGCAAAACGACTTTTACACAAGGAATTGCCCAAGGGCTAGGGATTAAGCGCCCAGTTAAAAGTCCGACTTTTACGTTGATTCGCGAGTATCCGCAAGCTAAATATCCGTTGTATCATATGGATATGTACCGCTTGGAAAATGCCTCGGCTGATGATTTAGGTTTGCAGGAGTACTTTGATGGTTCGGGAATCGTAATTGTAGAGTGGTCACAGTTCATCAAAGAACAATTGCCACCGAATTATTTGCGGATTAATATTGAGCGGATGGATGAAGTAACCAGAAAATTGCAATTTCAACCACAAGGTACGCGTTACCAAACGCTGCTACAAAAACTTGCGACAATTAATTAACTAAAAAATCTCTGTTGAATAAAAATATTTGACAGAGATTTTTTATTAATCTTTTAATTGAATTAAATCTTGTAATGCGTCAGCTCCAAATTGTGCTTGTGTTTGTAATAAAATCTCAGCACAAGCTAATGTATCATCTAAGGCATGATGGTGATGTTCTAAATCAATTCCTAAGGCTTCACAAACGGTATTTAAACGATGATTTGGTAAATCGGGAAAAAATTTACGAGAAGTTTTGAGGGTATCAATTACGTGATAACATGGCGGAGTGATTTGATACTTTTGTAAGCAGTTTTTTAAAACGCGGGTATCAAAGGCAGCATTATGCGCCGTGATTAAATGCTGCTGATTAAATAATACTTTAATGTGCGACCAGACTTGCTCAAAGGTCGGTGCTGTTTGGACATCTTGTGGACGAATGTGATGAATCGCAATATTACGCCGATTAAAGGGTGCCTGGGGATTGATCAATGTATAAAAAGTATCGATAATTTGATTGTTTTCAATTAAAGCGAGCGCTAAAGAACAAGCACTATCAGCTTGATTATTGGCCGTTTCAAAATCCATTGCCACAAAATCCATGGAAAAACCTCACAATTACAAACTTATTTTTAAAATTCATTATATACTATAATGGTGTTATTAGGGAAAACAGTTAGTTAGGAGATTGATCATGCAAGACAAAGTAAGAAATCAATTTTTAGATGATCTACAATTAAAAAAACAATTATTAGCATTACCAGTGGAAATTAAAGTTGCTGATTCCCTGAGTAACTATACATTTACTAAAACCGGTGGTCCGGGCGATTATGTTGCTTTTCCACAAACTTTGGCGGAATTACAATTATTGACTGACTTTGCGCGAGAAAAACAATTGCCGATAACGGCTTTAGGTAATTCCAGTAATTTAATTATTAAAGATGGTGGTATTAAAGGTTTAGTCATTATCTTAACTAAATTAAACCAAATTGTAGTGCACGAGCAGCAAATCACCGCTCAAGCGGGAGCCAGTTTAATTGAAGTAACTAAAGCTGCGAGTCGAGCGGGGTTAAGTGGTTTAGAATTTGCTGCGGGTATTCCGGGCAGTGTCGGCGGAGCCGCTTTTATGAACGCCGGAGCTTATGGTGGTGAAGTTAGTACAGTAATTACACAGATTCAAGAAATTTTACCTACGGGTCAATTAGTAACTATTAAAAAACAAGATTTAAATTTTGCTTATCGCCATAGTGTGGTGCAGGAAAATCACGGCATTGTGACGGCTGTGACGTTTACGTTAGTACCTGGCGATGCACATAAAATTCAAGCTAAAATGGACGAATTAAATGCTTTAAGGCGGGCTAAGCAGCCACTAGAATATCCGTCTTGTGGGAGTGTTTTTAAACGTCCAGAGGGTTACTTTACCGGTCCTTTAATTATTAAGGCGGGTTTACAAGGGAAGATTATTGGTGGTGCGCAGATTTCACAGAAACATGCGGGCTTTATTATTAATTTGGGAACAGCGACTGCCAGTGATTATTTGGCGTTAATTAAATTAATTCAAGCCACTGTGCAAGAAAAATTTGGTGTTGCTTTAGAAACTGAAGTGCGGATTATCGGTGAAGATCAGAGGTGAAAGTAAGCGTGCAAAATTGGTTAAGCCATCTTTTTACGTTAAATTCTTTAACAAATGTTATTGATATTTTATTTGTGTGGTTTTTAGTTTATAAATTATTAATGATGATTCGGGGCACTAAGGCCATTCAGCTATTAAAGGGACTATTTATCATTTTGATCATTAAACTAGTCAGTTGGTTCTTTAATTTACGGACGATTGCCTATTTGACAGATCAAATTTTTAATTGGTCAGTCATAGCAGTTATCATTATTTTTACTCCAGAGATTCGTCGCGGCTTAGAAAAATTGGGCCGTTCGCCATTGTTTTTTTCCATGCGTGACGAACAAAAAGATTTAAGTAATAATTTAATTGATGCCTTGGATAAAGCAATTCAGTATATGTCCAAACGCCGAATTGGGGCTTTAATTACGTTAAAAATGAATACCGGCTTAGAAGAATATGTAGAGACTGGAATTAAGCTGGACGCTGATGTGACCGGCGAGTTATTAATTAATATTTTTATTCCTAATACGCCTTTACATGACGGTGCAGTTATCATCAATCAAAATAAAATTGAAGTTGCTGCAGCATATTTGCCGTTGTCGGAAAGTAATGCCATTCCGAAAAAATTAGGCACTAGGCACCGAGCGGCCGTGGGGATTAGTGAAGTAACTGATGCTTTGACGATTGTGGTTTCGGAGGAAACTGGTGGGGTGATGATTACGCATAAAAACCATATGATGTTAGATCTTAGCCGGGATGATTACTTGAATTATTTACGGGCCCAATTAGCTCCCACAACGCCACAATCCAATTCAATTTTTAAGAAATTTTTGGCACATTTCCAGAAAGGAAATAACTAATGAAAAAGTGGCGCAAATTCATTGATTCTAAATATTTTTATTTGTTATTATCCTTTTTGGTAGCCTTATGGCTGTACTGGAGCGTCTCCTTACCTAGTATTGGCAGTACCCGAAATGGGGTAACTGCTGGCAATGTGGTTAATGCTAACAAAACTGTTACCTTTAATATGAAATTACAGGTAAATTCCGATGCGGAAAATTATTTTATTACTGGTTATCCTAAACAAGTACGCGTCAAATTGGAGGGCCCCTCAGCCCTAGTTACGGCGACCAAGAACACACATAATTTTACGGTGTATATTAATCTGCACAATTTAAGTGTAGGTCATCATCGTGTTTTAATTCATCAAAGTGGTTTAAATCGCGATCTAAAATACTCTATCAAGCCGCATTATGTCGAAGTTGATATTGAGCCGAAGGCTCAACAAGTATTTCCGATTCAAGCTAAATATAATGCGAAGCAAATTGCTCCGGGTTATATCGGTGGCGATGCTAGTGTGGATCCGCAGGTGGTTCAAGTCGTTGGTGCGCGCAGTGAAGTTCAGCGAATTAGTCAAGTGGTGGCCCATGCTAAGTTACCTCATGGTACATCAACCGATTTTCATCAAGAAGTTTTATTGCAAGCGTTAGATGCTCAAGGGCGCACGTTATCAGTCCTGTTAACTCCACAGACTACCCGGGTTAAAGTTCCCGTCAGTTTACCGAGTAAAAAAGTAAACTTAAAATTTGTACCAAAAAATCTACCCGAAAATAAAAATTATCATATCACTTCGGATGTCGCTGCAGTACGCGTTTATGCTAAGAAAACGGTATTGGATAATCTTAATGAATTAGAAATTCCAATCGACGTTTCTAAGATGGGAACTAAAAAATCAAAAGTTATTACAATTAATCAAGTAAAATCTGATATTATAGATTCGAGTCCACGAACTATTAAGGTCTATTTAAAAACTGGTGATGATCAATCTTCAACAGTTAATCCAGCTTCAATAAATAATTAGAATAAGAGGATAAAAATGGTTAAATATTTTGGTACTGATGGTGTCCGCGGTATTGCGAATAAAGAATTAACACCGGAGCTAGCTTTTTGCTTGGGACGTGCTGGTGGTTTTGTATTGTCCCAACAAAAAGATAGTGACGAAGATCGAGCAGTAGTTTTGGTGGCACGTGATACTCGTAAATCGGGACAAATGTTAGAAACAGCATTAATTTCCGGATTATTATCAGTCGGGATTGAAGTTTTAAATTTAGGAGTGATTACGACTCCAGCAGTGGCTTACTTAGTTAAAGTCCAAGGAGCTGATGCCGGCATTATGATCTCGGCGTCACATAACCCAGCCAGCGATAATGGTATCAAATTTTTTGGTCCAGATGGTTATAAGCTCAAGGATGCTACTGAAGAAGAAATTGAACACTTCTTGGATCAACCAGAAGATTCTTTGCCGCGGCCTTCAGCTGAAGGCATTGGTACTTTGGAGGACTATAAGGAAGGCTCTTTGAAATACTTAGAGTTCTTACGGCAGAGTATTTCTGATGATTTATCAGGAGTAAAAGTGGTGTTAGATGGTGCTAACGGTTCAACTAGTCAATTAGTCAGCAAGTTATTTGCAGATTTGAACGTTGATTTTACTACGATTGCTACTAATCCTGATGGGGTTAATATTAATAATGGTGTTGGTTCTACGCATCCAGAAAAATTAGCGCGAGAAGTGGTTAAGCAGGGGGCGCAAGTCGGATTAGCCTTTGATGGTGATGGTGACCGCTGTATTGCTGTTGATGAAAAGGGGAATATTGTTGACGGCGATAAAATTATGTTTATTCTGGGCAACTATTTTAAAGCCCACGGTCGTTTGAAAAAGGATACTATTGTTACTACAGTGATGAGTAATTTGGGCTTATACAAAGCTATTGAAGCGAACGGTATGAAGTCCGTTCAAACGGATGTTGGTGATCGCCATGTGGCTGCTGAAATGGTTCAGAATGGCTATAACTTAGGTGGCGAACAATCAGGTCATGTGATTATTTTTGATTTGCATAACACAGGTGATGGGATGTTAACCGGCATTCAGTTGTTAAACGTTGTTAAACAAACTGGTCAACAATTGTCGCAACTAGCAGCGCCAGTAAAAACTTATCCACAAGTATTAATTAATGTGAAAGTGCAAAATAAAAATGATTGGCAAAATTATCCTGCCATTCAAGAGGCCATTGATACAGTTGAAAAGGAAATGAATGGTGATGGTCGAGTTTTAGTTCGCCCTAGTGGAACTGAAGCTTTACTCCGGGTAATGATTGAAGCTGCTACTAGAGAAGATGCCCAACGTTTTGGCAACCAAATTGCGAGTGTTGTTCAAAAAGAAATGGGATTGGATGCTTAAATTATTTTGATTGATTAAACAGGCTAGACTCCGTGAAAACTAAAATAGTAATTTACGGAGTCTAGCTTTTTTATTGCTCTCATAGAGATTAGTTAATTGTTGACAACTACTAGATTTAGTAGTAACCCAAAGTTGAGCTACAATATGTGTGGGGTATGTGCTATTATAGATAAGGATTTTTTAAGGAGGGCAAACATGATGATAGTTTTAAGTGGTATGATTGGGGCAGGTAAAAGTAGCCTAGCAACGCTTGTTTCAGAGCATTTAGGAACACAAGCTTTTTATGAACAAGTTGATGATAATCCCGTCTTACCCTTGTTTTATGATGATCCTAAAAAGTATGCATTTTTATTACAAATTTATTTTTTAAACAAGCGTTTTGCTTCTATTAAGCGAGCTTTGTCTGATGATAACAATGTTTTAGACCGTTCAATTTATGAAGACTCTTTATTCTTCCATATCAATGCCGATATGGGACGAGCTACTAAACAAGAAGTGCAAGTTTATGATGAATTATTAGATAATATGATGGAAGAGTTGCCATATGCTGCTCATAAAAAAGCGCCTGATTTATTAGTACATTTGGATGTTTCTTATGAGAAAATGTTGGAGCATATTAAAAAACGGGGGCGCTCTTATGAACAACCTGAAAATGACCCTTCACTAATTGATTATTATCATAATTTGTTAGGACGCTATGATCGGTGGTACGAGGATTATCATTATAGTCCTAAAATGAAGATTAGTTGTGATCAATATGACTTTGTTGAAAATGAAGAGGATCGCAAAAAAGTTTTACAGTTAATTGATAATAAGTTACAAGAGCGTGATTTGTTATAAAAAAATTTGAGACAGTTTGGAGAACTCCAGGAAAACCTGTCTTTAAACAAAGATGATGGAGGATTTATTTTGAAAAAATATTTTGCAGAGTTTTCAACTCATGATTGGATTTTAAATGCGCTAATGGCAGCAATCTATGTGGTATTGACCATTACCCCACCTTTAAATTCTTTAGCCTACGGCAATATTCAACTACGCATCTCAGAAGTTTTAGTCATGTTACCTTTTTACAATAAAAAGTTTATTCCCGGCTTAACCTTAGGCTGTTTTATTACTAATTTATTTAGCCCGACGGCGGCGGTGGATATTTTTGTCGGAACTTTTGCGTCGTTACTAACTTTCTTATTAATAATTCATCTTCACAAAGGCTATTGGGTCCCCGTGATTGCTGGCATTGTTAACGGTGTGATTGTGGGGTTGGAACTCAACATTATGACGAAGGCACCATTATTTTTAACGATAGTATATATTTTTATTGGTGAGTTTATTGCAGTATTGATTGGATATATTTTGTTTTCCATTTTGTGGAAAAATCGGCAATTTAAAAAGTTGCTTTCCTAAAGCAGTTGAAAAACTGCTTTTTTTATTACGATAATATGTTTTGGCGACTTATTTTGTTATAATTAGGCATATCAACCTGATTTAAGGGAGTATGAAATAATGAATATTGGGATATTTACGGATACTTATTTCCCCCAAGTTAGTGGTGTAGCAACGTCTATTCAAACTTTAAAGAATGACTTAGAACGTAAGGGAGATACAGTTTATATTTTTACAACCTCTGATCCGCATGTTGCTAAAAATACTGTGGAACCTAATATTTTTCGTTTAGGCAGTATTCCGTTTATTTCGTTTACCGATCGGCGTATTGCGTATCGTGGAATGTTTCATGCATTAAAATTGGCAAAAGAATTAGATTTAGATATTGTGCATACGCAAACGGAATTTTCACTGGGACTGATTGGTAAGTTTGTTGCGCATAGCTTAAAAATTCCGTGTGTGCACACGTATCACACGATGTATGAAGATTACTTGCACTATGTTTTGAATGGTCATTTATTAAAGCCAGCACACGTTAAGCAAATGTCCAAGTTATTTATTTCCGGAATGTCTGGTGTGATTGCGCCTAGTCAACGAGTTTATGATACTTTACGCGGTTACGGTATTAAAACACCGATGCAAATTATTCCAACCGGAGTTGATTTGTCGGCTTTTACCCAGCAACTTGACCCACAACCGTTGTTACAACGTTGGCAACTAACTGATCGGCATCCTATTTTATTGACGCTCAGTCGTATTGCCAATGAAAAAAAGATTGAATTATTAATTCAACAGTTACCACAATTAATTAAATATTATCCCGAACTAATTTTAGTCATTGTTGGTGGTGGCCCCGATAAATCTGATTTAGTCCAACAGGTTCAACAGTTAAGTTTACAACAACACGTTTTATTTACTGGTGAAGTTGATCATGATCACGTGGCGCCATATTATCAAATGGCAGATTTGTTTGTTTCCGCTAGTGATACGGAATCACAGGGCTTAACATTTATTGAGGCATTAGCTTCTGGTTTAAAGTGTGTGGTGCGTTCGAGTCCTTACACTGATAATTTACTTGATGATCCAGCACTTGGAGTCACTTATGAAGATCCCAAACAGTTCGCTAATTTAGTGTTACAATATTTGGATCATCCAAGAGCTTTTGATGATCCGGAACCACGAAAGAAAAAATTACATGAAATTTCAGCCGATTTATTTGGTGATCAAGTCTTAAACTTTTATCAAGATGCTTATAAATATTTTTTACGTAAAAAATTAGCTAATGAGCCATTAAAGGACGGTCAATATTACGATGATTAAAATCACGATGTTTTCGTCATCACAAAAAGTAGCAGGTCAAGGAGTTGGCAGTGCTTATACTGAGTTGATGCAATTATTAAATACTTCTTTAAGTCAAGATTTTCAAATAAATGTCAATGATTTTGTCCACACCAGCGATATTAGTCACTATCATACCGTTGATCCGCAGTTTTATGCTTCTACTTTTATGAAAAATCGTGGCCGAAAAATTGGTTATGTTCATTTTTTGCCAGAAACACTACAAGGCAGTTTGCGAATTCCTAAAATGGCGCAAGGGCTAGTTAGCAAATATATTATTTCATTTTATCAACGCATGGATCATTTGATTGTGGTTAATCCGAGTTTTATTCCTAAGTTAGCACAACATGGGATTGACCCACAAAAAGTGACGTATATTCCAAATTTTGTCTCGAACATGGAATTTTACCGGTTTTCTGACAAAAAACGGAATCAAGTTCGGGCTCAATTGGGTTTGGCTCCAACTGATTTCATGGTTTTTGGCGATGGTCAAGTGCAAAAACGTAAAGGTATTGATGATTTTTATCGCTTAGCGGTGGAAAATCCTGATGTTCAATTTATTTGGGCCGGTGGTTTTTCGTTTGGTGCAATTACTGACGGCTATGACCGTTATAAACAGATGATTCGCCAAGCACCGAAAAATTTAACTTTTACAGATATTATTCCGCGTACGCAATTAAACGAATATTTAAATGCGGCTGATTTATTTTTATTACCTTCGTATGATGAATTGTTCCCAATGTCGGTGCTAGAAGCCTTTAATACAGGCACACCAGTAATGTTGCGTGATTTGGAACTTTACCAAGCAATTATTGCTGATAAATATCGTCCAGCTCAGGACTATGCAGCCATGAATCAAGCTTTACGAGAATTGCAACATGATCCAGAACAATTAGCGGCTTTAGCACAAAAAGCGATTAGTGCTGCTCATTATTATTCACAAGAACATTTGAGCCGAATTTGGCATGATTTTTATTTAAACCAATTTCAACAGATGAGGAACGATTAATGAATCGTAAAAATTTTGGAGCAATGTTAGTAATGCTCGCGATTGGCGGGGGAATCTTTGCTTTTGAAATTCATAAAACTAACTTGCAATCATTGTTGCATCAAGCAACCACTATCAATTGGTGGTGGCTACTGATCGCTTTTGGATCAATGTTTTGTTCGTTCTTTTTTGAGGCTTTAGTTTTAAAAGTTTTGTTGCAGAATCGTGATGATGAGTTACATCATTGGTGGAATATTTTAAGAATTCCTTGGATCCAAGCTTTATTTAACGCGATTACACCTTTTTCTTCGGGTGGACAACCCGCACAAATCGTTTCTTTAGTTCAATCAGGGGTCGAGGTAGGCCGTGGTAGTTCAGTTCTATTAATGAAATTTGTTATATATCAAACGATTGTTTTAATTAACTTTATCATTGCAATGCTTTTTCAATTTGACCAAATTGCGCACCATTTTGCCGGATTAGCTATCTTGATTGTTTGTGGTTTTTTGTTACACGTTGTGACAATTGGTGTATTATTAATGATTATGTTTTATTATCGTTTTACGCGCCAAGTAACATTATTAATCATGAAATTTGTCGGTTTGTTTGTTAATACAACCAAAGTACAGCATTGGACAACTAAGGTGCTTAATAAAATTGACAATTTTTACCAAGAAAGTTTAATTTTAAAAAAAGAACGGCGAAAAGTTTGTAAAGCAGCTGTTTTGACTTTTATTCAATTAATTTTTTATTATTTAGTGGTTTATTTCACTTTGTTGGCTTTACACGTTCAACATGTTAATATCATTAACGTTTTAATTACACAAGTAATGATTGTCATGATCACATCCATTTTTCCTATTCCGGGTGGTACAGGTGGCGCTGAATATAGTTTTCGCACTTTATTCTCACAGTACATTAGCTTGCCAAGTCAACTGGTTTTAGGCATGTTTATTTGGCGCTTTATAACTTATTATCTAGGCATGTTTTTAGGAATTATTGCCATTGCATTTAAACCAATTAATGAACGTACTCAGTATTCGGTACGTGGAGGAAAGATTTCAGAATGAAGAACTTCGGAAAAAAATTAGCAAAAACTTTCAACACTAAGCTAGGCTTTTTTACTTTAGCGGTAGTTTTGTGTTGGATTAAAACTTATTTGATTTGTTTGAATAAGTTTAATTTAGGAATCAAGACGAGCATGCAGGCGTTTTTGTTATTCTTAAATCCTATTCCAACAACCATTTTATTATTAGGAATTGCGCTTTATTTGAAGGGGCGTAAATCATACATTTACATGATGATTATTGATCTAATTACGTCAACTTGGCTCTTTGCTAATATTTTATATTATCGAGAATTTTCGGATTTTTTAACTTTGACGTTAATTAAAGGTTCTAGTTCTGTTTCAAATAATCTGGGTACCAGTATTGTAGGAATTATTAGACCAACTGACTTTTTAGCTTTTGCAGATGTTTTAGTATTAATTATTTTGTTAGCTTTTAAAGTTGTGAAAATAGATATTCAAAAGTTAACTACGAAAATCCCTTTGACAATTACAGGTATTGCCATTGTTAGCTTTGGAATTAACTTAACTTTGGCACAACAGGATCGTTCAGGCTTATTAACCCGGACGTTTGATAATAATTATATTGTGAAATATTTAGGCTTAAATGCTTATTCGGTTTATGATACGGTCAAAGCTGCGAAAACTAGCGCAGTCAAAGCTAGTGCTGATAGTTCTGACATGAAGACAGTTAAGAACTATATGAGTAACAATTATGTTGCTCCGAATGTGCAATATACCGGAGTAGCTAAGGGTAAAAATGTTTTTGTGATTCATTTGGAAAGTTTCCAACAATTTTTATTAGATTTTAAATGGGATAATCAAGAAGTTACTCCCAATTTGAATAAGATTTATCATGAAAGTAATACTTTGAGTTTTGATAACTTCTTTAATCAAGTAGGACAAGGTAAGACTGCAGATGCCGAAATGATGATGGAAAATTCTTTATTTGGCTTGCCTGAAGGGGCAGCGATGGTAACTGACGGTACATCGAATACCTTTCAAGCTGCGCCAGCTATTTTAGATCAGCATGGTTATACAACCGCATCTTTTCATGGCGATGTACCTAGTTTTTGGAATCGCGATAACACTTATAAATCCTGGGGGTATAACTATTTCTTTAGCTCCAATTACTATAAGCAAAAGAAAAATTATAATGTTGGTTATGGTATGAAAGATAAGATCTTTATGAAGGATACTGCTAGTTATATCCAACAGTTGCCGCAACCTTTTTATGCTAAAGTGATTACCGTTACGAACCACTATCCGTATTTGTTAGATAAAAAGAATCAGACCATTTCTAAAACTAATACCGGTGATAAAACTGTTGATGGTTATGTACAAACAGCACATTATTTAGATCAATCAATTGGTGAATTTATGAATTGGTTGAAAGCTACAGGCTTAGATAAAAACAGTATGGTAGTCTTTTATGGGGATCACTACGGTATTTCAGGTAATCATAAGAAGGCTGTTGCTAAGTTATTAGGTAAGGACAAATTTAACGATTTTGATAATGCCCAATTTCAACGGGTACCATTTATGATTCATATGAATGGTTTGCAAGGTGGAGTTAATCACACGTACGGTGGTGAAATCGATGCATTACCAACAATTTTGAATTTATTGGGTGTTAATAATCGTAATAATATTCAATTTGGTTCTGATTTATTGTCGAATAAACATCCACAATTAGTTGCCTTTCGGAACGGAGACTTTGTATCCCCAGAATTTACGAAGGTCAACGGTGCTTACTACTATACTAAGAATGGTAAAGCGGCAAAAGACTTGACCCCAGAACAAAAAAGTCGTGTTGATGCTATGTCTAATAAAGTAGCAACTGAATTATCATTGTCGGATAAGATTATTACTGGTGATCTGCTGAGGTTCTACACACCAAAGGGGTTTGACAAAGTAAATAAAAAAGATTTTAATTATTCTAAAAAGAAATCCTTAAAGAAATTAAAGGCTCAGAATAAAAAAGATAAGTCTAGCTTGGAATATAAGAATAATAATAAATCATTAATGAATCTCTATCACACAGACGCTCCAGAGCTAGCTAATTAAGAAAGGAGTGGCTAAGTTTGGATACTGATCAATTTGAAGAAGAATTTCAGGAACAAGTTCAAGACCTAAGGCAACACAAAGTAAGGATGACTGAACAGAGATTGCTTATTTTGAAATATATGATGACCCATCAAAATCATCCTACAGCGGAAATGGTTTATAACGATCTCAAAGATGAGGTCACTTCCAATGTTAGTATTGCTACTGTCTATAATAATCTCAAGTTTTTGTCTAAAATAACTCCAATTAATGAATTGACCTATGATGATAGGTCAATTCATTTTGATTATTATCACCAAGAACATTTTCATGCAATTTGCCGAATTTGTGGGCAAGTTTACGATATTAATTATCATGATTATGAATCTTTAAAACGGCGGTTAATCAAGGATTCAGGGTTTGAAATAGAAAAAATCGAATTAAATATCCAAGGAATTTGCAAAAAATGTCAAAAAGGGGTTGCAAAAGGGTAAAAAAGTTGATAATATATTTTCTGTTGTCAATGAGTCATGCGCGTCACTGTTAAGCAAATAAAAAAAACAGTTGACAAGCTCATGATAAGATGATAAACTAAATAAGCCGCTTAATCAAGTGGTAATCAACAAAAAGTTAAGTAGATCTTTGAAAACTGAACAAAGTTTCTTTAAAAGCCAAGTGCTGGGTTCTTGAAAAAGAACCTGTCAATTTAAAAGTAATAAAGAAGACAAAGAACGTTAGAGTTCTAAGTCTGAGTCAACAAACTAACAAAAAATGAGAGTTTGATCCTGGCTCAGGACGAACGCTGGCGGCGTGCCTAATACATGCAAGTCGAGCGAGCAGAAGTAACGGAATACCTTCGGGTAGGAAGATATGGACGCGAGCGGCGGATGGGTGAGTAACACGTAGGTAACCTGCCCTTTAGCGGGGGATAACAATTGGAAACAGTTGCTAATACCGCATAAAGTGCTTAATCACATGATTAAGGAATGAAAGACGGTTTCGGCTGTCACTAAAGGATGGACCTGCGGCGTATTAGCTAGTTGGTGAGGTAAAGGCCCACCAAGGCGATGATACGTAGCCGACCTGAGAGGGTAATCGGCCACATTGGGACTGAGACACGGCCCAAACTCCTACGGGAGGCAGCAGTAGGGAATCTTCCACAATGGACGAAAGTCTGATGGAGCAACGCCGCGTGGATGAAGAAGGTTTTCGGATCGTAAAATCCTGTTGTTGAAGAAGAACGTGCTTGAGAGTAACTGCTCAAGTAGTGACGGTATTCAACCAGAAAGTCACGGCTAACTACGTGCCAGCAGCCGCGGTAATACGTAGGTGGCAAGCGTTGTCCGGATTTATTGGGCGTAAAGGGAGCGCAGGCGGTTTGAAAAGTCTGAATGTGAAAGCCCTCAGCTTAACTGAGGAAGTGCATCGGAAACTGTCAAACTTGAGTGCAGAAGAGGAGAGTGGAACTCCATGTGTAGCGGTGAAATGCGTAGATATATGGAAGAACACCAGTGGCGAAGGCGGCTCTCTGGTCTGTAACTGACGCTGAGGCTCGAAAGCATGGGTAGCGAACAGGATTAGATACCCTGGTAGTCCATGCCGTAAACGATGAGTGCTAAGTGTTGGGAGGTTTCCGCCTCTCAGTGCTGCAGCTAACGCATTAAGCACTCCGCCTGGGGAGTACGACCGCAAGGTTGAAACTCAAAGGAATTGACGGGGGCCCGCACAAGCGGTGGAGCATGTGGTTTAATTCGAAGCAACGCGAAGAACCTTACCAGGTCTTGACATCTCCTGAAAGCTGTAGAGATACAGGGTTCCCTTCGGGGACAGGAAGACAGGTGGTGCATGGTTGTCGTCAGCTCGTGTCGTGAGATGTTGGGTTAAGTCCCGCAACGAGCGCAACCCTTGTTACTAGTTGCCAGCATTAAGTTGGGCACTCTAGTGAGACTGCCGGTGACAAACCGGAGGAAGGTGGGGACGACGTCAAATCATCATGCCCCTTATGACCTGGGCTACACACGTGCTACAATGGATGGTACAACGAGAAGCGAACTCGTGAGGGCAAGCAGAACTCTAAAAACCATTCTCAGTTCGGATTGCAGGCTGCAACTCGCCTGTATGAAGTTGGAATCGCTAGTAATCGTGGATCAGCATGCCACGGTGAATACGTTCTCGGGCCTTGTACACACCGCCCGTCACACCATGAGAGTTTGTAATACCCAAAGCCGGTGGGGTAACCCTTCGGGGAGCTAGCCGTCTAAGGTAGGACAAATGATTAGGGTGAAGTCGTAACAAGGTAGCCGTAGGAGAACCTGCGGCTGGATCACCTCCTTTCTAAGGAAAAATAAACGGAAAGCAGTTGGCAAGAAACTTTGTTTAGTTTTGAGAGGTCTACTCTCAGGGCACCAAGAGACAAGCGCGAAAGAAATCGGGCCTATAGCTCAGCTGGTTAGAGCGCACGCCTGATAAGCGTGAGGTCGATGGTTCAAGTCCATTTAGGCCCATAGAATAGTACGGGGGTTTAGCTCAGCTGGGAGAGCACCTGCTTTGCAAGCAGGAGGTCATCGGTTCGATCCCGTTAACCTCCATTGACAGGAAACTGTCAAGGACATTAGTACTTTGAAAACTGAATATTATGAGAAGAAAGACACCGAGAATCGAGAGATTCGAAGAAAGTAAGAAACAGTAGTAATTAAGGTTAAGATAATAAGGGCGCACGGTGGATGCCTAGGTACTAGGAGCCGAAGAAGGACGCAACGAACAGCGAAATGCTCCGGGGAGTTGTAAGTAAACGAAGATCCGGAGATATCCGAATGGGGGAACCCGGCTAAGGTAAAACTTAGTCACACTGCGACGAAAGTTGTAAGTGAGGAAGACGTGGTGAACTGAAACATCTAAGTAGCCATAGGAAGAGAAAGAAAAATCGATTTCCTGAGTAGCGGCGAGCGAAACGGAAAGAGCCCAAACCAGAGAGCATGCTCTTTGGGGTTGTAGGACTGGGACGTGAGATAGTCGAAGATAGCTGAATCAGTTGGGAAGCTGAACCAGAGATAGTGATAGTCTAGTAGGCGAAATCAGAGACACTCTACCAGTATCCTGAGTACGGCGGGGCACGTGAAACCCCGTCGGAAGCAGGGAGGACCATCTCCCAAGGCTAAATACTCCCTAGTGACCGATAGAGAACAAGTACCGTGAGGGAAAGGTGAAAAGCACCCCGGAAGGGGAGTGAAATAGATCCTGAAACCGTGTGCCTACAAGTAGTCAGAGCTCGTTAAAGAGTGATGGCGTGCCTTTTGTAGAATGAACCGGCGAGTTACGATTGCGTGCGAGGTTAAGTTGAGAAGACGGAGCCGCAGCGAAAGCGAGTCTGAATAGGGCGAAAGAGAGTACGTAGTCGTAGACCCGAAACCAAGTGACCTACCCATGTCCAGGTTGAAGGTGCGGTAAAACGCACTGGAGGACCGAACCCACGTAAGTTGAAAATTGCGGGGATGAGGTGTGGGTAGCGGTGAAATTCCAAACGAACTTGGAGATAGCTGGTTCTCTCCGAAATAGCTTTAGGGCTAGCCTCGGAGAAGAGGATCTTGGAGGTAGAGCACTGTTTGGACTAGGGGCCCAACATGGGTTACTGAATTCAGATAAACTCCGAATGCCAAAGATCTTTCTCCGGGAGTCAGACGGTGAGTGATAAGATCCATCGTCGAAAGGGGAACAGCCCAGATCACCAGTTAAGGTCCCAAAATCCATACTAAGTGGAAAAGGAAGTGGAACTGCACAGACAACTAGGATGTTGGCTTAGAAGCAGCAACTCATTTAAAGAGTGCGTAATAGCTCACTAGTCGAGTGGTTCTGCGCCGAAAATGTACCGGGGCTAAGTATGGTACCGAAACTGTGGATGTGCATCGAAAGATGTACGTGGTAGGAGAGCGTTGTAAGCACGAAGAAGCCAGATCGAGAGGACTGGTGGAGAGCTTAGAAGTGAGAATGCCGGTATGAGTAGCGAAAGACCAGTGAGAATCTGGTCCACCGGATGACTAAGGTTTCCTGGGGAAGGCTCGTCCGCCCAGGGTTAGTCGGGACCTAAGATGAGGCCGAGAGGCGTAATCGATGGAAAACAGGTTGAGATTCCTGTACTGTTCAGTGTTGTTTGAACGATGGAGGGACGCAGGAGATGAATTGTGAGCATGCAGCTGGAAAAGCATGTCTAAGCAGCGAGTCTGGATATGAGTCAAATGCTTATAACCGCGAAGGATGAGTTGTGATAGGGAGCGAAATTAAAGTAGCGAAGCACAATAGTCACACTGCCGAGAAAAGCTTCTAGTGAGACACTGAATACCCGTACCGCAAACCGACACAGGTAGTCAAGGAGAGAATCCTAAGGTGAGCGAGAGAACTATCGTTAAGGAACTCGGCAAAATAGCCCCGTAACTTTGGAAGAAGGGGTGCTGGTGTAAGAGCCAGCCGCAGTGAAAAGGCCCAAACAACTGTTTATCAAAAACACAGGTCTCTGCAAAATCGTAAGATGACGTATAGGGGCTGACGCCTGCCCGGTGCTGGAAGGTTAAGAGGATGAGTTAGACTTCGGTCGAAGCCCAGAATTGAAGCCCCAGTAAACGGCGGCCGTAACTATAACGGTCCTAAGGTAGCGAAATTCCTTGTCGGGTAAGTTCCGACCCGCACGAAAGGCGTAATGATTTGGGCACTGTCTCAACGATAGACTCGGTGAAATTATAATACCCGTGAAGATGCAGGTTACCCGCGACAGGACGGAAAGACCCCATGGAGCTTTACTGTAGCTTGATATTGAGTTTTTGTGTAACATGTACAGGATAGGTAGGAGCCGTAGAGATCGGTACGCTAGTATCGAAGGAGGCGCTGGTGGGATACTACCCTTGTTATATGAAAGCTCTAACCCGCGCCGTTGAAGCACGGCGGGAGACAGTGTCAGGTGGGCAGTTTGACTGGGGCGGTCGCCTCCTAAACAGTAACGGAGGCGCCCAAAGGTTCCCTCAGAATGGTTGGAAATCATTCGTAGAGTGTAAAGGTAGAAGGGAGCTTGACTGCGAGACAGACAAGTCGAGCAGGGACGAAAGTCGGGCTTAATGATCCGGTGGCACCGTATGGAAGGGCCATCGCTCAACGGACAAAAGCTACCCTGGGGATAACAGGCTTATCTCCCCCAAGAGTTCACATCGACGGGGAGGTTTGGCACCTCGATGTCGGCTCATCGCATCCTGGGGCTGTAGTCGGTCCCAAGGGTTGGGCTGTTCGCCCATTAAAGCGGTACGCGAGCTGGGTTCAGAACGTCGTGAGACAGTTCGGTCCCTATCCGTCGCGGGCGTAGGAAATTTGAGAGGATCTGTCCTTAGTACGAGAGGACCGGGATGGACATACCACTGGTGTACCAGTTGTCTTGCCAAAGGCATAGCTGGGTAGCTAAGTATGGAAGGGATAAACGCTGAAAGCATCTAAGTGTGAAACCCACCTCAAGATGAGATTTCCCATTCAGTAATGAAGTAAGACCCCTCAAAGAAGATGAGGTAGATAGGTTGCGAGTGGAAGTGTAGTGATACATGGAGCTGAGCAATACTAATCGGTCGAGGGCTTAACCAAGGGTGTCGAGTAAGAACATAATATTCAGTTTTGAGAGGACTAAGGTTCTTTCAGAAGGTAAGAAGAGAGCAAGTGTGGTGGCGATAGCGAGGAGGAAACACCTGGAATCATGCCGAACACAGAAGTTAAGCTTCTCAGCGCCGAAAGTAGTTGGTGGGAAACTACCTGCGAGGATAGGTCGTTGCCATGCTGCTCTTATTCCGGTTTAGCTCAGTTGGTAGAGCATCTGACTGTTAATCAGGGTGTCGTCAGTTCGAGTCTGACAACCGGAGTTTTTATTTGGAGAGTTGTCCGAGTGGCTGAAGGAGCATGATTGGAAATCATGTATACGGGCTTTTACCTGTATCAAGGGTTCAAATCCCTTACTCTCCGTTAGCTTTTAGCTGACCCGTTGGTCAAGTGGTTAAGACACCGCCCTTTCACGGCGGTAACATGGGTTCAAATCCCGTACGGGTCATTTTTGGAAGATTAGCTCAGTTGGGAGAGCGTCTGCCTTACAAGCAGAGGGTCACAGGTTCGAGCCCTGTATCTTCCATTTTATTTTATAAATAAATATTTGTTCTGACCCGTTGGTCAAGTGGTTAAGACACCGCCCTTTCACGGCGGTAACATGGGTTCAAATCCCGTACGGGTCATTTTTGGAAGATTAGCTCAGTTGGGAGAGCGTCTGCCTTACAAGCAGAGGGTCACAGGTTCGAGCCCTGTATCTTCCATTTTTAATATCTTGGTAAAGCATTGATAATTAATTAATGCTTTTTTTGTGTTTATACTAGGTTTGACTAAAAGTGTTAAAGTTATTTGACATTATGAAGTGGAATACAATATGGAAAATAAGATTGCCAATTTTAAAAAAACAGCGTTATTCACAGGCGCAGTTAGCTGAATTAGCTAATGTTATACGGCAAACTGTTAATGCTATTGAAAATAATAAGTATGATCCGTTGTTGTTGGTTTGGGAGTGGTCATATGTTTTTGCATATTGTCACTTGGACCATTAAAAAATGTATACAATCAAAAATGGCACTTCCTAATTAGAAGTGTCATTTTTAATTCAGGTTTATGTTGATAAGCTAGACTATTTTGTTATCTTTGCTTTTATAAGGGAATTTTTCCTTTAGCGTTAGCTTCTTGTTTGCGAGTGGTTTAGTTACTGCTAATTATTAAAATTAGATCTGGATTACCAGCCAGACTGTACTTTTACTTTCGCAAATATTTTAGCATTAAAATTTAAATGAAGTAATTTAAAAAACTAAAAATTCCTCGCACAATATCTAATTGGTAATCGTTTAGTTTTAAATGGAGTAAATATTTAACTATTAAAATTATTAAAAAGCAACCTAAATAGCTCACAACTGCTAAGTTGGTTAAATAATGTAGTAGGTATAATCCCAATAAAACTACTCCAATGCAAAACCCACCGATAAAAATCTGGTGCGAGTTGTTAGTTAGTGTAGTCAGTAAAGTAAAAAAATTAATTAAAATAATATTTAAAATAATTTGGGCGGATAAAAAATGAAGTATTGGAAAAACAATGACAATACTACTAAAAATCGGCAGAAAAAAATTCCAGATAAAAGTTGAAACAGAATTATTAGCAATAAATAAGCAAATTAGTAATTCGCATAACCAAAGAATAAAGAGGTAGTGAGGGTACGATTGCAATTTTAACAAATAAGCAATTGCCAGACTGAATACGAAATAAATAAGATTGAAATATTTATTGGCTTTTAAGGGGTGGAAAATATTACTATAAACAACAATCAGAATTGTTAAGATTAACGACACCATACTATTGTGATCATAGTTGGTGGGGTATTTTAAAGTTAAAATCATCGGATAAATTAACAAACTTATGAGATTAGTTGCGGAATTGATTAGTTTCATTGCTGAACTCCTTTATGAAGACTAGTTTAATTTTACTAAATTTGAAGATTATTAGCTAATGGTGTAATGTAGGACTATTGGATTGAGAAATGAGGTCAATAATCTATGTTAGAAAAAACTTTTTATAAAGAGTTATTAAAAAATTCGTTTAATATTCCTCTTAAGGTAACCTATTGGGATGGTAAGACTGAAACTTATGGTACTGGCGATCCCCAAATTCATATTACTATTCATGAAGCTATTCCAATTAAAGAGATTGCAGCTAACGCTTCAATTGCTTTAGGTGAAGCGTATATGGATAAGAAAATTGAGATCGATGGCAGTATCGAAGATTTAATTTTAGCCGCTTATCAAAGTAAAGATAGCTTTTTATACAATAAAAAATTTAAACAATTTGTTTCCAACCGTCAACATTCAGAGAGTAAAAATCAAGAATATGTTCAAGATCATTACGATATTGGTAATGACTTTTATAAACTTTGGTTAGATGAGACGCTAACTTATTCTTGTGCGTATTTTGAACATGAAGATGATGATTTAAAAACTGCACAGTTGAATAAAGTTAATCATATTTTGAAAAAGTTAGATCCTCAACCAGGCAAAACGTTATTAGATATTGGTTGTGGCTGGGGTACTTTAATGCTGACTGCTGCACAAAAATATGATTTAAAGGTTACGGGCATTACTTTAAGTGAAGAACAGTATAAATATGTGACTGCACAGATTGAAAAATTAGGTCTGCAAGATCGCGCAGAAATCTTATTGACGGACTACCGTGAACTGAAGGGCCGTCAGTGGGATTACATTGTTTCTGTGGGCATGTTTGAACATGTAGGTGAGGAAAACTTGCCAGGTTATTTCCAAGATGTTAGTGATTTCTTAGTTGACAATGGTAAAGCGTTGATTCACGGAATTACGATGCAAACACAACATGGTGGTTCCAATGGCTGGATTGATAAGTGGATTTTCCCAGGTGGGTACATTCCCGGCTTAACAGAAAATATCCAAAATATTATTGGTTCCGGATTGCAAATTGCTGATACTGAAATGTTACGTAGACATTATCAAAAAACCCTTGAAATTTGGGATCATAATTTCCAAGCTAAATTACCAGAAGTCATTGAGATGATGGACGAACGTTTTAGTCGCATGTGGGATTTGTATTTACAAGCTTGTGCTGCTTCCTTTGCCTCCGGACATATTGATGTTGTGCAATATCTGTTAACTAAGGGTCCTTCTGGAACTGGCTTGCCAATGACTCGTGATTATGTTTATAAATAATTAAGTATTAATGTTTTTAAATATGTGATAACATATTTTAGTTAACTAAATTCCCGATGGGGCTATTTAGCTTACCTGTAACCTAAATTCAAGGGGGAAGTATTTTTATGGAAAAAGAACGTCATTTCTTTACATCGGAATCTGTTTCAGAAGGACATCCAGATAAAATAGCTGATCAAATTAGTGATGCTATTTTGGATGCTATTTTAGCTAAGGATCCGCAAGCACGGGTTGCTTGTGAGACTACAGTGACCACTGGATTAGTTTTGGTTGCTGGCGAAATATCAACGACCGCTTACGTTGATATGCAAGCTATTGTACGTCAAACGATTCGTGAAATTGGCTATACGGATTCGGCTTACGGTTTTGATGCTGATACTTGTGCCGTGATTATTGCGGTTGATCAACAATCGCCTGATATTGCGCAAGGGGTGGATGACGCCTTAGAAAAAAGAGATTCAGACAATGATACTGATCCGCTAGATCAAATTGGTGCTGGCGATCAAGGCTTGATGTTTGGTTATGCTACCAATGAAACACCAGAGTTTATGCCTTTGCCGATTATCTTGGCTCACAAGTTGGTTTATAAGGTGACTCAGGTCCGCAAACAACATGAATTGACTTATTTACGCCCAGATTCAAAGGCGCAAGTTACTGTCGAATATGATGATAACTGGAAAGCTTTACGGGTTGATACAGTTGTTTTAAGTACGCAGCATGATCCGGATGTCAAGTTAGCTGATTTACGGCAAGATGTGATTGAAAAAGTGATTAAACAAGTTATTCCAGCTGAATTATTGGATGCTGAAACTAAATTCTTTATTAATCCAACTGGACGCTTCGTTTTAGGTGGTCCAAGTAGTGATACTGGATTAACTGGTCGTAAAATTATTGTCGATACCTATGGTGGTTTTGCTCATCATGGTGGTGGAGCTTTCTCCGGTAAAGATGCGACTAAGGTTGATCGTTCAGCTAGTTATGCGGCACGTTATGTGGCTAAAAATTTAGTTGCTGCTGGGGTCGCTGATCAAATTGAAATTCAATTAGCTTATGCGATCGGGGTAGCACGTCCAGTTTCTATTAATGTTAATACCTTTAATACAAGTGATTATAGTGATTCGCAAATTGTGCAAGCTATTCGGGAAGTCTTTGATTTAAGACCAGCCGGAATTATTGAAATGTTAGATCTAAAGCGGCCAATTTATAAGCAAACGGCTGCTTATGGCCATTTTGGGCGCACTGATGTGCAATTACCATGGGAACAATTAGACAAAGTTACAGCGATTCAGCAAGCTATTCAAAAGTAGGGATATTGTGAATTCAATAGTAAAAAAAACAAACGTTAAGTGGGTCACGGTTGCAGTCTTTGTAGCAACTTTCATGACAGCCGTCGAAGGCACGATTGTTTCGACGGCGATGCCGACAATTATTAGTGATTTACATGGCTTGAAATTAATGAATTGGGTCTTTTCAATCTATTTATTAATGAGCGCGGTCACGACGCCGATTTATGGTAAATTATCTGATCGCTATGGTCGTAAAATTTTATTAAATATTGGTTTATTAATTTTTGTCTTGGGTTCTTTTTTATGTTGTATTTCGCATTCTATGTTGCAACTAATTTTGTCACGGGTTTTACAAGGACTAGGTGCTGGGGCAATTCAGCCGTTGACGTATACCGTTTTAGCTGATATTTATCCGTTAGAAAAAAGGGCCAATATGATTGGCTTAAATGGTTCTGCCTGGGGAATTGCCTCAATTGTGGCGCCTTTGTTAGGTGGTTTTATTGTTGAACAACTATCTTGGCATTGGGTCTTTGCCATTAATATTCCCATTGGTTTAATTACAATTCTCTTGATTCAATTATTTTTGCATGAACCTAAGCGCAGTCAAGCCGTGCGTGAGCCGGTTGATTTCCCAGGTATTATCTTATTAACGTTCGTCTTAGTTTGTTTAATGCTCGGACTACAGAACTTAAATAATGCCCATGCTTGGCTAATTAGTTTAATTTTGTTAGTAGCAGCCGTATTAGGTGCTTTTGTATTTGTGAAGGTCGAACGGCAAAAAGCAGATCCAATTTTGCCGTTAAAATTATTTAAAAATCGTACTTTTGTTGTACAAAATGTGTCGATTCTATTAATTTCTGGTTTCTTGATTGGTTTTGACGCTTATTTGCCAATTTGGATGCAGAGCGTTTTAGGACTGAAGCCGTCGATGGGGGGCTTTGTGGTTACACCTAGTTCGGTAGTTTGGTTATTTGGTTCTTATATTTCCGGTAAAATGATTGCCAAATATCCACCGCATAAAATTACGTTATTTGCACTTAGCTTTCTAGTAGTTGGCTGTGGGTGTTATCTGTTGTTACCGTTAAAAACGGCCTTTGGCATTTTTCTAATTATCTCTGCGGTGGTTGGTTTTGGTTTTGGTTTGTCGATTACAACTTCCACGGTTACTTCGCAAAGTGTAGTCACAGCAGATGAAGTGGGAACAGCCACCAGTTTCAATACGTTAGCTCGTAATTTGGGGCAAACATTGATGGTTTCCGTCTTTGGAATTGTGATGAACCTAAAAATGGCACAAGGAGTACAACAACATTCAGGTTTAACTTTTAAAATGTTGGATCAAATGATTAATTCTTCGACCGCGCATTTGTTAGCGAAACAATATTTAGCACCAGCTAGACAAATTGTTTATGAAGGCTTGCACTGGATTTTTGTAGTGGGAATTATCATTTTAATTGTGGCAGTTATTCTCAATTTCTTTGACCATAGTGATTATTTGTTAAAGGATTTTCAAAAAAGCCAAGGTAAATCAGCAGAGTAATTCCACTAGCTAAACAGGTACCTGCTAAAACATCAGAAAAATAATGAACGTGTAAAATGGGACGACTGATAATAATGATGAAGGCAATTACCATTAAGAAAAATGGTAATTGCTTTTTTTTCGTAGTTTGGTAATAGATGAGAATTAAACTCCCAATTAAAGCAGTGGTAGCCATAGCATGACCGCTAGGAAAACTAAAGCCGGTTGCTTGAACGAGATGATTTAAGTCGGGACGAGGTCTGCGAATGAGCGCTTTTAAAACTTGATTTAATAATAAATTACTTATTACGTTACTAAGCAGAAAAATTCGTTGGCGTTGATTCCTTAAAATGAAGCTAATAAGGATAGTTAGGCCAAAGACGACTTTGGGCGCACCAATAGTGGTAACGTATTTGAAGAAGGTTCGATTATGTTCACTTAAAAAAGCTAAGTGTTGAAAAAACCAGAAATCACAGTGCCGTAATGCTGGTTGATGATGAAATAACATCATTGTCAAAATTAAAAAACAAGAGATAAAGAAAATGCTAAGAAAAAGTAATAGTTTTGATAATTTCATTAATAATCTCCTAAAAAATAATTAATTTTTTGGTAAATCTTACCGGAAAGGGCATTGATTAAGTTCATTGGTGACTATAATTAGCTTGAAGTAGTGGGAAGTTTAACTAATAAATGAGATTGGGACGAAGACCATAGTATATTTTTATCTCAGTCGCAAATAAAGGGGGTCTGTCTGATGAAAAAACATTTAAAAAGATCAGTTAAACTAGTTGCAATTAGTTGCTTAAGTTGTTTAACTGCATTAAATGCTTTAAAGCATAGTAGTGTGACGAGTTATGCTGATAGTTTTGATCAAGTGACAATTAACGTCAATGATGCTGATAACTTGGAAAATGTGGTCACATCGTCCGGATATGGGGATCAAACATTTTTAAATTATTTGGGTTTATCGGCGCAAAAGTTAGCCAATAATAATGATCTTTATGCTTCAGTTATGTTAGCCCAAGCACTCTTAGAAAGCGGTTGGGGGACAAGTACTTTAGCCCAGGCGCCTAATTATAACTTGTTTGGTGTTAAAGGCAGTTTTCAAGGATCAGCGGTTAATATGGCCACGCAAGAAGATGATGGCAGTGGTAATTTGTACGGTATTCAAGCTAATTTTCGCAAGTATCCCTCCTATCGTGAGTCCTTAGAAGACTACGTTCGTTTACTGCGCGATAATGGCATGTATTCTGGAGCTTGGCGTAGTAAAACTAGTTCCTATAAAGATGCTACTAGCTTTTTAACGGGGCGTTATGCCACGGATACATCATATGCCGATAAATTGAACAGTTTGATTGAAAAGTATAATCTAACGCGTTTTGATCAACCAGTTGATGCTACTAAACCAAGTGTCAATGACATTGTAGTCAATAATGTTAGTTTAGTCACAAATAATGTGAACCATAATTCTACAAGGAATACTTATCAAAATCAACAAGCCCCGGTAATTGTGAGAAATAAATTTCAAAATCCAGCAGCTGATGCTTCAGCTACTAATGAAACACAAACGCCGGCTTTACCGGTTATTGTTAATAATTCCCTGAATGAATTAATTAATACCAACAAGGAAATATTGCAAGCCCCTAGTACTAAACCAAGCAATCGGCCTAAGGATGCAAAAAATGAAACTGATTTTTCACGGACAATTCCTAGTGGAGATCATGCTGATCCAGCTGCTGTTATTAAAAAAGCACCAGTTGTGCAGGCTAAAGCAGTTTCTAATACTAAGTCAACCCCAGCTACTGATAATTCAATTCAAGTTTCGCCACAGGAAGCTGCAACTGAAAATTCGTCAGACTAGTTGCAATTAGCGTGATTTTTATTTATAATATGCGTCAGATTAGTTTTTACCAAAGGAATAGTAATTGAAAAATTGATTATCAGAGAGTGGAAGGTTAGTGTGATTTCACAGATATTTTTTAATGAACTCATCTTTGGAGTTTGATTACTGAACTAATAGTAAGTAGTCACGGGGTATCGTTAAATACTTGAGAGTTATATAGTTAATATATAAAACTTAGGTGGTACCGCGGGTAAATTTCGTCCTATTGCAATAGCAATGGGACTTTTTTTGTAGGAGGGTAATTATGGGTTATAATCACAACGTTATTGAAAAAAAATGGCAAGCCTATTGGGCCGAACATAAGACGTTTAAAACAACAGAAGATCCAAATAAGAAAAACTTTTACGCGTTAGATATGTTTCCTTATCCGTCTGGTAAAGGTTTGCATGTTGGTCATCCAGAAGGGTATACCGCGACCGATATTATTGCCCGGATGAAGCGGATGCAAGGCTACAATGTCTTACATCCCATGGGGTGGGATGCGTTTGGCTTACCCGCTGAACAATATGCGCTGAAAACTGGACATAATCCCATTGATTTTACGCAACAAAATATTGATACATTTAAGCGACAAATTAATTCGCTAGGTTTTTCTTACGATTGGGAGCGCGAAATTAATACTACTGATCCCAATTATTATAAATGGACACAGTGGATCTTTGAACAATTGTATAAACAGGGGTTAGCTTATGAAGCCAAAGTTCCTGTTAATTGGAGTCCAGATTTAGGTACAGTAGTCGCTAATGAGGAGATTGTCAACGGTAAAACTGAACGTGGTGGTTTTCCAGTTTACCGTAAGCCAATGCGACAATGGATGCTCAAAATTACGGCTTATGCGGATCGTTTATTGGATGATTTAGATTTGATCGATTGGCCCGAAAATATTAAGGAAATGCAGCGCAACTGGATTGGCCGGTCAGTCGGTGCTGAAGTTAAGTTTGAGATTGCCGATCATGATTTAACGTTTAATGTCTTTACGACACGGCCAGATACGTTATTTGGTGCTACTTATGTAGTCATGGCTCCAGAGCATGAACTAGTGGATCAAATTACTACCCCACAACAAAAAGCACAAGTTCAACAATATCAGGAAGCAACTGCTAAAAAGAGTGATCTGGATCGGACCGATTTAAATACTGAAAAAACAGGTGCTTTCACAGGCGCTTACGCTATTAATCCGATTAATGGCGATCGGTTACCAATTTGGATTTCTGATTATGTCTTGGCTAGCTACGGGACGGGTGCTATCATGGCTGTTCCAGCACATGATGACCGGGATTTCGAATTTGCTAAAATGTTTGATTTACCAATTAAAGCAGTCATTGCGGGTGGTGATGTCAGTGATCATGCTTATACAGGTGATGGTGAACATATCAATTCGGAATTTTTAAATGGTTTAAATAAACAGCAGGCAATTGATAAGGTTTTGGCGTGGTTAGAAGATCATCAGGTTGGCCAAAAGAAAGTTAATTACCGCTTGCGAGATTGGGTCTTTTCACGGCAACGTTATTGGGGTGAACCCATTCCAATTATTCATTGGGAAGATGGAACCACGAGTTTAGTTCCTGAAGATGAATTACCATTACGTTTGCCAGCAGAACATGATATTAAACCTTCAGGAACGATTGAAAGTCCGTTGGCTAACTTGACTGACTGGGTCAATGTGGTTGATAAAAATGGCCGCAAAGGTCGGCGGGAAACCAATACAATGCCACAATGGGCTGGTAGTTCTTGGTATTTCTTGCGTTATGTAGATCCACATAATGATGAAGCAATCGCTGATTATGAAAAATTAAAACAGTGGATGCCCGTTGATTTATACGTCGGTGGAGCCGAACATGCTGTGCTGCATTTACTGTATGCAAGATTTTGGCATAAGTTCTTATACGATTTAGGTGTTGTACCGACACCAGAACCGTTCCAAAAATTATTTAATCAAGGAATGATTTTGGGCAATAATCACGAAAAAATGTCGAAGTCCAAAGGCAACGTTATTAATCCTGATGATGTTGTCGATGAATATGGTGCTGATACGTTACGTCTTTACGAAATGTTTATGGGACCGTTAGATGCTTCCATTTCTTGGAGTGAAGATGGCTTAGCTGGTTCTTATCGTTTCTTAGAGCGGGTTTGGCGCTTATATATTAATGCAGATGATGACAACACTTTGCGGACTGATTTTATTACCGAGCAGCCGAATGCTGATTTGAAAAAGATTTATAGTGAAACTGTGAAACAAGTTAGTGAGCATTATGAAAAATTACAATTTAATACGGCAATTTCGCAAATGATGACTTTTGTCAACGCTGTGCAAAAGCAAGATCAGTTTCCAAAGGATTACGCTGAAGGTTTAATTAAAATGTTAGCTCCAATCGTACCGCATATTGCTGAAGAAATTTGGCAAAAATTAGGTCATGATGAATCCATCACTTATGCTCAATGGCCAACTTACAATGAAGAAGATCTAGTTAGTGCTGAAGTCGAAGTTATTTTGCAAGTTAATGGTAAGTTAAGAAATAAGATTACGGTGCCAGTTGATATTTCCAAAGCTGATTTAGAACAAAGAGCATTAGCTGATGAAAAGACACAATCATTTATTGCTGATAAAAAGATTGTAAAAACCATTGTGGTTCCGCAAAAAATTGTGAATTTTGTGGTAAAATAATAATTCATCAATTTTAGAGAGGATCAATTTGATGGATCAAGATGTCGAAGAGAATACAGTGACAACTGCGGTAACTGGTGGCAAAAATGATTTAATTAAGGGTTCAGCTTGGATGACGGCGGGAAGTATTTTTTCGCGAGTCTTGGGTGCTATTTATATCATTCCGTGGAATATGTGGTTTGGTTCCGTTTTAACGGCTACCTTGGCCAATGCCCTATTTGCTAAGGGCTATAATATCTATAGTCTGTTTTTGATAATTTCGACGGCGGGTATTCCCGGGGCAATTTCCAAACAAATTGCGCATTACAATGCTTTAAACGAGTATGCGGCGGGAAACCAGTTATTTAAACAAGGCATCAAAATCATGGCTTGGATGGGCATAATTAGTGCAGCGCTGATGTATTTTGGCGCACCGCTTTTGAGTGATTGGTTTGCTGATGGCAATGCCAATGCCATTCCAGTTTTAAGGGCCTTGGCGATTGCATTATTAATCATTCCGTTGATGAGTCTCATGCGGGGCTATTTTCAAGGCTATTCACAAATGGCACCTTCAGCGGTTTCTCAATTAATTGAGCAAGTGGCGCGCGTAATTTATATGTTAGCGGCAACGTATTTAATTATGAAGGTGCAAAAGGGCAGTTATGTTAGTGCCGTAACGCAATCGACCTTTGCAGCTTTCATTGGTGCGGTCTTTGGTTTAGGAGTGTTGGTAATTTACTTTTTAAAGCAATTACCGCAAATTCGCCGTCTATCACGACAAAGTAAATTTGAAATTGATACACGTCATCAGAATTTTTTTGGAGAAATTATTCGCCAAGCAGTTCCTTTTATTATTCTGGATTCTGGCATTATCTTATTCCAATTATTTGATCAGTCGACGTTTAATTCAATGATGTCGTCGTTTCAACATTTTAGTAAAGACACATTGAATGCCATGTATGCTCTATTTGCCTTTAATGCAAATAAATTAATTATGATTGTGGTTTCTTTATCAACAGCGATGGCTGTTACTGCGATCCCCTTATTGTCAGCAGCTTATTCGCGTCATAACCAAAAAGAAATTCAAGATCAAATTGGTAATATCTTACAATTGTTTTTCTTAGTTATGTTACCGGCAGCTTTAGGCATGTATGCAGTAGCTAAGCCTTTGTATATTTTGTTTTATCGATATGATCAGTTGGGGATTTACTTGTTACAATTTAGTTGTGTAGTAGCTATCTTGTTGGGGCTATTTACGGTTTTGTCAGCTATTTTACAAGGACTATATCAAAATAAAATGGCGATTAAATATTTTGTGATTGGTTTTATTGTTAAAATGCTTGTACAATATCCATGTATTTTAATTTTTAGTAGTTTTGGGCCCTTAATGGCGACTGCTATTGGCATGGCGGTCACGTGTTGGCTGATGTTGCGATTATTGTGTGTGAAATTTGAGTTTAAATTACAGCCGACCATTAACCGTACTTGTGGCATTTTTATGTTAACAGTTGTGATGTTAGTAGCCATTTTAATCTTGGATTTTGTTGCATATCATTTGGTGAATAATCAAGGTCGCCCGTGGGCTATTGTGTTATTATGCCTGGAAGTTGTATTAGGTGTTGGGATCTATGGTTATTTAATTTTAAAATCGCACTTAGCGGAGAAGATTTTAGGCTCCAAAGTTGCTAATTTACGGCAAAAATTGCATATCAATTAATCTGTTTTAAAAAACAATAAGGTTGGAACGCAATAATGAATTAATGTTCGTTTACTTCTAGATAGAATACGATCATTAATCTTATTGTTCCAACCTTATTTTTTTGCTATTACAAGTTGATTAGAATCAGAAACAGTGGCTGAAAGTCTGAATAATTAGCGATTAAACGGTGGTATATAATATGTTAGTAATAAGCAATTTACCAAGCATGGAACGCTATTGATAGAATGGTCTGAAAATAATATGGAAGTAATTGATTTAAAAAAATATACGACTCCTCTTCAAAAAGTTAAGCAGCATCCAAAGTTGATTAACGTACAAGAAGTCGCAGAATCAGGTTTTTATAATACAATGTTTGCACAAAAAATAGGCCGCTTAAGAAAGCGCGTCTTCGTTTTGTTAGAACAACAGCAACCAACTGCCATTATCACTTCCTTAATTCCCAACCGCTTTTTACCACAATTGGATCAAAGTGATTTAATGGATTTGGAAAATCTAGTAGATTATCAATGTCAGGTTAATCAAATCACTCAAAATGTGATGTTGACATGGGCTAATGAACAGGAACGTAAATTGTTCAAACAAGAAGTTGACCGCTTACAAGTTTTGGTAGAAAAAGCAATTTTTCGTAACAATCAAGGAACGATTATTCGCTCGGAAGAAACAGTGCTGTTGCCGGACCAATTTATTTTTCAAAAAGGAGAAGGAGATTGAAGACCTATTTGTATATTGAAGCTAAGGAAAAAATTCTCAATTTAATTACTAGTGGGACTTTTAAATTTAATGAACGGATTTGGAATGAACGAACTTTAGTTAGTCAATTAGGTTACAGTCGTACAACTATTAAAAATGCGATAAATTCATTAGTGGCTGATAATATTTTAGAAAAAAGGCGCGGTGATGGGACGTATTTAGTGGAAGTGGGCACTAACAATTTGGTGAAAATTGGTGATGATGCGCCCAATTCGTTTACACAAATTATGCGTATTAATAAAAGAAATACTACTAGTCGTGTTTGGTCATTTAAAGCCATTTATCATTCTCCAAAATTGCAATTGATTTTTGATAATAAATATGAAGATTTTTACGAGTTAATTCGGACTAGAATGGTGTCACAACAAGTAATCGCCTTTCAAAAATCTTATATTCCGTTTAGAGAATTTGAAGATGCCCATCGCTATGATTTTGGAAAATTGTCGTTGTATGATTATATGGCTTTTAGAAATAAAAAGCCAATTATGTTTCATACGATTTTTCAGGCCCAATCTGTTGAAAAAGCGCCCTTTGTTGCGGAGCAGTTGAAGTTAGCCGAAGAGCGTTATTTGCTTTATTTTGAATATCAAGGTTTTACTAAAAGAAAAAAATTAGTTGAATATACACAGTCATGGTATAATCCTAATTTTATTAATTATAAAAATACAATTCAGAGATGATTGGTCCCTAAATTGGTTTTAAAAATGAGGTCATTTTAAGAAATGGTCTTTTTTTTATTGCCTGAATTTGAAAATAGCTCTAGATTTAATAAATGAAGATATGGCTATAAAGAAGGTGAAAACTGTGGAAATAGTACTGGCAAGTCATTCAACTTTGGCGTTAGGAATGTATCAAACGGTGTCATTAATTATGGGGCAACAGCCGAAATTACATTATATTACAGCTTATGTTGATGACAATCTGAGTTTTCAGGAGCAATTATTGAAAATCATCACGCCCATAAAGAATGAACAAATTATTTTCTTAACTGATGTGTTAGGAGGATCTGTGAATAATGAGTTAGTTCAATTTGTGCAAGGAGAAGATAACTACTTTTTGATTACCGGAATGAACTTGCCCTTGGTCTTGGAACTGATCAATTACGTTAATGTAACTAGTCAAGTTGATGCGGTCACATTAATGCAAAAATTACAGAAATTAGTTGCCATGGGCAAGGATGGTTTACAGGTCGTTATGGATGTCGCAGATTCCGTCGAGGATGAAGATTTTTAAGGAGAAACGAGAATATGATTGTAATGACTAGAATTGATTATCGTTTGTTACACGGCCAGGTGGCTTTTGCTTGGACCAATAATTTGTCTGCGAATGCGATTTTGATTGCTAATGATGCAGTAGCACAAGATACTTTTCGCAAAAAAACTTTACAATTAGCCAAACCAGCTAGTGCCAAATTGATTTTTAAATCAATTGCAGATTCTGCCAAAGCAATTAAGAGTGGTGTGACGGATAAATATCGAGTGTTTATTATCGTGGAGACAATTAATGACGCTTATCGCTTAGCTAAGTTAACACCAGATATCAAATTAATTGATTTAGGTTTAGCTAATAAAACAGAAAATAGTCAAAATATCGCTAAATCAGTCTATGTAACGGCAGCTGATGTGAGACAGTTAACGGATTTAGAAAATAACGGGGTTAAAGTGGTAGTGAAGCAGGCACCTAATGATCCGGACACTGAATTTTCAGCTTTAATTAAGTAAAGGAGAAGGTAATGATATTACAAGTTATCGGCATTTTCATTATTTCCTTAATTGCTAATATGCAAGATTTTTTGGGATCATCTTTTATTGGACGGCCAATTGTAACCGGTTTTTTGGTAGGCGTTTTGTTTGGTGATATTAAGCAAGGACTATTGATGGGAGCTACTTTAGAGTTAGCTTTTATGGGCTTAATGGGAGTTGGAGCAACTGTCCCGCCAGATGAAATTATTGGAGGAATTCTGGCAACAGCCCTGGCTTTAAAAAATGGTTATGGCGTGAGTGTTGCCTTGACATTGGTTTTACCAATTGCCACTTTGGGTTTATTAGTTAAGAACTTGTTGTACGTTGTCGTCTTTCCAGCCATGACGCACAAAGCTGATCATTTAAGTGATGAAGGTAAAATCAAGGCTGCAGGTAACATGCATCTCTGGGCTGCCTTGACCAGAATTTTAGTTATGACTTTAGTGACAACGATTTCTTTTGCTTTGGGTAGTGGTTTAGTTAAAGCATTCGTACAAATCATTCCGAAAGCTTTAATCGACGGAATCACGATTACAACTGAAATTCTACCAGCAGTAGGTTTTGCAATGCTTATCAATATGTCATTTTCCAAAAGTGTTGCGCCCTTCTTTTTCTTAGGTTTTGTCTGTTCCGCGTATCTAAAATTAGATATGGTTGCTGCATCGATTATCGGGGCTATTTTTGCCGGAATAATGTACTTAATAATGAATGAAATTCATAAAAATTCAACGACTAGTGCGAATACGCAGACGGAGGTACAAGAGGATGACTTCTAAGTCTCAAGAGCAAAAAAAGTTAACTAAAAAAGATTTACGTGGCATTTTTTGGCGCAGTATGCCCATGGAAGCGTCGTTTAACTATGAGCGGATGATGAGTATGGGCTTTGCTTATACGATGTCTGGAATTATTGATAAGTTATATGATCGTGTTGAAGATAAAACTGCTGCCTTAAAACGGCACCTAGAATTTTTTAACTGTACTTCAGCAACTTCGCCGTTTATTGCTGGTGTCTTGGCATCGATGGAAGAAAAAAATGCCAATGATCCTGAGTTTGATCCGAGTGCTATTAACGCTATGAAAACTGGATTAATGGGTCCTTTATCTGGCATTGGTGATTCTGTTTTCTGGGGTAGCTTGAAAATTATCGCTAGTGGAATTGGCATTTCTTTAGCGCAAAAAGGCAGTGTTTTGGGACCCATATTATTTATTCTAATTTATAATATTCCCAATTTATTAGTTCGCTACTATGGAACGATGTGGGGCTATCAATTAGGCAGTGCTTTTGTGGATAAAATGGCCAATGGTCTCATGAATATGATTACTTACGCCATTAATATTTTAGGTAATACGGTGATTGGGGCCATGGTGGCTTCCATGGTGGTCATTAAAATTCCGGTAGCAATTAGTGCAGGTAAGCATCCTGAAACAATTCAATCGGTTTTAAATTCAATTATGCCGGACTTAATGCCATTGCTGGTTACCTTCTTTATTGCCTGGCTGTTAAAGAAAAAGCATATTAAAATGATTTGGATTTTATTAACAATTCTAGTCATTAGTGTTGTCGGTGCATTCTTTGGCTTCTTGAAGCCTTAGTTAAATGAGGAGAATAAATCAATGTATTTTGATAAGCAAGTTTTTATCACCAATTATGAAGCAGCTGTCAATGAATTAGAACATGTCAGTACTGTGGCTGAGCAATTACAAGCAAAGTCAATTAGTAAAATTATTTTTACAGGGTGTGGTGGCACCTATACGAAATTTGTAGATTTGCGGCCCATGATGTTCAAACAGTTAAAAATGCCGTTTTTAATCGTTAGTCCCGAAGAATTAATTTCAGAATATTTTTCAGTGATTGATGAACAAACTTTGATTATTGCTGGCAGCAAAACTGGTGCCACTCATGAATTAATCCAAGCATTAACAACTATTAGAGCGCAGAAGAAATGTCTGATGATTGGATTTATTGGTGATGACAATAGTCCTTTGGAACAGGCTGATTTGTTAGATGAACGCTTAAAGTCTATCGACACTGACGCTAATTTAATTGAATTAGGTTGGTTAATTTTAAACTTATCAGGCAATCTGGCTAATGTTCAGGTAACCACCATCCAAAAACAATTATCTACTTTAGATACTAATTTAGTTCGGGGAATGGAAACCTTAATGCCCCAAGCTTTAGATAAAGTTAATAATACTGATTTAAAAGCACATCAGTTGTGGGTCGGTTCAGGTTTAATGTGGGGTGAAGTTTGCTGCTTTGCTAATTACTTATTAGAGGAGATTCAACGAATCAAAGCGCAAGCGGTTCATTCTGGAGAATTTTTCCATGGGCCAATGGAAATCGTCGATCGCAAGCAAAATGTCAATATTGTAGTTAACAGTGGTGGCAATCGGCAGAATGATCTGAGAGTAGTGAACTTTGCCAAGCAATTTACGAATGATTTGTTGGTAGTTGATATGCAAGCCTTTGAATTGGATCAATTAGACCAATCTTTGCGCGATTTTATTGAACCATACGCGTTAAATCACTACTTTGATACTTTGTTTAATATGTATTCAGTTAAGACGGGGCGTTCCGCCAAAACTCGTAGATATTATCGTTTATTAAATTATTAATTCAACAAAAAAGCTCCCGCATTGGGAGCTAATACATAGGCCTTACTCATATAATATATGTTAAACTGGTGTTGAAAAAAATTAATTCATAGTTTTAGCGGACATATGGTGAACTAATGCTTGCGAAACGTTGATAGATCAAGCGATTTTATGCCGTTGACAGGAGTCGAACCTGCACATGGTAACCCATACAGCGACCTGAACGCTGCGCGTCTGCCAATTCCGCCACAACGGCTTTACAAACAACTATTATAACAAATTTGTGTTAGAAAGTAACTAAGGATTTGATAAAAATGGAAAAATTATCAACAAAAATTTTACAAACGGTCATTCAACCGCGGCCAGTTGACTCGTATAAAGGTACTTTTGGCAAATGTTTGATCATTGCAGGCAGTCAACAATTTGGTGGCGCGGCTTTAATGGCGACTGGTGCGGCACTTTATACCGGAACCGGATTAGTGACTTTAGCTACTGATCCAGAGAATCTCACTAGTTTAAGAACCACATATCCAGAAGCGATGGGCTTAGACTTGAATGATACAAGAGCCATTTTAACAATGGTCCAAACTGTTGATGTCGTAGCGTTTGGTCCGGGATTACAAATCACAGCACCAATGGGCGATTTGTTAATTCAAATGGCGACCTTGTTGACGTCCAAACAAACACTGATTTTAGATGCTAGTGCTTTTGGAGTGGTTGCGCAAACTAAACTGAATTTAAAAAAAATTCAGGCGCATTTGATTTTGACACCACATGTGATGGAATGGAAAAAGCTCAGCCATCTATTACCATCACAACAACAATTTGAACGCAATCAGGCGACGCTTGATCAATTAACATTATCCCAAACGGCTTTAATCTTGAAAGGCGCCCCTAGCCATATTTATTTTAGTGGTAGTCAACAAATTTTTGAAAATACTGCTGGAACTCCTGCGATGGCTACCGGTGGCATGGGTGATACCTTAACTGGGATAATGGCCGGCTTTGTAGCCCAATTTGATTGGAGTCCAACAACTGTGTTGGCGGCTACTTTTGCACATAGTTATTTGGCAGAGCAATTAGCCCAAAAGCAGTATGTAGTATTGCCAACACATTTAATTCAAGCGTTACCTCAGTTTATGAAATTGTGGCAATAATTGTTTTAAACTGGTTCGTGGCAAAGTCAAGTGTCTTTTTTTCAGCGCAATAAAAAAAAAGAGCCCTTCAGGCTCATTGGTCAGTAAAATTACGAAGCGGATGACGAGAATCGAACTCGCGACGCCAGCTTGGGAAGCTGAAGTTTTACCATTAAACTACATCCGCAAAATATAAAATTATTATACACCTATTTAAACAAAATAGATATTTTTTTTGATATTTTTTTCAATTTCAGGCATAATATAGTTATGATAACAATTAGAAAAAACAAATACATCAAAAAAATATCGCGAATTTTGGGCGTGTTAGTGGGCCTGGAATTAATTGCAGTTAGTGTTTCAATGTTCTTCGATCCTCATAAAATTGCTGCTGGTGGGGCCACAGGAATTGCTATTTTAGTTAAGCAATTGTGGCAGGTGCCGCTATCCATGACACTTTTAATCTTCAATGTATTTATGTGGATTTTAACTTTGATCTTTCTTGATAAGGTTGCTGCAGCTAAAATCACGTTTGGCAGTTTGGTATTGCCACTCTTTTTAGCGATCACGCCGGATTTAATGATTATTCAAAATCCGCTGTTATCGGACATCATTGGTAGTATTGTTTTTGGATTGGGTTTGTCAATTATTTATCGATCAGGTTATTCAGCAGGTGGTACCACGGTTCCACCCATGATTTTTAATAAGTATTTTCGCATCCGCAATGCCAATAGCTTGTTTGTTATTGACGGTATTGTCTGTTTGGGGAATATTTGGGTTTCGGGATTTGAATATTTCTTCTTAGCTATTTTATCAGTTGGTATTTCCACAATGGTGATGAATTATATTCAAACTGGTTTAGATAAAAAATTAGTTGTTTATGTTATGAGTGAGCAACACCAGGATGCTATTCAGAATATTTTGGAGCAAGAACTACAACTAGGAAGTACGGTGTTTGACGTTCGTGGTGGTCGTTCTAACGAACCGAAAGAAATGTTGATGATTGTGACCGATACGCAAAATTATCGGAGTATTTTAGATTTGATTTTTGATGTTGATGCTGGTGCGTTTGTTTTGGCGGATAGCATTGCTGAAGTGCATAATGGCAGTTTCTAATCCCTAATTAAAAATTTGCGAGGCGTTAACTTTTAAATTAGAGCTGATGCATGATTGGCAAAAGTTCAGAGTTAAGGGCAACCAGAATTTCTCGTTAATTTAGTTTAGATAACGTTTCAAAAGCCAGAAGTTGGTGTTTAATTGCGCGCAGCACTAAAGTAAAAGTTCGTACTTTAATGTTGGATGCAGTTAATACTCAACTTCTTTTTAATATTTTTGATTGATTCTTTAATTTATTTGTTAAAATAAAATTATTAAAAGGAAACGGAGTAAGGTTATGGCACAATCAATCAGTCTAGGCTTAGATATTGGGGTATCATCAGTTGGTTTTAGTGTCCTGGATTATCAAAAAGGGCATGTTCTAGAACTGGGCTCCAGGTTGTTTAACGCAAGCATTTCGGAAGAAAATGAGACGCGGCGTGATCGGCGTGGAAGTCGGCGGTTGTTAAGACGGAAAAAACAACGCCGAATTGATACGGTTAATTTATTTGAACGTTCCAAGTTACTTCCTACACGTTCCAAAACCGATCCGTATTATATTAATTTGCCGCAAAATGTGAATCCGTATGCTTTACGAGTTAAAGGGTTAACGCAGCAGCTGACTAAATCGGAATTAGTAAGCGCTTTATACAACATCGTTAAGCACCGAGGAATTAGCTTTACCTTGGATGATCTAAAGAGCAGTAGTGACTATAGTCAGAGCTTAGAAATTAATGAGACTGACTTACAAACGCAGACGCCGGCGCAAATTCAGTTGCAACGATTGCAAAAATATAATCAAGTACGTGCAAAAATTGAAAATACTGAGAATAATCAAGTTTTACTAAATGTTTTTCCCACTGCCGCTTTTGTCAAAGAAGCGCGGCAAATTATTGCTACCCAGCGGCAATTTTATCCCACCATTTTGACTGCCGAATTTGAAGAACAATTTTGCAAGATTTTACGGCGTAAGCGGGGCTATTATCAAGGACCTGGCAGTGAGAAATCACGGACGGATTATGGCATTTATAAAACAGATGGTCGGACCTTGGATAATTTATTTGAAGAGTTGATTGGGCGTGACAGAATACATCCTGAAGAACTGCGGGCTTCGGCCGCTTCTTATACCGCGCAAGAATTCAATTTATTAAGTGATTTAAATAATTTAACGATTACCACTTATGAAGATGGTAAGATGCCGCCAGCTGATAAATTGCAGTTAATTGAGCAGCTACGGCAAGCTAAGGGTAATCCGTCAATGATGAAATTGATTAAAAAAATTAGTCATTGTGAAGAGCAAGATATTCGCGGTTATCGGGTGGATGAAAACGATAAACCAGAACTGCATTCCTTAGCTATTTATCGGAAAATGCGCAAAGCTTTTTTAAAACAAGATATTGAGATTAATACTTGGAGTACGGCTTTTCTTGATGATTTAAGTTTTATTATGACGCTTAATACTGAAGATGGTGAGATTAGAAAACAACTGCATCAACGGCTGCAACCCCAATATGATTTCTTGGACGATAGTTTAATTCAGGCTATTATTGATAATAAAGCAGCGTTTGAAATAAAAAGTAACAATAAATGGCACCGCTTTTCAATTAAAACAATGCGCGAATTAATTCCTGAAATGCAAAAGCGTCCAGTGGAACAAATGACCTTGCTTCAGGAAAAAGGTTGGTCTTTGCGCGATCAACATCGTTTTCAAGATGACGAGTATTTGCCCTACCGCAAGATTACAGCGGATATTTATAATCCGGTTGCCGCTAAATCCGTGCGGGAAGCGTTAAAAATTGTGAATGCTGTAACAAAAAAATATGGTCAACCAGATTATATTGTTGTGGAAATGCCGCGTGACAAAAACGAAAAGGATATGAAAAAGTATCTGGATCAATTAAAAAAGAATAATCGCAAGCTTAAAGATCAAGCCATGCAAGAATTTATAACATCGGTTGGCAGTAAACAAGACGTTGATGATGGTTTACGTAAACAGGGTGGTAAATTATATACCAAAATTCGCCTGTGGTATGAACAACAACATAAGTGTTTGTATAGTGGCCAAACTATTGATGCATATGATTTATTACATTATCCAGAAAATTTTGAAATCGATCATATTATTCCCCAATCAGTATCCTTCGATGATAGTTTAAATAATAAAACGTTGTGTTATGCAGAAATGAATCAACAAAAAGAAAAACAGACACCATATGCGTTTTTTAATATGAACCATGGTCAAGGTTGGAAAAAATTTGAAGCTCAAGTGTTAAACAATACCAATTTTTCTAAAGCCAAACGCGATAATTATTTATGTGATGAGGATTTAAGCGATTTAGAAGTGCGGCAGCGCTTTATTAGTCGTAACTTAGTGGATACACGCTACTCTTCACGCGTGGTCTTGAATAGTTTGCAAGAGTTTTATCGAGAGAAAAACCAAAAGACGAAAGTAGCCGTCATTCGGGGTAAATTCACGTCTAATATGCGTAAACATTGGCATTTACCGAAGTCTCGAGAAACTTATCATCATCATGCAATCGATGCGACGATTATTGCCGCGACACCGTTTTTGAAGTTATGGAAAAAATCAGGTGGTACGATTTTTCCAGTGAAAGTGTCGGAACATACGATTGATATCAAAACAGGTGCTATTTTAGATGATAAAGAATATGATCAGCAACTACTGAATTTGCCTGATAGTCATTTGGTGACAGAATTACAAGAAATAGAACCACGAGTGCAATTTTCGCACCAAATTGATAAAAAGATGAATCGTAAGATTAGTAATGACACTATTTATTCAGTCCGTAATGGTCAATTAGCTAAGGATAAGCAGCCAGCAGATTATATCATTGCTAAAATTAAAAATATTTATGATGCTACGGATTATGTCAAATTCAAAAAAGTGTATGATAAAGATCCATCTAAGTTTTTGATGGCTAAATTAGATCCACAAAGTTTTGCCTTATTAGAACAAGTATTACAACAGTACCCTGATCAAATAGAAGAAATTGATCAAGCAGGCAAGGTGAAAACTAAAAATGTTAGTCCGTTTGAACTATATCGACGCGATCATGGCTTTTTACACAAATATTCGAAGCATAATAATGGTCCGATTATTAAACAATTGAAGTATTATGATAAAAAGATGGGTTCGAAAATTTGTGTAACGCCTCAAAATGCGCGCAACAAGCAAGTTATTTTGCAGTCTTTGAAACCATGGCGCACTGACGTTTATTTAGACGAAGCTACTGGCGAATATCAAATCATGGGGATTAATCATTCTGATTTGAGTTGTGTTCATGGTACTTTCGGAATTAAAAGGGCTGATTATCTCGAAATCAAGGCACGAGAAGGGGTTCATTCTGATGCGAAGTTTTTATTTTCGCTGTACCGGAAAAATCGGATTAAAGTGCAAAATCTAAAAACAAAAGAGCAAATGGAATTACTATTTTGGTCACGAAATATCAGCCATAAGAATTATGCAGAATTAAAGTTATTAGATTCGTATGATAATTATTTGACTAAGATTCCACTATACGGTAACGCTAAAGAAGGTAAGCAAATTATTAAGCCGCTAGTACCCAAGGACTGTAAACTTTGGAAAGTCAATACTGACATTTTAGGTAATCCATACTACCTAGAGCAAGAAGAAAAACAGCCACAAAATATTCTTGATTGATTCTAATAAAGGTGTTATACTTAATCCCGTAAGGGACGCCTTATATGTTTGAATGTTCAAGCGACTTAAAGTTTTTCTATTGCTAAATCTTTAAGGATCTACAAAAATAAGGGTTCATCCCGAATTTATTGACTGCCTTTGGCAGTCATTTTTTTTTACATCAAATTTTCCAATGTAGAAGTTTTCTTAATTTTTGACAAAAAAAGATTGTCAAAGAATAAAATAAGTCTTATTATGAAAGCGATAACACTAAAAAGAGGCGTTTATTTTGGGTTGGCGGATCGTACATATTAAAGAAGGAGAATTATTGCGACTTAAATTAGATAATGTAGAAATTGTCAAATTATCTAAAACAGTCTATATTCCGTTATCTGATATTAATACCATTATTTTGGAAGGCAATCGCACCACGATTACAACCAAACTGTTGGTGGGTTTAAGTCATAATAATATTGGCTTAATTATTTGTGATGATAAATATTTGCCAGTAGGAATGTATCTGCCATATGGTCAATACCATCATTCGGCTCAAAGAGTAATTGCTCAAGCTAATTGGACTAGTCAACAGAAAGCTAGAATGTGGAAACAGGTCATTGCACAAAAAATGCTAAATCAAATTGCATTTGCCCGTTACAAGGGAGTGGAATTAGAACGCTTAGAAATGATGGAACAATTGGTCATGGAATTAACTGACGGTGATTTAACTAATCGTGAGGGTCAGGTAGCTAAAGTTTATTTTGATTCGTTGTTTGGCAATTCATTTACTAGAGATGCTGAGGTGTTAGTTAATTATGCAATGAACTTTGGTTATGCAATTATCCGCTCGTGCGTGGCACGGTGTGTGGTAGCCGATGGCTTAAGTTCAATGTTAGGCATTTTTCACCGAAATGAATTTAACAGTTTTAATTTGGCTGATGATTTAATGGAACCCTTTCGGCCATTGATGGATTATTGGATTGATCAACAAGTTTTATCAACAACTGATTATTTGAGTTATGAGGCGCGGATGAGCTTAATTAATTTTATGAATCAAGAAATGCTGATTAACAATAAGAAAATGACGATGGATCATGTGATTCAGGAATTTGTACAATCGTTTGTGACCGCCATGAGTACAGATGATCCACAAGCTTTGTTGACGATTAGCTTGCAAGATTTTATTCAGACAAATAGTATTAAGTAAAGTTTTTTTGTGGAATTAGCATCGTTAATTTATAGGAGGATCAGGTGAAATATCAGAATATGCGCTTACTTTGTATGTTTGATTTACCCATGGAAACAATTAACGAACAACGACAATATCGAATTTTTCGCAAAGAGTTAATTCGCAATGGTTTTACCATGCTACAATATTCAGTTTATTATCGGACTTTACCCAATCGTGCGGCTGGTAAAAAATATGAACATAATATTCAGGCTTTTTTGCCTAATCATGGTGAAGTTCGCTTATTAGCAGTTAGTGAGAAACAATTTGATGATATGAAAATTTTAGTTGGTAGTCGCAGTAATCAGGAAGCCTTGGTAGGTAGTAAAAAGCTGGTGCAAATATGAATTTACAGATTGAGTATCAAGATCAGCAATTTGTGGAAGCTGACTTAGACCAAATTCTTTATTTCGTGGGTCCTAATCATGATATGCTGTGGAAAATATTTCGTAGTTTTTATTTTTATCGTCAAAAGTTGGATATTTCTGAGGCAAATATTTATGGTGAAAATGGTATTGAGTTACTGATTGATGATCATTTAATTGATTTAAAACATAATCACTTTTATTTTATTAATAGTCGTCAAGCGATTTATCAGCAAGTTATCTATCATAAACCATCTTTGCTCTTTGATTATCTGAATCAAAAGGAAAACGAAGTAGCTGTTACTCAACATTTAGAGCATATTAACAATGAATTATATCAACTATCTTTTTTACTACAGGATTATGTTGATAATTTTGCAGATAGTCTGCAAGTGGATTTAAGGGATCTAAATTATTTAGAGTTGTTAAAAAATGATTTGGTAGTCGGTTATCAAGAAAATCAAATCATGACACCAATTGAATTGATGAGTACTGATGAATTAGTGGATGAGTATCTCAATCTAATTACGGCTGTTGCCCAACGAACGGCTGATAAAATGTGGTTAATTATGTATAACCCTACGAGTTATTTATCAACTGATAAAATTGAAGAATTAGTAACTAAGTTAAAACAAATTATGCTTCAAACTAATTTACAAGTTATTTATATAGCGAATGATTTTCGGGGCGTCAGATTAGATAGTGCTGATATTCATAAAATAATTTTGGTTGGTCCTCATATTGAACAATTACCACCATTTGATGTTGTTATTAAAAGTCTAAAAAATCATTATCCCAATATGATGAATTTGTCCAATCAGCAAATCTTAAAATCTTTATCCCAGTTACTACCCTTGATAGGTAGTAAGCGAGAGGTTGCATTATCATCAAAAGATTTGGTATTATTAAAAATAATAAATGATTTGCTGGATTATGAGACGTCATTTAATTTAGAAGATTATTTATTAACTGATGCAGAAATCTCTTTTTTGAAAAATCAATGATTATTTTCAATTTGAGGTTTTTGTACCCTTAAAGATTTAGCAATAGAAAAACTAATCAATTAATTTCATTAAAGGATGTAGTGTTTTTGTACCCTTAAAGATTTAGCAATAGAAAAACAATACAAAAAATCTAAAATCAAAATCATTAGTTTTTGTACCCTTAAAGATTTAGCAATAGAAAAACAAAATGTTGGCCAACGTCAACCTACAGTCGGTTTTTGTACCCTTAAAGATTTAGCAATAGAAAAACACTTCAGTTGATGAATTAGTACGCTATGTTGTTTTTGTACCCTTAAAGATTTAGCAATAGAAAAACATACTATACCTTATAAGGTATAGTGTCAAGGTTTTTGTACCCTTAAAGATTTAGCAATAGAAAAACTAAATCCAGTTTCAAATTTTTAGTTATTTTGTTTTTGTACCCTTAAAGATTTAGCAATAGAAAAACTGGACCTGTATTGGGATTTGTACGCAGCTTGTTTTTGTACCCTTAAAGATTTAGCAATAGAAAAACAATGTAACCCAAGCCTTGGCCGACTTGTAAGTTTTTGTACCCTTAAAGATTTAGCAATAGAAAAACCTGGTGCTGCTGCTTGGTTCTTAAAGGACAGTTTTTGTACCCTTAAAGATTTAGCAATAGAAAAACATATTCTGATGTTCTAGCTTACCACCCTATGTTTTTGTACCCTTAAAGATTTAGCAATAGAAAAACTAAAAAGCCTACATGCGAAAACCGTACATTGTTTTTGTACCCTTAAAGATTTAGCAATAGAAAAACAATGCAACGTCCGATCTTTATTAGCGACTTGTTTTTGTACCCTTAAAGATTTAGCAATAGAAAAACTAAAAGTAAAAAAAATATAGAGATAGTGTTGTTTTTGTACCCTTAAAGATTTAGCAATAGAAAAACGAGAAAATGGTGAAAATTGGTTTGGGCTTAGTTTTTGTACCCTTAAAGATTTAGCAATAGAAAAACGGATTGCTAGTTACCCTTACGATTCGACTGGTTTTTGTACCCTTAAAGATTTAGCAATAGAAAAACTTGATTGGTCCAATCAGCAATTGAAGTATTGTTTTTGTACCCTTAAAGATTTAGCAATAGAAAAACTAAAAGCTGATGGTCTGTTTGATGACTACAGTTTTTGTACCCTTAAAGATTTAGCAATAGAAAAACCTCAGAGTCAAAATTCCATAGGCTAGCAGAGTTTTTGTACCCTTAAAGATTTAGCAATAAAACAACTATTTTTATTAAAGCTCATTGATTGTAAAAATAAAACAAATTTTATTCTCTAAGTGCAATTGTGAAATCAAAGTATTGCGTATTTGCTAATTTAAACAATATGCACTATGATAAAATTACGCTTAAAATAAAAGCGCTACCAAAAAGATCTATCACGGGAGATGTTTATTTGAAATTTGAGAAAGTCATTACTGTTTTAGGATGGATTGCTTCTATAACTGCCATTATTATGTACGTAGCGTATATTCCACAAATTATGAACAATTTACACGGTGTGAAAGGAAGTCCGATTCAACCGTTGGCAACAGCTTTTAACACATTGTTGTGGGTGATATATGCATTATGTAAAAAAGATCGTGATATTCCACTAGCGCTGTGTAATGGTGCGGGAGTAATTTTTGGTTTGATTACTTTCTTAACAGCTTTATAAAAATAATTTAGAAAGGATTAGTTATGAAAACTATTAAAATAGTGATACCTCTAAAAAAATCAAAATTAATGTGCCAGTTGTTTTTTCAGTTACAGAAGATCTCTCAGGCGATTTGTGGTTAGCTCATGATCAAGAAAATCATGAAATTATTTGTCAACGTTTACAAAAAGAAGACGATAAATTTATAGCAATAGTGTCTTTTGCACAAGGTGATGTTCAACTGCAATTAGATCATGTCTTGGAGCCTAGTGAAGTAGATGGTATTCAGGAGATCACATCAACTCAAGAGACAGATACTTATGTTCATTTAAATACAGGTGTTTTTGATTTGGAATTGTGCCGTGGTAATGCTCAAGGAGAGGGTTCCTCCAAATGGGGTTTACGTCATTTTAAATCAGTTCAGGAAGACAAAGATTTATTGCCATCAGGTAATAATGCGATGGGCGGATTTTATGGTCCATTCTTCACCCCTGATAATGGTTTAATCAATCCTGCGGAACACTTGATTGTAGATATTCAGGCTTTGGAAGACGGCCCAATTTTTAAAAAATATCGTCTATCTGGCAGAATTCCTGACGGGTTAAAACCGGAACTATATGGTAAGCATTTTAGTTTGGATTGGTCTTTTTATTATAATGTTCCGTTCTTTTCACGTGTTTACCATGTGGATCATTTTCAAACAACAGTTAATCATCGTTCCATTACTGATAAGATTACCGTCGGTGATGAATTTGAAAGTGGAATCGGTCATCAAGTGTTTGATCGCTTTATTACCGATAGTGGCGTTTGGTATCGTGCCGGTGATCCGTATGCCAATGATTTGGCTGATAAGGTTCAAACGTTAGTTAATGATGGTCAAACGCGAGGAACAGCTTTTGAAAAGTTTCGGTCTTTGTTGACTGGCGATATGGCATCAGCACATTGGGATTTATATTGGCGGTTGTTTTCAGTCTGGGAAAATGCTTTGGAGCGCTCGGAAGATGAAGCGCAATTGGCAGATATTCGAGCTCAAGCATTTGTAGAAGCCGAAACTAACGACCGACCATGGACTTATTCACAGCAACCAGTCGATGTTAGCCAGGTAGCTGATCAAACTATCTTTGCGGGACCAGCAACTAAATCAGCCGAAATTAATACGCAAACGCATCAAGCAATGATTTGGCAAACTGCGCAAGCAGCCGGTGCTTTTCAAATTGTTCAACGTCCTAATTCCGGTTGGCAGAATTGGGGTACTAACGGTGAAAATGAGTGTCCCGCTTTGCCGACCAATACTTTGATTCAGACAGCTTATGGGCCTTTCGAGGATAATTGGCAAGACGTTGCTGATAGTTTGGAAGCTTTAGCAAAAGTTGCTGTACAAGTTCAATAAAATAGTTCAAATGTTTTTGCTTGACATCCTAATATGTTCTGAGTAGAATAAGCAGAATTATATCTAGGAGGTAATGAGCATGAAAAAATTACGCATTCAACTTGATACAGCTTCACAAACGTTCATTGCCGTTGATCCCAGCAGAAATGTCAGTGGACAAGGCAAGACAATTCAAGAAGCTATTATGCATTTAAAACATTAATTAAAAACTATTTTAAAGGTTACTAATTTTTACCGTTGCTTGAAAATTTAACTTGAATCCTTTAAAATGAGTTTTGCAGAGAGTTAAGGTACATTTGGTTGTTTTAGTGAGGTCTTGTGAGTGTGAAAAGGCTACAGTCAAGTACCGTCGTGTCTTTGTGTTTTTTAAAATATGTTTAAATTAAAGTGGATTACTAATCAATTAGAGTGGTACCGCGGGTTAACTCGTCTCTTTCATATTTAATATGAAAGAGCTTTTTTTATGTTATGGAGGATCAGATAATTATGGATTTACAACAAGCCAAAGTAAGCATCCAAGAAGCCTTGCAACCAAATTTAACGAACAGTGATTTGACTGCTGACCAAATTTTGAATTTGATTGAAGTGCCGAAAAATACGCAAATGGGTGATTTTGCTTTTCCAACTTTTCAATTAGCCAAACAGTTACATCAATCACCAGTGGTCATTGCGCAAGATTTAGTCAAACAAATTGATCCAAATGTCTTTGCTAAGGTGGAGGCTAAAGGACCTTATGTCAACTTCTTTTTACAGCGTCCAGCCGTAGCACAAACGACTCTGCAACAAATTCTTAATGAACAATTGAATTATGGTGCAACGAAACAGGGCAACCAACAAAAGATGGTGATTGATATGTCATCACCTAATATTGCAAAACCGATGTCGATGGGCCATTTACGTTCCACTGTAATTGGTAATTCTTTGGCCAAAATTTTAGCCAAGTTAGGTTATCAACCGATTAAGATTAACCACTTGGGTGATTGGGGCACGCAATTTGGTAAACTAATGGTGGCTTACAAAAAATGGGGTTCTGAAGCAGAAGTTAAAGCTGATCCGATTACCAATTTACAAAAATATTATGTTAAGTTTCATCAATTAGATCAAGAACACCCTGAATTAGATGATGAAGCGCGAGAATGGTTTAAAAAATTGGAAAATGGTGATGCTGAGGCTACGCATTTGTGGCAGTGGTTCCGCGAAGAATCACTCAAAGCTTTTACCAAAGTTTATGACGAATTGGGAATTAGCTTTGACTCTTATAAGGGTGAAGCCTTTTATAATGATAAAATGGACGAAATTGTTGATTTATTGGAACAAAAAGGTCTATTGCAAGAAAGCCAAGGGGCCGAGATTGTTGATTTAGGTGAACAATTACCACCAGCGATGATTAAAAAGTCTGATGGGGCTACTTTGTATATTACACGTGATTTAGCAGCGGCTTTATACCGTAAGCGAACTTACGATTTTGATAAAGCTTTTTATGTTGTTGGTAGTGAACAGAGTGTGCACTTTGAACAATTAAAAGCAGTATTAGCTAAAATGGGCTTTGATTGGGCAAAAGATATTGAACATATTAAGTTTGGTTTAATCACTTCGGGTGGTAAAAAATTATCTACACGAGCAGGCCGGGTGATCTTATTAGAAGACGTGTTGCATGATTCGGTGCAATTGGCCCAAAAACAAATTGCCGAAAAAAATCCTAACTTAGCTAATCCAGAGCAGGTCGCTCAAGAAGTTGGTGTCGGTGCTGTAATTTTTCATGATTTAAAAAATAATCGGACCGATAATTTTGATTTTCAATTAGATGAAGTCGTGCGTTTTGAAGGTGAGACTGGCCCTTACGTTCAATATACTCATGCACGAGCAATGAGTATTTTACGTAAGGCAGATTATCAAGCCCAAACTACAGAAATAACAGCCGCCACTTTAAATGATGAAGCTTGGGACATCGTCTTAACCTTAGCCAATTTTCCTAAAACGATTCAACAAGCTGCTCAACAAAAAGAACCTTCAGTCATTGCCAAGTATGCATTAAAGTTGGCTAAGTCGTTTAACCATTATTATGCTCATAACAAAGTTTTAGTGGATGATGACCAATTGCAAGCACGCTTAAACTTGGTGCAAGCACTAGCTTGGGTTTTGGAAGCTGCCTTAGACTTATTAGGGGTTAAAGCACCTGATGAAATGTAATTAAAAACTTTATCTAAGCAGCAAAATATAATGTAAAATTAAGGGTGATTGGGATAAAAAACTAGTCTACAATTAAGACTAGTTTTTTTAAATACTTCAAAATTCAAATTTTTGTTGTTAAAAATGCTAAACTACAAAATAAAATTCTTTTTTAAAATTTATTGCAGTTGGTAGTTGATTGCTCTATGACTTTGGTCCTAACCGCATTTTATCTAATTAACTAGTTAAGTCTAAAAAATCTGGCGGAATTTTGGTGGTAACTGTCTGTGTTTGCCAATCAAAGGGTTTTTGGTATTGTAATTGGTAAGCATGTAAATACATTCTGGAAGCTTTCAGTGGACTGTACAAGGGATCACCTAGAATTCCCACTCCTACAGCTTGTAAGTGAACGCGAATTTGATGGGTTCGCCCCGTTGTTAATTGTAGTTGCACTAAAGCCCAGTTTTTATTATGTTGTAAGATTTGATAATGTGTGCTAGCAAATTGGCCTTTGGGATCAATGCGTCGTTTGCGAGGATCTAAAGGATCACGGCCAATGGGAGCAGTAATAGTTTGAGTTGAGGGTAAAGTGGAACGATAAGGAATCACGGCCACATAAGTGCGTTGGAGTTGTTTCAAGGCTAATTGACGCTCAATAATAGGGACGATTAAAGGATCCTGCCCAACCATGATTAACCCACTAGTCAACATATCTAGCCGGTGTAACATAAGTGGTGGGCTTGGCAAAATAGCGGCTAAATGGTTAAATAAAGTATGAGTTTCTAAGGGTTGATTGGGATGTGTTTTAATACCGGCAGGTTTATCAACAATAACTAAATCTGAATTTTGAAAAATAATTGGACAATTGGTTGTCAATTGGGCTGAATAATGTTGCGGCGTGAGGTTGGTATTAAAGGCCAAATCAATTTGTTCGCCATTATGAACTAATTGATTGAAATAACGATAATGATGATTCACAAAAATTGAACGCTGTGTTCGTAGTTCGTGCTGCCACTTACGTGGTAAATACCAATTGTTTAACAATTGACGAATAGTGAAAACTTGCGGTGCATGTTGTAGAATTAAATGACGTTCTAATATCAATGAGTTACTCCATTTTTTGAAAAAATTAGGTTTGAGGGATACGATGAAACACAGTGAAAAATTTGACTGGTCTGCCGGAATCAAGTATTTATTGGCACAAATTGGTCACGGACTCCATTATATAACGAAACGATTCCACTTGTTACGGTGGTTATTGTTAATTACGATGACCATTTTTTTGGTTTTTAGTGCAATTTTAACTTTTAAGGCGAAAACTGCTAACGTGAGTCATTTAAAAGCTTCTTTACAAACGACAACCACTATTATGGACGTCGACAATCATAAAGCTGGTTCGTTGTATTCACAAAAAGGAACGTATGTTGGTTTGCGGCATATTTCAAAAAATATGCAAAATGCGGTAATTGCTACTGAAGACCGCACTTTTTGGACCAATCATGGTTTTAGTCTGAAAGGTTATGCTCGTTCGGCGATTGGCTTATTACTTCACCATCAAATTGTGGGTGGTGGTAGTACTTTGACACAACAATTAGCGAAAAATGCTTTATTAACGCAAAAACAAACTTTAACTCGGAAAGCAGAAGAATTTTTCTTAGCCGTTGAAATAAATCGTGTTTATAGTAAACAAGACATCCTTTCCATGTATTTAAACAATGCTTATTTTGGTAATGGGGTGTGGGGAGTCGAAGATGCTTCCAAAAAATATTTTGCTGAATCGGCCAGTGAATTATCGCCAGCACAAGCAGCCACTTTAGCGGCTATGTTACGTAATCCCAGTTTTTATGATCCGTATCGCCATCCAGATAATTCTAAAGCTCGCCGCAATTTAATTCTGAATTTAATGGTGACTAACAAGACTTTGTCGAAGCAACAAGCCCAGATTAATCAACAAACGGCCTTAAGTTTAGATGATGGTTATCATAAACAAAGTGGTTATCGCTATCCTTCTTATTTTGATGCGGTCATTTCTGAAGCAGAAAGTCGTTATCACTTAAGTGAAAATCAGATTTTAAATAAGGGTTATACGATTTATACTAGCTTAGATCAAACCGTGCAACAAAAGATGCAAGCTAGTTTTGATAATGATTATCTCTTCCCGCAAAGCGCTAGTGATAATACTTTATCACAAGGTGCCTCTATTGCATTAAACCCGCAAACAGGTGGTGTTAGTGCAGTTGTTGGGGGACGTGGTCCGCATGTCTTTCGTGAACTTAATCGAGCTACACAAATGAAACGGCAGCCGGGTTCAACAATTAAACCATTAGCGGTTTATACCCCCGCCATTGAAAGTGGTTATAAGATTGATTCACCATTGCCTAATCAAGTGACGAGTTTCGGTAAAAATCACTATACGCCGACGAACGCTGATGGTTCTTATACTACTGAATTACCATTATATCAAGCACTCAGTAACAGTGAAAACGTGCCAGCAGTAGCTTTGCTGGATAAAATTGGTGTGAAAAAAGGCGTCGCTTCAGTGGAAAATTTTGGGATTAAAGTGGCTAAAAGTGATCAAAATTTAGCCTTAGCCTTAGGCGGACTACAGACCGGAGTGACACCTTATCAGATAGCGCGGGCTTATACAGCCTTTGCGAATAATGGTAAGTTAGCTAGTACGCATTTTATTACGAAAATTGTGGATGCTACGGGAGCCGTGGTTGGCCAAGATGAGCAAACCGCGTCTAAACCGATTATGAGTAAAAAGACTGCGCAAACAATGACTAGTTTGCTGCTGAATGTCTATGATCAAGGAACCGGCGCCGTCGCTAAACCAGCAGGTTATCAATTAGCGGGCAAAACTGGTTCCACAGAAGTACCACAAGATTATGGTAATGGTACGAAGGATCAATGGATGGTGGGTTATACACCGGATATTGTTGTGGCTACTTGGGTCGGATTTGACCGAACTGATCGTCAACACTTTTTACAAGAGGGTAGTGAGCAAGGAATTGGGCCCTTGTTTAAGAATGAAATGACGAATATTTTGCCGACTACTAAAAATACTAGTTTTGAAGTCAAAGATGCTGCTCAAATGGTGCAGCAGCAAAAACATCACGCAACTGGTAATTGGACCCAAGGATTTGGTGATAATTTGAAGCACAAAGTCCAAGATACGATAAATAATTTTAATAATGCCAAACAAAGTGTCAGTCAATGGTATAATCAGATAAAAGGTCGCTGGGGCCAAGAATAATAAGGAGAATTTAGTATGGTTAATGTGTATGATACTGCTAATCAATTAGAAAAAGATTTGCGTCAATCAGAAGAAGTTTTAGGATTACAGGCTGCTTTTAATCAAATGAAAGCTGATCCGATGGCTTACCAAATGTTTCAACAAATGCAAACAATGCAGGATAAATTACAGCAAAAGCAAGTTAATAACCAAGAAATTACGGATGATGAAATTAAACAACTGCAAACTCTGTCTGGTCAATTAGCTAAATTTGATTCTGTACAAAAATTGATGGACCAAGAACGTAAAATTAATGCGATGATGGAAGAATTAAATAAAATCATCTCTAAACCGATTGCTGATATTTATAATAGTTAATCCCAAAAAACGATACCTTGGTGGGTATCGTTTTTTTGTTATCTTGAGTTTATAGTTTAGTCACCTGATTAGACGATTGCATTTAATGGTGACGTTTATTAAACTAAGCTTAATCAAAAAGCTAGGGTGTTCTTTGTTGTATTTTAGATTAGAAAGAGGATGAAACATAGTGACTGATAAATTAGCTGCTTTACGCACTGGCGATACAATAGATGCTCCGGTTTTAATTGAACAAATGCACGTGCGTACTGCCAAGAATGGTAAACAATTTTTAGATTTAGTATTTGCGGATACTTCTGGTAAAATTTCAGGTAAATATTGGCAAGCTAGTGCAGAAGATGCCCAGAATTTTGTAGCGGGACAAATTGTCCAGTTAAAGGGGCAGTGTGAAACTTATCGTAATATGTTACAAATCAAAATCGAAAGTTTAAAGTTGACACCACCTGATAGCTATTCCGTTTCGCAATTTATGCAGCATGCACCATTAAGCAAACAAGAGTTACAAGATCAAATTAACGAATTAATTTTAGAAATTACCCAACCCCATTGGAATCGCATTGTCCGGTACTTAATTAATCAGCACCAAGATAGTTTTTTTGAATATCCTGCAGCTAAAAGCAATCATCATGATTATGCAGGTGGTTTGGCTTTTCATACTGTTAGTATCGCGCGATTGGCTAACAATGTTTGTCAGCAATATCCGCAAGTTAATCGTTCATTGTTAATTGCGGGAACCATTTTACATGATTTGGGTAAAACTCGAGAATTAAGCGGTGCTGTTAATACCCAATACACGCTTGAAGGTAATTTGTTAGGACATCTAGTGATTATGGATGCGGAAATTGTGGCGGCTTGTCAGCAATTAAAATTGGATACCGAAGCAGAGGATATTGTCTTATTAAGACATATGGTCATTGCGCATCATGGCTTGCTAGAATATGGTTCAGCTAAGCGTCCCCAAATATTAGAGGCGGAAATTTTACATGCGCTGGACGAATTGGATGCGACGATTACGATGGTTACCAAGGCTGAACGTAAAATTCAACCCGGAGAATTTAGTGAACGGATTTTTGGCTTGGATAATCGGCGCTTCTATCGTCCGCTTGAGCATACCACTAAGGATTAAAAAGGGCATTGAATTGAGACTTTGCCCCCAATGTTTTTTGAAGAAGCTGGTAAGCTATAATTAAATGATTTTATCGTACAAAAAAACGCATCGCAGTTTGTTCACTGAAATGCGTTTTTTTGTAATTAATATTTAGAACTCTTATTTAGAACCACTAGTGGATTTAGCATTATCTTTCTTGTTATTGTTAGATAAGAATCCAGACAAGACGTTCTTTAAGTCGTTATCTTTGATAGAAATATCAGAACGCTTCAAGACTTTCGTGATCACTTTTTGCATAGTTGCTGAATCATTCATCCGAGAAGCATAAATTTGATTCTTCAAAGTTTGTTCATGTTGCTTCATAGTACCTTTAGCTGGACGCTTAACCATCTTAATGACATGGTAACCGTAAGATGATTTGACAGGTTCTTTAGTATATTGACCTTGCTTTAATTTTAAAGCAGCTTTCTTAAAGTTAGCATCTAAAGAAGTGTCATTGTTATTGAAGGCTGGTAATTTACCACCTTTATTCTTAGTACCAGTATCTGTGGAGTACTTCTTAGCTAATTTATCAAAGCTTTGACCAGCATCTAATTTAGAGATTACTTCTTTGGCTGTTGCATCATCTTTAACCAAGATATGTTGTACTGTAACTTTTGGTGTATATTTTGCCCATTGTTTCTTTAATTGCGCATTAGAAATGTTGGTTTCCTTGCGAATGGCCACTTTGGTTAACAGTTGGGTCCGAATGGTATCTTTGAAATCACTCGCATCCATACCATTTTGTTGTAACAATGTATTGAATTGAGAACCATATTTATTCTTATATTGGTTAAATTCTTTGTTAACTTCTTTATCGCTAACTTGTTTACCATATTGTGACTTCAAAGCCTGAGCAATCACCATTTGTTGCAATTGCTGTTGTCCAGCTTGAGATTTTTTCATTTTTTGGTAAAGCTGTTCTTGAGTGATTTTACCACCCTTCATAGTTACCACAGCCTTATTGCCGGAACAACCAGCAACTAAGGTAACGGAGAATAAGGCAACTAAAGTCAAGATCCATTTACTAAACTTTTTTGACATAATCTACTTACACATCCAATCTTATTTTATCTTGAATTAAGATAACAAATACAAAGATAACACATTTATTATCTTTTTCCTACAAGTTAAATTATAAATTCATTAAAAAATCACAATTTAGTCGGAAAATCTTGCTGTAACTGTTTCAATTGTTGTTGTAATTGTTGCAAATCGGCAACAATGGGTTCTTTGCCCTGCATTAAAGTGGTTTGTAAATCTTTGAGGATCGGTAATGATTCGTCAGTTAATTGTTGCTTCAATTTTTTGAGTTCCAAATTTAAATTCTTCCAAGCAGCGATGCGCGGACGTTGTTGTTGCATAATTCTGTTGGCTCCAGCGAATAAACCAATGCCTGTTAATAAACCGAGGTTAAAACTTTTCATGCTTCATCTCCAAAATTCGTTTGAATAGTTGTGGCGATCTGATCTAACTTAGCAGCATCATACTGATCAGTATTGTCTGCCCATTTCATAGAAAAGCCGTCTTCTTCATTATAACGCGGAATTAGATGAATGTGGGAGTGAAAGACTGATTGATAAGCAATCTTGCCGTTGTTAATACAAATATTCATGCCCTGAATTTTCGGATCAAGTTGTTTAATCGCGCGGGCAATTTTGGGAATTCGGCTAAAGACCAAACTGGCCTGTTGGCTATCATAATCAAAAATATCTTTAATATGTTGCTTGGGAACAACTAAAACATGGCCTGGGGTGACTTGTGATAAGTCTAAGAAAGCTTTAACGACATCATCTTCATAAACGGTGTGACTGGGAATATCCCCAGCAATAATTTTACAAAAAACACAATTTGGATCTAGGTTGGTCATGATTTATTCCTCCTTAAGAATAAAAAATTATATCGGGTTAATTTCATGCTATCATAAATACAAAGCAATAACAGAGGGTAGGTAAAATTTTATGGCTTTAGTAGTAGAGCATTTAACTGGGGGCTATGGACGTATCCCGGTGATCAAAGATGAAAGTTTTACAGTGCGATCTGGAGAGACGGTAGGGTTAATAGGTTTAAATGGTGCCGGCAAATCAACAACAATTAAACATGTCATTGGTTTGTTAAAGCCACAAAAAGGGACGATTAGTTTAAATGACACTCAATTAGACCAAGACATTACCGCTTACCGCAGCCAAATTGCGTATGTCCCAGAATTACCAGTCTTATATCCTGAGTTAACTCTGAAAGAACATTTGGAGTTAACGATGATGGCTTATGATCTAAATCATGAAGCTGCTTGGCAAGATGCAAACCAATTACTCAAAACTTTTCGTTTAGCTGATAAGTTAGATTGGTTTCCGATCAATTTTTCTAAGGGAATGAAGCAAAAAGTGATGATTGTTTGTGCTTTCATGACTCAAGCGAAGCTATTTATTATTGATGAGCCCTTTACAGGCTTAGATCCGTTAGCTGTGAACGATTTATTGAAGTTGGTACAAGCCAAAAAACAAGCGGGTGCGGGAATTTTAATGTCCACACATATTTTGGCGAATGCTGAACAAAGTGCCGATCGTTTCCTTTTGTTAAATCATGGTCAAGTCAAAGCTCAGGGCACCTTGGCTGAAATTAAAGCCCAATTTGGGGCGCAGGATGATAATTTAAGTGACTTGTATTTACGTTTGGCTGAGGAGGGCTAAGTTAGCATGAAATCTCTATGGCAACAACGCCTGACACAGCATTTAAAAGAACAAGCCAAGTTTTTAAAATTGGTCTTTAATGAATATTTTATTATTGCCATTATCTTTATGATTGGCGCTTTTGGCTATTGGTATTCACAAGCTTTGACTCATTTGACGTTAAATTCGTGGTGGGTCAAACCCTTAGGTATTATTATCTTAACGGTTTGTGGATTATTTTTTAAAGTGGCGACGTTAATGCAATCCGCGGATACAACTTTTTTATTACCTAAAGAAGTGGCTTTGCGCGAATATTTGGTCAAGGCCCGTAATTATAGTTGGTGGTTACCGTGCTTGACTTTAATTTTGGTCAATTTTTTCTTAACGCCTTTTTGGGCTAAGGGCGCAGGTTTTAAGCCAACCACTGTGGTATTGATTGCATTGGCAACTTTAATTTTGGAAGTTGGCGTGATTAACAATCGCTTAGCTAGTAATTATGTGGAACAACCTGCTAAACTGTGGTGGGAAAGTTGCATTAGTTTTGTGGTGGTTTTGATTGTGGCCTTGTATTGGCTGCCGTTAGTCGGTGTTCTTTTAGCTTTAATCGTAACGGCGCTCAGTTTTTATCAATTACATCAACTCTTAAATCAACGGCCATTGCAGTGGACTTATTTAGTGCAGCAAGAACAGCAACGTAGTTACCAGCTGAAAAGATTTTATAATTTGTTTACCGACGTGCCAGGAATGAAGGGCAAATCACGACGTTATCGTTGGTTAGATGGCCTTTATCGTCCTATTAAATTGCAACAGGCGCAGAGTGGTATCTATCTTTTTAGTCGCGGCTTTGTACGTAATACTGACTATAGTGGCTTATTTTTACGTTTAACCATTGTTGATTTGGTATTAATTGCCTGTTTGAAGAATGTCTGGCTGATTAGCATCATGAGTTCATTGTTTTTATATTTAGTCGAATTTCAATTGGTGCCACTATATAAAAGTTATGATACGAATGTTTTATTTCAAATTTATCCGTTGAGCACACACCAAAAGCAGCATAATTTTCAAACATTACTCAGTGTAATTTTAATGAGCCAATGGTTGTTAGGATTAGTAGTTTTAGTTATTGTCTATCATCTGCAACAAGTAACGCTCATTGCTGGTTTAGTCGGATTAATTATGGTAATATTTTTGCTTAAAGTTTATTTACCACACCAATTAAAAAATTTGGAAAGATAGGAATTATGTAGTTATGCGTTTACGAAACAAACCTTGGGTGCGAGGCTTGATTGCCGAACATCCTGAATGGATTTTAAATGAACCTGAGCCCCAAAGTATTCAAGGACAGTGGCAACAGCGGTTTACAAAGAACCAGCCGATTGAATTAGAATTAGGTTCAGGCAAAGGCCAATTTATTATTGCAAAGGCACAACAAAATCCAGAGCGAAATTTTATTGCAATGGAATTACAACCAGTTGCTGCAGCGATGATTCTGAAGAAACAGTTGCAGGCACAATTGCCTAATTTACAAATTTTAGTAGCTAATGGGCGGCAGTTGCCAGAATTATTCGCTACTGGAGAAATTAGTAAATTATATTTAAACTTTTCGGATCCGTGGCCCAAGACACGCCATGAAAAACGTCGGTTAACGGCACCCAATTTTTTGAAATTGTACCAATCGGTTTTACCGGCACACGGTGTTATAGAATTTAAAACGGATAATCAAGGTTTATTTGAATACTCCTTAGGCAGTTTTAATCATTATGGAATGCAATTTGATAAAATTAGCTTAAATCTCCATCAGAGTCCGTGGGCTGAACATAATATTATGACAGAATATGAAGCTAAATTTTCGCAAAAAGGCCAGCCCATTTATTATTTAGTTGCACATTTTCCTAATTAACGGTCAGTTTTTAGTCAAAGTCAATTAATTGCAAGTTGATAGGAAGAGTTGGTAGTTTTTGTGTACTGGTAGTTATAAAATTCAGATTATGTAATAAAAAAACACCAATCCGGAAATTTTCCAGTGGTGTTTTTTTAATAGTTAAACGCGTTGAATGTCTAATAGTTGTCCTGTTAAAGCTGATGCAATAAAATGATATTGTGCTTCTTCATCATCTTGCACAGCAGTAACGCCACCAACTAAAGCCCAGGTATCAGAGCCTTCAACATTAACTTTTTGGAACATTGGTTCAACCCAAGTAGTAATAATGTTGGTATCAGAACCTAAATTATTTTTAATTCGCTCAATTACTTGTTTACTATCAATTTGATGTATTAAGTATAAAGCACCAGCTCCGACAACAGCTGCTGTTGTTGAAGCAACGAGGGTTGATTTAACTAATCCCTTTAAACTCATAGATCTAACCTCCTCAGTTTATATATCTATTTTATCATTATATTATAAATAACGTTGGTAATTGACAACTTTTTTTTAGTTTGTAATATAGTTTATAGGTCAGAAAGGAATTGAAGACAATGAAAAAGCTAGAAGATCAAGTAACAACAAATATTGAACAATTAACGAAAGATGGTAAATTTATTTTATTTTTTGAAGCCGATTGGTGCCCCGATTGCAAATTTATTGAACCCGAGATGCCAGCAATTGAACAAGATTATCCAGAATATGAATTTATCCAAGTTGATCGAGATCAATTCTTAGACTTAGCCAAAGACTTAGGAATTATGGGTATTCCTAGCTTTGTTGCTTTTTCTAATGGCCAAGAAATTGGACGTTTAGTTAACAAGGAGCGCAAAACTAAGGCGCAAGTAGAGAGTTTTATGGATTCTTTAAATAAATAAAATTTAATTGGGAAAGATATGGTGAAACGATTGCAGATTAGTGTTTACAATCCAGCAGTTTTTGGTGACGTAGTTTTGATAATTTTAGGAGCCAACACTGCGGAGCAAAGTACAGTACAAAAGGGTAACATTGTACAAATTTTAAATGATCAAAATGAAGTAATTGGCTATAACTTCTTTGATGTGTTGGCCAAGTTGAATTTAAGTACACAAGCAGCGGGCCAGTTTCATTTGACTGCACCACAAATTCAAGTGTTAAATCAACAGTTACAAGCCGCAGGTTTTGCTGAGCAATTGGAAGTAGATACGACTGAGTATTTTGTGGCAGGTTTGGTCAAAGAAATGACCCCTCATCCTGATTCTGATCATTTGCATGTTTGCCAAATTGAATTAGATCAAGGTCAAGTTGAGCAGATTGTTTGTGGTGCGCCCAATATTGCCGTTAATCAAAAAGTTGCAGTAGCCAAAGTGGGAGCCATGATGCCCGCGGGCCAGATTATTTATCCAGGTGTTCTTCGAGGTGTCAAAAGTAATGGAATGGTTTGTTCACCTCGTGAACTAGCCTTAGCTAATGCCCCACAAAAACGTGGCATTTTAGTTTTAGACGACCAAGTACCTACGGGTTCAGCGTTAGACTTTGACCAATTGAACCAAATTTTTGTGAAATAAGTAAATTTTACAGCAGAGGTAAACAAATGGAACAACCAATTTATCATTTTATCGGTATTAAAGGAACCGGTATGAGTGCCTTGGCGTTAATCTTGCATGATTTAGGATATGAAGTTGAAGGTTCTGATATTAGTAAACAAACTTTTACGCAAACTGGTTTGCAACAAGCGGGCATTCAGATTACCGATTTTGCAGCAACTAATATTCATCCCGGTTTGACGATTATTTTAGGAAATGCCTTTGGTGATGACAATCCGGAAGTCGCGCAAGCCCAAAAATTAGATTTACCAATCTTTACTTATCCACAAATGGTGGGCAAGTTGGTGAATGAATATACGTCGATTGGGGTAGCTGGTGCTCATGGTAAAACTAGTACAACGGGCCTATTAGCTCATGTTTTACAAGGAATAGCTCCTACTAGTTATTTAATTGGTGATGGTACGGGGAAAGGTGACCGGCAAAGCCAATTTTTCGTCTTTGAAGCTGACGAATATCGGCGCCACTTTTTGGATTATGCACCGGATTATTTGATTATGACGAATATTGATTTTGATCACCCAGATTATTTTGCCGACATTGATGATGTCTTTTCAGCATTTCAACAAGAAGCCAATCAAGTCAAAAAGGCGATTTTTGCTTGGGGTGACGATCCTTTATTACAGAAAATTCAAGCACCTAAAGGTACACAGTTATTTTATTATGGTTTGAATGATCGCGATGATTTTCAGGCAATTAAGATCCAAAAAACGACGCATGGTTCCAGCTTTGAAGTGCTGTATCATGGGCAAAATTTGGGGCAATTTCAAATTCCATTATTTGGTCAACATAATATTTTAAATGCGTTGGCGGTAATTGGTGTCAGCTATTTAGAAAAGATTGCGCCGGCAGAGATTCAACGAGAGTTACAAAGTTTTCACGGTGTCAAGCGGCGCTATAGTGAAAAGAAAGTGGCAGATATGGTGGTAATTGATGATTATGCTCATCACCCTTCCGAAATCAAAGCCACGATTGATGCAGCGCGCCAGCAGTATCCAGATAAACAAATTTTGGTTGTATTTCAACCACATACCTATAGTCGCTTGCTGGCATTATTACCTGGATTTGTGCAAAGTTTGGATTTAGCAGATCAAGTCTTTTTAACGGAAATTTTTGGTTCGATTCGGGAAAATCAAGGCCAAATTTCTAGTGCAGATTTAGGAGCACAATTACAGCATGGTGGGCAAGTAATTACCCAAGATCAGATGCAACCTTTATTAGACTACCATGATGCTGTGGTCATCTTTATGGGTGCAGGTGACATTCAAAAGTATGAAGTTAGTTATGAGCAACAATTAGCGCAACGCTAAAATTTGAAAATGAAGATTGAAACGAGCATTGAGACAGTTCAAGTTAATGGATTAAAACTGTTGATTAGCTTTCGCTTCAATCTTTTTTTATTATTTTGAAAAAGAAATCTTCAAGTTCTTTTGTATTTTCAAATCTATTTAACGAATAGTTTGTTAAAATTAAAGTATTAGAAGATGAGGTACGATGATGAAACCAACAAAATTAGTTTTAGTAGACGGTAATAGCATTGCTTTTCGAGCTTTTTTTGCGATGCATAATGTCCTAGATAAATTTGTCACACCAGATGGATTGCATACTAATGCCATTTACGCGTTTAATAATATGTTAGATTTGATTCTTACTAAAAGTCAGCCGGATGAAATGTTGGTTGCGTTTGATGCAGGAAAAACGACTTTTCGCACCAAAATGTATTCGGAATATAAGGGAAATCGTCCCAGTACGCCACCGGAGTTTCGCGAACAATTGCCTTTTATTAAGCAGTTGTTAGTGGCCCGGGGCATTAAAACTTATGAGTTAGCTAATTATGAAGCTGATGATATTATTGGTACTGTGGCCAAACAAGCGCAAGCTTTGGGCTATGAGGTGCTAGTCGTGACCGGCGATCATGATTTGACACAACTAGTGACGGAGCAAATTACAGTTGCGGTAACTATTAAGGGTGTTTCTGATTTAGAATTTTATACACCTGAGCATTTTCAAGAAAAATTAGGAATTACTCCTACACAATTAATTGATTTAAAAGGTTTGATGGGCGATACTTCAGACCATTATCCTGGGGTTAATAAAGTTGGTGAAAAAACTGGACTGAAATTATTAAAGCAATATGGTTCGATGGAAAACTTATACGCTAACTTAGATACTATGAAGACCAGTAAGCTCAAGGAACATTTACAAGAAGATCGTGAAATGGCCTTTTTATCTAAAAAGTTAGCAACGATTGATTGTCAAGCACCAGTGACGATCTCTGTTGATCAATTAAGTTATGACGGTGATCAAACGGAAATGTTAATTGAATTTTATCGTAAATTGAATTTTCAATCATTTTTGAACAAAATGGATGTTCCACTAAATCCCATTGCCCAAGAAGCTAAAAAACAAGCTGCTTATCAAGAATTGACGTCTGCAACATTAGCTAGTTTTATGCAGGATCACCAACCAGCTAGCATTATTATTGAAATGTTAGATGATAATTATCATGAAGCACCAGTCATCGGCATTGCATTGGGCAATCAAGATACAATTTTAGTAACTGATCAAATAACAGTTTTACAAAATTCTCTATTGAAAGACTGGCTCCAAGATCCGCAACAGGAAAAATATGTTTTTGATTATAAAAGAGACTTAGTAGCATTAAATCGTTATCAAGTTCAGTTGGCTGGTGTTAGTTTTGATGGGTTACTAGCGTCTTATTTGATTGATGTGAATGACAACGCTAATGATTTAGGTGAAATTGCCCAATCTTATGGTTATAATGATTTATTACCCGATGTTGAGGTATACGGCAAAGGTGCCAAGCGCGCTGTTCCAGAAGCTAAGAAATTATGCGATCATTTAGCCAATAAAGTAGCGGCTTTGAATTATCTCCAAACACAATTGCCGCAGCAATTACAACAGCATGATCAAGACCAATTGTTTGATGAAATCGAATTACCTCTAGCCCGAGTGCTAGGGAAGATGGAAATTGCGGGAATTAAAGTTGACGCGACCACCTTACAGCAGATGAAAGTGCAATTAGATGAGCGGTTAACAAATTTAGAAGCAGCTATTTATGATAAAGCTGGTCAAAAATTTAACATTAATTCTTCGCAACAATTAAGCAAAATTTTATTTGAAGAGATGGGCTTAAAGCCCATCAAAAAGACTAAAACGGGCTATTCCACTTCTGTAGATGTTTTGGAAAAATTAAAAGATCAAGCACCAATTATTGCGGATATTTTGGAATATCGCCAGGTCGCCAAAATTCAATCAACGTATGTGCTTGGTTTATTAAGTGCGATTGCCCCTGATGGCCGAGTTCATACTCGCTATTTACAAACACTGACGCAAACGGGACGGCTTTCGTCAATTGATCCCAATTTACAAAATATTCCTGCGCGTGATGAAGGACGTGCTATTCGTAAAGCATTTGTACCCAAAGAGTCATCTTGGCAATTATTTTCCAGCGACTATTCCCAAATTGAATTACGGGTTTTGGCTCATTTATCAGGTGATGAGCATATGCAACAAGCCTTTCAAGCTGATTATGACATTCATGCGCACACGGCCATGAAAATTTTTAATTTGGATAGTATTGATGATGTGACTGCGAATATGCGCCGGAAGGCCAAAGCAACTAATTTTGGGATTGTTTACGGGATTAGTGATTATGGCTTAGCCAAAAATATTGGCATTTCCCGCCGTGAAGCGGCGGAATTTATTCAAGCCTATTTTGAACAGTATCCCAAAGTGAAACAATACATGGATCAAATGGTGCAAAAAGCCCGCGAAGATGGTTATGTCGAAACAATTATGCACCGCCGGCGCTATCTGCCAGATATTCATGCAAAGAATTTTCACTTACGATCTTTTGCGGAACGGACAGCCATGAATACCCCGATTCAAGGTAGCGCTGCTGATATTATTAAGATTGCCATGATTAATATGCAACGGCAGTTGCAACAACAACATTTACAGGCACGAATGTTACTACAAGTGCATGATGAATTGATTTTTGAAGCTCCTAGTACGGAAATTCCCATTTTGCAAGAATTGGTGCCACACGTGATGGATACCGCTGTGAAGTTGGATGTACCTTTGAAAGTAGAATCAGCAGCTGGTCAAACATGGTTTGACGCGAAAGGATAAAATAATGCCAGAATTACCAGAAGTAGAAACAGTCCGTCGAGGCTTAAATCAATTAGTTAAAGGACAAAAGATTGTTAATATTGAGGTGCTGTATCCGAAGATTATCGTCAATCCCTTACCAGAATTTAAGAAAGATTTGATTGGTGCGACGATTACCGATGTGGGGCGCCGTGCTAAGTATTTACTATTTCATTTTGATAATGATTTGACAATGATTAGTCATTTACGAATGGAAGGTAAATATCAAGTTCGGGATCAAAAAAGTGATTTTGATAAGCATGTGCATATTATTTTTGAACTAGCCAATGGCCAGTATTTAGGTTATCGTGATGTTCGCAAATTTGGGCGCATGGAAGTTGTGCCCCGGACTGATGAGTTAACCACTAAAGGAATTGCTAAACTAGGTCCGGAACCCTTAACGCCGCAGTATACCTATGATTCATTGGTTAGCGGTTTACAGCGTAAAAAGAAAAATATTAAAGCTGTGTTACTGGATCAGCAAGTAGTTTCAGGCTTAGGTAATATTTATGTCGATGAAGTTTTATGGATGGCTAAAATTCATCCTGAGCAACCAGCCAATCAATTAACTGACGAACAATTACAGGCATTATATCCGGCCATTGCGGATGAAATAAAAACCGCCATTGCCGCTGGCGGAACCACGATTCGCAGTTATGTTGATGCCACCGGTCAAAAGGGCCAATTTCAATTACAATTAAAAGTCTATGATCAAGAAGGCCAACCCTGCCAACGTTGTGGCACGGTAATTGAAAAAATTCGCGTGGCGGGCCGAGGGACACATTATTGCCCGCATTGTCAACGGTTGAACTAATGGGGCGTGCGATTGGAATTACCGGCGGTATCGCAAGCGGTAAAACAAGTGTCCGTCAATTACTTAATCAAGCGGGCTTTTTAGTAATTGATGCTGACCACATTGCTCACCAAATCTTGGATACCAAAACGCCAGCTTTTAAAAAAGTGATCCAACAGTTTGGAACTCAGGTTTTAACTGCCGATGGGCAGTTGAATCGCTCTGCTTTGGGGCAAATCGTCTTTGCCGATGCGAAACAATTGGATTGTTTAAATCAAATTGTGCAACCAGCAATTCGTCAAGAATTGGTGCGACAAATTCAACAAGCACAAGCAACTTCACAAACTGTTTTTTTTGAAATTCCACTTTTATTCGAACAGCATTATGAGCAAATTGTGGATCAAGTTTTAGTGGTTTATGTAACCCAGCAAGTTCAATTACAACGTTTACAAGAAAGAAATCATTTAACAGTTCAACAAGCATGTAGTAGAATAAAAAGCCAATTACCACTTCAACAAAAATGTCAATTAGCCGATTTTGTTCTTGATAATACTGGTGATTGGCAGCACTTACAGCAACAAGTTGACCAGTTTTTACAACAAGTAATTAAGGAGTAAATTATGATTTGTCCTCAGTGTCAAAAAAATTCTTCTCGGGTTATTGATAGTCGCCCGAGTGACGAAGGCCGGGTGATTCGTCGGCGCCGTGAATGTGAAAATTGTGGATATCGGTTTACAACTTTTGAGCGGATTGAGCATACTCCCGTTTTGGTCATCAAAAAGAATGGTAATCGTGAAGAATTTAGTCGTGAAAAAATTTTACGGGGCATTGTGCGTGCCGCTGAAAAAAGACCAGTGACTTTAGAGGCGATGAATCAATTAGTTAGTAAAGTCGAAGCTAAGATCCAAGCAACGGGTGAAAGTGAAATCAATTCGCGCCAAATTGGTGAATTTGTGATGCAAGAATTAGCCGGTGTCGATGATATTGCTTATATCCGCTTTGCCAGCGTTTATCGTCAGTTTAAGGATATTAACGGTCTGATGCAGGAAGTACAAGAAATGATGTTAGCTCAAAAAAACCAGGCAGAAAGCGAGACAACTGACGATGACGCAAGCGATGATTGATCCACTGTGGGGCTATTGGGTAATTGGTAGTAGTACGCTCACACAATTGGATTATCAGGTTTTAATTGACTTATATCAACCCATTATTGGGAGTGATGCTTTGAGCTTGTATCAGTTATTGTGGCAGCATCAAGTCCCCTTAGTTTCCCAGCGCAAAGCTCATTCTCAACTTTTAAATTTATTGGATCTTGATAGCCAGCATTTTTATCAAGCGCGGATTAAATTAGAAGCCGTCGCTTTACTGCAGACTTTTCAAAGTAAAGATAGTTGGGGTGATTATTTAATCTACCAATTGCAGAGGCCACTAGCAGGAGCTAATTTTTTTCAAGATAGTATTTTAACCACTTATTTACAAGAAAAAATTGGTCAACCCGATTTTCAACAATTATTTAAAAAGTATCATCCTCAACTCCGCAATTTAGACCAAGCCAAAGAAATTACGAAAAGTTTTTTGGAAGTATTTCACCTGTCTCACAAAGTAGTAGATGCCAAAGTTGAGTCTGATGCTCAACTTTCTACTGTTAATCAGCCCAATTATCGACCGACGGAATTAGCGACTTTTGATTGGGATTTCTTAAAGATTACTGTGCGTTCATACCACGTTGCGCCCCAGCAAATTGATCAAAATCAGTCAGAGTTATTTAATTTGCATACTTTCTATGGCTTATCCGAAGTTGAATTAGCGCAGGCAATTGGGCAAACGCTAAACGTGCAAACTGATCAAATTGATTTGCGCCGTTTAAAGTCCTTGATCCAAAAGCAATATGAACAACGGGTGAACTTGAAGACTGCAGCTTTGCCTAGCGCAGCTAAAAGGCCACCGGTGACTAATTTATCCACTAGTCAAAAAAAATTAATCAAGGCCGCGCAGAACCAAGCGCCGGCAGAGTTTTTAGCTAATAAAAAGCACCAAAAAAATGGTTTTGTGGGTAGTTCTGAAACTAGTATTTTGCGGAAGTTACAGGCACGCATGGTTTTACCAGCGGAAGTAGTGAACATTTTGGTAAACTATGTTTTGGATAATTCGCCCACTTTAACGCAAGGTTTTGTGGAAAAAATTGCTAATGATTGGGTGCAGCACGGAATTAAGACCGCACCGCAGGCCATTAAATATTTACAGGACTTTCCGCAAAAGCAAACCAAGAAAAAACGTTCAACTACAAATAAAAAAGAGTCCGGAACTGATTGGTCCAAAACCCCAAGTCAACAGGTTAATTCCGAACAATTAGCGCAGATGCAACGGCAATTGCGACAGTTACAAGATCATTCTGAGTGAGGTTAGATAATGGAAAAGTTATCGCAATCATTAGCCAAAATCATTAAAGGCCACCAATGGCAAAATCATTATCAAGATTTATTAAGAAAAGCGTTAAGCGATGAGGATGTGCAACACTTTTTAACGGCACACAAAGACCAAATCACCCAGCCAATTTTACAAAAAGGCTTGGATGCTATTTATGAATTTGTGCAAGCTAAAAGCCATATGCAAGAATTTGCTGCGGGTTATCAGCCGCGGCTGATTTTTAAGAATCAAATGATTCAAGTTACCTATGCTCCTGATGCGCAATTGGTAGCACAAAAAAAGCAGCAACGCTTTGAACGAAACTTTATGACCATTGATATGGCAAGTGATATCCGGCAAGCGGATTTAACTGACTTTGGCACGGGCGCTAGTGGGCGGCAAACGGCGTTGATGGCTGCTTTGAAGTTTGTCTTGAATTATTCCAAAAATGAATTTACACCAGGCTTGTATTTATCAGGAGATTTTGGTGTTGGTAAAACTTATTTATTGGGAGCGATTGCCAAAGAGTTGGTTAATCAACAGGTGGCAGTTTTATTAATGCATTTTCCAACTTTCGCGGTGCAAATGAAGAATGCCATTTCTGATAATTCTGTCTTAACGCGGATTGACGAAATCAAAGCGGTACCGATTTTGATGTTGGATGATATTGGCGCTGACTCATTGAGTTCGTGGGTGCGAGATGAAGTTTTAGGAGTCATCTTACAATACCGGATGCAAGAGAAATTACCGACCTTTTTCTCCTCTAATTTTGCCATGAATGATTTACAAAAGCACTTGGCAGTCAACCAACGTGGTGATCAAGAACCGGTGAAAGCAGCACGGATTATGGAGCGCATTCGCTTTTTAGCACGAGAGGTGGTTTTATCAGGACCCAACCGGCGCTTTCAGAAATAATTATGGATTGTAACTTGCAAAATTGAAAAGCGCGTGGTTTAATATGGACATAGTCATAAAGCTTGGACTGCAGGGAGAGTTAGCCAGAGACTGAAAGCAACTCATTAAAAGCTGAACCATTACATTGATGTTAATAAGTACGTGGTTGGTCGCATTAAAGACTGTGAGATAAAGTTTGGTTACTTTAATGTGGGTGGAACCGCGTCAATGACGTCCCTTAGACAATTTGTCTAAGGGACTTTTTTATTTGTAGGAGGATAAAAATGTCCCAAATTTCTTTAGAATTTCCTGATGGCTCAAAACGTGATTTTGAACAAGCAATCACACCATTAGAGGTTGCTGGTTCTATTAGTAACAGTTTGAAAAAGCAAGCCGTAGCGGCCAAAATTAACGGTACTTTAGTGGATATTAAACGTCCAATTACACAATCTGCTAAGATTGAAATTGTGACCAATAAAGATGCAGCAGCTGCTGAAGTGGCGCGCAATACCGCCATCTTCTTGTTAGAAGCAGCGCTCAAGCAAAAGTATCCGGATTTACATTTAGGTGAACAAGCAGTGAATGATGACGGCTTTTTTGTGGATACTGATAAAGCCGGCAGTCAAGTCAGTGCTGATGAATTGAGTGCTTTACAGGAACAGATGGCACATTTCATTAAAGCTAATCAACCAATTGAACGCCAATTAATGGATAAGAGTGCTTTGGTGGAGCAATTCCAAGCTGATCCTTACCAAACAGAGATTTTAAAATCCATTGATAGTGTGCAGATTCCCGTCTTTAAAATGGGCGACTTTGTGAGCTTTGGTGAGACCGCACTTTTCCCGAAAGCGAGTGATTTAAAACATTATCAATTATTATCCGTTGCCGGAGCTTATTGGCAAGGGAAATCCAGTAATCCGATGTTGCAACGAATTTACGGTACAGCGTTCTTAAATGATGAAGATTTGCAAGCTGATTTAAAACGGCGGGCCGAAATTAAAGAACGTGATCACCGGACGATTGGTCGCGATTTAGATTTATTCTTCGTTGATCCTAAGGTTGGTGCCGGCTTAGCTTATTGGATGCCAAAAGGTGCGACCATTCGGCGGACCATTGAACGTTATATCATTGATAAAGAAATTGCTGCGGGTTATGAACATGTTTATACGCCTGTGTTAATGAATTTAGATACGTATAAGACTTCTGGTCACTGGGATCATTATCGCGAAGACATGTTCCCACCAATGGATATGGGCGATGGCGAAATGTTGGAATTGCGGCCAATGAACTGCCCTTCACATATTCAAATTTATAAGCATCATATCCGTTCGTATCGGGAATTGCCGATTCGGATTGCTGAATTAGGCATGATGCACCGTTATGAAAAATCAGGTGCTTTATCTGGTTTACAACGGGTGCGGGAAATGACCTTGAATGATGGTCATACCTTTGTTGCTTTAGATCAAATTCAAGATGAATTTAAAAAAGTTTTGCAATTAATGATGGATGTTTATCAAGATTTCAACATTGAAAATTATACTTTCCGTTTGAGTTATCGTGATCCGGCCAATACGGAAAAATATTTTGATGATGATGAAATGTGGGATCGTTCGCAAGGCATGCTTAAAGCAGCCATGGATGATTTGGGCTTGGATTATTATGAAGCTGAAGGTGAAGCAGCCTTTTATGGTCCAAAGTTAGATGTGCAAACTAAGACGGCTTTGGGTAATGAAGAAACCCTCTCGACGATTCAATTAGACTTTATGCAACCTGAAAAATTCAATTTGAGTTATGTAGGTGAAGATGGTCAAGAACACCGACCAGTGATGATTCACCGGGGCGTGATTTCTACCATGGAACGTTTCATTGCTTATCTGATTGAAATGTATAAAGGCGCCTTTCCAACTTGGTTGTCACCAATTCAAGTTGAAATTATCCCTGTTAATAATAAATATCATTTAGATTATGCCAAAGACTTACAGACGAAGATGCGCCAACAAGGTTTGCGAGTTAATGTTGATGCCCGTAACGAAAAGATGAATTACAAGATTCGTGAAGCGCAAACGCAAAAGGTTCCTTATACGGTGGTTGTTGGTGATCAAGAAGTCCAGAATGCCAAAGTTTCTGTGCGGAAGTACGGTGAGCAAGACAGCGTTGAAGAAGATATTAATATGTTTGTGGATAGCGTGATTGCTGATGTTAAGAACTATTCACGGACAGGTAATGAATAATAATCTGGTAAAAGATTTATTTTGCCTCAGACTAAAGATTTAGGCACAAATCCATTACTTTTATCATAAAGATTGAGACTGGGCCAAAAGGTTTAGCAGTTGAGCACAAACTGTTGACTTTTGGAACGCAATAATTAATGTTCGCAGCGTTTTAGAAAACGTAGGAGCATTAATCTTGTTGCCCCAGTCTCTTTTTGTGTGCCAAAAAGTTTAAGTAACAAAGCAGAATTAACTTGTACAAAATTATCATAATACAATAATTGTTGATCTTAATCAAAGACTTAGATTAGTAAAGAAAAAATATTTTTAATTTATTTGAACGTGGAATTTGACTAGATAGAATTAATCTAATCATTAGTCAATTGGTGTATTATAATAACTTTAAAAACGTATCAATAGTTAATCTTTAACTAATATAAAGTCAAAAAAAGAAATTGAAGAAGAGATTACAAAGTTAGGACTTAATATGCTTGTGTGAGGTCAATGAGTAATTTTTAATTAGCAAATGAGTGCTTGGTTAAATTACAGATGATTAAAACGGAGGACTTTTCGATGAATAATAAATATTCTAAAATCGTGACCTTATTTGTCTTATTATTTGGATTTTTATTGCTTCAAAGTTCCAATTTGCAAGCTAAGACTTTGAAGCCACACACTGACTTTAGTCAAACAATACATACAGCTAATGATCTCTTGACCAGTCCACAGAACTTCAGTTCACTAACGTCGAGCAGTGCTAGGCAAAGTCGCGATCTCTTAAAAACTAAGCCAGCAATTAGTAACTTTACAGCTTTAACAGCGCCGGTCAGTGGAGTAGCAGGTACTTGTCCGTGGAACCTTGATGTTGATGGTACACTAACGGTGGGCGCGGGTACGTTAGATACTTACGGTTATTATAGAGATGTTAATACTAATTTTACTTACGAAGGTGAAAGTTGGTTGGAGCATAACAGTAATATCAAAAAAGTAGTTCTGCAACCAGGAGTTCAACTCCCAACTAACTGTGCCTATGTTTTTGCTAATTTAATATATTGTACTGAAATTGATGGCTTAGACAAGTTGGATACGAGTCAGGTTACTAATATGGCCAGTATGTTTTATAGGTGCTCCAAGCTTAGTGAACTAGACTTGAGTAACTTTGATGTCAGTCACGTTACTGATATGAGTTATATGTTCGATTATGTGGCTACGGGCAATATATTAAATGTTAATTTAAGTGGCTGGAAGACCAGTCAATTAAAAAATACTTCTGGCATGTTTATTGGAGATGATTTGACTGATTTTAATTTTCAAAATATTGACACTTCTAACGTCACTAGTATGGATTATATGTTTAATAGCGTTACGTGTACTGGAACATTGGATCTGAGATCTTTGGATACTTCTAATGTTACTACAATGTCAAACATGTTTGGTTATTCGCAAATTAGTGCTGCTGATTTAAAAGGATTTGATACAAGTAAAGTTACTGATATGAGTTATATGTTTAGAAATTCGGAATTTCAAAAACTAGATTTGAGTAATTGGGATACCAGTCAGGTCTATAATTTGGCAGCAATGTTTGACGAATGCCAACAATTGACGAAATTAAATGTCGGTGGCAAATTTGGAACATTTAGCAGTAGTCAACCTGTAATCACCAATAGTGACCTCGATGGTTCGAGTTTGTTTTTAGGTTGTTCCAAGTTGATCAATTTAAATCTGACTACATGGCGAACAGAGAACGTGATTAGTATGAAAAGTTGGTTTAAAGATTGTTCTGATTTGCAATCTATTACATGGAATAAGAAATGGTTTAATACCAGTAACGTAACTGTTATGTCTTTCATGTTTTACGGTTGTAGCAGTTTATTAAGGTTAGATGTCAGCGGTTTTGAAACAAGTAATGTTACATCCATGCCTTCTATGTTTTATGGATGTAGCAGTTTACCAAGTTTGGATGTGAGTGATTTTGAAACAAGTAATGTTACGTCCATGTCTTATATGTTTTATGGCTGTAGCAGTTTACCAAGTTTAGATGTGAGTGATTTTGATACTAGCAATGTTACTGATATGTCTTCTATGTTTTATGGCTGTAGCAGTTTATCAAGTTTAGACGTAAGTAAATTTGATACTAGCAATGTTAAGGATATATCTTCTATGTTTAGTGGCTGTAGCAGTTTACCAAGTTTAGACGTAAGTAAATTTGATACTAGCAATGTTAAGGATATATCTTCTATGTTTAGTGGCTGTAGCAGTTTACCAAGTTTAGATTTAAGTAATTTTGACACCAGAAAAGTCACTGATATGTCTCACATTTTTTATGCATGTGAAAATTTAACCAATTTAGATTTAAGTAGTTTTGACACTAGTCAAGTTACTGATATGTCTGATATGTTCTATAATTGTAGAAGCTTACCAAGTTTAGATTTAAGTAGTTTTGACACCAGTCAAGTTATTAGAATGTTTTATATGTTCTATAACTGTAGCAGTTTGACCCATTTAGACGTCAGCAACTTTAACACCAGTAAGGTTGTTGATATGGAAAGTATGTTCTCTGGTTGTAGCAATTTAACGAGTTTAGATTTAAGTAAATTCGATACCACTAAAGTTCAGTACAAAGAATCTATTTTATATTTTACGCAAGGTGATCATAATTTGTGGAAAATTAAAGTAAGTTCTAAGGTGCTCTTTCCTAATGCCTATCATTATAGCTCTAGTAGTAAGTACGATTGGTATAATGATTATGTAGACATGCCACAATTAGGTTTGACTTTTCAAGATGGCGCTTATCAATATAAAGTTTTAGGTCAGGCTGGGCAAAAGACCGGCGCTTGGCAAGCCGTGGGTGCAGGAACGGACCATCACCCAACGGGGACCATTTATCCGACCCGAGATTCATTGGATGATGATTTTTTACGTAATGCTAATCGTCCGAGTCAAGATCAAGATTCGGACGCCAGTAAGGGAAATCCTACGCAAACTTTAGTCTGGCAGCATCAGTTAAAGAATCAAACACCGCAAGTAAGGTTTGGGACATTGGGCACTACAAATATGGACCTAGAATATTGCCATGATTATCAAGATAAGAGTTTGCCCGCTATACAACTAAGCGGAAGCGTGATTGATAACGATAGTTCTCGAGTACAGTTTTATTATGCCATTGATCCGGTAGATACGACGCCAACTTTAGCTGAGATTGAAAGCTATCAAAAATTACAGCCCACACCTTTGACTATTCAAGATCCGTCATTGGCGCAATCTTGGACAGCAAATATTATTGATCAGACTGATTTAAAGACTTTAGCCACTCCCAAGGCTGGCGGTCATCAAATTAAGATCTATGCAGTTGATAGTGGGGGCCAGTTTACTAGTGAAAATCCGCAGGCTTCAACAGCAGCTACAGTTAATGTAGCAGAGAATAGTATTGTTCAGCTTAATTATTTGGATAATAATACGAACCAACCAATTTTTAATACCGATGAAAATGGAACCAAGCCTGCTAAGACGGTTGTCGGTGTGGTTGGCAAGCCGATAGATCCGACAGATCAAGCTAATTTTCCAACTGCGATTAAGACAAAGCATTATCGTTATACCTTAACTAACGCTTTAGAAATACCACAAGTTTTCCCAGCTATTACTACAGATCCCTTGTTACCATTAACACCTTATCAACTGGATTTGAAATATAATTCGGGAACGATGAGCTTGAGCGTGCCAGATACGCTAGACTTTGGCACCAAGATTGTACAAACGGCTAAGCAAGCGTACGATTTACCATATGATGCCACACGAACAGCATTAAAAGTAACGGACACCACGGGAGCACCGAGTTGGCAACTCAGTTTAGCGATTGCAGATTTCACTAGTGATCAAACGACAACGCCATTAACAGACATTTTCCAATATTTACCTGCTGATAGTAGTACGCCAACTGTTATTTCGCAAACGCCGGCGCTAATTGATCAGTATAACAAGCATCATACGCTTGTTGATGGTTCTGGTAAGGCAGTTACCGATATTTCAACAGGTTGGTGGGATACTAGTCATCACCAGATTGCTGGCCCCAAGCTTGATTTACGGCAATTACAAGTTCCAGTCTATAAAGCAGATTATCATGCTACAGCAAAATGGGCGTTAGTCAATTCACTACAATAAAACAAGATGTTAGTCTTGTGAGCGCAATTGTTTTCAACCTGAATGTGTTGAAATAAGACCTAATTATTCTATGTAAATAAAAGGTTCAAAGTAGTGTTGATAATTAATTTTGAACTAACTAGGTTGGAAATTTACCTAGTTAGTTTTTTACTTCTAATATATGAACAGTATTTAACTATTATTTCTGGCTAGATTATTAAAATGATAGCGCTTATTATAAATGACAGGGACAACTTTGTATTGATTACTCAATGATACAAGGTTTAATCCTAGAGATAAGAGTTTTAATTTCAGTATTAAGAAGATCATTGGAGGTTGTTTGAATGAAGATTCAGACTTTTTCGTTAAAAGCTGATAATCCAGCAGTGACGTTGACAACGTATTTACTAGATGATTCAAGCGAAACTATTAATGGTGGTAATCGGCCTGCCATTATTATTTGTCCGGGTGGTGGCTATTTTAATTGTTCAGATCGCGAGGCAGAACCCATTGCTTTAAAATTTAATGCATTAGGTTATCACGCCTTTGTTTTACGATATAGTACTTATAATGATGGTTCCGCAGATTTACCGGATTTAGTTGATTTACCACCGAAAAAAGAGCGATTATTTCCACAACAGTTATTAGAATTAGGCCAGGCGATGGTTTTGGTCAAGAAAAACGCAGAAAAATGGCACGTGGATCCACAAAAAGTGGCCGTTTGTGGCTTTTCCGCTGGTGGACATAATGCCGCTTTATACGCAACCAATTGGCATCGTGCTTGGTTTACCAAGCATTTTGGAGCCGATAAGAATTTATTACAACCAGCGGCTTGCATTTTAGGTTATGCTTTAACAGATTATGTTATGTTGAATCAACAAATTAAAGAAGTTATGCAAGGAATGGATCAGCAGTTTATGAAGGCGTCGATGGTCGCTCTATTAGGTCAAGAAGAACCTTCATTAGACCAATTACAACAAACTAGCCCGGTTTTACAAGTTGACCAAAATACGCCTGCTACTTTTATTTGGGCGACTGCGGATGATCCATTGGTTTCATCATTACATTCGTTGAAATTTGCAACAGCCTTAAAAGAACAGAATATTCCGTTTGAGTTACATTTGTTTGAACATGGTGCGCACGGTTTGAGCTTGGCCACGCAGGCGACTGCTGCTTCGCAAAGTCAAATTGTAAACGATGTTGCTCTGTGGTTTGATTTGTGTGCTACTTGGTTACAAAAACGTTTTGCGTTACCGTTACCCAAGTTGAGTGCTTTTGAACAAATGTTAGCTGACAATCAAAAAGCTTAGCTAGTATTGATTTTTTAATACAAAAAAAGCTCCCATATCGGGGAGCTCATACATAAACTAATCAATCATAATATCACCCGTACGGGAATCGGACCCGTAACTCCACCTTGAGAGGGTGGCGTCTTAACCATTTGACCAACGGGCAATCAAACAATAACTATCATACTGAAAAATCGATTGTTCGTCAAGCATTGTTTTACAAAGCCATCAGGATAGCTGCAAGATTGTTTAATAGATGTAAGCAAATATCACTTTTAATATTTTGGGTACGCACATAGAGTAATCCGAGTAACAAACCGATGAGGAATTTAGATAAAAAATAGATAGGGTCTTTCGAGAGATGGACTAATCCGAATAAAACGGCGCTGATAAAAGCTCCGAGATATAAGTGATCAGCAAAAAACCAGTTAATGATTAGGCCGCGAAAAAGAATCTCTTCAGTAATTGGGGCAATGAAAATGGCATAGATCACAAATAAAACTGGAGATGCTTGGGCTAAGTGGAGTAAACTATTCACGTTGGTATTGTCAGTCGTTTTCATCAATGGTAGCAATACTAAATTGATAACGATTACTAAGATAAACGCAATACCAATCAATGTATAAGTGGGCTTAGATAGCTTGTGTGTAGGGAAAGTTTGGCTGTGTTGCAGTCCCCACCACATAATTGTGATGACTATTAAAATACTAAGACCAAAGCTTAACGTAATTTGGAAAGGAGCTAGGTGTTCTTTAGCAGTTAGTTGCAAAATAATTAAAGGTAATTGTTGTAATAAATAAAAAAAACATAGTCCTATAATTAAAAAAATTGTGGTAAGATAGTGGTTATTTTGATGCTTAAGTTTCATAAAATTAACCTTTCTAATTAAGGGAGTGGATTAAAGCGCATGTTTCGAATTATGAAAAATCGAATTCCTCTATGGAGTGTATTAGGGGCAATTCTCTTTATGGTTTTACAAGTAATGGGCAATTTGTATTTGCCTAATATTACTTCAGATATTGTTAATAATGGGATCACTAAAGGTGATACTCATTATATCATAATGGCGGGAATCAAAATGATCGGAGTGTCGTTACTGGTTATTATTGCCGCAACGGTCAATGTTTCTTTAGCTTCACAAGCGTCACAAAAGTTAGGGAAAAATTTACGGAGTGACATTTATCGTAAAGTTTTGTATTTGTCGAATGATGAATTTGATCAAGTGGGAACTTCTTCATTGATTACCAGAACGACCAATGATGTGGTGCAAATGCAAAATGTCACAATGATGATGTTACGAATGATGATTATGGCACCAATTATGATGTTAGGCGCTAGTTTTATGGCTTATCAAAAAGATCAGCAGCTGACTAAGATTTTCATTATTGTCTTACCAATTCTTATCGTGGTAGTCGGCGTGATTTTATATTTTGCGGATCCCTTGTTTCGTAAAATGCAGGAAAAGACTGATCGGTTGAACTTAGTTTTTCGTGAAGGTTTAACTGGCGTGCGCGTGATTCGAGCTTTTCGCCAGGACGACTGGGAGCAAAAGCGGTTTGCGGCCGCCAATCAAGATTATACGCACAATGCCCAAAAAGTCTTTTCCATTGTAGCCGTGATGTATCCACTAACGACTTTAATCATGAGTGCTACTAATATTGCTATTACATGGCTAGGTGCGAAGTATATTTCCATGCAAGTGATGCCCATTGGTAATTTGTTAGCCTTTATGACGTATGCTTCACAAATCTTAATGAGCGTTATGATGTTATCCATGATTTTTGTGGTCGTGCCCAGAGCTCAAGCTTCCGGGGTGCGGATTAACGAAGTTTTACAATTACAAAACCAGATCGTGGATCCAAAACAACCACAAGAATTGCAACAAGCTAGTGCAGCGGTAGCGATGCAACAGGTTACTTTTAGCTATCAAAATGCGCAGCAACCGGCCTTGCAAAAGATTGATTTTCAGGCGCAAGCCGGGCAAACTGTCGGAATTATTGGGGGAACTGGTTCTGGCAAGACAACCTTAATCAACCTGTTATGTCGGTTATATGATCCGCAGACCGGACAAGTTTTGGTTGATGGTCATGATGTCCGGCAAGTTAAGCAACAAGATTTGCGGCATGCTATTTCTTTGGTACCACAAAAATCAATTTTATTTAAGGGTACGTTACGCCAAAACCTACAGTATGGTAACCAACAGGCAACCGATGCCGAGTTGTGGCATGCACTCAAAATTGCGCAGGCCGATGATTTTATTGCCGCTGAAAAGGGCTTAGATACCTTGGTGGAACAAAATGGTGATAATTTCTCTGGTGGTCAAAAACAACGCTTGGCGATTGCGCGCGCTTTAGTGAAGCCAGCTGATATTTATATTTTTGACGACTCTTTTTCCGCGTTGGATTTTAAAACTGATTCCCAATTAAGAAAAGCCTTAAAAACTGATCCAGCGATGCAAGATAAAGTCGTCGTCATTGTCGGCCAACGAATTTCAACAATTTCTGATTCCGATGTTATTGTTGTCTTAGATCAAGGTCAGATGGTTGGTTTAGGAACACATCAAGAGTTGAAACAATCTAATACAACTTATCAAGAAATTATTAAATCTCAATTGAAAGGAGATACAATGAATGCCTAAAAATCATTCTGATCGTCGAAATTTTGGTCAACGTAAACCCCAAAACTTTTGGAAGACCACTTGGCGTTTATGCCGGTATTTATCCGATTTTTGGTTCTCAATTATTTTGGTACTAATTTTGGCTGTCACAGCCACGATTTTTCAAATTAAAACACCGAAGATTTTAGGTGAAGCGACAACGGAAATCTTTAAGGGTGTCATGACCGGTTTAGCCAAACAAAAGGCGGGTTTTAATATTACGCAATTCCCAGTTAATTTTGGCAAAATTGAACAAATTTTAGCAATTGTTGCTTTAATGTATTTGGGTTCGGCCGTTTTTAATTTCTTACAACAAATTTTGATGACGCGTGCTTCCCAGCAAACGGTTTACAAATTGCGGCGGGATTTAAAATTAAAAATGAAGTTTTTGCCGATTAATTATTATGATACCCATGATAATGGCGATATTATGTCGCGGGCGATTAATGATATGGATAATATTGCTAGTACGTTACAACAAAGTATTACGCAATTAGTTACCAGCATTGTCACTTTGGTCGGAACATTATGGATGATGTTCTCGATTAGTTGGAAATTGACTTTAATTGCCTTAATCACCGTTCCGGTTAGTATCATTGTGATTGGCTTGATTGCGCCCAAATCGCAAAAAGCTTTTTCTGCTCAACAAGCTTCTTTGGGATTGTTGAATAATCAAATTGAAGAAAATTATGGTGCGCATTTAGTAGTTAAAGCCTTTAATCATGAACCAGAAGCTTTAGCAGAATTTGAAGAAGAGAATAATCGCTTATACCATTCTGCTTGGAAAGCACAACTCTGGTCCGGGTTAATGATGCCGTTAATGACTTTTGTGAACAATTTAGGTTATGTGGGCGTCGCTATCTACGGAGGCATTCAAGTAGCTCATGGCCGTTTGCCAATTGGTGATATTCAAGCTTTCTTGCAATATACGCAACAGTTTTCACAACCGATTAATCAATTAGCTAATTTATCCAATACGATTCAAGCAACAGTTGCTTCAGCAGAGCGGATTTTCGCTATCATGGATGAGCCGGAAATGCCACATACACATGTCGATATTGCTGACGAAGAAACTGCTAATTTGATTGAATTGGATCATGTGCAATTCGGCTATCAGGGACAACCACTGCTTTTAAAAGACTATTCGCTACAAGTTAAACCGGGTGAAATGGTGGCAATTGTGGGACCAACTGGCGCCGGTAAAACAACGATTATTAACTTGTTGGAACGCTTTTATGATATTAGTGGTGGTTCGATTAAACTAGCTGGTCAGGATACGCGTAACTTAAAGCGTGAAGATTTGCGGAGTCACTTTGCGATGGTGCTGCAAGATACATGGTTATTTACCGGCAGTATTTACGACAATTTAAAATATGGCCGTGAAGATGCAACTCAAGAAGAAATTATGGCGGCTGCTAAAGCGGCGCACGTCGATGAATTTGTGCAACAATTACCACAAGGCTATGACACAATTTTAAATGAAGAAGCTTCTAATATCTCTCAAGGACAACGCCAGTTGTTAACCATTGCGCGCGCCTTTGTAGCAGATCCGGAAATTTTAATCTTAGATGAGGCGACTTCCTCGGTTGATACGCGCACTGAGATTCATATTCAACATGCTATGGAGCGTTTATTAAAAGGCCGGACGAGCTTTGTGGTGGCGCACCGTTTATCAACCATTCAAGATGCTGACCAGATTATTGTCATGAATCAAGGATCAATTATTGAAACAGGCACGCATGACGAGTTATTAGCCCAAAACGGCTTCTATGCTGATTTATATAATTCTCAGTTTAGTGGTAGTGTGGCGCTTTAATGGCAGTAAGGACAGATTATCTACTGGCTAAAATTCACCAACTAGTGGTAGAGCAAGTAGTTCCTGGAGTCAGTTGTGCTTTGATTACACCGGACAATTGCTATCAAAATTGTTGGGGGTGTAATGCTTGGCAGCCGCAAGTTACGCAACTGCACCAAAACAGTTTATATGACTTAGCTTCGTTAACCAAAGTTTTAGGTACGACGACTGTTTTACTAAAGTTGATTGAACAGGGAATATTATCCTGGGATAGTAAAGTAGCGACTTATTTGCCATTATTTACTGATCAACGTGTGACTTTGACGCATCTAATGACGCACACTTCTGGCATTCGGGGTTACATTCCTAATCGTGATCAATTATCGGCATCGCAATTGTTAGTTGCCCTACAAGAATTACCGATCACAACTGAGTTTGAGCAAGTAGTGCGGTATACCGATACGAGGCCAATTTTAGCAGGCTTAATCATTGAACAAATTTATCAACAACCAGTACAAACGTTCATTGAACAAGAAGTTTTACAACCCTTAGGGTTAACGACAGCAACGTTTCATCCGGAGGCAGCAAAATGCGTCGTAACTAATCAACGGGCTGGTCATTGGTTACAGGGAGAAGTTCATGATCCTAAGGCTTATCAATTAGGTCAGCATTGTGCTTCGGCCGGTTTATTTGCTTCTATGACGGATTTAATCCGATTTACGCAATTTATGCTGGGACAATTATCAATTTCTCAACCGCCAATTCAACAGGATATGGTGACCGGTTTATTTCAAGATTTTACCCAGCATCATTTAGGACGTTCATTTGGTTGGGATCTCCGCAAAAATGCGCAACAACAATGGGTGTTGTATCATACCGGCTATACAGGGAACTTTTGGTTGATTGATCGCTTCCGTCAGCGAGCGTTAATTGTGTTGAGTAATCGGGTACACCCGTTTAATAACAATCAACTTTTCTTAAGTCAAAGAGACGCAATTGTGAATTTATTTTTACAATAATGAAAAATAAAGACAGTTTATTGAGGATCAAGTTAGAATCCCATCTAAACTGTCTTTTTTAGTAGTTTTGATAGTAATAAATAGCTAATTGAGTGCGATCGCGCAACTGAAGTTTGGTTAATAATTGACTGATTTGATTGCGAATCGTGCCCTCACTTAAAAACAAAGTTTGAGCAATTTCCTTGTTGTTTTGTCCAGTGGCCACTAATTGGAGGATTTCTTGTTGCCGTTGAGTCAAAGACTCATGGGTAGCATTTAATTTAGACGGAATGTTGGGCCATTGATGTTGGATTTTAGAAACAATTTCATCGCCATAAATGTATTGATTATTGGCAACGGCGTGAATAGCGGGCACGATACTTGTGAACTTTTGTTTGATTAAATAACCTTTAACACCAATGGCCAGTGCTTGACTAATATATTCATTATCACTAAAAGTTGTCAGCAATAAAATTTTTGCTCGTGGATACTTTTGTAAGATAGTTTGTGCCGCTTTTAAGCCTAACTGATCTGGTAGGCGAATATCTAACAATAAGACATCAGGTTGAATTTGTTCGTATAGATGTATAGCGGCTTGTGAATTATAGCCACAAGCACTAACTGTTAACTGTGAATCAGCTTCAATAATAGTGGTTAGAGCTTGTGTAACCAAATGATCGTCATCAATTACGATTACCTTGAGCATTAGTTAGTCCTCCTTTAGGAATAATTAAAGTTACGAAAAATTGGTCTGCTTTGGTGTGAAAGTGAATTTGTCCATTTAATTCTTGAGCACGTTGCGTCATGTCCATTAATCCCATTCCTGGCTGATAGTTGGTGGGCGCACCATTATTAATGATTTGTAAACGATTAAAAGCCGGTAATTCTTGAAAATTAAATTGAACTAAAGTTGCATGAGAGTGTTTCATAATATTAGTTAAAGCTTCTTTAATAACCAAGATAACATTGGTTTGTTGCCGGGAATTAAGAACAAAAATTTGTCCGTGGCACTTTAGTGAGCAAAACTGAAAATTATTACATAAAAGTTCGAATTCTTGTGAGAATGATAAGGATTTATGCTGTAATTGGTGAACGTTTAAACGAATACTATCTAACGCTTGGTTCATGGTTTGTTCTAAATTAATGAGTAATGGTTTTAATTGTTCATTTTGATTGATCGTTTGTAACGCGGCTACTTGCAAGAGACTGCTAGATAATAAGTGACCGACGTTATCGTGAATGTCACGGGCAATTTTGTTACGTTCATTGGCAATTTGTAATTGTAATTGTGTTTGATTAGCACTTTTTAAAGCAACATTTTGTTGCTTCAATCTTTTTTGTTGTTCAAAACTATCATCTTGTAACTTTAAATTGGCTTGATAAAGTTGTCGAATCAACTGATTGCAATAATTCAAGATGAACGTTATGAAAATTAATCCCAAAAGCAAACTACTGGTCCAGTTAAAATGCCAGATAAGAGGAATACTAATGATTAATAAACAATATTTCCAGGGAAATTTAGTCCATTGTAGAGTGAATAAACAAACCATTGGCAGAAAAAAGCAAAAATTTGGTTGCCAGATGCTTAAACAACTAGTTGTGATTAGTGGAATCCAGCCGGGATTAAAGGAAACTGGTAATAATAAGCTACCTAAACATAAGATACTGGTTAGAGGGTAAATAACTGCAGTAGTTGTTGTTTGCTGATGATAAAATAATAGTCCACAAATGACTGTAATAATTAGTAGTGACCATTGATTGTATTTAGTTGGTGAATGCAGCATTTTGACTCCTTTATGACAAATGTCATTAGTTGTTTGAATAAATGTAACTATCTAATATGGAACACTTCTATTATATTAAATTTAAAGTTCAAAAACAGGGGGCTTCTTATTTTGATAATTGATGTGCACAATTTGGTTAAACGTTATGATAAGCAAAAAGTTTTAAATCATTTGAATCTGCAAGTTAAGCCAGGTGATATTTTGGGTTTGTTAGGCCCCAATGGCAGTGGCAAATCAACTTTAATTAATTGCATTTTAGGCCTATTAAAATATGATCGGGGTGAAATTAAAGTTTTTGATCAAATCATGACTCCGACTAATTACGCAGTGAAACAAAGGATCGGTTTAGTTCCGCAAGAATTAGCATTGTTTGCTGAATTGACCGTACAAGAAAATGTTGATTATTTTTGTGGTTTGTACGTGCAAGACAAGCAAAAACGTCGGACTTTAGTTAATCAAGCTTTAGAATTGGTGGAACTTCAGGACTTTAGGAAATATTATCCCAAACAATTAAGTGGTGGCTTTAAACGACGGTTAAATATTGCTTGCGGGATTGCTCATCAACCAGAATTGATTTTCTTTGATGAACCTACGGTTGCCGTAGATCCACAAAGCCGAAATAAAATTTTGGAAAGCATCAAACAGTTAAACCAAAACGGCGCTACCATTATTTATACCACGCACTATATGGAAGAAGCTGAATATTTATGTGATCCTATCGTAATCTTGGATCGAGGCGAAATTATTGCTCGAGGGACTAAAGACCAATTAATTGCAATGATTCAAACTGATTCTAAGTTAATGATGGAAGTCCCACAAATTACACCTGAACAATTGCAGCAGTTAACCAAGCTTCCAGGAATGGTGCGTGTGGAATATCAATCTCGACAGTTAGTTTTATGTAATCAAAATTTGAATCAAAATTTAGTAACGATTTTGGAGTATTTTACCCAAAATCAAATTTTATATGCCAATTTAAAAATGCAACAACCTGATTTGAATGATGTTTTTTTAACGATCACGGGACGTAAATTACGCGATTAAGGAGCAGATGATGAGACTATTAATTAAATATCGTTTAAAGATATTGATTAAACAGCGTTGGTTCTTGTTTTGGATGGCAATATTTCCATTAGTTATGGGAATCTTAATGAAATTAGCTTTTAGTCAATTAGACCAAGATGCTACCACGTTTAACTTAGACCAAATTTCAGTGGCAGTTGTTGACCATAAACAGACAGATACGCACTTATTAAAGCAGGCTTTAACACAATCTAGAATGCAACATCAAAAATTGTTTAAAGTGCATCAATTGTCACAAAGTACGGCTCAACAACGACTACATTCGAACCAAATAGCCGGTTATTTTGAATTTAAACAAGGACAATGGCGGCTAAATATTATCAATTCGGATGACAAACAACGGATTTTACAAGATTTTTTGACGACTTACTTACAAAATTACCAAATTATTCAACAACAAATTGCCAAAAAACAAAGTATTAACTTACCGACAAATCGCCAGTGGTTGAGTAATCAAGCGCGTCCCCGAAATTTTAGTATTTTGAGTTTTTATTTCTTTGCGCTATTGGCATTGTCAATTATGGATGGCTTTACGATTGGATTGACATTGAATTATGATGAACAACCGCAACAATCAGCCCGTGGAATACGTCTACAAATCAGTCCGCTTAATTATTTGAAAATTTGGTTCAGTGATTTAGTGGCTGCTTGGGTCATTTTTTATATCATTATGTTAATAGCTGTCAGCTTCTTTCATTGGGTACTACGAGTCAGCTTTGGTTCCCACATAGGTTGGTTATTGGTAACGATTGCATTAGGCTGTTTATTAGCCATTACTGGTGGTCAATTATGGGGAAAATTACTTGCAAAAAAGAATCTAAATCAACAACTGAGTTTAGGGTTGGTACTAGTTTTAACCAATTCATTTTTGAGCGGAATGATGGGTGATACTGATTTTAAATTTTGGATTGATGTTCATTTACCGATATTGGGACAATTAAATCCTAATAATTTACTGACTAATTGTTTTTATCAATTATTCTCCTATCGCAAACCGCAAGCATATTATCAAAACTTATGGTGGTTGATAATTTTATTAGTAATCTTATTTGTGATTAATCTTGTCTTACAAAGAAGGAAGAGCTATGACTATTTATAAAACTGTGTGGAAAATTTTGCGAAAGAATTATAGCACTTTATTAATTAGCTTAATTGTGACAATGGCGATGGTGATTTTTATTAGTTTCCAAACCCAGACCACTTCTTTAAGTCAACCAAAAATTGTTGTCTTAAGTTCAAATGAAAATAAGACAGTGAAGGCTTTTAAGGCTTATTTAAAAGATCAAAAAGCTTACCAGGCAGTTGGAAAATTTCTGACTAATAAATTAAGTGATGCTTTATACTACCAAGAAATTGACGCCGTGGTTAAATTGCCGGCTAATTTGCAGCAGCGATTACAAGCACACCAAAAGTTTAAGCTGAAGGTCCAACTAGCTCCTAATGCTAGTTCTCAACTAGCAGGAAAATTGATTAATCGCTATTTTAATACACTAGTTAATTATCAAAGAAATAATGCTCAATTGTCCTGGTCCCAAATTTTAAGTAAAACAAAAACTAACTTAAAGATTAAAGGTCAAATTGATTATGATCATGATTACTACAGACAACGACAAAATACGATCGCAGCCGCTTTTTATGGTGCTTTAGCTTATGGCTTAGCAATGACCATTTTTAGTGGTTTTCAAACCGTAAGTTTAAAATTTAATAAATTTGAAATCTATCAACGTAATTTTTGTTCACCCAATTCTCTCAAAAAAATTCGTACTCAAATTAACAATGGTTTGTTGAGCTATTTAGCAATTATTTTTGTCTTGTTTATGATTTTAATCGAAGTATTTGCACAAAGTTCTTGGAAAGTAATCGGTTTTTATTGGCTCAATTCTTTCTTATTTGCATTAACAACTACAGCTTTAGCTTCATTGGTTGCTAGTATTGCTAAAAATGCAGCTACCATGAATAGTTTTTCGACCATCTACGTTTTAGGATCATGCTTTTTAGGCGGAGTTTTTATTAGTCAAGAGTTTTTGCCGAAGATAGTGCATCAAGTTGCAGCTTTAACACCGACTTATTGGTTTGTGAAGGTCAATGATTTGATTGCGAACGATCAAATGCTTTCAGGTCAATTTTGGAAATTTGAACTCATTTTAATTTTGTTTGGCTTAGTTTTTCTTGTTTTACAGGCCCTGTATCAACGCTTACAAAACCAACAATTGGTGTTTAATGAATAATAATTATAAAAAGACGCAGCCAAGAATCAATAAGATCAATCATCTTACGATTCCTGCTGCGTCTATTTTAGTTTGACTAACCATTAAGCTAAATTCTTTTGTTTAATGTAGCCTTGATCGACTAATTTTTTGCGTAATTGTAACATTGCCGTATAAGTAGCTAAAACATAAATCTTTTCGGGTGCTTGTTGTTTCAACTTAGTTAAAAAGGTATCTAAATCAGGAACATGTTGTAATTGTTCTGCTTTAACGCCAGCGACCTGAAAGCGAAAATGGATGTCATGCCAACGTTCACCGCCAGTAATCACTTGGGGAATCTTGGTAAATGGTAATTGTTCAAAATTACCATCCCAAATCCAACTAGTATCAATACCGTCAGCATAATTAGCATTTAATAAAAATCCGAGACTATATGGATCATCGTCGGAATTTAAGGTACTGATCACTTGGTTTAAGCCCACGGGATTTTTAACGAGAATAATGGTTAGCTGCTTATCATCTAATGTGATGACTTCTTGGCGACCAAAAACTTGTTCATTATAGCTGAAAGCTTGCTTAATTTGATTAGGCGAAACGTTAAACTCACTACCAGTAGCATAAGCAGCTAAAGCATTGTAGATGTTATACATGCCCCCAATATTAATGGTAAAGTTAGTTTGATCAATTGCAAAGCTAGATTGATTAGGCATTAACTGTTCAGTACTGGTCACTTGATAATCTAATTGTGGTCGGTGGAAATGACAATGAGGACAGAAATAATCGCCTAAATTAGCATAAGTAATCATATGATAATGCATAATCTGATGACACTTAGGGCAAAGAACGCCATCAACATTAAAATCGGCCCGTAAATCAGTGGTTAATTGCTGCTCGTTGCCAAAGCCGTAATAAATTTTAGGATTGGGCAAGTCATCAACTTGAAAAATGGCGGCATCGGCATTGATAATTAATTTAGCTTGCGGTGCTAATTTAATGCCCGCTCGAATTTTGTCCCAGGTAGTATAGATTTCACCGTAGCGATCCATTTGGTCTCGAAAAATATTAGTCAAAATAAAAGCGCTGGGCGTCATGGCTTGACAAATTGGTTCGACATTAGCTTCATCAACTTCTAAAATGGCAATTTTTTTAGTAGCATCATCTCGCCGATCACTTAAAAAAGCTGATGTAATTCCTTGAATCATATTGGAACCAGTCGGGTTGGTTAACAGATGATCGTATTCTTGCTGTAAGATTTTAGTAATTAAGGAAGTAGTTAAAGTTTTGCCATTAGTCCCCGTCACAATAATCACTTGATAATCTTGACTGAGTTCTTTTAAGACGTTGGGATCAATCCGGTAAGCTAATTTCCCGGGTAAGGAACTGCCGCGATGAAAAACATCATGCAAAATTTTATAAGTTACTTTGCCGCAAGTGGCTGCTAGTTTTGATTTTAAGCTCATGTAAACACCCTTTTTAATTAATAAAAAAATCATACCATAAAAATTCTGCTAAGGTATAGTTGATTAGTATTTATCTATAGAAGTTTGTTCAGAATTGCGTATAATAAAAAGCGGTGAATCTAAATAAAGGAGTTCCAAGTTGTGGCACAATTATTCTTTCGCTACGGGGCAATGAATGCTGGTAAATCAATTGAAGTTTTAAAAGTAGCTCATAATTATGAAGAACAAGGTAAGCATGTTCTTTTATTGACCAGTGGTTTAGATAACCGTAATGGTGTGGGTAAGATTGCTAGTCGGATTGGTCTAACGCGTGACGCATTAGCATTGATGACTCAAGATAATTTATTTGAACTAGTTCAGACGCAAACTTTAACTCAAACAATTTCTTGTGTTTTAATTGATGAAGCCCAGTTTTTAACAGCTGAGCAAGTCAAACAAGCGGCTCGAGTAGTTGATGATTTGAGTATTCCAGTGATGGCGTTTGGTTTAAAGAATGATTCATTAAATCACTTATTTTCTGGCTCAGAGGCCTTATTAATTTATGCTGATAAGATTGAAGAAATGAAAACAATCTGTTGGTTTTGTGAAAAAAAAGCTATCATGAATCTCCGTGTAACTAATGGTCAGCCCGATTACGGTGGTCAACAAGTGCATATTGGAGGTAACGAATCATATTATCCTGTTTGCCGGCGGCATTATTGGCATCCAGCAATTAAAACAGAAGGTGAGAAATAAATGGACAAAATTTTTGATCAATTGCAGGGCTTAGTTGAACGTTTTGAAGAACTGCAAGAAATGATGAGTGATCCAGAAGTGATTAGTGATACACCTCGTTATTTGAAAATTTCTAAAGAAGCAGCTGATATGCAAGAAGTTGTTGATCAATTTAAAAAATATCAACAATTAAAATCAGATATTACAGAAAGCAAGGAAGTTTTAAACGAAAGCCATGATGTTGATTTGGAAGCTTTAGCTAAGGAAGATTTGGCAGAAATGGAACCGCAGCTACAAGCAACTGAAGAAAAAATTAAATTACTGATGCTTCCGAAAGATCCCAATGATGATAAAAACATTATTATGGAAATTCGGGGGGCTGCTGGCGGTGATGAAGCCAGTTTATTTGCCGGTGATTTGTTAAATATGTACGAACACTATGCTGAAAATCAGGGTTGGCATTTTGAAATTATTGATGAAAATAAAACCGAAGTTGGTGGCTATAAAGAAGTAGCCATGATGATTACGGGTAAAAATGTTTATTCCAAATTAAAATTTGAAAATGGCGCTCATCGGGTACAGCGAGTTCCTTCCACAGAATCTGCTGGGCGGGTGCATACTTCAACGGCTACGGTAGCAGTGATGCCCGAATATGATGAAGTAGATTTAGAAATTGATCCGAAAGATATTCGAGTTGATGTTTACCGTTCTTCCGGTGCTGGTGGGCAACATATTAATAAAACTTCTTCAGCAGTCCGTATGACCCATTTACCGACCGGTATTGTAGTGGCAATGCAAGATCAACGTTCACAGCAGCAAAATCGGGAAAAAGCCATGCAAATTTTGCGTTCGCGCGTTTATGATTATTATGAATCCCAAAACCAAAGTGATTACGACGCAGAACGGAAATCAGCAGTAGGAACTGGTGATCGTTCTGAACGGATTCGGACTTATAATTATCCGCAAAATCGGGTGACTGATCACCGGATTGGTTTGTCGTTAAACAAACTAGATAAAATTATTGGTGGTCAATTAGATGATATTATTGATGCGTTAATTTTGTCAGACCAAACTCAAAAATTGGAGCAAATTCAAAATGGTTCCACCAAGTTATATTGATGCCCAACAATGGGCTTTTTTAATACTTCAAAATCTGCCGCAAGGTCCAGAAATTGCCCAATATTTATTACTGGAATTAACTAATTGGACGCCGAGTCAGTTACAGTTTCATCAAAAAGATGTTGTTCCGTCAGAACTTTGGCAAAGATATCAAGCTGTTATTCGTCAAGCTCAGACGGGAGAACCGCCCCAATATATTTTGGGTCAAGCGTGGTTTTATGGCCGCCAGTTTCAAGTTAATGCCGCTACTTTAATTCCACGGCAAGATAGTGAAATGATGATCGCACAGATCTTGCAAGAGCACCCCCACGGCCGCTTGTTAGAACTGGGTACCGGTTCAGGAGCATTGGTAGAAACCTTGGCTATGGAAGGTCAATATCAAGCCGTCACTGCGACCGATATTTCCTCAGCGGCTTTACAAGTGGCTAAGGCTAATGCCCAACAATATCAGCTGACAATTGACTTTCGTCAAGGTGACTTATTTGCACCCGTGGTCGAGCAATTATTTGATGTAATTGTTTTTAATCCACCATATATCGGTGAAGAGGAACGTAAGTATATGGATCAATCAGTTTTAGAGTTTGAACCGCAGCAAGCATTATTTGCCACAGAACAGGGTTTAAGTTATTATCGGCGCATTTTTGCCCAATTTAGTCAATTTTTAGCACCAAATGGCCAACTTTATTTAGAATTTGGCTTTCAACAACAAGAAAAACTTAGTAAAATGTTTCAAGAGCAGGTCACGGGCTACCAAATTCAATTTTTCCGTGATTTGTCAAATCAACCGCGTTTTTTGCGAATTCAACGAAAAGAGGTGAATTAAATAATGGAAACGAAAATGTTTACTCGTGCTGATTTACCACAAGCAGCCCAACTACTAAAAGCTGGTCAATTAGTTGCTTTTCCAACCGAAACGGTTTATGGCTTAGGTGCTGATGCAACTAATGCCCAAGCCGCAGCAGCGGTTTATGTAGCTAAGGGGCGTCCGAGTGATAATCCGTTAATTGTTCATGTTAATTGTCCCGAGATGGTGTGGCAATACGCTGATGTGCAATTTAAATCCTTAGCTGAGCCTTTAATGAAGGCTTTTTGGCCGGGACCGTTAACCATCATCCTACCAGTTGCCGATCATAAGCTCTCTAAAACTGTTACCGGCGGCTTAAAGACGGCGGCTTTTCGGATGCCTGATAATCAATTGACTTTGGATTTAATTAGTGAGGTACAACGTCCTTTAGTTGGGCCTTCAGCTAATACTTCAGGCAAACCGAGCCCAACTTTACCGGAACATGTTTACCATGATTTACATGGTAAAATCGCGGGGATTTTAGCTGATGGTGCCACACGCGTCGGGCTTGAATCCACTGTTTTAGATTTAACTAGTGAGGTGCCCACAATCTTACGTCCGGGTGCTTTAACTGAGCAACAATTGTCCAAAGTTATTGGTACAGTTCAAACTAGTCATCATAAGGTTCAGGCTGGTGAAATTCCGAAAGCTCCGGGGATGAAGTATAAGCATTATGCTCCTAAAGCCCAGGTAATTGTTGTGGATCAGCCCCAAGATTTTGCTGCAGCATTAACTTGGGTGCAACAACAAAAGAAAGCTTTTGCCGTTATGGCCACTACTTCAGTTTTACAGTCGTTAGATTTACGACAAGCAACAGATACTTTTTCATTGGGAGATTCTTTAAATTCAGCCAGTCATTTACTGTTTGCTGCCTTAAGACAATTTGATTTAAATGATCAAATTGAATATATTTTGGCGCAAGGCAGTTCTGATCAAGACTTAGGAATCGCTTATATGAATCGATTAAATAAAGCAGCTGGTAACCAGCATTTTAAAGCATAGGAGGAATTTAGGATGTCTAAATTTACAGTATTAAATCATCCCTTAATTCAACATAAATTAACCATTATCCGTAATAAAGATACGGGTACTCGCGTCTTTCGGGAGGTCGCTAATGAAATTGCCGAATTAATGGTTTATGAAATTACCCGCGATTTACCATTAGAAGATACCGAAGTAATTACTCCAATGGGTAAAAGTACACAAAAACAATTAGCTGGTAAAAAATTAGCCGTTATTCCGATTTTACGGGCTGGTTTAGGCATGGTTGACGGTGTTTTACGATTGATTCCAGCTGCCAAAGTTGGGCATATTGGCATGTATCGTGATGAAGAAACGTTAAAGCCACATGAATATTTTGTTAAATTACCACCTGATATTGATCAACGTGATTTGTTGATTGTAGATCCAATGTTAGCTACTGGAGGTTCTGCTAATATGGCCATTGAAGCCTTGAAAAAACGCGGTGCGCAAAATATGCGTTTAGTCGTTTTGGTAGCAGCGCCCGAAGGTGTACGGGCCGTACAGGAAGCGCATCCTGACGTTGATATCTATGCAGCATCTTTGGATGAAAAAATTACTGAAAGTGGCTATATTTTCCCAGGATTGGGTGACGCCGGCGATCGCTTATTTGGAACTAAATAAATTTTGAATTTTATGAGAAAATGTCTTTGATTTTATAACTTTTGGTGGTAATCTAGCCATGTGCCTTACTTTTTATTAAAAGGCAATGAAAAATAATGAAAGGGAGGAGTTGTGCTGGTTGGATGATTCATATCAATTTCTTTCAATTGGTGGGTTAACTTTTAATGTTGCCAACTGCTTGTCAACATTAATAGCTGCCGTGATTGTTTTTTTGGCCTTCTTTTTTATGTCACGCAAAATTAAAATGCGTCCAGGAAAAGCCCAAAATATGCTGGAATGGTTAGTTGATTTTACGAATAATATTGTTAAGTCATCGTTTCCCCAGAAGAGTGAAGCTCAACCATTTATGCTGTATGCATTTGTAATGTTTGCGTTTATCTTTATTTCCAACCAATTAGGCTTAATGTTTGAAATCATTGTTGGTGGTAAAACGTATGTTAAATCGCCAACATCGGATCCGATTGTAACAATGAGTTTAGGCATTATTACTTTGGTTTTATCGCATTATTTTGGCGTCAAAAAGCACGGCTTTGGTGGTTATTTAAAAACATATCTACAACCGATTGCTTTTTTATCACCAATTAACCTTTTGGAAGAGTTTACAAACTTTTTAACACTATCTTTACGGCTTTATGGAAATATCTTTGCTGGTGAAGTTTTGTTAAGTTTGATAACGAAACGTCTGGCACCATCATACGGAGTATGGACTTATATTGCTTCATTTCCATTAAGTATGATTTGGCAAGGTTTTTCTGTCTTTATCGGCGCTATTCAGGCTTATGTTTTTGTAGTTTTATCAACGGTTTATATTTCTGAAAAAGTAGTTAGTGAATAATGGAGGTATTTTAAATGAAATTTTTAGGTGCAGGTGTCGCAGCGGGTTTAGCAGCTTTGGCGGCTTCTTATGGTAATGGACACGTTATTTCCAAAACAATTGAAAGTATGGCTCGTCAACCAGAAATGTCTAGTAAATTACAATCAACAATGTTTATTGGTGTTGGTTTAATTGAAGCTGTTCCTATTTTAGCTATAGTTATTGCTTTCTTATTAGTCTTTTAATTACGAGAAAAACTTCTTTAGAAAGGAATGACGGTCGTGCAACCAGGATTATTATTGGCAGCACAATCATCCTCAACTGGTGATTCACTATTCGTCTTAGTATCCTTTATTGTCTTAGTGCTTTTAGTTAAGCATTTTGCCTGGGGTCCGATTACCAAAATGATGGATAAACGGGTAGATAAGATTACTGGTGATCTTGATTATGCAGATAAAGAGCGTAAACAAGCCGATGAATTGAAGCAAAAGCGTGTTGCAGCTTTACAAAATTCTAAAGCTGAAGCTGTCCAAATTGTTGCTGATGCCAAAAAGTCTGGTGAAGATCAACGAACTTCAATTGTTGATCAGGCACACTCAGAAGCACAAGATATTCATCAACGTGCTCAAGCAGATGCCCAACAGGCGAAAGCGGATGCGATGAAGTCAGTCCAACATGACGTGGCTCAATTATCAGTAGATATCGCGACACAGATTATTGGTCGTGAGTTGTCAGTTTCGGATCAACAAGACTTGATTGACTCATACATTAAGGAGTTGAATCCAAGCCATGAAACTAAATAAGGATGAAATTGGTCGCCGTTATGGAAGAGCTTTGTTTGAATTAGCTACAGAGCAAGATCAACAAGTTGAAATTCTTGAAGAGTTAGATGCTATTCAAGCAGTTTATGAACAAATTCCTGATTTAGGCGATATTTTAACTGATACGCGTTTATCTTCTTTGAAAAAACAGAAACTATTAGTTGTAATTAAGCAAAATGCTAGTACGTTAATGCAAAATTTTTTGCAGTTATTGTTTGAATATCATCGCCTAGATGCTTTTACCGAAATTAGACGATTTTATCAGGACTTGTATAATCAAGCAACGGGTGTTTATCAAGCAACGGTAACCACGGCTATTGAATTAAGTGATCGTCAACAAACCGCTTTAAAAAATGCAATTGGTCGCCAGTTTGCTGCAAAAAAGGTAATTTTAACGATTCATTTGGATCCGCAAATTATTGGTGGTTTGATTGTACAAGTTGGTGATCAAATTATTGATGGAAGTGTTAATTCGCGCTTGAAGCGAATGAGCCAATTATTGCTGAATAGTTAATTAAAGTATAGAGGTGAATTTGATGAGCATCAAAGCTGAAGAGATCAGTTCTTTAATTAAAGAGCAGTTAAAAAATTATCAAGATGATCTTGAAGTTGAAGAAATCGGTACTGTAACCTATGTTGGTGACGGAATTGCTCGTGCTCATGGATTAGATAATGTCATGTCCAATGAATTACTAGAATTTACTAATGGTTCATTTGGAATTGCCCAAAATTTGGAATCGACAGATGTCGGCATTATTATTTTAGGTAAATTTGATGATATTCGTGAAGGCGATAAAGTTAAGCGAACTAAACGGATTATGCAAGTGCCTGTTGGTAAAGAGTTAATTGGTCGGGTAGTGAATCCATTAGGTCAACCAGTAGATGGTTTAGGCAAGATTGACACTGATAAGACTCGTCCTATTGAAACGCCGGCTCCAGGTGTTATGGATCGCCAATCAGTTTCTGAACCTTTGCAAACCGGCTTAAAAGCGATCGATTCGTTAGTTCCAATTGGTCGTGGTCAGCGGGAATTAATTATCGGTGATCGGAAAACTGGTAAAACGTCAGTAGCGATTGATACTATTTTGAATCAAAAAGATCAAAATATGATTTGTATTTATGTAGCTATAGGTCAAAAGGAATCCACCATTCGTGCGCAAGTTGAAACGTTGCGGAAGATGGGAGCCATGGATTATACAATCGTTGTGGAAGCTGGTCCTAGTGAACCAGCACCGCTACTTTATATTGCACCTTATTCTGGGGCTGCGATGGGTGAAGAATTCATGTATAACGGTCAACACGTGTTGATTGTTTACGATGATTTAAGCAAGCAAGCTGCGGCTTATCGTGAAATTTCGCTATTGTTACGGCGGCCACCAGGGCGTGAAGCTTATCCAGGTGATGTTTTCTATTTGCATTCTCGTTTATTGGAGCGGGCTGCGAAGTTAAATGACAAATTAGGTGGCGGGTCCATGACCGCGTTACCGATTATTGAAACGCAAGCCGGCGATATCTCTGCTTATATTCCTACGAATGTTATTTCGATTACTGATGGACAGATTTTCTTACAAAGTGATATGTTCTATGCCGGCAATCGACCAGCTGTTGATGCGGGAACTTCAGTCTCTCGGGTCGGGGGCGATGCCCAGATTAAAGCTATGAAAAAAGTTGTTGGTACTTTGCGGTTAGATATTGCTTCCTACAATGAATTAGAGTCCTTTGCCCAATTTGGTTCTGATTTAGATGAAGCTACACAAGCAAAATTAAATCGTGGTCGTGTGACGATGCAAGTGCTCAAACAACCATTACATGATCCAATTCCGGTCGAAAAACAAGTTATTATCTTTTATGCCTTAACCAAGGGCTATATGGATAACTTGAATGAGGATCAGGTTGCTGATTATCAAACACAATTGTGTGATTATTTTGCTGGTAATCATGCTGATTTGTTAAAAGAGATTAAGACCACTGGTAATCTGCCGGACACTAAGAAGCTAGATAGTGCCGTTCATGATTTTACTGAAGGTTATCAAGCTAATTCAACTGAACAGCAAGCGCAGTAATAAGGAGGAAAAAGGCATATGGTAGAATCCTTAATGGATATTAAACGCCGCATTTCTTCGACTAAAAAAACTGGTCAAATTACGCATGCGATGCAAATGGTTTCGGGATCAAAATTAACGCAAATTGAGAAGAAATCTATTGCATATCAGTTATACGAACAAAAAATTAAAGAAACGATGGGGCATTTAGTTGCTAGTAAAATAGTTAATAATTACGAAAGTGAAGACCCCCAAAAAGGGGTTTTATCGCTGGATCACTTGTTAAAAGTGCGGCCGGTGAAAAAAACTGCTTATATGGTAGTTACTTCTGATCGTGGTTTAGTTGGCAGTTACAATTCAACTATTTTAAAGGCAACAATGGAATTATTAGAAAAGAATCACCACAATGATAAAAGCCAATTTACAATTATTGCTGTTGGTGGCACCGGAGCAGACTTTTTTAAAAAACGAGGCTACGATGTTGCCTATGAATATCGTGGTGTGGAAGATGTTCCAACTTTTTTGACTATTTCTAATTTGGTAAAAGCGTGCGTTGAGTTATTTGATGATGGCGTATTTGACCGTTTAATTTTATGTCATAATCATCATGTTAATTCATTAACTTCACAATTTGTGACCGATGAATTATTACCTATTTCACGCGATGTTGCAAACAAAAAAGATTTACAGCATCCCAAATTACTCCAAGAGTATATCGTTGATCCTGGTGTGGAAAGCGTCTTAGAAAAAATTGTGCCACAATATATTGAATCAGTAGTTTTTGGTTCAATTATGGATGCCAAAACAGCCGAACATGCTGCTTCAATGACTGCAATGAGAACGGCTACTGATAATGCTGATGATCTGATTGATAGTTTGTCATTACAGTATAATCGTGCGCGGCAGGCACAAATTACGACCGAAATTACCGAAATTATTAGTGGCGCGGCGGCTTTGGAATAAGGAAAGGAGTTATTTGAATGAGTCAAGGAAAAGTAGTTCAGGTTATCGGACCTGTTGTTGATGTATCATTTCCACTGGATGGCTCCTTACCAGATATTAACAATGCTTTACTTGTTAAGACTAATCAAGGAAATGAAATTACTTTGGAAGTTTCTTTGGAATTAGGTGATGGAGTAATGCGGACGATCGCGATGGCCGGAACCGATGGTTTACAACGGGGAACGGCTGTTGAAGATACTGGTCATCCGATTAGCGTTCCAGTTGGTGATGTGACTTTAGGACGAGTCTTTAATGTTTTAGGCGAACCAATTGATAATGGTGAGCCCCTTGAAGCGGATGTTCAACGGGAAAGTATCCATAAAGAAGCTCCTAAATACGAAGATTTAAATACGACTTCTGAAGTTTTGGAAACTGGTATTAAAGTGATTGATTTACTGGAACCTTACTTGCGCGGTGGTAAAGTCGGCTTGTTCGGTGGTGCCGGTGTTGGTAAAACTGTGTTAATCCAGGAATTAATTCATAATATTGCTCAAGAACATAATGGTATTTCTGTCTTTACCGGTGTGGGTGAAAGAACCCGTGAAGGTAATGACTTGTACTATGAAATGAAAGAATCTGGTGTGCTGGCTAAAACTGCGATGGTCTTTGGTCAAATGAATGAATCTCCCGGTGTGCGGATGCGGGTGGCTTTAACTGGTGTTACGATGGCTGAGTACTTTCGTGATGTGGAAGGTCAAGATGTGTTACTATTCATTGACAATATCTTCCGCTTTACACAGGCTGGTTCAGAAGTTTCGGCTTTGTTAGGGCGTATGCCTTCAGCGGTTGGTTATCAGCCAACTTTGGCGACCGAAATGGGGCAGTTGCAGGAGCGAATCACTTCAACTAAAAAGGGATCCATTACTTCTATTCAGGCGGTTTATGTGCCGGCGGATGATTATACTGATCCTGCTCCAGCAACAGAATTTGCCCATTTGGATGCCACTACCAACTTGGAAAGAAGTTTAACCCAACAAGGAATTTATCCAGCTGTTGATCCGTTAGCTTCAACTTCTAGTGCTTTGGATCCAGAAATTGTGGGTCAAGAACATTATGAAGTGGCAACCGAAGTACAGCATGTTTTACAACGTTACCATGAATTGCAAGATATTATTTCGATTTTAGGTATGGATGAATTATCTGATGAAGAAAAGCAAATTGTTGCTCGTGCACGGCGCATGCAGTTCTTCTTATCACAGAATTTCCATGTTGCGGAACAGTTTACCGGTCAGCCAGGTTCTTATGTTTCTATTGAAGATACCGTTAAAGGCTTTAAAGAAATTTTGGCTGGTAAATATGATGATGTACCTGAAGATGCCTTCAGAAGCGTTGGAACTATTGATGAAGTTTTGCAAAAAGCTAAGCAAATGGGTTATCAACCAGCTGATGAAGCAGCTTCTACCACTAAAACTGATGATGTAGCAGCTAGTTAATGATAGGAGGTTAAGGTTATGGAAGACGATTCTGTCTTAACTGTCAATATTATTACTCCCGCTGGTCAAGTTTATTCTCATCATTCCAAACGTGTAGTAGCTCGAGCTAGCGATGGTGATTTGGGAATTTTGCCGAATCACTTACCAATTATCGCTACTTTGAAAATTGCTGAAGTACGCGTATTGCGAGCAAACAATGAACATCAAGAAGATGCGATTGCGGTCAATGGTGGCTATTTAGAATTTAAAGATAATGTATTAAATATTATTGCTGATAGTGCTGAACGGGCACGTAATATTGATTTGCGCAGGGCACGTTATGCTAAGCAGCGAGCGGAAGAACAAATCAAGCACGCAGAGACTATTCAAGACATTGATGAAGTTAAACGAGCGCAGGTAGCCTTGGCCCGGGCAATTAATCGGATCAATGTTTATAATCATCGTTAAAATCCTCTTATTGATAAGAGGATTTTTTCTTTTCTAGCGATTGGTATGATAAAATCAATGATAGAAGTTTAGTAGAGTTGTTTGACAACTAGCTCTCAAACAGTTTTGGATTAAAAGGAGATTTTTCTGTGAAACAAGTCGGAATTCAAAGTTTATTAACTTTGTGTAGTCACGTTTTTTTTATTTGGATCGCGTTTTTAGCAATTCAAACGTTAAACTGGGATAAGTTATTACACAATCATACTAATAATTTAGGGAAAATTTTAATTACCTTTTTGGCGATTGCTTTAGGATATACTGTGAGTTCTTTTTTTATTAGTTTAATTCAAACTTTTCAAAATTTGATTTTTATGTTTTAAAGTCATTGTAATTTATCGCTAATATCCATTTAGCGCAGCCAGTTATGTTATAATCCTATCTTGTGAAGACTTTTTTTGGAGGCTTAAAATGGCAAAATCGATTGGAATTGATTTAGGAACAGCTAATGTCTTAATTAATGTTCAAGGTGAAGGTATCGTTGTAAATGAACCCTCTGTAGTGGCAATTAATACGGATGATAATCATGTTTTAGCAGTAGGTACGAAGGCTTATCAAATGGTTGGTCGAACACCGGGCAATATTAAGGCTATTCGGCCTCTGAAAGATGGCGTAATTGCTGATTTTGATATTACGGAAAAAATGTTACAATACTTTATTGATGAAATAAATGTTAATTCCCGTTTCTCTCATCCCACGATTATGATTTGCTGTCCAACAAATATTACTTCTATTGAACAGCGATCAATTATTGAAGCGGCTGAACAAACAGGTAGTAAAGATGTTTACTTAGAATTGGAACCAAAGGTAGCAGCTGTGGGCGCTGGTATGGATATCTTTAAACCACAAGGTAACATGGTCATTGATATTGGTGGTGGAACCAGCGATATTGCTATTTTATCCATGGGCGATATTGCAGTCAGCAAATCAATGCGGTTGGCTGGTGATGAGATGAATACTGCCATCCAAAACTATGTCAAATTACACAATAATATTATTATCGGTGAACGCACAGCCGAAGATATCAAAAAACAGATTGGTTCAGCGTTTGAACCCGATCCTAATAAGCAAATTACGATTCGCGGTCGGGATGTTGCTACTGGCTTACCAGTGGGAGTAACTATTTCTGAAGTAGAAACTCAGGCAGCTTTAGCGGATATTTTAAATTCGATTATTGCAGGGGTTAAGACAGTTTTAGAACAGGCAGCTCCGGAATTAGCAGCTGATATTATTGATCGGGGAATTATGCTCACTGGTGGTGGTTCCTTAGTAAAAGGCATTGATAAATTGTTTGCACAGGAATTACAAGTTCCAGTGATTGTAGCTGAAGATCCATTAGATACAGTAGCTAAGGGTACTGGCATCTTATTAGAACGATTAGCTAATAATAAAAAGCGTTAGGTTGAATTATGAACGGATCATTTGGAAATCATTTAGTTAGAGTTATTTTAAAAATTATTTTAGCTTTTATTATTTTATTCATATTAGGCATGATGATTGGAGCTGTTATTGGCGGCGGTAATCCTTTAACGCCGTTGTTGCCAAGCACTTGGATTCATATCTTTAAGTTTTCTAATTAATTACCATGTTAATTAGGTTAATTAAGTTATATCAAAAGTATCTCTCTCCTTTACTGCCACCTAGTTGTCGATATTATCCGACTTGTTCGGCCTATATGATTGAAGCTATCAAAAAAGAAGGTAGCTTGCTTGGATTTATTATGGGATGTGCGCGGATTTTAAGATGTCACCCTTTTGTTAAAGGTGGATTTGATCCAGTTCCAGATCATTTTACGTTATTGAAAAATCGCCATCCTGAACAGTATGAAGATGAAATTATCGCGCAGCGGTTTCATCCTAAAAAATGAAAGAGGAATTTATGAGAACAAAAGAACGTAAATTTAATGTTAACTTAGTTGAAGCGGGTACCAACAGTTGGAAAGTGACTTTAGCTAAAGGACGTCAAGACCAAACCATTGCTCGAATCAATCAAAGTGATTCCAAGCATTTTGAAGTGACACTGATTGATGATAGCAATTCGACTAAATTAGTTGCGTCGGATTTAAATGAAGCGTTAAATATTGCCTTAATGCAATTTAATCTACATTTACACTAGAGGATTCGTTATGGGATTAGGAAGTAAATCTAAAAGTAATCTTGATGAAGATAATTCTCGCATTGATTACGGGGTTATTTTTTCGGTAATGCTCTTGGCTTTGATTGGTTTGGTTTCAATTTATGTAGCTGCTTCGCACGATTTAAGAAGTGGTGGCCCGTGGCATATGGTTCTTTCGCAATTGGTTTGGTATTTGATTGGGGCTATCGGTGTATTTATTATCATGCACCTTGATGCAGAACAATTATGGAGTATTGCTCCGTATGCTTACTGGATTGGTATCGGTTTATTAATTGCAGTATTGTTTTTTTATAGTCGTGAATATGCGGTGAAGACTGGCGCTAAAAGTTGGTTTGCTTTGGGTCCATTTTCCTTTCAACCATCGGAGTTAATGAAACCAGCTTTTATTATCATGTTAGGGCGCGTGGTGACGATTCATAATCACGCTTATCCTAAACATGATTTACACAGTGATTTAATTTTAATTGGACGAATTCTGTTATGGTCCTTACCAGTTATTTTATTGATGCTCTTACAAAAAGATTTTGGGACGATGTTAGTTTTCTTAGCCATTATTGCAGGTGTCATGTTAGTCTCCGGTATTGATTGGCGCATTTTGCTAACGTTGGTGGCCATTGTAGGAGTTTTAGGTGGTGGCGCCATTTATTTAGTGTCGACTGGTGATGGACGGCAGTTTTTGAGTCATTTAGGTTTTCATGCTTATCAGTTTGAAAGAATTGATTCTTGGTTAAACCCGTCGGGAGATACTTCGAATTCTAGTTATCAATTGTGGCAAAACTTAAAAGCAATTGGTTCTGGTAAATTATGGGGTAAGGGTTTTAACCATTCTAATGTCTATGTCCCTGTTAGAGAGTCGGACATGATTTTTTCAGTTATGGGTGAAAATTTTGGTTTTATTGGCTCCTGTTGCTTAATTTTGATCTATTTTATGTTAATTTCACAAATGGTAAAAGTGACCTTCGATACTAAAAATGAATTTTATGCGTATGTCTCCACGGGGATCATTATGATGATTTTATTTCATGTCTTTGAAAATATTGGTATGAGTATTGGTTTATTACCAATGACGGGTATTCCATTACCATTTATTTCACAGGGTGGTTCTGCACTATTAGGTAATATGATTGGAATTGGAATCATTATGTCGATGCGTTATCATTATAAGAGCTACATGTTTAGTAATAACGATTTTAAGTAAGCAGACGAATTGAAATGAATTTATTTTATAATGATGTAACAATTAAAAAAACACTTTAGGGTAATATCTAAGATGATTGATGCAGATATTAACTAAAGTGTTTTTTAGTTGTTAAATTTTTACTTTGATTCAGTGCCGGGCTGTTCTTTAATAGTCTGATTTTGTAAGTCGGTTCTCACGACCATGACATCGCAAGGAGCATTGCGAGTGACAAATTCTGTGACGGAACCAATTAATAAACGTTCGACAGCATTTAGACCAGTAGCGCCAATGACGATTAGGTCAATATTTAAATCTTTCGGAATAGTGCGGGCAATTTTGGTTTTGGGTGCACCATACTGAATTGAAGTTTTGACGGAAGTAACGCCTTTTTTTAAAGCTAATTGTTCATATTCATCAATGGTTTGTTGAGCGGTTTGAGAAACTTGTTCCACCATTGAGGAATCAAAACTAGAAACATCCTGAAAAGCTCTTGTATCCACAACATGTAAAATTGTTAATGCGGCCTGGTTGCGCTTAGCAACCTCGACTGCTTTGTTAAATGCCATTTCTGCTTCAAAAGAACCATCAACTGGTACTAAAATGGATTGGTAATTTTGTAACATCAAATCCCCCCTAATAACTTATCTGCGATACAATAGCTATTTTAATTGATTTATAACAAAAATGCACATGTGAGTTACTTATCTAGTTGGACAACTATTAAAGAAAAACCACCGACAATTAAACTACCAATGACTAAAGTCGCTAAATTCCAATCAAGTGGTGCCCAAATTAATAGAATGATTCCTAGTAAACTGACTAGAAATAGGAAAGTGGCCGTAATGAGAGCCACTTTTTTTAATTGTGGTAAATTTTCTTGTTTAACAGCAATGAAAGGGTGATCTTTAGTAGTAATTAATAATACTGCCAAAATTAGCATAATAATAATAAAAATAGCAATTAAGAGTTTAATCATGACTGGTCCGCCTTGTTGGATTTATTTTGTAATATTTTTAAATGCTGGTAAGTCTTTTGTAAATTAGTTTCATATTGACTATTATTTTTGGCGTGATAATATTGCGTTCCTTTTAATTTAGTGGGTAAATATTGTTGAGCCACCCAATCATTTTTAAAATCATGTGGGTATTGATAACCTAAACCATGCTGCAAGAGCTGAGCACCTTGATAATGAGTATCTTTGAGATCATCAGGAATAGTGCCAATTTTACCGGCTTGAACGTCGGCTAATGCCGCATCAATTGCATTAATGCCCGAATTTGATTTGGGACTTAAACAGAGTTCGATGACACTATCAGCCAAGGGAATTCGAGCTTCTGGCAGTCCAACTTGCTCGGCTGCTTGACAAGCAACTACTGTTCGTTGGCAAACTGGAGGATTAGCTAGTCCGATGTCTTCATACGCACAGATCATTAAACGACGAATGACTGTTTTTAATTCACCAGCTGCCAGTAAACGAGCCAAATAATGTAATGCCGCATCTGTATCGCTACCACGAATCGATTTTTGAAAAGCTGAAATGACGTCATAGTGACCATCACCGTTTTTATCAGCAGTTAATGTTTTACGCTGCAGGGATTCACTAATGATTTCGGCGGTAATAACAATTTGTTCTTGCTCATTTTTCGGAGTCGATTTGACTGCCAATTCTAATCCATTTAATGAGATCCGTAAATCGCCTCCGGTAGCAGTAGTTAAAATTTCCATAGCAGAATCGGTGATTTGCACAGGATATTGACCTAGTCCTTGAGCTTGATCGCTTAAAGCACGCTGAATAGCTTGTTTAATATCAGAAGCGCTGAGCGGTTTAACTTCAAAAATTTGGGTTCGACTGCGAATTGCGGGATTGATAGCAATATAAGGATTTTCGGTGGTGGCCCCAATTAAAATAATTTGCCCACTTTCTAACAAAGGTAATAAAAAGTCTTGTTTGGTTTTATCTAAACGGTGAATTTCATCCAGTAGCAAAACAACCGTGCCACTCATCTTGGCTTCCTCGGCTACAATTTGTAATTGTTTTTTAGAGTCCGTGGCCGCATTAAGTTGGCGAAAAGCATATTGACTGCTGCCAGCAATGGCACTAGCAATGCTGGTTTTGCCGGTCCCGGGTGGACCATATAAGATCATGGATGATAAAAGTTTAGCTTGCACCATACGCCAGATGATTTTACCAGGGCCGACTAAATGTTGTTGTCCCACTACTTCAGATAAGGTTTTAGGACGCATACGATAAGCAAGAGGTTGACTCAAATTATGATCCTTTCTCACAAAAAAAAGCAACCCGAAGATTGCTTTTTTTTGTGGAACAAAAGTAAATTACAAAATTTGGTTGTAAAATTCAACGACTAAGGATTCATCAATTTCTGGAGCTAATTCATCACGTTGTGGTAAACGAATTAACTTACCAGTCATTTTATCTTCGTCAAATTCTACAAATGGTAAACGTGCTACGTTAGCTTCCAAGGCATCCTTGACAACTTGTAAGTTTTTGGAACGATCACGTAAAGAAATTTCTTGTCCTGGTTGAACTTCATAAGAAGGAATGTCAACGCGTTTGCCGTCAACAGTAATATGACCATGGTTAACCAACTGACGTGCTTGTGCCCGTGTAGTTGCTAAACCTAAACGATAAACAATGCTGTCTAAACGAGTTTCCAATAAAATCATAAAGTTTTCACCATGTTTACCTTGGCGAATTTTACCGGCACGTAAGAAGACATTTCTAAATTGACGTTCATTTAAACCATACATTAAACGTAATTTTTGTTTTTCTTGTAATTGAGTACCATATTCTGATAACTTGTTCCGATTCTTGGGACCATGTTGTCCCGGAGCATAAGGACGACGAGCTAATTCTTTACCAGAGCCAGATAAAGAAATTCCTAACCGACGTGACTTTTTCCAAGTAGGGCCTGTATAACGCATAAAAAATTCCTCCAAAATTTTGATTGGAGTAAAATAATGAACGTTTGAGTTCAACATTCGTGCAGTTAATATTACAATCTTCACCTTTTGCAGCTGGAGGTTACACAATTGAACATTCGAGCTATTAACTGTTGACGAGCTTGTCACTCAGTGCTGCAATTATTTTACACGCAGTTGATTTTAGTTACTTTAATAGAAAAAGTCAAGCTTTTAAGCAACACGATTAATGGCTACAATAATAGTAGAATAGATTTTAAGACTTTTTTAAGGATTAATGATAGCTTTATTTGTTATAATAAAAATAAATTGCTAATTAATGTTCATATGAGAGGCTTAAATTTGATATTTTTTATTTTAGTCATTATTTTAATCGTTGTGATGATCATTGGTATCATTTACTTTTATCAGAAAAATTTAAAAACTATTAATCAGTTAACGGCACAATTTGATCAGCTCAAAGAAGACAACCTAGATACTATTTTGGATCAAATAGCCGATTTAAAATTAACTGGCGCTAGTTTAGATCATTTTCAAAAAGATCGTTCAGCTTATCAAGCTAGCAAAGGCCAAATTATAGATTTACAAACACAGTTGATTAGTATTTCAGAAAAGAATGCGAGTTTTCGGGTGTTTACGGCTTGGCATCAATTGAAGCACTTGACACAAATCCTCACGGAGCAGAAGCAAAAATTACTAACTGCTAATAAGGGTTTAAAACAATTATTTCAAAGTATTCAACAAAACCAAACGACATTAAAAGATTTGCAGACCAAAGTTCAACAACAACAACAGTTGTTAAATGATCGTGAAGAATTAGCTGATTTGGTCGTCCCTTTAAGTGAACAGTTAATACAAATCATGACGCAATTTGCACTCATTGAAGATAAAATTAATCAAGGTGACGCTTTGGCGGCCCAACAAGATCTACAACAAATTAAAGCTGCTTTAGCCAATTATCAGCAACAATTACAGCAAGTGCAACAGCGTTTAAAGATTGATTATTCCGAACAATTAAAAGAGTTACAAGCAGCGGAGAAGAAGATGCAATTTACCAGTATCAAAATGACTGATCCGCAGATTAGTACGGAATTAAAAGACATTAAGCAATTACTGCAACAAATGCATTTGTTACTGGTGAAATTAAATTTTGACGAATTTGATCAGCTTAATCAGCAAGTCCAGGATAAAATTGACTATTTATATCATCGAATTACACAGGAATGGCGAGATAAACGCAAAGTTCAGCGTAATCAACCAGTAGTTGGCGATTTTATCCGGCATGCTGAACGTCAAAATCGGTTACTCAAACAAAAAATTAATCAGTTATTAGACGAGTACGTTGTGAATGAAGGTGAGCGGCAGCTAGCCAATTCCTATTCACAAAAAATTGCCCAGATTAAGACTGAATATCAAAAGCAATTGAAATTGATTCGGGATGAACAGGCTATTTTTTCCCAGGTTTGGCAACAGTTACAACAATTAAATCAACAATTACAAGATATCGAGCAACAACAAATTAAGATTGAGCAAAATTTAGATGGTTTAGTAGATGGCAGATCTGTGGCAACTAATTCTTATCAAGAATTTACGATTAAGTTAGATCATTTACAACGCCAAGTAGCTGTTTTGCACTTGCCTGGAACATCGAAAGACTATCAAAAATATTCTGCCATGGTTACAAAGGAAGTCAATAAAGTCGGGAAAATGTTAAAACAATTGCCGATAGATGTTGAAGAATTGACCAAGCAATTATTTGTGACACAAGAAGATTTAAATAATTTTGAACAGTTAACCCAGCAATTACTTGCTGATGTACAAATTACTGGGCGCCTGTTACAATATGCTAATAGATATGTTGCAACGGTGCCCGAAGTAAAAACTGCTGCTCAAAAGGCCCAGATGCAGTATGATCAAGAATTTGATTATCATCAGGCCGTACAAACGATTGCTACAGCTTTAGAGAAAGTTGAGCCAGGAGCAGTGCAACGAATTGAAGATTTGTATTATTCAGATTATCCTCAAAAGTCCTAAGCTTCGTAGTTAGGATTTTTTTCTTGGAATTGGGAGTGTTGAAGCTTTATGATTTATTTTGATAATAGTGCCACCACCTTAGTTGAACCATCAGTTTTAAAAACATATCAACAGGTGAGTCATGATTTTTGGGGCAATCCTTCGAGTTTGCATCATCTAGGAGATAAGTCGACCCAAATTTTAGAGGCAGCGCGTCACCAAATTGCCACTAGTTTGGGTTGTGATAGTGATGAAATATATTTTACTAGCGGTGGTTCTGAGGGTGACAATTGGATTATTAAGGGGACTGCTTTAGAAAAGCAGGTTTTTGGAAAACATATTATTTCCTCACAAATTGAACATCCCGCGGTGACTAATACTTTGCATCAATTAGAAAAGTTAGGCTTTGAGGTCACTTACTTGCCAGTCGATAAAAGCGGTCATGTTCAGGTCGCTGATGTTCAACAAGCATTGCGTAAAGACACGATCTTGGTAACGATTATGGCCGTGAATAATGAAGTGGGCGCAATTCAACCGATTAAGGCGATTGGTGATTTACTGAAAGCTTATCCTAATGTTCATTTTCATGTGGATGCTGTACAAACAGTTGGTAAAAATTTACGTTCACAATTAATGCATTCTCGGATTGATTTTGCTACTTTTTCAGGTCATAAGTTTCATGCTCCGCGCGGCATTGGTTTTATTTATGCCAAAAAGCAACGGAAAATTGCGCCGCTAATTAATGGTGGCGGTCAAGAACAGAATTGGCGTGGTGGAACAGAAAATACACCCGCGATTGCCGCTATGGCCAGAGCTTGGCGTTTAGCCACAACTGATCAAGCAGCTAAAGCTAAAAAACAACAACAGTTGCGACAGATGTTATTTGATCATTTACAGACATTACCAAATGCTGTTATTTTTTCACAAATGGATGATAGTTTTGCACCGCATATTTTGTGTTTTGCGCTCAAGGGTGTGCGTGGTGAAACGATTGTGCATGCTTTTGAAGAGTATGATATTTATTTATCCACAACTAGTGCATGTTCGTCACGAAACGGTGAAGAATCGATTACTTTAAAAGCAATGCACGTTCCAGATCAGATTGCGACTAGTGCGGTACGAGTGAGTTTGGATGAAATGAATACAGTTGCAGAAATGCAGCAGTTTATTGAAGCACTAGATAAAATTTATCAACATTTTCAAGTTTTAAATTAGGAGAGCCACAAATTTATGGAATATACAGAAATTATGGTACGCTACGGAGAATTATCGACTAAAGGCAAAAACCGCCGGAGTTTTATTGACCGTTTACATGGCAATGTCGAAAAAGTTTTACATCCGTATCCGCAAGTACGAATTCATCCCAAACGAGATCGCATGCATATTGCCCTAAATGGTGCTGATGCTCAAGGCGTTATGCAGCAGTTAAAATCGGTATTTGGCATTCAAAATTTTTCACCCAGTGTCCGGATTGCTAAGGACTTAACGGCCATTAAACAACTAGCTTTAGCGATGGTTCAAGAGCAATATAGCGGAACGCAAACTTTTAAAATTACTACTAAACGGGCCGATCATACGTTTGAGTATGATACGAATCAGATTAATTTGGCTGTAGGCGATTTTGTCAGTGAAAATTTACCAGATATTCAAGCAGAGATGCGCCAGCCCGATATTAAAATTCGGATTGAGATTCGGGTAGACGGAGCTTATTTATCCAGTCAGACCTATCAAGGCGCGGGCGGCTTACCAGTAGGAACCGCCGGTAAAGCGCAGCTAATGTTATCAGGGGGAATTGATTCACCAGTTGCTGGTTATTTGGCGCTAAAACGCGGTGTTGATATTGAGATGGTGCATTTTTATAGTCCGCCTTATACGAGTGAACATGCTTTACAAAAGGCAAAAGATCTAACTGTGAAGTTAGCCAAATATGCTGGTCATATTCAGTTTATTCAAGTACCTTTTACGGAAATTCAGGAAACGATTAAGCAGCAAGTTCCTGAGGGATACTTGATGACTGTTCAACGGCGTTTTATGTTACGTTTGACAGACTTGATTCGCCAACAACGTCAAGGCTTGGCCATTTTTAATGGTGAGTCGGTGGGGCAGGTAGCTTCTCAAACGTTAGAGAGTATGGCAGCGATCAATGATGTGACAACGACACCAATTGTCCGTCCGGTTGCTACGATGGATAAAACTGAAATCATTAAAATTGCTGAAGAGATTGATACTTTTGACTTGTCAATTCAACCATTTGAAGATTGCTGTACTATTTTTGCACCACCACGTCCAAAAACTAAGCCTAATTTACAAAAAGCCCGGCAATATGAAGCGTTGTTAGATGTTGATGGGCTAATTAAACGGGCCTTGGCTGGAATTGAAGTAACTAACATCACACCATTTGATAGTTTTTTACAACAAAAGGATGAAGAAATCGAATCTTTGCTGTAATAAAACTTGACGTGTTAACTTTTTTTTCTTATTATTAAATAAATATTAAAAAGCAATGAGCAAGAGGCTTTGAGCAGTTGATTTACAGCGAGACTATCATAGTGAGAGTTAGTCGGTGAACTAATCAAAGTAGTAACTTGTGAGCTTGTCTGAATGACCGGGAATCCGTTATCAAATTAAGATAAAGTCATTGACTTTAAATTAGGTGGTACCGCGTATGCCCACATTCGTCCTAAGTAATTAGGACGATTTTTTTATTTTAGGAGTTGAAAATATGTCTGAAGAATTTACAATGTCCGCTAAATATGATCATAATGAAGTTGAAGCGGGACGTTATCAACAATGGGTGGATGACGGTTTGTTTAAGCCCAGCGGTGATAAAAAAGCCAAGCCTTATTCGATTGTTATTCCACCACCAAATGTCACTGGTAAGTTACACTTGGGACATGCTTGGGATACAACCTTACAGGATATTTTGATTCGTCAAAAACGAATGCAAGGTTTTGATACATTATATTTACCGGGAATGGATCATGCCGGAATTGCGACCCAGGCCAAAGTCGAGGCTAAACTGCGTGCAGAAGGTAAGACTCGGTTTGACTTAGGGCGTGAGGCCTTTGTTGATGAAGTGTGGAAGTGGAAAGAAGAATATGCTCAAATTATCCGTTCACAATGGGCTAAGATGGGCTTGTCCTTAGACTATTCCCGCGAACGGTTTACCTTAGATGAAGGATTATCAAAAGCGGTGCGCAAGGTGTTTGTTGACCTTTATAACAAAGGTTTGATTTACCGTGGTGAGTATATTATTAATTGGGATCCCCAATTACAAACAGCTTTGTCAGATATTGAAGTTGAGCATCAAGACGATGCTGGAGCTTTTTATCATGTTAAGTATCCGTTTGCTGATGGTTCCGGTTTTATTGAAATTGCGACAACGCGTCCCGAAACGATGCCGGGAGATGTGGCAATTGCAGTGTATCCGGGAGATGAACGCTACCAAGATATCGTGGGTAAGGAAGTGATTCTACCATTATTTGGTCGCAAGTTACCAATTATTGAAGATCATTATGTTGATCCTGAATTTGGAACTGGGATGGTTAAAATTACGCCCGCACATGATCCTAATGACTTTAAAGTCGGTAATCGTCATAATCTAGAGCGGATTAATGTCATGAACGCTGATGGAACAATGAATGAGCAAGCCGGTAAATATGCGGGAATGGATCGTTTTGAGGCGCGTAAGGCAATGGTTCAAGATTTAAAGGATCAGGGCTATCTTCTTAGCGAAGAACCAATTACTCATAGTGTTGGGCATTCAGAACGTTCTGGAGTGCAAGTTGAACCCCGTTTATCCACTCAATGGTTTGTGAAGATGAAACCCTTAGCTGAGATGGTGTTAAAAAATCAACAAACTGACGGCAAAGTCCACTTTGTGCCTGAGCGTTTTGAACATACCTTTGAGCAATGGATGGAAAATGTCCATGATTGGGTAATTTCTCGGCAATTATGGTGGGGACATCGCATTCCCGCTTGGTATAATAAAACTACTGGTGAAATGTACGTAGGCGAAACTGAACCCAAAGATGCCGAAAATTGGGAACAAGATCCAGATGTGTTGGATACGTGGTTCTCTAGTGCATTGTGGCCGTTTTCCACTTTAGGTTGGCCAGATGAACAAAGTGCTGATTTTCAGCGGTATTTCCCAACCAATGCCTTAGTTACTGGATATGATATTATTTTCTTCTGGGTAGCACGGATGGTCTTTCAAGGGTTAGAGTTTACTGGCGAACGGCCCTTTAAAGATGTTTTGATTCACGGCTTAATGCGTGATGAAAAAGGCCGTAAGATGAGTAAGTCTTTAGGTAATGGGATTGACCCAATGGATGTCATTGATCAGTATGGTGTTGATGCACTCCGGTGGTTCTTAATTACTGGTTCTGCGCCTGGGCAGGATACGCGATTTAGTTACGAAAAAGTGGGCGCTGCTTGGAACTTTATTAATAAAATTTGGAACGCTAGTCGGTTTGTAATTATGAATTTAGCCGATACTCCGGCACCAAATACTATGCCTCAAGCACAACAACTAGATTTAGCTGACCAATGGATTTTGTCAGAATTAAATTCCACCGTAGAAAATGTTCTCCGATTGTCTGATAAGTACGAATTTGGTGAAGTCGGTCGCGCACTGTATAACTTTGTTTGGAATGAATTTTGTGATTGGTTCATCGAATTTAGTAAGGCCACGCTCAACGGAACTGATGAGACTAAGAAACAAAATAAACGCTATGTGTTAGCTTATGTTTTAGATCAAATTTTGCGTTTATTGCATCCTATTATGCCATTTGTCACTGAGAAAATTTGGTTAACGATGCCACATGAGGGTCAATCTTTGGTCGTTGCAAAATATCCACAAGTTCATCAAGAATTGGCACGGCCCCAAGCAGTGGAACAAATGCAAATTGTGATTGCGATTATTAAAGCCATTCGCCAGATCCGTTCTGAGGCCAATGCTCCCTTAGCGAACCCGATTGACATCTTAATTAAGCCGCAAGATACAACGAAGTTAGCTTTGATTCAAGCTAGCCAAGACTATATTGAACGCTTAGGCCATCCTAAAGATTTACAAATTGCCGTTGATTTAACGGCTCCCAAATTAGCGTTCAGTGCCGTTGTTGATGGAGCAGAGGTTTATGTACCATTAACGGAATTAGTCAACGTGCAAGATGAAATTGCGCGCCAAGAAAAGCAATTGGCTAAGATTCAAGTCGATATTGATTTCTTAAATAAAAAGTTAAGTAATCAAGGATTCGTTGATCACGCACCCCAAGCAGTGGTTGAACAACAACGAAATAAGTTGCAAGATAATCAAGAACGCTATGCTAAAATTCAAGCGCGCATTCAAGAATTGAAAAATAATTAGTTTTTATTGGAAAAGATAACGATAAGAGGTTGAGACCAAGGTCTTAGTCACTAATTGTAGTCAAAGTGCACAAAAGGCTTCTGGCGAACGATTGTGATTATAAGCATAGCGGTGGAAAGGCACGCTGGTCTCGCCTCTTTTTTGTGTAGTAAAAAAGGAGTAATGACATTGATTACTAATTATCAAGCGGCATTAGATTACATTCACAGCTTGCCCCACCTGCATCAACAAAATACGTTAATGTTTGTTAAGCGGGCTTTAGCCTACTTTGATAATCCCCAGAATCAAATCAAAACTGTCCATGTCACAGGAACTAACGGTAAAGGGACTACTTGTTATTATTTAACACAATTATTAGTGAAGAGTCATCAAAAAGTCGCCACTTTTGCTTCACCATATGTAGTAGACTTTACCGAGCGCTTCTTAATTAATGGTCAGCCGATCACTCCTCAAAAAATTATTGCCTTGACTAATCAAGTCAAACAAGCAGTGAGTGATTTACAGAAATTAGATGAGCAGTTTTATTTAGTTGAATTTGAATTTTTAGTAGTGATGATGTTCTTATTATGTGTCCAAGAAAGAGTAGATTATGGTGTTATTGAAGTCGGAATTGGGGCACAACATGATAAAACCAACGTGATTACACCTGAGCTATCGATTGTGACAAATGTAGCCATGGATCATTCTGCTTTGATTGGTCCGACACTATTGGATATTGCTCAAGAAAAAGCCGGAATTATTAAACCCCAGACGCCAGTGATTTTGGGGGCTTTAACTCCTGCTGTGCAACAAGTTTTTCTACAGCGGGCGCACCAATTAAAGGCCCCAGTTTATAGTTGGCGAAAGGATTTTCAAGCAACTGATATTCACGTTCAAGCTGTGCAAAAGACTAATTTTACTTGGTCCAATAAACAGTTTGTTTATAAAGATTTGCAATTAAAAACTTGTGCGCAATCACAAATTATTGACGTTGCTTTAGCATTACAAGCGTATCATTTGTTAATTTCTAATCCGCAGCCGGCAGTCATTCGGGCTAGTTTAAAAGTGCCCGGTTTGTTAGCACGGATGCAAGTTTTACAAAGTAAGCCTTTAGTAATTGTTGATGGTGCACATAATTTAGCAGCCATTCAACAGTTAATCAATGATTTACAGCCTATTAGGAAAAACCGTTCGTTAAAAATTTTGTATGCTGCGATGAATGATAAACAGCATCAAAAAATTTTACAGCAATTGGCCACGGTAGCTACAAAAATTGTGGTGACTAGTATGCCAGAAGCCCGGGCAGCGACTGCTCAAGATTATTGTTTACCGGCCAGCGCAACTTTTATTGAATCATGGCAAACATCGTTAGTACAAGCACTTCATGATTTACAAAATTCTGAGATCTTATTAATTTGTGGCTCACTACATTTTGCCGGAGAGGTGTTGCGTTATTACAAAGAAAAGTTTTGATTTTGCATAGTTTATTTTGAGGTGAAGAAAATGAACTTAGAGCAACGACTCGCGCAATGCGGTGGTCAAAACTTAACCTTATCACAATTATTGGTCAGGCTGTTAGCTGGTGACACTAACCAACAAACAGTGCAACATTTTGTGCAAATGGTGGCTTTTGAAAGTAATGATTTTAAAAATCTCGCAGTATTAGATAATTTTACTGATTTTAAATGGCGCCAATTTGATTCGAATTTAATTATTCAATTTCAAATTCTTTGGGAAACAGCCCAACGTTTGGTAGCCCAGCAGCAGTTAGTTGTGGGAGAAAAAATAACGATCGCACAATTAGCGCAGCATTTATTAACGAAATGGCGTCAATTACAACATGAAGAGTTAATCGGCTATTTTTTTAATAATCAAAGTCAGTTGTTATTAGAAAAAATTATTTTTAGAGGTTCATTACAACAAGCAGCTGCGCAACCGCGCGAAATTTTACGATTTGCTTTACAACTACCTTGCAGTCAATTGTTAATTGCGCATAAACATCCGAGTGGTAATCTCCAGCCATCTACCGCGGACATTATTTTTACACAAAGATTACAAAATTGTAGTAACTTGCTGGGAATTAAATTGCTGGATCATTTGATTATTGGCGACGATCAATTTAGCAGTTTTCAACGACTAGAATTATTGTAAAGATAATGCAATAAATATTTTTGAATTAAATTTTTGTATGATATACTTTAATAGATAGACTAAGTACTGTTATTTAAGGAGATAGTGTTTTGTTTGGAATGCGGTCACGAAAAGTAGGTATAGATTTAGGAACTGCGAATACAATTGTTTATGTTGATGGGCAAGGAATTGTTTTGCGTGAGCCCTCAGTAGTTGCCAAGAAGACGGCAACTGGTGAAATCGTTGCTGTAGGTGCTGAAGCTAGAGCAATGATTGGCAGAACTCCCGGAAGTATTAAAGCCATTCGGCCGATGAAAGATGGGGTTATTGCAGATTATGATACAACTGCAGCCATGATGAAGTACTTTTTGGATAAAGCAGTAGGCAATACCAAACCTGATGTGATGGTTTGTGTCCCTAGCGGCGTCACTGAAGTAGAAAAACGAGCAGTTATTGAAGCTACACAAAATGCTGGTGCTCAGGAAGCTTATCTAATTGAAGAACCGTTTGCTGCAGCCATTGGTGCTGGTTTACCAGTTATGGATCCAACCGGTAGCATGGTGGTCGATATTGGTGGTGGAACCACTGATGTGGCAACTATTTCTTTAGGTGGCATTGTGTCGAGTCGTTCTATTCGAATGGCTGGTGATAAATTTGATGAGTCCATCATTGCATATGTTCGTAAACAATTCAGTTTGTTAATTGGCGAACGGACTGCTGAACAACTCAAGATTGAAATTGGTTCAGCTTCATTACAAAGTGCAGAACAATTGGGAGACACGAGCATTCGGGGACGTGATTTAGTCAGTGGTTTGCCGAAGACCGTTGACTTGTCAGCAATTGATGTGGCGACCGCGATTCATGAAGACATTGAAGAAATTGTGACAGCTATTAAAGAAACTTTGGAAGCTACTTCTCCAGAAATTGCCGCAGATATTATTGACCATGGCATTGTTTTAACCGGTGGCGGCGCTTTATTAAAGAATTTGGCGGATGTTATTTCGGATTCGACGAAAGTTCCCGTTTTTGTGGCACAGGATCCTTTGGATTGTGTGGCCATTGGAACTGGTGAATCACTGAAAAATCTGGAAGTAATGAAGCGTAATAAATAATAGGTGGGGTAGCCCACTTTTTTAATTATCTGGAGGTTTGCAATGCGAAACTTTTTTTCTAATAAAAAGTTGATTATCATCATGTTAGTAGTCATTGCCACCTTCGGCATGATTGCTGCTTCAGTGACTTTTAGTGATCGTAAGTCACAACCATCAGTCATCCATCAGTTAGGAAATGATACAATTGGTGTTGTTGGTAACGTGATAGCTTATCCTGCTAATACGGTACGGAGTTGGGGAAGCGAAATCAGTGATTTAACAAAGACGTATCAAGAAAATCGGCATTTGAAAAAACAAATTGATGATTTAGCACAAACGAAAGCACAAAATAGTGTTTTAAAAAAAGAAAATCAAGATTTAAAAAAGCAAGTTAAATTGAATAAGACGTTAACTGATTACCATCAGATATCGGCTGCTGTGACAGCAAGATCACCTAATGAATGGCAAAACTATTTAATTATTAATAAAGGTTCGATTGCTGGTTTGAAAAAAAATATGCCGGTGATGTCCGGATCTGGCTTGGTTGGGCGAATTATTGAAGTTAATCGGACTAACTCCAAGGTTAGTTTAATTTCCACTGACAAATCATTAAGTAATAAATTTGCGGTCGAAATTGTCAAACCACATGGTAATGATGCGAGCGGAATTATTGGGCGTTACGATAAGGACAATAATTTGCTAGTTATGACCAATGTCACTTCTACTAAAGGCATTAAAACCGGTCAACAAGTGGTTACTTCCGGTTTGGGTGGTTTGACCCCTCGTGGTTTGTTTGTTGGTAAGGTAGTTGCCATGAAAAAGGATGATTATGGATTAGTCTCTTCAGTTTATGTGAAACCAGCAACAGATTTAAATAACTTTACGATTGTGACGGTTATTAGTCGAGATGTTTAAACAGATTGATTTGAGAAATAAGACTACTAAATACATTTTGCAAGTACTGTTATTATTAGTCGGCTTTTTTTTGGACGGCTTGTTAAAGCAATTTTTTGCAGTCTTTAATTTACCGTCTTTTCAAGTTTCAGTGCAGATCTTACTCATCATTATTGTTATGATGATTTTACGCGATCAACAAGTGGATAGCCACTTGTTTTGGTATACCCTAATTTTAGGGATTGTTTATGATTCTTATTATTCACATATTTTTGGTTTGTACACTATTGTGTTACCACTAGTGGGCTGGTTGACTAATAAGATTCGGAAATTTGTGCCGAAAACGCTTGTTTTTGAATGGTGTATTTATTTTATCAGTTTGACGGTTTCTTTAATTTATTTATTTTTGATTGGTAATTTTTTAAGTTTAATTACAGTAGATATTGCGCATTTTGTCACTGATTGGTTAGGTCCAACATTGTTAGTTAATTCCATCTTCTTTGTCATTTTGTATTATCCTTTGACCAAAGTTTTAGACTGGTTGATGTAAAATAAGTGGGGAGATTAGTATGAAGAGTGCAGTTTTGAAGGGAAAAGGTCAAACTTATTTCTTAGAAATTATTGACGGTAGTGATTTTTCAGAAGCTTTAATCCAGGTACAGGAGTTATTAAAGCAAATTCAAACGCAGACTCCCACGCAACAATCGCTAGATCTAACGGTCGATACTCAAACTCGGTGGTTAAATTTACAACAAAAAAAAGATTTAAAAGCGGTGATTGCGCAGTTTCCAGTATTTAAGTTACAGCAAATTATCAGTCAGGTGATTCCTAAAAGTGTTGTACAACAACATTTGCTTCAAGGACAATTGAAATTAGAAACGCGGATTATCCGTTCTGGACAAATTATGAATTACCCGGGAAATGTGTTGTTATTAGGTGACGTCCATGCAGGCGCACAAATTCGCGCTGCTGGTAGTGTTTTTGCAATCGGTTCTATTGAAGGAATTGTGTGTGCGGGTTATCCAAATAATGATACAGCTGTGGTCGTGGGTGATATGACGCATGCTAGTCAAGTTCGAATTTGTGATTTGATTCAAATTGTGTCGGATATTGATGATGCGAAGTTTGATGCGAAGTCTTTTTTCTATGTCAACGATTTGCATTCGTTAACAACAGCTTCACTTGATCAATTATTGAAGATTAGACCACAAATGGAAATTATTTTAAATTAGGGGGAGTTTGATGGGAACGTCAATTGTTGTCACTTCCGGTAAGGGCGGTGTCGGTAAAACTACAACTAGTGCTAACTTAAGTTTAGCTTTAGTACAAGCCGGTAAGCGAGTTTGCGCGGTAGATTTGGATGTTGGTTTGCGTAATCTTGATGCTATTTTAGGATTAAGTAATCGGATTATTTATGATTTGGATGACGTGTTGAATGATCGCGTTAACTTGATGCAGGCGTTGGTTCAACATCCCGATCATCCTCAAGATTTTTCGTTACTGGCTGCTTCACAAAATGTTGGACAGTCTAGTTTAAATATCTCCAAAATTAAAACTATTATTACTGAATTAAAACAAAATTTTGATTTTGTTATCTTGGATTGTCCTGCAGGAATTGAAACGGGTTTTAAAGCTGCGGTGGCGGTAGCTGATAGTGCAATTTTGGTCACGACCCCGGAGGTGGCAGCGGTTAGTGATGCTGATCGGGTGGTCGGTTTATTGGAGCAATCTAATTTAACTTACGGACTGCATTTAGTTATTAATCGAATTCGCTTACAGATGATTAAAAATGGTAAGTCTATGGATATTCAAAGTATCGTAAACCGCTTGTCAATTCCTTTAATTGGTGTTATCATCGACGATGATGAAGTAATCGCTACTTCTAATCAAGGTCAATCAATATTGCAGGAGAAGCTTGATAATCCAGCGGCCGTTGGTTATCAGAATTTGGCTCACCGGATTCTCGGTGATCAAATTCCATTAAATGAGATTAGTCTTAATCAAGAACAAGCAACTGCTAAAAAAGACGGTTTTTGGCGACGAGTATTTCATCATAATGAAAAATAAAATATTTAATTATGCGACAATGAACAAGATAGATATGTGCGCTAATTTAGAGAAGCTGTGGTTGGTGCAAACAGTTATTAGTGACAGCATAGAACACACTTGTGAGTCAAAAGGTTTAAAGCCCGTTCGGTTTAGCATCCGTTATTTTGTGCAGTTTATAACTGCCTAAGTTGTCAAATGTGAGTTTGGCAAAAAATGGGGTGGCACCGCGGAAAATTTCGTCCTCTTGAGTTTTTTAACTCAAGGGGATTTTTTAGTTGAAGGAGAAATTATGAAATATATTGGAGAAATTTTACCATCATTATTGAGTGGCACCAAAGTAACCGTGGAGTTATTCATTGGGACTTTAATCTGTTCGATTATTCTCGGAATTATTGTCGCTTTAGGGTTACGAAGTCGTTGGCATTTATTACGTTGGATTTTAGATGCTTACGTTTGGCTGATGCGGGGCACGCCATTATTGCTCCAATTAATCTTTATTTTTTATGGATTACCAACGATTGGCATTGTTTTTGAACGGATGACAGCCGCTTTCGTAGCTTTTATTTTAAATTATACAGCTTATTTTGCTGAAATTTTTCGTGGGGGGTTGCAGGCGGTTAGTCAAGATCAGCGTGAAGCAACAGCCTTATTAGGATTATCGTCATGGCAAAGTTTTCGCTTTGTGATCTTGCCACAAGTAGTCAAAATCGTCTTACCATCCATGGGTAATGAAGTTATTAACTTGATCAAAGATTCGTCATTAGTTTATGTATTAGGAATTGGTGATTTATTACGGGCAGGTAATGTGGCCACAGCGCGTGACGTCACGTTGGTCCCCTTAATTTTAGTTGGTATTATTTATCTAATTATGACAGGGGTTTTGACATTAATACAAAATTGGATTGAACGGAGATTTTCATACTATGAATAAACAACCGAAATTACAACTTAAACAAATTACTAAAACTTTTGGCGATAAATTAGTTTTAGACAATATTAACTTACAAGTATTGCCCGGACAAATACTATCAATTGTCGGTCCCAGTGGGGTTGGTAAAACCACGTTATTAAGAACTATTCTGGGATTGGAAAGTGTAGATCACGGCGAGTTCTTCTTGGACGGACAGCCGTTTACACCGCAAGATCATAGTCAAAATAACGTGGGGGTTGTCTTTCAAGATTATCGACTATTTCCTAATTTAAGTGTTTTAGATAATTTACTACTGGCCCCCATTCAAGTTCAAAAACGCTCGAAACAACAAGCTCTGCAAAAAGCTCAAGAGCTGTTGGATTTATTACAAATTGCACCGCAAGCTAAGCTTTATCCGTTTCAATTGTCCGGAGGTCAGAAACAACGAGTAGCAATTGCCCGGGCTTTAATTTTAGAACCCAAAATTTTATGTTACGATGAACCGACGAGCGCACTGGACGCACAGAATCGGCAACAAGTCACTAACTTATTACGCAAATTTCAGGCCGACCAAATGACGCAACTAGTTGTGACGCACGATTTAGATTTTGCTCAGCAAGTTTCTGATCAAACATTTGAGTTGAGGACAAGCAAATGAAAAAAATTTGTAAATATTTAATTTTATTAAGCTTGTTAGTATTTGTTGGCGGGTGTCAGCAAAACACGCACCGGATTGGTAGTAGTAATAATACATTAATTGTGGGCTTGGATGATTCTTATGTACCTATGGGATTTGTGAAAAAGTCGGGCCAATTAACTGGCTTTGACGTTGATCTGGCCAAATTAGTTGGCAAAACCATTCATCGAAAAATTATTTTTCAACCGATTGACTGGTCCATGAAAGAAACGGAATTACGCAACGGAACGATTGATTTAATCTGGAATGGTTATACTAAAACGCCGCAACGTGCTAAGAAAGTTGCCTTTTCACGGCCGTATTTAAAAGATGAACAAGTTATCGTTGTCAAAAAGGCTTCAGGGGTTCACCAAATTAAGCAATTAACGGGAAAAACTTTAGGAACCCAATCTGGCTCAGTGGGTTATTCCGATTTAATGCAGCAACCGCGTTTATTGAAGAATAAAATTAAAAATCAAACGCCGGTTTTGTATGATAATATCGAAAATGGTTTTTTGGATTTAAAAGCAGGACGAATTCAGGGCTTTTTATTTGATCGGGTGTTTGCTGAATACTATTTAGCCCATACTAAAAATGCACAGCAATTTCAAATTTTGGATACGCCGTTTCCCACTGAAAGTTTTGCAGTTGGGATGCGCAAACAAGATACGCAGACGCAGCATTTGATTAATTCAACTTTGCGGAAATTAAAAACCAATGGTCAATTGAAAAAATTGAGCGAGAAATGGTTTCAACAAGATATTTCTGAGTAAACTTGTAGTAATATAAAAAAGGATGAAGTTTATACGACCTCATCCTTTTCTTCTGGTCAGTTTAGAAACCACCCATGACAGCAGGAATTACTACACCAGCGATGGTTACAATAATCATGGCCCAAACAAAAATCTGCGTAATTATAGTAAAAACACTTTTCTTTTTTTTCTTCAAAAAACTTCACCTGAAATCTTTCATATTGGAATTATCTTACTTGAATCTTCAGAAAAAAGCAACTATCACTAATCATGAACATATGTTCGGACTATTAGCGATAGTTTTTTGACAAAAAAGACTAAATTAGAATATTTTTTACTGATTAGTGGTGCTAAAAGTGAGATTGTGGTAACATTCATACAGAGAAGTGGGACCAATATACCTACTTTTAATAGTAGTGAGTTATTTTTTTTTACAGATAATTTGTGACAAAATTATTTTTAATTAAATGATTGTTCGGTTTATCTTTAATGTAGAATCTTACTTTTATATTAATAATTATTTTTAGGTGGTATTATGTTCCAACATAAAACAGTGCTCTTAAATCCGACTGTCGATGCTTTACAAGTTCATGATGGTGGTGTTTATATTGATGCCACTTTTGGTCGTGGCGGTCACACACGTTATTTATTAAGTCAGGGTCATCATTTAACAGTGATTGCTTTTGATCGTGATCAAGAAGCCATTTTAGCAGGTCAAGCTTTACGTCAAACAACCAATGAAGAAACTGATAATCATTTAGAATTAGTGATGGCTAATTTTGCGGATTTAAAAGAGCAGCTAGCAGCGTTAGGTATTACGACGGTCGATGGGATCTTATATGATTTGGGGGTCTCTTCACCACAGTTTGACGATCCTCAACGTGGCTTTAGTTATCGCTACGATGCGCGATTAGATATGCGGATGGATCAAAGCCAAGAATTAGATGCTTATCAAATTGTTAATACTTATTCAGCTGCTCAGCTAGCAAACATTTTTCAACGTTACGGTGATGAACGTTTTGCTAAGCGCATTGCCCAGGCAATTACTCGGCAGCGTTTAAACCAACCAATCACAACGACCTTTGAATTAGTTGATTTAATCGAAGCTTGTTTGCCAGCGCCAGCACGTCGAAAAATGAAGAAGCATCCTGCTAAAAAAGTTTTTCAGGCTTTACGAATTGCGGTTAATGATGAGTTAGCATCGTTAGATCAATCTTTAGAAGCGGCGATTGATTTGTTAAAATTAAACGGTTTTCTGAGTGTCATTACTTTTCAATCATTAGAGGACAAAATTGTGAAACAGGTTTTTCGGCGTCACAGTGAAGTTAATGTTCCACGCGATTTACCGGTTATTCCTCCAGAAATGCAACCAGAATTGAAAGTTATTACCAGAAAGCCGATTTTACCTAGTTCAACTGAAATTGAACAAAACCACCGTGCTCATAGTGCGCATTTACGAGTAGCTCAAAAGATTAAATAAACAAGATTAGGAATCGAGATAGTTGAATGGAACCCAATACTGTACGTCAATTAGACTCTTTAACTGAAACTAAAACTCAAACTAATAAAGTACAAACAGCTGTAGAATTAAACACTAAAAGTGTGCCTTTTTCCGGGTTTGAAAAAAGTTTGGTTTGTTTAATTGGCTTAATCGTAATTATCATGATGTATGGTTTGGTTCATTTACGAACACAGACAATTGTTCAGCAGCATCATGCCCAGGACCTGGCTGAACAAACCCAAAAAGTATTAAATTCGAACACAGATTTACATCAAGAAATTATTGAGTTAAGTAATTCAGGTCGACTGTTAAAGATTGCTCAAAAACACAATTTACAGTTACATTCTGATAATATTAGGAATATTTCTAAATGAGTCAAAAGTTTAATTCTAATAATGACAAAATCAATATCAGCAAGGCAAGACGTGATCGAAGAATTATCGGCCGATTCTTCCTTCTTGTCATTGCCTTATTTTTTATAGTTTGCTTGGTGCGGTTTAGTTACATCGCACTGAGTGGGCATGTCGGTAGTGTTGACTTAACACGGCGCACAGAGCAAAAATACCGCCATAAAAGAGTTCTATCATCTAAGCGGGGCAATATTTATGCGGATGATGGTTCTAAGATTGCTTATAGTGATCAATCGTACGAATTATTTGTTGTTTTGGATCATACATATAAAGGAGCTGGTGGTAAACCTCTATATGTTCAAAACAAAAAACATACGGCTCAGGTTTTGAGTCAGTATATTCCACTGAGTCAGAAAAAAATCTTACAAATCTTGCACCCCCAAAACCGGCATGTGTTTCAAGTGGAATTTGGTTTAGCGGGTCAAAAGATTAGTTTGAGTGTTAAAAAAGCAATTGAGAAACACCATCTCCCGGGGGTTTATTTTGATGCAGTACCGGATAGATCATATCCTAACGGCACTTTTGCGTCTAATACGATTGGTTTAGCACAAGTTGGTCGTCACGCTCAGCGCGCCAAAGATCAAGGCCTAATGGGATTAGAAAGTTTTTATGATAAGATTTTACAAGGTAAAAATGGCTATGAGGTTCGTTATACTGATCCTGAAGGTTATACACTGCCACAAACGCATAAGAAAACAGTGCTGCCAGTGCAAGGGGATAACGTCTATACGACGATTGATGTTAATTATCAACACTATTTAGAACAGTTACTGACCAAGGTTTATCAAGAATATCGGCCTCAATCCATGCAGGCTATTGTGACCGATCCTAAAACAGGACATATTTTAGCTATTTCACAGCGACCGACTTTTGATCCCCAAACTCAGAATAATCTGATGCATTCTTGGCGAAATATTAATTTACAAGATAGCTATGAGCCAGGATCAGTTTTTAAAGTTTTGACTTTGGCAGCTTCTATTAACTCACATCATTACAATCCTAATCAATATTATCGTTCCGGGGCAATCACTATTGGCGGACGAACTATCCATGATTGGAATACCAGTGGGTGGGGCGAGATCCCTTTTAATCAAGCTTTTCCACGTTCGAGTAATGTCGGAATGGTTGCTTTGGAGCAACAAATGGGTGCGAAAACTTGGCTAAAATATATGCATAAATTTAAAATTGGCCAGTTAACGCATGTTAATTTGCCTGGTGAAGTAGCTGGTCAAATTAATTTTCAGCATGCTTCTGATCAAGCCATTACTGCTTTTGGTCAAAGTGTTTCGGTGACCGGCATGCAAATGGTGCAAGCTTTGGGCGCAATTGGTAATCATGGCAAAATGATGCAGCCCCAACTAGTTAGTCGCATTGAAAATCCCAATAACGGTTCTGTTCAAACGATTAAACCCAAACAAGTTGGACAGCCAGTGACGGACCAAACGACTAAACAGGTTCTAGCTGCAATGCGCGAAGTGGTCCAAGATAGTTACGGCACGGGCACAGTTTATAAAATTCCTGGTCAAGATGTTGCAGTTAAAACGGGGACAGCACAAATTTCGGGGACTAACGGCTATTTAACTGGCAGTAATGATTATCTATATTCGGTGGCTGGCTTAGCACCGGCCAAATCACCTAAGTATTTAGTTTATATTACGATGGAGAAACCGAGTGTGATGACTAAGGCTCCTGAACAAATGTTGTCTGAAGTCTTTAATCCGATGATGCAACGATTGTTAGGAACCGGTAAAATAGAAAATGTACAATCGGATAATACTGCAATTACGATGCCTGAATTATCCAATCAAAATTTAACTACGGTGCAACAAGCGCTACAAAAGCAACAGTTAAAGGTTGGTATTGTCGGCACCGGTTCCAAGGTAGTACAACAGTTGCCGAGTGCTAAAGCAGCTGTGACACCTGATCAACGTGTCATTTTGTTAACCAATGGCGCAATGACTATGCCTGATGTTCATGGTTGGTCGAAAAACGATTTATTAAAATTAGCCGATATTACTGGTAAAAAGATCGTGATTAAAGGTCAAGGTTATGCGGTGCGGCAAAGTGTGCCACCGCAGGCAGTGTTGAATAGTGTGAAGGAAGTAGTTATTCATCTGAAACAAAAATAAAGCGAGGATTGAGAAATGAATTTGGGTAAAATGATAATCCCATTAATTAGCAGTTTAATTTTGGTAGTAATTTTTATGCCACTATTTATCAAGGTGATGTTGTCTAATCGTGAAGGTCAACAAATCCGTGAAGAAGGTCCTAGTTGGCAAGAATATAAAGCCGGTACCCCGACAATGGGAGGCGTGATCTTTTTATTGGCGATGGTGCTGACTAATATTTGGGTTGGAACATGGTTGGAATTATTTACTAATTCCTTGATGCTGATTAGTTTAATGCTCCTACTGTTTGGCTTAATTGGTTTTTTAGATGATTTTATTAAATTAAAAAATCATCGTAATTTAGGTTTATTGGCTTGGCAAAAATCCTTATTACAGCTGTTATTTGCAATAGTTTTTTGCGGACTCTATCTTTACTATCAATTACCAACAGATTTACAATTTTTTGGTTATATTTTTCATTCTCTGATTATTTATGTAATTTTTATGCTAGTTTGGTTGGTTGGCTTTTCTAATGCAGTTAATTTAACGGACGGTTTGGATGGCTTAGTAACTGGATTAACGATCATTGCTTATTTGACTTATGCTTATATTGCATACAAACAAACTAACTTTGATGTTGTTGTAGCTTGTTTAAGTGTTGTTGGCGCAATGATTGGCTTTATGATTTTTAACCATAAACCGGCTAAAATTTTTATGGGCGATGTTGGTTCCTTAGCTTTAGGTGCTGGCTTAGCAGCTGTTTCTTTGGTGTTAGGAATACCGTGGTCGTTATTGTGGATTGGAATTGTATTTGTTGTGGAAACGGCGAGTGTGATGATCCAAGTAGCTGTGTTTAAAACAACAGGGCATCGAGTGTTTAAGATGTCGCCAATTCATCATCATTTTGAAATGTTAGGCTGGTCAGAATGGAAAGTTGTGTTAGTTTTTTGGGCAGTTGGTCTATTGGCAGCATTAAGTTATATAATCATATTTGTGAGTTAAGGAGGACTTAATGAAAGAGATTAATGATTATCAAGGTCAAAAAGTGCTAATTTTGGGTTTGGCCAAAAGTGGTTTTAATGCAGCATTATTACTAAACAAATTAGGTGCAACTTTAACTATTAATGATCAACAAGACAGTTCGGAAGCCCAACAATTACGGGATCGAGGACTGAAAGTGCTTACGGGTAGTAATCCAGTTTCATTACTTGAGCAGGATTTTGATTTGATTGTTAAAAATCCGGGTATTTCGTATGAATTACCTTTAGTCAAGGCGGCAATGGAACGCAATATTCCTATTATTACAGAACCGGAACTGGCTTACGAAGTCTCGTCAGCACCTTTTGTGGGAGTAACTGGAACTAATGGTAAAACCACAACGACGACTTTAATTCAGTTAATTTTAGACCAAGAACGGGCAGCGGGACACGCTTATAAAGCAGGTAATATTGGCATCCCTGTTTCGCAGGTTGTGCAACAAGCAACTCCTGTTGACGATATTGTAGTTGAATTGTCCAGTTTTCAATTATTAGGCACTACCAAGTTACGTCCGAAGATTGCGGTACTGAACAATATTTATGAAGCACATTTGGATTACCATAAAACGCGAGAGAATTATGTGCGGGCCAAAATGAAAATTACACAAAATCAAACTGCAGACGATTACTTTGTGGTGAATTTTGATCAAGAAGAATGGCGAACTTTAAGCCAGCAAACCCAAGCACAGGTAGTGCCTTTTTCACGGTTGGACGTTAGTGAACAAGGAGCTTATCAAAAAGGGCAGACACTCTATTTCCGACAAGAAGCAATCATTGATGTTGATCAAATTGTTCTACCCGGACAACATAACATTGAAAATTGTTTAGCAGCGATTGCTGTGGCTAAGTTAATGGGTAAATCGAATCAAGCTATTAAACAAGTTTTAACTACTTTTCAAGGGGTTAAGCATCGGATTCAGTTTGTTAAACAATTACATGGTCGTAAAATTTATAATGATTCTAAAGCAACTAATATTGAAGCAACCATTGTGGCATTGCAAGCTTTTAAGCAACCATTAGTTTTAATTGCCGGTGGATTAGATCGCGGTTTTGAATTTGATGACTTAGTTGAACAATTACGTCATGTCAAAGCCATTGTGTTATACGGTCAGACGAAATATTTAATGCAAAAGGCCGCACAAAAGGCGGGAGTCGCAACTATTAAACTAGTTGATAATTTAGATGAAGCGGTACCTTTAGCTTATCAATTAACGGCACCAGGGGATGTTTTGTTATTATCACCGGCAGCTGCTAGTTGGGATCAATTTGCAACTTTTGAACAACGTGGCGATCAATTTATCAGTGATGTTGAAAAACTGAATTAGGATGGTTAATTATGAGAATAATTGTATCTGGTGGCGGAACTGGTGGACATATTTATCCAGCTTTAGCTTTAATTAAGCGATTGAAAGAACGACATTTAGTGAGCGAAGTTTTGTACGTCGGCACTGAGGCAGGCTTAGAGCAAAAAATTATTACGCAAGAAAACATTCCGTTTCAAACTTTGCGTCTGCAAGGTTTCAAGCGTAAATTGTCCTGGCAGAATGTTCAAACTTTATGGCTATTTGCTAAAAGTATTCAGCAAGCTAAAAAAATTGTTACTGATTTTCAACCAGATATTGTAGTAGGGACTGGGGGCTACGTTTCTAGTGCAATTGTGTTAGCCGCCCACTTAAAAAAAATTCCGACGGTCATCCATGAACAAAATTCAGTGGCTGGTCTAACTAATAAATTTTTGGGGCATTTTGTGGATCGGATTGCGTATGCTTTTAAGGATGTGGTAGGACAATTTAAGGAAAAATCTAAATTAGTATTTACGGGTAATCCTCGGGCACAAGAAGTAGCTAAGTTGCAACCTAATCAACGCTTACAAGAATTTGGTTTGGATCCAAAACAACCTACTGTTATGATTTTTGGTGGTAGTCGTGGGGCTCGTCCAATCAATGAAGCAGTAGTTGCTAGCTGGGATTATTTCAGTCAAGCAGCATTTCAAGTTTTATTTGTAACTGGTCAAGTACATTATGATAAGGTACGTTCGCAGTTGCCACAGCAACTGGCCGCCAATGTGCAAGTAGTTGCTTATATTGATGATATGCCAGCTATTTTACCTGATTTAGCGTTGATCGTTGGGCGCAGTGGTGCGACCTCCATTGCTGAATTAACAGCTTTAGGAATTCCAGCGATTTTTATTCCTAGTCCTTATGTCACTAACGATCACCAAACTAAGAATGCCCAATCATTGGTCAAAGAGCATGCTGCTTTGTTGTTACCTGAATCAGAATTGACCGCTGCTAGTTTGGAACAATTGTTGACTAAAACAGTAAATGATTCCCAACTATTACACCAAATGTCCATGCATGCCCGCCAATTGGGGGTAGCTGATGCTAGTGATCGGTTAATTCAAGTCTTATTAGACTTGATTACTACTGAGAAGTAGATTGATGAAAAAAAATAAGTCCAATGAATTATTACAATTTAAAAATCAATATCATCGCTCACAATCAGAAGCCACCAAGTCGCAGACTTATCAGCAGCGGTTGCGCAAAATATTACCCGGCAGTTTAATTATGCTAGGCTTAGTTAGCTTAATCTTAATGATTGGCTATTTATTTTCGCCGTTGGGTCATGTCCAAAAAATTTCAGTTGTGGGAGTTAACTATTTAGGTGCGCAACAAGTAATTGATGCCTCCAGAATTGATAAAAATACGTTAGTGCTGCAGACATTAGTTGAACGTTCCAAAATTGAAAAGCAGATTAGAACCAAAGTGCCTTTAATTAAAAAAATCAGTTATCATTATCAACAATTTAATCAATTAACTTTTACAGTTCAGGAATATCAAACCGTCGGTTTTATTACAAAAAAGCAAGGCTATTATCGTGTTTTGGAGAACCAGCAATTAGTTAATCAAAAGTTGAAGCAACCCATTGGTAATTTTCCTGTTTACCAAAACTTGAATACTAAAGTTACGTTAAAGCAAGTGGTTAAATTATACCTGTCTTGCTCGCCCAGTTTACGGAGTGATATTTCAGAAATTCACGGTAGTAAAAATACGAAGGAACATCCCTATCGGGTCAACTTATATATGAATGATGGTAATTTGGTCGTAGGGGATATTCGCACTTTAGCTGCTAAACTCAAATATTATCCTGCTATTTCGAAAACTATGTCTAAAAATGGTGTTATTAATTTGGAAGTGGGGGCTTATTCAAAACCTTTTGGTACAGCAGGTCTGAAGGTGGAATAGTTCTAAAAACTTTGGTATCATTAATTTAATAGGTTTATCCATTAGTAAATCTGAAAATGTTGTAGGAGGATCATAGAATGGATGATTCACGAATCATTGTTAGTTTAGACATTGGAACCACGTCAATGAAAGTAGTGGTGGCCAATGTTACAAACTCACAAGCTAATATTATTGGCGTGGGAAGTGCCCATTCGCAAGGAATGAATCGCGGAACGATAGTGGACATTGATCAAGCAGCAATAGCGATTGGTGAAGCCGTAAAAAAAGCTGCCTCGCAATCTAATACTGAAATCAGCGATGTAGTGGTTGGTCTTCCTGCTAATGGTTTACAAATATTTAAAGCACATAGCATGATTGCTTTAAATGAACCCTCTAAAGAGATTACTGCTGCTGATGTGCAAAAAGTAATTACAGCTTCCATGGTCCAAACTTTGACCCCTGAATTAGAATTTGTGGCGCTGTTACCAGATAATTTTTGTGTAGATGGTTTTAAAAATATTAAGGATCCGCGCGGCATGATTGGTAGTCGCTTAGAGTTTAATGGCATTTTATATGCGTTACCGAAATCTATCATTCATAATATGCAGCGTGCAATTCAAAAAGCAGGTTTAAATATTATTTATGAAGTTTTAGCGCCTTTGGCTTTGAGTAAGGTAGCTTTAGATAAAGGTGAGCGTAACTTCGGTGCAGTAATTATTGATTTAGGTGGTGGTCAAACTTCGGCCTCCATTATTCATGATAATAAATTGAAATTTACAGCGATTGATCCAGAAGGCGGTAATTTGGTAGCTCACGATATTTCTGTGGTTTTAAATACAACGTTGGACAATGCTGAAAAGTTACAACATTATTATGGTAATGCTGATGTGGGAGCAGAAATGGCGGAGGAAACCATCCCCGTGGAAGTCGTTGGTCAAGATCAACCGCAAAACATCTCCAGTCAGTACTTAGCTTCGATTATTGCTGCACGGATGCAACAAATTTTTCAACGGTTGCAGCAAGGATTAACTAGTATTCACGCCCAAGATTTACCAGGTGGAGTCATTTTGACGGGTGGTTTGGCTGAAATGGCGGGAGTCAATACTTTAGCACAGCAAATTTTAAAAATGAAAACTAAAACATTTATTCCGGAACAAATGGGATTACGGCATCCGGCTTTTACTGAAGGGCTAGGTTTGGTATTATATGCACAAGGGTTAAATGATTTGGATTTGATTGCTTATAATGTTGTTCATACTTCTAAAGGTATGACAGCAGTTAAAGCAGATACAAATCGTCCTGATTCTTTAGACAATATTAAAACAACGCCAGTCAAAGAAAAATCGCATAAATCAAGAACAACTAGTGAAAAAATTAAAAACTTTTGGAGTCGTTTTTTTGATTAAAAAAGCGTGAGGCAGATCAGGAGGAATTTGTTAGAATGGACAGTTCAATGGACAGGAAAGAAAAAAATTCGGCAGTAATTAAAGTCATTGGTGTTGGTGGTGCCGGTGGTAATGCTGTTAATCGAATGGTTGAAGAAAATATCAAGGGCGTTGATTTTATTGCAGCTAATACTGACATGCAAGCTTTAGATCTTTCACAAGCTAATACTAGGTTGCAATTAGGACCTAAGTTAACACGAGGATTAGGAGCAGGTTCTGATCCAGATATTGGTCAAAAAGCTGCAGAAGAAAGTGAAGATGTGATTTCTGATTTATTAAAAGAATCAGATATGATCTTTATTACTGCTGGTATGGGGGGCGGCACTGGTACGGGGGCAGCCCCAGTGATTGCCCGGGTGGCCAAAGATTCTGGAGCTTTGACGGTTGGTGTTGTTACTAGACCATTTATGTTTGAAGGACCCAAACGTGCGAAGTTTGCTGATCAAGGTATTGAGGAATTAAAGCAACATGTTGATACCTTGGTGATTATTGCTAATAATCGTTTATTAGAGATAGTTGATAAAAAGACGCCGATGAATGAAGCATTACATGTTGCGGATGATGTTTTAAGACAAGGTGTTCAAGGTATTTCAGATTTGATTACTTCGCCCGGTTTTGTGAACTTGGATTTTGCGGATGTCAAAACAGTTATGTCTAATCAAGGCTCAGCCTTAATGGGTATCGGTACAGGCAATGGTGAAAACCGGATTGTGGATGCTACTAAAAAAGCTATTTCTTCACCATTATTGGAAGTATCGATTGATGGCGCACAGCAAGTTTTATTAAATATTACTGGTGGTCCTGATTTATCATTATTTGAGGCGCAAGAAGCAGCAAGTATTGTTTCTGAAGCAGCTACAGAAGACGTTAATATTATTTTTGGAACTTCTATTAATGACAGTTTGGGCGATGAAGTCAAGGTTACGGTGATCGCAACGGGAATTGATGACGAACACCAAAGTTCTAAAAACGCAGCTGTAACTAAAAAGCCGACGCCAACGACTGCAACAGAAGACAATGCAGATCAACAATTGGATGCTTGGGGAGTTGGTAGTGATAATTCTAATCAAAATCACGGTTCAAAGTCTGGAACGAATGACTTTGATATTTTCCGACAATCCAATGTATTAAATGATACGGATAATGAAGACGATGATTCCATGCCTCCTTTTTTAAGACACAATCCTAAGAACTAAGGAGAGATATTAAAATGGCCTTTGAAAAATTAGCTAGTTTTTTTGGTTTAGATGATGATGCTGAGATTCCAACTCAAAAAGAACCAGCAGAACAATCGTCTAAAAATAATAATATTGTGGCGTTAAATGCCCACAAAGTAGCCAAACAAAGTGAAATTCAAATTGCACGGCCACTTTCTTATCCGGATGCTAAAAAAATCACGCAAGAATTGTTAAATCAAAATGCCGTTATTGTTAATTTTCAACAAGTCAATGATGAGCAAATGCGGCGAATTGCTGATTTTTTAACGGGTGCGGTTTATGCCTTAAAGGGTGATATTCGTCAGATTGATGAGCGGGTATTTTTATATACACCTTTGAATTTTCAGATTGATAATATAACGATGGATTTTAATGATTAAGTTGAGGTTAAGTTAACGTGGCCAATTTAATGTCTGGTCTGCCAGTTGTTTTAGTAAATTTGTTAGATCTTTATGAATGGTTGATTGTGATTTGGGCTTTGTTAACTTGGTTGCCCGGAGCTGCCCAATCAAAATTAGGCTTATGGCTGAGAAAATTAGTGGAGCCTTTTTTAGGTATTTTTGATCGGATTATTCCACCGATCTTTGGCCTTAGTTTTTCACCAATTTGGGCTTTTTTAGTCATTGGTTTAGTTAAGCAATTAATAGTACGGTTGTTTTAATGGATTTTAATTCGCAGAATAAGGCAATTTTATTTAAATTACAATCGCTCATGCAAACGGCCATGACAACCTATCAATCACAATTGAGTCCGTTTTTGAATCCTTATGAGCAGCGCTTGGCAAATCAATTATTGACGCAATTTACAGAATTAACTCCATATTGGTCCGGTGGTTTTCAAAGAGCCCAACGGAGAAGATTACTGGTAGTACCGCCTTATATTCCTTTTCAGTCCACGGATTTACAGTTACAATTATTTCAAATTAATTTTAATCATAAATTTATTGATTTACAGCACCACCAAATTTTAGGTAAGCTGCTTAATCTGGGGTTAGACCGGAACAATTTTGGCGATATCATTACTGATGGGACTAATTGGCAATTTGTTTCTGAGACAAATCTTACTGACTTATTAGTCAATGAGGTACACCAAATCGGTAAAAATACGGTTAGGTTGCAGCCAATATCTTGGCAACAGCTATTATTAATTAAAAATGACTATACAATGTTAACTCTGAATGTCCATTCCATGCGCTTAGATCAAATTCTCAGTACGGGTTTTAAACTGAGTCGTCAGAAGGCAAAAGAATTAGTGCAGCGTGGTTTAGTATCCATTAATTGGCAGCATGAAAAACGCAGTGACTATCTTTTGACAATTGGTGATACAATTAGTGTGCGTGGTAAGGGACAATTGAGTATTGTTGATTTACTGGGACAAAATAAGGATTATTGGCAATTGTACGTTCAGCTTTATCAGCATTAAGTTAATTAAAACCAAGGAGGCTCTTTAGTATGACTTTAACTCCCCATGATATTCAAACTCAGGAATTTAAAACACAGTTGCGTGGTTATGATAAAAATGAGGTTGATCATTTTCTGGAACAGATTATCCAAGATTATAGTGAGGAACTTAAGACCAATCATCGTTTAGAGTATGATCTCAAGGATTCCAAGGCTCAAATTGCTTATTTTAATGATTTACAAAATACAGTTAATGAGTCCATTATTATTGCCCAAAATGCTGCTGATCAGGTTAAAAAACAAGCTGATGAACAAGCTCAAACAGTAATTGCCCAAGCGCGAACTAACACTGAAAATATGGTTGATCAAGCAATTCAACAAAGCCGCCAAATTATTCAAGACGCCCAGACTCAGGCGCAAAATTTAGTCACACAAACGCAGACTTTGCAAAAGCAAATGGCTGAAAGTTACCAAGCTTTACAACAAGTTGTAGATGAGCAACAGCATTTATTAAGTTCGCAGTCTTGGCAAGGATTGTTAACTGCGGATGATAATCAAACGTTAGTTGATAATATTCATACAACTGTACAGAATTACTTAAACAAATTGGATCAAGTAGCGGCAGAGATTAAAAATGACGACTATGATGATTTGGTTCCAAAGAAAGATTCGACAAAAGTAGTTGACAAAGCAAATAATAATGTTGATAATCAATAATAAATATTACAAAAGATTCAAGTAACTTCTGATCTTGTCAGCGAATTTGGGATAGTGTAAGCCAAATCAAGCGCTCGAAGTTTACTTTATCAGCTTTTGTTTTACACATCTGTAATTTATATACTTACTTTTTGGGTGGTATAGCGAGTGATTCGTCCTAATTGAGGGACGAATTTTTTTATTTAAGGAGGTTTTTAAACGATGAAAATTAAAGAAACCCTAAATTTAGGTAAAACCGATTTTCCAATGCGTGGTAATTTACCCAAAATGGAGCCCCAGTGGCAAGCAGATTGGGAAGAAAATCAAATTTACCAACGTCGGCAAAAGTTAAATGCCGATTGTCCAACTTTTGTGTTACATGATGGACCACCGTTTGCCAACGGTAATATTCATATGGGCCACGCCATGAATAAAATTACTAAGGATTTTATTGTGCGTTACAAATCAATGGCTGGTTTTCGGGCACCTTATGTTCCTGGATGGGATACACACGGCTTACCAATTGAACAACAGTTGACAAAGCAAGGTGTAAATCGTAAAGAAATGACCTCGGCCCAATATCGCCAATTATGCTATGATTTTGCAATGAAAGAAATAGAAAAACAACGTACGGATTTTAAGCGTTTAGGCGTCAGTGGTGATTGGGATAATCCATATATTACATTGCAACCTAAGTATGAAGCTGAAGAAGTACGGGTTTTTGGTAAAATGGTGGAGCGCGGACTGATTTATCGTGGTAAAAAGCCGGTTTACTGGTCTCCATCTTCTGAGTCAACTTTAGCGGAAGCTGAAGTGGAATATCATGATATTAAATCCCCGTCTTTGTATGTGGCTTTTCCGGTCAAAGATGGTAAGGGTGTAGTAGATGATGATGCGGAATTTTTAGTTTGGACCACAACACCTTGGACGTTACCAGCTAATGAGGCGATTGCCGTTAACCCACGGTTTGAATACTCATTAATTAAATTACCAACAGGCAAAAAATATGTGGTAGCTAGTGACCGAATTGAATACTTGGCACAAACTTTAGAGTGGGATCAATGGCAAGTAATTCGTGAATATAAAGGTTCCGAGTTTGAATATTTAGTGGCCAGTCATCCTTTTTATGATCGTGATTCAGTCTTAATTTTGGGTGATCATGTTACCTTAGATGAAGGAACTGGTTTAGTGCATACGGCTCCTGGTCTTGGTGGCGATGACTTTAACGTCGGAATGAAATACCATTTAGACGTATTATCACCAGTGGATGGTCAAGGACGCTTAACTGATGAAGCACCAGGTTTTGAAGGTGTCTTTTATGACGATGCTAATAAGATGGTCACAAAACTGTTGCAAGAAAAGCAGACATTAGTTAAATTAGACTTCTTTACGCATAGTTATCCGCATGATTGGCGAACCAAAAAGCCAGTGATTTTCCGGTCTACGCCGCAATGGTTTGCTTCCATTGACAAGATGCGGGATGAGATTTTAGATCAAATTGATCAACTAGATTTTCAGCCAAGTTGGGGTAAAACTAGACTTTATAATATGATTAAAGATCGTGGTGATTGGGTCATTTCTAGACAGCGGATCTGGGGCGTACCTTTACCAATTTTCTATGCTGAAAATGGTGATGCAATCATGACTCCCGAAACAATTGAACATGTAGCGCAATTGTTTGAACAATATGGTTCCAATGTTTGGTTTGAAAGATCTGCCAAAGAATTGTTACCAGAAGGTTTTAGTTACCCGGGGAGTCCGAATGGCCAATTTACTAAAGAAACAGATATTATGGATGTTTGGTTTGATTCTGGGTCCAGTAATCAAGCAGTTTTGAAAACACGCCCGGACCTACATTTTCCATCAGACTTGTATTTGGAAGGTTCTGATCAATATCGGGGTTGGTTTAATTCTAGTTTAATTACTTCGGTGGCAGTTACGGGTCAAGCACCATATAAAAAGATTTTATCGCAAGGTTTCACCTTAGATGCTAAGGGACGTAAGATGAGTAAGTCATTGGGCAATGTCATTGTTCCTAGTGATGTTGAACGGCAGTTCGGTGCGGAAATCATTCGCTTGTGGGTAGCTTCAGTTGATACCAGTTCAGATGTTCCTGTTTCTATGGATGCCTTTAAACAAACGTCAGATGCGTACCGGAAGATTCGCAATACACTACGTTTTATGTTGGCCAATACCAGTGATTTTGACCCTCAAGTAGATACAGTGGAATATGCTAAATTAAGTTCAGTTGATCAATATATTCTTGTTAAATTAGATCGCTTAGTTGCTAAGGTTTTGGCCAACTATGATCATTATGATTTTGTCGATATTATTAAACAAGTTAATGAATTTTTGATTAATGATATGTCTGCATTTTATTTAGATTTTGCTAAAGATGTGGTTTATATTGAATCCAAGAATTCGTTAGCCCGGCGACAGATGCAGACGGTTATTTACGAAGCGACAGTTAAGTTAACTAAATTATTGACACCTATTTTGCCACACACAATGGAACAAGTTTGGCTACAATTAAAAGAACCTGAAGATTATGCCCAATTAACACAGATGCCCACGGTTGAAAACTATGACAATGCTGAACAGATTTTGACTGATTGGCAAGAATTTATGGACTTTCGCACCGATGTTTTGAAGTCATTAGAAAATTTACGTGATCAAAAATTGATTGGTAAATCGATGGAAGCCGCAGTAACTATCTATCCTAATGATCATTTAAGACAACTTTTGACCAAATTAAAGGTTAATGTTGGACAATTATTGATTGTTTCGCAATTTAATATTTCTGACCAACCGTTAACTCAAGCTGATGAATATGATGATGTGCAGGTTAAAGTTACTCCTGCTAGTGGTCAAGTTTGTGAACGGTGTCGCATGACTAAGGAAGATGTTGGTCAAGACAAACAGTTAGCAATGTTATGTGCCCGTTGTGCACAAATTGTCCGTCAAGATTATCCAGAAGCTGTAGTAGAAGGATTGGAAAAATGATTACCGGAACAGTAGATTGGTTTGATGATAAAAAGGGGATTGGCGAGATTATTACTGCGAAAACGCAGCAAAGGGTATTTGTATATTTTACAGCTATCAGTGGTACGGGGTTTAAAACCTTAACCGCAGGCCAAAAAGTTTATTTTGAAATGGCGCAAGGATTTAAAGGTCCACAAGCGGTTAATGTCCACGTGCAACCGTCAGTCACAGATTAAATACAAATAAAAATGCTCTATGGCAGTTTTAGCTGCTATAGAGCATTTTTAGAGATGATCAGTCAGCATGGTGAGTTAATTACTAACTAAAAAGAAAATCTTACAGTATAATGGTAATGTTATTTGACTAATTTTCAAAAAAATAAACAATTAATCAAAAGTTATGTTTAGCAGAACTTAATGTTGAATACCGTAAGGAAAGATGCGCAGTCCTTCGTGGTCCACCATGGCGATATAAATGTCGGAAATTTGATAGCCTTGTTGGTTTAACTGGTCGGTGACCCATTGTTCAGTGTGATTAGTGTATTCCAAACCGAGTTGATCAAGTTGTCCATCCATAATGACCGGAAATTGATACTTGAGATCTTTTTTAACGGTAAAACTAATTTGACCATTTTGTTCCCAAACGGCTTTATCAATATCGTTCAAATCATTGATACCAGCTTGACGTAACTTGAAAGCTAAGTCATGCGCGGATAGCCCCGCTTTGGCAGTTCTTTCAGATAAAATTTTGCCATTCGAAATAATAATTGTGGGTTCGCCGTCTACAAAATGTTTAATTAAGTGATTATGATTGGTTAAAAATTTCATCGTAAAGACCACCAAGGTCCAGATTAGCAAAACAATGAAAAATTGTAATAACGTAATTTCAGAGTTATATAAAACGCCACCAATAATTCCGCCTAAGACAAAATTTTGCATTTGATCAATCACGTTACTAGGAGCTAAATTGGATTTACCTAATAGATTAATTTGAATAATCATGGCAAAAAATCCCATAATGAGTTTAATAAAAGTTTGCCAATAAAAAGTCATTTGTTACCTCCTAGTGGTTAATAATGTGAATTTTCGGATTAGTTAAGTGGACGCGAACTAATTCAAAACTGGAATTGTCATTATTTAAATTGACTTTCATAATTTTAGAATTAATTTTGATTAACATACCGTTAGTTAGAATTGTTGAATTAGAATAAATGTGCTTGACTGGAATATGTTGATTGAGACTAACTTGTTTGATCAAGCTGGCAACTTGACTATTACCATTGGCAGAGTTGCGGTTTTGTTGCCAATTATCATATTGGATAGTTAATGTTAGTAGCAGAGCTAAAATCGTGATAATAGTCAATTCACGGTACTTGCCATCATCGCGATGGCTCAAAAAAAGTAATAATGATATGATGACAATAGTCAGTAAAATAACATTAATCAATAAGATAATATTGTTGACGTGGCTAGGTTGTTGCGTTAGGTAATGATAAGTATAAAAGTTAGACAAACTAGACCCCCCATTCTCTAACGCTGATTATAGCAAGAAAATTCGAATTAATAGGGATTAACGCATTATTTTAAACGGAGGGCTAAATTGGACTTCACGGAAAAGAAATTAAGTACTAAGCAAATTTTTTCAGGACGGGTGATTGATGTCGCTGTAGAGACCGTGCTGTTACCTAATCAGAAACAAGCGACGCGAGAAATTGTTCATCATCACGGAGCTGTTGGGATTTTAACGGTGATTGATCAACAAATTTTATTGGTGAAGCAATGGCGGGAACCACTCCGACAATTGACTTTAGAAATTCCAGCCGGTAAAGTGGAACCTGATTGTGTTGATCTCAAAAGTGAAGCTTTACGAGAATTGAACGAGGAAACTGGCTATACTTGTTCAAAGTTACAATTTTTGACGGGTTTTTATTCTACGCCGGGCTTTAGTGACGAATATATAACTTTATATTATGCGCCAGCGGTCCAACCAGTAGCGCACAAGCGACCGCTAGATCCGGATGAATTTTTATCAATTGAATTATTGACGTTAACTCAAGCCCAAAATCAAATTCAACAAGGGTTAATTTGTGATGCTAAAACGATATTAGCCATCATGTTTTGGCAACAATTAATGGGAGCTTAATTGAGATGAAAGAAACTACAGATTTAGATCAACAAGATACAACATCTGAGACCGTTCCAACTTGGAGCCGCTTTGATCCGCAAGCTAAGTCTAGTCGGTTAAAACAATGGTTGAATCGGTGCATTATAATAGTTGGCTTGTTAATTGTGTTAGTTTATTTAATTTTATTTTTTGTTTAACTTAATAGGAGGAATGAAGTATGAAAATTGGTGTTATTGTAGCAATGGCTGAAGAAATGGGTGTTTTAACTAATTCTTTGTCTAATAAAACGGTGGAAAAAATTGCCGGAATCGAGTTAATAGTTGGCTGTTACCAAAAACACCAAGTAGTGGTGGCACAAAGTGGTATTGGCAAAGTACAAGCGGGGATGGTTACGACCATCTTATGTAATAATTACCAACCAGATGTGCTAATTAATACTGGTTCAGCTGGCGGAATTGGTTCAGGCTTAAGTGTGGGTGATGTTGTGGTTTCTAAGCAGGTTGCTTATCATGATGTGGATGTAACGGCCTCTGATTATCCGAAGGGACAGCTGCCACAACAACCGCTTTATTTCCAAGCTGATTCTAAATTGGTTCAGCAAGTAGTGGACGCCGGACAAATGGTTGGGCAAACTAGCCGTGTGGGCTTGATTGTTTCAGGTGATCAATTTATTGGTAGTCAGCAGCAAAAGGATCAAATTTTACAAGATTTTCCGGATGCTTTAACTGTAGAAATGGAAGGTGCAGCCGTCGGACAAGTGGCTACACAATTTAAAATTCCATTTGTCATCATTCGAGCAATGAGTGATGTTGGTGATGATCAAGCCAATGTTTCCTTTGATGAATTTGTCCAAGATGCGGGTCAACGTTCAGTACAGATGTTATTAAACTTTATGGATCATAATTAAGAAGGTAATAATAATCATGGAGCATGTTTATTTAGATAACGCCGCGACGACGCGGTTGGCGCCGGCAGTTGTGACTACTATGGAACAACAATTAGCTAATAATTTTGGTAATGCCTCTACACCTAATTTTTACGGCCGCCAAGCACGAGCAGTTTTGGATGATACCCGAACGGTAATTGCTCAAAGTATTAATGCGCAACCGAGTGAAATTACGTTTAATAGTGGTGGTTCCGAAGGTGACAATACTGCGATTATTATGGCTGCGTTGAGCCAGCAACAGTTGGGTAAGCATATTATTACGACAGCAATTGAGCATGAAGCCGTTTTAAAATCTATGGCTTATTTAGAGCAAAAAGGTTTTGAAGTTACTTATTTACCAGTCGACGAATTTGGCCGGATTAGTTTAACTGATTTTCGGCAAGCCTTACGCCCTGACACGATTTTGGTGTCTATTATGACCGTTAATAATGAAGTGGGGACACAAAACCCAATTGCAGAAATTGGTCAAATTCTCAAATCACACCAAGCCTTGTTTCATACAGATGCGGTACAAGCTTACGGTCATCAAACTTTGGATGTACAACAATTAAATGTCGATTTATTAACTACTTCGGCCCATAAATTGAATGGACCTAAAATGTTGGGCTTTCTGTATGAACGAACTGGTGTCAATATACCATCTTTGATTCATGGTGGTGATCAAGAAAACAAAAAGCGGGCTGGTACGGAAAATATCCCTGCAATTGCTGGTTTACAAACTGCTGTGCAATTTCACGATAGTCAACAAATTCAGCAGGATCGAGAGCGTTTTACGTGCTATAAACAGTTAATCATTGATCAATTAACAGCGCACAACGTTGATTTTGCAGTAAATGGCCCCAAAATAACGGCGAGTGCGCCCAATATTTTGAATTTATGGTTGAAAGGCTGGGCAACTTCGGTTTTACAAATTAAATTGGACCTAGCAGGGGTCGTTATTTCGGGTGGCTCTGCTTGTACGGCGGGGAGTTTGGAACCGTCGCATGTGTTAACTGCAATGTTTGGCCCAACTAGTGACCGTGTTAATGAATCGATTAGGATTAGTTTTGACACTTTTACAACTAAAAGTGATATACTCAAACTTACTGATAATTTAATTCAAATTGTTCGTGAAAAAATTTAGGAGGTGGTTAAATGCCAATGTTAGCTCAAGTAACTGGTGATTCAGATCAGTATCAAGTTCATCCTCAGATTAAAGTGTATGCTCTGCAAGATATTGGCTTTACTAAATCAAGCCAAGGAAATTTTTCATGGGAACAACCACTGAGTGCGCTGTCGCCATACCAGGCTGCTTATGTGTTAAAAGTTAAAATTAAACGGGATTTAAAAACTTTGAATCTGGCAGTGACGGATAGTAGTGGTTTGCAAAAAATTAATATTTTTAAATTGAAAGATAATGAAGAATTGCTGGAGCAGTATCATTATGCGTTAGATAATTTGCTTCAACGACAGATTATACAAAAAGTAAATAATAGTTAGAAAAGGTGAATTGATTGGCAAAAAAGCGTGTAGTTGTAGGTATGAGTGGTGGAGTTGATTCTTCCGTCTCAGCTTTATTGTTAAAGCAACAAGGTTATGATGTCGTCGGAGTGTTTATGAAAAACTGGGATGAAAGTGATGATTCCGGAGTTTGTACAGCGACCGAAGATTATGAAGACGTGGCTAAGGTAGCTAATCAAATTGGGATTCCGTATTATTCTGTGAACTTTGAAAAAGAATATTGGGATCGGGTTTTTGAATATTTTTTGGCTGAATATAAACTCGGTCGGACACCAAATCCTGATGTAATGTGTAATAAAGAAATTAAATTTAAAGCATTTTTGGATTATGCGCTGCAGTTGGATGCTGATTACATTGCAATGGGGCACTATGCTCAATTACAACGTGATGAATCCGGATTAATTCATATGTTGCGGGGAGCTGATCCTAATAAAGATCAGACTTATTTTTTAAGTACAGTGGCTCAGGATCAATTACAAAATGCCTTATTCCCGATTGGTCATTTACAAAAATCGCAAGTTCGGCAAATTGCCGAAGAAGCTGGCTTAGCAACTGCTAAAAAGAAAGATTCTACTGGTGTTTGCTTTATTGGTGAGCGTAATTTTAAGCAATTTTTAAGTGAGTTTTTACCAGCTCAAAGTGGCCGTATGTTGACTCCTGATGGTCAAGAAGTTGGGACACATTCTGGCCTGATGTATTATACAATTGGTCAGCGCTCAGGTTTAGGTTTGGGCGGTAATGGTCAGTCTAATGAGCCGTGGTTTGTTGTGGGCAAAGATTTACAGCAGAATATTTTGTATGTAGATCAAGGTTATGATAATCCTTTATTGTATGCGGATAGTTTAGAAGCAACTGATGCATCTTTTATTCGACCAGTAGATCTGACACAACCATTGCATTGTAGTGCTAAGTTCCGTTATCGTCAGGCTGATACTGATGTCGTGGTCACCAAAACAGCGACGGGTCTAACAGTTGATTTTGCACAACCTGTGCGGGCCATTACTCCTGGTCAAGAAGTAGTTTTTTATGACGGAGCAGAATGCTTAGGTGGTGCGACGATTAATCGGGCTTATAGTAAGCAACAACAATTGCAGTATGTTTAAGTTCAGATTTACTTGCTAAAATTTAGAATTTAATTGAGATTGGAACCAAAGTGTCTGGCCGTTAGCAAAGCGGTTTAAATTTGAAAGTCTGGACTGAGACTTTGAAAATTTAATGCCGTGAAATGTTAATGAAGGACTTTTGTCAGACTAATGTTCGTTGCGCTGATGAACAACGATCGTAAATCTGATGGTTCCAATCTCTTTTTATTTACCATGAAAATCATTTGAACTTGAATAATTTAGTTGAATCAACGATAATATTAAGCATTAGTAAGGTAATTTGGGATTAGGGAGTTTGAGATTATGACTAAATTTTATTTTGTGAGACATGGTAAGACACAATGGAATTCTGAGGGGCGTTATCAAGGAGCAAAGGGTGATTCACCTTTACTAGAATCAAGTTATCGCGATATCAGTTTATTAGCACAACACTTATCCGACCAAAAGATTGATCATATTTATTCAAGTCCGATTAAAAGAGCATACATAACAGCCACTACTTTGGCTCAAGATTTGGGTGGGAGTATTCCGGTGACAACGACGGCGGCTTTGAAAGAGTTTGATTTGGGTCTGTTAGAAGGACAAAAATTTAGTTCAGCAGAACAAAAATATCCGCAATTAATTTGGGCTTTTCGCAACGATCCCAGTCAATATGATCCGCGCCTAATCAACGGTGAGACTTTTACGCAAGTTATTGCCCGAGCCGATCAATTTATTAAAGATTTAGCCCAACAAGATGTTCAAGGTGATCAAACTTATTTGTTAGTCAGTCATGGAGCAGCCTTAGTAGCAATGATTAAAGCTTTGTTAGGTGTATCATTAAAAGATATGCGCAAAGAAGGCGGCATGTCTAATACCGGTTTAACCACCTTAGCAACGCAAGATTATGGACAAACCTTTGATTTAATTAAGTGGAATGATACGAGTTATTTACATCGTAACTTAGATCAGACAGATACTATTTAAAAATGGAGTTGACGAAATGAACCAACGAGCAGCTAAATTATTTCAAGCAGGTCACAAGCAGGCAGCAGTTGAATTGTTAGCTAAAGCATTGCAAACTGACTGGACACATTTAACTTGGTTCTTACAGTTAGCAAGTTATTTAGTAGCGGGTTGTGATTTAGCTGAAGCGGAAGAGCTGTTATTAAAAGCTAAACAATTATTTCCCAATGCCCAAGAAATTGATTATAATTTGGCTGTGATTTATTACCAAGCGGGCAAATTAGACCGCGCCAAAGCTTTATTAATGACAATTAAGCAACCTGATTTGTTAAGTGATGCGTATTATTTATTAGCTCAAACAGCACAAAAGAATAATCAATTACAGCAGGCTTTAGTCTATGCTTTAACAGCGTTAGATCACAATAAGCAGGTGGTTGCTAATTTTTTGTTGGTGGGGGACTTATTAATACAATTACAACAATTTCAACAGGCGCAAACTTATTATCAACAAGCATTACAATTGAAGCCACAAGCGGAGAGTTATTTTAAATTGGCGTTGTGTGAAATGGTCAATGGTGATCGTCATTTTTCACAACATTTTCAACAAGCACAACAATTAGATCCTGCCTATGTAAAGCAGCATCAGCAGCAATTAGCGGAGATTGAACGTTACGTACAAGCACAGCAGAAAGATGATCAAGATAAATGAGTGAAGACTATGTAGTTGGCGCTGTTCAAGCGGTTTTTTTTGAAAAACCTGAAGACTTTTTTAAAATTATGCTCATCAAAGTTCAAGAAACTTCTTTTGCTTGGTCCGACAGTGAAATTGTTGTAACAGGTACCTTTGCAGAATTGACAGCGGAGCAAAATTATCGCTTCTTTGGACAATTAGTAACCCATCCTAAATATGGGCAACAGTTAAAGTGTGAACGCTATCAAAAGGAAACACCTAATGGTTCGAAAGCATTAATTGAATATTTTTCTGGTGAACAATTTCCAGGGATTGGTAAAAAAACAGCTGAAAAAATTGTTGATTTACTAGGTGATCAAGCTATTCAAGTCATTATTAATAATCCAGAAGTAGTACAACAGTTGCCGTTAAGTGCGGCTAAAAAAAAGCTCTTGCTTGATGTTTTGCAGGAATCTTATCAAACGGAAGAAATTATTTTACAATTAAATCAGCTGGGGTTTGGTAATAAATTATCATTTAAAATTTATCATCGTTATCAAGAGGAAACCTTGGATATTTTGCATCAAAATCCGTACCGGTTAATTGATGATATTAAAGGCGTTGGTTTTCGTCGCGCTGATCAGTTAGCACGGACTTTTGGTCTGGCAGCTGATGATCCGAAACGTATTCAAGCGGCGGTCATTCAAACGCTGCAAACAAATGTTAATACGACGGGCAATACTTATTGTTTACAAACAGAGTTAATTAATGGGACGTTACAATTAATTAATATTGCTAATTTGACTCCAGTTACACAATCGTCCATCATAACGGCTTTGAAAGCTTTAATTCAGCAAGGGCGTATTTGTGTTGAAGCGCCAGAGCGGTACTTTTTAAAATCTTTATACGAACAAGAATGGTCGATTGCTCAGCAATTAAAGTTATTACAGTCACAGTTTGTCCCGGAGAATTTGTCTGCTAAAAAATTAGCGGCAGTGTTACAGCAAATTGAACAACAGTTGCATATTAGTTATGATGACAATCAAAAACAAGCAATATATCAAGGACTAACGAATGCTGTTGTCCTATTAACGGGGGGCCCCGGTACTGGAAAAACTACGATTATTAATGGCTTAGTCAATGCTTTTGCTCAAGTTCATCATTGTTCGTTAGATCCCGATGATTATCAAGACAAGCCTTTTCCCATTGTGTTAGCGGCGCCGACTGGTCGCGCAGCCAAACATCTGATGCAAAATACGGGTTTGCCAGCTGGAACGATCCATCGTTTACTAGGTTTGACTGGTCAAGAAGATCCGACAGAAATTACAGTTAATGAAATTCAAGGTCAATTGCTAATTATTGATGAAGTTTCGATGGTAGATACGGAGTTATTTGACTTACTAATTCAAGCGGTGCCCGCGGGAATGCAAGTGGTCTTAGTTGGTGATCGTGATCAATTACCGTCGGTTGGACCAGGACAAGTGTTTTCGGATTTAATTGCTAGTCAAGCTTTTGCAACAGTTTGTTTAACCAAAATTTATCGCCAAAATCAAGATTCAACGATTATTGAATTAGCACATCAAATTAATCAAGGACAAGTTACTGAACAATTATTTCAAAATTTTGCTGATCGTAGTTTTATTAATTGTGACGCGTATCAGGTGGCGCATGTTTTACAGCAAATCGTTTTAAGGAGTCAGCAAAAAGGCTTTGACTTGAGTAATATTCAGATTTTAGCACCTATGTATCGCGGAGCAGCGGGAATCGATCATTTAAATCAGGTGATGCAAGAAACATTGAATCCGTTAACGCCAGACAGTAAAGTTATTCACTTTGGCAAAATTGAATACCGGATTGGCGATAAGGTAGTTCAATTAGTTAATAATGTTGAAAAAAATGTTTTTAATGGCGAAACAGGATTGGTAACGGGAATTACTTTGGCCAAAGATAATCCTAATAAAAAACAGGGCGATTTAATTCATTTAAATTTTGATGGTCGTGAAATTTCTTATGCACGGGCTGATCTTAATAATATTACTTTGGCGTATTGTACCTCAATTCATAAAGCTCAAGGTAGTGAATTTGATTTGGTGATTGTGGTTTTAGTACAACAGCAATCGCGCATGTTGAAAAGAAACTTATTATACACAGCAGTTACACGGGCTAAGTCCAAGTTAATTTTGCTGGGCAATCAAAGTGCTTATCGGCAAGCCATTGCTGATCAGTCCAGTCAACGGCAAACTTGTTTAGCAGCGCGTTTGCAGGAAGTTTTTGCATTAAAAAAACCAGTAACTACTACGTCAGAAGTTACTGATCCAAAAACACAAACGTTAACTTTAAAAATGATTTTAGAACAACAAATTGACCCATTAATTGGGCTAAATGGATTAAAACCGACAGATTTTTTAAAAAATTAAGTAACACGAAATGATTATAACCAAAAGTTTTGTTCAGCACAATTGATGTCTAAGTCTAAGATATGCTCTTTGACTAATTCACCATCCACTTGGATGAATTGCTGAGAATTTATTTGCAGGTGTGCTTTTTGAAGAATAAAGTGGTGCACAGCTGGGTTTTGTAAGTGATCCCCTGTTAGAAAAACTTGTTTAACTAGTTTAAAGAGCGCTTTCCAGGAATGCGCCTGTGCCGTGGCTAAACTTAATTTTTTTTCTTGCAGATTTGCAGGGGGGATTAGGGGAACACCGCCGCCAAAATAAGGTTGATTAGCTAACACGCACAAAAAAATATTGTTTAAAGTGATAGATTGATTGTTAAATGTTAATTTAACCGAAAAAGTAGGACGTTTGAAAGCCTTGAAAATTTGGGAAACATAGATTAATTTACTTAAGTGGAGCTGATTAAATCGTTTTTTCCAAGGTGAAGTTAAGGTCAGTTGAATAATATTGGCATCAAAACCAATGCCAAAGTTATTAATAAAGAATAGTTTTTGCTGGTGATAAGTAACCTGACCTAAATTTAATGCTTTGCTGGTGGGCTGGTGGCAAAGATTTTGTAAAATTTGTTTTTCATGATGCGGTTTGTAATTCAACGCGCGCGCAAAATCATTACCTGAACCAGCAGGTAAATAGGCGAGCGGTGTGTTGGGCTTATTAGACTGCTTGACACCATTAATAGCTTGATTTAAAGTTCCATCACCGCCAATAATAATAATTTTTTGGTGTGATTGTAAGCGCCGATTGATTAAATTTTTAACTAATGTCTGTGCTCCTTGTGGAGGTGTGGTGAAAATTTGATAGCTTTGACGCAATTGGTTTAAGTATTTGGTCGATCTTTTTAGACAATATTTAGCGTGATTGCTAGCAGCGTGTAGATTAACCACTATAAAAAAGTTTACACGGCTGTTGTCCATAAGCAACTCCCTTTCTAGTTTAATAAGTGATAGTCTTATTTTAGCAGACAAAAAGCTGAGAAGAAAAAACTTCTCAGCTTTTTTTATGATTTTTGAATTTTTTTAAACTTCGACGGAAACAATCATCGGTAAAATGACTGGATGTCTTTCGGTTCGACGATACAAAAATTCTTGTAAATTATCAATAATATCCTGCTTTAAAGTTGCTTCGGAAAGATTTTGCTTGTTATCTAAGTGAGTTTTAATTGTGTGGAAAACATGCTTTTGTGCTTGATTGATTAAAGTACCAGATTCGCGCATATAAACAAATCCGCGCGAGAGAATGTCGGGTCCTGATAAAACGAGCCCTTTTTGATAATCAATAGTAGCTACCACAATTACCAAGCCTTCCTCGGACAATATTTGTCGGTCTTGGATAATTTTATTACTAATATTACCAATTCCATTTCCATCAATATAAACGTCGCCAGCAGGAACATGATCAGCTTTACGTGCTGAGTCTTTGGTTAACGCCAAGACATCACCATTTTCAAAAATAAAAGTATTTTCTTTGGGGACGTCACATAATTGTGCTAATTCAGTGTGAATCTTGAGCATGCGGTATTCACCATGAATGGGCATAAAATATTTCGGCTTGATTAAGCGCAACATTAATTTTTGTTCTTCTTGACCACCGTGACCAGAAGCGTGAATGTTATTAACTTTGCCATGAATAACATTGGCGCCAGCTTCTTCTAATTCGTTGATTAGATGGTTTACACTAATTGTATTACCCGGAATGGGATTGGACGAAAAGATCACTGTGTCATTGGGCTGAATCGAAATTTGGCGATGAGTGCCATTTGCAATTCGACTCAAAGCAGCCATGGGTTCACCTTGAGAGCCTGTGCATAATAACATGACTTTATTAGCTGGTAATTTACTAATTTCTGCGGAGTCTAATAATTCACTATCCGGGATATCTAAATAGCCTAACTCTCGTCCATTAACAATGGCTTGTTCCATACTACGTCCAAAAACTGCGACTTTCCGTCCATTTTGCATGGCAGCATCGACTGCTTGAGAAACTCGATACAGGTTGGAAGCAAAAGTGGCGAAAATAATTCGACCATCAATGCGTTCAACAATTTGGTGAATCGTATTACCTACAAAGCGTTCAGATTTAGAAAAAGTAGGAATTTCCGCATTAGTACTATCAGATAGTAGTAGTAAAACACCTTCAGATCCTAACGTAGCCATTTTTTGTAAATTAGGAGCTGGTTGGTTACCTACGGGTGTCAAATCAAATTTGTAATCTCCCGTTTGGACAATAGTTCCTTGCGGTGTATGAACAGCAATACCTAACGTGTCTGGAATTGAGTGCGTGGTTCTAAAAAATTCGACACTCAATTGATCAAAGGAAACAACATCATCTTCTTGAAGAACATGCATTTCAGTAGAATTTAGTAAGCCATGTTCTTCTAGCTTCCCTTTAATTAAAGCCGTAGCGAGCGGACCCGCATAAATAGGAACATTTGGAACTTTTTGTAAAAAGTAAGGAATACCACCAATATGATCTTCATGACCATGAGTAATAAATAAACCCTTGATTTTTGCACGATTGTCAATTAAATATTGATAATCAGAGATAACATAATCAATTCCTAAAAGTTCATCTTCAGGAAATTTAATACCAGCATCTACGACAACAATCTCATCTTGATACTGAATAACGTACATATTTTTGCCAATTTCGCCGAGACCACCAATGGCAAAAACTGCAACTTCATTTTGCTTAATATTCAAATTCATATACTAAAGCTCCGAGAGTTTAGTCAATTGAAAATTAGGACTTTTTTGTTCGTACTCCAAATAATTACCAGTTAATTCTTCAATTGACTCGATATTGTAATCAGTTTGTTCTTCAATTGCAGAGCGAACATCAATGGCAGATTCAGCCTCTGTGTAAAGAGTCTCGGTAGTTTCTCGACGCGGATTTTGAACATTATTAGCTTGATATAAAACTTTGTAGATCAATGGAATTCTCCTTTAATTCTTAATTAAATAATTAAACGTTGTCAGTGGTTGATTAAATCAACAGTTAAATAAATGGTATCACATCTAGAGTTGCTTGTATATAAACAACTACCTTCAAAATCAGAGCATTGAAAAGACTAATTAAGAAATGATAATCGTATTTTCTTCAGCAGCAAATGGGGCGGACATATTAATATGGTCGTAAAATAAATGTCCATTTAAATGATCAATCTCGTGCTGGCAAACAATTGCTGGATAATTTTTAACACGCATAGTTTGGGTTTGACCATCAAAGTCTTGGTAACGAATGGTAATCCGTGCACTTCGTGGCACGTAGCCCGGAATATCTTTGTCAACTGATAGGCAGCCTTCGCCTTCAGCTAATTGGGTTTTTTGGACAGAATTGGAAATAATCACTGGATTAATTAAAGTGATCTTTAGTGCATAATCTTTGTCTGAGTCATTATCTTCATTAGGAACTAAAACGGCAGCCATTTGCTCTGAAACACCTACTTGTGGAGCAGCTAGACCCACACCAGCACGTAAATGATGCTTTTGTGCAAATTCAGGATTTTGACTGTTGATTAAGTATTCCATCATATCATGTGCGAGTTGTTGATCTTTTTGACTTAAAGGAAATTGGACAGGTTGGGCTAATTGTCTTAAAACAGGATTACCATCACGGGTAATATCTTTCATCATATACATAAAAAATTAAACCTCTTTTGTTAGCATAATATTATTATGAATAATAATAGCATACTCAATTTATAGAGTGCCAATACTAAAAAAAATTTACCAAAATTAGTTGGAATTATCCCTTGGATTTAATTCTAAAAAATGTTAAAATACTTTCTGGAAACCCTTACAAATAAAATTGAAGGTTGCGAAAGGAATGGTAAAATATGGCAAATAAGTCTATTGTTGATTTTTCCAAAATTAAGCAAGATCTTTCAGAATTTCCTGATCCAATTCAAGTTGTCGATGAAAAGGCAAAGGTTGTTAATAAGACTGTATTTGACAGTTTTAGTGATGAACAATTAGTGGAATTTATGGAAAAAATGGTCTGGGAACGTGCACTACATGAACAGACGATGAATTTCTCTCGCCAAGGTCGGATGGGTTTTTATGCTCCGACAGCTGGTGAAGAAGCCACTGAAATGGGAACAGTTATGGCAATGAAGAAGCAAGATTTCCTTCTGCCTGCTTACCGTGATATTCCTCAATTAATTCAACATGGTGCTACAGTAACCGAAGGATTCTTATGGTCACGTGGTCATGTTAAGGGTAACGAATTTGAAGCTCGTGCTTTGATGCCACAAATCATCATTGGTGCGGCTTATCTAGAAACAGCTGGTGTAGCTTTAGGTTTAAAGAAAAATGGCGAAGATGCAATTGCCTTTAGTTATACTGGTGATGGTGGTACTTCTCAGGGTGACTCCTATGAAGGTATGAACTTTGCTGGTGCGTTCCAAGCTCCTGCTTTGTTTATCGTTCAAAACAACAACTATGCTATTTCTGTTCCAAGAGAAAAACAAACTGCTGCCAAGGCTTTAACCTTAAAGGCTGCTGCTGCTGGTATTCCTGCTGTTCAAGTTGACGGAATGGATATCTTGGCTTGCTATAGTGTTGCTAAAGCTGCTCGTGAGTATATTTTAGCTGGTAATGGTCCTGTTATGATTGAAACTTTGACAGACCGTTATGGTGCTCACTCTTCTGCTGGTGATGATCCAAGTCGTTATCGTTCTAAAGAAGCACAACAGCCATGGTTAGACCGCGATCCATTAATCAGAATGCGCAAGATTTTGACTGATAAGGGATTATGGACTGATGAACATGAAGAAGAATTAACTAAACAATATAAAGATTCATTTAAAGATGCATTAAAAGAAGCTGATGCAGTCGAACCAGACAAAGTTTCTGATATGTTGAAGCGGACTTTCGAAGTTCCTACTCCAGAAATGCAAGCTGAAATTGCTGAATTTGAAGAAAAGGAGTCCAAATAACATGACTAAAAAATCATATATTCAAGCTATTACAGATGCCTTAGATATTGAATTAAAAGATGATCCTAAGACTTTGATTTTCGGCGAAGATGTTGGTAAAAATGGTGGTGTATTTAGAACTACTCAAGGTCTTCAAGAAAAATATGGTGAGGACCGAGTATTTGATACCCCATTAGCTGAATCTGGTATTTTGGGTCTGTCAATTGGTTTAGGTTTAACTGGCTGGCGGCCATTACCAGAAATCCAATTTTCTGGCTTTACCTTAGAAGGTGTTGACTCTATTGCTGGTCAAATGGCCCGGATGCGTTATCACTTTAATGGTAAGAAGACAAGCCCAATTACTATTCGTTCACCATATGGTGGTGGTACACATACAGCTGAAATGCATTCAGATAACTTTGAAAACTTCTTTGTCGGCGTACCTGGATTGAGAGTTGTAATGCCAAGTAATCCATATGATGCTAAAGGCTTATTAATTTCTTCTATTGAAAATAATGACCCCGTACTTTATTTGGAAAACTTGAAATTATATCGTTCAATGAAAGATGATATTCCTGATGAAAAGTACTCTGTACCGCTAGATCAAGCTAATGTTGTTCAAGAAGGTAATGACATTACATTAGTTGCTTATGGTGCTCAAGTTCAAGAAGCTCAAAAAGCTGCTGAAGAATTAGCTAAGGATAACGTTTCTGCAGAAGTTATTGACTTACGGACTGTTTCTCCAATTGATACAGCAACCATTTTCAAATCAGTTGAAAAGACTCATCATGTAGTTGTAATCCAGGAAGCTCAAAAAATGGCTGGTGTTGGTGCACAAGTTGCCTCTGCGATTGCTGAAGATGCTATTATGTCTTTGGATGCACCAATTGGTCGGGTTGCTGCACCTAATTCAGTTTACCCATTTGCTTTGGGTGAAGAAGTCTGGATTCCTCGTAAAGATGCAATTGTTGCTAAAGCAAAAGAAATTCTAAATTACTAATCGGAATTGAAAGGTAGGATTAATTCATGGCATTTAAATTTACACTTCCGGAATTAGGCGAGGGAATGGCTGAAGGTGAAGTCGCTAACTGGTTAGTTAAAGAAGGCGACGACGTTAAAGAAGACGATTCTTTAGTCGAAATCCAAAATGATAAATCAGTTTCTGAATTACCTTCACCTGTTGCAGGTAAAGTTAAACAAATTGTTGCCCAAGAAGGTGACACAGTTGAAATTGGTGATCCGTTAGTTATTATTGATGACGGTTCACCTGACACACCTGATGATGATGTTTCTAAAGATGATACAGCTGATGCTGCTGAGAAACCTGCTGCTGATGATAAAAGTGCAGCGCAACCAGCTCCAGCAGCTGCACCAACAGGACAAGCAAATCAAGATTATTTAGCAATGCCATCTGTTCGGCAATATGCTCGTGATAAGGGTGTTGATTTGGCACAAGTTACTCCTTCAGGAAAACATGGTCAAATTACAAAAGCTGATGTAGATAACTTTAACGGTTCTGCTCAACCTGCTCCAGCAGCTGCAACTGCCGAAGTTGAAGCTACACCAATTAAGCCATATCAATCTGATGAACCTGAACTTGAAACTCGTGAAAAGATGAGTATGACACGGAAGACAATTGCTAAAGCAATGTCTGAAAGTAAAAAGATTACGCCACATGTTACAAGCTTTGACGATGTTGAAGTTTCAGCTTTAATGGCTAATCGTAAGAAATATAAACAAATTGCTGCTGATAAAGGTATTAAGTTAACATTCTTGCCTTATTTAGTTAAAGCAGTAGTTGCTGTTTTGAAGGAATTCCCTGAATTTAATGCTTCCATTGACAGTTCAACTAATGAAATTGTCTATAAGCATTATTACAACATTGGAATCGCTACTAATACAGATCATGGTTTATATGTACCAAACATTAAGAATGCTGATTCTAAGGGTATGTTCGAAATTGCTAAAGAAATTACTGAAAATACCCAAGCAGCTTATGATAATAAGTTAAGTGCTAAAGCCATGAGTGGTGGTTCAATTACTATTAGTAATGTAGGTTCTATTGGTGGTGGTTGGTTTACACCAGTTATTAACCAACCTGAAGTTGCTATTTTAGGTATGGGTAAGATTGCTAAAGAGCCTTACGTTGCTGAAGATGGTTCTATTAAAGTTGGTAATATGTTGAAACTCTCCTTGAGTTATGATCATCGTTTGATTGATGGTGCTTTGGCACAACAAGCTTTGAACATGATGAAGAGTTTGTTACACGATCCAGAAATGTTATTGATGGAGGGTTAATCAAAGTATGTCTGATGTAGAACAAAAAGATACTGTCATTATCGGTGCTGGACCTGGCGGCTATGTTGCAGCTATTCGAGCAGCTGAATTAGGACAAAAAGTTACTATTATTGAAAAAGAATATTATGGTGGCGTTTGTTTAAATGTTGGTTGTGTTCCTTCTAAATCTTTGATTCAAGCAGGTCATCGTTTACATGAAGCTCAAGATGGCTCAACTTATGGGATTGCCACTAGTAATGTAAAACTTGATTTTTCCAAGACTCAAGCTTGGAAAGATGATAAAGTTGTTAAACGTATGACTAATGGCGTTAAAATGTTGTTGAAAAAGCATAAAGTTGAAATGGTCGAAGGCGAAGCTTTCTTAGACAATGATCATCAATTACGGGTTATGTCTACTGGACCTAAACAATTTATGGATAATGGTGGCGGTCAAACTATTCAATTTAAGAATTTGATTATTGCCACTGGTAGTCGTCCAATTGAAATTAAAGGCTTTAAGTTTGGCGATCGTGTGCTTGATTCAACTGGTTTATTAAATGTTAAAGAAGTTCCAAAGGAATTAGTCATTGTTGGCGGTGGCTATATTGGAACTGAATTAGCTGGTGCCTTTGCTGATTTAGGGTCACACGTTACTATTCTTGAAGGTACGGATAAGATTATTCCTAATTTTGAACGCGACATGGTTAAAATTGTTGAAAAGAATTTGAAAGCTAAGGGTATTGATATCGTTACAAGTGCCATGGCTAAAGAGGCTAAATCTTCTAAAAATGATGTTGCTGTCACTTATGAAGTTGACGGTAAAGCTTCAACAATTAAAGCTGATTATGTAATGGTTTCTGTTGGACGTAAACCAAATACTGATAATTTTGGTTTGGAAATGACAAGTGTTGAATTAACTGATCGTGGTTTGGTCAAAGTTGATGAACAGGGTCGTACTAATGTACCAAATATTTATGCTATTGGTGATATTGTAGCTGGTCCTGCGTTAGCACACAAAGCCTTCTTTGAAGGTAAGACGGCTGCAGGTGCTATCTCTGGTGAAAAGACAGCCAATGATTTCTTAAGTGTTCCAGCAGTTTGCTTTACTGATCCTGAAATGGCTAGTGTTGGTTTAACTGAAGCTGACGCTAAAGAACAAGGCAAAGAAGTTAAGACTGCTAAGTTCCCATTTGCTGGTAATGCGCGCGCTGTATCATTAGATAGTGCTGATGGCTTTGTTAAATTAGTTGCTGATAAGAAGACCGGTACGATTCTTGGTGGACAAGTAGTTGGACCAAGTGCAAGTACTTTAGTTTCCGAATTAAGTGTTTTGGTAAATTGTCAATTGAATGAGGAAGATGTTGCTCTAACTATTCATCCACATCCAACTTTAGGTGAACCAATTCAAGAAGCAGCAGATGTGTTAATGGGTTACCCAACCAATATTTAATTTTATTGATTAATTCTGAAAAAATCGGCGTTATGCGTCGATTTTTTTGTTGTTTTGCCATAAAATTGGGTTGAAATGGTTATTATTTTATGACATATGACAAAGGATTTTCTATATATGATTGACTTATTGAGGATACAAAAGCAAGTTTTATATATATTGACACAGGTTCAAAAACAATTGAGAAGTAATCGTACTTTTAAGCAAGTACAAGAAAAATCGGGCCGAACAGATCTAGTAACTGAAAGAGATATTAATATTGAACAGTTGATCATTCAAAACTTGAAACAGCAATTTCCACAAGCACGTTTTGTGAGTGAAGAAGGATTTGGAGATCAAATTCATGATGTGCGTGGACTGATTTTTTATGTAGATCCAATTGATGGAACGATGAATTTCGTTAAGTTACATGATCAATTTGTGTCAATGATTGGCGTTTATTTTAACGGTAACCCAGTATTTGGAGCTATAGCGAATGTGATGGCAGACAAATTATATTACGGTGGTCCTAAAATTGGGAGTTTTATGAATGGTCAAACCCTAACAACATTAGCTAATAGCCATCTAAAAGAAGGCTTAGTTATGATTAGTAATCGCTTTTTAGATCAGACTAATTATCAAAAAATAAGACAAACAAGTTGTGGTTTACGTATTTATGGCAGTGCTGGCATTAGTTTTTTACATTTGATTAATCAACAAGAAATTCTGTATATCTCACAACTGCAACCTTGGGACTTAGCGGCTGGGTGGGCCATTGGTTGCTCGCTTGGGCTCCAAGTGCAAACCATTGACGACACCCCAATAAATATGTTACAATCACAAACTGTAATTATCGGAACAGAACGCGCAACAAAAGAAGCTAAGAAACTATTATCTTAGTTGATGAGCTGTGATCGTATGTATCACAGCTTTTTTATACACTGAGATCCAATGGAAGGAAGCTAAGTTTTGAAAACAAGAGAAGATATTCGCAATATTGCTATTATTGCTCACGTCGATCATGGAAAAACAACATTAGTTAATGAACTTTTAAAACAATCAGATACATTGCCTGAACATATGGAATTAGGCGATCGAGCAATGGATTCCAATGCCATTGAAAAAGAACGTGGAATTACAATTTTATCTAAGAATACTGCTGTTAAATATCAAGGAACGCAAATTAATATTTTGGATACTCCGGGACACGCCGATTTTGGTGGCGAAGTCGAACGGATTATGAAAATGGTTGATGGTGTTTTGTTGGTTGTTGATGCTTATGAAGGTACCATGCCACAAACTCGCTTTGTGTTGAAAAAAGCTTTAGATCAACATTTAACACCCATTGTTGTGATCAATAAGATTGACCGTCCTGGTGCCCGTCCGGAAGAAGTAGTGGACGAAGTTTTATCATTGTTTATTGATTTGGGTGCTGATGAAGATCAATTGGAATTTCCAGTAGTCTATGCTTCAGCTGTTAATGGAACTTCTAGTTATGACTCTGATCCTGAAGCACAAGAGCATACAATGAAGCCAGTTTTTGATACTATTTTAAAGACAATTCCCGCTCCTGTTGATAACAGTGATGAACCCTTACAATTTCAAGTTGCAATGTTAGACTATAATGATTATGTTGGTCGTGTCGGCATTGGTCGTGTCTTTCGTGGTAAGATTAAAATTGGTGATCAAGTTTCTGTTTTGAAGCTTGATGGTTCAAAACAAAACTTTCGGGTAACGAAAATTTTTGGTTTCTTTGGGTTAAAACGCGTTGAAATCCAAGAAGCGCAAGCCGGTGATTTAATTGGCCTATCGGGTATGGAAGATATCTTTGTTGGTGAAACGGTTACGCCAGTAGATCATCCTGATGCTTTACCAATTTTACGGATTGATCCACCAACCTTGAGAATGACCTTCTTGGCGAATGATTCACCATTTGCTGGCCGTGAAGGTGATTTGGTAACTGCTCGGAAAATTCAAGACCGTTTGGAACAACAATTGCAAACCGACGTTTCTTTAAAGGTTGAAGATGCTGGTACTGCAGGTGCTTGGATTGTTTCGGGCCGTGGAGAACTACATTTGTCCATTTTAGTTGAAGAAATGCGGCGTGAAGGCTTTGAACTGCAGTTATCTCGACCGGAAGTTATTTATGAAGAAGTTGATGGCAAAGTTTGTGAACCGTTTGAATTAGTGCAAATTGATACTCCAGATGAATATGTTGGAACAATTATTGATTCAATGGCTCAACGTAAAGGTGAAATGAAAAATATGGAAAGTACCGGTAATGGTCAAACACGGTTAACTTTCTTAACACCTTCACGTGGTTTAATTGGTTACTCTTCTGAATTTTTATCTCAAACGGGTGGCTACGGTATTATGAACCACGCTTTTGATTCATATCTTCCAGTTATTAAAAACTGGGAACCAGGCCGGCGCAGTGGCGCTTTAGTTTCCATTAATCAAGGTCCATCAACGACTTATAGTTTACAATCTGTGGAAGATCGGGGCCAGTTATTTATTGGTGCTGGTGTTGATGTCTACGAAGGAATGATTGTTGGTCAAAGTAGTCGGGATCAAGATATTGCGGTTAATGTTACTAAGGGTAAAAATTTGACGAATACGCGGGCATCTGGTAAGGATCATGCTGCTGCTATTAAAACACCAAAGAAGATGTCTTTGGAACAGTCCATCGAATTTTTGAATGAAGATGAATATTGTGAAGTTACTCCACAAAGTATTCGCTTGCGGAAAAAGATTTTAAATACTAATGAACGTAAAAAAGCTGATAAAAAGCGGAAAGTTGTTAAAGACTAAAACTTTAACTGCTATGAGCTGAACATCAACAAGTAATTAATTGATTATTTTTTATTTGTAATTCAGGCAATCTTTCGATCCAATTTGATTGAAAGATTGCTTTTTATATATCAGAATAAATCGTTTTAAAAATGATATAATAAAAAAAACTAAGAAAAGAGTGACAGTAGATTATTGAAGGTTAAATTGAAAAATTTGGATTATTGGATTGTAATTCCTTTTATTGTTCTTTCGGCTTTAGGGGTAATCATGGTCTATTCAGCTAGTTCTAATGCAGCGGTTTTGCAAGGAATGACCAACTTAGTTTATTTAAAGCGGCAATTAATTTATGTAATAATCGGATTCTGTTTATGTTTATTATTTTATTTATTTAAAATTGATTTGTTAAAAAGTCGGTTTTTTGTACAAATTTTTTTAATTGGTGTCACAGTACTGTTAATTTATTTATTACTACGAAAACATTTTCGACCAACTTCGATGATTAATGGTGCGTCAGCTTGGATTAAAATCGGACCGATTAATTTGCAACCGTTGGAATTGGCTAAATTAGCTTTGATTTTGTACTTGGCTAAAGTTTTGAGTGCTCGCACTTTAAGAATTCGCCAACAAAATTTAGTTCCAATGTTGCAAGAATTATTTCCTCCCATTTTGTTATCGGGCTTGATTATTTTACTGACGCTCTTACAACCAGATCTTGGGGGCGCGGCTATTTTAGCATCCATTGTTTTTTTACTGACATTTAGTTCAGGCGTTGATATGAAATATGTTGTGTCCGTAATCTTGATATTAGTGGCGTTATTTGTGATTGCTTATTTTTGGTTTAAGCATCAATTAGTCGTTGGCGCTAACTCGTCTTATAAGTTGAAACGGTTAATGGCTTTTTTCCATCCATTTGAGTTAGAAAAAACAGGCGGGATTCAATTGGTTAATTCTTATTATGCGATTAATAATGGTGGCCTGTTTGGTCGCGGCCTGGGTAATAGTATTCAAAAGTTGGGTTATCTACCTGAACCATATACCGATTTTATTCTTGCAATTATTAGTGAGGAACTGGGTGTGGTTGGTGTGATTTTAGTTTTAGGATTACTCTTTATTTTAATTGCCCGTATTGTTTATTTAGGATTGCATTCCACCAATGCTTATTGGACATTGTTATGTTATGGCATTGCTACCTTGTTGTTTGTACAAACTTCGTTTAATGTTGGTGGCGTTGTAGGTTTATTGCCCATTACAGGTGTGACGCTACCGTTCATTAGTTATGGTGGTTCTAGCCAATTAGTGTTGTCAATTTGTATTGGAATTTGTTTAAATGTTTCTTTAAATCTTAAAAGAACCGCTAAGCTAGAGAAAGTAGGTTGATGAATTAATGAAATTAACACCACGACAGGAAATTATTGTCTGGATGTCTAATAGTCATCCTAGTAAGAGATTGCGCCGTTTTGGGACAGTAATATATGTGTCCTTTAAAATGAATTATGCCATCATGTATTTAGATCAAGCTAATCTCCAGAGTCAAATTAAGGTCATTGAAAAGTTATCATTTGTTACCAAAATTGAATTGTCACCCCGGCAAGATTTAGAAACGGATTTTGATGATAAGATTGGGAACGTGGCTAGTTTATTAATTCCGGAAGAACAAGATAAACGGATAAATAATAATGGGGGTAACGAGTAATGCGAGTGATCGCCGGAACTTTCCACGGGTTAAATTTATTACCAGTTAAAGGGCGTAATACGCGACCAACGGGGGCAAAAGTTAAAGAAGCCATGTTTAATATTTTGGCGCCATATTTATCCGCTGTTACTACTGGTTGTGATTTGTTTGCCGGCACGGGATCTTTGGGGATTGAAGCTGTTTCCAGAGGGGTCGAACAAATGTATTTAGTCGATTCTAGCCGGCAAGCTCAACAAACCATTCAAGCTAATGTTTTGAAAACACATGCTGAATCTCAGTTTCAATTGCTAAAAATGACCGCAGAAAAGGCTTTGACAGCTTTACAACAAAAACAAGTCCAACTAGATCTGCTACTCCTCGACCCACCTTATGCACAACACGTTACTGTAAAATTAGTTCAACAAGCGATGCAATTAGGCTTAATGGCATCGGGAGCCCTTATTGTGATTGAAACGGATTATGCTTTACAACCACCTGATTTGCAGCAATTTACAGTCATTGCAGACAAGCAATATAATCAGACCTATGTTCAAGTATGGCAATTAAATTAAAGAGGTAATAACGGAAATGGTGAAAAAAATTGGTGTTTATGCTGGTAGTTTTGACCCTGTAACTAATGGTCATTTAGATATTATCACGCGTGCGAGCCGTTTATTGGATCAGTTATATGTAGTGATTTTAAATAATACGAGTAAAAAATATACTTTTTCCTTTACAGAAAAATTAACGTTATTAAACCAAGCGGTTGCTTCCTTACAGTTAGATAATGTTCATGTACAATTGGCTGCTGATCAGTTATTAGCCACGGTTGCGCAACAATTACAAGCACATTGGTTGGTGCGCGGCTTGCGCACAGCGGATGATTTAAATTATGAGATTTCAATGCAACAAATTAATCAATTGCAAAATGCTGATTTAGAAACAATTTATTTAGTAGCTAAACCCCAGTATATGTATTTATCTTCCAGTATGGTTAAGGAAGTGATTGCTTACGGTGGGCAAGTGGATGGTCTGGTTCCCGAGGTCGTAGCCAAAGCATTAACGCAGAAGTTGCAGTCTCAACAATGAAAGCTAAACATTGGTTAATAACGTTGATAGTTGTGGGATTATTAATGTTACTATTTTTTTGGCCCTTGCCCGCTTTTATTGAGTCTCCCGGCTCAGCTAGTCATACTGATCAGGTGATCACCGTTAATCATCATAGCAAGTCGTCACCGTTATTATTTACGACAGTACAAGTGATGCAGGCGACGCCTATCACTTGGCTAATAGCGCACGTTTTACCTTATCATGAGGTCTTGAGTCAACAAGATTTAATGGCTAACGATAATACAACTGAATATGCGCAAATGCAGAAGTATTATATGAAAAATGCCAGTAATAATGCCATTGCTGCCGCCTTTAAAGAAATTCATCGGCCGGTTAAGCAACGCTATCAAGGTGTTTATGTTTTGTCAGTTTTAAAAAACTCCCATTTTCAGCATTCTTTACACGTGGGTGATGTCATTACTAAAGTTAATGGCCGGGCTTTTCAAAGTTCTCAGGGATTAATGCATTATCTTCAACGTAAAAAAGCCACTGAGAAAGTAGCAGTTACTTATCAACACCGAGGCAGAATCCAAACAGCACATCAAAAACTGATGCGTTTGCCACATGAAAAGAAATCTGGTTTAGGGATTCAATTAGTTGATAAAGTTCAAGTTCAAACTAATCCTCAGGTGACAATTAACGCTGGTTCTGTTGGAGGACCGTCGGCAGGACTGATGTTTACGTTGCAAATTTACGAGCAATTAACTCAACAAAATTTGACCCAAGGGCAAATAGTAGCTGGCACGGGGACTATTACGCCACAAGGTCAAGTGGGTCCGATTGGCGGGATTGATAAAAAGGTGGTGGCAGCTGACCGCAAAGGTGCTAAGATCTTTTTGGCACCACGTGATCCAGTAACGCCAGCTAAATTAAAACTTGATGCACATTACCAAAGTAATTATCAATTGGCTAAAAAAACGGCTCAAAAGTTGCATTCTTCGATGAAGGTTGTACCAATCTCTAATTTAAAACAGGCCATTCATTATTTAAAAACGCATCCTTAGAAAAAAAGGGGCGTTTTTTTTGTAATTAAAATTGGGTGATGAAGAATGCAGAAAATAAAAAATTGGTTAGTAGCTTATTGGCAGTGGTTAGTTGGAGGACTAATAATTTTGGCGGTAGTATTGTGGAAATTTTGGCCCAGTTCCTTAATATCGACGAAAAATGATCCGCCAACAGTGCAACAGACAACCATGGTTAAATCTACTCCTAAAAAATCTCCAACGACGATTGTTGTTGATGTGCAAGGTGAAGTGAATAAGCCGGGAGTTTATCATTTATTGGCATCGGCGCGGATTTATGATGCTATTCAACATGCCGGGGGTCCCACGGCTAATGCTAATCTCAAGGGTATTAATCAAGCTCAAAAATTGCATGATCAAAGTCAAGTCATTGTCCCAGATCAAACCACAGCTGCACCGAATGCGAATGCCGCTGCCACAACCGCGACTACGACAGCCAATGCAAGTGTTAATTTAAATTCTGCAACGGCTGAAGAATTGCAGCAAGTTAATGGTTTAGGACCGAAAAAAGCACAGGCAATTATTCAGTATCGGCAAGATCATGGTAGTTTTACTAAAGTGGAAGATCTGACTAATGTCAAAGGATTTGGTGAAAAGACCGTGGACAATTTGAAGGATCAATTGTGTGTTTGAACGAGGTTGGTATTTATTTGGAGCTCTTTTTTTACAATTAACCATTGCTTTTGTAATCACTCAGAATGTTTGGTGGCTGATTTTAGGTATCGGTGTGATTGGCATTGTCTTACGCCATCAAAAATATTCAGTTTTAGTGCTGCTAACGGTGATGGGAGTGCTGGGGTGGATAATCGGTCAACAACCGCATATTGCTCAACCACAAACTCATGTCATTACAGTTTATCCTGATCAAGTTACCAACCGAACTAATTGGTTGTATGGTCAAGGACAAATTAATGGTTCACAGAAAGTTAATGTTGGAATCAATAGTAATTTTCAAGTGAAATCCCCCCAAATTATTATCCTACAGGGAGATTTTGTTTGGCAAAAAATCAAGCCCGCCACTAATCCAGGAGAATTTGATTTTCAAAAATATGAACGAACGCAAAAGATTTATTATCAAGCTACCGCTCAACATGTTCAAATCAAGTTACGAGCTCCCCGGGGAATAATTGAGTGGTTACACATTTGGCGTTATCGCTTGTTGTTACAAGTGTACCATTTACCACATTGGTTACGTTTAAATGCTAGTAGTTTGTTATTGGGACAATTTGATAATCAAGAGCAAGATTTGCGGCAAGGATTAACAAACTTAGGTATTATTCATATCTTTAGTATTTCGGGGTTGCATATTTACTTATTGGTTAATTGGATCAGCCAATTGGCAGGGGCTTGTAAACTTCGTAAAGAGTATGTTGATTGGCTAATTTTAGTCAGCTTACCAGCGATTGTTGTATTAACCGGTAGTGGTATAGGTGTTTGGCGAGCTTGTATCAGCCAAATTTTAAAAATGTTAAATGAGAAATATCGTTGGTATTTATCCCGCAATGATATCTTTGCGGGGACTTTGATTATTCATAGTTTTTTGATGCCACAAGTCCTGTGGACATTGGCAGGACAATTGAGTTATTTATTAGCTTATGGCTTAATTGTCTTGCAACAGAAAACGGTGTGGCAACAATCATTGCTGATGAATTTATTGAGTTTACCAATTTTAATTTTTCATAATTACAGTTTTAGCTGGTTAACGTTTTTAGCTAATTTATGTTTGACACCGATCTTTGAAAAAATGATTATCCCGCTAACTTTAATTAGTGTTTTTTTAAGGCAAGCTAATTGGTTGATTACTCCGCTGGAATCTTTGTTTACTTTGATTTATGCGCCAATTCAAGTATTAGCCCATGCTTCCTGGTCGCAAGTGACGGTTGGTAAAATTAATCTGGTAGTTTTATTACTGCTGTTATTTATGACCTTAGTTATCGCTCAACATCCCACCAAAACAGTTTTATTAGGCTTGCTGATTGGTTATTGTTGCATTATTTTGTTTAACCGCTATCCAATGACCGGTGAAGTTAGTTTGATAGACGTGGGACAGGGCGATAGTATTTTAATTACGACGCCTTTTTTAAAACGCACCTATTTGATTGATACTGGTGGAAAATTAAATTTTGGTCACTATCATTCGACTAATAATCGGGTTCAATCTATTACCATTCCATACTTGCGGTATCGAGCTATTACGCATTTGGATGGGGTGTTTTTATCACATCAAGATGCTGATCATATTGGTGATTTGAAAGTTTTATTACAAAATTTTCCGGTTAAGCATGTTTATTTAGCAGACGGGATGCAAAAAATACCGGCAGTTGTACGGCAATTACAACCGTTTATGCATAAAATTGCAATTGTTAGATTACATGTCCATGATCAAATTTTATTACCCCATCAAGATTTTATGCAAGTGGTCTGGCCTCCACATTTATCTAATGGAAAAAACGAAGATTCACTGAGTTTAATAGTGAGTTTACAGGGCAAGAAATGGCTTTTTACGGGTGATTTAGATCGTGCCCACGAATTAAAATTATTTAAGCAACATGCTCCTAGAATTGATTTTTTAAAGGCGGGGCATCATGGTAGTAAAACAGCCAGTTCTCAACGCTTTTTACAACAAATTAAACCAAAATTAGTATTAATCTCTGTCGGGCGCCATAATCGTTATGGTCATCCTAGTCCGGAAACACTACGGACACTCAAAAAATTGCACATTCCTAATTTAAGTACAGCAAAACATGGTATGATTACTTGGAATTACAATTATGACCACCAGGAGAAATGGCGAGTTTTTTCAAGGAAAGAATTAAATGAAAGTCAATGAATTACAACAATCATTAAAGCAACAACAAATCGCACCCTTGTATTTAGTCGTGGGTTCTGAAAGTGAACTGATGCAACAAGTACGACAAATTTTTGTGCAATATTTGACGCCGGAAGAACAAGAGTTAAATGTGGCGGAATTTGATTTAGAGCAAGTCGATGTGCAAGAAGCTGTTGGTGAAGCTAATACTTTACCCTTTCTAGGTGAGCATCGTTTGGTACTAGTTACTAATCCAATCTTTTTGAGTGGTAATAAAAATAAAACGGGAATTGAGCAAAATGTGGCAGCACTCATAGACTATGTACAAGATCCACAATCAACAACTATTTTTGTGATTTTTGCGCCATATGAAAAATTAGATCAGCGTAAAAAAATTACGAAAGTATTGAAGCAAAAAGCACAAGTAATCGATGTGCAAAAATTAACCACTCAGTCTTTACAAAGTACTCTGCAAAAACAGATTACGGCTCAAGGCTTTACGATTGTGCCGGCGGCTTTAACAGCATTAATTCAACGAACCAAAGGGGACTATTCACTCGCCAATTCAGAATTAAAGAAATTGTTTTTATATGCGCAAAAGCAAAAAATTATTGATTTAGCTATGGTGCAACAATTAGTGCCCCAGTCTTTGGATGATAATGTTTTTGATTTGTTAGATGCCATTTTACAGCATAATTTACGGCAAGCTGAAAATTTATACCAACAATTGTTGATCTTAAATAATGATCCAATTTTGTTGACAGCATTAGCTCAAAGTCAAATTCGGGTATTGTTGCAAGTGAAGATTTTGGCTGGTCAGGGAATGTCACAAGGAAAATTGGCACAGTTTTTACAGATTCATCCTTATCGAGTGAAATTAGCGTTACAGCGAATTAAAAATTACGATTTAGGACAATTAAAAAAAGCCCTTTCCGACTTAATCGAAATGGACTATCAAATGAAGACAGGTCAGGCCAATAAAACGCAATTATTTGAATTGTTCATGATTGCGTTCATTACAAATAAAAAGACGGGCTAAGGTCCGTCTTTTTTAGGGTTAATTATTTAATTTTAGCGGCCAAACGTGATTTATCACGTGCAGCTTTGTTTTGTTTAATTAAGCCCTTGGACTTAGCCATATCAATGGCACGTGCAGCTTGACGATATAATTCTTGAGTATCTTCAGCGCCATTAGCAGCAGCAGTTTCAAACTTCTTAATAGTAGAACGCATTGCACTACGTTGAGCAGTATTACGTTCATTTGCTTTGGCAGATGTCCGTACACGCTTAATAGCTGATTTAATTTGTGGCATGTTCAATTCACCTCCGTGACCATCCCAATACCCTAAAAGTATACTAAAATCAGCTTCGATTTGCAATCATTCTGAAATAAATTCTTGATTTTTTCGACAGCTTAAGTTATATTCAACTATGTATTAGCTATGCTTTGTTTGTTGTGACACCGGCGCAAGCACAGTTTAGCTGAATTAATTTTATGAAGGTGGTTTTTGACATGGCAATAACTAAAGCAAAGAAACAAGAATTAATTGAAAAGTACGGTCGTAAAGCAGGCGATACTGGTTCTCCAGAAGTCCAAATTGCAATTTTAACTTATGAAATTAACAATTTGAACGATCATTTGAAGATCAACAAGAAGGATCATCATTCTTATGTTGGTTTGTTAAAGAAGATCGGTCATCGTCGTAATTTATTAGCTTACTTACGGAAGAGCGATATTAATCGTTACCGTAATTTGATTCAAAGTTTAGGCTTACGTCGTTAATAATTATCCAAAATTTAAGGAACTGTTCGAATTTATTCGAACAGTTTTTTTGTGGTTTGGATTTGAGAATTCTTTGCTGACAATCCCCCAGTCAAATTTTGAAATTTTACAGTGATAAGTCAATTCCAGATTGGTGTTTTGTATAAAAAATTAGAGAGTTGTGCTACAATGAGACAAACGCATTCAGGTAGTCACGAAGTGACAGCAAGATCTTGCAAGATTTTGAAATACTTAACAGCAGAAGGGTGAGATATTTGGCAAATTTAAAAATAATTCCGTTAAGTGGCTTACGAGAAAACGGAAAAAATATGTATGCCGTTGAATACGGGGATGAAATTGTTATTTTAGATTGTGGATTACAATATCCGGAAAATGAATTATTGGGAATTGATGTGGTGATTCCAGATTTTACTTACATTCAAGAGAATATCGATAAAGTAGTCGGGGTCTTTTTAACACATGGTCATGCTGATGCAATTGGAGCTTTACCTTATTTAGTCGGAGACTATGATATTCCCGTTTTTGGTTCCAAATTGACAATTGAGTTGGCCAAAATTGCAATTAAAAATAATAAAAATAGTCGTAAATTTAATAATTTTCAAGTAATTGACGCGCAAACGGCGATTGATTTTGAGCAATTGAGTATTTCCTTTTTCAAAACAACGCATTCGATTCCTGATTCTTTGGGAGTAGTGGTTCGGACACCAGTTGGTCAAGTGGTTTATACGGGTGATTTTAAATTTGATCAATCAGCAGATTCAATTTATCAAACTGATTATCAGCGTTTGGCCGATATTGGTCGAGAACCAGTTTTAGCCTTATTAAGTGATTCGGCTAATGCCGAATCACCTTATCCAGCAGCGGATGAGCGGGATATCTATAATTATATTTGGGAAACTTTTGAATACCAAACGGGGCGGATAATTGTCGCTTCGGTCGCTTCTAATATTTTACGGATGCAACAAATCTTTAATGCTGCGCAGAAGACGCAGCGAAAAGTGGTGTTGACAGGTCAAAGTGCATCAAAAATTGTACGGACGGCGATTAAGTTAAATTATTTGACGGTGCCAGATGGTTTATTAGTCAGTGCGCGTCAAGCTGAAAAATTACCCAAAAATCAAGTTGTCATTATTGAAACTGGCCGCATGGGCGAACCAATCAAGATTTTACAAAAAATGGCTACTAGTCATCATCATTTTTACCATATTGAAGAGGGCGATTTAGTCTTTCTAACGACGACACCATCACATGCAATGGAAACGACGGTTGCCAAAACGCGGGACTTGATTTTTCGTGCGGGCGGTGAAGTTAAAAGTTTAAGTGACTCGGGGTTGTATACCTCGGGACATGCTGCCAAAAGTGATTTGCAGTTGATGATTAATATTTTACGACCTCAAAATGTAGTTCCGATTCAGGGTGAATACCGTAATTTGGATGCGCATTTGCATATTGCTTTAGAAACCGGATTAGATCAAGATCATGTCTTTGTTTTAAAAAATGGTGATGTTTTAAGTTATGAAAAACAACAGTTTCATTTAGCTCAAGCAGTAACTGCTGGTGATACTATGATTGATGGTGTGGGCATTGGTGATATTGGAACCATTGTTTTGCGCGATCGGCAATTATTGTCCCAAGATGGTGTCTTTATTGCTGTAGTAACTATTGATCGCAAGAAAAAGAAAATTATGTCTCAGCCACAGATTACAGGCCGTGGTTTTGCTGGTTTGGAAGAAAAGCCGGAATTACTGGCTGGCAGTCGCGAGGTGGTTGTGCGAGCAGTAGAACATAACTTATTGCATAAAGATTTTGATTGGTCGGAACTGAAACAAGACGTTCGTGAAGACTTGAATCATTATTTATGGGAACAAACTAAGAGTCATCCAGTTATCTTGCCAGTTATCATGGAAGTTAACCAAAATCGGCATCGTAAAGCGCAGCATAGTCATCAATAATTAATGAAGTTATGTGTAAAGAAGTCAAATGCTAAAGAAGCTTATTGTTTAGTAATTTGACTTTTTTACTATCTAGCTAGAGGTAATCAAACTTGGAAGAAAAAAGCTATCAAGCTCTATTACAAGCAGCCCAAGAATATCAACGAACAAAGAATTATTTAGCCGCTGCGGAATCGTTAGATCAGGCTTATCTACTCCAACCGAGCTTTTCCGTCCAATTGGCGTTAGTTAAAGCAAGACATCAAGCCCAACAGGATCAATTGGCTTGGCAATTACTTCAGCCTGATGTAGAGCTTTTTTTAACTACGGCATCGAATTTAGCCTTGGTGATTGATGTTTTGATTGGAATCAATAATTTCCTTCAGGCCCAACAATTATTATTACAAGCGCCGTCGGATTTAAATTCTATTAAAAAAAAGTTACAAACAGTAATTGACCAACATCAACAGCGTTACTATCAACGACATTTAGCTGAAATTAAACAGTTAAAACAGCAGATTTTATCCATTGTAACCTTGCCTTTAATGCAACAATCTAATTTGATTTTACAATTACATTGTTTAACGAGTTGGGATTTTGAACAAAGCAGTCAAGTGCTTTTGCAAAACCCTTATTTGCATCCGTTATTGAAAGCGGGCTTGACGGAAGATTTAGTCAAGTTACAAATTCAACATCTCGTTAAAATTAATTTTTATGGTACTGACAAAAAGTTTTTGCCAGCAAAAACCCCGTTAATTTATCAATTGAATAGTTTAGTTAGTTGGCAAAAACAGCTAGTGGATAATCGTTTAAAGGATGAAACCAATTTATTAGCGGCAATGTTATATCCGTTTACGGATCAGATTATTTGCGATCCAGATTTATGGTTGCAGCGGATCAAATCTCGCTGGGAGAATGAAAAAAATACCCAATCACTTGAAAAACCAGCAAAAGCTGTTAAAGTAGATAAGTGGTTGGATAAATTAGATGAATTATTAAGTTTATTCAATTAATTTAGAAAATTGGTTTACATTTGATAACTCAGTTTGTATACTACTAAGAGTATATTTTTGGTCGGTATCGCTTTGTTTTTGGAACCAAAAGTAGTATAATTCTTGCATAAAGAGTTGTCTTTGCAATACTCTTTATATTTTTTTGTGAAGATAATTCAGATGACAAACAGGAGGTTTCTTTTCATGGCAGAAAAAGAACATTATGAAAGAACTAAGCCCCATGTAAATATCGGTACAATCGGTCACGTTGACCACGGTAAAACAACTTTAACAGCTGCAATTACTAAAGTTTTGGCTGATAAAGGTTTAGCTAAAGCTGAAGATTATTCTGATATTGACAAGGCTCCAGAAGAAAAAGAACGTGGGATTACAATCAACACTGCTCACGTTGAATATGAAACTGAAAAGCGTCATTACGCTCATATTGATGCCCCAGGACATGCTGACTACGTTAAAAACATGATCACTGGTGCTGCTCAAATGGACGGCGCAATTTTGGTTGTTGCTGCAACTGATGGCCCAATGCCTCAGACTCGTGAACATATCTTGTTAGCTCACCAAGTTGGTGTTGACTACATCGTAGTCTTCTTAAACAAGACTGACTTAGTTGACGATGATGAATTAGTTGACTTAGTTGAAATGGAAGTTCGGGAATTATTATCCGAATACGATTATCCTGGGGATGACATTCCAGTTATCCGTGGATCCGCTTTGAAGGCTTTGGAAGGTGACCCTGAACAAGTTAAGGTCATTGAAAAGTTAATGGATACGATTGATGACTACATTCCTACACCTCAACGTAGTAATGACAAGCCATTCTTGATGCCTGTTGAAGATGTCTTCACAATTACTGGTCGTGGTACTGTTGCTTCTGGTCGTATTGACCGTGGCGAAGTTAAGATCGGTGATGAAGTTGACATTGTTGGCTTGCATGATGAAGATGGTCATTCAACAGTTACTGGTTTGGAAATGTTCCGTAAGACGCTTGATTTAGGTGAAGCCGGCGATAACGTTGGTGTCTTGTTACGTGGTATCAACCGTGATCAAATCGAACGTGGTCAAGTTTTGGCTAAGCCAGGTTCCATCCAAACTCATAACAAGTTTAAGGGTGAAGTCTACATCTTAACTAAAGAAGAAGGTGGACGTCATACTCCATTCTTCTCTAACTATCGTCCACAATTCTATTTCCATACAACTGATGTTACTGGTGTTATTGAATTACCTGATGGCGTTGAAATGGTTATGCCTGGTGATAATGTAACTTTTGAAGTTGACTTAATTGCTCCAGTTGCTATCGAAAAAGGTACTAAGTTTACTGTCCGTGAAGGTGGACGTACTGTTGGTGCCGGTGTTGTTACTGAAATTTTAGACTAATTTTCATGGCAACTAAAAGTCTGGTGCGCCAGACTTTTTTTGTACATAAATTTTGGTCTAATAACGCTTTGGAACATTTACAAGTTATTTTATTTAGGGTAAGATGGATAAAGTATGAGATAATTAGTACCGGAGGGATATTATGGCTGCTAAAGCTGAATGGACGAAAGAAAAAGATCAAGATGGCAAATTAACTTTTGAAATTGATCAAGAGACAATTAAACAAGGATTAGATACCGCATTTAAACGTGTACGCAAAACTTTAAATATTCCGGGTTTTCGGAAGGGTAAAGTGCCACGTGTGGTCTTTGATCAAATGTATGGTGAAGAAGCATTATATCAAGATGCTTTAAATGCCGTTTTACCAATGGCATATTCTCAAGCAATTGATGAAACTGAAATTAAACCTGTTGGCCAACCAGAAATTTCAATTGATAGCATGGAAGCTGATCAACCTTGGAAAATTTCTGCAACCGTCGCTGTAGAACCAGAAGTAACTTTGGGTGACTATAAAGGTTTAGAAGTTAAGAAGCAAGATACTACGGTTTCTGCTGAGGATGTTGACAAAGATTTAGAACGTTTGCAAAAACAACAAGCTGAATTGGTCTTGAAAGAATCCGGCAAATCACAAAAAGGTGATACTGTTGTGATTGATTATAAAGGAACAGTTGATGGCAAAGCTTTTGATGGTGGCAGTGCCGAAAATTATTCATTAGAATTAGGTTCGAATTCTTTCATTCCAGGCTTTGAAGATCAATTAATTGATCATGAAAGTGGCGATGAAGTGGATGTCAAAGTTACTTTCCCAGAAGACTACCAAGCTAAAGATTTAGCGGGTAAAGAGGCTCATTTCCAAACGACAATTCATGAAATTAAAACCAAAGAATTACCAAAATTAGATGACGATTTTGCGAAAGACGTTGATGAAGACGTTGATACTTTGGCAGAATTGAAAACTAAGATTGAAGATCGTTTGAAAAAGCAACGGAAACAAATGGCTGAAGATGCAATTGAAACTGAAGCTGTTGATAAAGCTATTGATAATGCAACCTTCGAAGCAATTCCGCAAGCAATGATTGATACTGATGTTCAAAATCAAATTGATCAATACTTGGGCAACATGCAACGTCAGGGTATTAATCCCCAAATGTATTATCAAATGACTGGTACCACTGAAGATGATCTAAAGAAGCAATTTAGTCAAGATGCTGAAAAGCGCGTTAAGACTAACTTATTATTAGAAGCTATTGTTAAAGCTGAAAATATTGAAATTACGGCTGAAGAACGTGATCAAGAAGTTAAAGAATTAGCAGCTGATTATGGTATGCAAGAAGATGCTGTCAAGAATGCTTTGTCTGAAGAAATGCTTGACCATGACATTGCAATCAAGAAGGTCGTTGATTTAATGACTGACTCTGCAGTACAAAAATAATCATTTTGATCAAATAAAAAGCATTTTTCATTTCCCAGAATTTTTGTGGAGGAATTGAAAGATGCTTTTTTTATTGACTATTGACTAATTATTATCAGTAGCTATTTACTTTGCAACTTTAGCATAATTAGCTTTAATGGCAGTTACTGATTTTTGATAAGCTTGTTGTTCAGTTGCATCTAAAGGCACCGGAACGATGGCGCTAACGCCGGTTTGGCCGACTACGGCAACTTGTCCAATATAAATTCCATTGTGTGCGTCATAAGAACTAACGGGCATCGCAACCTGGGCGTCAGTCAAGACAGCTTCGACAATCTGATTAACAATCGTGGCAATACCGTTGTTAGTATATTCTTTGCCAAAGAAGATTTCATAACCACCGTTGGCTGTGTCATGAGTTAGTTGTGGTAAATCTAACGTCCAATTATCAAGCGTTTGACCAGCAACCTTGACACTAGACCAAGCGACAAATAAAGTGTCCCCATGTTCTCCTAAAACGTAACCGCTAACATCATGAGGATTATGATTAGTGGCTTTGCCAACTACCCGGTGCATCCGCGCAGTTTCCAAACCGATACCCGTACCAATAATTTTCTGTGGCGCTAAACCAGTTTCTTCTTGTAATAACTTGGCGATCACATCGCAAGGATTGGTGATTGTGACGATGACACCATTGAAACCGGAGGCTTTAATTTTAGGTGCAATTTCATGAACCATCTGACTAGTTAAACCTAGTTCATAGTCCCGCTCGCCACCATGATCTAGTAAAGCTGAGATTTTACCAGGACAAAAAATTAACGCATCTAAATCGCTTAACTGAGACCAATTCTCGGCTTGATAATCTTGAATTTCAATTGTCATGTCGTTAGGTAATAATGCAATTTGATCTTGTAAGTCCAATTGCTCTGACTGAGCCTTTTTCATATTCTTATCGACCAAAACTAATTTGCCGACTTGTCCTCTTTGCGCCATTACTAATGCCGTCGTGGCTCCAACATGACCTTGTCCAATAATTCCAACCTTATTCATATCTGTGCTCCCTACTTTCGTGTATAATTAAGAAGAGTAAAAGTTTCTTTTTTTACTTTTCTTAAGGTCTATGCTAAGCTTTTTATTGCAAAAAAGATAGCTTGAGACTGAAATTGGGAGGAAATAATTTTATGTTTGATAGTACCAGTGATAACGGGGCAATTGTTTGCTCGTTTTGTGGTAAGTCCCAAGACCAAGTCCAACGAATTGTTGCTGGTCCTGGAGTTTATATTTGTAATGAATGTGTTGATTTATGTAAACAAATTATTGATGATGCAGTCGATGAAGAAGAAACTCTCGAAATTACGGATTTACCTGCACCCAAAGAAATTATGGCCATTTTGGATCAATATGTCATTGGTCAACAACAAGCTAAGAAAAATTTGGCAGTGGCAGTTTATAACCATTATTTACGTGTCAATAGTCAAGTTAAAGATGACGATCAAGCCGTAGAAATGCAAAAAAGTAATATTGCGTTAATCGGACCAACAGGTTCTGGTAAAACTTATTTAGCACAAACTTTAGCCAAAATTTTACAAGTTCCTTTTGCTATTGCTGACGCTACTACGTTAACAGAAGCGGGCTATGTTGGTGAAGATGTTGAAAATATTTTGTTGAAGTTATTGCAAAATGCGGATTTTGATGTCGACAAAGCCGAACACGGCATTATTTATATTGATGAAATTGATAAAGTTGCGAAAAAAAGCGAGAATGTTTCCATTACCCGTGATGTTTCTGGTGAAGGAGTGCAGCAAGCTTTATTAAAGATTTTAGAAGGTACGATTGCTAATGTTCCACCACAGGGCGGTCGGAAACATCCACAACAAGAAATGATTCAAATTAATACGCGCAATATTTTGTTCATTGTTGGTGGGGCTTTTGACGGCATTGAAGAAATTATTAAAAATCGCCTGGGTGAAAAAACGATTGGCTTTGGCATGGACAATAGTCAACAAGTAAATGTCGATGATTCAGCCCAGTTAATGAGTCAAGTTATTCCGGAAGATTTAATGAAGTTTGGGATTATTCCTGAATTTATTGGCCGGATTCCAGTTATTACGACTTTGGATCAATTAACCCGGAATGATTTAGTTCAAATCTTAACCCAACCTAAGAATGCCCTAGTTAAGCAATATCAACGCTTATTTGCTTTAAATGATGTCAAGCTAGAGTTTAATCAAAATGCTTTAGAAGCAATGGCCGATTTAGCTTTGAAGCGCAATACTGGTGCGCGGGGCTTAAGATCAATTATTGAAGCCACTTTGATGGATACGATGTATGAAGTGCCTAGTCGGGACGATATTAAGCGCGTGGTGGTTACGAAAAAGTCAGTTGAAGGTTCACAAAAGCCTTCACTATATGATAGTAAAGGTAAGGTTGCCTAAACTAATGCAGATTAAAGATGTTACTATGGACTTAAGTGCCGTGAGTGCTAGTCAGTATCCTACTGATGGTTGGCCTGAAATTGCCTTGGCGGGGCGCTCTAACGTTGGCAAATCATCCTTAATTAATACTTTAATTCAACGGAAAAATTTTGCACGTACTTCTAGTACTCCCGGTAAAACGCAAACTTTGAATTTTTACGGAATTAATCAGCAGTTATACCTGGTTGATGTTCCCGGTTATGGTTATGCGAAAGTTTCCAAACAAAAGCGGGCGGCGTTTGGCGCAATGATTGAAGAATATTTGACCACGCGCAAACAATTACGGGGAATGATTATTCTAGTAGATGGTCGCCGGGCGCCCAGTGCAGATGATGTTTCTATGTATCAATTCGTCAGTTACTATAAAATTCCGACATTGGTAGTGGCCACGAAGATGGATAAGGTTAAACGCAATCAATGGAATAAAACGGTCTCACTAGTTAACCATACGTTAGACTTGAATCAACGTGATTCATTACAATTATTTAGCTCAATGACCAAAGCAGGCCGCGATGAAGTTTGGACTTGGATTGCAGATCATTGTTAACTGATATTAGTATATTTAAAAAAAACTAGAACTAACTGGCAAAGTGGTTCTAGTTTTTTTATGGTGGGGCTTAATAATTTATAAACTGGCTTTTAAATCAGTTAAAATCTGGTCAAGTGAACCATTGATGAAGAGATGGATCTGTTGTGGGACATTAATAGGTTGATCATTTAAAACGACTAATTGAGCTTGATTAGCGGGTAAGCCGTGTCCCAATTTTGTTCCTAAAGCAATAATTAAATCGGCTGTTTGGATTAATTTGTTTCCGGCTAAGACGCGTTCTTTGATTGCCACCATATTCCGTAAAACAAAAACCGGTAAAATTAGTGAATGATCAATGGGACAATAGGGGACAGTGTGTTGTTGGATGAAGTTCAGATCAAAAAGGTGATGCTGTTTGACACAATAGTTTTCATTAATACTGCCCCAATATTCAACGACGTTTTGCGTCCCAGCTAAAGCGTGTAGATGATCTAAGTTATAAGTGATAATACCTTGAAAATACTGTTGTTCAGTTAATTGATTAATAATTTTGTGAGCAATGCTGGGTTGACTAGCGGGACGAAAATGGGTCAAGCGGTATAATTGATAAAACGTTTGAGGCTGCTGTTGAGCAAACCGGTTCGTCAAAAGTTCCATTAAAGGTACGCAAGCAATTGGATTGTGCAAAGCTAGCTGGTTCATGGCGTTTAAATCAGGATAACCGCTAGCAGTTGATAAACCCGCACCTGTAATTAAAACGGTCTTGCGTGCAGTTAAGAGCATTTGCTTTAATGTGCTCAGTTGCTGTTCATAGTTCATTTTTGAAGGCCTCCCACCAGTCTTAAAGTAATTATGGTGTTATAATAACGCCATTCTAGTTAGAAAACTACAAGGAGGTTGCAGGATGTTTGTAAAGCTTGATCAGTCTGTTCAGAAAAGGTTACAACAGTATGCAGATAATTCCAAACTAACAATTTTACTAAATTTTGATGATGGGGTCGGCGTTTATTCAAAAGTGCAAGCAACTTGTGGACTGGAAGTTAGTTTTAATTTAACGATTGTTAACTCCAGTGCGGATTTAATTGATTTTAACGACCACGTTGAAACTAGCTTAGGGAACTTCTTAGTTAAAGGTTATTCGAAAGAATTCTTAGATACCAATAACCGTTTAATCCAAGACGCTGCTGGTACGATTCAATTAATTGGTGATAATTCTGGTGTGATTGATAATAGTGTGCCAATTATTGACTTATCTAAGGAGCAACAACCTCCTCAAACGCGTTTGGAAAAGATTGACAATATTGCCAATTAGGGTTGGGTGTTTGGTCAAATGATGTTAGTTGTACGAAATAATTGATCAGATTCGTAGAAATTAAAAATCCCCGAAATGAAACTTAATTTCGAGGATTTTTAGTTATGTAGAGTCAATATCTTTTGCTAAATCCTAAATTGATAGGCTTTTGGTATGAAACTGGAATTAATTGGTATTCATTCTGGGAAGTGATTATAATAAAATTAAATGAAATAATAGACGTTTTCTCAATGGAGGTTTGACAATGGCAGTTTTAGTTTTAGGTGGTGCGGGTTACATTGGCTCACACATGGTAGACTTATTGGTGCAAGAGCAAGAGGACGTGGTCGTGGTCGATAATTTAAGTCGCGGTCATCGTGATGCGGTTCCGGCCAGTGTGCCATTCTACCAAGGCGATATTCGTGACCGGGACTTTTTGGAGCAAGTTTTTACAGAACAAGATATTGAGGCAGTTTTTCATTTCTGTGCTTATATTCAAGTACCCGAATCAATTGAAAAGCCTAATGACTATTTTGATAACAATGTAGTCGGTCTAATTAATTTGATTCACGTGATGAATGACCATCAAGTTAAAAAGTTGATCTTTTCATCTTCAGCCGCGGTTTATGGTACGCCAAAGCAAGTTCCAATTAAAGAAGATGACCCCAAAGATCCCATTAATCCTTATGGACTAACGAAATTGATGATGGAGCAAATCATGCGTTGGGACGGCGCGGCATATGACATTCAGTGGTTAGCTTTTCGGTACTTTAATGTGGCAGGGGCCCGGTTAGATGGTGACTTGGGTGAAGATCATCGTCCGGAAACACATTTGATTCCGATTGTATTGCAAGCTGCTTTAGGCCAACGTGATCATGTCGATATGTGCGGTAATGATTATCAAACTCGTGATGGTTATAATGTGCGCGATTATGTACATGTCTTAGACTTAGTTCAAGCTCATTACTTAGGTCTCAAATATTTACGGCAAGGTGGTCAAAGTGACTACTTTAACATTGGTTCTAAACAAGGTTTCACTGTTAAGGAAATCGTTGAGGCAGCGCGCAAAGTTACCGGTGTGAATATCAAAGCTGTGGATGCGCCCCGCCGTGGTGGTGATCCAGATTCTTTAGTAGCTGATAGTAGTAAAATTCAAGACATTTTAGGTTGGAAGTCCCAGTATACGGATATTGATACTATTATTGATTCTGCTTGGCGTTGGTTACAAAGACACCCTGAAGGTTATGCTAAATAATTAATGCAATAGTAAAAAAATAGAGGTTGAATTCAAAGTCATTTGGCAGTTGAGTGCTAGAACTTTGATTTCGACCTCATTTTTATTAATTATTTTTTCTTGTGATCTTTAGCCTGTTTCAATTTGTTTTCGGTTTGTTTAACGGCATCTAGATTTTTTTGAGTTTCATCTGGTAAAGAAGCAAATTTATCAAATAAACTTTCAAAATTATTCTCTTGTTTGACAGTTAGACCCACAATTTCACCTTCTTTAACTAGGTTAATTACTCTGTCAGTATAGCATATTTCAGCTATTTATTGTTGAAACTCAGATTTGGTAAATCAATTGGTATTTTGTTAAACACGGGTTAAAATATAAACAATAGTTGACGCAATTAGGAGATAAAAAATGGCGACAGAATATTTAGAGCATAAGCTAGCATTATTGCCAGATCGACCGGGCTGTTATTTGATGAAAGATATTAATGCGAAAATTATTTATGTAGGTAAAGCCAAAAATTTAAAAAATCGGGTTCGCTCTTATTTTAAAAGTTCGCATGAAGGCAAAACGGCTAAGTTAGTCAGTGAAATACGCGATTTTGAAACGATTGTGACGTCAACTGATAAGGAAGCTTTTTTACTGGAAATTACTTTAATTCAAAAGCATCAGCCCTACTTTAATATTAAATTAAAGAAGGGGACTGGGTATCCATATATTAAAATTACTAATGAACGCAACCCCCAGATGATTATCACTGGTCAAGTCAAAAAAGATGGTGGTTTTTATTTTGGCCCTTATCCGAACGTGTATGCGGCAGAAGAAACCCTGAATTTTTTACAGAAAGTCTATCCTCTAAGACGGTGTAGTGGTTATCAAGGCCGGCCGTGTTTATATTACCATATGGGACAGTGTTTGGGAGCCTGCTTTCAAGAAGTACCAACGCAAAAATATGAACAGCAAATCAAAAAAATTAAAAGTTTTTTGAATGGTAATGTCGGGACTATCAAAAAGCAATTAACACAAAAAATGAACACCGCGGCGGATGATTTAAAATTTGAACGGGCAGCGGAATTACGCGATCAAATCCACTATATTGAACAGACCGTGGAAAAGCAAAAAATTATTTCGAATGATCATACACCGCGTGATTTATTCAACTTTTATGTTGATAAAGGCTGGATTTCTATTCAAGTGTTTTTCATTCGCCAAGCTCGCTTAATGAAACGTGAAAAACGAATTTTTCCTTGCATTAATACGCCCGAGGAAGAATTGGCAACGTTTATTTTACAATTTTATAATCGGAAAAATAATGTGTTACCGCGTGAAATTTTAGTTCCGAAAGAAATCGATCAAGCTTCATTGACAGAAATTTTGCATGTCCCTTTTCGAACCCCGCAACGGGGGACCAAACGTGATTTGTTGGTAATGGCTAAAGACAATGCTAAATTGTCATTGGAAGAAAAGTTTCGGCTATTAGAATTAGATAATCGCCAAACAGTTGGGGCTCAAAAGCAAATTTTTGATGCTTTAAGTTTACCGTATGGGCATGTGATTGAGTCCTTTGACCATTCGCATATTCAAGGTGCTGATGCGGTTTCGGCCATGGTGAGCTTTGTTGATGGTAAGCCGGTTAAGTCCAATTATCGCAAGTATAAAATTAAAGATATTTTAGAACAACATAATGGAGCGGATGAAGCTGCTAATACGCGGGAAGTGATTTATCGTCGGTATTCACGGTTATTAAAAGAACATAAGCCCTTGCCGAATTTAATTTTGATGGACGGGGGCTTGATCGAACTACGCGTAATTTTAGATGTTTTGCATAATGAATTAGGGATTCACATTCCGGTGGCAGGCATGGTTAAAGACGACCATCATAGTACGTCACATCTGATTACTGGTGAGGACGGGGCTGTGGTACCGTTAGATCGCAAAAGCCAAGGCTTTTATTTGTTGCAACGGATTCAAGACGAAGTGCACCGTTTTGTTATTACCTATCACCGCCAAACGCATAGCAAAAATGCGCTGTCTTCACAATTAGAAAGTATTAAGGGTGTGGGGCCAAAAACGCGGATTAAATTATTGAAAAACTATGGTTCAGTTAAAAAAATTAAGGATGCTCCTGTCGAAGATTTGATGAAACTAGGAATTTCGCAAACGACAGCACAAACGATTAAATTATCGTTGTCTCTGACACCAACGCGCAAGATTGGTAAGTAAATTAGTTGCATCAAAGAGTAGTTATAATTGCTAGCGAGGAAAGAAATTCTGAAAAATAAAGCGGACAAAAGACAACTGCGTTTTGGTGTAAGCTTCAAAGAAAGCGTTGACAAAAATGAGTGATTTTATTAACATTTTTAAGTAAAGGTTAATTTTACGTCTTTAGGAGTGATTGTTAATGAAATTAAAGCATATGCAAGGAATGCTGTCGTTTTTGTTAGTACTTTTAGCTATTTTATTGGCGTCAAACAGTAATCTTGTCTCTGCTGCTAGTGCCACTAAGTATGAGAGTTATCAGTCGTTTAACCATGCTTATATCAACATTGCTGATGTAAACATCAATTTTAAATTAGGCAAAAAGTTTCATGTGGTGCTGCCGACCAAGTATCATACGTTAACTTTTCGTGATAAAAATAATTATCTTTATATTAATCAAGAAGATGAAGTTCAAAAAAAATTTCCTAAACCTACTTTGACCATTACTGTACCGAATCAAAATTCTATTCACAAATTAAATCTAGATGTAGATGATTGTGATCACGTGTCTATTAGTGGCTTGTCAATTAAGCAAATTAAGCTGGATACCTCAAATACCCATTATGATTTGAACAAGGTTTCAGTATCCCAAAAATTCAAAATTAGTAGCGATGATAGTAGCTATCATTTCCAGCAAAGTCAGCTACAGCATCTTACTTTTGATGATGATAGTGGGCGATATCAGTTTGCTAATTGTCAGTTAGATAACGTCAAAACGATTAGTGATGATATGGATGATACACATTTAAGCTTGAATCATTCTAGTTTAAAAAATGCGCAGGTCAATTTTGATGAACTATATATGAAAGCTACTAATGGTGCCCAATTTCTGGGGGAAAATGTTTTTAATGGTGATGAGATGCACCTAACTTTGGGCAAGATCAATCCTGATGTACGCTTAATGGACGATGACGTATTAACAGTCAATGCGCCAAAACGCAATTTAATTAAGAATTTAAAGCATAATCAGAGCAAAGATAATCGATTAAAAATTGAGGTTGAAGAAGGTACGCTTAAATGACGCTTAATTCGTTTTTATTGTTGCCTTAACTTTTTATGTTTATCATTTGAATTATTTGGGGAGAAAATTTTTAATGAAGTCAAAATATTATATTCAATACTTAATATCAATTGTGCTATTATTGTTTGCGGTCTTGATAGGCGTAAACAATAATTGTGCAACATCCGTAGCTGCTAATGTGCGAACATATCAAAGTAATCAGCCCTTTGATCATGTTCATATTGGTATTGTTGATGCCAATGTCAATATCAAACAGGGCAAACAGTTTCGGGCATATTTCCCGACAAACTATCATATTATAACTTTTCGCAATCAAGATCATTACTTGTATATTGAACAAAAAAATCATGGGGTGCGCAAACATGTGAAGCTGAGTTCACCCAAACCGACGATTACGATTACGGTACCGAACAAAGATGCTATCAAAAAGTTAGACCTTGGTTTAGACGACGGTCAGGTGACTCTCAATGACTTGTCCATTCAACAACTGAAGATAAATTCTTCTGATGCTCAGTACAACTTGCAAAATCTGGCGGTTACCCAAAGGTTGAGGATTGATAACGAAGGTGGTCGTTATCAGGTACAAAATAGTAACCTCAATAATGTAGCGTTTGATGATGATGATGGTCAATACCAATTTGATCAGTGTCATTTAACTAATGTTACTACCATTAGTGATGGTTTTGATGATACAAATTTGAAATTCAAAGATGCTGTTTTAAATGGATCTAATATTAATTTTGAAGATTTGAAGATGAAAGTCACTTTGAAGAACACTAAATTGCTCGGGCAGAATGTTTTTCATGGTGATGAATTAGCCTTAGCGTTAGATAAAGGAACTTCTGATGTACATCTAATGAGGAAGGGTAAACTCAAAATTAGTTTTTTCAAGCGTCAAACAATCCAGCGTCTGCAAAATAATCATAATAAAAAGAATGTGCTAAAAATAAAAGTTACAAAGGGGACAATTAAGTAATTAGCTTTAGAAATAATGTGGCTTGAAGTTTTATTAAAATATTTGAATTATCTGAAGTGTTGCTGAATGATTTCAGCAACACTTTTTTTGTATTGTAATTTTGAAGCTGACGTTTAAACATTCTATTGAATAATAAATAGTTATTATTATTTTTTAGTTCTTTTAGCAGTAATTAACTCAAGCTATCAATGCTAATCTATTAATTTTGACTATAAAAATTAGTAGTTAGTACATTATTCGAAAATTTAAATAGAATTCAACTTTGCCTTTTCTTAAAGTATAACAATCTGTTCTTTTTATATTAATAATTGACTAAAATAATATTAAAAAAATAATGAAAATTTTAATATTATTGATATAATATGCTTATCTCTTTTTTAAGAGGTTTAAATTTAGGAGGGATTACTGTGGCAGGACAAATAGCCGTTACACCAGAAGAACTGAGATCACAAGCAACGCATTATACACGTGGAGCGGACAGTGTAGATAACGTATTGAGTGATTTAAAGAGTACTCAAGAACAAATTCGTGCTGAATGGAAGGGGAATGCTTTTGAAAAGTATGATGTGAAATTTCAAGAATTATCCGGAAAAGTAACACAATTTTCACAGCTCCTCAGAGAAATTAAGGCGCAGTTGGATAAGTCAGCGCAAGCAATGGAAGATGCTGATAATCAAATTGGTCAAGCTTGGAGTTAATTAGTTTTAGTCAAGAGTGGTTTATTAAGGATCGCTCTTGGCGTTACATAAGTAATAAAAGTCCGTACATAGCTTTATAACCTTGGTTTATTAAGTAATTTAACCAGCTATGACTCAACTATGATAGTACAGGAAGATAGGTTTTTGATTAAACGACTATTACATTTTATACAAACCAACAATAAAAATATTGTCGCGATTATTTTAATAATATTAGTGACTTTAACGATTGCCTTATTTGCATTCAGAACTAAGCAAACCAAAGATCCGAATGCGAATAAAGTATTGCAAGTAGGCTTAGTTAATGAAGATAACGGTGGTCAATTTAATGGCAAACAATATAATTTTGGCCGAGATTTTGTCAACCTATTAACGCGCAACCATGATATTTCGTGGTATTCCATTCCACGTGATGTTGCTGAAAATGGCTTAAAGCATCGACGGTATGATTTGATTGTGATTTTACCATTTAATTTTTCTAATAAGATTCTCCAGTTTCAAGCGGCTGATTTTAAAAAGATTCGGGTTTTATATAAAATTCGTGAAAATAAAAATCCTACTTTACGCAATAAGATTACACAATTGAATAATCAAATCTTAAATAAACTCAATTACAAAGTTACAGAAATGTATCTAGCTAGTATTTTGTTTAACTTGCACCAAGCGCAAAGACATCTAGAAGTAGTTAATATTAATGAACAACAGTTGAGTAGTAATTTAAAAAGTAACCTGAATAATCCCTTGGCTGCTTTGATTAAAGAATATAGTCAGACGCAGCCCAATGCTAGCGATAATCCAGTCAGCAATTCGAAGGATAATGCAGGTGCTGAGCAATTACAAAATTTATTGCAAAATCAAGGCATTAATGGTTTGCAACAAATTAATACCCAAGCTCAAGAGCTGCAAAGTCAAGCTAATCAGCAATTAAATGAACTTAATACGCAAGCTAATTCTGTAATTCAAGCTAATAATCAGCACTTTTTAGATTTAGTATCTAATCAATATGATGCTTTTCAAACCATTATCAATGATGACTATTTTAATTTGAATCAATTACAAGCTCCAGCTATGCAAAAACAAATTAGTGACTTATTGAATTCACCTGTTTGGTTATCAGAGACTGATGATGCGCTGGTTCAAGAATTGCAAAATCAAAAGCTACAATTGGGGTTAACTCGGGATAAATTAAATCAATGTTTAGCAACATTGCAATCCAATGCAGTAGGTAACGCCAATGGCACTAGTGTAGTTGGTGATGAACAAGTTAGTTCTGTGCGGCAGCAATTGCAAACAATGATTAATATAGCCATCACGCAACTACCTAGTAATAGTAGTCAAATTTTGCAACAAATCAGTAGCGACGGTGAGTTAACGAGAGAGCAAACTCAAAGGTTACAAGTCGAGTGGGCTGCTGTCAATAACTTTCAAACAACAGGTTCCTTTCAAGGACAAGAAGTTGCGCTTCAACAAGCAACTTTACCACCAGCTAATCACCCCCTAGTGTTAAATCTGCCAGCCCATCAAAGCGTCTTTTTGAATATCAGCAGTACCCAAGTTGACCTCAATAACCTAGCACGTCAGCTGGAGGAAAATAATTTGCCAGTAGTTATTCAAGATCAAGGTTTAGCTATTAATAATTTGGGCGACCAACAAAGCTTAACTTTATATCCACAAGTTTTGACTGAGCAACCCGTCAATTATGCCATGACAATTGATGCTCCAGCACTAACGCAAGGAATACTCAGTAACTTGGTTCAGAATCACAGTGGCAATTTAAGTCAACCATATTTGGATTTCATCATTACTTTAAATCAGGCTTATACGTTCATCACCACGTTCAACAGCTTACAATTAGAGCCCAAGACAACAGCTGCAGTACCGGTAAAGACTGTTTCTACGTTTGATGCGAATTTAGAGCAAAAATTATTAGCCATTTTAATCAACGTGCATAGTGCTGAAGATTCCATCACTAAATTACAAACGCAGTATGAAGAACAATTACAACAAAACCAACAAGCGCAGGCGGATTTTCAACAATTGGTTGTTAAGATTCAAAAGTTGTATCAGGAACAATTAGCTAGTTACCGGCAACATCAAACCATGATTTCACCGGTCGTTGAGTTCAATACACAATTGTTAAGTGACCCCGCACCGTTAGATTTTTCGCCACTGATGAAATTGGCACAACAAAGTAGTACACAGGCCGAACAAACAAATTCTCAATTACAAGCTTCTTTACAACAAATGCTGAATCAATCGCAACAATTAGATCAAAACTTGACGAACCAAGCGCAAGCCACAGCGACGATTGATAATGATTCTAAAGCATTTGTCCAGCATGGTAATAAATTACTGCAACAAGCGAAGGTACTCCTTAATAATTGGCAGCAAGTTGTGGCCACTAATGCTGACTACAATCACAATTTTGGTCAGTCAATGAGTAATACTAAAAATGATGATAATGCTGCTCGCAAAATTTACGGCAATCTGGCTCAGCCGTTAAAATTTCAAAATGCGGGGACAATTCGCAATCTTAGTTCAATTTTTCCTTATTTTTTAACACTAGCTAACATTATTATTGGTGGTTTTGCGGCGTTGCTGATTGTCGGTAATGATCAGCACAATCGCCAACTTAAACCATTTAAAGTAGCAGACCATTGGGAATTACCGACAACCAGTTTGGGGTTGTACCAACAATATGCTTTGATTTTAGTTTTAGGAATTAGTTTCTTAGTGGCCTGGACGACGCGCCCGTTATTGCGCCACCTTTTGTATCCACAACTGTGGTTAATAATCGAAACTTTGATTCAAGCGACAGTGATTGAAGCCGCCATCGCGTTATTCAAATTTTTGCGGTCAGTCGGTAAATTTATTTTTGTTTTCTTCTTTATTGAATATATTTTTTACACGCCGGCATTGGGTCAATATTTAACCAAAAGTCCTGGAGTTGGTTTCTTTTTGAAATATACTTCGCCATTTCAACAAATAGAAGACATTTACTCAAATGTTTTTACTAATCAAGCAGATAATGTCCTGATCATTCTGATTTTTAGTGTGTTGCTATTAGTTTGTTTAATGGTTAATTGGTTATTTAAGGAAAAATTATATGTTACAGAAATTGAAACTTAGCTGGTTATTAGTTGTAATCATCCTTATTGGCGGATGGAGTTTCCAAAATATTGATCTTTTGGCAGCCCGAAGGTCTTTGGATGACGGCAAGATGACAATTAATAATACGATTTTAAACAGCAATCAAGATACCAGTGAGGCAAGTTCAGCTAGTGCTAAGCTGAGTGCGAATGATTTCTTTTTTCGGCAGGATAGTTTTGAGCAACAACAACGCCAACGAAGACAGCGTTTTTCACAAAATACGCAATTAACGCAACGGCAATTATTTACTAACCAATGGTCTGCTAAACCAGATTTATTAGTTCAACACACCAAAGGACGACTTTTTCAAGTTCCAGAATCAATTTCGGCAGCTCATACCAAACGTCATCAGCAGACTAATTCATGGCGAAAACTGAAATACATTCTATTAATGATGCTGGCATTATTTTTTATTGGCATCGGTTGTTGGTTAGGGAAGCACAAACGCATGATTAGGAGATTTTTTAAACGATGAAATATATTAACGTCACCATTTTGATCCCAGCTGCGAATCATTATGTCCAAGATTTGAGACTGCCCATACAATTGACAGTCAATCAACTAATTGCGCTCTTAATTGATGATTTAGCTCAACGAGCAATTGCTCTCAATACAAGATTACTTAATGTAATTAAAGTGCAGACGAAAAGCTTATTGTTGGTTAACACAGATTTATTAGCAGACTTTCCTTTAGCAGACGGCGATATTTTACAAATTTTTTAGTGGAGGAGCAGCAATTGGCTAAGCAAAGACAAGGATTTGAAATTGATGGCTATCAATATCAATTCAATTATTTAAAATCAGGAAGCATTACCGAAGAATTAACGGCTGATAGTGTTCAAGATGCTCAATTGATTGATTATTTAGGATTAAAGCAAGATCAATTAGTACCATTAATAATCAAGCCACAAGATCAAGCTTGGCAACTGCAATATCAGGTGGCTGCTGATTGGCACAATTTTCAACAATTGGCTAGCGACTTATCGCGAGTTGATAAAATTCGCTTATGTTTGAATTTACTAGAGCTTTGGCAATTACGTAATTCACGAATTGTGCCCGTAGTGCACCCTGATAATATTTTTTTTGACGTCAACTTACGACCCAAAGTTTTACACCGTGGAGCGGTAGGTATTGTGACGCCCCAAACGCATGCTCATTTATTAAAGCAATTGAAAGCTTTTATCGTGATGGTGTTAGCCAATAAGTATACATTTAATCGCTTGTATAAAGGCTTAATGGCTGATAAGAGTTTTGCTGGTTTGAAGTATCAGAAAATCATTCGTGCCAAAAGCGTTGCCACTTTAAAAGAGCAGCTACAAGTTTTGTATCAACAAGCTTTGACTGTTGAACAGAAGCAATTAGTCGTCGCCTCAAAAAAGCAATTTAATCTTTATCACTGGGGATTTTTATTGGAATCAGTGGTCACGACACTGGTCGGTTTAGCGCTGATTTATTTATTAATGGTTGTTGTGCCGCAAAAACAATCCTTAGCTGAAGGAACGGGCTCTTATTTGCAGCAAGATTATGATCAGGCCATTAATCACCTGAGCAAAATTAGAGTTCAACAAATGCCGAAAGTTCAACAATTAATGCTCGCCAAATCTTATGTTCATGTTGATAATCTCAATCATCAACAAAAAGCTAATATTAACAAATCACTAAATATGAATTCTGATCCTAACTATTTAAAATATTGGATTTATGATGGACAAGGCAATTTTAACCAGTCATTGGATGCTGCCAAATACTTAGGAGATCAGCAATTAATCTTGTTTTCGTATACTAAATTATATTCACAAGCGAACAATAATCCGCATTTAACCGGTGCTAAGAAGCAGAGATTATTGAATAAATATTCGAAACTAATTAAAGCTTATACGAAAAAATTACAGAAAGAATAGAAGACATGGCTGAAATTTATCAATTATATATCTGGTTAAAGACGAGCTACTCAGTGTTGAAATTAGATACCACTGAACAAAATAATTTTACTTTAAGTACTGATTATCATGATACTTATTATGTTCCAGAACTAGAGCAACCACTTGAATTGACGATTAATACGGATGCTCAGTTTTGCTTAGCTGACCAAGTATTAGAATTGGGACAAGTAATAACAATTCAACAACATATCCAACTTTTAATCTTGGCTGATACACTAATTCCACTCAGTTTTGATGTTAACCAGCTCAACATGGGACAGCCTTTAAGTTTAGGAGCTAACGCATTCAATGATATTCAAATAGCGATTAATTGTGATTTTCTCATTCAAAAGACAGCTGATGCCAAACAGTTTCAAGTAATGGGCGCTTTTAAAACGCCAGTCTATTTAAATCATAGTTTAATAACAACCACAGTAATTAATTTTACTTATGGGGATGTGCTGGCGATTGATGGGTTAGAAATAACTTTGCAGCCTGATAATTGGTTAATCGTGAAAGATTTGTTGCAGCAATTTGTCAAAAGTACCCTGTTTTATCGGCAACAAATAAAGCATTGTTATTCAGATGATTATCCAGAGTATCATCGCTCACCGCGGGTGATCCGCGCTTTACCGAAGGCTAAAATAACTTTAGATGCACCACCCATGCCTACAGAAATTACTAAAAATAAATTATTAAAAACGATTATGCCACCGTTGGTAATGGTTGCTGCTTCGGTTGTAATGGCAGTAATTAGCCATAACATGACCACCATGATTATGATGGGAGCAATGAGTTTGACAACGACTGCTTTTGCGATTAGTAGTTACTTTAATGATAAAAAAGAACAAAAGCAAAAAGCTAATCAAAGAGTGCAAGATTATCATGATTATTTACAAACTAAAATTGTGGAGATTCAATCACAAAAGCACCAAACGCGCTCGGCCTTAACTTATCACTTACCATCACCGCAAACGATTAGTCAATTGATTTTGCGTAATAGTGCGCGGATTTATGAGAAAAATAAATTTCAAACGGACTTTTTAACGGTCCGTTTAGGGTTAAGTGATTTTACTGGGCAATATCAAGTTAATTTTTCGCCGCAAGAATTAAAGCATGATGCGTTATTAGACAAAGCAAAAAAGATTTATCAACAGGCACTTCAGGTGGAACACTCGCCATTAGCAATTAGTTTGTTGTCCGCAGGGGTGGGACTAATTGGTGATCAAGTCCAAGTCAATCAGGCTTTGCAGAATTTGGTGCTACAAATTGCGGCCTTTCAAAGCTACCATGATGTCCGGTTTGTTCCAATTTTTGATAGTCAGCAACAAGATTTTTGGCAAGAGCTTCGATGGTTAAAACATTTTCGTTCTAGTGATAGTAATACGTTAAATTTTGTTGATGATGATCAAACGCGTGACCAAATATTAACGGCCTTATTGCAACTATTAAAAGAACGCGAACAAGCTGTGAAAGAAAAAGAAAACAAAGATCAAAAAATTAGCTTCGCACCGTATTACATTTTGATTGTACAAAATGAAGAATTGATTATTAATCATGGTATTATGGAATATTTGTCACACGATATTTCTGAACTTGATGTCGCAGTGATCTTTGTGAAGCAAACGTTGGCTGATTTACCGGAACATGTTGAGACAGTGGTCGAATATTATGATAGTCAACAGGCAGAAATTGTGATTGAGAACGGTCAACTAACTTCTCAAAAATTGGTTCCTGACGCTCTGGAAACAATTGATTTAGAGGCGACTGTGCGGCATTTAGCCGCCTTAGACCATAAAGAAAGTCTCAAAAATTCTTTACCAACATCTGTGGGTTTATTGGAATTGTACGATATTAAAACCGTGGCAGAATTGCAGTTGCAAAAACGTTGGTCAGTCAATCTTCCCTATAAAAGTTTAGCTGTTCCGTTAGGACTACGTGGTAAAGATGATTTAGTTAAATTGGATTTGCATGAACGGGCACATGGCCCACACGGTTTAATTGCCGGAACGACAGGTTCAGGAAAATCCGAATTAATTCAATCGTATATTGCTTCATTAGCAATTAACTTTCATCCCGACAACGTGGCCTTTTTGTTGATTGATTACAAGGGCGGTGGCATGGCGAACCTTTTCAGTGAATTACCGCACTTATTAGGGACCATTACAAACTTAGATGGTAGTCAAAGTTTAAGAGCTTTAGCGTCAATCAAAGCTGAGCTAGAAAAGCGGCAACAGTTATTTGGCCAATATCAAGTTAATCATATTAATGAGTATCAAAAATTGTATCATGACGGCGTTGCCGAAGAAGCTATGCCCCATTTATTTTTAATTAGTGATGAATTTGCTGAATTAAAATCCGAACAACCCGATTTTATGCAGGAATTAGTTTCAACAGCGCGCATTGGGCGTTCATTAGGTATCCACTTAATTCTTGCAACGCAAAAGCCGAGTGGAGTGGTTAACGAACAAATTTGGAGTAATTCTCGCTTTAAAATTGCGCTAAAGGTTCAAGATCAAGCGGATTCCAATGAAATTTTGCATACGCCGGATGCAGCTTCAATTGTTGAACCAGGGCGCGCCTATCTGCAAGTTGGTAATAATGAGATTTATGAGTTGTTTCAAAGTGCATATAGTGGACAAGATTATCAACCAGTCGCTTCTAAAAAGCGCACAGCGCCACCGCTTTATTTAATTAATGAGTTAGGCCAATATGAAAACTTATCAGTTGATTTAAGTGGTCTGACCTATCTTGATACGCAATCTCAAGCAACGAAGGTTTCTGAGTTGACGGCGGTGATCAATTACATTGCACAATTTGCGCAAGATCAAAATATTGCGCGGTTACCTCGACCATGGTTACCACCTTTAGCAGCCCAATTATTTTTGCCAGATTATGTTCAAACTGATTATCAACAGAATTGGTCGCAGGCGCAATTTAATTTACGAGTGACGCTTGCGATGACTGATTATCCGGACCAACAAGCGCAAAGGCCTTTGCTTTTGGATATGCTGCAAGCCAAGCATTTAGCAATTTTTGGGAGTCCTGGTTATGGGAAAAGTACATTCGTTCAAACTTTGATCTTGAGTTTATGCCAACAAAATTCGCCCGAGTTGTTGAATGTTTATTTACTAGATTTTGGAACCAATGGCTTGTTACCTTTGCGCGATTTACCACAGGTGGCTGATTGGATTCGAATTGATGAAACAGAAAAGATTTTAAAATTTCAAGAGATTATTGAGCAGGAATTGAATCACCGCAAGCAATTATTGAGTTTAGTAGGTGTGGCCAGTTTAGAACAATATCTTACAACAACTTCCGAGCAATTGCCGATTATTGCAATTGTGGTTGACGCAATGGATTCAGCAAAAGAAGTGGCTTGGAGTGAGCAGTTTAATTATCTTTTGGACAAGATTACTCGCGAGGGAGCTAACGTCGGGATTTATCTAATAATTACTGCTAATCGCCAAGCAGCTTTGAGAATGCAATTATTGGCTAATATTAAAACGCAAATCTCATTGTTCTTATTTGACCGGAATGAAACTACTGATATTGTGGGTCGTTCGCAGCTGGTTGTTGATGATCAACCGGGGCGAGGATTGATGAAGTTAGATACTGTGCGCTTATTTCAAACTTTGCTCCCAGCTAAAGGTAGCAGTTCTTTGGAAATCTTGGAAAAGGTCAAACAATTAGCACAACAAATGCAGGCCAGTTGGCAAGGAAAACGGCCTGATAAGATTCCTATGATTCCTGAAGAATTAACTTTGGCACGCTTCCAGATGATGGCAACGACCAGTCAGCGACAGTTAGCGTTAGGTTTGGATACAGCAACAACCAAGCCAGTGGTCTTTGATTTTGATCAAGATAAATATTTTGTGATTTTAAACGATACCGAAGAACAGCAACATCTGTATGACAATTTAGTTAGACAGCAATTAGCCCAAAGCGAGCATTGTGCCACAATAATTATTGATAATCAACAATCAGAGTCTGAGATTGTTGCGGTTTTACATCAAATGGAAGCAATCATTCGTTCAGAGCACACAATGCAAGAATATTTAATTTATTTCGCCGATTTTGAAGAAATTGTTAACATCGCTGAACAAAATCAGATTAAGTTATTGTATTTATTGCATCAGGGGCAAGCCAATGGCTTACACATTGTCATTAATACTTATCTTAGTTATTTAACCAGTAGTTTTGATGAGTTAACCCGAACCTTAAAAGCGGAAATTAAAGTTGGCATTCTGGGAACGCGCTTAACAGATCAAGATTTAGTTAGTTTTAAATATATCTCTAATGAAGATTATCTGAAGGATGACGAGGGCTATTACTTCAAAAGACGATCTTATAAGAAAATTCGCATACCCAAATAAAGGAAGTGTTAATTATGAAAAAGCAAACAATAAAAGCGCTCTTGTCTGGGTTAATCATGATCTGTAGTTTAGGCTTAATTGGCTATGGCGTAATTAGTAGTCCACCAGGACATGATTGGTTGATGGCGCACTACTTAAAACAAGATCAAATGCTGACGCGGCAAAAAATTGTGCATAATCAACATCAAAAGGCTAATTTTGATCCACAAGAAGTTCATGCCATTAAGGCGCAAGACTTATTACGAGCGTGGAATAATTCAGTGCAGCCGATTGGTTACATGGCGATTCCTGCAGTCCAAATGAAAAATCGAATTTTTAAAGGCTACGGATCGCGTGGTGATAACTTGCTTTACGGTGTAGCCACTATGAAGCCGAAGCAGGTGATGGGAGCAGGAAACTACGCTTTGGCTGGTCACTATATGCACAATCAAACCATTTTTCATAATTTACATCGTGTCAAAGTCGGGAATAAGGTTTATCTAACAGATTTAAAATTGATTTACAAATATCAAGTAACTAGGGTTTTAACCGGTGTTTCGAATCGACGGGTGGACTTGATTGATGATCAGCTAGTAGCACCACAAATTACACTGATAACGTGTGAAAATTTGACGACTAGTAATTTGCGGACTGTGGTCCAAGGCGATTTGTTGGGAACTTACACAGTTACAGCAGCAAAATTGCGCAAATTAGGGATTTAGGGGAGATTGGATATGAAAATTAAACTGACGACTATATTTTTGATATTCACTTTATTGATGGGAACAGTAGTTAGTAGTTGGACTAGTGTTCAAGCTGAAACTTTTAACTTGAATAACACGCGAGCAGATAACTTACAGCAGTTACAAAAAAGTTATGTAAAACAAAAAACCATTACTGAAACGCAGCCAACTGCTGGTGGACCGTTGGCTGATCCCGTGGAAATGGGAAGTGTGACAGTTTTATATATTAACTTTGATACTGGACAAACAATGGACAGTGTTACCTTAAAAGGTCAAGTTGGGGCTCCCTATTATGCTGAAGAAAAAACATTTCATGATATGAAATTAAAAGATGTGACGGGTAATGTGAACGGCACGTATGCTAAAGAGCCCCAGTATGTATATTTTAGTTACCGGTCCAAAGATAGTGCAGTTAACGATAATCAAAACCAAGTAGCGGCTACTGGTGCGGTTAATGTTCAATTTGTGGATGAGGCGGGTGAATCTATTCAGAATGCAGTGACAATTACGGGCAATGTGGGTAGTAATTACAGTGTGGATCCGCACAATTATGCGGTGAACAATTATGAATATGTCAAAGCAGATGGTAATTTAACGGGGCAATTTACCGCTAGTCCCCAAACTGTAACTTTGGTTTACAAGGGAAAAATGACTACAGGGAAGTTAACGGTTCGCTATTTGATTGAAAACTCTACTCTGAGTGTAGCCAGTGACTTGGTCATGGCTGGCAAAATTGGTGATGCTTATACTGTGTCCCAAAAAGATATCCCAGGCTACATTTACGACCATGCTGAGGGGCAAACTTCCGGCACATATACTAAAGAGCCTCAAACAATTACTTTTATTTATAAGAAAGATCAACAAGTAACCGGTCAAGATGTAACAGTGCGGTATTTAGATGAAAAAACCAATGAAGAAATTGCTAATAACGTCATTTTACGGGGCAATGTGGGTGAGACCTACACAATTGAGCGTTTGAAAATTAACGGTTACTCGTTTGAGCGTATTGTTGGTGCAGACAATGGGACTTTTACTAACAACAAACAAACAGTAACACTTTATTACAAAGCAGGTTCTAATAATAATGCTGATAGTGATTCAGGTAAGAATGATGCTAACACTAATCAGTCCAATACTACAGACCATGCCAATTCGAGCTCAACCAGTCAACCGACTGAAAATTTAAATAATGGTGGAACCAATGATTCTGGTGGCGGCGGTACACAACTACCGCCCAAGTCAAATGGCGCGATAGATCCGACTAGTAACGACTCGGCAACTAAGGGAGACAGTGCAACGTTGCCGCAAACTGCAGATTTGCATGAACAAACAACGGGGTTATTAATCTTAGGAATCTTATTGATGACAAGTGTCATTGGAAGATTGGTTTGGAAAAGAGTGAGGGGGTTTCAATAATGGGAAAAAATGCGGTGGCAATTCGAGCATTACGGATGAAGATTGCTAAATTACAAAAAGCGAAAATCAATTTGCAAAAAGGCCAAACTAAGTTAAAAGCCAACATTGATAAAATTACAACAGGTTATACGTCTATTTCTAATAGCGAATGGCGTGGTGAGCGAAAAAATAAATTAGCTAATGACTATGATCAATTTCAACAAAGTAGTCGGCACGATTATAATGTTTTTCAACAAAATATGAGCATAATTGATGACAAAATTCAGGAATTACAAGCAGAATGTGCGCGGCTAGCAGCGGTTAATTGATGAGGAGATAAGTTAATGGTAAAGATAGCAATTAAGATTAATGCTTTTGAACAAAGGGTGACTGAGGCTCGGGGAGCGGCAACTGATTTAGGACAAAAGAATTTAAAGTTACAGCACTTTTCCCAGACTAATGCTGCACCGTTTATGCAGATGCTAACATTAAGTAATAAAATGGATAGTCTGATTAAAAAGTATTGTAGTGTGGTTAATAATGATGTGGCACAATTTAAAAAAACAGAAGCACAATTAGTTAAACAAGATCAGAAGTTAGCACAAGATCTGGGAGGTCGTTAATTATGGTCAAAGTCCGTATCAAAGAGGTGATTGATAATAAGCAAGTGCTGGATCGTAAAGGACAGGCGCTGCAGAGTAGTTTGGTTACAGTCAGTACGAAGATGACGGCTGTACCACAAACACCAGGTTTTTCCGGTCAAGCCAAGCGTGCGATGGCCAATTATGCCAATAAAACTCATCAAACCTTAAATCATAATTTAGTTAATGACTTAACGGAATTACAGCAACAGTATCAACGTTTAATTCAAGTGTTTGCTAGTGAAGTGGACTCCAGTCCAGATGCGGTGTTAGATTCCAATTACATCAAAGCAATTGCAACTAAGTTCAAAGCGAGCCAAGCACCGCTAGAAGATGCGCTTGAAGAGTGTAACCGAGCGATTAGTTCTGTTGCGGATATTGTAAGCTTGCGGCGTCTCAGTAATGATCCTGTGAACGATGTCAAAAAGATGGTGCGCTCAGCTAACAAAACGGTGGAGAAATTGCAGCAATTTAATAGTCGTCGCCCAACAGCAACGATGCAAGGCCTGAATCAACAAACTGTGAAATTGGGATCGGAAATTAAAAGTATTGACACAGTCAAGAGTCAAAAGGAACAACGCTTGATTAATAAGTTGATCGAAAATCTTAAGGGTGTGGTTAATAGTGATGACTACAAACGGATCAAGATGTTAGCAAAAGTTGATCCTAAAAAAGCTCTGACAGCAATTTTGGAATCTAAAGAGATGATGACTGCCATTAGTGAGAGTCCTAAATTAGTTAAGGAAATTAGAAAGGTGGTAGTAGCAGCGACTATTTCCGCTAGTGGACGCGAACTAACGATATTAAATCAGTTTTGGCAAGGGGTTAAAAAGGGAACGGGATACTTTAATAAATTTAATAGATATGTTCCGGACGTCATCAATGGCAGGCTGGGACATCTTGGTAAAACGGCACTAGGAAGTTTTAAAGCTATCAAAAAAACCGGAATTACCGAATATGCGACGAAGAAAGCTTTAGGTTGGGATTGGATATTAAATACTGGAGCAGATTATGCTGATCAAAAGCACCATGATTTAGGACGAGCTATTAGTGATGGAGCGATTGATACTATTTTTGATACTGGACCAGTTAAAGGGGCATTGTTAACAGTTGCTGCAGTTGGAGCATTTGTTAGTCTTACGCCAGAAATAGTATTAGCATCTGTAACAGTTGGTTCATTATTTGGAGGTTTTATTTTGTATAAAAAATTTAGAAATCCTACAATTATAGATAAGACTAAAAATAACATTTATAAAATAGAGAGAAAATATGGTAAAGATGTTTCTAAAATAAATAGGCAGTTCTCTTTTTAGAGTTATAAGGTGTATATGCTATGAAAATATTTAATTTATCTTTTAATCAGAGCCATAAAATAGTTAAGTTCGAAATTAACAGTTTGTTAAATGAATCAAAAAATAAAATATATGGCAGAAAAAGGAAAAACATAAATACTTTTTTGGGATTTTTAATACTCTATGTTATAGAACTGGTTTTTTTTATATTAAGTCATTTAAACAAAACATTTTTGATGAAGCCTATATCAATATTCTTGATTTTTCAATTTATAATATCTTCTTTAGTGCTTTTTAGGTCTTTTTTATATAAAAATGTAATATTAAAACGAATTTCAGAAAGTGCAGTTATACTACCAATATTTTTTATAATATCAATTATTATTGTAACTTATATTATTTTTGATATACGACGATATTTTTTGGGATTAGAAAAAATGTTGTTACAAATACTATATTTTAATGCTATCATATTTGGCGCTTTTATAACTTGTAATTCTTATTTTAGACTATTTAAGCTTTTTTTTAATACCAATAGCTTACTATTTAATTTGTTCTACAAAGTTTACTTTTCTTTTAATGCTGTATTTTTGTTATTTATATTGATTTATACAGTTAATAATTTTTTTTTGGAAGGAAAATTTTCTAACAATTCTTTTAAAGTTTGGCTTATGTTGATTTCCTTTTTTCCGCTTACAATTACATTTATAATTTATCTATATTTTTATTTTTTTCCGGTAAAAACTTTTTTAGCCTATTATTACCTATACAAATATCAATTAGAATACGAAGAAGAATATAATGTTAATCTTGGATATCGTAAGTATAAAAAATAGTTTAGTTATTAATTTGGCAAAAGCTGATCCTGAAAAAGCAATGAAGGCAATTTTAGATTCTGACCAGATTATGACGGCCATTAGTGAGAAGCTTAAGTTAGTCAAAGGATTGGTTCAATCAGTAACGGCTTATACGATTGCAACTGGTGCTAGGAATTTAAAGTATTTAAATAAGTTTTGGCAAGGAGTCAAAAAAGGTACGGGCTATTTTAATAAGTTCAATAAGTATTTACCAGATGTCTTGAATGGTAGTTTTGGACACGTGGGTAAAACAATGTTAGGCAGTTTCAAAGTAATTAAAAAATCAGGATTGACAGAATATGGAACTCCAAAAGCATTTGGTTGGAACGTGATATTAAATACCGGAGCAGATTATGCTGATCAAAAACATCATGATTTAGGACGAGCAGTTAGTGATGGAATGATTGATAGTATTTTTGAACTTGGTCCAGTTAGTGCTGCTTTAACGGTGGCATTAGTTGGCGTTAGTACCCCATTAGTAGTTTTGGCAGCTTTAGGTGGTACTGGAATAATGTTAACTAAGTTTTTTAATCCTCATTTTGTTGATCAAGTTAAAAGCAATGCTCATAATTTTGAAACTGGTATTGGTAAAACAGTTTCGAAAATTAACTGGAAAAATATTATATATAAAGGATGAAAAATATGTCCAATCTATCATTTGAAAAAAGTAAAAAGTTAGCAACCAATAACTATACAATTAATTTGTTGTTAGATTCTATAAGAAAAAAGAGCTTTATCAAACAGACTTTTAAAGATTTACTTGGAATAATTTTTTGTGGCGTTATTGGCATCTTTTTGGCAGTAATTATTTCACTATCTTATAGCAAGTTGGCTTTAATTATGAAAAAACTAGCTTTTATTTCTATTATGTTAATGATTTTTAGTATTTTTATTTTAATTATAGTTTTCTTTATATCAAAAAATTGGATAATTGAAACTATTATTACTAATGTATTAGAGACAATTAGTTTAATTAATGTATTTGTAATGATGATTTTATTTATTTATTTTGCAATAATTAATAAAATGACCTTAATCAATTCAATAATTTTTTATTTGGCTTGTTTATTAGTGCTTATTTTATTTGTGAAAAGTGTTTATAGAAACTATTCTGGTTTTTACAAAAAAATTAATGATGGTACACAAAAGAAATTAGGCATAGATAAAATAGATACTTGGTTAAGAATAATCGCTAAATACAGTGGCTTATTGTTGCTTATTGTTTTTACTTTTGATTTTTTAAAAAAAATGATAGTTAAACATTTTTCAATAAATTATAGATCTTTACAGTATGTTTTTTATTTCTTTATAATGGTGCCTTTTTTTATGTATCTGATACTTTACTTTCTGTTTATTTATTTTCCATTTAAAGTTATCGTACCGTTGTATTACTTTTATAAATATCAATCCGAATATGAAGCAGAGTACCATGTTAGTTTTGGACGTAAAAAACGAATGAAATAAATTTTGATAGCTGACTTCAGTGAAAGAAGGTGATATTAATTTTCAAATAATCAGTTTTAAAATCAATTAAAAATTATTGTAGGGGAATAAATAATTATATGGAAAATAAAGAGCTGTTACCTTTAGGATCATTGGTTTATCTTAAAGAGGGTACTAAAAAAATGATGATTATTGGTCGGGGCGTTATGTACCAAGATGAAACAACGCAAAGTGAGCAGTTTGTTGATTATCTTGGGTGTGGTTATCCCGAAGGAGTTGATCCAAAACAAACATTTTTCTTTAATTGTGAAGACATTGACCGAGTTATTTTTAAAGGCTTCAGTGATGAAGATGAGGTACGCTTTAATCAAGTTTATCAAGAGTGGGAAAAAGAAATTGCATTGGAAGATTAAAATTTTAGGGGAGAAACTTTTATGAACAGAAAAGAGATCAAGCAAAGTGCGAAGAGTAAATTAAATCTTCACTTTAGTTTTTTTCTACAAATGTTTTTATTAACGTTGTTTTTTTATTTAGCTTTGGTAATTCTGAATACTGTCCGCACTTTATCAGGCAATCGTCCAGTTAGTACATTAATGATGTGTTCAGCATTAATAGTTTTTATTGGTTATCAAGTTTTTAATTTGAGTAGTAGCTTGGCGGCAGTTGATGTGATGAGAAATGATGCCCCACTAACCAAGCCATTTACTAAATCTTTGGTGCTATTTGAACGGGGCGAAACTTTTATCGGTAGTTTGCTAGTGTCTATTTTGGCTGGAATTTGGATATGTTTGTGGTCATTGTTACTGATTGTCCCTGGAATTATGAAAGCGATTAGCTATTCACAAGCAGTTTATATTTATCGGGATAGTGTCCAAGATAATAAGCCTGTTAAATATCGTGAAGCAATTACTTTGAGTCGTCAGATGATGAAAGGTCATTGTTGGGAGTATTTTGTTTTTAGCTTGAGTTTTATTGGGTACGAAATGCTGGTGTCTATCACTGTGGGCTTAGCCGGAATTTGGGTCTTTCCCTATCGGACATTGGCTGAAGCCAACTTTTATGTCCGGTTGTGTCAAGTTCAAGAACAGTCCAGTCAAGATATTGTTCCAGCTGGTTAAGAATAACGGTCCTCAAATAAAAGTAGTGATTGAGTCAAATTTGGACACCAATGCTGCTTTTTTATTTTGCCTTACACAATTCTTGAACCATGCGCTTGTTCGACACCTAATAAGTGGGTAATATCTTGAACATTACTGTGAGTAACGCCGCCGCCTGGTAAAATTTCAATGCGGCCGTTGGCATATTCGATTAATTCTTGTAAGTGTTTAATATTTAATGGTTTGTTTAATGGACCACCATGCGTTAAAATTCGTTGAAAATTATGCTGAATCAACCAGTCCATGGCAGCTGGTTGATTTTTAATGTCGTCAAAGGCCATATGAAAGACCTTAATAAGTGGTAAAGTACCCAAAACATATTCTAAAGCAGCAGTATTAATTTGCTTTCCAGAAGTTAAAGTTCCCACGGCCACACCATCGGCACCAGCTTGAGCAATTAATTGGGCGTCTTCATGCATAATTTTTAACTCAGCGGCGTTATAGATGAAATTTCGTCCGCGGGGCCGTAACATGACGATGACGGGAATTCGATATTGGTGGGCATATTCAACGGTTGCTTTGATAACGCCTAAGCTAGGAGTGATGCCACCTTGGGCGAGATCGGCATTTAATTCAATGCGTTTGGCACCGCGCTTAATTACTTTGGGAACTTGTGAAAATTCTCCAACACAAGCTTCTAAAATCATCATTATCACCTCTTAATCAAATTTGATTGTTAAATTAATTATACAAAAAAGATGGGATCAAACGAAACTTTTAATAATTTGATTTGTTATACAAAAAAAGCCCGCATCATAATGACGGACTTTTCCAAGAAAATTTATTTTGCTTCAGCTTTTTTGAGTGCAGGTTTCCAAATACCGTAAATTAAACCGGCAATGACTGCTCCAATCACGACTGATAATAAGAATAACCATGGTTTATTGGATAATGGTGAAACAAAAATTCCACCGTGCGGTGCGGGAACGTTAACGCCCCAGAATTGAGTTAAACCACCACCAATAGCAGCACCGATCACACTTGGAACGATAACGTGCAATGGATCACCGGCAGCAAAAGGAATGGCACCTTCGGTGATAAAAGCAGCACCTAAAATATAGTTACTCATAGCAGCTTGATGCTCTTGTTCGGTGAACTTGTTTTTCCAAATGGTTGCAGCTAAGGCAATTGCCAATGGCGGAATCATTCCACCAGCCATTACGGCAGCCATTAAAGCACCATCTTTAGTATTAGTAAAAATACCAATTGCAAAGGCATAAGCAGCTTTGTTGAAAGGACCACCCATATCTAAAGACATCATTCCAGCAAGTAAGGCTCCTAATAAGACAGCATTACCAGTACCCATGTGAGTTAAGAAATCAGTAATGGCTTGGTTAACCACGGCAAAGACTGGGTCAACAGCAAAGTACATAATGGCGCCGACAATTAGTAAACCAAAGACCGGATATAACAGCATTGGTTTCATACCTTCAAGTGACTTAGGCACAAATTTGAAGACTTTCTTCATGCCAACAACTACCCAACCAGCTAAGAAACCACCGATTAAACCACCAATGAAGCCGGCAGGGCTAGATGAATGAACAAAACTAGCACTAGCTTGTGAAGCCATAAAACCAGCTACAAAACCAGGCATTAAAGCAGGTAAGTCAGCCATTGAAACGGCAATATAAGCTGCTAAAACTGGAATTAAAAAGTTAAAGGCGTAATTACCGATACTATTAAAGAATAGGAAACTTGTTGATTTGGGACCAGCCATGTTTTCCAATAGGAAAGAAATGGCCATTAAGATTCCGCCACCAACCACGAATGGTAACATGTGAGAGATACCATTCATTAAGTCAGCGTAAATGCGCGACCACATGGACTTACCTTCAACTTCGCCGTCGCTACTATCAGCTTCATCCGGATTAGCATGGTAAGTGGGAGCATTACCGGCTTCGATTTTTTGGATCAATTCTTCCGGTTTATTAATACCGTCAATGACAGGCCGGTTGATTAATTTCTTACCGTCAAACCGTGCCATCTCAACTTTTTTATCGGCAGTAATCACGACGCCATCCGCGCGTTTGATTTCAGCCGGCGTTAATTTATTCTTGACACCTTCGGAACCATTAGTTTCGACTTTAATGTCGACCCCTAATTTTTCGGCGGCTTCTTTTAAACCAGCTTCTGCCATGTAGGTGTGGGCAATTCCGTTAGGGCAAGCAGAAACTGCCACGATATAGCCCCGGTCAGTATTAGTTGTCTGATTAGCAGCTTGCTGGGCCTTTTTTTCTTGTTGCGCTTTTTCTTTTGCTTCTTTTTGTGCTTGCGCTTGGTCAAATAATTCTTGAACTTGTTCTGGAGTTGTTGCTTCTTTTAGAGCAGCGACTAACTTAGGATCAATCAATAAGGCTGATAAAGCGGCTAAAGCTTGTAAATGCAGGCTATCAGCACCATCGGGAGCAGCAATCATAAAGAACAAGTAAACTGGTTGACCATCTAAAGCGTCATAGTCAACGCCATGAGCACTTTTGGCAAACATAACTGTGGCCCGTTTGACAGCTTTATCGCGCGCATGTGGCATGGCAATGCCATCACCGATACCAGTACTGGTTTCGGCTTCACGCTTTAAAATATCCGCTTTAAATAATTTTTCATCATCGACGACGCCTTTTTGGACGTAGTTGGCGACCATTTCATCAATAGCGGCTTCTTTGGTAGTCGCCTTTAAATCCATGATCATGACGTCTTTACGTAATAATTCTTTTAAATCCATTTTAAACGCCTCACTTATTATTGAATTTGAGTAACCTGAATTTGTTGATAGACGGCTTTGATTTTAGTAATTTGCGCTAAATCTTCACTAAATGCAGTAGCAGAACCACAAGCAGCACCGACATGAAAACTGTCCAAAACATCGTGGGTCTTCATATAAGTACCAACAAAACCAGCAATCATTGAATCACCTGCACCAACCGAATTTTTCACGATGTCTTTAGGTGCGTTACATTGATAGGCAGCATCCGGTGTCACTAATAAGGCTCCATCACCAGCCATTGAAACTAAGGCATGTTGAGCACCTTGAGTTAACAGCTTACGAGCCGCCTGAATGATATCGTTTAAATCATGGAAACTAGTTTGAAACAATTCAGCCAATTCGTGATGATTTGGTTTAATTACTAACGGATGAAAGGCTAAGGTATCCAGTAAGGCTTGACCAGTAGTGTCGATGACAAATTCTGCACCATTAGCAGTAACTTGCTGAGCAATGTCTAAATAAAATTGTTGGTCTAAACCTGGTGGGGTGCTACCGGCCATAATAACCACGTCGCCTTGTTTTGTTTGGGCGATTTTTTGTAATAAACTAGCTTTTTCTCCAGGGGTGATTTGTGGACCGCGGCCATTGATTTCGGTTTCTTCTTGATCGGCCTTGATCTTGACATTAATGCGGGTATCGCCGTGAACTTGGGTAAAATCAGTCACGACAGCAGCTTTTTTGAGCAGTTGCGTAAGCAAATCTCCCGTTGCACCACCAATAAAGCCTAAAGCCGTTGATGACAGTTGTAACTCTTGCAAAATCCGTGAAACGTTGATCCCCTTGCCGCCAGGCAATTTAACGTCATTTTCTACTCGATTGACTTCACCTAAAGTCATTTTTGATAACTGCAAAACATAATCAATCGATGGATTTGCAGTAAGGGTATAGATCATTGCAGGACCTCCATTATTTTAGTATATGAGGTAAGGTGCTGACTAATATCAGCAGCTAGATGATCAGTAATTAAAATAGCGTCATCTAATTTAGCAAATTTACTAAAACGCGTTTGCTGATATTTGGAATTATCTGCTAAGACGTAAGTCTGATCAGATTGTCGAACAGCTGCCTGCTTGACTAATGATTCTTCAGGATCAGGCGTCGTAAAACCATGTTGGACATCAAAGCCATTAGTGCCTAAAAAAGCTTGATCTAAATGGCAATCACTCAAATATTGTGTTACATGTTGACCGACAGTGGCTTTAGTAGAGCTTCTTAAAAAGCCCCCCAGCATGATAGTGTGCAATTGTTGATCCGCTAATAAAGCAGCGTTGTCGACACTATTAGTTAAGACCAATAAATCCTTTTTATGTGCTAAAAAAGGGATCATGGCATTAGTTGTAGTTCCAGAATCTAAAAAAATAACTTCATGATCGTGAACTAAATTAGCAGCAGCTTTTGCAATTGCTCGTTTTTCAGGCAAAGCCATGGTAGCTCTTAAAGCTACTTTGGGTTCTGCGAGCAATGAGGAATTGATTTTTTTGGCACCACCATGAATCCGTGATAATAGTTTCTGATCTTCTAGCTCATACAAATCACGACGAATGGTTGATTCTGAGGCGCCAGTTAGTTTAACTAGGTCATGCACTGTGACAATATTTTTTTGTTGTAATTGGTTTAAAATAATTTGCCGTCGACGTTCTGTAATCACTTACATCTTACCTCCATACAAATATCATACTCTGTTTTTTGTCAAAATCAATCATAACCATTCAAAAACAATCAAAATCGTCAAAAAAACGTCATTATTATTCTCAAGGAACAACCACTTTTTCCAGTAAACTATGTTAAAATTAGTGTTTGATAAGAGTTTTGCGGAGGTTTTCATGTTTATAGATAATGTCAAAATAACAGTTAAAGCAGGAGCCGGTGGCGACGGTGCTGTTGCTTTTCGACACGAAAAATACGTCGCTAAAGGTGGCCCTTACGGCGGTGACGGTGGTGAGGGTGGCAATATTATTTTAAAAGTAGATACCGGTTTAAGAACCTTGATGGATTTTCGCTATCAACACCAATTTAAAGCCCCAGCTGGCGGAAACGGCATGACTAAGGCAATGCATGGAGCTAATGCACAGGATGTTTATGTTAGTGTTCCTCCTGGGACGACAGTTAGTGATGTTGAAACGGGAGAAATTTTGGGTGATTTGGTATCCGATCAGCAGGAATTAATTGTTGCTCACGGTGGTCACGGAGGACGAGGTAATATTCATTTTGCTACGTCTCGCTATACCGCTCCGGAAATTGCGGAAAATGGAACTCCTGGCGAACAACGCGTGATTCAATTAGAATTAAAATTATTAGCAGATGTGGGATTGGTTGGTTTTCCGTCAGTTGGTAAATCAACGCTATTATCAGTAGCGACAAAAGCTAAACCGAAAATTGCAGCCTATCAATTTACAACACTCAAGCCCAATCTAGGAATGGTGCGTTTAGCAGATGGTCAGGATTTTGTTTTGGCAGATTTACCCGGACTGATTACTGGCGCAGCTCAGGGTGTGGGGCTGGGTTTTCAATTTTTGCGGCACATTGAACGAACGCGAGTCATTTTACACTTAATTGATATGGATCCGAATAATGGTCGTGATCCCGTAACAGATTATCAACAAATTAATGAAGAATTAAAACAATATGATCCTAAATTATTGCAGCGTCCGCAGATAATTGTGGCAACTAAGATGGATTTACCGGGAGCAAATGATCGGTTACAGAAATTTAAACAAACATTGCAAATTGAACAAGTTTTTGAAATTTCTAGTGTAACGCACACAGGAGTGCAACAATTATTGCAAAAAACTGCTCAAGTTTTAGCTACTGCGCCTGATTTTACTGCTGCATTACCAGAAAAATCGACACCGGAAAAGAAGACCTATAAGTATCAAGCTGCACCGGCCGATGACATTCAGATTGAGCAAGTTGACGAACATACTTTTGTGGTCACTAGTGCAGCGGTAAGTTCTTTATTACAACGTAGTAACTTGAACTATCAAGATGGCATAATGCGTTTTGCACGCAAACTCAAACGGATGGGTGTTGACGAGGCATTAACTAATGCAGGAACGCAAGTGGGCGATACTGTAGTAATTGATGACTTTGAATTTGAGTTTATGTAATCAACAGACTATCGCAATATAATAAGTTGGAGTGTTAGACGTAGTGGAGCAAATGGAGAAAAGCCGACGTTACATTACCGGATTTGACGGTTTGAGAACGCTAGGTGTTGTTGGAGTTATTTTGTATCATTTAAATCCTGAAGTGTTTTCAGGAGGTTACTTAGGAGTTCCGATCTTTTTAGTTTTATCAGGTTATTTAATTACAGATCAAATTTTACGTTCTTTGAGGGACCAAGGTCATTTTAACTTGGGAAAATACTACTTTAAAAGAATACGACGATTATATCCCGGATTATTGATGATGCTATTTAGTGCAAGTGCCTATATTGCATTTTTTCAAAAAAATCTCTTAAAAAATTTACGAGCTATTTTTACTACTAATGTGTTGAATGTTTATAACTTTTGGCAAATCGCACACGGTCAATCTTATTTTGAACGTTTTGCGAATAATGAATCACCATTCACACATATGTGGACTTTATCAATTCAAGGGCAATTTTATTTGTTATGGCCGTTGATTATCTTAATTTTATTACGTTTTTTATCGGCTAAAAAAGTTTTATTGGTAACTTTGGTGTTAACACTAGTGTCTGCGGGATTAATGGCCTTGTTATATAATCCTCATGCTGATCCAAGTCGGATTTATTATGGCACTGATACTCGCATGTTCTCAATTTTATTAGGTTGTGCGTTAGCATTTATTTGGCCCAGCAATCGACTGCGTCAAGATGTGCGGCAATTTGATCGTCAGCTGTTAAATGTTGGTGGTGCGATTTGTTTAGCATTGATGCTCTTTTTTATTTTTAAAATGAAAGCCACCGACGCTTTTACTTATCGAGGTGGCATGTTTCTCTTTTCGATCTTGACTACGATTTTAGTCGCAATTGTGGCGCATCCGGCGGCTATTTGGAATAAATTATTAACTAATCCGCTGTTTGCTTGGATTGGGAAACTCAGCTTTGGTTTGTATCTATACCAATTTCCGGTGATGATTTTTTTTGAATCTAAGTTTACTAACGTGGCAGATCATCGCTTTTTATACCCAGTTATCGAAATTGTATTAATCTTTTTAGTTAGTTTGATTTCTTATTATTTTGTTGAGCGCCCATTAAGTACCTATGGCCGCAAGTCACAGCACAAAAAGCAACGTTCTGTCAAAGTGGTCGGCACCGTATTAGTGCTAGCGGCAGTTGTGACTGGTAGTTGGGGACTGTTCCAAGATAATGGACAAGCTAGTGATGCTAATCATAGTCAGTTAGCACAAAAAATTAAGCATAATCATCAAATTAATAAGCAACACAATCAGCAAGTTTTGCATGACTTGAAGAAGAAACCAACCGTGAAACATAATCAACAACAGGTTCAAAAATGGCAAAGTTTGGCAAAGAGTCATCCAGTTAATTCTAAATACCAAAAACTGGGGATTACGCAGTTTGATTTACAAAGAGCGCAAGACCTATCAGCGTTAGCAATTGGCGATTCAGTGATGGTAGATGGTTCGGATGGACTACGAGCAATTTTTCCCAAAATGTTAATTAATGCTGACGTGAGCCGCGGCATTGATGTGGCAATTGATTTATTACAAAAATATAAAGCAGAGGCGGCTTTGCCACAAACGATCTTAATTGGAATGGGGACTAACGGGGCTATTAGCTCTCAACAAGTTCAGCAAGTGATGCAGTTAGCTGGTAAGCAGCGCCAAGTTTTTTGGATTAATGTTCATGTCCCCACTCGCTCATGGGAAAAACCAGTTAATCAAGTCCTTAAAAAGGCAGCTCACGACTATTCTAATTTGACAGTTATTAATTGGTATGCAACTAGTCAACATCATCCTAATTGGTTTTATGATGATCAGGTGCATACTAATGACCAAGGATCGGTTTATTATAGTCTGCTGATTGCGCAAGAAATTTTGAAGCATACGAAATATTAAAATATGGAAGAGTAAATATGGAATTAGAATTTTTAGGAACAGGTGCGGGAGTTCCTTCTAAGGGAAGAAACTTGTCTAGCTTGGCGTTGAAATTATTAAATGAACGCAATGAAGTATGGTTATTTGACGCTGGTGAAGGAACACAACAGCAAATTTTGGCTACAACCATTCGACCACGTAAAATTAATAAAATTTTTATTACGCATTTGCACGGCGACCATATTTTTGGTTTGCCAGGGCTATTGTCTTCACGTTCTTTTCAAGGTGGTGACCAACCATTAGATCTTTATGGTCCTGTCGGCTTGAAAGAATATGTGCAAACTAGTTTGCGCTTATCAGATAGCCACTTAGGCTATACCATTAATTATCATGAAATTAAAGATGCGGGGGTCGTTTTTGAAGATAGTACTTTTAAAGTTACCTGTCAGAAACTAGATCACCGAATTTTGTGCTATGGTTATCGCGTCGAAGAAAAGCCGCATGTTGGTGAATTATTGGTTGATCGTTTGGCGGAATATCACTTGCCTAATGGGCCTATTTGGGGGCAACTAAAGCGCGGGGAACAAGTGGAACTTGCTGATGGTACCATTTTAAATGGGGCAGATTTTATTGGTCCAAGTCAACCAGGCAGAGTAGTTGCGATTATTGGTGATACGCGTTATTGTCAAGCAAGCATTAAATTGGCCAAAAATGCTGATGTATTAGTACATGAGAGTACTTTAGCTGGCCATGAAAAAAAATTGGCACGCCAGCATTTTCATTCAACTAGTGCTCAGGCAGCACAAATTGCCCGGGCGGCTCATGTTAATCAATTGTTGTTGAATCATATTTCAGCACGTTACGTTGGTAATAAGTTTTATGAACTTTTACATGATGCTCGGCAAATTTTTCCTAATTCTTATGTAGTTAAAGATTTTGATCGCTTTGAAATTAAATTACATCACCCAGAGGAGACGTCAGCATGAACATAGCGGCCTTACAACATTTGCAAAGTCAAACAGTCATTATTACTGGAGCATCATCAGGGATTGGTCAACAGTTGGCTTGGCAATTAGCACATAAAAACGCTAATTTAATCTTAATCGCGCGCAATGAAGAAAAATTAGCGCGCATTACCCGGCAATGTCAAGCACTAACTAGTGGCTTTGTCGAAAGCTACAGCTTAGACGTGAGCATTGCCAAGCATGTGGAACGTACTTTAGAGCAGATTTTTGCGCACCATCAACAAATTGAGATTCTGATTAATGCGGCAGGGTTTGGCGATTTTTCTCAATTTAATACTACAGAATACCCACTCTGGAACAAAATGTTAAAGGTCAATGTTTTAGGCACAATGCTTTTGACCCGTTACGTAGCAGAACACATGATGCAGCAACGTCTAGGACAGATTATTAATTTGGGGTCGATGGGGGGTAAAATTCCCACACCCAAATCAGCTGTCTATGCAGCAACTAAAGCAGCGGTCATTGCTTTTTCTGACAGTTTACGCTTGGAACTTCGTCCTTTTAATATTCAGGTGACAACGGTTAATCCAGGGCCAGTGGCCACGAATTTTTTTAAGATTGCTGATCACACAGGTAATTACTTAAAGTCGGTAGGTGCTATTAAATTAGATCCACAAAAGTTGGCACAAGCTATTATTCATTGTATCGGCCGACCGGTGCGAGAATTGAATCGGCCACGCATTATGCAATTAGGTTATGTAGCTTATCAATTGGTGCCACATCTGGGTGATATGTTGACGCAAAAATTAGGCAATAAAAAGTAACTTGTGACTAAAACTCGGGAAAAATAAGTAAAAGGACTTGCCCTCTATCTGAAATGATAGTAACATGAATAAGTAATTACGAATGTTATTTGATTTTAAATATATTTGTAGAAGCAAGTTTAATCAAAGGAGAGTTATTAAATATGGCAGTTCCAGCAAGAAAAACTTCTAAACAAAAGAAGCGCCAACGTCGGGGTCATATCAAGTTGAGTCAACCTAATATTCAATTTGATCCCACGACTGGTGAATATCGTATGAACCATCATGTTTCACCAAAAGGTTATTACAAAGGCAAACAAGTAGTAACAAGTAATCAAGCAAATTAATTATAATTATTTCAAGGCAGATTAATTCGGTTAGTCTGTCTTAAATTTTATTCAGGTGATAATTCATGAAAAGATGGTTATGGCTCATTATTCTTCCCTTGTTATTAGGCTTAACTGCCTGTTCTAATCATAATTATCTCAAAACTAGTCGGGAAAGTTACCCGGTAAATGTGATGCAAGCCACGATTAAAGGTCACGTTCCTCGACAAGCTAAAATTAGTTACCGTGTAGGGACTCAAAGTTCTTGGCATGCAGTAACTAATCAACAAGGTAATTTTGTGATTAACGTCTGGGGCACTAAACACCAACAAAAAGTAACATTGCGTAGTCGCTTACAGGGACAAACAGTGACTAAACAAGTACCTGTTCAAGCAATGAAATCTTTGGGAAATTATGCGCAGTTTGCTCAAAAATATAATATGATGATGCGTCAAAGGGTGTTACCACTAACAATGACCAATACGATTACTGATCTGCTCCACACGCCACAGCAAACATTGCGGGCTAGTGTCCAAGATCAACAATTAATGGGGTTGACCTTAATTGCACCCTTGCAAAACTTGAAAAAGCCCAAAGATTTGCAATCATTGGTACAATCGTTAATGATTATCTGTACTTTATCAGGGGCTAATGGCCGTCAAGTATTGAAACAAATGCAACATGAATTAACAAAAACGCGTAGTCAACAAACTACTTTTAAGGCCATTCATTCGCAACATCGGGTATTAAAAATGGCATTGTCACAAAAGCAAGTCTATTTTTACCTAACGGCTGAATAGTTAACTAGCTGGCAATGTACTGGAACTAAGTTAGTTAATCCATAAAAAAAGAGTAACTTAATCAAAAGTTACTCTTTTTTAGCTTTCGAAGGTGAATCTAACGCAGCCGTTAAAATCCAGAAAAGAATCGTAAATACAATAGAAATAATTAAGGCGGTCATCGGTTGGTATTGGGTGCTAGTTAAAGCTGCTCCCATATAACCTAAGATTTGTCCGTAGATTAAAATCCAAAATAAACTAGTGAAATATCTCATCTTATTCATCTCACTTTCATAATTGGATTTTACCACAAAATTCACTTTATTTGCGTGAAAACTCATGGAAATTTAAGATAAAATAGTTAAAGAGGTGAACTGGCTAATGACAACGCAGTTGCAAGTTTTAAGTAGCTATTCTTTATTACAAAGTACCATTCGCTTGCCACAATTAATTCAGCAAGCAAAACAATTGGGATATCAATCAGTTGCTCTAACAGATGTTAACGTGACCTATGGTTTGGTAGACTTTTATCGGTTAGCTAAGCAAAATCATTTACGCCCGCTATTAGGGATGACGTTGTTAATTCCCGGGTTATTAGATCAAGAAAATGATTATCCACTAATTGTGCTTGCCAAAAATGTTCGTGGATATCATAATTTATTAAAATTATCTACGCAAATTCAGACACAAACGACGGCGCTAGATTTAACACAATTTTCCTCATTATTAACGGATTTAGTCTTAATTGTTCCTCAGGGGCGCAGTGAATTAGAAGTTTTATTAACGCGCCATCAACAACAAGCACCCGAATATTTACAACGGTTACAGCAAATCAAACCCCATGATTTGTATGTTGGTTTAGATTTACGTAATTTTACAACAGAGCAAATTAATTTACGGCAGCGGTTAAGTCAACTACAAAATTTGGCTTGTGTGATTTTAGATGATGTTCAATACTTGCAACCCCAAGATGCTTTTAGTCAAGAGGTATTGCAGCATGTAGCAACAGGAGATAAGTTGACGACGACAACTAATACGCAAGATCATTCGTTACGTTCAGCCCAAGCTTGTCAAAAGCAATGCCTTAATTTGAATTTACAAACAGCTTGGCAGCAAACTTTAGCATTAGCACAAGAATGTCAAGTCGAATTACAGTTTCAACGCACCCAGTTACCTCATTTTGCCACGCCAAAACATTTAACTGCTGCTCAATATTTAACTGAGCTGGCGCGAGCAGGATTAAAACAGTATTTTGCGCCCCAATCCATTCCAAAGAATTATCAGCAGCGGTTAGCATATGAATTACGAGTTATTAACCAAATGGGTTACGCGGATTATTTTTTGATTGTTCGAGATGTTGTGCAAAAAGCACATCAATTGCAGATTCTAACCGGACCAGGGCGGGGCTCAGCAGCTAGTTCGTTAGTCAGTTTTGCTTTACAAATTACCCAAATTGATCCTTTAAAATATGATTTATTATTTGAACGCTTTTTAAACCCAGAACGCGTTGATATGCCAGATATTGATTTGGATATTCCTGATAATCGCCGGGAAGAACTAGTGCAATATATGCAGCAAAAATATGGTCAAGAACACATGGCGCAAATCATCACGTTTGGTACTTTTGCAGCTAAACAGGCCTTAAGAGATGTAGGACGTGTAATGGGATTGAGTCAGGTTGAATTAAAGCGCTGGTCTCAAGCAATTCCGCAGCAATTGGGGATTAAATTGGCTACAGCTTATCAACAATCTTCAGCGTTACGGACTTTGGTGGGACAATCTAGTCAAAATCAAACTCTATTCCAGGTAGCACAGCAAATTGAAGGCTTACCACGACATTTTTCGACCCATGCTGCAGGGATTGTCTTGAGTCAACAACCATTAACGGACACCGTCGCTTTACAAGTGGGGGGGAGTGAAGGTACTTGGTTAACTCAGCAAACGAAGGGTAATGTGGAAGCTTTAGGACTTTTAAAAATTGATTTTTTAGGTTTACGTAATCTGACAATTTTGGCGCAAGCTTTAGAATTAGTTCAGCAATCTCAACAAGTCACAATTGCCCCCATGCAAATTCCATTGAATGATCCAGACACTTTGCAACTTTTTAAAACGGCCCAAACAGACGGTATCTTTCAATTTGAATCGCGCGGCATTCGTTCGGTTTTACGCCAATTAAAACCTGATGATTTTGCTGATATTGTGGCAGTTAATGCTTTGTATCGTCCTGGTCCCATGCAAAATATTGCCCATTTTATAGCGCGCAAACATCATCAAGAACCTATTACTTATCCTGATGATTCCTTGAAAGAAATTTTACGACCCACTTATGGTATTTTGATTTATCAAGAACAGGTTATGCAAGTGGTAGCGCAAATGGCCGGTTTTAGCTTGGCCCAAGCGGATTTATTACGCCGTGCTATTGCCAAAAAAGATAGCCAAATTATGCAACAACAGCGGCAACAATTTATCCAACAAGCCGTGAGTCGCGGTCATCAATTAAAAAATGCACAGCAAGTTTTTGAATATATAGAAAAGTTTGCTAATTACGGTTTTAATAAAGCTCATTCGGTAGCGTATAGTCAATTAGCTTATACGTTGGCTTATTTAAAGGTTCATTATCCGCAGGCTTTTTTTGCAGCTTTATTAAACGCTAATTTGAATAGTGATAAAACTATCATTTATTTACAAGATTTACGACAACAAAAGATTAAACTGCTCAGCCCCGATATTAATTTAAGTACCCTCAATTTTACGATTGAACAGCAGAGTTTACGTTTTGGGTTATTGTTTATTAAACACGTTCGTCGTGATTTTTTGCAAAATATTTTGCAAGTTCGACAACAAGGTCAATTTACAAGTCTGTTAGATTTTGTCAAACGAATTGATGAACGTTTTCGCAATGTAGAACTGATTACGCCGTTGATTAAAAGTGGTTGTTTTGATCGCTTACATGAAAATCGCAGACAAATTGTTGACCAGTTACCGGATCTCTTGGAAAGCTTACATTTGGCGCATAATAGTATTTCTTTGTTTGATGTTTTAAAACCCAAAGCTAAAAAAATTCCAGATTATAGTCATTTGGAAAAATTGGATCAGGAACAACAATATTTAGGTAGTTACATTTCGGGACATCCGGTTGATAAATACCAGACTTTAAAGTGGCTGTATCCCATTGTTTCTAGCCAACAATTGGTTGTTGGTCAAACGGCCAATATTTTGTTATTTATTCAGAATATTAAAGTGATTCGAACTAAAAAAGGGCAACAAATGGCTTTTGTAACCGGAAGCGATCAGTTAGGAACTCTTAAAGTGACGGTCTTTCCCCGCACTTTTCAAACGATAGATTTAATTAAAAATCAGGTGTATCTAATACGGGTGAAAGTTACCACCGATCAGCAGCAACGCCCAGAATTAATCGCTGATAAAATATTCAAAGCAGCTCCGTTATTAAAAAAGGTGCCGCCACATCGCGTGTTTGTTAAATTTCAGAAAAAAGATCCAAAACATATTAAAAAATTAATGACTTTAACCCAAAAATATCCCGGAGAGACGCCAGTAATTGCTTGTTTTTCTGAAAATAGTGAAAATTTTTTATTGAATCGAAAATATTGGATTAAATACGATGAACAAAGCCGCAATTCGTTAATTCAGGCCTTCGGCAAAACTAATTGTAGTTATCAATAAAGCAACTTTTCTGGAAAGTAGTACTGTTTTTTTTCGAAAATAATGGTATATTTTGTATGTAGTTTCATTAACTGTGAGGTGTGATGATGAAAAAAATTGGTGTCATGACTAGTGGTGGCGATGCGCCCGGAATGAATGCCGCTATTCGTGCGGTAGCGCGGCGAGCAATGTCACTAGGCTTTGAAGTGTACGGGATTAATTATGGTTATGCTGGATTAGTCGCTGGTGATATTTTTAAGATGGAACGTTCTGACGTTGGTGATATTATTACGCGGGGCGGTACTATGCTGTATTCTGCTCGTTATCCAGAGTTTGCTCAAGTTGAAGGCCAACTTAAAGGAATTGAGCAATTGAAGAAGTTTGGTATTGATGCGCTAGTGGTTATCGGCGGTGATGGTTCTTATCACGGTGCTTTGCGTTTAACCGAGCATGGCTATAATGCGGTTGGGTTACCAGGAACCATTGATAACGATATTCCGTATACTGATTTTACAATTGGGTTTGATACTGCGGTTAATACTGTAGTGGAATCCATTGATAAAATTCGTGATACTGCGGCTAGTCATGAACGAACTTTTGTGATTGAAGTGATGGGCCGTGGTGCTGGTGATATTGCCTTGTGGGCTGGTGTTGCTGGTGGTGCTGATGAGATTATTATTCCCGAAAAAGAATTCGATATTGCCCAAATTGCGCAAAATATTCAAGCTTTACGGGCGCGTGGCAAAAAGCACACAATTATTGTGCTGGCTGAAGGAGTCATGCATGCCGATGAATTTATGGAGCAATTAAAACAATATGGTGATTTTGATGCTCGAAGTACAGTCTTAGGTCATGTCCAACGTGGTGGTTCTCCGACAGCTCGTGATCGCGTACTTGCTAGCAAAATGGGAGCTTATGCGGTTGATTTGTTGGCTGAAGGTAAAGGCGGCATTGCTATTGGTACAGAAAATAATCAATTAACCTATCATCCAATGACCGATTTATTTGACGAAAAACATCAACCAGATTTAAGCTTATACGGTATAAACAAGTCTTTAGCTAAGTAATATTTTCTGGTATGCTAATTAAGTTGTGTGATTAATTTATTTGAGGAGAAAATTAATGAAAAGAACTAAAATTGTTAGTACTTTAGGACCTGCAAGTAACGATGTTGAAACAATTTCTAAATTGATTGAAGCAGGTGCTAATGTCTTTCGCTTTAACTTTTCTCATGGTGACCATGAAGAACATTTGTCACGGATGAAAATGGTTAAAGAAGCTGAAAAGTTAACTGGTAAAATCGTTGGTATTATGTTAGATACTAAAGGTGCAGAAATTCGGACGACTGTTCAAGAAGGCGGTAAGTTTGAAGCTCATACTGGTGATGTAATTCGCGTTTCGATGGATCCTGATTTTACAGGTAATCCTGAAAAAATTGCAGTGACTTATCCTGGTTTATATGATGACACTCATGTTGGTGGTCACGTCTTAATCGATGATGGTTTGGTTGATTTAAAGATTACTGAAAAAGACGAAGCTCATAAAGAATTAGTTACTGTTGTACAAAATGATGGTGTTATTGGTTCTAAGAAGGGTGTTAATGCGCCTGGCGTGGAAATTCGCTTACCAGGTATTACCGAAAAAGATACTGATGATATCAACTTCGGTTTAGATCACAACATTAACTACATCTCTGCTAGTTTTGTACGGAAAGCTCAAGATGTGTTAGACATTCGTGAATTATTGGAAGCTAAGCATCAAGAACAAGTTCAAATTTTCCCTAAAATTGAATCACAAGAAGGTATTGATAACATTGATGAAATCTTAAAGGTTTCTGATGGTTTGATGGTTGCTCGTGGTGATATGGGTGTGGAAATTCCATTTGAAAACGTCCCATTTGTTCAAAAAGATTTAATCAAAAAGTGCAATGCTTTAGGTAAGCCGGTTATTACTGCTACACAAATGTTAGACTCGATGCAAGAAAATCCACGTCCTACACGGGCTGAAGTTACTGATGTTGCCAATGCTGTGTTAGATGGTACTGATGCCACAATGTTATCTGGTGAAAGTGCTAATGGTGATTATCCTGTGCAAGCTGTTGATGCTATGAGCCGCATTGATGTACGGACACAAGAACAACTTGATGGTGCCAATACTTTAGCTTTACAACGTTTTGAAGAATATAAGGGTTCTAACGCAACAGAATCCATTGGTGAATCTGTAGTGCGGACAGCCCAAGAATTAGGTATCAAGACGATTGTTACAGCTACTAATTCTGGTTATACAGCACGGATGATTTCTAAATATCGTCCAAGTGCGGATATTTTAGCCGTTACTTTTGATGAAAAAGTTCAACGTGGTTTGACAGTTAACTGGGGTGTTTATCCAGTTGTTGCAGATCGTCCAGAAAACACAGATGAAATGTTTGACTTAGCAGCGCAAAAAGCTCAAGAATTAGGCTTTGCTAAGGAAGGCGATTTGATTTTAATTGTTGCCGGTGTGCCAGTTGGCGAAAGTGGTACAACTAATTTGATGAAAGTTCAATTAATTGGTTCTAACTTAGTCAAAGGCCAAGGCGTTGGTGATGAAACAGTAATTGGTAAAGTAACTGTTGCCCATAGTGCTCAAGAAGCTATTGATAAAATGAGTGATCAAGATATCTTGGTTGTCGAAAATACTGATAAAGACTATTTCCCAGCTATTGAAAAAGCTAGTGCCTTAGTGGTAGAAAATGGTGGTTTAACATCTAATGCTGCAGTCGTGGGAATTGCTTTAAGTATTCCAGTTATTGTTGGTGCTCAAGATGCTACTAAGTTAATTAAAGATGATGAAGTTATTACTGTTGATTCACGTCGTGGTAATGTTTACCGTGGTGCTTCGAACTCACTTTAAAGTTCAATTAATTAATTAGTAAAAAAGTAGGATTAATTTCCTGCTTTTTATTTTGCCTTCAAATTGTCACTAAGAGTCGCCAAGCAAGAAAGACGATTATATGGTAAGATGTTGAATATTGAGGAGATTTTATGGAGAGTTGGTTATTTTTAGCTATTATCTTAGTAGTAGCTTTTTTAAGCAAAAATAATTCATTATTAATTGCTACATTAGTGGTATTAATTTTAAAAGCTTTACCGCAAACGGGGCATTTACTGGGTGTGATTCGTTCACAAGGAATTAATTGGGGGGTCACTGTCATTTCGGTTGCCATTTTGGTTCCGATAGCCACTGGAGAAGTGGGTTTTCGTGATTTGATTAATGCTTTTAAGTCACCTGCAGGTTATGTAGCTGTGCTTTGTGGAATTCTCGTTGCTATTTTGTCCGCTAAGGGTGTTCACTTACTGTCGGCGTCTCCAGAAATGACGGTGGCGTTAGTTTTCGGTACGATTGTGGGAGTGGTCGTTTTTAAAGGTATTGCTGCTGGCCCAGTTATTGCTTCAGGCATTGCATACTGTATTTTAACGGTGTTAGCGAATATTGGAATTAAATAAAATGAGGTGCTAACTTGGAATTACAAGATTTATTAGGAACTATTCAAACTGGTCAAGTCATTGACCAAAATCAAAATGCTTATTTTGTCTCAATTGCAGGACAAACGTTTCAAACACCTAAAGAACAGGTTGAAAAACCAGTTGATAATTTACAAGGTTATCTGTATGAAAATAAGGCCCACAAATTAATTTTAACGCCACAAATTCCCACTGTTGGTGTAGGGAGTTTTGGTTGGGGCGAAGTAGTTGATGTGCGGACTGACTTAGGAGTATTTGTGAATATTGGCTTGCCCGACAAAGACTTAGTCGTGTCATTAGATGATTTACCAGAACTCAAAAAATTGTGGCCGCAAAAAGGTGATCGCTTATTATTAAGTGTAAAAGTTGATCGCAAAAATCGCATGTGGGGCAAGTTGGCTGATGCTAATATTTTTCAACAAATTAGTCGCCGCGCTAATCAAAATTTACAAAATAAAAATGTTCAAGCTACTGTTTATCGTCTTAAGATGAGTGGCACCTTTGTTTTGACTAATGATTATCATTTGGGCTTTATTCATCCTAGTCAACGAGAAGTAGAACCTCGTTTAGGTCAGGTAGTTAAAGCGCGCGTCATTGGTAGTAGTTTTGATCATTTAAATTTATCACTGAAACCGCGGGCTTATGAAGAGATTGGTGATGATGCGGCTATGGTTTTGGCTGTGTTAAAGCATCAACCTAATTTTGATTTGCCATATAACGATAAGAGTGATCCCCAAGAGATTAAACGCTATTTTGGTATTAGCAAGAGCAGTTTTAAGCGGGCTTTGGGGCATTTGTTAAAGCAACAGTTAATTGAACAAACTGCTACAGGAATTGTTCTTAAAAATAAAGAGTAGACACTTATGTTAGTTAAGTATAGTCATAATTATCAAAAAATTGCGATGGGCTTTTTATCGTATATGCCAGAGTTGAAAGATTTAGATCATGTGCGTATGGAATTGCAATTATATAATGACAATCAACAGCATCAATTGTTTTTGTATAAACCTCAACAAAATACGGATTTTATTGGGGCGGTAGCATTAGAAGTGCAGCCACAAATTATTTTGGTGCGTTATATTTCGTTGAGTCCCGCCGAGCGTTCACAACAGATAATGTTTCAGATTTTGGATGAAGTTCAGGAATATTATCCAGATGATAAAATTATGGGCAGTATAGAACTAACACCACTAATCATACGCTGGCAAAAAAATAGCTGAATGCTGCGGGATTGCTAATGCTAAAGTTATTTCATGGCGTACGACTTGAGCTTTTAGATCATTAATTGCTTTGCTCCGGTATCAAAAAATATTAGGTGGTCAGTAGTGGAACAACTAGAGTTAATTTTAACTGATTTTCAGGGTCCCCTGGATTTGTTATTACATTTAATTAAAAAATCACAAATTAATATTTACGATATTCCGATTGCCGCAGTGACGCAACAATATTTAGATTATCTGCATCGAATGCAATCTTTGCAGTTGGATATTGCGGGTGATTATTTGGTTATGGCGGCGACCTTGATGCGGATTAAAAGTCAATTATTATTGCCGCAAACTCCGGTATTTGATGATGATTTGGCAGAGGATGTAGTTGACCCTAGAACAGATTTGGTCGCTCAATTATTGACTTATCAAGCTTATCAGGCGACTGCTCAAGATTTACAGGAATTAGAACATCAACGTCGGCAGTTGTATAGTCGCCCTCCAAGCACAGTTGCGGCTCCGCATCAGCGGAGTTTGCGACCAGGAACTTATTTTGGTAATGACTTAGCATTATGTTTGGTTAAATTATTAGATCGGTTGCAGCAACAAACTGATTTGGCGCAATTGCCGTTTTTAGAAACTATTTCGGTGACGCAAGCGCAAGAGCAAATTATGCAACAATTGCAGCAGAAACACCAATTAACTTTTCAGCAATTGTTGCAACAGAGTGCTCAGGTTGAAGAAGTAGTTACCAAATTTATGGGATTATTGGAATTAGTTAAAGATCAAACGGTTTTAGTCACACAAATTGATTATCAAAGTGATATTTTGGTAAAGTTGAGGTAAAAATAAGTGCAGCAAGAATTAATCGTCTTGTTATTTGTCGCGGGTGAGCAGGGTTTATCCTTGCAGGATTTAGCCACTTTATTAAACAAAGACTTAGCCAGTGTGCGGCAACAATTGTCCGACCTAACTGAAGTCTTAGAGACTACTGACCAGTATCCTTTGATAATTAAGCAATTTGGTGAGCAGTATCAGTTATTAACCAAAGCTAAATATCATGATTTGTTAGATCAATATTGGCAGACTGAGCAAGCTAATAAGTTGAGTACTGCTGCACTAGAAGTTGTAGCAATCATTGCTTATCAGCAACCGGTCACACGCATTGAAATCGATGAGATCCGTGGTGTGAAAAATAGTAGTGCGACTTTACAAACATTGCTTGTCCGGCAACTAATTAAAGTGACAGGCCATAAAGATGCCCCCGGACGTCCCATGATGTATGGTACTACGAAGGAATTTTTAAATTACTTTGGATTAACATCGTTGGCAGATTTACCACCATTAGCGGCATTTCAAGAACAAAATTTGGATCAGCAAGGAAATGTTGATTTATTTTCAAAAAAGGATAGAGACGAATGAAACAGACAGAACGATTGCAAAAATTGATTGCCAATGCGGGAGTTACTTCGCGCCGGAAAGCAGAAGATTTAATTACGGCGGGGAGAGTGCAAGTTAATGGCAAAGTAATTCGCGAGTTAGGGAGTAAATTTTCCACACACGACTTGATTGAAGTCGATGGCGTAGCGATTGAAAAACGGCCCAAAGTCTATTTGTTATTTTATAAGCCACGCGGGGTGATTTCATCGGTTCATGATGAAAAGGGACGCAAAGTAGTAACGGATTATTTTAAAGATATTATTGATACGAGAATTTATCCAGTAGGACGTTTGGATTATGATACTTCCGGTTTATTACTAATGACGAATGATGGCGATCTAACTAACCATTTATTACATCCAAGTAATCAAGTTAATAAGGTTTATATTGCTAAATTATCTGGGATTGTAACTTCTCAAGCGTTAGAACAATTACGACATGGAGTTAAGATCAAGGGCCGTAAGACTGCTCCAGCTAAATCGGAAATTATGAGTATTGATCGTCAACGGCAAACTTCACTAGTAAAACTAGTGATCCACGAAGGCATGAATCATCAAGTTAAGGAAATGTTTAAACAAGTCGGCTTTAATGTGGTAAAATTAAGACGAGAGCAAGTTGGATTCTTAACGTTAGATGGTCTAGTATCTGGCGACTGGCGCTTTTTGACGCAAGATGAAGTCAAAGCTCTTAAAAAATTATAATAAATATCGTTTTCAAGGCAAGGTGAAATTCCTGACCGGCGGTGATAGCCCGCAACCCAGCAATGGTGGATTTGGTGTAATTCCAAAAGCCGATGGTATAGTCCAGATGATAGAAAACGCAAGATCATTATTTAATGGTCTCATTTGCCTTGCAACGATTTGTTGGAGGTCTTTTTTTATGGAAAGAAGTAAGTTAGCGCACAATAAAGTCATTGGTGGTGCTTTATTAACCGCTTTGGCAACTTTAGTAATGTATATTGAAATTCCATTGATTCCAGGCTTTTCTTTTTTGAAAATGGATGTTAGTGATGTTGTGGTGTTATTGGCCTTTGGTCTTTATGGAATGTCGACCGGAACGTTAGTAGCTTTTTGTAAAGTATTATTACATTGGGTGTTAATGGGAATGAATGTAGCTAGTTTAATTGGTGATTTTTCATCACTCTTGTCTAGCTTGGCATTTATTATTCCGATTGTTTTGTTACTGCGTAACGATCATGCTAATTGGTTAGCTTACGGTTGTGGAACTTTGAGTTTAACTATTGTGCTGTCTTTGGCTAACTACTTTATTTTAATGCCCTTATATATGACCGTTCTGAATTTTCATATCGGAATGCCGGTGGCAAAATACGTATTATTTGGGGTTGTGCCATTTAATTTAGTTAAAGGTGTTATTAATTCGATTTTGAGCATTTTATTAACTAGACGTTTAAAATTTTGATAAAAAAATCTTCAGTTTTTTCTTTTTTAATGAAATTTATCCATTTAACTGGTAAACTTAATAGTTATTAGAGGTGAGATTAATGAGCGATAAAAAACCTAAACTTTGGGAAGCAACATTTGGAGATTCTGCTGATCAAAAAGATACATCATCTGTGACAGACTCTACAACGCCAGAAACTTCTGCAGAGTATTCACGGGTTCAACGTAAAGAAACTCAAAAAAGTAATAAGGTTTTGGTTTGGTCATTAGTGATCGTGCTACTGGCAATTATGTGTTTGCCAATTGTTTGGTCGGCTGTTTCAGCCGGTCATCAAAAGACGGCAGTTGATAGTACTAGTCAAGTGGCAGTTAGTTCGAAGCCTAAAAGTACTGCAACTCATAAAAAAGCAAAAAAGCAAAAAGCTAAAAAAGTAGCATCACATTTGAATCAGTCGACCAATAAAAAATCTGAATCTCCATCTGATAAGACTGCTAAGGAAACTACAACTAATCAGCCGGAAACTACTAATACACAACAAAGTCCAACGAATAATACCGCTGCAGCTGATAATAATACTGCCGAGCAGGCTAATACTAATCAGCAAGCAACTACGGCAGCAAGTTCTTCGGCAACTAATTCTTCTTATTATGTTGTACAAGCTCATGATAATGCTTATCGAATTGCACTTAATCATGGGATGACAACTCAGCAGTTATACCAATTAAATGGAATGTCTAGTAACACCGTGTTACGACCAGGGATGCGCTTGCGTGTTCACTAAATTTTGAGAGGCTGGGAGCAAAAGTCATCAAGTAGTTGAATGAAATTTTTAAGTCTAAAACTGAATGAAAGACTTTAAAATCGTTAGACTCAAACTGCTGACTTTTGAAACACAATAATGACTGAATGTTCATTTTGTTAGATGAGTATGAGTCTTATTGGCCCAACCTCTTTTACTGTTATTAGGAGTGCTTAAATGCAAATAGCTATTGATGGACCAGCTTCTGCTGGTAAAAGTACAATTGCAAAAGCAGTTGCACAAAAATTAAATTTTTTATATGTTGATACGGGAGCTATGTATCGCGCAGCCACTTGGTTAGCGACGCAATTGCAGCTTGATTACGGTGCTGAAGCTGCAATTGTTCAAGCGTTGCAAGCCAATCCAGTTACTTTTCGATTAGAAAATCAACAACAGTTAGTTTACGCCGGTCAAGAAGATGTCACGGCGGCAATTCGGACACCAATCATTGCGCAAAATGTTTCACAAGTTTCGGCGTTACAAGGGGTACGGACATTGTTAGTGCAACAACAACGAGCATTGGCACAAAACAACGATGTAGTCATGGATGGCCGAGACATTGGAACGGTGGTCTTACCCCACGCACAAGTTAAAATTTTTATGACAGCGAGTGTTCAAGAACGTGCACAGCGGCGTTATCAAGAAAATTTAACTCGTAAAATTACCACACCTTTAGCCCAAATTGAAGAAGAGATTACGCAACGTGATTATAAAGACTCTCATCGAAGTATTTCACCATTAATTCAGGCGAAAGATGCGCAAATTCTTGATACGACTGGCTTGAACATTGATCAAGTTATTGACAAAGCACTGCAAATTATTCAAATAAAATTAAAGAATTAATTAATAGCACTGGTAATTGAAGTGATTTTACATTAAGATAGATTTCGAACGATGGCGAGGAGGATGTAAAAATGGCTGAAGAGAATAACAGCATAAATCCCATGGAGCAAGCGCTTGATAGTTTTGATCAAGTACAAATTGGCGATGTGGTTACCGCGGAGGTATTATCAGTTGAAGACAATCAACTGGTTGTAGGTATTGATAATTCTGGAGTTGAAGGAGTTGTCCCACTGCGTGAACTAACTGCAGATCGGAAGGCTGATATTCATAAGCTGGCACAAGTTGGCGATAAATTAGAATTATTAGTCGTGCGGCATTCTGCGAGTGACAAAGAAGACGGTAGTTTTATTTTATCTCAACGCCGTATTGAAAATCAAAAAGCCTACGCTAAAATGGCTGATTTGATGAATCAAGATACTACAGTTCAAGGAAAAGTTACCGGAACTGTCAAAAGTGGTTTGTTAGTTGAAGTGGACGGTTTGCGTGGTTTCATTCCGGCTTCGATGATTTCAGATCATTTTGTTCGTGATTTAAAGCCTTACGTTGGCCAAACTTTAGATTTGAAAATTATTGAAGTGCAACCAGCTAAGAATCGCTTTGTTTTATCACATAAAGAAATTGCAGCTCAAGAAAAGAAGCAACGTGAAGCTGAAGTTATGGAACGAATCTTACCAGGTGATATTATCGAAGCTAAGGTTTCTCGTTTAACTAGTTTTGGCGCCTTTATTGATTTAGGCGGTATGGACGGCTTAGTTCATGTTTCACAAATTTCTTATGAACGAGTTAATCAGCCAGCTGATGTTTTAGAAGTTGGGCAAGAAGTTAAAGTTAAAGTTTTAGATGTTGATAAAGAACGTGGACGAATTTCTTTGTCTATTAAAGCTGCACAACCAGGGCCTTGGGAAAGTGTTTCCGAAAAGATTGCCGTTGGTGATGAAATTGACGGTGTCGTCAAGCGTTTGACTGATTTTGGCGCCTTTGTTGAAGTCTTACCAGGGGTTGAAGGATTGGTTCATGTCTCCCAAATTTCTTGGAATCATGTTGATAAGCCAGCCGATGTTTTACAAGTTGGTCAACAAGTTCACATGAAAGTCTTAAATGTCGATCCAGAGCAAAAGCGTTTAGGTCTGTCAATTAAAGAATTAACGGAAAATCCGCATGCTAAAAAAGAAGCTGAATCTCAAGAAGAAGAGATTGATTACACTTTGCCTGATGAAGAACGTGGTTTTGCTTTAGGTGATATTGTGGATGATGAAAATTCTCAAAATTAATCAAACTTATTGTGCAAAAGCTGACTCTTTGGAGCCAGTTTTTTTGATTAAATAATTTTAAGAAGGTGAAAATATGGCAATGCCAGTAGTGGCGTTAGTTGGACGCCCCAACGTTGGAAAATCTACCTTGTTTAACCGAATTGCGAGTGAACGAATCGCTATTGTTGAAGATACTCCTGGAGTAACTCGCGATCGGATTTATACGCATGCTGAATGGTTAAATAAACAATTTACGGTGATTGATACAGGCGGAATTACTTTAGAAGATACAACGCTCAACCAAGAAATTAAAAGCCAAGCAGAAATTGCCATCGACGAAGCTGATGTCATTGTGATGGTTGTTGATGGTCGGGTGGGCGTCGTTAAAGAAGATGAAACGGTAGCTCATATCTTGTTTCAAGCTAAGAAGCCCGTCGTTTTAGCAGTTAATAAGGCCGATAATTTAGAGCAGCGTCAAGATATTTATGAATTTTATACGTTAGGTTTAGGTGAACCATTCCCCGTTTCCGGAGTTCATGGTACAGGTTTGGGAGATTTATTAGATCAAGTGGTTCAAAGTTTCCCTGATGACCAATTAGTTGATGAAGATCCTGCTATTAAATTTAGCTTTATTGGACGACCGAATGTTGGTAAGTCGTCATTAGTTAATGCCATTTTAGGCGAACGGCGTGTAATTGTTTCCAATATGGAAGGGACGACACGTGATTCGATTGATACCAGTTTTGTTGATGATGAAGACCAATTGTATACGATGATTGATACTGCGGGCATTCGTAAACGTGGTAAAGTATATGAAAACACGGAAAAGTATTCAGTGATGCGGGCTATGCGCGCGATTGATCGTAGTGATGTAGTCGTTATGGTGATTGATGGCGAGCAAGGGATTCGTGAGCAAGATAAACGAGTTGCTGGTTTAGCGCACGAAGCTGGTCGTGGGGTCATTATTGCGGTTAATAAGTGGGATGCTGTCCAACATAAAGATCAAAAAACGATGCAAGAATTTACAGATTATTTGCGCCAAGAATTTCGATATTTAAATTATGCACCAATTGTTTTTGTTTCAGCACTGAAAAACCAACGCTTAGATCAAATTGTTGAACTAGTAACGGCAGTTTATGAAAACCAAAATCGGCGGATTCAATCGTCATTGCTGAATGATTTATTGTTAAAAGCTACTGCAATTGCGCCAGCACCAACTGTGAAAAATAAACGTTTGCGGCTATATTATTTGACGCAAGTTGCGGTTAATCCACCAACCTTTGTCGCTTTTGTGAATGATCCAGAGCTCTTTCATTTTTCGTATGAGCGCTTTATTGTTAATCAGTTACGGGAAATGTTTGATTTTACTGGTACGCCGATTAAGATCATTGCGCGAATGCGGAAATAGACTGTTTTGGTGGATTTAAATAAAATTTTTATTAAGAATTACAAAAGTTCGTAAAAAAATGTGATTATTCCTTGCTAGCTTGGGAATCTTATGATAATTTGTTAAAGAATGATGGTGTGGTAGTCGTCATTTTGATTAAGTAATGATCACTTCATTGCTTCACGGAGGTGAAAAAAATTATGGCAAATAAAGCAGAATTAATTCAAAATGTAGCTGAAAAAACTGGTTTAACTAAGAAGGATTCTACTGCTGCAGTTGATGCAGTTTTCAGTTCTATCCAAGAAAGTTTAGTTAAGGGCGAAAAAGTTCAATTAATTGGTTTTGGTAATTTTGAAGTTCGTCATCGTGCTGCTCGTAAGGGTCGCAACCCACAAACGAATGAAGAAATCACAATTCCTGCTAGTGATGTTCCTGCCTTCAAACCAGGTAAGACATTAAAAGACGCAGTTAAATAATTTTTTAAAAGATTGTTTATCACGGGCGATTATAATATTTGTTATAATCGTCTTAGCTTACATAAGGAAATTGTTCTGGGAAAATGTGCTTAACCGCTGGTCAGCTAATTAAGTCCGCTTTTCCCAACTATTATTTATTTATCGGTATAATTGATAAGGATGCAACTAGCCTGAAATAGAAGTTAGGACAAAAGTAGATGAGAAGTTGCGTACTAACGATATTCCAGATTAAAGTCTGAACTTTAATTTTCGAATTGTATAAAGTTAGATACGAGCTACTGACTTTGGGAATATTATCAAAAGAAAATGTTCGTCTCAATTGACGCCAAATTCTTTGGGTCCTAGTTTCTTGAAGGTTTATGCGACAATACTAAATCTAAAAGTTATTAAAAAACTAGTCATTAAAACTGACTTTTGGAAATTGCTGATTAAGTAGTTTTTTCAGAGGATTTTATATAACTTGGGAGTTTTTAAATACTTTAGTGATTGTTGTGCTAGTCGTACCCTTATTTTTTTGGATCAAAAGTGTCAAATTGATTTAGAAAATATTTTATGACAGATGTAATACTGGTAAGTCTCTTAATTTGTGTTATCTTGAAATTAACGGAATTAAAGGAGTATTTTAAATGACATATAGCAAACAGGCGGTGGCGGCTTTACAACAAGGCGATTTTGACCATGGACAGTCACTGTTAAAACAAGCTTTACAGCGTGATTCTGTAGATGATTTGTATGAAGCGGCACAACAGCTACAGCAGTCAGGATTAGTGGATAGTGCAATTGTAGTTTATCGCTCCTTGTTAAAACAATTGCCTCAGGAGGATATTCTAAAAGTCAATTTAGCAGAGACACTGATTTCTAATGATGAAGTTGATGAAGCAACCAATTTGTTGGCACAAATTCAGGCAGATTCACCGGCTTATGTCGCATCATTAATGGTTAGTGCGGATCTTTATCAAACCTTAGGTCTTTATGAGGTTAGTGAGCAAAAATTGCAACAAGCATTAAAATTAGCGCCACAGGAACAAGTGATTCAATTTGCGTTAGCGGAATTATATTTTAACGAAAATCAATTTCAACAAGCAGCTGATTATTATGAGCAGTTAATTGATCAAGATGTTTTCGAATTTTCGGGAATTTCACTGTACCAACGCTTAGCTGCAGCGCAAGTTGGACTGGGTGATTATGAAGCGGCGGAGGCCAGTTATCAACAAACTACACCCGAATTTTTAAATGCGGATAATCTATATAATTATGCTAATCTGGAATTAGAATTAAAACATTATCAACAAGCACAGACTTTAATTGAACAATTATTACAACTAGCACCGGATTATACTTCGGGTTATATTTTGGAAAGTCGCTTAAATTTGGCCCAGAATCAGCCAGCTGCGGCATTTAAAGCAGCTCAACAAGGATTGAGCTATGATCCTTATAGTGAATTGTTATATGAATTGGTAGCTACCAGTGCACAACGACTAGGTGATTTAGACCCAGCAGTGACTTTATTAAAACAAGGTTTGAAGATGTTAGATGCGCCAACTAGTTTAATTTTAGCTTTGAGTCAAATTTATTTATTAAAAAATGAACATCAAGCAAATTTGGATTTGTTGGACCAATATGCAGATCAGTTGCGTGATGATGGACAAGCACAATGGAACCGGGCCCGCTCCTTGAGTGCTCTCGAACAAATTTCGGCCGCCCAAACGGCTTTTTTGAGTGTTTATGATCAATTTAAGGATAATCCTAATTATTTAAAGGACTTGATTGCTTTATTACGAAAAAGTTCAGCTCCAGATTTGCTGAAAAATGCTGTTCATAATTATCTAAAATTAGTACCTGACGATTGGGAAATGAATGAGTTGGAACAGGAGTTGAATTTAAACAATGAGAATTGAACATTTTCCGACTGCGATTGCAGCAGCAATTCCTGTTTTAGAGCAAATTAATGCGGCTGGCTTTGAGGCCTACTTTGTTGGTGGTTGTGTCCGTGACATGTTATTACAACGGCCGATTCATGATGTGGACTTGGCGACTAGTGCCTATCCGGCAGAAATCAAAGCTATTTTTAACCATACTGCAGATACCGGAATTGATCATGGAACAGTGACCGTCATTACTGCTCATCAGACTTATGAAATTACCACTTTTCGGACTGAATCGGGGTATCAAGATTATCGTCGTCCTGACCATGTAGAGTTTGTGCGGTCTTTAAAACAAGATTTAAAACGCCGCGATTTTACGATCAATGCATTAGCTATGACGACTCAGGGTCAGATTATTGACTTATTTGGGGGAGTAGCTGATTTACAACACCGCCGGATTAAAGCCGTTGGCAATCCTCAAGAACGTTTTCACGAAGATGCTTTGCGCATGCTTCGCGCGGTCCGCTTTCAAGCACAGCTCGACTTTACAATCGATGCTGCGACACAAGCAGGGATTGCAGCTAATGCGGATTTATTGTCTAAAATTGCGGTTGAACGAATTCGCGATGAGTGGCTGAAATTAATGCAAGCACCGTGTTGGCAAGCCGGTTTAGAAACGATGCTACAAACACAATTGAATCGGTATTGTCCACAACTGGCTGATGCTCAAGTATCCGAATTATTAACGTTAGATGCCCAGCTAAATTTACAAAATCAAACGCAAGTTTGGACTTTATTGGGCTGGCAATGGCAGCTGGATAAAGCCCAATTGTTACAATTTTTGAAAGCTTGGAAATTGGCGAATGCTGTTATTAAAGTCACCATGAAGAGCGTGCAATTATTGCAACAATTACCACAACTAACGACTTGGGATATTTACCAGGCTCAAAAACCAGTGGTCCAAAATTGTTGCCAATTGTTGGGCTTGTTAAATCAAAAAGATCAAGCACAGCAATTGGCAGCAGTTTATCAACAATTGCCCATTAAAAGTAGTCATGATTTGGCAGTGGACGGACAATTGCTCATGCAAGAATTAAACTTGAAACCGGGGCCAAAGATTGGTCAAGATTTATTGTGGATTCAGCAACAAATTGTAAGTCGACAATTAGCTAACCAGCAACAAGAAATACTCAAAGCTTTACGACAACGTGATGCTCAGATTAAAGGTGATTAAGTTATGAAAATGTTTAGTGTCAATAATTTGCAACAATCATTTGGAGCACGAACTTTATTTAAGCAAGTTAATTTTAAAATTCAACAACCGGATCGCATTGGCTTGTTAGGATTAAACGGGGTTGGTAAAACGACGCTACTTAATTCTTTGGTTGATGAAACTTTACTCAAGCAAGGTGTGATTGACCATCCGCGCGATTATCAAATTAGCTACTTGAAGCAGAATCCGTATTTAGATCCGCAAAAAACGGTGTTAGAGGCCATTTTACAGGGGGACGAACCCTTGTATGTCAGTGTGCGGCAATACGAAGCAGCATTAAGTCAATATAGTAGAGATAGCGATAATCCCCAAGTTGCGCAGAACTTTTTTCAAGCACAAGAACAAATGGATCGCATTGATGGTTGGGAGTTTCAAGCAACTGTCGAAACGATTTTGACGAAATTAGGCATTACTGAATTTAATCAACGAATTCAAGAATTGTCGGGTGGTCAGGTGCGCCGAGTCAGTTTAGCGCAAATTTTAGTTTCTGATTCTGATTTATTAATCTTAGATGAACCGACTAATCACTTGGATGAAACAGCTATCAGCTGGCTAGCTAATTTTTTAAATAATTATGCTGGTGCTGTGATTTTCGTGACCCATGACCGCTACTTTTTAAACTTAGTTGCTAATCGTATTTTTGAATTAAGTAATCAAACATTACAAGAATATAGTGGTAATTATGAAGACTATTTACAAAAGCGGGCCCAAAATGAGGCCACTTTAGCAGCAACGAGACAACACCAGCAGAATTTATACCGCCATGAATTAAAATGGATTCGGGCTGGGGTTCAGGCCCGAGGAACCAAACAAAATGCCCGTGTGGAGCGGTTTAAAGAACTAAGTCAAACTTTAAAAAATCAATCTCAGTTTTCAGAGCAACAACTCAATATTGATATACAACACCAACGCTTGGGTAAAGATGTATTCGAATTAAAACAAGCACAATTGGCATTTGGCCAACAAGTCTTATTACAAGATTTAACATTAAGAATTAATTCTGGTGAGCATGTAGGAATTATTGGCGCTAACGGTGCCGGAAAAACCACTTTTTTGAATGTTTTGGCAGGTCGCCAGCAGTTAACAAAGGGTCAATTAAATGTTGGTCAAACAGTTAAAATTGGTTATTATACGCAACAAGTAGAACAAATGGACCCAAGCCAACGAGTAATTACTTATCTAGAATCTATTGGCCAAAATGTGGCTAACAGTGAGGGCGATAAGATGTCAGCTTCACAATTACTGGAACAATTTTTATTTTCTCCTAAACAGCAGGGGGCGTTTATTCGTGACTTATCCGGCGGTGAACAACGGCGGCTATATCTGTTAGCCATTCTCATTCAACAACCGAATGTTTTATTGTTTGATGAACCAACTAATAATTTGGATATTGAAACCATGACAATTCTGGAAGATTATTTAACCCAGTTTAGTGGTAGTGTCATTACGGTTTCGCATGATCGTTATTTTTTGGACAAAATTACTGATGATTTATTAATTTTCCACGGTCACGGTCAAGTGCAGCGTTATTGGGGTTCTTATTCACAATATTTAACAAGTAATCAAACTAAAGCGAAGAAAGCCGCGTCAAATAAAGCGGCTGCGCCGCAAGTCAAAACAGCGCCAACTAATAAATTAACTTATGCGCAACAATTGGAATTAAAAGATCTAGAGCCTAAAATCACTCGGTTAGAACAACAAAAAGCGCATTTAGAACAGTTAATGAGTACGGAAGGTAATAATTATCAAGAAATTTTGAAGCATCAAACAGAACTGACTGAGGTTAAACAGCAATTAGATATGGCGAGTGATCGGTGGTTAGAATTAGCAGAGAGGGATAACTAATGGCAACAACTAAAAATGAAGAACAGTATTTACAGTTGTTACACACGGTTTTAACGACGGGGCAATTTAAGACGGATCGCACTCAGACGGGAACTTATAGTTTGTTTGGTTACCAAATGAAGTTTGATTTACAAGATAGTTTCCCCCTGTTAACGACTAAAAAAGTCCCTTTTGGTTTGATTAAATCGGAATTATTATGGTTTTTACGGGGTGATAGTAATATTAAGTATTTATTACAACATAATAACCATATTTGGGATGAATGGGCTTTTCAAAAATATGTCCAAAGTTCTGCTTACCAAGGTCCCGATATGACAGACTTTGGGCACCGAGCATTACAAGATGCGCAGTTCAATCAGGAATATCAACGACAAAAGCAATTGTTTTGCCAACAAATTTTACAAGATGATCAGTTTGCGCAAAAATTTGGTGACTTGGGTAATGTCTATGGGAAACAGTGGCGTCATTGGCAAGCTGACGGACAAGAAATTGATCAAATTGCCCAGGTGATTGAACAAATTCAAACGAATCCTGATTCTCGCCGACTAATTGTGACAGCTTGGAATCCGGCAGAATTAAAAACCATGGCTCTTCCTCCTTGCCACACCTTGTTTCAGTTTTATGTTAACGATGGTTATTTGTCGTGCCAGTTATATCAACGGAGTGCAGATTTGTTTTTGGGTGTGCCGTTTAATATTGCCAGTTATGCGTTATTAACACAATTAATTGCCCAAGTAACGCATTTAAAACCGGGAAAATTGATTCATACCTTGGGTGACGCCCATATTTATCAAAATCATTTAGCCCAAGTTAAATTGCAACTACAACGTCAACCAACGGCGGGACCGCAACTGGTTTTAGATCCGCAAATAACGAGTATTGATCAGTTAACGTTGCAACAAATTGACTTACAAAATTATCATCCCCAGTCCAGTATTTCGGCCCCCGTGGCTGTTTAAGGAGTAAAGCATGCTAGCATATATTTGGGCCGAAGATCAAAATCACTTAATTGGCCAAAACGGGCATTTGCCGTGGCAGTTACCAGCAGATTTACATTATTTAAAACAAACAACGCTACACAGTACAATCGTGATGGGTTCTAAAACTTTGCGTAGTTTTCCTCATGCGCGACCTTTGCCAGAACGGAGAAATATCGTTTTGACACATTTTCCTGAGCAATTTTCGCAAACAGCCGACTTAACCGTGGCGACCTCGCAAAGGGAAATTGAGCAGTTAATTAGTCACGATGAGCGGGTATTTATCTTTGGAGGACCAGCTTTATTTACTATGTTTGCCCAGCAAGTTCAACGTTTATATGTAACTAAAATCGCCGCACAATTTAGCGGCGATACGTGGATGATTCCCATTGATTACCAACAATTTCAACTCATTAAGCGACAAACTGGTCAAGTTGATGACCAAAATCTTTGGGCTCATGAATTTTTAGTTTATCAACGGCGAGATCATTATAAAAATAAATAAACTGAGAAAAACATCAAAGTGGTACCCAGCATCACAAAGATGTGCCAAATAACGTGAATGTATTTAATGCCCCGCATTGTATACAGTAAAGCGCCAATAGTGAAGGCAATTCCTCCAAAAAACAGGAGCAAAATTCCAGTAGTACCTAAGGAATGATGTAGGGGCTTCATGGCTAAAATGACTAACCATCCCATGATAACGTACAGGCTAGTATCAATGATAGGGTGCGCGCCCAAGTTAAAAATTTTGTAAATGATGCCACCAATAGTAATGATCCAAATAGTACTTAATAAAACAATATTAAATGGTGCGGGGATTCCGAGTAGACAAAAAGGTGTGTAAGTCCCCGCAATTAATAAGAAGATAGAACTGTGGTCTAGAATCTGAAAAATGTGTTGAGCTTTAGTAAAGTAAAGACTATGAAAAAGTGTTGAACAAAGATACAAAAAAATAAGTGTACAGCTATAAATTAAGTAGGCGCTCAAAGTTTTAGCCATGGGGTGCTGATGGACAGCTTTAATAATTAATAATACAGTACCGGCGATCGCCAGTAGTAGACCGATTCCGTGAGTAATGGCACTGAAGATTTCGTTAGTAATTCGGTAAATTTTCGAAGTTTTTTGAGGTTTGGCAAAAATATTGGTCAAGACAAGCGCTCCTTTAATTAATAAAAATGTGCTAAAGTTGTGAACGTTTGATACAATCTTTAAGTAAACAACTCTTTTAGAGATTATAGCTTAAAGACCTGAAATGATAAAGGTAGGTTTCCACAAATGACAAATGTAAAAATCTTAACAGATTCTTCTGTGCAACTGACACCAAAAGAAATTACAGACTATCAAATTACAGTAGTGCCATTAACTGTTGAAATTGATAATCAACAATATGTTGATGGTCAAGACATTACTCGCCAGGAATTTTCCCAAAAAATGTTGGCTAGTACTAATTTTCCGAAAACGAGTCAACCACCCATCGGTCGCTTTGTCGAGGCCTTTAACAAATTAGGTCAAGATGGCAGTGAGGTATTGGCCATTACCTTGACTAAGGGATTAAGTGGTACGGTAGATGCTGCCAAGCAAGCAGCAGAGTTGACTTCCACCAAAGTGACCGTGGTTGATAGTGGTTCAACAGATCGAGGAATGGCTTTTCAAGTTTTAGCAGCTGCGAAAATGGCACAGCAGAAAAAAACAGTGGCCGAAATTTTACCCGCGATTAAACATATTGCTGAACAAACGCAATTATACGTTTGTATTCCTCATCCAGAAAATATTATTAAAGGCGGCCGTCTAGGCAAAATGGCTGCGACATTGACGTCATTATTAAATATTGATGTGGTTGTGCAGTTACAAAATCATAAATTGACGATTGCCAAAAAGGGACGCGGAATTAAAGTGATTAAGAATTTTATTCAATCACGTATTGAAGATATTGATGCACATGGCGACCAAATTAGTGAAATTGGCATGTCTTATGTGAGTGATGATACTTTGCCGCAACAAATTAAACAACAAGTTCAAGCTCAATTTCCGCAGATTAAGACCACAATTGAACTAACTAGTCCGATTATTATGACCCATACTGGCGAGGGTGCCTTTGCGATTATTTATTATCGGCAATAATAAGCGGTTAACAATTTGATAAATTGAAGGAGTTAACTTTGCGAAAAATAAAGATTCTCATTAATTTTTTGTTAGCTATTAGCTTAGTCAACATTCACGTTCATCAAGTTGCTGCTAAGAGTCAAACAACTACTTTAAAAGTGGTGGCTGTGGGTGATTCTTTGACTTATGGCGTTGGTGACGGTCACCATCAAGGCGGTTATACGTATTTGATTCAAAAACCTTTAAGAACAGCCAGTCATCGCCGAGTAAAAATGCGAAATTTTGGTATTAGTGGTGAAACGAGCGGACAAATTTTAAAGCGGGTTCAACATAACGCTGCTCTCAAAAAAGCATTGCAGAAAAGTGATATTGTTATCCTGACAGCTGGTGGTAATAATATTATGCATGTTTTACAAAAACATGGTTTAAACTTGTCCAATCAACAATTTCAAGCGGCTAATGATGCTTATGTGCAACAAATGTCTCAAATGGTGATGACTATTCGGCGCTATAATGATAAAGCGCCGATTTATTTGATTGGCATTTATAATCCGTATGCTATTTATGTTAAAAAAGCTCGGAGTGTGCAGCAGGCGGTTTTGCAATGGAATCAATCCAGCAAAAATTTAGCCCATAATAATTATCGAATGCATTTTGTGGATGTGTCAGCTATTGCTCAACCTAAAAAATTGAAATATTCGAAAAAAGAACAAACAACAACAAATCCGTTGTTATATACGAAAGACTATTTTCATCCTAATCATCAAGGTTATCAGTTAATGACCAAAAAATTATGGCACCAACTGCAATTAAGCCAAAAGGAGTGGATTAATTTAAAATGAGACGCAGTGTAGATACAAAACGTAATTGGTGGAAATGGGCTTTTTTAATATTAGTGGCAATCCTGATTCTGGGAGGTGCGGGTATGTGGTATGCTGTAACGCGCCCGATTGACTCTGCGGTTATTTCTAAACAACCTGCACCAGCCAATGATTCTCAACCAGTTTTTGAAGTAACATTAACTAAGCAGCAAGCACAGAGGTTAGCCAATCATTATATTAATGAATATTTAAACAGTAAGGATATTCAATATCATTTAAAATTTGATCAACATATTTCGTTAGTAGGGAGTGCTGATTTGTTGGGATCAAAAATTGATTTTCAGCTACAAACGGCTTCTTTTCCCACTGCTAGTGGTGGTGTCCAATTAAAAGCCCAACATCTAAAAATTGGTCACTTGGGTATTCCGTTGGGCTTTGTTCTCGGTTATATTCAACATAATTATCATTTTCCTTCTTGGGTAAGCATTAATAGCAGTAAGCAATTAATCAATATTAATTTACAAGATTATCAAAATGACAGTGGTTATTATTTTAAAGTCAAAGATTTAGATTTGCACAAAAATAAAATTGTCGTTAGTGTTTATTCGAGCAAGTTTTAGGAGTGTTAGTTGATGGAAAAATCTTTTTATGAATATTTAATGACGCAACGAAATCCTAATAGTACTAGTCCCATTGCTCATTTTGCGGAAGCGGCTTTTTTTGACCAAACTTTTCCAAAACAAGCGCAAGACTATACAGAAATTTCGGAATATCTGGAATTGAATGGATCGTATTTACCGACAATGGACATTTATGATCAGGCTTTTGCTAAATATCAAGAGTCCCAGGCACATTTTAATTCTTAAAGAAACGAGTGATTCGGCATGAAAAAAAAGTTTTCTTGGTCAACAGTAATATTTTCCATTGTTGGTGGAATTTTAATTGGGGTTGCTGGCGCATTTATCTTTATGGCAGTGGAACTGAAGAATCAAGGTTCTATGGGTAATTTTAGCCAAGTTCAACAAGTATATGAAACAATTAATCAAAATTATTATCAGAAAGTATCTTCTAAAAAGCTAATCAATGGTGCAATTAAGGGAATGCTGGAATCTTTGGATGATCCTTATTCGGAGTTTATGGCGGACCAAGATCAAGATTCATTCAATAGTAATATTTCTGGGAAAATTTCTGGAATCGGGGCTACGATTGAACAAGCTAATGCTGGCATTCAAATTGTTTCAGCAATGCCGAAATCACCAGCGGCCAAAGCCGGTTTAAAAACTAAAGATATCATTACCAAAATTAATCAACATTCCACGCAAAAAATGACAGTTGATCAAGCTTCGCAATTGACCCGTGGTAAAGCAGGGACCAAAGTTCATTTAGAAATTAGACGCGGCACACAAACCTTTACTAAAACTTTGGTTCGGGCACCAATTAAAGTGGCGACGGTAATGGGCAAAGTGGTTAATCATCATGGCAAAGTAGCCGAAATTACGATTACCCAATTTTCCGAACATACTGCTAGTGAGCTGAAGCGAGAAATACAAAAAGTTCAACGTCAAGGTGCCCAAAAGTTAATTATTGATGTTCGAAATAACCCTGGTGGAGTTATGGAACAAGCATTAGCGGCCTCTAGTATGTTTCTGACCAATGGTCAAAAGATAATGACTATGGTTTCACGAACGGATGGGACGAAGACGTATCATGCTAGTGCGAAATATTTAAAAAATTATAAAGTTAAATTACCGACGGTCGTTTTAGTTGATAAGGGTACCGCCAGTGCTGCTGAAATTTTTGCAGCAGCCTTAAAGCAGTCTGCACAAATACCAGTGATTGGTGAAAAGACCTTTGGTAAGGGAGTGGTGCAAACTTTAAGTCCGTTAAGTTCAGACTCAGAGATGAAAATCACTACCGCTAAGTGGTTGACCCCCAATGGTTCTTGGATTAATCACAAAGGCTTAGAACCGACACTCAAAGTTAAGTATCCAGATTATTTAAATATTAATGCTTTTACCAGTCAAAAAACGATTACTGCTCAGCAAACTAGCGGCGATGTGAAAGTTGCTCAAAAAGTGTTAAATGCTGTGGGATTAGCAGTTCCAGTTACCGGCCAGTTGGATGCGACTACGCAACAACAATTGACAGCCTTTCAAGTACAACAGCAATTACCACAACAAAGTGGTAATTTGGATGCTAAAACTAGACAAGCTTTAACCCAAGCTTTAATGCAAAAGGCTCAAGGACATGATCCAATGTTGAACCAAGCATTTAAGGTACTAGAAAGGAAATAAGGACATGACGATTCAATGGTACCCAGGTCACATGAATAAGGCTAAAAATCAAATCCAAGACCATCTGAAATTAGTAGATTTAGTCTTAGAAGTGCGGGATGCCCGGTTGCCTTTTTCTTCGTTGAATCCGGTTTTAGATCAAATGATTAATTCCAAACCTCGGTTAATTATTTTGAATAAAGCTGATTTGGCCGATGAACGAATGACTAAGGCCTGGATTAATTTTTATCAAACAAAACAGCAATCAGTTATTGCTTTGGATGCACAGCATACTAATCAGTTACAACCGCTACTGAAGGCAATTGAACAATTAATGGCGCCAAAATTAAAAAAATACCAACAAAGCGGGGTCAAAAATTATACAGTGCGCGCCATGTGCATTGGTATTCCGAATGCTGGTAAATCAACATTATTAAATAAATTAGTTGGTAAAAAAGTGGCTGTGACGGGTAATCGCCCCGGTGTGACTAAAAATCAGAATTGGTTAAAGACTAAACACCATTTGGAATTGTTGGATACTCCAGGAGTTTTATGGCCCAAAATTACGCAAGAACGAGTCGGATTTAATTTAGCTTTGACGCAAGCGATTAGTGATAAAGTTATTCCACAACAAGACTTGGCTATTTATGCATTAGAATTTTGGCAACAGCACTATGAAACAATTTTACAACAAAAGTATCAATTAACCGCCCAACAATTGACTCTGACAGGTGCCCAATTATTAGTGCAATTAACCACTCAGTGGCATTTTGAGCAGGATTTTGATCGTGCGGCTCATAAAATTATTAATGATGTGCGTCAAGGATTATTGGGTAGATATACTCTAGATTGGGTGCAAGAAATCAATGACTGAATGGTCACAATTAAAGATTCACGAGATTAAAGAGTTAATTAGCCAGCAATCATTAACGAGTGCAGATTGGCAAACGTTGGCGCAAGATTCCCGCGCTGGCGTGCAAAAATTAGCTCAGTCGCATCAACGCCAGTTAACTAAAACGATGGCGTTAAAAGCAGCTTTTTTACGACGGCAAAAATTTGAACAACCTTTTTGGCAACAGCAACAATTAGTAGCCGGAATTGATGAAGTTGGTCGGGGACCGTTAGCGGGACCAGTAGTTGTCGCCGCCGTTATTTTACCTGCGGATGTTAATTTAATTGAAATTAATGATTCCAAACAATTAAGTGATCACAAGCGCCATGAATTATATGGGCAAATTCTAGATCAAGCCATTGATGTTAGTGTAGCCGTAGGTAGTCCGCAATTAATCGATCAAGAAAATATTTATCATGCGACGGAGTTAACAATGGCACAAGCTGTTAGTCAATTATTGGTCCAACCTGATCATCTATTAGTTGATGCCATGCGGATTCCAATTCCCATTTCGCAAACTAAATTGATTAAAGGTGATGCGCGGAGTGTTTCGATTGGTGCTGCTAGTATTGTGGCTAAAGTTTATAGAGACGAATTAATGGTTAAGTATGATCAAGTTTATCCCGGTTACGGTTTTGCCCAAAATGCTGGCTACGGTACTAAAATTCATTTAGCAGGTTTACAGAAGCAAGGAATCTGTCCAATTCATCGACGTTCATTTGCGCCTGTCAAAAAATATTTGGCAGTAAATTCGTAATTTAAAAAAAATTACGGAGCTGGTGTTTGTTATGCAATTACGTCAATTATTATATCAATTATCCCAAACCCGTTGTGTGAGCAACAAAATAATGCTGCAAGTTTGTCAATTAAGCTTGCAGCATTATTCCGTTAGTCAATTAATTCAATTTGTGAAACAGCAACTAACGGTGACTAAACGCTCGTTATTTCAGCAACGCTTGCAACAAGATTATCCCATGATGCCACCATGTTTAACATTCTTGGACGCTGTTTATCCACAAAAGTTACGCGAAATCTATAATCCACCGGCTTTGCTATATTACCAAGGAAATTTACAGTTATTGAATCGCCCAACGGTTGCAATTGTTGGGGCGCGGCAAAGTAGTTTTTATACGCAAACAGTCGTACACAGTTTAGTTCCTGCTTTAGTGCAAGCTCAAGTAGTGACAGTGAGCGGGCTAGCTAAGGGAGCAGATGGTTGGTGTCACCAGATAACTTTAGACAATCAGGGGCAAACGATTGGGGTTGTGGGTAATAGTTTAGATTATTATTATCCGGCGGTTAATCGGCAATTACAAATGACTATTGCCCAACAAGGGTTATTGCTGTCTGAATATCCCCCTACAACGCACCCACAAAAATATTTTTTTCCACAGCGTAATCGCATTATTGCCGGTTTATGTCAGACATTAGTTGTCACACAAGCTAAAAGACGCAGTGGCAGTTTAATTACGGCCCAATTGGCACTGCAAGAAAATCGGAACGTTTGGGCCGCTCCAGGACCGCTAGATAGTTCGTTATCCCAAGGTTGTAATGAACTAATTGCGGCGGGAGCGCGACCATATTTTGCTGCTGGTGATTTATTGGCTGAGTTAGGGCTTGAACAAAAAAATTTGACAAATAGGAAATGACTGGCATATGATTTGAAGCGACTTGATTAAGGAAAGGAGCTTCATGTTGGTTAGCTCAAAAACTACCAAACGCCGTCCGGCTAAAAAGAATTTGGTAATTGTCGAATCTCCGGCCAAGGCTAAAACAATTGAAAAGTATTTAGGACGTAATTACAAAGTTTTAGCCAGCAAAGGCCATGTTCGTGATTTACCTAAAAGTCGCATGGGTGTTGATATTGAACACGATTATGAACCCACTTATATCTCTATTCGAGGTAAAGGGGATACTATTAAAGAATTAAAAAAAGAAGCCAAAAAAGCTAAAAAAGTTTATTTAGCAGCCGATCCCGATCGCGAAGGTGAAGCGATTGCTTGGCATGTGGCCCATTTATTAAATTTAGATTTAGCAGATGATAACCGAGTAGTATTTAATGAAATTACGAAAGACGCGGTTAAAGATGCTTTTAAGCATCCGCGAAATGTTAATATGGATTTGGTTGATGCGCAGCAAGCCCGGCGCATTTTAGACCGGTTAGTGGGTTATTCGATTAGTCCGATTTTATGGCAAAAAATTAAGAAAGGGCTCAGCGCGGGCCGTGTACAATCAGTAGCTTTAAAACTGGTGATTGATCGTGAAAAGTCAATTCGTAATTTCCAACCAGTAGAATATTGGACGATTCCTAGTCGTTTTCAGGCTGGTAGATTAAAGAAAAATCAATTTAATGCCAATTTTTATGGCGTGCATCATAAGAAGACTGAATTGCACTCGCAAGCAGAAGTTCAAACTGTTTTAGGACAATTAGATCGCAAACAACCGTTTGATGTGACAAAGGTGTTAAAAAAAGAACGCAAACGTTATCCAGCACCACCATTTACGACGAGTTCTTTACAACAAGAAGCTAACCGCAAGTTGAATTTTAAAACGCGGAAAACAATGATGTTAGCACAACAACTATATGAAGGAATTAATCTGGGATCGCGACAAGGCAATGTTGGTTTAATTACTTATATGCGAACGGATTCAACGCGAATTGCAAGTGTTGCTAAGCACGAAGCATCTCAGTTTTTGCAAAAAGAATATGGCGAAGAGTATGCGGCTACTAAGGTTCACGCTACGAAAAATCCCGAAGGCGCTCAAGATGCCCATGAGGCTATTCGCCCTACTGCAGTGCAAAGAACGCCGCAATCTTTAGCTAAAATCTTAACGCGTGATCAATTACGACTATACACTTTAATCTGGAATCGTTTTATGGCAAGTGAGATGACGCCCGCTGTGTTAGATACGATGACAGTGACTGTCGAACAAAATGATGTTCAGTTTCGGGCAAATGGTTCTAAAATTAAATTTGACGGTTTTTTGAAGCTTTATAAAGATGATCAAAAGACAAAAGATAATTTATTGCCAGATTTAGTAGAAGGGCAACAAGTTAAATTAATTGAAACCAATCCAGAACAGCATTTTACGCAACCCCCAGCACGTTTTAGTGAAGCTTCGTTAGTTAAAACTTTGGAGGAAAACGGTGTTGGTCGTCCCTCGACTTATGCACCAACTATTGATACGATTCAAAGACGCTATTATGTCAAATTAAATGGTCGTAGTTTTGAACCGACGGAATTAGGAGAAATTGTTGATGATTTAATTGAACAATATTTTCCAGACATTGTTAATGTCGACTTTACGGCTAATTTGGAAACTGAATTGGATGGCATTGAAGCGGGCAAAGAAAATTGGCGCCAAGTAGTTGATGAGTATTATCAACCTTTCTCTAAGGAATTAACAGCTGCCGATGAACAAATTGAAAAGCTACAAATTAAAGATGAACCGGCTGGGATGAATTGTGACATTTGTGGTGCACCGATGGTTATTAAATTAGGGCGTTACGGCAAATTTATTGCATGTAGTCGTTTTCCAGATTGTCGTAATACTAAAGCCATTATTAAAGAAATTGGTGTGACTTGTCCTAAATGTCAGGAAGGTCAAGTAGTGGAACGGAAATCGAAGAAAAATCGCTTATTTTACGGTTGTTCGCGCTATCCGGACTGTGATTTTGTGGACTGGAATAAACCTGTTGGTCGTAACTGTCCTAAAGACGACCATTATCTAGTTGAAAAGAAGGTCAAGGGTGGCCGCCAAGTAATCTGTCCTAATGGCGATTATCAAGAAGAAGTTCAAAAGTAGCACTTGTCTACAAATTGCTGAAAGTTTCTTCGGATAGATTAGAACGATCGTTGACTAAAAGTGTTACCATAGAATTGTAGTGGTTTTTAAGCTTAAAGTTCGAAAACTAAAATTTTGAGACTACTGAGATATAAGGTCTGGAAGCAAGATAAACCGCTACTAAGTTAGCAAATCAGCTTAGTAAGTTAAATTTATTTTCAAAAGTTTAGAACCAATACAATTCACAAAATCTAAAATATTAAGAATAATGAAATATAATTGAGGTAAATTATGACAACAATTTGTGCAGTCAGACATCACAACCAAATTGCAATTGCTGGAGATGGGCAAGTTACTGCTGGCGAAAAAACCGTTATGAAAGCTTCCGCACATAAAGTGCGGCGGATTTTTAATGATCAAGTAATTATTGGTTTTGCCGGCGGTGTGGCTGACGCTTTTACTCTAGAAGATTGGTTTGAAAAGAAGTTGCAAAGCTATGCTGGAAATTTAAAGCGTTCCGCAGTGGAATTAGCTCAAGATTGGCGTAAAGATCCGACTTTGCAAAAATTAGAGGCAATGATGATTGCTTTTAATCAAGAGGATTTATTACTAATTTCGGGTAATGGTGAAGTGATTGAACCTGATGAGGATGTAATTGCTATTGGCTCAGGTGGTAATTTTGCCCAAGCTGCCGCCATTGCTATGATTCGCCACAGTCCAGACATGACCGCTCAAGAAATTGCTCATGAAGCTATTAATATTGCCTCAGATATTGATATCTTCACTAATAAGAGTATTTTAACGGATCAAATTTAGGAGAGAACAATGCCAGAACAAATGACACCCAAACAGATTGTTAAAGCTTTAGACAAATATATTGTTGGTCAAGATCAAGCTAAAAAATCCGTCGCCATTGCTTTATATAATCGTTATCGGCGGATGCAATTATCGCAAAGTATGCAAAAAGATATTACACCCAAGAATCTCTTAATGATTGGACCAACGGGAGTTGGTAAAACCGAAATTGCACGCCGCTTGGCGGATGTGGTGCAAGCACCTTTTGTCAAAGTAGAGGCTACTAAGTTTACCGAAGTGGGCTATGTTGGTCGCGATGTTGAGTCGATGATTCGTGATTTGGTCGATGTTGCGGTCAAAATGGAAGAAAAACAAAAATATCGTGAGGTTCGTTCACAAGCTAGTCGACAAGCTGATAAGATTTTAGTTAAATTATTAGTGCCGGGTAAAAAAACACAGGCAGTTCAACCCAATATGAATAATTTACAAGATCTCATGTCGGCGTTTAATGCGATGACACGTGGAGAAACACCACAAGCTGCTAATAATAATGAGGAAATCACGGATGAAGTTCGAGATCAACGTTTAAGCGTGAAAGAACAATTAGATCGTGGTTTACTTGAAGATCAAGAAGTAACGATTGAAGTATCGGAAAGTAAAAAAATCAATCCGATGAATGATATGATGGGACAAATGGGGATTGATTTAAACGGCGCAATGGACTCGTTAATTCCTAAGAAAACCATTAAGCGAACCTTACCAGTTAGTCAAGCACGGGAGATTTTGATTGAACAAGAATCAGCTAAGCTGGTAGATTCCGATGTGATTTATCAAGCTGCCATTCAGCGTGCTGAAAATGACGGAATCGTCTTTATTGATGAAATTGATAAAATTACGGCTGGTAATAAGAAAACATCAGGTGAAGTTTCCCGTGAGGGTGTTCAACGTGATATTTTGCCAATTGTTGAAGGTTCTAGTGTCAATACTAAATATGGTAGCGTTCAAACGGATCACATTTTGTTTATTGGCTCTGGGGCTTTTGCTGAAAGTAAACCGAGTGATTTAATTGCTGAATTACAAGGACGTTTTCCAATTCGCGTCGAATTAGATGATTTGACGGAAGCAGATTTTGTTCGAATTTTGACAGCTCCAGATAATGCTTTGGTTAAACAGTATATTGCTTTGGTAGGTAGTGATGGCATTAAGTTAACCTTTACGCAAGAAGCGATTGAAACAATTGCGCGGTTAGCTTATCAGGTTAATCATGAAAATCAAAACATTGGAGCTCGTCGTTTAGCAACTATTTTGGAAAATGTCTTGGCTGATATTATGTATGAGGCACCCGATATGCAGATGGGTGAAATCATGATTACGCAGGAATATGTAGAAGATAAAGTTGGCAAGATTGCTAATAATAGTGATTTAACTAAGTATATCTTATAGGAGGACTAATGGCTGTTGTCACGTTACAAAACACAAAGTTAACTGTTCAAGTTGATAGTTTGGGAGCCCAAGTAGTCAGCGTCCAGGATCCAACGCAGACGCAACGGATGTGGAATGGTGATCCAGCAATTTGGGGACGACATGCGCCGATCTTGTTCCCTATTGTTGGCCGACTAAAAAATGATACTTATCGTTATCAGGGTCAAACTTATTCAATGAAACAACACGGTTTTGCTCGTGACCAAGAATTTACCGTAATGACGCAAGAACCGACTTTATTGGAGTTAGGATTAACCAAAAAAGTTGGTCAAGAAGAGTCCAATTACCCCTTTAGTTTTTCGCTGTATGTGGGGTATCAACTAGTGGGTGATCAAATTCAAGTTTGTTATAGTTTGAAAAATTTGAGTTCGCACCCGATGTACTTTTCAATTGGTGGTCATCCGGGCTTTATGTTTAATTATCGGGCTCCGGGAGCCAAGTTGGTTTTGCAACATCCAGAGCGACTACGTAGAATTGATTTTACAGAAGACCATTTGCTTGATACTAATCATACCTGGGTGCCCAAGGCGATGATGCCACTTAATGAAGATAGTTTTGCTCACGACGCTTATGTTTATCATAATCGAGGGCGCAATGCTTTTGAGCTATGGGCTAATGATAATTGGCAAATTAGTTTGACGACTGATGCACCTTATATTGGGGTTTGGTCTGCTTATCCTAAGACAGCTGATTTTGTTTGCCTGGAACCTTGGTGGGGAGTGGCAGATACTGTTAATAGTGATGGTCAATTAGAACATAAATTTGGCATTAATCTGTTACAACCACAGCAAATCTTTAATGCTAGTTGGAGTATGCGGTTTTATTATTAAAATAAGATAGCTAGTTAAAGCACTTGGTAAAAAGATAGGTATTGACCGTTTTTTACCAAGTGCTTTTTATGATTCAGAAAAGTGGTCTTTGGGTTGCATTTAAGTGCGAGATGCTCATAATAAAAAGAGATACTAATCATCAAAGAAAGGATTATTAATTCTGATGTATAAGCCTCAGAAAATTGCGCAGATCAAGGTCAGTGCAACTACGCAAAAAAAATTATGCTCTTGGCTCATTGAAGGCGCTAATCGGGCACAAATTGTTAGGCAAACTGATCTCAGCAAAAGTACGCTGTTACGTTATATTAAAAAAATCAAAGCTCAAGATGCAACCATTGAAGAACTATTTACTTTAAGTGAGATACAAATCTTGATTCAGATTGCTAATGAAGATTATGCAACTTATCAAGCAAAAAAACGTGAGGGACCAAAAAAGGCGCAAACAGTTGATTTGTCGCAACAAGAAAAATCATTAAATCATGCTTTACGCAAAGAAGGCTGGGGCTTATCTACGGAACAATTAGACTTTGCCAAAATCCTACGCTTGAGTTCTGGCGACTTGCAGGAGCAACAAGCTGCTCAGCAACAGTTGGCTACTTGGTCAAAGGCTAAACAACAACGTTATTTAGATTATCGACAATCAGTGACAAATTAAGTATGAGGTTAGAAAAGAGAAATGAGTGAATGGCAAGCAATTATCCCTTATCCACCCATGGCAACGCCGAGGCCACGTTTTAAACAAATTACTAGTAATGGTCAACATCATACAATTACTTATTATCCGAGTCACTATTTTGATTATATGCAGACCGTGCAGCAATATCTGCAAGATCACGATTTGTATAATAAGGACTTTGAACAGGTTGTCAATGCTCCATATGGCATTTTGGTAGAAGTGATGTTTTACCTAGCTATTCCGAAAAATCAAAAGCAAGTACGGAGTTTAATGCGGAAGACGGCGCCGGATATTGATAATTTACAAAAAGCAATTTTTGATAGCATTTTTAAGGGGTTGAAGGTGCGAGATAGCCGAATCGTTGGCGTTAAGGCGTTAAAGTTAAATGAAAAGTTCTATCCGCGCACGGAAATTAAATTAATAGGAATTGAACAGGATGATTAATAATAACGATAAAATTTTGCATTTGTTGACAGGTTACCGCCAGTTAAAACCTTTATTCGTTCCCTTTTTAAAACAACTGCAACGGCGCCAAGAACAGCAATTACTAGAACAGCAATTAGTGCGGCAGGTTCAAAAAAACCTAAGACAATGTCAGACCAAGTTATCTAAACAATTGGCGTCAGCCGAGTTTAAAGTTATTGATTCTAAGATTAAGCGTTGGCAAAAGCGGGGGTTTAATCATTATCGTGATTATCAAAATCTGACTGTGGCAGCTCAAAAGCGCTTATTAAAACAAGTTATGCGGGAATCGTTTGTTCATTCTCAACCTAATTTAGTAATATTAATTCAGCGCTTACAACAATTAGTTATTCCAAAATATCCTGATGGCACAGCAATCATTAAACAAATTCATCAGATTAGACAACGTAATTTGTATATTAAACGAGGCTACCAGGTTTTAGTATATGTCAAACCGGTTTACCAGGCGCTCACACGTTTGCGGCGAGTTTTGGTTAATCAAGCTCAGTATACAGGGTGTCAACACGCGTGGACTAATTATTCGCAGCAAATTACGGCTTTGAAGAATTATTATCAACAGCATTATGTTCAGGCTGGTGGTCATCCGCGTAATTATCATGGACATCGGGCCGGTGAACATCAGTAATTGTCCATTGTCACTAGTGTGATATATTGAGAATTAAGCAGTATTAAATTATGGAGAGTGATTATTATGCGGGCTAATATTTTGCAGCATACACCTAATGAAGGGCCGGGCATGATTGCCGATTGGTTAGCGGAGCAGCACTATGAAGTCTATATTTATCATCCCTATCAATTTGGTCATTTGCCGTCAGCTGAGACGACGGATTTATTGATTATTTTAGGTGGGCCTATGAGTCCTAATGATCAATTACCTTGGATTTTACAAGAGCGGCAATTGATTGCGGATTTAATTACTAAGCGCGTTCCGATGTTAGGCATTTGTTTTGGTGCGCAGCAAATTGCTAAAGTATTAGGTGGTTCTGTCTTAACAGCACCTGTCAAAGAAGTGGGGTGGGGGAATGTTTGGCGTCAAAGTACCGCCATCACTAACTTACCCGCACAATTATCCGTATTACATTGGCATGAAGAGATGTTTACCTTGCCACCGAAAGCGCAATTGTTATTTTCCAATCATCATTTAACGAATCAAGGCTTTTTATGGCAAGATTTTGTGGCGGGTTTTCAGTTTCATTTAGAGCCTACGACTAGTAATGTCCATGAAATAGTGGTTAATGATTATCCTTATTTAACAGACTCTGTGTTAAAACAGTCAGCAGCTGAGATTATGGCTCAGCCCGTTCCTGCGGCTAATAGACAAGCGTTATATCGCATTTTAAATTATTTGACGCAGTCACCGACAAGCTAGAATTCGTCTTGCTTATCGAATTATTAAGTTTTATACTAAAAAACGATTAATAATTTTAAGTTACAGACAAATCCATCAGTACTTTCAGAAAAAACCGCTTCATTGACTAATTGTTGAACTAAATGTGCTTGTTGGATGAAAAATTATCTTAATGTTATTAATGAATTTTATTTGTGGGGAGATCTAACTTATGGAAATTGGACCAATATCAGAGTGGTTAGCTGCTATTTCTGAATTTTTAGCTGTCTGTGTGGCATTATTGTTGCCATATTATACTGATCGGAAAAATACCAAAAGAAAACGGCGCAATATTTGTTTGGGGATTAGACGTTTAGCTGATCAGGCACTGGCTCATGAAGAAGATGCTACCAAAAATTTAGAATTGTTTTTGACAATTTCTTTTATCAGTAATGATGATGCTACCACGGAAAAGGTTTTGTTGTCAGGACAAGAAATTCTACGAGCCATTAAGAATTTACCAGCGGAACAAGACACTGATTATCAAACAAAATTAACGGACGTCAAACAATTAATTGCCAAAATACCTAGTAAGTAATAAACACTGAGAAGATCATAATGATGCTCAAGCAATCGCCAAAGATTGCTGAGCATTTTTTAGTTAACTTCACAATAAATTGTCTATTCAATCTTCAATGGTCTACAATTAAATCAAAGATGACCAAAGGAGTGTCCTATGAAATTTATTTCTTGGAATATTGATAGTATTAATGCAGCTGTCACGCATCAATCCAAACGTGGCTTAATGACTTGGGAGGTGTTACAACATTTAGCAGCAATCCAACCAACTGTGTTGGCCATTCAAGAAACTAAATTGAAGCCGACGGGTTTGACGCCTAAGCAAAAGCGAGCTTTGCAAGAATTATTTCCGGATTATCAAATTTATACGCGTTCGAGCACGGGGCGGGTGAGTTATGCTGGTACCATGATGTTGAGTAAAGAGCAACCCATAGCAGTTGATTATCCCCAAATTGGGGCTCCAGGGGAAATGGATCAAGAAGGACGAATTATTACCTTAGAGTTTGAACATAGTTTTGTTTCGACCGTTTATACGCCAAATTCAGGCAGTCAATTGGCTCGTTTAGCTGACCGTCAAAGTTGGGATGATGATTATCGTCAATATCTGCAACAATTGGCGCGCCAAAAGCCAGTCATTACTTCTGGTGATTACAATGTAGCCCATCAGGCAATTGATTTAAAAAATCCTCAAGCTAATCATCATCATGCGGGTTTTACTGATGAGGAGCGTGCTAAATTTGGCGAATTACTAGCTGCGGGTTTTACTGATACTTTTCGCTATTTAAATCCCCAAGTGCATGATGTTTATACATGGTGGGCACAAATGTCCAAAACTTCGAAGATTAATAATTCCGGCTGGCGTATTGATTATTATTTGACCTCACAACAATTAGATGATCAATTGGCTGATTTTCAAGTGATTGATACCAAACAGCGGCAAGACCACGCCCCCATTGAATTGACTATGAAAACGGATTTTTGTCTGTAATCGGGTGCTGGGTCAGCAATTATTGGTTCAACTTTATCCAGATTCATTTATAGTCGGAGCTATTGCAAGGTTTAATTTTGTTTGGTCCAATGATTATAAATTTTAAAAATTGAGTTACAATGTATCTTATATGTAAAGGCAAGTTAGGTTCAATTCACTACCTAACGGCAAAATAGAAGGGAATGATCATATGTGTACCAATATTAGTATTCAAGCAACTAACGGTGACGTTTTTTGGGGCCGAACGATGGATTTTACGTTTGATCCGTTTAAAGCGAGTGTTAATTCACAAATCACCGCTTATCCAAAAGGTAGCCAATTAACAGGGTTAACGGAAACTTGGGCTAGTAATTATGCTTTTATGGGTATTAGCATGAATAACTCATTATTCTTCTATGATGGCATGAATAGTGCGGGGGTAGTCGGTGATGCCCAATATTTAGAAGAGTGTAGTTGGGCGAGTGCTGCCAGTTTGCAACAACGAGGTCTTAAACCGTTAATTGGTGAAGAAATTGTGGCGTACGTGTTAAGTCACTTTGGTAGTGTGGCGGAAATTAAAACCGCTTTTCAAACCGTGGGCTTATTACAAAGTCAATATCCAGCTTGGGAACAGGCTCAAACTGGAATTACTGGTCCCGTGCCGATGCACTACACGTTCAGTGACCCCAGTGGCGCCAGTGTAATTTTGGAACCTGTGAAGAACGGGGCTTTTAAGATTTATGATGGAATTGGTGTGATGACCAATAGTCCGGAATATTCGTGGCATGTAGATAATTTACGAAATTATTTACAATTAACCAATCATAATTTGGGCCAAAACAAATTATCAGATAAATTGCAAGTTAATCAAATTGAAAGTGGCTCAGGGTTACTAGGCTTGCCAGGTGATTATACGGCTCCTTCTAGATTTGTTCGGGGCACTTACTTGGCCAATTTTTTAGATCCATTTACTTCGGAGCAAGGAATTACGCAGTTATACAATTTATTTAAAACCGTCATGATTCCTAAGGGGATTGAACACGTTCATGAAGGTAGTACGAACAGTGATTATACCGGTTATTGGATTGGTTATGATGTCAAACGGCAAACGTTATATTTACAACCTGAAGACACACCAACGTTAACGCAATTTACTTTACCAACTAATTTAACAGACAAGATTAATTTACCAATTAATCATGAATTTAAAGCTGTACGTGCGAAATAGTGATAATTATTACAGATTGAGTGTTGATGAGGTATTCATTGACACTTTTTTTGTATACAAATTTATTTGTAAATGATTAATGTTCCGCGATAAAAATATTCGAATAATATTTGACAAATAGATTCTTCTGCATTATTGTTTACAATGTAAATTAAGATTACAAAGTAAACAAAAAGGAGAGAAAATGAATATTTTACAAGTAAGTCACATATCAAAGATTTATAAGAACAATAAAAAGGCTTTAACTGATTTAAGTTTTACAGTGAAAAAGGGAGAAATTTTAGGTTTTCTAGGTCCTAATGGTGCAGGAAAAAGTACAACTATTAATATTATTGCTACTTTACTGGAGGCAGATGAAGGTTCAATTGTTTATTTTGATAACAAAAATTTAAGTTCAAAAGAAATCAAAAAACGTTTAGGTATTGTTCCGCAAGAAATTGCTATTTATGAGGATTTATCAGCTTATGAGAATGTTAAATTTTTTGCATCGCTGTATGGTGTTAAAAGAAAATTGTTAGATAAAAAAGTATTAAGTGCCTTAACTAAGGTGGGACTACTGGAGCGAAAAGCTGATAAACCGAAAACCTTTTCTGGCGGAATGAAACGGCGGTTAAATATTGCTTGTGCAATTGCCCATGAACCCGAATTGCTTATTTTTGATGAACCAACAGTTGGTATTGATCCACAATCGCGGAATCATATTTTGACTGCCATTAAAGAGATGAGGGCTACCGGTGCAACAATTATTTATACTACGCACTATATGGAAGAAGTCCAACAACTTTGTGATCGCATTATGATCATGGATGGTGGCAATGTTTTACTCAATGATACTTTGCAGCATATTTTACACAATTATGCTGACACTGAAATGAATCCGCAAAGTTTGGAAAATATTTTTTTGCAATTAACGGGCAAAAAATTGCGAGACTAGAAAGGAATAAAAAATGTTAACAATAATGTTGCAGGATTTGAGAAGTTTACTTAATAACAAGCCCATTATGGTTTATCTGATTGTTTATCCACCGTTATTAATAATTTTAATGGGTTTTGTCTGTAATAGTATGTTTAGCGGTGATGTATTGTCAGCTTATGACTATTATGGTGTAACAATGATAATTTATTTATCGATGGCAACGGTCATTATTTTGCCAGAAATGTTATTTGGAAGTCAGGTCAAGTTGGCAAACCGGAGAATTATTTACACACCAATTGCTCGCTGTAAAGTTTATCTATCTAAGCTAATTGTTGCCACTGCTGTTTCTTATTTAATCTTGGCAGTTTATCTAGTTTTGTTCAATATCACAGGTTTGGTTAACTTCGGTGGTCGAGAAATTAAGTATTTATTGTTATTGGATTTGGCACTTGTTATTTTTTCAATTACCTTAGGAGGAGCATTTTGTGTACTGGTTAAAAAAGAAGATTTGGCAATAAAATTGTTAAATATTTTAATTAATGTTTTAGCAGTTATATCGGGGCTATTTTTTCCAATGACAATTTTTGGTAAAAAGATTGCTCAGATAGCTAATTGGTCACCAATTGCTCAAGTTACGAATAGTTTTTTTGGTTTAATTTATGATCATGATTTAAGACAGTTAGTTAGTACAATTGGAATTTTATTAATTTGTTCAAGTATCTTCTTATTAATCATTCATTGTTTGTATAGACCAGAAAAGTTTAAGGAGTAATAGAATGCTAATTTTTAAAAATAATTTTTTACGTTTTTTGCATGAAAAAAGCTATGGCGTGCTAACGATTCTTGTGTTATTAGTCATGACAGTAGCTTCAACTTATTTTGTGAAGATGAAAGCTCCAACTGCTGAAATAGGTGTTGGTCCCAGCGCAATTGAAGTACTGTCATCTAATCCAAGTACTGACAAGATTCATTTTAGTAAGGTAACTAAGAATAAAGATTATTATCGAAATTTACTTTTAGGTAAATATGATGCTTATATCACTAAAAATCAAAACGGTGATTATCATGTGACAACAATTCGTAATACTACATTAAAAGCTAAGCTTAATGCTTTTTTAAACCGGAATGCAGTTCGAAAACAAGCCAAACATACCACACATAATTTCAAGATTTTATGTAATATTTTGGGTCTAAGCACGATGATGTTAGCGATAGTTTTAACTAAATTTTATTTTGATGATCGCGATCAAATGGATAAACGCATTTTTTTAAGTGGGACAACCATTTTTTCATATATCATACAAAATTGGCTTTTTATTTTTTTAGTCTTATTTGCGGTAAGTACAGTATGTCTAGCCATTGTCTTACCTATATTTAAAATTAAATTATCAGTAACACTATTTGTAATCAATGGTTTAATTAATCTTTTTGCTGCTTCATTTGGCCTGATGTTAGCTACTTTAGTTACTAATAATGAGGGAGCACTTAGCGTAGGAACAATGATTACATCGATAACATTACTATTATCAGGTGCTGTTTTTACTATTAAAAAATATTCTATCCAATCAGTAATACAAGATTTTTTTCCTCAGCATTATATTGCTGATTTAGGTAAATATTTAGATGGCAGTAAACATTTGGTTGCTGCAGCAGCATGTCTCTTAGCTTATAGCGTTTTGTTTATGGTAATTGCTTTTAGCATGCAAAAAAGGAGGATGGAAGAATAATGACAGGTGCAAAACGAATTATTAGTTTCATTGGCTTAACGATTGCCATGTTTATGGGAACGCTGGATAGTACGATTATCAATATTGCTTTACCTAAGATCATGAACCAATTTAAGGCCAGTTTAAACAATACTAGCTGGGTGACAACCATTTATACCTTAGCTTTAGCTGTATTTATGATAACCGGTTCAAAATTAGCCGATCGCTATGGCCGCAAAAAGGTCATGTTGATTGGACTATTACTATTTGGTAGCTTTTCAGCTGCTTGTATGTTTGCCCCTTCATTACTGACCTTGATTGTTTTCCGTTTTTTCCAAGGAATTGGTGGTGCAATTATTACTCCGATCGTTTTACCGATGGGTATTGAAATATTTGGTAAAGAAAATACTTCAAAAATTTCTAGTGTAGTTGGCGCTATTACTGCCCTAGCCGCTGCTGCAGGACCGGCAATTGGGGGGATTATTTTACAATACAGTTCTTGGCGTTGGGTATTTGGTATTAATGTTCCATTGGCAATTTTGGCTTTTATTATTATTATTTTATTTATTGGTGAATCTTATGATGAAACCTTAGTTGGTGGTGTTGATTGGCTAGGAATGCTGGCCTTGTCCATTTCTTTAGGCGGTATCGTCTTTGGAATGTTGGAAGGCCGCCAATATGGTTGGACTTCACCAGTCATTATTACTTGTATCGCAGTAGGTATTTTGGCTTTGTTTGTCTTTTATTTCATCGAAAAGAAAGTTGCTTCGCCTTTGTTGGAATTGAATTTACTAAAAGAAAAGACTTTAACAGCTTCTAGTTTAGTTTACTTTGTTACTGGTTTTTCATTGGTTTGCCCAATGTTAATCATTAACTACTTCTTGCAAGACGTTTTGAACTACACACCTTTACATGCTGCAATCATTATTATTCCTATTTCTTTAACGGTGGTTGTTGCGATGCCTTTAGGTACCAAGATCTTGGATGCAATGGGAGCTAAAATTATCACATTTATGGGTTTAATTCTCATAGCTTGTAGCTTAGGGCTGTTATCGTTAGTAAAAACCAATACACCAACCGCTATTATTATCGTATTCTTGATTGTGAATGGTTTTGGTTTCGGTTTTTCTTCAGTTTCGTTAGTTGCCTCGGTGAAATACTTGCCAAAAGAAAAAACTGGTGTAGGTTCAGGAATTGTAAATGCTATGCGCCAAATTGGTACTTGTTTAGGGGTCGCTTTGTTAGTGACGGTTTTGAATAATAATGTCATGAATTCAAAAAATGATATTAAAGATAATTCGATACAAATTATTCAAGCTCATCGTTTGTCACCACAAGTTAAGGAGGTGGCTAAAAACGAAATTAGAAATGTTTTTAAAACTAATTCTAGTGGCAAAAATATAAAAACCAGCACTACAGGACTTCAAAAGAAAGTCGCTAAAGCAGCAAAAAAGACAAGCAATTTGCCGATACCAAAGCAGAATAGTTCACTGGGACAATTATATCGAGCTCAAAAACAAATGATTAAGGGGACTAAGCGGTTAAACGTTAGTTTGACGCAAGTTAATACTTTGGCAACTAAAACCAATAATCCGGATGCTGGAGTTATTCAACCATTAGCCAGTGGTGTTAATTCCTTAGCTGATGCACAGAAGAAATTGTTAACAGGTACGCAATTATTAGCCCAAAAACAAGAATTGAAGTTAGTGATGAAAGATATCAAACGTCAAAAGAATCGCCAATTGACTAAAGCCTTTAGTAAAACTTATTTATTAGATGCTATTATCGTATTACTTTGTTCACCAATTACTTGGTGGACAGACCGAAATAAAGGATAAGATTTCTTTGCTAAGAATAATTATTTGCGGTATATTTGCTTTAATTTAGTTTGTAAGAAAGGAACTAATTAAAGTGGTTACAAGACCAACTAAAGAGACTTTAAGTGACGTATATATTTTGCAAGTAGCTCTAGAATTGATTGATCGAGAAAGTTTGGAAAAGTTTACAATGCGTAAGTTAGGTACTGAATTAGGAGTATCTGCTATGGCAGTTTATCGCTATTTCCCTAATCAAAAGGTTTTGTTTGATAATCTAGTTGAGAAAATTTGGCAAGATGTCTTGAAAGTTAAATTGGATAAAAAGCTAACCTGGCAAAATCAGCTGACTGATTTAATGTTGCATTTACGTAAAGTATTAACGCAACATCCTAATATTTTACCGTTGATTTCAACTAGTCCAATTGTAACCGATAAAGAATTTGCCTTAGTTGTTCCAATTTTGACTAATTTTGTCAAAGCAGGCTTACAAATTAATTCAACGACGGTTTTTTTGATTAATTCATTGACTTTTTACACAGTAGGCTTTGTTTGGGGTGAATGCATTGGTCAAGAAAATACTAATCTTGATGTGGCTGCATTAGAAAAGTTTCAAACCAAATCAGTTGCCTTCAAGAAATTTATGCAACCTCTGCAGGAAAATGAACATCGATTGACAGCAGATGATCAATTTTTGATGGGGATTCAGGCTATTTTAAAAGGTTGGAAATAAAGCTTGTTTAGTTATTTAAGGTTAACGATAATGTTTAAGCTTTATCAATTAATAACTGTAATGACTATTAATCTTTTTTAATTTTTTAGTTGACATTTAATTAAAATAATTATATGATTCTACCAATGAATATAAAAACAAGTTGATCGGGGGAAGTAATTAGTTCTAACGCGTACAGAAACTTCCAGTAGTTGAGAAGGAAGCCCGTTAGCTAATGAAAATGACCCGTGATTGGTGCACTGAGTTCTTTTGGAATAAGGTGGCAATGGTTGGTACTCTTTATTGTACACGCATATAGATGTTTTGTATGTTGTTGAGTTGAGTATCTTTGCATACCCAAAATAGAATGGTACCGTGGCGAAAGTCGCTTCTAATAAATCTTCGTAAGGAGATTTGAGAAGCGACTTTTTTTATTTGTTTTTATAATTCAAATTAAAATTAATGGGGTGTTGATGATGAAAAAATGGCAAAAAATTATTAAGTATTTATTAGTGAGCGGTGTGGCAGCGTTATTCTTCTTGGTAGCTGGTTGTGGCCAACAAAGCAAGGAACAAACTGTCAAAGTTGGAATTAATAACGCCGATACACCAATTTGGAAGATTGTTCAGAAAAAAGTAAAAAAGGATAATATTAATTTAAAAATTGTGGAATTTTCGGATTATAATCAGCCCAATACGGCCTTATTACAAAATGAATTAAATATTAATGCATTTCAACATCAATATTTTTTAAAGAATTGGAATAAAGCGCATCATAGTGATTTAGTAGCAATTGGTAAAACGATGATTCAGCCAATGGCTATTTACTCAAATAAGTTAACCAAATTGAGTCAATTAAGTGACGGTGCCAAAGTCGCTATTCCCAATGATAGTTCTAATGAAGCTCGGGCTTTGCAATTACTAGAGGCTGCTGGATTGATTAAATTAAAAACGACCGGTTCACAGTTGCCATCGACCAAAAATGTAGTAAGCAATGCGCATCATTTGAAGTTTCAAATTTTAGATGCTGCTCAGACGGCGCATTCATTAAGTGATGTTGATATTGCGGTAGTCAATGGTAATGTGGCTAGTGCCGCCAAATTGAGTCAAAAGAAATTGATTTATCGGGAAAAAGTTTCGAAACAGTCACGGCCATGGATTAACGTGATTGTTGCTAATAAGAAAGATCGGCATAATGCTACGTATCAAAAAATTGTGAAAGCTTATCAAAGTGAAGCAGTCTTAAAAGAAGTTCATAAGGTTTATGGTCCGAATGCTGTTGCTGCTTGGAAAGTTAAATTTTAAAATCATCAGATGAGAAAGGACGATTTTTATGGTGCAATTACAAGACCAATTGATTCAAGATTCATTGCAACAGTTAGCTGATTATATAGCGTTACCGTCAGTTTCTGCGAAAAAACAGGCTCAAGTGCAAACAGCCAATTTTTTAAAAAAATTATTTGAAGAACAATTATCAGCTCAAGTGCAAGTGTTGACTGATTATCCAGCACCATTAGTTTTTGCCCAGATTACGCCTCAAAAACCGAGTTCTACGACTATCTTAATTTACAATCACTACGATGTTCAACCGGAGGAACCGCTAGAATTATGGCAATCTGATCCTTTTGAATTAAAAATTACTGATCAACAACTATTTGGCCGTGGTGTAGCCGATTGTAAAGGTGATTTGATCAGCCGCATTACTGCATTAAAGTTGTATCGCCAAGAAAATGGTGATTGGCCGTGCAATGTTAAGTTTTTAGTGGAAGGTGAAGAGGAAGTTGCCAGTGAACATTTAGCTGCTTATTTAGACAAGTATCATGATTTATTAGCGGCGGATCTGGTTTTATGGGAATCCGGTAGTAAGAATGATCATGAGCAGTTTAGTATTGAGGGTGGTAACAAAGGAGTTTTGTGTTTTGAATTAACGGCTAACTCCGCGGCTAGTGATTTACATTCATCATTAGCTGCTGTGGCTGATAGTGCCACGTGGCGCTTGGTGGCTGCTTTAAATGCTTTACGGGCAGCTGATGGGACAATCAAAGTGCCAGGCTTTTATGATGATGTTGTGGCTCCCAGTGCAGTGGAACAAGAATTAGTGGCCCAAGCACCAACTCCTGATCTTGCTCAGAAATGGGATTTAAAATTACCCTTGTTAAAAAATCCGAGCGTTAATTATAATTTAACTTTTGCACCGACCATTAATATTGAAGGTTTCAAAAGTGGGTGGCAAGGCCAAGGTGTTAAAACGGTAACGCCCTGCACGGCCCAAGCTAAGTTAGAATTTCGCTTGGTGCCGAACCAAGATCCTCAACGAATCTTTCAGCAATTGAGCGCTTATCTGAAAGAACAAGGCTTTGCAGATATTGCAGTCACTTATCTTTTGGGAGAACGCGGTTATCGTTGGGATTTACAAAATCCATTAGTGGAACAGTTGCTTGCCACCGCCAAAGCGGTTTATGGTGAAAATCAAGTGGTGGCCTTACCTTCTAGTGCCGGTACTGGGCCCATGTATCTAATTAATCATTACACGCAGGCGCCGATTATTGATTGTGGAGTCGGTTATAGTCATTCGGGACCTCATGCTCCTAATGAGAATATTCGGATTGCCGATTATTTACAGTTTATTGAATTTTTTAATCAATTTTTAGACAAGTTGTAGGACAATTATGGACGAGCAAACCCCAATTATTAAATTAAAAGATATTTCTGTGACATTTCAGAACAAAGAACAAACCATTCAAGCTGTGAAACACGTTTCTTTAGAAGTTGAACGTGGTGATGTGTTTGGCATTATGGGCTACTCCGGTGCAGGTAAAAGTACGTTAGTCCGTGTGATTAATTTATTGCAGCGACCAACTGGCGGTGAAGTTTTTGTGAATGGGCATGATCTTTTGAGCTATAAACCGAAAGCTTTACGCCTAGCACGTCAAAAAATTGGCATGATTTTTCAACATTTTAACTTGATGGCTTCCAGAACGGTGTTTGGCAATGTGGAATTTCCATTACTGAACACTAAGGCGACCAAACAAGAACGGCAAACTAAAGTTAATCAGTTGTTAGAATTAGTTGGATTAGCAGACAAAGCGAGCGCTTATCCCGCGCAATTGTCTGGTGGTCAAAAGCAGCGAGTAGCGATTGCCCGCGCCTTAGCGAACGATCCCCAAATTTTAATTTCGGATGAAGCAACGAGTGCTTTAGATCCAGAAACTACGACTGAAATTTTAAATTTATTAAAATCGTTAAATCAAAAACTCAAGATTACGATTGTGGTGATTACGCACGAAATGGAAGCTATCAAACAAATTTGTAATCATGTCGCTGTCATGGATCAAGGAGAATTGATTGAGCAGGGAAGCGTGTTACAGATTTTTGGGCGGCCACAACAGCCTTTAACACAAAAGTTTGTCGATTCAGCAACGCAATTAGGCCCCGTACTCCAGGAAATTCAAAGTCAACGGCTACTTAAAGCTTCAACCAATTCCTTGATTGAATTAGATTATTTTGGTGAAGTAACGAATGATCCGATTGTCGTTGAGCTTTATAAGCGCTTTGGTGTGGAAGCTAATATCTTGTTTAGCAATATTGAACAATTGCAGGGAACCACTGTGGGAATTATGCTCTTAGAGTTGAATGGTTCAGCAGCCGATATTGCTGCCGCTTTAGCGTATTTAAAACAATTGCAGGTCACGGTTAAAACCATTACCTTGCCCAAGGAGGAGGAACAATAATGCATGCATTTTTACAAACCTGGTTACCCAATGTGGTCGCTAACTGGTCAGGCGATAATGGCTTTGTTGTTGCAATCTATCAAACTTTATATATGACTTTTATTAGTGCCGTGTTTTCCGGCGTCTTTGGTTTAATATTAGGCTTAACGTTAGTTGTGACTGCTGACAACGGAATTTTACCGCATAAGAAATTTTATTACTGTTTAGATAAGTTGGTTAATTTGTTTCGTTCGATTCCTTTTGTAGTTCTACTAGCAGTGATTGGACCATTCACAAAATTAATCGTCGGGCAAACCATTGGCCCAACAGGTGCTTTAGTGCCCTTAATTGTCGGTACGTCGCCTTTTTTTGCTCGTCAAGTTCAATTAGCGTTGGTTGATGTTGATCCGGGAGTTATTGAAGCGGCACAAGCGATGGGCAGTTCACCTTGGGAAATTATTTACCGGGTTTATTTAAAAGAAGGTTTACCCGAGTTGATTCGTTCGGCCACCTTAACCATGATTAGTTTAATTGGCTTAACAGCGATGGCGGGTGCTATTGGCGGTGGTGGTTTAGGTAATATGGCCATTGCTGTTGGCTATCAACGTTTTCAAAATGATGTGACGTTAGTTTCTTTAGTTTTGATTTTAATTTTAGTATTTATCGTCCAAGCGATTGGTGATTACTTTACCCGAAAACTCCAACATTAATGTTGAGGATCCCCAGTAATTTTATATTTTTAATAATAATTAGTGTAATTAAAAAAGAAGGACTTAAGGTTGAATTAACTTTAAGTTCTTCTTTTAGAGTGTAGCCAAAATCTAAAATATGATATAATATCCTTGCACGAACATGTGTTCGAACAAAAATAAAGATTGAATTAACGCAAATTTTGGTTAAAATATATTTTGCTGAATTTTATCTGGTCTTTTTTTGCTGGTGCTTTTGTAAATAATAAACTAAGCCGATGTGGACGAGATTTTCATCATGATGCATGAGCCGTTTAATATTCGGCCAGTGCCGCACGTAGACGACGATGGTCACTAAAACAGCTGCAAATAAGAAATAAGGGTCATGGGTGCGCCAAATTAAAATGGTTAAGACGGGTAGAGAAATCAAACTGGCTAAACTGACAGTACTACTTATTAAGACGATAATGGCGAATAAACTAAAAGCTACGCCGAATAAGGGTGGGTTATAAGCTAGTAAAATGCCTGAAGCTGTAGCGACTGCTTTACCGCCAGTAAAATGCATAAAAATAGAATAGCAGTGTCCGATAACTGCAGCTAAGCCCACGACAATCATCCATTGTTTACCAGGAACGTGAAAGAAGACAGGTAAACTGGCGCCCAGTGTGCCTTTGAAAATGTCTAATACTAGAACGGTAATTCCTGGCAAGACGCCAAAGACCCGAAACGTATTGGTAGTACCGATATTACCACTACCACTGTCTCTAATATCTTGATGAAAAAAAACTTTTCCTAGCACATAAGCTGACGGAAATGAGCCCACTAAATATGCTAAAATAAAACAGATTATGACCTTTAAGAACAAGTGTAAAACCTCCGTTGGATAATGAATAATAATGCCGAAATAAAAGCTGTTGATTAATTGAGTAACCTAGTACTAGCGGTTACTGAATAGCACAAAGTCTGCATGCATTATGCCTATCCCCGGTTGTCCTGAAGAATTTAGCGTAGTTACAAACACACTCTATGAAATAATATTAGGTTTAATCATACAAGATTTTATCTCGGTCTTGTCTATTTTAATACAAACTAATAAAATATTCTGTTCTTTTTTGAAAGTAGGATTTTATGACGAATAATTATGATGATTCATCGATTCAAATTTTACATGGTTTACAAGCTGTCCGCAAAAGACCGGGCATGTATATTGGTTCGACCGATGCTCGGGGATTACATCATTTGGTGTATGAAATTGTGGACAACGCAGTGGATGAAGCCTTAGCCGGTTTTGGTCAAGAAATTAATGTGACGTTGAACCAAGATGGTTCGGTAACGGTGGCGGATTTTGGTCGGGGGATGCCCACTGGAATGCATGAGTCAGGGATTCCCACCATTGAAGTAATTTTAACCGTCTTACACGCGGGTGGAAAATTTTCTGATAATAGTTATAAGACTTCTGGTGGTTTGCATGGTGTTGGTTCGTCAGTAGTTAATGCTTTATCTCAATGGTTGCAGGTCCGTGTTGTTCGTGAACACGAGGCTTATGAAGAGCGGTTTGAAAATGGCGGTCAGCCCGTTGGTACTTTGAAAAAAGTGGGTCATGTCAAGCAAGCTAGTGGAACTACAATTTCCTTTTTACCGGACGCCACTATTTTTCAAACGACTAAATTTAACTTTGATACTTTGGCAGAACGATTACGCGAATCAGCTTTTTTGTTAAAAGGTGTCAAAATTACGTTGACTGATCAACGTGTCCAACCAATTCGTCAGGAAGAATATTGTTATGCGGATGGGATTCAGTCATTTGTTAAATACCTCAATGAAGGTAAAGATGTTATTAAAGATATTTTTTACTTTGAAGATACCAAAAACGATATCGAAGTCGAATTTGCCGGTCAATATAATGATGGCTATTCAGAAAATATTTTATCATTTGTCAATAATGTTCGAACCAGTGATGGTGGTAGCCATGAAGCTGGTATGAAATCGGGCTTAACTAAAGCTTTTAATGAATATGCTCGAAAAGTTGGATTACTCAAAGAGAGTGATAAGAATTTAGAAGGTTCAGATGTGCGCGAAGGTCTGAGTGCAGTTTTGTCTGTCCGTATTCCTGAAAACTTGTTACAATTTGAAGGACAGACTAAAGGTAAATTAGGGACTCCGGAAGCACGAAGTGCCGTAGATAATCTCATTTATGAAAAAATGACATATTATTTACTGGAAAATGGTGATTTTGGTCAAACTTTAGTCAAAAAAGCTTTAAAGGCACGGCAAGCACGCGAGGCTGCCCGCAAAGCCCGAGAAAATAGTCGGGGTAAAAAGAAGAAAAAAGATCAAGGTTTACTATCTGGTAAATTGACACCCGCACAATCTCGCAATCCGCAAAAGAATGAACTCTATTTAGTCGAAGGAGATTCTGCTGGGGGTTCTGCTAAACAGGGCCGTGATCGAAAGTTTCAGGCCATCTTACCATTACGGGGTAAAGTGTTAAATACGCAAAAAGCCAAGTTGGATGATATTTTTAAGAACGAAGAAATTAACACAATGATTTATACGATTGGTGCGGGAGTAGGTCCGGAATTTAATTTAGCCGATAGTAATTATGACAAAATTATTATCATGACTGATGCAGATACTGATGGTGCTCATATTCAAATTTTATTGTTGACGTTCTTTTATCGCTACATGCGTCCTTTAATTGAAGCTGGTCGAGTTTATATTGCTTTGCCACCACTGTATAAGCTACAAAAAGGCCGTGGCGCTAAGACACAAATCAAGTATGCTTGGACAGAAGAGCAATTACGTGCGGGTATTGCTCAGTTCGGTACTGGCTACAGTTTACAACGCTTTAAAGGTTTGGGTGAGATGAATGCGGATCAGTTGTGGGAAACTACGATGGATCCAGAAAACCGGACATTAGTGCGCGTTCGGATTGATGATGCCGCCTTAGCTGAACGGCGCGTGACCACGTTAATGGGGGATAAAGTTGCTCCTAGACGACAATGGATTGAAAATAATGTCAAATTTAATCTAGAAGATGATGTGAGTTTAATTGATTCCACCAATCAAGCAGCAATTGCAACGACTGATTTGAAAAAGCAGTTAAATCATAAGCAAGGTGAGTGAACAAATTGAGTGAAGATTCACGAATTCAAGAATTATCCTTAGAAGAAATCATGGGTGATCGCTTCGGGCGTTATTCGAAATATATTATTCAAGAACGTGCTTTACCGGATGTGCGTGATGGTTTAAAGCCTGTCCAACGGCGCATTTTGTACGCGATGAATATTGATAATAATACCTATGATAAAGCCTTTAAAAAATCGGCTAAATCGGTTGGTAATGTTATGGGTAATTTTCATCCGCACGGCGATAGTTCTATTTATGAAGCCCTAGTGCGGCTCAGCCAAAACTGGAAATTGCGGGCACCATTAATCGAAATGCACGGTAATAATGGTTCAATGGATGGTGATCCTCCCGCAGCAATGCGTTATACTGAAGCGCGTTTGAGTAAAATTGCGCAAAAAATGTTACAAGACATTGATAAAGATACTGTTGATATGGTTTTAAACTTCGACGATACGCAAGAAGAACCCACGGTTTTACCAGCACGTTTTCCCAATCTTTTAGTTAATGGAGCCACCGGGATTTCGGCAGGTTATGCCACGGAAATTCCGCCACACAATTTGGGCGAAGTAATTGATGCCACGATTGCTTTAATTGATAATCCGGCTTTAACCCTGGAACAGGCCATGCAGTATGTAAAAGGTCCAGATTTTCCCACTGGCGGCATTTTACAAGGAGTCGATGGTATTAAACAGGCATATGAAACTGGTCGGGGGCGCGTGGTTTTGCGTTCCAAAACAAAAATTGAAGCCTTAAACGGCCATCGTAGTCAAATTGTAGTCACCCAGATTCCGTATGAAGTTAATAAGGCGCAGTTAGTTAAAAAAATTGATGAAGTGCGCTTGCTCAAAAAAATTGACGGGATTGCTGAAGTGCGTGATGAGTCTGACCGGCACGGTTTATCCATTGTCATTGAATTAAAACGTGATGTGGACGGTCAGGGTGTTTTAAATTATTTATATAAAAATACGGATTTACAAGTCACTTATAATTTTAATATGGTGGCTATTTCACAAATGCGACCACAGCAGTTAGGTCTATTACCAATTTTAAAAGCTTATGTTCAACATCAACAAGAAGTGGTACTGCGGCGGACGCAATTTGATTTACAAAAAGCACAACGGCGTTTGCATATTGTTGATGGCTTAATTAAAGCCTTGTCGATTTTAGATCAAGTAATTCAGACCATTCGTGCCAGTAAAAATAAACATGATGCGCAACAAAATTTAATGGCGGCTTATGATTTTAGTGAGCAACAAGCCAGTGCGATTGTGGCTTTACAGTTGTATCGTCTAACTAATACTGATGTTTCATCTTTACAAAAAGAGCAAGCTGATTTACAAGCAAAGATTGCGCAATTTCAAGAAATTATTCAACAGCCGCAGGCTTTACTGCACGTCATTAAAACGGAATTAGAAGAAACCAAGCGAGAATTTGCGACGCCACGTTTAACGGAAATTCAAGCTCAAGTCCAAGAATTGAAGATTGATCGCCGGGTCATGGTTGGTAATGAAACAGTGCGGGTTTTAGTGAGCGAACAAGGTTATTTAAAACGTAGTAGTTTGCGTTCCTACCAAGCTTCAAAATTAACTGATAATGGTTTACAAAAAGATGATGTAATAGTTTTAGATCAAGAAGCTTCAACGCTTGATCATCTGTTTTTATTTACTAATTATGGTAATTTAATTTATCGGCCGATTCATGAATTGGCCGATGTGCGTTGGAAAGAAACTGGTCAACATTTATCGCAAACTTTTACTTTACAAAAAGATGAAATTATTTTACGGGCTTTTATTTTTACCGATCTAAAGCAAACGGGTAACTTTATTCTAGCAACTAATGATAGCTATATTAAGCAAGTTAACTTTCAAGATCTTTTACCTGGCCGCACTTATCGCACCAAGCCACTGACGGCCATTAAGTTGCACGCAACGACTAGTCAAGTGGTTAATGTTATTTATCAGGTCCAATCAGTAGCTACAGGAGTTGTCTGTTGGACTAACAGTGCGTATGCCTTGCGTTTTTCTTTGACCGAAGTTCCAGTGGTGAAAGCTAAAGCTGCCGGAGTGAAATTAATCAAGCTCAAAGCTAATGAAGTGGTAGTCAATTGTGAAATTTACGCTGAAAGTGAATTGGAACAGCTTGATGTGGGCATTTTGACGCAACGGGGTGCCTTTAAAAGAATGAAATTAATCGAAATTCCTGTGGCCAATCGTGACCGCAGAGGCGTATTAGTTTTACGAAAATTAAAAAAAAGTCCACATTTCATAAAATTTGTTTCTTTATTTGCTAAAAATGATATATTAGAAGTTGAAACTAAAAATCATTATTGGAACCAACTTAAATTAGCTGATTTTACAAAAGTTGATCGTTATTCTAATGGTTCATTTGTAATTGACGTTGAAAAGAATGGACCGATAATAAAAACAAAAAAGATAATTCAACAGCAGCTTGCTGATGAAGACTAAGTGAGGTAGATTTATGACTGTTAGCAATGATGATTTTACACGGGTATTTACTTCTAAATCATTAAGTTATTTTGCTAAGTTAGCAGATAATCTGAATTATACGAAGACCGCACGGTCTCTAGGAATAACCCAACCAGCTTTAACCCAACAAATTAAGAAAATTGAGCGGAACATTGGGACGCCTTTATTTTATTCAGTTGGCAAACAAATTCATTTAACCGATGCTGGACGAATTTTACTCAAATCAGTCCAAGAAGTTTATGGAACAATGATAACGGCGATTGATAAGATTCAAAAGTCCACCTTATCATCGACCGGTTCGATTAAAATTGGTTTATTGTCAACGATTGAAGATAGTGTGATTGAAGATTTTATTATTCGTTATAATGATTTACAACCAGATGTTGTTTTAGAGACATTATTGTTGACACGCCGGGAATTATGGGACAGTTTGGAAAACAACCAAATCGATTTGGCAATTATGTATTTGCCAGATGATTCTATTAAAAATTGGCGTCCTTACAGTACCAAGAAAATTATGAGCGAAAATTTAGTATTGCTCAATGATAATCCGCAATGGCAAGATGGCCGGATTTTACAATTAAGGGAAACCACGGTGAAGTCATGGGTGAGTTATCCAAGCAATTACTATTTAACTGAATTATTGCGGGAACAATTTAAGAATCAGTTGGTTGATCCGCCTCATTGTATTGCACGTTTTTCTTCACCAGATCAAATCTTACATTTTGCACAGCAAAAGGGGATTTACGCAGCTTTTCCTGAAAGCTATGTCATTGCTAATGACGCCCAAATTACGTTACAAAAAAATTACATTGAACCAGCAATTGATTTTGAATTAGACTTTATTTATCGTAAAGAAAAGTCTAGTATTCCACGCATCGAAACTTTCCTGAAAGCTTGGGATAATTATGTGACGGATGTTACCTACGAGCAACGGTTAAAAGACGCTGCGCAAAAATAAATCCTTTTTGTTTTGTTAAGAAATTTTGTGCGAAAGGTTTGATTGCGGTAATTACGTATTATAATAAAGATAATTAAATCCATTTTGGAGGGGATATTGTGGCAAAAGAATATATTTTTGGACACCAAAATCCAGATACTGATGCAATTGCAGCAGCAATTTCTTATTCATATTTACAAAATAAGTTAGGTTTAGATACGCAAGCCGTGGCTTTGGGCGAACCGAATGACGAAACAAAATATGTGTTAGCTCATTTTGATCAAGCAGCACCTAAAGTGATCACAACAGCCAAACCAGATGTTGAAAGCGTAATGTTGGTCGATCATAATGAAGCCCAACAAAGCGTTAGTGACATCGACCAGGTAACAGTGACGCATGTAGTTGACCATCATCGGATCGCTAACTTTGAAACAGCAGGTCCCTTGTATTATCGGGGCGAGCCATTAGGTTCGACGAATACGATTTTATGGAAAATGTATCATGAAGCGGGAGTAGAAATTCCGGCAAAAATTGCTGGTTTGATGATGTCGGCTATTATCTCTGACACTTTGTTGCTAAATTCACCGACTACGACTGATACTGATCGGCAAGCAATTGAAGATTTAGCACAGTTAGCCCATGAGGATTACCATACTTATGGGATCACAATGCTAAAGGCCGGAGCTAATATTGCGGATAAATCAGCAGCTGAATTAATTGACGCTGACGCTAAGAGCTTTGAAATGGGTGGTCAAGCTATTCGGATTGCGCAAGTTAATGTAGTTGATATGGAAGAAGCAGTGGCCCGGCAAAGTGAGTTTGATGAAGCCATGGCTACTAGTTGTCAAGCAAATGGTTATGCACTATTTCTATTGGCCATTACTAATGTTTTAAATAGTGATACAACGCTAATTGTGAATGGTGATACAACCCTAATGCCGAAAGTAGAAGCTGCTTTTAATCAGAAGTTAACTCAAGGTAAGATGCATTTACCAGGAGTTGTTTCACGGAAAAAGCAAATTGTTCCGCCATTACAACAACAATTTTAAAGTACGCCATAATAAGAAAGAGGAGACAAGTTAATTGTCGAATCTTCTTTTTTTGAACCAAAATATTCGAATTACGTTGAACTTTGTTATAATTAAGCCAATCTTGATTAAAGGGGAATTATTATGGATCAAACACAAAAACTAGCTATTTTAGAAAAATTAATCAGTTTTAAATCGGTTAATGATCACGAAAAGCAAGTTGCTCAATATTTGCAATCATTATTAACTAAAGCTGGTATTGACAGCCAATTGGTTCCTGTTGCTGGCGATCGGGCTAACTTGGTAGCTGAAATTGGTTCCGGCAAGCCAGTTTTAGCGATCACTGGACATATGGATGTTGTAGATGTGGAATTAGATAATTGGCAGACGGATCCATTTAAATTAACTGCTAAAGGCGATAAGTTGTACGGCCGGGGTGCAACTGATATGAAAGCTGGTTTAGCAGCCTTGGTGATTGCTTTAATTGAACTTAAAGAAAGTGCTACACCAATTAATGGGACGATTCGTTTACTAGCCACGGCTGGTGAAGAGGTTGGTCAACAGGGAGCACAAGTTTTATTTGAACAGGGATATATGAAAGATGTTGATACTCTATTAGTAGCGGAACCATCGGGTTATATGGCTCCTTATGCTAGCAAGGGTGAATTAGATATCCATTTAAATTCAATTGGTAAAGCGGCTCATAGTTCAATGCCTCAGTTTGGTAATAATGCTGTGGAACATTTAATTAATGTCTTGCAACAGATTGAACAAAAGGTTAAGCCTTTGATGGCCGCGGCGCATAATGAAGTGCTCGGAGATACGGTCTTTAATATTGATGTAATTCATGGTGGTAGCCAAGATAATGCTATTCCGGGCTCTGCTTATGCAGTGTTAAATATTCGAACGATTCCCGAATTGGCCAACCAAGAAATTTTGACAGCCATTAAAACTGTCATTGCTGATTACAATCAGGCTACCACGGGGCAAATTTCCATGGATGTTAATATGGATATTATTCCTATTTTGGGCAATCCAGATGCAAAAATCATCAAGCTAATTCAACAAGTTGCAGTACCATTTGAAAAGAAATATTACCAAGAGGCTGTGAGTGCTGCTGATTTAGCACAGAAACAGCAAGCTAGCCAATTAATGAATTTGGAATTGGCAACTGATAAAATCATTCCCGTTGGTATTTCTGGCGGGACGGATGCTTCGAAGCTATTGTTTGATCATCCAACAGGTGCTAATTACGTCATGTTTGGTCCCGGTAATGATAATCCGCATCAAGATAATGAATATGTTTCACAGACCATGTATTTACAATTTGTAGAAATTTACAAACAATTGTTTACAAAATTTTTTGGATAAATAATAATAATGAAAAAACATTTTTTAAGTATTGATGTTGGCGGTACCAATCTCAAATTCGGTTTGATTGATTTAACAGGCCAGCTGCATGAACAAACAACCGTTCCAACCGTGACCACTGACTTGCAGGCTTTTATCCGGCAATTGCAATCTATATTGGATCATTTTGCAGGTCAGTATCAGGGTGTGGCTTTCAGTGTACCGGGCAAAGTAGCACATCCCTCGGAGCAAATTAGTGGTGGAGGTTTACTAAGCTTTTTAGATCAGCAATCACTGCCACAATTGCTGCATGTAGATGAGGGCGTCGTTATCACTGTCGAAAATGATGGGAAAGCTGCTGCTTTAGCAGAAATGTGGTTAGGTAATTTACAAGGCATAGCGAATGGTGCAGCGATTGTGTTAGGTTCCGGAATCGGTAGTGGCTTAGTTTTAAATCATCAACTTTTTTATGGGCAGCATTTTCAAGCTGGTGAAATCAGCTTTATGTTACAAAACCAGACCGCTACTTTGGACAATTTAAGCGGCAAGAATTGTTCGGCAGTTTTGATGATTAAGACCATTGCACAACAATTAGGCTTAGCTGATTTAACTGATGGTCGGCAAGTGTTTGCTGCTATTCAGGCGCAAGATACCAGAGCTACAACTATTTTTCGGCAATATTGTCAAAATGTAGCGCTACTCTTGTTAAATATGCAAGCTGTTATTGATGTGCAACGCTTTGTCATTGGTGGTGGAATTTCTGCACAACCGCTTGTTACCACCACTATTCAACAAGAATTGCAAAATTTACGGACGCAATTACCGATTATTGAGCAAACTTTAGCAATGCCAGAAGTAATGACTAGTAAATTGCAGAACGATGCGAATTTATATGGTGCTTTGTACCATTTATTATTGGTCACCGGACAAGTTTCTGAGCATTAAATTTGTTTTTTTGTTTAAAATATTGTTAGATATATTAATTGTAAGAATAATATTGGAGGCAAAATGATGAAAATTGCAGTTATTGGTGCAACGGGTATGGCAGGATCTGCATTAGTACAAGAAGCTTTGACTAGAGGACATGAAGTGACTGCCATTAGCCGGACCCAAGCTAAGTTAGCGCAGTTAGCTAAGGATTTGCAAAATGTCAATTTGAAAATTTTGGCACAGGATGCCTTTGCTTTAATGCAAGCTGATTTAATGCAGTATGATGTCGTGATTGATGCATTCGCTTGTGCTCCAGACCAAGCTTATCTACACGTTGATTTAGCCACTCACTTGATTGCTGAGACCCGGCAATTAACCAAACCACGCTTAGTGTTCATTTTAGGAGCTGGTAGTTTATTAACCGGTTCAGATCAGCATTTATTTGTGCGGGATATGGAAAAAGATCCAGCTAATCAGGCGTTTATCAGTGTGCCACAGAATCAATTATCCGAATTACAATTTTTACGGACGGTTGATAATGTTGATTGGGTTGGTATTTCACCGGGAGTTAACTTTGTTGCTGGTGCGGCCACTGAATTACAATTAGGTCAGGATGAGTTGCTATTTAACCAACAGGAAGTTTCGCAAACTACTGCGGGGACGATGGCGGTTGCGGCCTTAGATGAAATTGAGCAACCACAGCATCAACAAGAACGTTTTACAGTAATTAATCGTTAATCATAATTATTAATTAAAGACTAGGACAGGGCAGGCTAAAAATAGTCAAGCTACGCTTTTGTTTTCAAAAATTCAAAACATTCTAACCAACACTCAATACTCAAATTAAAGTTTTGATTATTGATAGATTATATTTAGCTTGTTTGGTTTTTGGAAGTGTCCCAGTCTTTTTTTGTACGATGAAACTTTTTAGAAGTCATGCTATTATTAAGACAACATCATAGCTATTTTTTCAATTCATTAAGCGTTCATCTAAGAGACGGTGAAGAAGGGAAGAGATTCAATTGGGTTTACCAAAACCTTTAAAGAATTCATTGAGTTTGACACAACCAGGACCCAAAAATTTAATTACTGATGTACCTGGCGTATTGGTTGGGCAAACGACCATTCAAACCAACCATTTGCAGACAGGTGTAACAGCAATTATTCCGGCTTCTGGTAATGTGTTTCGGCAAAAATTAGTCGCTAGTTGTCATGTGATTAATGGTTTTGGTAAAAGTACAGGTTTAGTCCAAATTAAGGAATTGGGTACTTTAGAAACACCGTTAATTTTGACAAATACTTTTGCTGTGGGAACAGCTTATACTAGTTTGGTGAAGTATATGTTGCAAAATAATCCAGAAATTGGGACAACGACGGGAACTGTTAATCCGGTTGTTTTAGAATGTAATGATGGCAAGATCAATGCTATTCGCGCTTTAGGAATCAAAGAAGCTGATGTCCAAGCAGCTTTAAAAAACGCCAGTCCCGACTTTTTGGAAGGAAATGTTGGCGGTGGCACAGGAATGCGCTGTTATAACTTAAAAGGCGGGATTGGTTCAACTTCGCGGCAAATAATGATTGATCAAAAGCCTTTTATGTTAGGAGTCTTGGTAATGGCCAATTTTGGCTTTTTAGAAGACTTGACTATTTACGGTCAACCCATTGGTCAACAATTAGTGCAACACCGCAATTTACCGGAAAATGGTAGTATTATTACAGTGATTGCCACTGATATTCCGTTTAATGAACGTCAATTGCAGCGTCTAGCTAAGCACTCTAGTGTTGGTATTACCCGTAGTGGTTCGTTTGCTGGTAATGGTAGTGGTGAAATAACGCTTGCTTTTTCTACAGCAAATCGTGTGGATCATTTTGCTCAACAAGAATTAAGTGTTCAACAAGTCATTAATGATACGCAGATGGATCGCTATTTTCGAGTCATCGTCGATACGGTTAACGAGGCTATTTTAAGTGCATTGGTTCATGCCCAAACAGTGGTTGACCGCCAGGGTCAACCTTGCTTTAGTTTACGTGATGCGCTGGTTAACTTGGGTGCTGATAACCAAATGGCGCAAGATTTATTACGAGATTTAGGATTAAAATAACTAATCATAGGAAGTGATATTAATGGCCTCTTCGACCCGCGATTTATTAAATGCCGGTAATACGACGATTAATAATGTATTATTGACAAATATTGGTCATTTAAATATGACTGGTGATGAGTTTTTAGTTTGGGTCAATTTAAGAATGTATCAGGAACAAGGGATCCAGTTTCCAGCGACGGATGATTTGATGCTCAATACTGGTTTCAGTGCAGAAAAAATTTATCAATTAATTCAGAGCTTAATAGATAAAAAAATGTTAAAAATCGTGTCGCAGACTAAAGCTAATTCTGTTTATCAAGATGCCTATGATTTAACCCCAGCATATGAACAATTATTAAAGCAATCAGTGGAGACTGCTGAAAAAACGTCACAACAGGCAACTTTAAGTCAGAGTCTACAAGTTAGACAACGCTTATTTCAACAAATTGAAGTGGAGTTTGGGCGACCACTATCGCCAATTGAACAAGAAACTATTCAAGAATGGCTAACGAAAGATCATTATGATTACCAATTAATTCAATTGGCTTTAAAAGAGGCAGTTTTAAATCAAGCCTATTCTTTAAAGTATATGGATCGTATTTTGCTAAGTTGGGAAAAACATAATATTAAAACGGCTGCTCAATTACAACGTCAAAAAGAAAATCTGGAGGGGTACTAATGTTGCTTGATGACGCACAAATTCAAACAGCGTTGTTATTAATTATTCAACAGTACCCCAACGCTGCACCAAGTTTGGTCGCAAAATCAAACTTTCAGTATTTAATTGCCGTCATGTTAAGTGCGCAGACAACTGATAAAGCAGTTAATCAAGTTACGCCACAGTTGTTTCAACTTTTTCCGGATGCGCAATCTTTAGCACAAGCGACTATTTTACAGGTTGAGTCCGTGATTAAGACTCTAGGACTTTATCATAATAAGGCGCGCAATCTGATTAAATGCGCTCAGCAATTAGAACAGAATTTTGCGGGACAAGTTCCTACTAATAAAGCGGATTTAATTACTTTAGCAGGTGTAGGTACTAAAACAGCGAATGTTGTTTTGAGTGATCGCTTTAATGTTCCCGCTTTTGCCGTAGATACGCATGTCAGTACGATCGCTAAACGGCTACATTTTGTTGAACCCACTGCTACAGTTCAGCAGGTGGAACAACGGGTGACTCAAGCGTTAGCTAAACAATATTGGACAAAGGCGCATCATGCGTTGATTGATTTTGGACGTGAGTATAATTTTCATCGTGAACAACAAATTAAAGATTTACCGGTGGTGCGATTATGCGACCAATGGGTGACAGCTGAAAATAAAAGCTAGAGATAATAAAAAAGGGTTTTGATTGACACTAGTGATTACTAGTCTGAATCAGAACCCTTATTTTTAATTTATTGTGGATTAGTAGTAGCAGGTGGTGTTGCTGGCGTAGTTGGGGCAGTATTACCAGGACTCACGGAACCGGTTGTCGGATTAGTCGTGGTGTTGTTAGTAGTATTATTATTAGAACTAGATGAGCTACTATTATTATGAGAATCATTAGTAGTTTCATGATTATTATTGGTGTCTGGTTGATTACTTGAGGCACTATTGCCGTCAGTAGTATTAGTGGAACTTTCGCTGGAACTGTCAACTTCAGAGTCATTATTACCAGTACCACGATTGGGAATCACAGCATCATTATCTTCAGCATTAGTTAGAGAACTATGACCGGTATTATGCCGTGCTGGTGGTAAGTTCTTTGGCCGCTTACTACGTAAATATAAAACATTAGTCCCACTGACACGTACGACACTATGTGGTTTTTTCCAATCTGAATTGGTTTTGGAAGCAGCCAGATAGCGCATTAGACGTTGGTAAACTTGACCGGCAATTTTTTGCTGATTCTGGTCAACGCCGGCTTGACTCGGATTATCAAAGCCCGTCCAAACGCCAATTGCGTAATGCTTAGTGTAACCGGCAAACCAAGAATCCTTGGCGGTATTACTTAAAGCTGGATTTCTCGCTAGTTCAGTGTCGCTATAATTAGTCGTACCGGTTTTACCAGCTTGATGTAAGCCACTAATATAAGCTTGAGAACCCATTCCACTAGGTTGAACAACGTCCTTTAAAATATCGGTAATCATATAAGCAGTCCCGGCACTCATGACTTTTTTACTAGTAGTATCATAATCGTGGACTAAACCATCTGTTGTTTGAATTTTGGAAATATATTGTGGCTGATGATAAGTTCCGCTGTTAGCAAAAGCGCTATATGCGCTTGCTAATTGTAAACTGGAGACGTCACTACCGATACCAGCCGAGAGACCTTGTTTATACGGAACATTAATCCCCAAATTGTTAGCAAATTTTCGGGCTTTGTTAAAGCCGACAGCTTGTAGAGTTTTAACAGCGGGTACGTTACGCGATTGGGCCAAGGCAGTTCTAATTGTCATCGCGCCATCGTAAGAATGATCCCAATTTTGTAAAGCAATGCTAGTACCAGGATAAGTGTAAGGTTCATCCGTAATAATATGGTTAGTACTCCATTTTAAATTTTGAATTGCGGGACCATAATCTAGGATCGGCTTCATTGTGGAACCGTTACTACGAGTAGTTTGCACTGCTCGATTCAAGCCTAATTGAACATTACCTAATTTACGACCACCAATCATGGCTACTACAGCTCCAGTATTCGGATCAACGACCGAAACGGCAGTTTGTAAATGTTGACTATTAAATAAGCCATAGGCATCATTATTAACTAAATCATAGAGATATTTTTGGGCTTTTAAATTCATATTAACGGTGATTTTTAGATTATCGCGATAAGGATCTAAGCCCTTGGCCTTGGTTTCTTGGATGACTTGTTTAATATAAGAATCCACAATCATTTTATTTTCACCGACCCCAGAATTAGGCCGATAAGGTTTTAAACCTGTAGTGATAGGAGTTTGTTGGGCTGATTGTAATTGGCTAGCGGAAATTTTGTGATTGTCGTACATGGCTTGTAAGACACTGTCACGTCTTTTTTTCGCCGCCTGAGGATTGCCATAAGGATTGTAGTTATTAGGGGCCTGAGGCATGCCAGCTAGTAACGCAATTTGCGGTAGTGTTAATTGATTTAACTTCTGACCAAAGTAATACTGTGCCGCTGTTTGAAAACCATAGGTGCCATTAGCTAAATAAACTTTATTCATGTAATATTCTAAAATTTGATCTTTAGAAAAATTACGTTCAACTTTCGCGGCTAACCAGACTTCTTGCATTTTACGTTTAATCGTTTGATCAGATTTTTTAGTGGAGAAGACTGACAATTTGATTAATTGTTGAGTTAAAGTACTACCACCTTGTAGTTGTCCGCCTCGTAAATTGTTAACAGCCGCCAACAAAATTCGAATCGGATTAACGCCGAAATGTTCTTTATAAAAGTGCCGATCTTCAATGGAGACCACAGCATTACGCATATTTTGTGGCACCTTATCAATAGTGACGTAAGTCCGATTTTGGTTACCTAAAGTAGTAATTTCGTGCCCGTGCTGGTCGTAAATACTGGAGGAACCACCACTTTGTAAAACTTCAGAATTAATTTTAGGTGCACTCAAACCATAATAAATAAAAATGGCAATTAAAATTGCCATGATTGCAATAATTAAAGAAACGAACAGTTTAATAATGGAATGCTTGTGTTTGGGAGTTTGATGATAGCGTGCTAGGCGTGAATCATTCATATAATTATAAATCCTCCTGGGCTGCTTGAATTAATTGTTGACAGGCTTGTAAATAAGGTAGAATAGGATTATAGCCTGCTTGAATTTCAATAGAATTTTGTTGAATAAAAGTGAACGTCATAGATTTTTTGCCGCCCTGTTTGGCCTGAGCCCAAAATTTAATTAATTTGTGGGCGGGTAAAATAAAATAGCGACCTAGAGTTACAAATTTAATAATAACAAAACAGATCCCCTTTTGCTGTAAACATTGGTCTAAGTGCTGAATCTGATGTTCATGAAAGTTACTTAGTGGAAAAGAAGTTTTGTGGCGCGTTTCTTTGGCTTCAAAATCAATATAGTATCCTTGATAAACGCCATTATAATCCGTCGTTGAAGCTTGTCGAAAATAAGCTTCTTTGATGACCGCGCGGCTGCGCTTAGGATAATCAACTTTCACAATTTGAATAGGAGTAGGTTTTTTATAAATGACTGCTAAATTATGATGACGATAATAATTATTACTTTCGTTAATTTCTTGTTCTAAGGTCATCCCCCGGTCACCAAAGATTGTTGGTTGATTAATGGCTGACTTGTGGGGAGAAATTCCTTTGGGATAATTGATAGTCAAGTTAAGTCACTCCTAGTCGATGAATATTATAGCATGCTTAAAGTTCTGTGTTAGGAAGAATGGATTAAAATGCAAACAATTCAAAATTTATGGATTAGCGGCTACCGTGCTTTTGAATTACAAATTTTTAAAGCCGATGATCCCAAGCAAAAAGTTTTAGAAGCTTTTTTAGTCAAACAATTATTAAGTTATTGTGATCAAGGCTTGCAGTGGGTTTTGACGGGCGGCTATTTGGGAGTCGAGCAAGCAGCGGTTCGTGCGGTGCAAGATCCTAGCTTAAAAGCTTACCAATTAAAAGTAGCGGTCATCTTACCATTTCAGGGCATAGCGGATCGTTGGAAGGAAAAAAATCGGCAAGTATATGCCCAAACTTTACACTTAGCTGATTATCACAATAGTGTGAGCCATCAATCATATCACACTCCACAGCAATTTAAAAATTGGCAGCAATTTATGCTAACACATACTGATGGCAGTTTTTTAATTTATGATCTAGAGCATCCCGGTAAAAGCCAATATGAATATCAAGCTATCCAACAGTACCAACAGCAGCACGACTACTCGTTAAAATTAGCTAGTTTTTATGATTTACAGGATTTTGTAACTGATCAACAGGAATTTTAAGAAAAACTAAAAGTGATGTAGTTTTTTTGTGTGGTTCCCAAACTTTTTGCTATACTTGTTAAGTAAGATAGGGGTGTAAGCCAAATGAAAGAAATCAAACTAGATCCAAAACAAATTGTTGAAAAAAGATTCAAAAATGCAGTTCATGGCTACAACGGTAAAGACGTTGATGCTTTCTTGGATGAAGTTATTCAAGATTATGAGGCTTTTGCTGCTAATATTGAAGAGTTAAAAACTAAAAATCGGGAATTAACTGAAAAATTAGAGCAAGCTCCCGCACAACCCAAAGTCGTTCAGCAACGCTCAGTGGAAGCTGAGTCAGTAGTTACACCAGAAGCCACGAGTGAAACTTCTGCACCGGGAACTACCAATTATGATATTTTAAAACGTTTATCTAATTTGGAACGACACGTTTTTGGACAAAGTGTCGAGCCACGAACTACTAATAATTATGCCTCAACCAACACTACAACAGCGCAACAACCAATTATTCATTCTAGTGAACAATTACGAGATCAAAATAATTAAACAATTAGTCTGGTAATTAAATTTAAAATAGCGTATGATAATAAGAGCAGGTTTTGAGTAATCGCTGCTTGTTTGAAACAAGTTGAGGAAAGTCCACGCCGGCACAGGCTGCAATGCCTGTAGTGTTCGTGTTCAGCCCAATAAGCTGGAGTATTCATTTATTTGAATAACGGCGATGAAATGGCTAAGGTCAATGGCTAAGTCAAAGTAATCTGAAAGTGCCACAGAAACGCAATTTTTTGGAAACAAAAAAATGGAACGGGTAAACCCCGCGAGCAGGAAACCCAAACTTTGGTAGGGGAGTTTTGACACGGGAAATTAAACTCACGTCAAAAACACATTTTGTGTAGATAGATGATTACTGAAAGTCAGTTTGGTCACACTGACTGGAACAAAACGTGGCTTATAGAAACCTGTAGGCCAAAAGAGGCGGACGTTAAGTTCGCCTCTTTTTTTAGAAATTGAAATAAAAACCTATGCCAACGTGTATGACTTTTTGGTCTTAATGGTCTGTAATTGCGTTAAATGGCAGAATAGCTTGACGTAGTCAGTATTATTTTGGGTTCGAACCTAATTTTTAAAAATTAAACTGGATGACCCAGTCATAATGTTTTGGTTGAATTAATATTTTTAGAGTATTTTTGGTAAATCATTGATGAAAAATTGAACTGTTTAGATTGAAAGTAAAAAGGAGATTCATATGAAGTTATTAGCAACCATGGCCAGCGGATTTGAAGCGGTCACTAAAAAAGAATTGCAAGAACTAGGCTTTACCATTTCGCAAGTTGATACAGGCAAAGTTTATTTTGATAGTGATTTAGCAGCCATTGTACAAACGAATTTGTGGTTACGCAGTGCGGATCGGATTAAAATTGTCTTGGCCGAATTTCCGGCAACGTCCTTTGAAGAATTATTTACAGGAGTTCAGAACTTAGCTTGGGATCAATGGCTGCCCTTAGATGCTGCTTTTCCAGTGAAGGGTCGGTCGGTCCGCTCGAAACTGCATTCGGAACCAGATATTCAAGCCATCACTAAAAAAGCAATTGTTGATAAAATGGCTGCAGTTTATCACCGCCGTGGGCGTTTGCCTGAAAGTGGGAGCACTTTTCAAATTGAGGTGCGCATTGTCAAAGATCAAGTGGAGTTGACCTTAGATACCACGGGCGATTCTTTGTTTAAACGTGGTTATCGGATCGAACACGGTGGTGCACCACTCAAAGAAAATTTTGCCGCCGCGTTAATATTGTTAACGCCGTGGCGAGCAACTGATCCTTTTTATGATCCAACGACAGGTTCGGGCACAATTGCTATTGAAGCGGCCTTGATTGGGCGCCATATTGCTCCAGGACTGCAGCGCCATTTTGCGTTTGAAAATTTTGATTGGTTTGATGATCAATTGTTAGTACAAGCAAAACAAGCAGCTACTGATCAAATTTTGCCGAGTGGTCAGTTACAAATTGGGGCCAGTGATATAGATGGCTCGATGATTGATGTGGCTAAATTAAATGCGCATCAAGCGGGTGTTTTGCATGATATTAATTTTAAGCAATTAGCGGTCAAAGATTTACGTTTGCAACGACAAGACGGCATTTTAATTGCTAATCCGCCTTACGGTAAACGTATGCAGGATCAGACAAAAGTGCATCAATTATACCAGCAGATGGGGAATAGTTTTCGGCAGTTGACGACGTGGAGTAAATATTATTTAACTAGTGATTTAGAATTTGCTAAATATTACGGTCAAAAACCGACTAAGCGACGCAAACTATATAATGGTGCCTTGAGAACCGATCTATTTCAATATTGGGGTCATCCAACTTATAAAAAATGACGCCGAATCATGTCGATAATTAGTAAAAGTGATAATAAAATCATAATAATAATGGAAATGATCCAAGACCATGGACTGCTAGCTAAAGGCAAATGCATATTCATTCCGTAGAAGCCGACCACGATTGATGGAATTGTTAATATTAACGAATAAACCGTTAAATAACGCATGACATCATTGGTTTCATTATTTAATAAATTGTTATAAGTTCCCGATAGTTGTTGGGCAATTTCATTGATTAATTGAAAGTTTTTGAAAGCTTGAGTAGCTTCGATGCGTGCGGAATTAAAATGCTGATGAGTGACATGATCTAGTTGCAAATGATTATCATTTGAATTAAAAAAAGCAGTTAATTCATCAATTAAATCTGCATTGCCCGTGGTGGAAGTGACACCAAAGGTAATTTTAGTTTGTAAATTAGCTAATTGATTGATGGTTGCTGAACGATGGCGATGGTGCTCAAATTCCATCTCAATCTGTTCTTGTTCATCATAAAACTGTTTAACTTTATCTAAAAAGTCATCAGAAATTTGCTGAATTAAATCAGCGAAGATACGAAAAGTTAAATTTTGCTCGTCTGGATAATTGCTAACAAAATCGCGTAAGTATTGGATGATGTGTTGACTTTGGTCATTGGTAAAGCAAATTATTTGTTTACGGTTAGCAAATAGGGTGACTGATTGAACCGAAGTGGTGAGCGTTTGTTTTTGATTTGGAATAGATAAAACCATTAAAAAGCTGTGGGTTAATTGATCATAGGTAATACGGGGGCGCTCAAATTTATCAAGTGCGTAATTGATGATTTCACGTGTGACATGGTAGTTTTGGATTAAGTCACTTTGTTCAGTCGCGTTAATATTATGAGCGTCGATAATTTGGATGGGTAATTGGTGAGAATAATTTGTGATCATCGGTTTGTCCTCAATTATTACAATTTTGGTTTTATCATAAACTTTTTACAATTTTTTGTCAGCAAATTGGGAATCAAACTGCAATATGGTAAAATTTGCTTAAATCATTCAAAGTTAATTGTGAGGTTAACATGCTTAAAAAATTTCATTATCAAAAAGTTAATCAGATTAACGCCTTGTTATGGTGTTGGCTCTGGATTTTATTATTTATTGGCGGTATTTTACAATTAGAATCAGATAGACTCAATTACGGAGCACTTGCCATCATAATTGGGACTATTTTAGTCGGCGGCTGGATTCTGATTCATAGTCGCTTACAGATTAATGTCCAACAACAAACAATCCAATTATCCGGTTTAATAGCTTCACAACAACGGCAAATTTTAGTTAAAGAAGTACAAATGATTAGTTATCATCATGGTGTTTGTACTATTAAGATTAATTCTCGTCAATCCGGATTATTCAAATTAATAATTCTACCGAAAGCTTATCATGTACTGCAACAATTAATTAATGATAGGAGGGGTATTTAATGAAAACAGATATTGAAATTGCTCAGGAGAACGAACGTACAGCTATGTGGCCAATTCAAAAGGTTGCTGCCCAGTTAGGTTTAACTGCTGCGGATTTGGAACCTTATGGCAATGATAAGGCCAAGATCACTGTCCAAGCACAACAAGCGGCCCAAAAAAGACCTTTAGGTAAACTGATTTTGGTCACAGCGATGAGTCCGACACCGATGGGTGAAGGCAAATCGACGGTTTTGATTGGTTTAGCAGATGCGTTAAAGCAACTGCAACAATCAGCTGTGGTAGCCATGCGTGAGCCTTCTTTGGGACCGGTGATGGGACTAAAAGGTGGGGCAGCTGGCGGTGGTTTTGCGCAAGTAGTACCCATGGAAGATATTAATTTACACTTTACTGGTGATTTGCATGCTTTAACGGCGGCTATTAATACGTTAGCAGCTTTAATTGATAATCATTTACAACAAGGAAATCAGTTACAATTGGATCCAAGACAGATTACTTGGCAACGGGCATTAGATGTGAATGATCGGGCTTTACGCCACACGGTCATTGGTCTAGGTGGTAAAACTTCCGGTTATGTTCGCGAAGAATCCTTTCAAATCACTGTAGCTTCTGAATTAATGGCCATTTTATGTCTGGCGACTGATTTAACAGATTTGAAAAAGCGTTTGGGGCAAATTTTAATTGGCTATACTTATGATCAACAGCCAGTATTTGTACGGGATTTAAAGGCACAAGGAGCGTTAGCGTTATTACTAAAAGATGCCATTAAACCCAATTTGGTGCAAACACTAGAGCATACACCGGTTTTAATTCATGGCGGTCCGTTTGCTAATATCGCTCATGGCTGTAATAGTTTAATTGCTACTAATTTAGCCTTACATTTGGGCGATTATGCTTTAACGGAAGCCGGTTTTGGTGCTGATTTAGGTGCGGAGAAGTTTTTAGACATTGTGACGCCACATTTGGCTAAAACTCCCGATGTAGCAGTGGTAGTAGCGACTGTCCGTGCTTTAAAATATAATGGTGGCCAAGCTCAAGCGAATTTAACCACACCCGATTTGGCTGCATTAGAAAAAGGTTTTAGTAACTTAAAGCGGCACATTCAGAATTTACAAAAAGCGGGCGTATCGGTATTAGTGGCTTTGAATCAATTTGCTAGTGACAGTGCAGACGAATTAGCGTTAGTGCAGACATTATGTCAAAAATTAGGAGTCAAAGCTTATCCTGTCACAGTGCATCAAGATGGTGGTGCTGGGGCTTTGAATTTAGCCCAAGCCTTAATTGATCAAACTACCGTGAATCATTATCAACGTCTGTATCAAAATTCATTGCCTATCGTTACGAAAATCAAAACCATTGCCCAACAGGTCTATGGCGCGCAAGATATTGTTTTAAGTCCGAAAGCGCAAAAGCAAATTCGGCAAATTGAACAGCAAGGCTGGGCTAATTTACCAATTTGTATTGCTAAAACACAATACTCCTTTAGTGATGATCCGAAAAAATTAGGAGCTCCCAGTGATTTTGTGTTACATGTCCAAGAATTACAACCCAAATTGGGTGCCGGCTTCTTAGTAGTTTTAACTGGCAATGTTTTGACCATGCCTGGTTTACCGAAGCAGCCCGCTGCTTTAAATATGGATATTGATGAACATGATCAGATTACTGGCTTATTTTAAAAAGCTATGATCAAAGCTGAAAATTAACCTGGGTTTTTGGTGTTTGGAATATGATAATAATGAACGCTTCGTGGCAATTGGTACAATTTTTTGCCGTATCGCTGTAACTTGATTATGTCGATCAGGGTGACAATCAATCTATTTTATTTATCTTTGAGGATTACTAATGATAATTTATATTTTAATAATTTTGCTGGGTTTACTGGTTGACCAATTAGTTAAATGGTGGTCAATTACGCAGATCCCGTTTGAACACGTGCGGACAATTATCCCGGGTATTTTGGGATTGACGCGGATTAATAATCACGGTGCTGCCTATAATCTTTTTTCTGGAAAAATGTTATTATTTTATGGAGTAACATTGATTGTAGTTGTTTGTTTGGGTTACATGCTGTTTCAGGGCAAAGATCGTTCCCCCTGGTTATTAACCAGTTTGTCCTTATTAATAGCTGGTAGTCTGGGCAATGTCTGTGATCGTTTGTTTCGGGGCTATGTAGTTGATATGATTGCCTTAAGTTTGGGTAATTGGCCGTTATTGAACTTTGTTTGTAATGTTGCTGATATTCTTATTACAGTGGGCGTAGTTTTATTAGTAATTTATCTATTTAAATCAGAACAGGAAGAGTCTTAAGTTGCAAACATTTACTTTTATTAATTTACAAGCTAATCAGCGTTTAGATAAAGCCATTTTAGCGCAAAGACCGGATTTAACGCGTTCGCAGTTACAAAGATGGATTAAAGCTGGTCAAGTGTTAGTTGATGGTCAAGCTGTTACCAAAACTGGGACCAAAATTAAGGCTGATGTGACGGTGCAAGTTACCCCCTTAGCTTTAAAGCCCTTAAAGGCTTTTGCACAAGATTTGCCTTTAGATGTGGTTTATGAAGATGCCGATGTTTTAGTAGTCAACAAGCCACAGGGGATGGTCGTCCATCCATCGGCTGGTCATCCAGATCAGACTTTAGTTAATGCTATTTTGTATCACACTAAGGTTCAAAGTTCAGATACGATTCGTCCGGGAATTGTTCATCGAATTGATAAAGATACGTCAGGACTATTAATGGTGGCTAAAACCCAGTTAGCCCAAGACTCCTTAAGTCAACAATTACAAAATAAAACTAATTTACGCCGCTATTTAGCAATCGTTCATCATCCTTTTACAGAACAGGAGGGGACGATTGAAGCGCCAATCGGGCGTGATCCCAACAAACGTCAGCAACAAGCGGTAGTAGCCAATGGAAAAAAAGCTGTTACTCATTTTAAAGTGTTAGAGAATTTTTCAGATTATGCTTTGATTGAGTGTCAATTAGAAACGGGGCGTACGCATCAAATTCGGGTGCATTTACAGTATATTGGTCATCCAGTAGCGGGTGATCCACTGTACGGACCACGGCATACCTTAGCAGGTAATGGACAATTTTTACATGCACAATGTTTAGGCTTTACGCATCCCCGAACGAAGCAGTGGTTAGAGTTTGAAGTACAGCCACCGCAGATATTTCAGCAACAACTGCAACAATTACGAGCAATGACGCAGATGTCGCACCATCTTTAATTAAAGTACAGATCAGTTGACTAGGGGAGAATCAAAATGGAAAAAGAAATTGTTGATAGTAAGACAATGAAACGGACTTTAACGCGCATTACCTATGAAATTATTGAAAAAAATAAAGGTGACCAAAATTTAGTTTTAATAGGTGTTAAAACGCGCGGCGCCTTTTTGGCACAACGTATCCAAAATCGTTTACGTCAATTAGAGGAATATGAAGTTCCACAATTTGATTTAGATGTGTCTGAGTTTCGTGATGATGAAAAAAAGACACATGGTGCACCACCCCAGTTTACGGCTGCTGATATTGATAATAAAAATGTGGTTTTAGTAGATGATGTTTTGTATACAGGCCGGACCATTCGGGCAGCGTTAGATGCCATTATGAGTATTGGTCGTCCTGGGAAAATTTCTTTGGCTGTGTTAATTGATCGTGGTCATCGTGAATTACCAATTCGGGCCGATTATGTGGGCAAGAATATTCCAACTTCTCGGCAAGAGGAAATCAAAGTTTCAATGGCCGAAATTGATGATGCAGATGGCGTGGAGATTATCCATGATGACAACCGAAACTAGATATTTAATTTTAGAAGATGGTACAGCGTTTGCGGGGGAAGCCATTGGTGCGCCAATTATTTCTACTGGTGAGTTGGTTCTAACCAATAATATGAATGGTTTTGAGCATGCTATTACTGATCAAACGTATAATGATCAAATTATTGTCTTTGCTAGTCCCATTGTTAGTACATCGGGGATGAATCGGGATGACTATGAATCGATTACGCCTAGTTGTAAGGGTGTAATTTTTGGTAGCGTGGCTTACCCACAGTTGGATAGTAATGATCCTAATTCGCTAAATTCTTTTTTGAAAAAAAGACGAATTCCGGGGATTACCAATTTGGATGTACAAGGTTTAACGCAACATCTACAACAAACTGGTTCCTTAAAAGCTAGTATTATGGACACCGCTGATGAGCATGCTCGTGATCAAATTCGCGCGTTGGTAATTCCCCGAGATCGGGTCAAAACGGTCTCCACTAAGCAACCTTATCCTAATCCTAATGTGGGATTTAAAATTGCAGTCGTTGATTTGGGATTGAAGTTTTCGTTGTTACGTCAATTATCTATTCGTAAGTGTGATTCGGTAATTTTGCCTTACAATACTTCAGCAGCGGAAATATTGGATTTGGCGCCAGATGCGGTGTTATTTACTAGTGGTCCTGGTAATCCACAAGAAATTCCGGATACCATTGCCACTTGCCAAGAATTAGAAGGCCAAATTCCGATTTTAGGAGTGGGATTAGGCCATTTGGTGGTGGCGTTGGCGAATGGTGCCGTGGTGCAAAAAATGCGTTTAGGGCATCATGGTTCGAACCTACCAACGCTCGAAATTGCTACGGAGAATATTGAATTTTCAAATCATAATCATAATTATGAAGTTAAATTAACGCCGGCGGCGCGGCGAAACTTCTTTGTGACATACCGTTGTTTGACGGATAATGTCATTGAAGGTTTACGACATCGCCGCGATCCGACTATGACCGTTCAATTCCAACCTGAAGCCGCTCCAGGTCCTCATGATGCTGATTATATTTTTGATGAGTTTATTGATATGATTAATTCCTTTGTTCAAGGTAAAAAATTATGATGAAAACCATTTTAGTTGTTGGGAATACTACCGGCTTGATGACTAACGAAAAGTTAGAACGTGAACGAGCCTTACGTGTAGCAATTCGCTGTTTTAAGCAAGATAGTTATCGAGTAGTTTTATTAACTGAAAATCGTGAATCACTAGCGAACTCTTTAGCGGACGAAGCAGTGATTGTTTATGATGAAATTAATGTCGCGACAATCAAAACCTTAATTAGTGAATATGCGATTGATTTAATCTTTCCAGGCTTTAGTGGAATTAATACACTGAACGTTTTTCGAAGTCTATTAAAAGATGAAGCTTTTCAAGCTAGCACTGTGGAACTTTTGAATTTTAATCAACAAAACTTAACGCTCAGTTTAAGCAAGCGTTCCCTGAATAAATATTTGCAAGATCACGGTTTCCGCTTGATTGAACATCAAAATGTTCAAACCTACCAAGAAGCGTTGGCATTTGCTCAACAGCAGACGTTTCCTGTGATTATTCGTTCTAATACAGTTGAACAAAAAATGCATTGGAATACGGTCAACAATACCAAACAATTAGTAGACTTTTTTCAAACGGGAATGACGGCTGATGGCTTTGAAATGGAGCGGGGCATTAATAACTTTAAAGAATTAACTTTGGTGACTTTGCGTGATAAATTTGATAACAGTGCTTTGATTTTTTCATCAGAGGATATGGATCCTATTGGAGTGCACTCGAATGATTCGACCAGTGTTGCCCCCGTTTTTTCCATTAATGATGCGCTATTTCAGCGTTTACGCAATGCCGTTTTGAAATTAACTTCACTCTTAAAAATTATTGGTACATGCACTTTTCATTTAGCTGTCGATGAAACGACGGCATCATTTTATGTTCTAGAAATTTCACCCGTTTTTCGTAGTAAAATCTTACCCTTAATTGCTAGTACGGGTTATCCTTTGTTTGAAGTGATTTGTCAGGTAAGTGTTGGTCAAAGACTGCAAAATCTGACAACTTTAACCAATTATCAGATGAACGCAGCCGTCGAACTAACGCCGAACCATTTAACTGCGCGCGTGCCTATTTGGCAAACACAAGATCGTAAACAATTGAAAGTCTTGTTAGGACCGCACCAAACTTCCAATGGAGCCATTGTAGTTAATGGTAATAACTTGGAAACTGTGATTATGAAGGCTTTTGCTGGTTTAGACTTACTGCACGATATCTTTTTGAAGCGTCCACTCAAATATTATAGTGATGAGCAGATTGAAGCTGATTTATTTCAAACCAAGGTGCGGCGAGTTTTGGTGATTTGTGAAGCTTTAATACGGGGCTTTGATTTAAAAGAAGTGCAAAGTTTTACCCATTATAACTGGGAATTTTTGCAGGCATTACAACATCTAATTAATTTAGCCCAAACATTGAGAGAACAAAAAGGTAATTTGCAATTGTACGCTCATAGTAAATTGTATGGTTTTGATGATTATTTGTTGGCTAAGTTTTGGCATTTAACATTGAGTCAAGCGCAGAAGTTAACGCAACAATTAGCGATTAACTCGGTGGAACAGCCGACCGCAACTTTATTGGATTTAGCGGCAACTAGTAAGATTAATGGTCATTACAGTACTTTTTTGTATGCACCACCTGTGATGCAACATTATCAAGTAGAAATTGATGGTTACCAAAACTCCGATATGTTGTCTAATTATGAACAAGTTTTGTTAACTCATAATTTGGTTCATTCGTTTCAAGATGATGGTTTTTCAACGGCAATTTTTGGTAATTTGTTAAGTAATGTGGACACTGCAACAACCGTGGATTTTTATTCTGATTCGCGCTGTTTACAGTCACATTTGTATAGTGAGCAAAATCAACTGCAATTGCGAATTAATACGCAAGAATTAAGTCATCAAAGTTACCAATTGACTATTTTTAATATTAGTAATTATTTAAAAATTTTACCAAGTGATGCGATTCAAGAAGTTGTCTTTGTTCAAGATCAAGAGCATCATACTTGGCTGTCGTCACCAATTACCACGATTTTTAAACATTTAAGTGCGCGGCGCTTAGAATTAACGTCGGTTCCAGGCAAGCACCGACCCAACTTAGTTAAGCAAGTTAACCATTATATTAAAACTTTTTTGCCAGATGTTCGTTATGGGACGTTAATTTTGCAAAAGCAACAAGTCATTCAAACCTTGGCTGGATTCACTACTAATATTGGTTTAATTCAACAAATTAATTCGAATTTTGTCAGCAATTTAGGCCACGTTTTATTAGGGATTAATTCGAATTACGCTAACAAACAGCAAGATTATTTTGGTAGTAAAATCACCTTAATTCAGCAAAAGAACGGCTTATATAGCAGTCGCTTGAGTTACTTTACGTTGCCCAATAAATAATCATGTACTTTAATCTAGTTTCATGAAATTTGTATGATTTTATTGCAAATAATCCTTTCAAAATTTTTAATTTTGGAAGGATTATTTTTTTAAAGAAAAGTGTTTTAAAGTTTCGCAAGGAAAATATAAAGTTGCTAGCTTAAAGAAGAAACTAGTTATTCCATTAAAAAATGTATTGGGAGCAACGATTGATTCAGGTATCTTAAATGAATTTAAAGGACTTCGCTGTCCAGGAACCAACCTTCCTAATTATGCTGGCGGTACTTATTTAAAAAATAATGAAAAAGTTTTTTTCAATGTCAAGCGTTCGAGTTGTCCGATTGTGATTCAATTACAGAATGAGCTGTATTCTAGACTAGTTTTAGGAGTTGACGCTCCTAAAAAAACAGTTAATCTAATCAATAACAATATTTAGATATGTGCTTCAGGTTTTAATTCAGAGTAAAGAGAGTTGATGTTAATGTTGATTGCAAATAATGGTATTAAACTAAGACACTTCAATGTTTCTGATGCGCAGCAAATGTTTACTAATTGGGCAAGTGACAGTTTGGTGACTAAGTATTTAACGTGGACACCACATCAATCGCAACAAGAGAGCTTAAGACGGATTCAGGCAATTAAAAAGAACGATGATCAATTTATTTGGGGGATTGAATTGCCCAGCCAACAATTAGTGGGTGAGATCTCCGTGGTCCACCTAAATCAATCCTTGAAAATTGCCGAAGTTGGTTATGTTTTAGGTTCTAAATGGTGGAATCAAGGGATTATGACAGAAGCACTGGCTAGGATTAACCAATATTTATTATTAGAACGTAGTTTTAACCGGGTTGAATGTCGCTATGATTTGTGTAATTCAGCTTCGGGAGCTGTGATGAAAAAAAGTGGCATGCGGTTTGAGGGAGTGGCACGCCGAGCAGGAAAAAATAATCAAGGAATTTGTGACGAGGGAATCTATTCGATGATTCAAGCGGACTATAACTAAATTTAGTAATTAATGACAGATCTTTAATACTAGTTATTGTTTCCATACAGTTGCTTTAAATCTTAAACGGACGTAATTTTTTGCTTTGTCCAAATTTTAGCAGCTTCTTTGGCTTCCAAATTGCAGTATCATTTTTTTGTTTCATTACTTTACTTTTATTCTGAGCTCTCCTTATAAAAGTATCATGAAAGGATTTAGATTTTATTAATTTTTGATGTAAAGAACGTCAACAAAAAAAGAAGTGTTTACACGTATTACTTTCAAAATTGTAGTTTGCTTGGACTTTTTGAAAGTAATATGCTTAACACTTCTAATAACAAATTAGTAAATAATGATGAGAATAATGTTACACACAAATCTTAAGTAAAACTTATTTGCTTTGCCGGTTGGCGGCGTTGCGCGCAAAGATTAAAACTAAAATAAAATTTAACAAGATAGTGAAACCGGTGGTCCAAAAAACGGTCGCGTAATTGTAAACGCCAGATAAGGTAGACCCCATCAAAGAACCAATCACTGAACCTAGAGCTTGAAAAGACTGATTGTAACTAAAAATTCGCCCAAAACTAGCAGTCGGACTATTCAAAGTTAAAACGGTTTGGGCTGCTGGTAACATCGCCGCACTAGCAATTCCTAGTAAAAAGCGCAGGGCTGCTAAGACCCAAGGCGAGTTAGTCAAGGCCATTGGTATGAATAAAAGTCCGCCGACAATTAGGCCAACACGCAAAACTTTGATCGGACCAATTTTGTCCATTTCGTGACCAACTTTCGAAGCAGCCAATAATGTTCCTAGTCCGGGTGTAGCGGCAACAATACCCGCAATTAAAGCAATACTATGACTATGGGGCACCATGGATTTAACGTATAGAGAAACGATTGGGTCAATCGACATGGTTGCTGATTGAACTAACATCGTAGTAATGAACATGATGATAATTAATTTTAAATTGGGCAAGGACCGCATAATTTCTTTCATTGGTTGCATTTTTTCACGAGCAATGGGTGTGAAGTCTTCGTGAACCAAAGTCGTTGTTCCCAAAAAGACGACAAACATTAAAAAGCCCGTAATGAAAAATGGTATGCGGTAGCCCCAAATATTACCAAATAAATGACCAAAAAAACTGGATAACGCTCCGCCTAATAACGGACCGATTAAATTGCCCGCAGTTCCGGCGGTCATCATTTGACTCATCACAAGACCACTTTTTTGATGTGGTGTTTCACTAGCGATTAAAGCAGTTGCGTTATTAATATAACCTGAAAACGCCCCTTGAATTAAGCGCATGATGATGATGTATAAGGCATTAGGGGCAAAGCCAATGGCTGAAATGGTGAGTGCCATGACCCCCGAAGCCCGCATACACATTAATTTACGACCCTTGCGATCAGCTAAATTCCCCCAGTAAGGAGAAACAATTGCCTGGGCAATAAAAGTGACAGCAAAAGCTAAACCGGAGTACAAATTGATTTGTAATTTGCTGTAGTGCCCTAGATCAGCAATAAACAACGAGATAAAGGGCATAGTCATCGAATAGCCCATCCCAGTAATAAAGCTGCCTAGCCACAAAGTATAAAACGCTTTGTGCCAGCCAGCAGGAAAGTGCACTGAATCTGCCATGAAAATCTTCCTTCATATTAAAGTTATATATTTAGTCTATCACATTTGCAATTTTTGAAAAAATTATTATTAATTACAGAAAAAGTGTTTTCCATTTGCCAGTCACATAAACTTATAGCGGTCAAAAATGGTTAATGAGATGTAGATAATCAAAGGCATAATCATCTTTTGTTTAAACGTTAATTAAGTGTTGATTTTTCTACTTTGGCTGCTATTTTAACTGCTTTAAGCGTAAGTGAGGATCCACCAAGAGCGTTTTTTGATCGGTATAAATCACAAAACCTGGTTTGGCGCCATTAGGTTTGTGCACGTGTTTAACCAATGTATAATCAATGGGAACTTTACTAGCATTCGCCCCAGCTTTAGAAAAGTAAGCTGCTAGTTCAGCCGCTTCCAGAATGGTTTGCTCACTAGGAGCTAATGATTCAATAATGACGTGTGAACCTGGTAAGTTTTTGATATGCAACCAGGTGTAGCGTTTATCTGCTAATTTATTAGTCAGGTAATCATTTTGTAAGTTATTTTTGCCAACCCGGATAATAGTTTGATCACTAGCCTGAAAGGCTGCTCCGGATTGGATTTTAGTTTTGCGCTGTTTTTTGCGTGCTTGTTTTTTAATGTAACCTTGTTGAGTTAATTCTAATTGGATATCGGCTAAATCCTGAGGATCAGCATAATTAATTTGCGCCAAAATACCTTCTAAATAAGCAATTTCTACTTTGGTTTGCTCAATTTGCTCATTTAAATGGCGAATAGAGTTTTTGAGCTTTTGGTAAGTTTTAAAATATTGCTGGGCATTCGTTGCCGGGGACTTAGCGGGATCTAACTTGATAGTTAACAGTTGGTTGTTATCATAATAGTTTGGCAATTGGACGCTTTTTTGTCCCCGCTTGACTTGGTTTAAGTAGGTCGTTAATAATTCACCTTGAATGCGATAATCTTCAGCGGATTCGGTTTTGGCTAAATCTTGTTGTAATCGTTTGAGCTTGGTCTGATTTCGTTTTAAATATCGTTTAATTAATTGTAAAATATTGCTAGCTTGTTGGCGCACACGATCTTGCCGGGCACGGTCACGATAAAAGTCATCTAACATTTGACTTAAATTAGTGAAAGTTTGTTGCTGAAAACCGTCCGAAGTCAAGGACACATAGGGCTGAGCAGTAAAAAGCTGACGGTATTGTTTCGTTGCAATTGTTGCTTGTGGTTGATTAAAACTTGCCAAAAAATCCTGCCACACCTGAATTAAGTGGGCATCGTCAGTACTTGCTTGACTACGGGTACTTAATTCTTGAGCACTATTTTTATCAAAGCCTTGAAAATTAACTTGAATGTTGTGTGCTGCTTGTGCAAGATCACTTTGCAAGAGTTGTTGGCCATTTTGTTTGAGCCATTTTTCACGCTCAAAGACATCAAACGGATTGATTTTATTTTGGGCAGGTGGCAAGCGATAGGTTTCTTTAGGCAATAGTTGCCGATAACGGTCTTGAGTAAGATCGACGTGTTTAATCGCATCAATAATTAATTGCGATTGATCATTCACAACAACAATATTACTATGACGATTCATGATTTCGACGTAAAAAGTAATTTCTTGTAAATCACCTAGTTCGTTACGATTCTGAAAGGTTAAGGTTAAAATGCGATCATTCTCAATTTGCTGAATTGTTTGTAAAATGGCGCTATCCAATTGTTTGCGTAAAGTCATCACAAAATTGCTGGGAGTTTTGGGACTTTGAAATTTGAGCTCCGTTAGTTGAACCCGAGCATAGTTCGGATTAGCAGATAATAGTAGGCTATAATTTTGTCGATGATTGCGGATAGTTAAGACTAATTCTTGGGCAAAAGGTTGTTGGATACGACTGAGGCGGCCACCGACAAGGATGGGGCTTAATTCTTGGACCAAAGCATGGGTAAATAAACCATCAAATGACATAAAAACTCCTTTAGATTGACAAATAAAAGATACTAACTTATCATTTTACACCAATATATTAATTATGGTAGAATGTTCGCTATTAGACTTATCTGATAGTAATCAAATGAAATGGGTGAGGTAGTACATGAAAATTGCCGTCGTAACTGATAGTACTGCGTATTTAACTGCAGAAGAAGCGGCACGCTATAACATTACAGTTGTTTCTATTCCGGTCATTATTCAAGGGCAAGTATATCGGGAAGGTATTGATATCACGAACCAGGAATTTTATGACCAAGTTCGTAATTTAAAAGAACTACCTAAGACTTCACAACCAAGTTTGGGTGAGATGGATCAATTATATGATAATTTAGCTGATCAAGGTTATGAAGCAGTGATTTCGATTCATTTAGCCGCTACAATTTCGGGCTTTATTAATAGTTTAAAGACTTTAGCGGCTACTAAAACAAATATTAAAGTCATTCCTTACGATTCACGGATTACTGTTAAATTAATGGGCTACTTGGCTATGGAAGCTGGGAGATTGGCTCAAGCCGGTGCTAGTCTTACAGAAATTTTGGCACAATTAGATGCTTTACGCGCAACGATTGATGAGAATATTGTTGTTAAGGATTTAAACAATTTAGTTAAGGGTGGGCGCTTATCCAATGCCTCAGCTGTGATTGGGACAATGTTGAATATTAAACCGTTGTTAACATTTGATAATCAATCAGATGAAATTGTGGCTTATGGCAAAGTTCGTTCGGAAAAAAAGGCGTATTTAAAGAGTGAGGAACGTTTTGAAACAGCTTTAAAACAAGCTGATTTTCCGTATCGTTTACTAGTGATTGATGCGAATGATCCGCAAGAAAATGATCGTTGGACCGCGCATTTGCGACAAAAATTTCCTAATGTCACCATTGAGCAAACTTATTTTGGTCCGGTTATTGGAACACATTTGGGTGAAAAGGCGATGGCCTTAGGCTGGATGAAAGATACTGAAAAAATTAAATAATAATTAAGTCCAGTTACCAGATATAAACTTTCAATTAAAAAAACGATTCGCAAATTGTTAAAATTTGTCTGAGTCGTTTTTTGTGCTGGTCTTTTTTACTGATATTTTATTTAAAGGTAGGAATAAATATAGTTGATTGTGATATAATTTCATTGTAACCGGGATGAAAGGAAGGATTAGCTAGTGAATACTAAAAAATTAAATTGGTTGAGTTGGATTTTAGCCGTGATATCAATGGTGCTGTCTATTTTTAATTTATTACAACTTCGTAATGAAACTGCTTTTGCTCAAAAGCTAATTTGGCTCAATCTTATTGTAATGATAGTTGTGGTCTTGATTTTGACCTTCTTATTAATTCGTCCAAGTAATACCCCAATATGGAATATTGTGGTGTCTACATTAATGATCGTCAGTATTGTGACAATTGTTTTTCAAAGTGATTTTACTCTCAAAATGAATTTATTTATTATTGCCGGGATCTTCTTATTGTTAATAGTTACCTTAATGCTCTTAATTGGTTACTACAATCATAAAAAATCTAAATTAAATTCGTAGTAGAGTGTCTATTTTAAACGTTGTACAATTAATTCTAGGCTTTGCTACATTTAATGTTAAGAAAATTTATCATTAAAAATAAGACTATCTTAAAGTTAACAACAGTCTTATTGTAATTTAAATATGATTAGTTGCTAATTTAGTAACTGTACCAAAGGGATCAGTTTTGCAGCACTGATCCTTTTTCAATTGTCGATGAAAAAACAAAATCAATATTCTTACAATCAAATCACTGCTGAATGTTTTAAACCTTGATGCATAAGTAACTACATACATAATAGTAAAGTTAAATGCTAAGGCGGGGCTATTTCAGAAATGGGTGGTGCTTATGGTGTAAAAACTGTAAATGCAAAACCAATTGTCTTTGATGATTGCTGTTTTAGAAATTATCTATTTGGCTGTAAAAGCTGGGCTGTAAAAGCAGTTCGTGAAATTGTGAATACGGTTATAGATATTCTAAAATATCAAAATTCAAAGTAAAAAAGAAGCCGTCTTAGCTCTGTGCAGGAGCTGATGGCTTCTAAATTTTTAAAGTTAAAATTTGAATAGCTACCGCTTTGGCAACTTTACTTAAGGGATCGGTGTTACAGCACTGATCCTTTTTCATTACCAATATAACATATTCTTTAGAAAAAATCATTTCCCAAAATTGAGAAGTGGTTCAATCTAGTTCATGTGCTAAAATAGTTAGTGCGATAAGTTTTATGGGCGGTGACTGTTTGTTCTCAAGGAGGTGCTTGCGTATGAGAATACGGAAGAATCAACAGAAAGGACATCCAGTCTTACTTGGGTACCTATCAGGTATTAATGTTAATGATTGCTTTTGGCACATTAGTTGCCACAATCATGAACAACAAAAAGTAATAAAAAAATCGTCCTATCATAACTTTGACCAGTTATAGGATGATTTAATATTGTTTTTAATAACTTGTCACCGCCTTTAAAGCGGATCGCTAAAGGATTGGCGCTCTAACACCGATCTCTTTTTCAATATCAATGATAACACAGGCAATAAAGTTTTTGAACCTTAACGTTTTAGCAATAGAAAAGTCTCAAAATTTAATCCATTGTAGAAACATTTAATTTCATAATTTACCTTTAATTAATAAATATTATATATAGTAAAATAAAAACATTAATGATATAATAAGAATATGGAAAAACCAGTATTTGAGTCATATAGACTGCAAAATGGACATGACGAATTTGGGGAATGGTTGAAAAAGCTACCTATATCTGATCGTGCTAAAATTTTGCGAGTTATAACTGATACACAAGATCAGGGCTTATTAATTGCCCAACGTCTTAATTGGGTTAAAAAGATACAAGGTGAAAAGAATCTGTATGAAATCCGTAGTAAAGTATCTACCAATATTCAACGGGTGTTATATTTTCACGTTCACGGGTCTAGGTATGTAATTACTCATGGATTTACTAAAAAATCAGCTAAAACACCTAAGTCAGAAATCAATCATGCAATATCTTTAAGAAAGGAGTTTGAGTCTAACAATGAAAATTAATGATATCGTAAAAGAAGAATTAAAAGATCCAGAATTTGCAGAATCTTATCGTTTGGAAAAAGAACGGTCTGCCAGTGCAATAGCTTTGTATAAAGCCCGTGAAGCAGCAGGATTAACACAAGCTGATCTTGCTGAACGTGCTGGTGTACCACAACCAACTATAGCACGTATAGAACGCGGTGATAATGTAACCTTTGACAAATTAGCTACAGTAGCTCATGCTATGGGTAAAAGACTAGTTGTCAAATTCGAATAGTATTAGATTTTTGAACCTTAATGATTTAGCAATAGAAAAACCTCAAAAATATCCTGACTGAAAACAACAGTTAGGATATTTTTATGTAAACAAAAACCTTGCAAGTTATCATGCAAGGTTGTTTGATTGTTAGTGATCATAAACACCTGTTGGGGCTGGACCATTATTATATGCATTAATAGCATCAATATTTGATTGTGTTACGCCTGATTGTGGCGTAGCTAATGTTTGTACAGTAAATAGATTTCCTTTGTTATCAGTTGCGACTCCTATACCTATTTCTGTAATGTAGGGATTTAGCATATTTTGTCTATGACCACCATCTGGAACTCCGTAATCATGGAAGAAAATGCTAGTAACATTGGTAGCATTTTCTTGTGGCGTAGCTTGTAAATCTGATTCATCCAGATTCTCTTCAAGTAATCCAAAATTATTATTTGGAACAGCATTGTCATACCATCCTGCATGGTTATCTAATTGTCCTGCATTAGCTAAACGTTGAGCTCTGGCCATTGAAAAACTAGATAGTTCAGAGTTTTCTTGAAGTGGAGTTAATCCGTTCATAGCACGCAAACGGTTTAATTCTTTGATCATTGCCTGTTGAGTAGCTTGAGCATCAAATGAGTAGTTATGCCCCGAGTTAGAGGAGTCTCCATTTGTAATGGTTGTTGGCACGTCAGCTTCCCAGCTATTTAAAGATGGATCCCAGTACCAATGTAATCCATTGGCATCTTCTGGTTTAGTGGAATAGTCTGGAGTGGAACTATTAGAAGTAGTAGAACTTGAGCTATTAGCTCCATTGACAGAGAAGTTAGCAACACCGTCATCAGAGCTTATCCATTCATGATCATCAATTTTGTAGAAAGTCTTACCGTTAACAACTTGAGTCTTACCAACTTTCCAATCAGAGAAGTTAGGCACTACTCGTTCAGGAATCACTTTAAAGTTGTTGTCGTAAAGTGCCGCATATTTAGCTTTAGGAGCAATGGCCCGTACTACGTGGTAATTATAACTAGTTGGGGCAAAGTTATTGTAGCTTTCTGAACTAGGTAACCAAGTGTTAGGTGCAATTTTATACATCTTTTGACCATTAATGGTTTGAATATCACTAACACGCCAATCGGTGTTAGCAGGAACTACTTGAGCAGTAGCCTTACCTTTTGAATCGTACAGCTGGGAATTAGGCTTTTGAGTAGCAGTAGCTACAGGGTAGTTATAAGAAGCAGCGTTAGTCTTCTGGGCATGTGCTGTGCCACCTAGAGCTAAAGCTAGTAAAGCAGCAGCTGATAGTGAATAAAACTTGTTAAACTTCATAAAAAATACTTCCTCTCAATATTCTTTTTGGTACAAATAAAAACCTTGTAAGAACTTCTTACAAGGTTAGTTGGTTGTTAGTGGTCGTATACCCCCGTTGGCGTTGGGGAATTCAAATAGTTAATTAGATCATTGTAATTATCACTATTTATTTGCGAATTTGGTGTATAAAATGTTTGAACGATATAAACGTACCCATTTGCGCTTTTTGCTACTCCCATGCCAATCTGATTAAAGTACGGATTTAGCATATTTTGTCTATGACCGGCGCCTGGTACTCCATAATCGTGGAAGAATCCACTAGTAGCTGTGATGGCATTTTGCTCCGGCGTTGATTCTATAGGTTGCTCACCTAAATTTTCGCCAGCAAATAGATCTGGGTGTTGTGATGAATAAGATCCTTCATGGTTATCTAACTGACCAGCATCAGCTAAGCGTTGAGCTCTGGCCATTGAGAAACTAGATAGTTCAGGGTTCTCTTGAAGCGGATTTAAGCCATTCATAGCACGCAAACGGTTTAATTCTTTAATCATAGCTTGCTGAGTGGCTTGGGCGTCAAATGAGTAGTTCTGACCCGAATTAGAGGAGTCTCCATTTGTAACGGTCGTTGGCAGATCAGCTTCCCAACTATTTAAAGATTGATCCCAGTACCAATGTAAGCCATTTTTATCTTCTGGTTTAGTGGAATAGTCTGGAGTGGAACTATTAGAAGTAGTAGAACTTGAACTATTAGCCCCATTGACAGAGAAGTTAGCAACACCATCGTCAGAACTTATCCATTCATGATCATCAATTTTGTAGAAAGTCTTACCATTAACAACTTGAGTCTTACCAACTTTCCAATCAGAGAAGTTAGGAACTACTCTTTCAGGAATAACTTTAAAGTTGTTGTCGTAAAGTGCTGCATATTTAGTTTTAGGAGCAATGGCTCGTACTACATGGTAATTATAGTTAGTTGGTGCAAAGTTATTATAGCTTTCCGAACTAGGTAGCCAAGTGTTAGGTGCAATCTTATACATCTTTTGACCATTAATGGTTTGAATATCACTAACACGCCAATCAGTATTAGCAGGAACCACTTGAGCAGTAGCTTTACCTTTTGAATCGTACAGCTGAGAATTAGGCTTTTGAGTAGCAGTAGCTACAGGGTAGTTATAAGAAGCAGCGTTAGTCTTCTGGGCATGTGCTGTTCCACCTAGAGCTAAAGCTAGTAAAGCAGCAGCTGATAGTGAATAAAATTTGTTAAACTTCATAAAAAATACTTCCTCTCAATATTCTTTTTGGTACATGATTGTTTTGGCAAAAGTGAACTGTCTTTTGCTAGAATTTAGGTTTTGATCCCCCTAAACGAATATAAGTATAGCAAGTTTTAATCAAATTTTCAGCTTAATTTTAGTTTAAATGAAGACTTTAATTTTGAGTGATTTGACCTTTGATTAGTAGTCGTTAAGGATAATTCACAAACTAATATCGAACTATTTTGAAGGTAACGATTTAACATTTTTAATGTATTTAATATATTAAATTAAGGGGAAATCTTATAAAATTATTAACCGTTGTTAGAAGAGGCAGCTCCCTGTGCTTGCCTGTTTCTAAAGAAGATTTTAAGTTAGATCAAAAATGGTTACTCGTCTCTAAGAATAATGGTGGCTATGAGTTAGTTTCCAAAATTGAAGATCCATATTCAAATCCGGATTTTGAAAATCAATATGAACCTGACGAATGGGATGACTTAGAATTCGATGAGGACAAAGAATGATGTATCAACCAAGTCAAGGAGACATTGTGTGGATTAATTTTGATCCTCAGAGGGAACGAGAGATCAAGAAAAGACGTCCAGCTTTAATTCTAAGTCGAGATGCTTACAATTAAGATACTGGTTTCATTATTGTGAGCCCAATTACCTCAACTATTAGGAATAACAAGCACGGATATTATCAGTTAAACGGTTATCAAACTAAGGGACAAGTGGTTGTCAGACAAGTTCATTCATTTGATGTTACTGAACATTCTGGCAGAAATATAGAATTCATTGAACATATTGATGATGCTGATTTTTTCCAGATTTCACAGTTGTTTCTATATAACTTTAGCTTTCCATTAGTTAATTAATATTGTAGTTCACATGAGTTGGTGTATTCTCAAGTTTTTAGCAATAGAAAAAACTTAAAATATCCTGACTGAAAACAACAGTTAGGATATTTTTATGTAAACAAAAACCTTGCAAGTTATCGTGCAAGGTTAATTGGTTGTTAATGGTGCATACACCGTTTGGTGCGGAGAAATATTATTATAGAGTTTTAACATGATAATTGAGATTTAAGCTGTGGTTGAGTGTGGATAATGTTGGCTAATTAAAGTAGATAGTAAGGCAATTATTGCTAAGACTACTAACAAGCCAAAGTCTAGTTGACAACCTTGAGCTGTCACTGCCTTTAATTGTGGAGCAGCAGCTGTTAATTGTTTGGTCGAAATAATGGCGGATAATATCCCTGTTCCTAATGATCCAGCATATTGTTGCAATGTATTAAAAAGCGAGTTCACATCTGGCTTAGCAGTGAGCTCAACGTGTTTGCTAGCGTCTGACATCGTATTGCCATAGCCTAAATTGAATCCTCCACGCATGAAGCAGTAGAAGAAAACAATTAGAGCAATATTTAATTGACCTGTCCAAATGGTAAAGGCTAAGGCACCTACAATAATAGTTAAGTTAGAAATAGTTAGCGGTAAACTAGCACCAAAATGATCATATAAATTACCGGCAATAGGGGCGATAAAAGCGCCTAATAAAGAACCGGGTAATAAAATTAGTCCCGCTAACATGGAATTAGTTCCTAAAACTTGCTCAGATAAAATAGGAATCACAAAGGAAATGCCAATATTAATAAATTGCAAAATAAAGAAATTAATGGCACGATTGGCGATAATTGGATCTTTTAAAATTTTAAAATTTAAAAGTTGATTGTGACTAGTTTTGAGATGCCAGCCAAAACAACCGCCAAAGATGAAAGTGATCACTAAACTAACAAGAAATTGCCAACTAGTAAAGCTGTGTGCTCCTGCTTGATCAAAACTAATAATTAGAGTGACCATTGTCATTGCTAAACTAATTAATCCCAGCCAATCAAACGGCGGTTGATTGTGTTGCGCTTTCACTTTAATAGTTAGCCAACCAGTAATCATGATAAGAATAATAATTGGTAGGACACCAATGAAAATCCAGCGCCAAGAGGTGTAGTTGTTGACAATTCCCCCGTATGTAGGTCCCAATGCTGGTGCAAAAGAAGTAATCATTGTTGCAAAACCGGTATAGGTTCCCATTTTGTAAGGCGGGACACAGGACATAATGATATGAAACAAAGTTGGTGTTGATAAGCCTGTAGCTACTGCTTCAAGTAAACGACCAATCATTAAAAACGTAAAATTAGTAGAACTGGCACAAATTAAAGTTCCGACCAAACACATAACAGTGGCCGTCATAAATAATTTGCGAGCATTAAATCGTTTAATTAGATAAGAAGTGGTACTCATCACAATAGTCACTAAGAGTAAATAACCGGTGGTGACCCATTGAATGATGGCTAAATTAACATGAAATTCCTTCATAAGTGTTGGAAAAGTAACGTTCATCGAAGTTTCGACTAAGATACCGATAAAAGTTAACAAACCAGCTGATAGAATTGCCAGTTTGGTAGACCAGGAAACATTTTGTTTCATTGAAAAATCCTCACTTTAAAAATTAGATACCATATCATTTTAACACGAAGCCTATTTTTGGATGAGTTCAGTTCAAACTCGAAAGTATTCGTAAGCCTAACTTTAAATTATTTTTTATTTTTACTACTATTAAGTCTTTTTAGAGCAAAAACTTTAAGAATACGACTATTAGCCAACAATAAGCATAATTAAAAGGTTATAAAAGTGTATAATCTAATCTGAATATTATAAGTTACTTGCGTAACGACGGTGAGTTTTACCTTGATTATAAAATGATCTTGAAGTTAAAAAGTAAAAATCATTTAGTAATCATTGGGAGTATTGTTTTGTTGCTAATATCAATAGTGGATTTATTTATTTCAATAGAAAAAGGGTTGGCTTAGGCAAGAATTAATTCGTAACCTTTCAAAAGGTAAAGAAATATATTGAAACTAAATGAAAGCTATGATATATTAAAATTGTTCATGAACGAAAGTGAGAAAAAATGTACAGTGAAGAAAGAAAAAATTTTATTAACCGATTAATAAAGAAGGAAAAGAAGGTAACGGTTTTAGATTTAGCAAAAAGATTGAATGTTTCTCAAGTTACTATAAGAAAAGACCTTTCCGAGATGGAGGAAAAAGGGTTACTCAAGAGAACATTTGGTGGAGCTATTGATTTAGAACTTTCTATCAGTGATAAACCGTATAGTATTAAAAAAGGTGAACTTATAGAACAAAAAGAGAGAATAGCTCATCGGGCAGCTTTATTTGTTAATGATAATTCAACCATTTTTTTGGATGCAGGAACTACAGTTAAGTGTTTGATTCCTTATATAAGTGAAATTAAAGGATTGTTTATTGTAACTGTTGACTTAAATACAGCTATTTTGTTGTTAGATGCAGGTTTAGAAAACGTATATTTTGTGGGAGGAAGTCTTTCACAAAAGACCTATTCGTCTAGTAGTGTTGATACAGTTGAAAAAATCAGAAAATTTAATTTTGATTTATCATTTATCGGATGTGATTCGATTTCTAGATTAGGTTTCCAAACAGGTTCTGAAGCAAGATCGCAGCTCAAGTCCAATGCAATAAAAAATTCTTCGCTAAACATTATTCTGGCAGATAGTTCAAAGTTTGAAAAATCAACTTTTATCAATTTTGCAGATTTTTTAGATATAGATTACGTTATAACTGATGATGATTTAGGAGATTTTGCTCACGAAATTCCAAAAAAATTTGTAAATAAGTTTTTAATTGTATGAAGATTGTGTAAAGAAGGAAAAGATTACTATGAAAAGAGAGTATATTGTAATCACTATGGGAGACCCTGCGGGTATTGGACCCGAGGAAGTGGTTAAATCGCTTAGTAAACCTGAAATCCATCAAAAAGCTAAGATTGTAGTTGTCGGGGACAAAAATGTTTTAGAAAATGTTAAGAAAATTGTTAAATCTGACATTGAAATAAATGTAATTGATAATTTATCAGAAGGTAAATTTGAAGCAGGTGTTATTGATTTAATTGATTTGAATAATGTTGATATGACAACCTTTAAATATGGAGAAGTTCAGGCACAATGTGGACAAGCTGCTTATGATTATATAAAGAAAGCTAACGACTTATGTGTTAATGATGGTGTTTCAGCGATGGTAACGACAACATTGAATAAAGAAGCACTACAAGAAGCTGGAATTAAGACACTTGGGCACACAGATATTCTTTCTGATTTAACAGGTGTTAAAGATCCATTAACGATGTTTCAAGTTCAAAATTTGCGAGTATTTTTCTATTCGAAGCATGTTCCTTTACGTAAAGCTTGTGACCTGATCACAAAAGAGGGTATTAAAAAATATGTTAAGTTAACAGTTAATGCTCTTAAAACCTTAGGTATTAGTAATCCGCACGTTGCAGTGGCTGGTTTAAATCCGCATTCTGGAGATGGTGGTTTATTTGGCAATGAAGAAATTGACTATATTATACCAGCCATCAAAGAGTTAAAAAGTGAAAATATTAATGTAGATGGTCCTGTTGGAGCGGATTCGGTATTTTATCAAGCTAACATGGGAAAATATGACGGTGTTTTGTCTCTGTATCATGATCAAGGTCATATTGCAACGAAAACCCTGGATCCAGATTTAACAGTTTCATTTACTCATAATTTGCCGTATTTAAGAACGTCAGTTGATCATGGAACAGCCTTTGATATAGCAGGGAAAGGTATCGCCCGGGAAAAGAGCTTAGACGAGGCAATCAGATTGGCTTCACTTTATGCTGGAAACTTTAGAAAGTCCAAAGAAGCAAAGTAGTTTTTGCTTAGGGAAAATTGAGTAATTTTTATTTAGGTAATAGCTAAGGTTATTGCCTAAATATTAACCGTTTTTTGTAAGCGTTAACTTTTTCACTTGATTATTAATGTTTGTAAATAAATTCAGCTGTATGAAGTTGATCATCTTAGTTTATACGTTGAATTGTTATATAGTTCGGTTATGTAAAATGCTAAGTTTAGTTGCTAATTACAGCATTGTTGAACGTTAAAAATAATAATTTACCTTTATGGATATAATTTTGGTGAGTCAAAGAGATTTTTTTATTTATTAATATTTAAGAATAGATAGTTAATTTTTCAGGAAATTGATTATATTTTAAATTCAAAATAATAAGAAATGAGGACAAGCTGATGAAATCAATAATAATAGCAGATGACTTGACTGGTTCTAACGTTTCAAATTCACTTTTAGCAAAAAATGGTTTGAAAGTTGGCACGATTGATACGATAGATAGTATTGAAAATTTTGAAGACTATGATGCACTGGGGTTGCATACGGATAGTCGTGGTGATGATTTTAAAGATGCTTACAGCAAAGTATATAAATATACAAAAAAAGTAAAAAATGATGAAGTTGTTTTTTACAATAAACGTATTGACTCTACTTTAAGAGGTAATATAGGTGCAGAAATAGACGGAATGTTGGATGCGTTGGGTGATGATGTAACTGCCATGGTTGTTCCCGCTTTTCCCAGCTCAGGTAAAATAGTTATTGGTAACTATGAGCTAGTTGATGGAGTAATGTTGGAAAATACTGATGTAAGAAATGATCCAACTAGTCCAGTATTGAGTTCCAGAGTAGCGGGTATTTTACAACAACAGTCAAATAAGCCAATTGGCGTTATTTCAATGGAATGTGTTCTGGAAGGAGTTGATACTATAAAAAATACCATTATAGATTTAATTTCTAATGGCGCAAGAATTATAATGTTTGATTCTTGTACTAGTGAAGATATTGATACAATTGCTAAGGCTGTTATTGATTCTAAAGTTCCTTTTATTTCTGTAGACCCGGGTCCGTTTACGTGCTCATTACTAAAAGAAATTAGTCCCAAGAAATCTTATAAGGAAAAAAAGAAAGCGTTATATCTAATTGGAAGCGTTAGCGGTGTTGTAGAAGATCAAATAGCCCAATTTCGCGCGGAATATGCACCTTTTATTGTAAAACCGAATGCACGTAATTTTCTGTATGAAGATAAGAGAGAAGAAGAAATTTTAAAGGCAGTGAAAGAGGTAGTATCTCATCTAAATGAAAATTCACAGTTTTTGGTAGCTACAATGGTGGAGAAGAAAGACAAGATTGATCTAAAAGAAGAATCAAGGAAAGCTGGTCTAACAATTTCAACAGCTTCACAAAAAATTTGTAACTCTATGGCTGCGATAGGTTTCAATATTATTAAAAAATGTGGCGGCCAAATTGGTGGTGTGTATACTTCTGGTGGTGATGTGACTAAAGCGTTTTTACAAGAAAATGGAGCACAAGGAATTGAAATTAAAGATGAGATCGTTCCATTGGCTGTGTATGGAAGAGTTATTGGCGGAACTCTTGACAAAATGCCTATTATTACTAAAGGTGGTTTAATTGGAGATAAAACCACCCTCAATAAGTGTTCAAACTATCTTTCCACTAAAATTTCAAATTCGTTTTATGGGGAGGGATTAGCATGAGTAGCACAACACAAATGGTAATTGCTTTAATTATATCCATTATAGTACTAGTACTATTACTTGTTAAATCCAAGTTGAATGCTTTTACGTCTTTAATCATTGGCGGACTTTTAACAGGTGTTTTAGGTGGATTGAATCCATTAAAAACAGTTGAAGCTTTAAAAAATGGCTTTGGAAATACTATGGCAAGTCTGGGTATTTTAATTGCTTTTGGTGTGATGATTGGCAAAATCTTGGAAGTTTCTGGTGCTACAGCTGTAATGGGCAAGAAACTTGTTAAAGTTTTGGGCAAAGGACACGAAGTGATGGCCATGATAATTACTGGTTTTATAACGTCGTTGGCTATCTTTTGTGTTCCCGCATTTTTAATGCTTTTTCCATTGGCTAAAGATGTATCTAAAAGAACTGGCACGAGCTTAACTTCTTTAGGTGTTGGACTTGCTGGCGGATTGCTTTGGAGTCATGAATTAGTTCCGCCTGCATCTGGTCCTTTAGGAGGAGCAGCGCTGTTTCATGCTAGTATTTCAGAAAATATGATTTTAGGCTTCCTTGTAGGTATTCCGTTAGCGATCTTTTTTAATTTTTATGCTAAATGGATTGGTAAAAAATATCATAGAATCGCTGAAGATGATGAAGAAGGCGAATTGGAAGAATCCAATACTGCAAAGGAACCGTCTTTTACTATAGCAATTATGCCTATCTTAATTCCGGTTGTACTTATTTTACTTGCTGGGGCACTTAAGGGAGTGGCTATGAATAAAGCCTTAAGTTCAGTAATTCAATTTATTGGAGCTCCAGTGGTTTCATTGGGATTAGGTTTATTGATCGGAGTATTTACTTTGCTTCGTGGTGTAGATAGAAAGAAAGTTTCTGCAGCTCTAGATGACGGAATTGTCAGCGGCGGCAAGACGTTGGTTCTGATTGCTGCTGGCGGAGCTTTAGGAAATGTTGTTAATCAAAGCGGTGCTGGTAAAGTTATTGCAGAAGGTGTTGCTCATACTGGGATACCTGCAATCTTAGTTCCATTTATAATTGCAAGTTTACTTCGTATTATTCAAGGTTCTGGAGCAGTTTCAATATTTACAACAGCTTCAATTACAGCTCCAATGGTAGCAACTTTGGGTATTAATCCTGTACTTGCTAATATAGCCGCTTGTATGGGCGCGATGGTGTTTTCTTATTTTAATGATAGTTATTTCTGGGCAATTAATGATTCCATTGGTGCTAAAGATACAAAAGAACAAATATGGACATGGTCCATTCCTACTACTGTTTGTTGGTTTATCGGTGGAATTGAAATATTAATTTTAAATATATTTATATAGCAAAATAAAAATGTAGAAAATTACAAATTAATGTGATAAACATTATGCTAATTTGTATTTTTTACATTTTATTTTTAGGATTTATCGTTTTGTGTCAAACGTTTAAATTATCATGAAAGTTTATAATATCTATTGTGTAGTGTAACTAAAAAATGGGAGGAACTTACAATGCAAAATATTGGCGTAATGGGAATGGCAGTTATGGGAAGAAATTTAGCTGTTAATATTAGTAAAAATGGTTATTCAGTCTCTGTTTATAATATTACAAGAAAAGAAACTGATGATTTAGTCTCACAGTTTAAAGGTAAAAAAATTGTCGGGACTTATGACTTACAAGAATTTGTCAATTCTTTAGAAAAACCTAGAAAAATTATTTTAATGATCAAAGCAGGTAAACCAGTTGATGAAGTTATTGAAAATATTAAAGGTTTACTGAGCAAGGGAGATATATTAATTGATGGGGGAAATTCTAATTTTAGAGATACAAATCGACGGAGTAAATATTTAACTAAAAGCGGAATTAATTACATTGGTATGGGTGTTTCTGGAGGTGAATTAGGTGCGTTACATGGTCCTTCTATTATGCCGGGCGGTGATAAAGAGGCCTATAAAAAAGTTAAGAGTATTTTAGAAAAAATATCTGCCAAAACAGAAGATAATAAACCTTGTGTTACGTATATTGGCCCAGAAGGTTCAGGCCATTATGTAAAAATGATTCATAACGGAATAGAATATGGAATTATGGAGAGTATTTCAGAAGTTTATTATTTAATGAGAAATGTTTTCAATATGAAAAATAGTGAAATGAGTGAAATTTTTGGTGAATGGAACGATGGTGAATTAAAAAGTTATCTAATTTCGATAACAAAAGATATTTTAGAAGCAAAAGACTCGAAAACTGGTAAATACATGCTTGATGTTATTTTAAACAAAGCAAGTTATAAAGGGACAGGTAATTGGATGGTTGAAGAAGCCATGCAGGTTGGAGCTCCAATATCTTTGATAACGTCTGCTGTTTTTGCACGTTTTATTTCAGATAAAGAATATACGTTAAAATTAAAACAAAGTAATCTTGATAGTTGTAGAATAAGCGATGATTTGATTCTGAAATTAGAGCAAAGTTTGTATTTAGCAACTATTGTTAGCTATGCACAAGGCTTTGAACAAATGAGTAAGGCAAGCCAAAAATATCGATGGAATTTAAAGTTAAAAAATATTGCGCAGGTCTTTGAAGCAGGTTGTATTATTCAAGCAGATATCTTAAAAGATATTGAAAAAGCATATGAAAAAGATTCAGAAATTGATAATATCCTGTTAGATTCATATTTTAATACAAAAGTTGTTAAATATATTGATGCTTTGAGAGAAGTAGTTGAATTAGCCATTAAAAATCATTTACCAGTTCCTAGTTTAACTGCCGCTTTAAGTTATTTGGATGCAATTTCTAGAAATGATTTACCTGCTAATATGATTCAAGCTCAGAGGGATTACTTTGGGGCACATACTTTTCAGCGTAATGATGAATCTGGAACATTTCATAACGAATGGTACGAAGAAATTTAGTATTTTACTACACTGATATTTAAACGTAACTTATAAGAAGGTAACAAAATATTTATGAAAATTAGAAAAATTGTAATTGGTTCAGATCATGCAGGATTTAAATTGAAAAATAGTATTTTAGATTACGTAAAAGGTTTAGGATTAATTATTGATGATGTTGGTACCTATAGCTTAGAAAGTACTGATTATCCTAGGTATGGTAAGCTAGTTGGTGATAAAGTCGCTTCTGGCGAATATGATTTTGGCATTGCAATATGTGGTACAGGTGTTGGTATTGGCATTGCAGCAGGCAAAGTTAAAGGAATTCGAGTATGTACATGTAGTGAACCTTATAGTGCAATAATGTCAAGAAAACATAATAATGCCAATGTTTTAACCTTTGGCTCAAGAGTAGTCGGAGAAGAGTTAGCCAAATTAATTGTTAAGATGTGGCTTGAAACAGATTTTGAAGGTGAGAGGCATGCTAGAAGGGTTGCAGAATTGAATGCTGAAGATCAGAATGATGAGATTGAATTTGAGAGACTATTGAAAGAAAATTAGGGTTCTGAGATATATGATATAACCCTGAAAAATATGCAAATAAGTCATGAAAACTTAAAAATAATTGTAATTATATTTGCTATAAAATTAAGCGAAGCTAAACATGTAATAATGTTTAACTTCGCTTAATTGTTGCTTATCTAAATTTTGAGTGTGATTATTAAAATAATAATACTTTCACAGAGATATATTGTTTAGAGGTTAATTATCCATAAAAGTCATTTATCATTATTTACCACTATAATTAGGGGCTTCATGAGTAATAGTTACATTATGAGGATGTGATTCAATTAAGCCCGCGTTAGTAATTTGAATAAATTGTGCATGATCAATTAAATCTTGAATGGTATGTGCCCCCACATAACCCATACCAGAACGCAAACCACCAGCAATTTGAAATAAGATATCTGCAACATCACCTTTATATTTGGTTTTGCCTTCAATACCTTCCGGAACTAATTTTTTAGTTTCGTGAACATTACCTTGAAAATAGCGATCAGATGAGCCTTTTTGCATAGCAGCTAAGGAGCCCATACCACGATACGCCTTATATTGTTGCCCAGCAGCATCGCTAAAAATTTCTCCCGGAGCTTCTGTAGTGCCAGCTAACATACTCCCTAACATTACAGCATTACCACCCGCGGCTAAAGCTTTCACAACATCACCAGAGTATTTAATGCCACCGTCAGCAATAATTTGTTTACCCATTTTTTGTGCAACTTGTGCCGCATCAAAAATAGCGGTAATTTGCGGTACACCGACACCAGCGACCACACGAGTCGTACAGATAGATCCCGGACCAATCCCCACTTTAACTACATCAACGCCAGCATCAAATAAAGCTTGGGTACCACTAGCAGTGGCGACATTACCCGCAATGATAGTTAGATCTGGAAAATGATTTTTAATTTCGGCAATTTTTTCTAAGACGCTTTTTGAGTGTCCATGGGCGGTATCGATCACAATGGCATCGACTCCTGCAGTTAACAACGCCTGTGTTCTGTCAAAAGTATCATTGGTGATTCCCACTGCAGCGGCGACTAATAAGTGTCCGCTTTCATCAACAGCTGCAGTTTTACTGGTGGCTAGTTCAGCCTTAACTGCTTGTACTTGCTGAGCTTGGCTTGGAATACTCATATTTTTATGAATAACACCTAGACCACCTTGTAAAGCTATGGCTTTGGCCATGGGTTCTTCTGTGACAGTATCCATTCCAGCACTTAAGATTGGTAAGTGTAATTTGAGATTATTTCCCAATTGAGTTTCCAACTTAACTTCACGTGGTAAAATATCACTAGCTGCTGGAACCAATAAAACATCATCAAAAGTTAAGCCTTGTTTTAAGAATTTTTCCTGTGCTTGCAACAAAATCCCTCCTATAAGAATTTGATTATGTAAATTGATATTAATTTACCATAAATTAAGGCTTTGTCAATTGTTGCTTCTTAATTTGAGATGAAATCGTCTTGTTTAAATGACTTGATTTTTAAAAAAAGTTCATTGATTTTGCAAAATAGTTATAAATGCTATCTTGAATATGAATAATAAGTTCTAATTGCTCAGCTCTGAGTCAGCTGGACAGCGTAAAAAAGGATTGTTATTTAGTTTAAAAGATTATAAAATTTTACCTAGGACAAACTTAAAGAAAAGAAGGTGGTTAGTTTGGATCAAAAAACACGTTTACATAAAGCTATCTATAATTGGCAATTTAATGATCAAGGACAAATTCAAGCACCACAACAAGCTTTACCGTTAGAATTACAAAAAAGAAAACAATATTTTACACGATTTGCACAGTTGCAGCCGTTTACTTTGATGACTTATATTTTTCCAGAGCAAGAACAAATTACGGATATTAAAGCCAGTTTTGAACGCAAATTTCACCAACCATGGTTAGAAGTAGACGAAGCTGTCTGGCAAATGAAAAATAGTGCTGATAGTTATCAATATGAACACGCAGTGTTGGTTGCAGTAATTGCTCATTATGTCACCTTGCGAGAAAATAAGTTTGTGCCACAAACTGCAGCTCAAAACCGGCTGTGGCAATCGATTATTTCTTGGCAACAAACTCCACAACAAGCGTTGATGTGTCCCAAAAGTCAATTACCAACGGTAATTCAACAGCGGATCAAAGCTTTAGTTCAAATTGCACCGACAGCTATGTCACCATTTGAAGAACTCATGTATATTTGGCCAGATCCGCGACAAATCGAAATTACCAAAAAGTTTTTTGAACAGCGAACCCATCAAACTTGGCCGCCAGTAGCGCCGTTAATTAGTGCTTGGCGGCAAAGCGAGTTATGTATTGATTACGAATTAGCCATTATGATGGCTGTGGTATTTGGCTTACAAGCCAAGGTTATTGCTTAAAGATTATTGAGGAAAAAGTCAATGTTAAAAAATCAACATATTACATTGTTTGTGACAGGTAGTATTGCGGCTTATCGGGCCTTAGAGTTGACCCGTCTGCTGATTAAACAACAAGCACAAGTCCAAGTAGTGTTAACTAAAGCTGCGGAGAAATTTGTTACCCCATTAAGTTTTCAAGTTTTAGCGCAGCGTCCGGTTTACACAGATATGTTTGATACTACAGCCGATAAAGTTTTACACGTTCAATTAGCCCAATGGACGGACTTGGCAGTAGTGGTCCCAGCGAGCGCAGATTTGATTGCGAAAATGGCTATCGGTTTAGCAGATGATCTGGCTAGTTTGACCTTACTAGCGACTAAAGCACCTAAATTGGTAGTACCAGCCATGAATGATCAAATGTGGTTCAATCCAGCTACTCAGCGTAATTTACAAACCTTACAGGCTGATGGTGTACAAATAGTGGAACCCACGGTGGGTTTTTTAGCAGAAGGCTATCAAGGCAAGGGACACCTGGCTGAACCTGAGCAGATTATGGCTCAAATTCAAACTTTATTAACGCGTTCAACTGCGTTAGCTGGTAAACACATTGTAGTAACAGCTGGCGGTACGCGCGAACGGATTGATCCAGTGCGCTTTTTAGCCAATGATTCATCCGGTAAAATGGGTTATGCGATTGCGCAAGCTTTAAGACAACGAGGAGCCACGTTAACTTTAATTAGCGGTCCAACTAAACTAGCTCCTGTTGCTGGCGTCGATATGGTGGCAGTGCAAACCAGTGCGCAAATGCAAGCAGCAGTGTTAAAGCATTTTCCCGTAAGTGATGGCCTGGTGATGGCGGCGGCGGTGACTGATTTTCGTCCAGTTAACACTGCTAAACAAAAAATTAAAAAAACTGCCGCGCAAACTTGGACATTAGAATTAAAAAAAACTTCCGATATTTTACAAGCTGTCGCTCAAATTAAACAACCACAGCAAGTAACGGTCGGCTTTGCGGCAGAAACGCAGAATTTGCAGGCTAATGCGCAACATAAATTAGAGAGTAAACACTTAGATTTAGTGGTAGCTAATGATGTTTCTCAACCGGGAGTGGGTTTTAACGGGGATACCAATCAAGTGACCATGCTGCAAAAAAATCACGCCCCGATTACAACGGAGTTGTTATCTAAAACAGCCATTGCGGACTTGATTGTCGATCAGTTAGCCCATTTGTTTCATGATAAACAGCACAATTAGTTAAAAAATAAAAAAGCAGGACTACTCTGAATCCATTGGCAGTTCTTGGATCCAGTCAGTCCTGCTTTTTTAATTTCTATACAGATAGTTGGTACCTAGAGTTTAAAATCCGTGATGGAGTCTACCACTTCAGGATCGCGATGATTGAAAAATAAGCTTTGATTGATGTCAAGTTGTTGAATTTGTTGGAATTCGGTAGCAGTTAGTTCAAAGTCCCAAATATCTAAGTTTTCTTGCATCCGTTCTGGATGGGTAGATTTAGGAATAATAATGACTCCCATTTGAGTTAAATAACGTAAAGCCACTTGCGCTGCAGTTTTATGGTGGTTAGATCCAATTTGAATTAAAGTTTCATTGTGAAAGAAGTTATTGCGGCCTTCAGCAAAGGGCCCCCAAGACTCTAATTTAGTACCGTGTTGTTTTAAATAAGGTCGTTCCGCCTGACGCTGATAAAAGACATGGGTTTCCAATTGATTGACGGCTGGTACGACTTGATTAAATTTAACTAAATCCACGTAACGATCAGCGTAAAAATTAGATACGCCAATTGCCCGGATCTTACCGGCTTGATATAAGTCTTCCAGGGCGCGGTAAGCACCATAATAATCATTATAAGCTTGATGTAATAATACCAAGTCTAAATAGTCGGTTTGTAATTTGTTTAATGACTCTTCCACGGAAGACTTGGTCTTATCATAACCGTAATTCGAAACCCAAACCTTAGTTGTTAAAAAAAGATCTTGGCGATTAATGGGACTGTCTTTAATAGCTTGGCCCACCGCCTGCTCATTGTGGTAGGCTTGCGCTGTGTCGATTGCTCGATAGCCAATGTCTAAAGCAGATAGGACTGCTTGTTGAGTTGCTTCATTAGCAATTTGGTAAACCCCAAAACCTTCCTGTGGCATTTGTACACCGTTATTTAAAGTAATTTTAGGTATATCAGTCATTTTGAAACCTCCTTTAATTAGTTGTATAGTTATCTTACTACCTTCGAGTAACACGAATGCAAGACTTTAATTAAGGGGAATAGCTATGTTGTTAACAGTTAAACAAGTCGCGAAAAAATTAAACTTAAGTGAATATACCATCCGTTTTTACACTGATCGGGGATTAGTTCCGACCGTGCAACGTGATCATTTAAATCGACGTTTATTTGATCAAGCCTCATTAAACTGGTTACAAGGTTGCCATTATTTAAGACAATCCGGACTGAGTGTAGCGACAGTTAAACAGTATGTTGATTTATGTCTACAAGGTTCGCAAACCATACCGCAACGTTACGAATTGATTCAACAACAATATCTGAAGACCCAAGAACAATTAGTTGAAACGAAGCAACGGCTACAGTATTTAGAGCACAAAAAAGAAATTTATGCACAGTCTTTAAAAAATCCGCAGCAAGATCAATTAAATCCAAAAACATGGGCTTAATTAAGATTGAATATTTAAATTGGGAAGAAGAATTAATATGAAACACCAAAAGATTTTAACAGTACTATTGAGCAGCCTGGTCTTTATGATCATTGCCTTTAATCATGACCAACAGCCAGTCCAAGCTGCTGATTTTAATTATCCAGTCGCGACTGCCACTCAACAACCGACGACACCATTGTTTGATCGTAAAGGCGATAAGTTAAGTAAAACCGTTGCTGCCCAGACCTCTTGGCGCGTGGGTGATATTCAAGTCATTAATGGTCAGAAAATGTATTTGATTGGTCCTAATCTGTGGTTACCAAGTTCCAGTAGTACCAATAACTTTGTTCCTAGTCAGTATGCCTATCATGTTGCGCGTGTCATTACGCCTAAGAAAAAAGTAGCTGCTTTATATGACAACCAAGGACAAAAAGTATTACGGCAAACCGTGGCCAATTTTTCTGATTGGAAAGTAGGCCATATTAAAACTATCCGTAATCAAACTTACTATCAAATTGCTGCTAACGAATGGCTCAATGCGCAGGATGTCTATGTGAACTTTGCAACTACTAATAATATGTCGCCCATCACCGTGGTGACTGATAATTCACAGGCTCATTCCACGCCAACGGCTAACCAAGAAGCCCAACAAGATTTTGACGCTAGTGTGGTTAAGGAGGCCATGCTACAAGAGTTAAATCGTTTACGATCTCTAAATAATTTAGCCAGTTTACAGGAAAATACCGCATTAACACAGTTTTCTATGCAGCGGGCCCAAACTTTAGCAGCTAAGGGGCAATTAGATGACCATGATGGATGGTATGAAAATGTTTATCCGCAAAATTCCTATGCTTTAATGGGTGAAAATCTTGATCAAAATGAACTGCAGGCTACGCCACAACAAGATGCCATTTTAGCAACTAGCGATTTCTTTCATGAGTATTACAGCACTAATGATGGTCACCGCAAAAATATGCTGAGCCCATTTTATACGCAAGTCGGTATTGGTGTGGCTATCGATTCGACGGGACTGATGTATACCGTACAAACATTTGCCACGCCACAAACAGATTTTGATTATACGGAAGTGACAGCAGTTAATAACTATAATAATGCTCCTGCTCCACAAGGAAAATATGATCATTAAATGTTTACGATAAATTATTTTCCCAAGTTGTGTTCAGATCTCCAGCAATTAAAGAGGGGGATTTAGTTGAACCACTTGTTGTAACAAAATGCAATTTCACAACTTTATAATATAAACAAAAGGCCTATGAATCTAACTGTTCGTAGGCCATTTTTTTAATTAAAGTAGCGTGCTGGGGATATTGTTTAATTAATTCTTGTTGAGTAAATAATTCGAAATCTCGCTCATCATAACCAGGAGCGACGACACAACTAACCAAACTGAATCCTTGCTCGACACTGGAACCAAAAATCGTATTTTTAGGTACTGTATATGATAATTGTTGGCCGTGTTGAATGTCCGGACCAATCTTAAGCAATTGGTAACTCCCATCAGGGAATAAGCAATGGACATCTAAAGCATCACCTAGATGATAGTACCAAGTTTCATCGGATTTTAATCGGTGCAAATGCGAAGGATTATTGGCCGTTAATAAAAATAAAATCGAAGTATATAAGGCGCGTTGACCCTGGGTAGTGGAGATTAATTGTGAGCTTCTTTGAGTTTCTTTAAAGTAACCTCCTTCAGGATGGGGATTTAAATTTAAAGCAGTTTTAATTGTAGAAATGTTTAATGACAAGTGACAAACGTCCCTTCTGAAATTTAATGAGTAGTAATAAGAACATTCTAACAAGAAATCAAAGCCGTGAAAAATAATTATTAGTAATCGAATGTGAAAGACTTGCTCTGAAGTAAACTTCAGGGTTTACAATCAATAACAATCTACAGGAGAGGAGAACAATTAAGTAATGACCAAATTATTAGCTAATAAAGTCGCGTTGGTGACTGGAGGTAATTCTGGCATTGGTTTAGCAACAGCACAAGCTTTAGTTGAAGCAGGAGCCTTCGTTTATATTACAGGTAGAAGAGAACCAGTTCTCCAACAAGCTGTGCAACAACTTGGTAAAAACAGTGCTTATGTTCGGGCGGATGTTAGTGTATTTGACGATATGCAACGAGTTGCGCAAACTATTCAAGAACAAGCAGGCCAATTAGACATTGTTTTCGCCAATGCGGGTGTAGGTCAATATATTGCTTTAGGAAAAATGACTTCCAAGCAAATTGATCAAGTTTTAAACACGAACGTCAAAGGAACGATTTTAACAGTGCAAGCCGTCTTACCATTATTGACGACAGGCGCTTCAATTATTTTAAATACGTCAGTTACCGCTAATTTAGGAATTCCGAATTTTAGTTTATATGCCGCTTCTAAAGCTGCAGTGCGTTCTTTTATTCATAGTTGGACGGCTGATTTACAAGACCGACAAATTCGCGTTAATGCTGTTAGTCCAGGGGTAGTCTCCACACCAGCAGCGACCGGAGAATTGGGACGCTCACCGCAACAAGAACAGGCTAAACAACAACACCGCGCCCAGTTAACGCCCTTAAAGCGCGTAGGCCAAGTTGAAGATATTAGTCAAGCAGTGCTCTTTTTAGCTAGTGATCAAAGTGCCTTTATTACTGGTACAGAAATCACGGTTGATGGCGGTTTATCAGCTGTATTTGCCAATGAATTATAAATTTTAATCAATAAAAAGAGGAGTTTCAACTATGAAAACACGCATTTTAGGACGAGATTTACGCGTTCCAGCAATTGGCTTGGGAATTATGGGCATGGATCATGCTTACGGTCCGCAAGCAGATCGCCAACAAATGATCGAATTAATTCGGCGTTCAGTTGAGCTAGGGGGTAATTTCTTTGATACAGCGCCAGTTTATGGCCCAGGTAATGAAAAATTATTGGGAGCGGCTCTAAAGCCGATTCGCAATCAAGCCATCATTGCCACGAAGTTTGGCATCACGGGACAAAAAGTCATTGATGGTCAGCCAACGAATGTTTTGGACAGTCAACCGGACTCAATTCATCAGCAAGTGGAACAATCACTTAAACGCTTACAAACAGACCATATTGATTTGTTGTACCAACATCGTGTTGATCCTAACGTTGCTCCAGAAACAGTGGCGGAAGTTATGAATGACTTAATTAAAGAAGGTAAGATTTTACATTGGGGTGTGTCCAATGCACCGATAGATTATATTAAGCGAGCACATCAAGTTTCACCTTTAACTGCCATGGAAAATCAGTATTCAATGGTTTATCGTAAGCCAGAAACAGAATTGTTTGCTTTGTGTGAACAATTAGGTATTGGCTTTGTGGCTTACAGTCCGTTAGGCAACGGTTTTTTAAGTGGCAAGTATCAACCAGGTGAAAAATATGCCGCAGGTGATTTTCGAAATACGATGAGTCGCTTTAAACCAGAAGTCATGAAACAAAATCAAGTCGTTTTAGACTTGTTACAACAATTAGCGGCACAAAAACATGCGACTTCTGCGCAAATAGTTTTAGCTTGGGAAATTGCGCAAAAAGATTATATTGTTCCCATTCCTGGTACCACCAAAATGAAACGTTTGGCAGAAAACTTAGGTGCAAGTGAAGTGGAATTATCAACTAGTGAAATGCAACAAATTAATCATGAATTAGATCAAATGAATATTAATGAAGCGCATTTTTAGAGGATAATGAGTAAAGGGAGCCCTAGATCATTAGTTGCTTGTGTTATGCTAGATATATTAATGATTGGTGGTTAGTCAAATGAACATAAAACAAGTCAGTCAAAAAACTGGCGTCAATATTGATACAATTCGTTATTGGGAAAAAGTGGGGGCTATTCCGCCAGTTACTAGAAAGAATAATCACTACCGTGATTATCAAACCGAAGATGTTAATTGGATTTATTTGGCTAAACAGTTTCGCGCTGCGGGAATATCCTTGAAAGCGCTCATTGAATATGTTGATTTGTTTTTTCAGGGGAAGCAAACCATTCCTCAACGTAAACAAATTTTAATCAAGCAACGCGATGAATTGGGCCAAAAGATTCAACGGATGCAGGCCACTTATCAACGACTCGATCAAAAGATTGATGGCTATGAGCAACGTTTATTAAAGTATGAAAATGATAAACTACGAACTCCTAAAAAGTAATAGTTAGTGTCGAAAAACTTAAATTGATGGATTTAAAAAGACTAGAACCATGAAGTCCGGACAATAAATTAATGCTCACATTTGTCCCAGCTTCGGTGCTAGTCTTTTTATTTTTTAGCATGAAAAACATTAAGCATGTGTTGAAAGCGCCAATCACTCAGCCGGTATAAAACTTGCATAATCCCACCTAAGAAGAGCAGTAAAATTAATAACCAGAAAAAGATCCAATTTAATTTAATTTCAAATAATTCCCATAATTCATAACTGGATTGGATACTATTTAATAAACCAGCCAACGCTACATACCACCAAGCAGTAGCTTTATTTAAAAAATTCATAGCTTCATGAAATTCATTTTCATCATGAACTGCTTGACGTAAAATAGTAGTGCCCCGTTTTTTTTCTAACCAAATTTTGTAAGGTGGAATTAACCACCATAAAGGCGATATTTTCTTAACATTAATGGAAATTTCACGGTAATTTGCCAAAAATTTACGATAATCTTGTAATTCCAAGCCGGCTTGATAAACCGGGTAAATAAACAGAAACCAATCACCTACAAAAGCTAAACAAGTTGTTAATAAATGCATATTAATCTCCCCAACGATAATTTACTACGATTACTGGTTAGTATCTTAAACTTTGCATATAGGAAATGCAATCGTTGCTGTCATTGCATTTGAAAGACGGAGTGTCAAACTAAAATAGGAGTATTGTTAAATAAAGGAGCAATCATCATGGATTATATCGTGGGGTTAGATATTGGAACTACAAGTACTAAAGGTGTTTTATATGACAGGACAGGACTAATAGTTAGTCAAGCTCATCAGGGCTATCCTTTATATCGTGAAGCTAATGGTTTAGCTGAAGAAGATCCTGAAATTATCTTTCAGGCAGTAGTGACAGTTTTACAGACCATTTTTGCAGCAGTGAACAATAAGCAAGACATTCAAGCGATCGCTTTCTCGAGTGCTAATCAGAGTCTCATAGCTTTAGATCAATATCATCAACCATTAACGCGAATTATGACATGGAATGACACGCGCGCTAGTAAATATGCCCAACAACTCAAAACGTCTTTACAGGGTACTAAAATTTATGAACGAACGGGAACGCCGCTGCATCCGATGTCTTTATTATGTAAAATTTTGTGGTTGAAAGAAGAACAACCGCACATTTTTCAGCAGGCCCGCTATTATTGCGGCATTAAAGAATATGTTTTGTATCGTTTGTGTGGTGTTTGGCAAATGGATCTTTCTGTTGCGAGTTGTACTGGTTTATTTAACATTCAACAACAACAATGGGACCAAACAGCATTACACTTAGCGGGGATTAGGCAAAATCAGTTGCCACCAATCGTTGCTGCAGAAACGCAGTTTGCCGGTTTAAAGCAACAATATGCGCAAATTATTGGCTGTCCAGCTGATGTAATCTTTGTGCAAGGGGCTTTTGATGGGGCGTTATCTAATTTGGGAGTGGGCGCCTTAGATGAACACAGTGTCGCCATGACTATTGGGACTTCAGGAGCGGTTCGCATATTAACCAACCACCCCGTCATTGATTCTCAGCAACGATTATTTTGTTATTTATTGGATGCGAGCCATTATGTAGTTGGCGGTCCGGTAAATAACGGTGGCAATATCTGGCAGTGGGCCCGGGATAACTTATTGGATATGAAGGCTGACGAAAAGTTGGATTCCTATGCTTTATTGATGCAGATTGCTGCTACAGTACCAGTGGGAGCGAACGGTTTATTATTTCTGCCTTTTTTAAATGGTGAACGAGCTCCGCTTTGGAACGCGCAAGCACGAGGTTCTTTTGTCGGATTAAATGCTTTGCATACGCGATCTGATATGATTCGAGCAGTTTTAGAAGGCATTGTTTATAATTTGTATAGTGTTTATCAGGCAGTGAGTGAAGTCGGTGTTACTTCGCAACAAATCATTCTCACAGGGGGCTTTGTTCAGTCTAACTTAGGTTGTCAAATTGTGGCGGACGTCTTTGATCAACCAGTTGCTGTACCGTTGGCTTTTGAATCTTCATGCTTAGGAGCCGCTGTTATGGCAATGAAGTCATTAGGATGGGTGCCTGATTTTTCAGCGGTAACCCAGTTTGTTGGTCCCATGAAAACTTATAGGCCAATTAAGGATCATGTTGCTGTTTATCAAGAGCTCTTTCCAATTTATCAACGAGTAAGTGCTCAATTACAATCAGAATGTGCTGATCTTGCACAATTTCAAATTAGACACGCTCTTACTTCAGATTAAGTCTTGAAAAAATGGTGAGTATTTAATTTCTAAGCAACTTTTGGCGCATTACAAGTAGAACATGTTCGCTTAAATTGAAAAAAATTTTTTGGTCACGTCCTTTTGACTAAAAAAACTACCGTTACAATTTAATGTAACTGGTAGTTTAGTAGTTTATACTCAATTAAAAATTAAAAGATTAATTGATAACCGATTTGGTAATTTTTTGTTTCATTGGGTTGAATTAATATTGCATCTTCGACGTGCTCGTTTTGGCTGCTAGGTAGGGTTTCGGGTTCCAGTGCTAATCCTAAATAGGGAATGCCGACACCATGGGTGCGAGTTAAATTCATGTGCTCTTTGGTAAAGCTGTTGGCACTAAAGACAACTAAACCGTTTCTTTGGGAAAATAATTGAATCTGACATTGATTATTGGGGGCTGTTAATTCGGCGATTTTTTGTTCAGCGTCTGGCTGCACAATAAAAAGATCGTCGAAGCCTTTTTCAGCAGTCGTTTGTAATTGCGCAATGGCTGTTTTGAGTAAGTGTGGTGTTTGAAAGTCAAAGGGAGTCTTAGCGGTCGGTTGGAGACGACCAGTAGGAATTTTCTGGGAATCTAATTGCAGGACATGCTGACTATTGATTTGAAGTGTATGGTCTAAAATAGAATTAGTGTTTCCTAGGTTAAAATAAAGATGCATGGTCGGATTGAACACACTCAGTTGGTCACTGTGGGCTTGAAAGTTAATGTTAATTCGGTTGGTGTTGGTTAAGCTATAAGTGATTTGAACTTGTAAATTACCCGGGAAACCATCAGTTTGGCTTAATTGGTGATGCTGCAAAACAATTTGGGGTTCGGAAGCATTAGTTTGAATTTGTCCGTGCCAAAACTGAGAATTGAAACCGTGGGGACCGCCATGTAAGGTGGTTGTCTTTTCATTAGTAGGTAATTGCACCGTTTGGCCTGCTAAATGTAAAAGACCATCTTTGATGCGCCCTGCTGTTCGTCCAATGGCCATTCCCAGATAAAAGGGATTGGCTAAGTAATCTTTAGTGTGTGGATAATTTAAAATGAGATTTTGCCCGTTTGGTAAAGTAATTTCATAAACTAAAGCACCAAAGTCTAAAACTGATAAACGGACGCCGTTTTGATTAGTTAATGAAAATTTAGTAACGGGTTGATCTTGATAGTAATCAAATAAAGTTTGTGTCGTTTGAAAACTTGTTTGCTTTTGTGACATGGGAAACCTCCTGAAAAATTTAATTGAGATTTACAACTAGTTATTTTAAAATAAAACGGATTAATTAGTGCAATCCAAAATTTGCTATGATTGTCAAAAATGAAGATTAAAAAAGAGGTGGTAATAATGACTAATAAGTACCAGCAGGTGCATGATCAATTAAAAGCTGCTATTTTAACCGGTCAATATGCGGTTGATGAAAAATTGCCAACAGAAACGCAATTGATGCAAACTTTTCGAGTTTCACGTTACACTATCCGCCGAGCAATGACCGAGTTACAACAACAGCATTTAGTTTATAAAGTTCAAGGTGGTGGCACCTTTGTTCAAGATTGGCAAAAGAATTGGCGAACTAGTGCTGATAGTAAATTGATTGGCGTGATTACCACCCATATTGCAGATTATATTTTTCCCAGAATTATTTCTGGAATTGATCGGATTCTATCACAAGCCGGCTATTCTCTACTAATTGGCAATACTCACAATACTTATACCAAAGAACGGCAAAGTTTAATCAAATTGTTGGATGCACAGGTTGCAGGACTAATTATTGAGCCAACGCAAAGTGCTTTGCCGAATGCCAATTTGGATTTATATGAAAAAATCCAAGCTCAACATATTCCGACATTATTTATTAATGCTACTTATCCAGAAATGACATTTCCCAGTTTAACTATGGCGGATAGTGCCGCAGAAGAGCAATTGGTAGAGTATTTGTTGTCGTTAGGACATCGTAGTATTTTAGGGGTATTTAAAGTTGATGATCAACAAGGTGTCGAACGGATGCAAGGTTTTATTCGTGCTTACCAAAAGCACCCCCAGTTTGCTTATCAAAGTAATCTCATTATGTATCAATCACAAGATGAGATTACTAAAATTTTGCAACGCATTGATAGTAATTTAGCATTAGCACATGCACCGACCGCTATTGCTTGTTACAATGATGAATTAGCAATTCAGCTAATTGATTATCTGCGTACCAAACATTTACGAGTTCCACAAGATTACTCAGTTGTGGGTTTTGATGATTATCAAATGTCAGAATACTTAAATCCGGCTCTAACAACTGTCAAGCATGAAAAAGAACAAATGGGTGAAGATGCTGGTAAAATGCTATTACAATTACTACAAAAGAAAACTGTCCAATCTGTTCAATACCATCCACGCTTAATCAAGCGGCAATCTGTTACAACAATAGCATCTGATAAACAGTAAGGTCTTCGGGCTTTACTGTTTATTTTGTTTTTGGCTATTGAAAGCATCATGGTAAGCGCTATCTAAACGTTAGTATATTATTCCGGATAAATCAAGCTTTGATTTTTAAGCATTTACTATATTTAACTTTGCTAAAAAAATATTAAAATCAAAAAATGGTACGGATAAATTTAAATGCTATTGATTTATCGGGATAATAGTTTTAAAATAAAGCCGTTGATATGAAAACGCTATTTTAAAATGTGCTAATTAGTTGGAGTAGGGGGCCAAATAGGAATGAAGTTAGTGGAGACTGTGCAAGCTATAAAAACAGGTGAAGTGAGCTTAGGAATTGAGTTGGGCTCAACACGGATTAAAGCGGTGCTAATTGATCAACAGTTTCAAACGATTGCTTCGGGTAGTTTTGATTGGGAGAATCAATTAATTGATAATCTTTGGACCTATTCTTTGGCAGAAGTTAAAACTGGTATTCAGACTAGTTATGCTCAATTAGTAGCGCAGGTTCAAAGCCAATATCATATTCCGTTGACTAAGATTAAAGCCATTGGTGTTAGTGCCATGATGCATGGTTACTTGGCTTTTGATCAATCTGGTCAATTACTGGTACCATTTCGCACTTGGCGGAACAATTCTACCCAACAAGCGGCTGATGAATTAACCGAATTGTTCAATTTTAATATTCCACAGCGTTATAGTATTGCTCATTTGTATCAAGCAATGTTAAATCAAGAACCGCATGTGGCACAAATCGCGTTTGTGACAACACTTGCTGGCTATGTTCATTGGCAATTGTCTGGTCAAAAAGTTTTAGGAGTTGGCGATGCATCAGGCATGTTTCCTATTGATAGTACAAACCTTCAATATGACAAACATTATTTAACTTTGTTTGAACAATTACCTTTAAAGCAACAATATCAGTGGCATTTGGATGATATTTTGCCACAAGTTTTGACTGCGGGCCAACAAGCGGGCACTTTAAGTAAGCAAGGTGCCAAGTTTTTAGATCCTAGTGGTAAGCTACAAGCTGGTAGTTTGATGGCACCTCCTGAAGGTGATGCAGGAACAGGCATGGTAGCAACCAATAGTGTACGCCAACATACAGGTAATATTTCGGTAGGAACTTCGGCTTTTTCCATGGTGGTGTTAGACCAGCCGTTAAAGCAAGTTCATCGTGACATTGATGTCGTTACTACTCCTAGTGGTGCAGCTGTAGCAATGGTGCACATTAATAACTGTTCGTCTGATATTAATGCGTGGCTTTCGTTATTTGGCGAATTTGCGCAACAATTAGGCGTCAGTTTAACGAATGATCAATTATATGAACGTTTATTATTAATGACCACCCATGCGCAAGCTGATGCTGGCGGTTTAATTAATTATAGTTATTTGTCGGGTGAAAATATTACACAAACCATTGCGGGCCGCCCATTATTTGTCCGGACGCCGGCAGCTAAATTGAACTTGGCTAATTTTATTTTGGCACAGTTATACGCAGCCTTTGCCCCATTAAAGATGGGAATGGATATTTTAACACAAGAAGAACATATTTCGTTAGATGTGATGATTGCTCAAGGTGGTTTGTTTAAGACCCCAATTATTGCGCAGCAAGTGTTGGCTAATGCTCTAAATCTGCCAATTACCACGATGCAAACGGCACAAGATGGTGGACCATGGGGAATGGCAATCTTGGCTAGTTATGTAGCAGATAATCCCAAGCAATTAACGTTAGCGGATTTTTTGGATCAACAAGTATTTGATAAACCAGAAAGCATGACTCTAAGTCCTGAATCGCTGGGAGTTCAAGGTTATCAAAAGTTTTTAAATAATTATCAAGCCGGCTTGGATGTCGAACGCTTAGCAGGCAAAAATTTAAAGGAGTAGAACATGTTAGAACAATTAAAGCAAGAAGTTTATGAAGCCAATATGCAATTACCCAAGTTAGATTTAGTAACTTTTACTTGGGGAAATGTTTCAGGAATTGATCGCCAACAAGGCTTATTTGTCATTAAGCCTTCTGGTGTTGCCTATGAAGATTTAACACCGCAGGATTTGGTAGTTGTTAATTTAAAAGGCGAAGTAGTGGAAGGTAAGATGAATCCTTCTAGTGATACACCGACACATACAGTTTTGTATAATGCTTTTCCCAAAATTGGCGGCATTGTTCATACGCATTCACCTTGGGCAGTGGCATTTGCAGCCGCAAAAATGGATATTCCTGCGTTGAATACCACGCATGCCGATACTTTTTATGGTGATGTACCTGCAGCTAAAGCCCTGACTAAACAAGAAATCACAGAAGATTACGAAGGTAATACTGGAAAAGCAATTGTTGAAACCTTTAAACAGCGTAAGCTGGATTATCAAGCAATTCCTGCGGCGTTAGTCAGTCAGCATGGTCCTTTTAGTTGGGGAGCTGACGCTAAGCAAGCTGTTTATAATGCCAAAGTTTTGGAGGTGGTTGCCGAAGAAGATTATCATACATTGCAATTGACCCGCAATGACAGTCATGTGCCACAGTATTTGTTAGATAAACATTATTATCGTAAACATGGTCAAGATGCCTATTATGGTCAAAATAGTCAACATTCTCATGATCATGCTGTACGGGAAAATTAATTAGGAGTTGATGAAGATGTTAGAATTACCTAAATATGAATTTTGGTTTGCAGCCGGCAGTCAGCATTTATATGGTGAAGAAACTTTGAAGAGTGTGGCTGTGGATGCTAAAAAAATTGTGCAGGCTTTAAATGAAAACGGTAAACTTCCTTATCCGATTGTCTTCAAAGAAGTTTTAACCACAGCTGATGAAATTACACAGTTTATGAAAAAAGCTAATTATGAAGACCGAGTTGCTGGTGTGATTACTTGGATGCATACTTTCTCACCAGCTAAGAATTGGATTCGGGGTACAAAGTTATTACAAAAACCACTATTGCACTTTGCTACTCAATATTTAAATTATATTCCGTATGATGACATTGACTTTGACTATATGAATTTGAATCAAAGTGCCCACGGCGATCGGGAATATGGTTATATTAATGCACGTTTACAAAAGCATAATAAAGTTATTTACGGACATTGGGCGGATGAGAAAGTTCAACAAGAAATTGCTGATTGGCAAGATGTGGCTGTAGCATATGATGAATCCTTCAACTTAAAGGTAGCGCGTTTTGGTGACAATATGCGTAATGTTGCGGTAACTGAAGGCGATAAAATTCAGGCGCAAATTCAATTAGGTTGGACGGTTGATTATTATGGCGTTGGTGATTTAGTAGCTGCGATGAAGGAAGTCAGCGATGATGATGTTGAACAACAATATCAACAATTGCAAAAGGATTATCAATTAGTAGTCGGCGCTAATGATCAGAAGACTTATGAGCATGCTGTTCGTTATCAATTAAAGCAATATTTGGCTCTAAAGAAGTTCTTAGAACAAGGTGGTTACAGTGCCTTTACTTCAAACTTTGAAGATTTATGGGGATTAGAAGAGTTACCAGGATTATCCGCCCAATTGTTAATGCGAGATGGTTATGGTTTTGCTGGTGAAGGTGATTGGAAGACAGCTGCCTTACTTCGAGTCTTTAAGATTATGACACATAACCAAAAGACGGCCTTTATGGAAGATTACACTTTGGATTTGCGTCCGGGTCATGAAGCAATTCTGGGTTCGCATATGCTCGAAGTTGATCCTTCAATCGCTTCCGATCAAGTGCGGGTGGAAGTTCATCCATTGGATATTGGTGGCAAAGATGATCCTGCTCGTTTGGTCTTCACCGGTTCGCAGGGTGATGCAATTGATATTACTTTAGCTGATTTTCGCGATGGCTTTAAGTTGATTGGTTATCCAGTTACTGGTCAAAAACCAGAAAAAGAAACACCACATTTACCAGTTGCTAAGCAAATGTGGACACCCAAAGCGGGATTAAAGAATGGTGCTACACAATGGATTCAAAATGGTGGTGGACACCATACGGTCTTTAGTTTTTCCGCCACGGCACAACAAGTTGAAGATTTGGCTACCCTTTATGGTATTAAGGCAGTTTTGATTTAGAGAAATTTTGTTGATCTAAAAACAATAGAAAACAAGGTGATTTGATGCAGTCATCATCCAAAATTTCGAGTGGTTTTATTTATTTCTTTGGCTCTTTTGGCGGAATTTTATTTGGTTATGATATTGGTGTCATGACAGGGGCTTTACCATTTTTGCAGCATGACTGGAATTTAAATAATGCAGTTATTGTTGGGTGTATTACCTCAGCAGTGATGTTTGGTGCGATTTTTGGCGGTGCTTTAGCGGGGCAATTGTCGGACCGGTTGGGACGCCGCAAAATGATTTTGATTTCTTCTTTGGTTTTTGCGCTGGGGTCAATTTTATCCGGCTTGTCTCCTAATAATGGACAATATTATTTGATTATTGTGCGTGTCTTATTAGGTTTAGCTGTTGGAGCTGCTTCGGCACTAGTTCCGGCTTATATGGCTGAGATGGCGCCTGCGCGGTTGCGAGGACGTTTGTCTGGAATTAATCAAACAATGATTGTTTCAGGAATGTTGATCTCTTATATTATGGATTATTTGTTGAGAAATCTACCGGATAATTTTGCTTGGCGATTAATGTTAGGTTTGGCAGCAGTTCCAGCAATTATCTTGTATTTGGGAGTATTACGTTTGCCAGAATCGCCCCGTTTTTTGGTGAAAAATGGTCAAAAAGATTCAGCCGAACAAGTCTTAAAAATTATTCGGCCAGCAGTAGACGTTCAATCTGAGCTGGATCAAATTCAATCAACAGTTCAAGAAGAAGAGCAAACTCAACAAAGTACTACTTGGAAAACCTTATTAGATTCTAAATATCGTTATTTAGTATATGCAGGTGTAGGGGTAGCTGCTTTTCAACAATTTCAAGGAGCTAATGCTATTTTTTACTACATTCCTTTAATTATTCAAAAAGCAACGGGCCAAGCTGCTAGCTCACAACTTTTATGGCCAATTGTTCAAGGAATTATTCTAGTCATTGGTTCGCTAGTCTTTTTAGCCATCGCTGATCATTTTAAGCGGCGTTCCTTATTAATTTTAGGTGGAACAATTATGGGCTTGTCGTTTATCTTGCCAGCTTTGATTAATGTTTTATTACCACATGCAAATTCCATGCTAATTGTCGTGTTTTTATGTATTTATGTTGCTTTTTATTCCTTTACTTGGGCACCCTTAACTTGGGTTATTGTCGGTGAAATTTTTCCACTTGCAATTCGTGGACGTGCTTCAGGCTTGGCTTCATCGTTTAACTGGATTGGTTCCTTCCTAGTAGGATTACTCTTTCCAATAATGACTGCCTCTATGCCTCAGGCAGCGGTGTTTGCAATCTTTGGTGTTATTTGCCTATTAGGTGTTTTGTTTGTTACTTTGCGCGTTCCTGAAACTGCTGGTCACAGTTTAGAAGAAATCGAAGAGCAAGGTAGAATTCATGCTCATAAGTAATATGAATCAATAGATTAAACTGGAATTAGCGTTTAGTTGGTGTAAGGTTAATCATTATTTTTAATCTCATTTCAATTTGTGATTGAAGTGAGATTTTTTATGTGGCCAAATAATTAGTATAAAAAAATCCCACTAAATTGAAGGCTAAATTTAGCAGGATTCTTTGTCAATTCAAAAACTTTATGGAGCATTTTTAATAGAATAGGTTAATGTGGCACTATAAGTACCAGCGGTAATGTCGTTATTGAGATTCTTAGGTGGTACTGTCAATTTAATTTGTGAATGACCATTAATATCATTATAGTAACGAGTATTAATTCCGTTTACAATGGCAGTTCCTGAATTATAAAGTGATACCTCAGCATTATCTGGATTAACAGTGATCGATTGTGGATTGTTGCGTTCTTGAAAAAACAATTGGGCTTGTTGTAAACCAGTTTTGTTACCGTTTTTAAATGGTGATAACTTAACTGTAACTTCATAAGGAATGGCAGAATAATTAAGAATTGGTTGACTGCCTCGTTGGTCATCAATCTGTAACTCATTATCTACATCAGTAGAATTGTTATTAGTTAAAGTCTTAGTATTTTGATATCCAATAACATTATTATTGTCACCAAAATCCATCTTTGGCAGATTAGTTAAACTTAAAAATTTTAGTTGTTTGGTTAACCCCATCTCGATTCTAGGAATGGTATCGGTAATCTTCAGAGGATCAGAAAGAACATAGCGCTGGCCATTAATGGTTTTGGGGGGACTGGTTTGAAGACAACTGTCACCGCCAGTTACTGTGGGCGTTAGTCCTTTGAAAGCTGCGGTATCAATATCAATTCCTGCTTGTACTGTAGAGTTCAGTTGCAACCAACCACTACCATAGCTTTCGTTTCCGCAAGAATTAATCTTTGTTAAAATTGGTTCATATGTGCCATCTTGTTTACGATAAAAGAATGAAACCGTTTGGTGTGGAATAATTTTTTCAGTAGCTTCCTTTAAGCCGTTATGATTAGCATCATCCCAGATCTGATAAATATAATAACTGTTACTTTTGTTAATTAAACTCGAAATTTTCTTAGAACTAGTTGCGGATACGTTATTAGCGTTATCAATCGCAACCACGTGTAAATATTGATGAGAAAAACGATTAATATTATTAATGGAAGCTTTAGATGTTGGATCAGATACACCGATGAAATTGGTGTTATTAGAGCTATCGATATTACCTTGAGTATCCTTATTTGGATTAATAGTCGTATTAGCATTGTTATCAATTTGATAAATATAACCCTTAATGTCACTTTTAATAGGTTGTTTGATACATTGTGAATTAGTACTGTTACTACCACGTTTAGCTTGGACCCGGTAATAGTAATTGGTAGCATTATCTGTACTTTTGCAGTTAGCCGTTACTTTATCGCTAACTGTGGGTGCGATATTATCAATTATTGGTGCATCTGGAGCGGCAGTGTCTTTGACGGTTCGATCTTCGCCATGCGTGGTGGTGTTTAATGTGCTAGTATAATACATCATATTAGCTAGAATCATAGCTTCTTCAACGGAACATGCTCCGGTTGTGTGGCCAGTTTGGGTCATTGCATAATTGTTTTTAGTAATTAAATACCAGTTATCATCACCGATAGCACCGTTAGGATTGGACGTGCGGTTACCATTACTATCTAAATAGTGAACAGAAGTAGCAGGCTGGGCATTACTTCCTAAAAAGTGGAACGAATTTTGTCCTGGATCCATTGCAAAATCCATCCATCTTTGTGCACCATCACTATAAAGATAGAATTGCCCTCCGGTATGAGAAGGTTGGATTGTAAATTTGTTAGTACTGTTATATTGCAACAGTTTATTAGGATAAGAAGCTAGAGATCCTGTTCGCATATCTGACATTAATTCGACCGTTTTTGAGCCAATGCGGTCATCATTCGCTCCTGCATCATAGCTCATTGGCATAATTTTTAGTCCTAATTTATCAGCAAAGCTATTATAATGAGATAAGTTACCAGTTAAAGTATCATGACCAAAAATCAATGAACGCCCTGTATTTCCAAAAGCATTAGTAGCATTAGCACTAGCGACACTTAAATCGACATTTTTACCGCCATCCGCTGAACCAAAGAATAAGCCGTCATAGTTATATTGATCGTTAGCATCTTTAAATAAATAATGATTGGGATTGGCATTAAAATCTGTTTCTGCTACTGGTGTAACAGCAATTAGATCATTTGAAACCGTTGCAATTTGTCTGTTTGGAATAATGTTCATCCAATCTTTTAAATGATTACCATCAGTTGGGTAGACATTGAGAATTTTAATTTTTTTACCATAGTTAGTACCAACTGGCTCCCAATTCACGAAAGAATTACTCGGATCATCAGTAGTTCGTGTGACTTGATAACCACCACTATAGCCACCATTAGTTGCATTAGACATATCTTTCCAATTCAAAGAAACATATGGATTGTTATTTGAGTCAAAACCGCCACTAGTGTTTAATGTAAAGTCAAGGTTAGAATTAGCACTAGCGACTTCGGTACCAGCAATTGGATTGGCACCACGTAATAAGTCAGATTTATTAGACCAATTAGAAATAGTAAGCGCTTTTTTTGGACGGAATTTTAAAAAATCTTTTGGCTTGGCTAGAAATTCTTGAGAAGGAGTAGGAATTACTGGAGATAAAAAGCTTGAAATACTATCATCTGCTTGACTAGAATTAATTGTCCCCAAAACACCTAATACTGATAAAGTAATTATCAAAAGTAAATTCAAAGCTCTTTTTCGGCGATGTCTCATTGTACAACCTCATAAATTAATTAATATTCTATCAGTTGAAAAAACGCTAACACACAATTGGACTAATTATTCGATAATTTAATTACTGCAATTATTAGTATAAGCTTATTTTTAACTTTGTAAATAAGACTGCTAAACATTAACTATTGATTTTTCAACTTACTAAAGTAGTATATATTTCTCAATGAACTATCTAGAAATTGAGCCATGCTGAGGTCAGACTTTTGGTTTTGTCATATCAAACAAGTATATTAATCAATTATTATCTAATGGTATGGTGATTAGTTACGCAATTTAGAAAATTACTTAGTACAGGAACAATTATGGACATAAATTAAGTCATAATTTATTTCAATCAACTAGTAGTATGACGATTCGAAACTCAATTAATAATATTCAGCGCCAAGTACTACAAGTAAGTTTATTCTGCAATTTGTGCGAAGATTTTATTGAATTAAATAATTTTTACTAACTAGTGCAATATAATATTAAATTTTGATCTTATAGAAAAAGCGAATAGTTTTTGTTTTGTACCACAGCAAGTGCAAAAGGATTGCTGACAAGAATGATAAGCACCAAGTTAATAGATAAATAATCATAATGGCTAGTGCTAGATTAATGTGATAACGTAGCCACGAACCAAATAAATGCCAAATAATTTGCAACCAAACAACATTTGCTAGGTAAGCGCGGTAAGCGTACTGTGCTAAAAAGTGGATTACAGGTAAAACTTTGGCTTGGTGCCGGAGATTATGAAGCGCCAAAGTGGCAATGAGGCTGATGATAACAATACAATAGAGAGTCATTGATAGTTTATAATATGGCGCATTGGTTAAAACTATTGGATAGCCATAACTTAATAATTCTCGATTAGTCCAGCTCCAAATGAGAAGAAACAGTAGCACTAATAAGGGCCATGATCTATGTAAAAATTTAGCAAGCTGTTTTTGCCAATTCCAAGTTAAGACGCCCAACACTGCATAGATAAAAAAACTTAAGCAAAGGCGATCTAATAAGTACCAATCATGTTGGTGTGAGCCACGAAAAACAGTTAGCTGATAAAAAACTAGCCAGCCACCATACAATAAACTGCTAATAATCAATACCCAAAGTGAGCGCTGTTTATTTTGTTGAGTAAAGTTTTGTAACCACCAAAAGACGGGCATTAAAATGATAAATTGCAGCATCATTGTGTTGTACCATAAATGCGGTGCGGCATTGCCATTGATCATTTGCCACAAAACAGTTGCGAAATTATGATATTTTTCAACCTGCTGTTCATTGGGAAATACTACTAAATAAATCATAGTCCAACAAATACTGGGGATGAATAACGCACGCCATTGTTGTTTTAAATACGTCGGATATTGGTGCCCAATCTGAGACGGTGTATTTTTAACGGTTGAAAAAATAATACCAAAAATAAATGCTGGAGCAGTAAATTTAATTAAATCGTAGGTGATACCAATGCCAACTTGTTGCGGTTTGGTACAGTAAGTTTGTAAAACTTGTGCCAAAATTGACTGTAACATGACTGCTGTACAGGCAAAAGTCTTCAGATAGTCACCCATATCAGTATCGGTGGAAGTGGTTTGAGTCATCATTATTCCTTCTATATTTAAATTGTTAAATTAAAACAACAAAAAACCCTATAATACAATTATTATAGAGTTTTTTCTTTAGGAAGTAATAGTCTTTAATTAAACACTTTGCTTAGTTGGACGAATTAGCATTTCATTAATGGTAACGTGTTCGGGTTGGTCAATCACATATTTAACCGCTTGAGCAATATCTTGGGGACTTAGGGATAAACCATCGCTGGCAGCAGAATTAAATGTGGGGGTTAGACTAGCTTTGATTTGCTCATTACCTACGGTATTGATTAATTCTGTGGACACTGCTCCTGGAGAAATGATCGTCGAACGAATTCCGTTAGCGTATTCTTCTTGGCGTAAGCCTTCCATAATGGCACGCACAGCATATTTAGTACTATTGTAAACTGCCGATCCGGGATAAATCACGTGTCCAGCCACAGAATCGGTACTAATTATTAAGCCGGAGTGTTGTTGTTTCATAATTGGTAAAACGCTACCAATTCCGTTTAAAACACCCATAATATTGGTATTGATCATCTTTTGCCAGGTAGCAAATTCTTGATCAGCTAGATAACCTTGGGGCATAATGCCTGCGTTATTATATAAAACATCAATGTGACCAAATTTTTCCAAGGTTAAATCAATAGTGGCTTGAACTTGTTGTTGATGAGTGACATCAGTTACTTGATAATAAGCCTCACTTGGGGCATCTAAATTCTGAATCAACTCTTTTAATCTTTGTTCACGCCGGGCCCCTAAGACTAATTTGGCGCCACTAGCAGCTAATAGTTGAGCGGTAGCGGCCCCAATACCTGAAGAGGCACCAAGAATAATAACAACCTTATCTTTGACAGTCATGTCTGCTCTCCTTTAAAAATTAATAATATTAGTTAATTGTAACGACGGCGATCAAAAATAACCAATAGTTATTTTAAATAGTTTAGTATCAGATCAAGTTATACATATTAATTTTGCAATTATAACGCAATTAGATAGTTGGTTATCCATTATTGGCATTAGACAGGTGACCAGCAGCATTTTAAAATTGATGGTGATTTTAAACGCTGAGGAGAAAAACTATGCCACTTAGTCAAAAACAAAAAAATATTTTAATTTGGGTATTAGCATTAGGTACTTTTAGTATTACTAACACAGAAATGGGGATTATGGGCATTTTACCCAATATTGCTCACCAGTATCATGTGAGCATTGCATCTGCGGGCCAATTAGTAAGTTTATTTGCTTTAATTATTGCGCTCAGTGGGCCGTTTTTACCAGCGCTGCTAGGGCGGTTTAATAAAAAAAGAGTGATGTTATTAGCTATTAGCCTGTTTGTGATCAGCTGCTTTGCGTCAGCATTTATTACGAACTTTACCTGGTTATTAATTGTCCGCGTTTTACCAGCTTTTTTACATCCGGTATTCGTGTCATATGCCATGTCCACTGCCACGGTCATTGCCAGTGATCAACAGCAAGCTTCACAATATGTAGCAAAAGTTTTCATGGGCGTCTCTGCGGGCATGGTGTTAGGCGTGCCACTAGCTAATTTATTAGCGAGTTATGGATCGTTTCGATTGGTGATGTTAACTTTTGGCTTAATTAATTTGCTCATTTTATGTGCTAGCGCTTTTTACTTAGTGCCGGTTGCTATGCCACAAAAACTTAATTTTAAACAACAAATGTTGACTCTAATTAAATTGCCGACGCTAGTTAGTTTAGTAATTATCATTTGTTTAAATGGTGGTGTTTTTGGTTTTTATAGTTATTTATCAGATTTTTTAAGTCAAGCTAGTTCTTTAAGCAGTTGGTTAATTAGTGTATTGTTACTAATCTATGGTTTAACTAATGTTTTAGGTAATGAAATTGCTGGTAAATTATTGGCGGTGAAGCCACGACAGGTGTTAGTAGGCTTGCCAATATTAATGTTAGTGCCGTATTTGTTGCTGTATTTTTATCATCAAAATATCAGTGTCATTATCATTTTGATTATTTTGCTGGGGACATTGGCAGGAATGGAAGCTAATTTGAATCAGTATATTATGAATACTGCCTTGCAACAAACGCCTGATTTGGCCAATGGCTTGTTTATTACAGGCGCTAATCTGGGCACGACGTTAGGTTCAGCTATTTGTGGTCAGATCATTGTGGCTAAAGGAGTTTCAGGATCCTTATTAGGGACTGAGTTATTTTTATTAGGAGGAATTTTGATTATTGTTTTACAACAGTTTAATGTTCATAGACGTTCAACTATGAATAAGTAAGGATTTTTTCTAATGAAACAAAATAGAAGCGGCTGGGGCATGATAGTTATCAGCTTTTTAATCATTATTTTATTGAGCTATTTAGCACCGTTACAATCAATTCAAGCTAGTGACAAAACTACTAATCAAATAATTATCAAAATGCATCATCACAAATATCGCGCATACTTAAATCAGAGTGCTGCTGCCAAAAGCTTACAAAAGCGACTGCCATTAAAGCTGCGGTTTCGTGATTTTAACCAAGCAGAAAAAATTTCCGACTTGAAACAACCATTGTCTATTAAACAGATGCCAGTTGGAGCTAATCCTAAAGTTGGTGATTTAGGTTATTGGTCGCCGCAACCACGTTTAGTTCTGTATTATGGCCCTGTTGCGTATTTTCAAGGAATTCATGTGCTTGGCCATTTTCAAAATTCACAGCGAGCTATTTCGGCTTGGAAACATCAGAGACATGCGTTTACAGTGAAGATTACCAAAAATTAGTTTTTAAACTGATAATTGATTAATTATTATGCGCAAGATTTGCTTGCAATTGGTGTAAAAATAGTTTAGCAATGTTCGACATGATTCGATTCTTTTGCCAAATTAAAGTATTGTTTTCAGATAGTTGTGGCTGTAGTCGCCGAAAAACTAAACCATCATGATAATTTTTGACTACATCTTCAAATGCTAAAACTAAATAATGTGGATTATGGGCTAGCAGTGCAGCGTTATACGCTAGATTATAAGTACCAACAATTTGAATTTGTTCGGACACATTTTGCCACCAAGTTTGTAAATGAGAGCTGTGTTGGACTTGTTCGGAGATGATTAATTTTTGGCGACTTAAATCAGCAGGGGTCACGAATGGTTTTTGCGCTAAGGGTGAATTAGCGGCCATGAGAATGCCCCAGTAATTTTTTTCAGGTAGTTGTAAGGTTTGATAATTATGAAAATTATATTCACCCATAATGACGCCAAAGTCTAGGTTACCGGTTACTAATTGTTTTTCTACTTCCATTGCATCTCCACTGTGGAGATGAATTTTGACGGCTGGATATTCATCCATAATCTGTCCAATCACTTGCATGACGTGGCGCATGCCCAAACTTTCGCCGCATCCAATGTCTAATTCACCACTGATGAGTAAGTGATTAGCTTGCAAAGTTGACGTAGTTTTATCGACTAAAGCGATGATTTGTTGAGCATGCTCTCTAAGATAGTAACCATCGTTAGTCAACTTAATGTTGTGGGAACTGCGATCAAATAATTGCACGCCCAATTCTTTTTCTAATTCACTAATTTGGCGAGATAAAGCAGGCTGTGAAATATGTAAGTACTTGGCCGCTCGGGAAATATTTTGTTCTTGAGCAACTGCCAAAAAATAACGTAAACTATGGACTTCCATAATTACTCCTTAGGAGGATATTTTTTAGATCTGGAATAATACTAGCACAATTATGATGAATTATACTTCTTTAAATTATTACTGTGAGTAATACTCGGTACTTAGTGACGATATTTTGTAAATTTATCCACCACGAAAGAAAAATCTAGAGCTTGATTCGGAAGCTGGTTTTAATTGTGGGGGCTATGCTGGATGAATTTACAGCTTTAAAAAAAGTTCAAGTTAAATTTTAATGGTTAGAAACAGATTATCACAAATTTTTAACGAAAAAACTAATTTTAGTAGATAGTATAAAAGATACTTATATGATAAAGAGGCAGCTTGGTTAATTTGAATATTAACACAATTATGATATACTATCCTTGTAAGTACGAAAAGTGTCTAACATGGTATAACACAAAAGCCATTCCTACTGGAGATAGGAATGGCTTTTTTATGTGTAGTTACTTAGCAACTCAGCTATTTTTATGCTTGCTGTGTAACCAATCAACAAGCACTTGTGTTGTTACTCTAACAATAATCGGTGCAACAACAGTTACGAAAAATGTCTGAAACACGGTATCACCCCCTTACGGGGCGAGTTGCCGATTAAAATTATATCATATAAGATCTCATTGTTTTGGTGAAATTTAAAGAAAATCTTACGGAAAAATGACTAGAAATTAAAAATTGTTATGACAGTTTAAATACATTATGAATTTGCGGAAAGATTTCTAAGAAAGATATTTGTTAATTCAGAGTTAATTTTAGTCAATTTATGGTAAATTAAAGCTAATTATCACGTTAATACTTAAGTTTGGGGGAGAGGCAATCCAGATGCAAACAATTATGATGATCGATGATGACAATACTTTATTGCAAACCGTAATAAAAAACTTCGCTAAGTGGTCGTTGAAAGTAGTTGGCGTTTCAGATTTTCAAAAGATTATCGCAGAATTTAAACAATTAAAGCCAGATTTGGTTATTATGGATATTAATTTGCCATATTTTGATGGTTTCTATTGGGCACAACAGTTACGTCAAATTTCGACAGTACCATTGTTATTTTTGTCAGCTATTGATCAAGAAACCAGTATGTTGCGAGCATTAGCTGAAGGTGGAGATGATTATGTTATTAAGCCTTTTACGATTAGCATTTTACTTGCTAAAGTTCAAGCGATGTTACGGCGATTACAGACTTATGATCAACAAGTTCAAAGTGGTCAATTACAGTTTGGACCTTATACTCTTTACACTTTAGGAAATGAAGTAGTTTTTAACCAGCAACGTGTTAATTTGTCACCGACTGAAGGCGATATTTTACAATTATTATTTTTAAATGTTAATCAAGTAATTTCTACGCAACACTTTTTGGAGACTTTTTGGCAGGGAGGTCTGTTTTTGGATGAGCAAGCTTTGCGAGTTAATTTTAGCCGATTGCGCCGCAAACTGAAGCCAATTGACCTGCAACAATATATTGTAACTGAACCTGGTAGTGGCTATCGGTTATGTGCTTATGAATAAAAAGGAAATGTGGCTCTTGATTAAACCGGCATTGCTAAGCTTACTGAGCTATTGTGGCTTGTTAGTTTTACTAAGTATTTTATTTGTTTTGTATCATTTACCAATAATTATTTTGGGTGATTTTATTCGCTTTAGTTTACTATTTGTAGGGGTCTATTGCGGTTTGAAAACTTATTATCAGTGGCGTAAGGGGCAAAAGTTGCAGCAAACAGATTTTTCCCAGCCAACATTGTTTCAAGATTTATCGGCTAGTGATTGGGAAAACTATCTTTTATTGCACAAATTACAAACTTTGCAGCAGCAAGTAAAGTCTGACCAAAAAGTGCAAAAGCAAAAGGCTCAGTATCAACAAGATTATTTAATACATTGGGCTCATGAAATCAAAGTTCCAGTTACGGATCTGTTATTAATGAGTGAGAGTATTGAGCAGCTGAATACTATCGCGGTTCGAACGCAAACCAAGTTGATTCAGCAGCAATTAGATTCGATGTTAGATTATGATCGTTTTTTAAATTTAACACATGATTTACGTTTTAATTGGGTCTCCTTGACACAAGTTATAGAAACTGTTTTACAAAAATTTGCGCCGCTGTTTATTCAACGCCAAATTTCTCCACGTATTCAAGTTCCAGCGGTTCAGATTTTGACAGATACTAAATGGCTGCAAGTAATATTGGAACAAGTAATTTTTAATGCTTGGAAGTATTCGGACGATCGAAGTGAAATTAAATTGGTTTGGGAACACAATTGCTTAAGGGTTGTTGATTCGGGTATTGGGATTGTGGCTAGTGACTTGCCACGCGTATTTGAAGCCGGATTTACTGGAGTTAATGGCCGGAATAATCCTAATGCAACAGGAATGGGGTTATATTTGGCCCGACAAATTAGTCAAAAGTTTCACGACCAGTTAACGATATCGTCCAAATATCAGCAAGGAACGGTAGTTAGTCTGATTTTTCCAGTAGATCAAATTAAAGAGGTTGCGAAATTGTAACTTAACGGCAGGGATTGTAACTTGTTGTTAAAGTGAAAGCTTTTTAAAATAAACTTATCGAATAACTTAGGGAGGGTAAACGATGAGTTTATTACAATTACAGCATGTGCAAAAGAAGTTTACACAACCTCATCAAGTTGAAGTACAAGCTTTGAAAGATATTTCTTTGACAGTTGAAGCGGGGGAATATGTAGCGATAATGGGTGAGTCTGGATCTGGCAAATCAACGCTTTTAAATTTGATTGCTACTTTAGATAAGCCAACTAGTGGTTTCATTCAAATAAATGAGCAAAATTTAGCTCAACTAACAGAAAATCAAGCCGCTTTATATCGTAGACAACATTTAGGTTTTGTTTTTCAAAAGTTTAATCTACTTAATACATTTAATAATCAAGACAATATTTTATTACCGTTGGTACTAGCTAAAACTGAACCTAAAATTCTACAACAGCGCTTACAACCACTGGCTAAGGTTTTACAAATTACTGATTTATTGCAGCGCTATCCTTACGAAATATCTGGTGGGCAGCAACAAAGAGTGGCAGCAGCAAGGGCTTTAATCACACAACCACAATTAATTTTAGCTGATGAACCTACAGGTGCCTTGGATTCACATAATTCTGAATTATTGTTGGATTTATTTGAACAAGTTAACGCTAAAGGACAAACTATTTTAATGGTCACGCACAGTGCTTTGGCTGCCAGTCATTCCAAACGCGTTTTATTTATTAAAGACGGTTTGATTTTTCATGAACTGTTTCGCGGTAATCAAACTGCTAGTCAATATTTGCAACAAATCACTGCAAGTGCCACCTTACTGGTTGGAGGTGAACAGCAATGATTCACTTTAAATTGGCTGGGCATGCATTAACGCACCACCGTGAACAATACGGACCGTTTATCTTGGCTAGTATTACTTTGGTTGCCGTCAATTATATTTTTTGGAATACCTGTTTTAATACTAGTTTGAACAAGTTGGCGTTGGGTCAACAAACCATTTATTTAATGATCTTGGGTACCGTTTTTGTTACTTTATTAACTCTTTTTTTAATGATTTATGTTAATCGTTTTTTGATTAAACAACAGGTTCATGAGTTAGCATTGTATAAAATGTTAGGTTTAGCTACTAAAGATTTGAATTTAATTCTAACAATCGAAGTCTTATTTTTATTGATTGTTAGTTTGGTAGGTGGTTTAGTTAGTGGCTTAGTGTTTAACAAATTATTTTTCTTGATTTTATGTAATCTGCTCCAAACCAAAGCAATTGTTGAACAATTTTCGCAAACTGGTTTGTTAGTCGTTATTGCAATTTTTAGTTTGCTATTTTTATGGCTATTACTCAGTGACTTTTGGAAAATTCGTCAATTACAACCGGTAGTTTTATGGCAACAAACTAATCAGGTCGAAGTTAAGCCTAGAAGTAATGGCTTATTAGGTGGTTTAGGTGTGTTGCTCTTAGCGGTAGGTTACTATCTGGCTGTTAAAACCAAACCTACGGTTGCTTCACTTTCACAATTTTTAGTGGCAGTAGTATTTGTTGTTTTGGGAACTTACTTGGTCTTTTTAGTTTCCAGCGTCTGGATATTAAATTTTTTACAGCAACGACCACATTTTTATTACCAGCCGTCACATTTTATTGCTTTATCTGGATTATCATACCGAATGAAACAAAACGCGTTAAGTTTGGCTTCTATCTGTTTATTGTGTAGTGCTATCTTAGTCAGTTTGGTGGGGAGCACTGGCTTATATTTAGGTAAAGAAAAGTTAGTTAACACTTATAATCCCGCCGATTTAATGCTGGTTCAACAGCATCCATTTTCGTACCAACAACAACAAATATTGCACCGGGCAGCTAAGCAAAATCAAATTAATTTACGACAATCAGAGCAAATGCAAATGACTACTCCAATACCGTCGGTGATTCAAGATGGACAACTACGTCCAATGACTGGTGGCATGCATATTATTTATCAAGTCAGTACAATTAGTGTTAGTGATTATAATAGAATTCAAAAAACTTCCTTGCATTTAAAAAAGCACCAAATTTTAGTGTATTCAGCTGATAATTTAGCTTTAAAGCATTCTTTGAATTTCAATCAGCAAAGTTATCAGGTTAAAGTTATTCCACAATTTAAGTTAGGATTTAGTTATCAGCGTTCAATTTATCGACCAATTTTTATTATTACAGCTAATCAGCAAGTAGCACATCAGATTAATCCTCAACCTTGGTTATATGTTCAGGGACAAAATATTCAAGGGGCACAAAAGCATAAATTAAAATTTGCAAGCCAAATACCATCACTACTAAAATTGGATAGTGATAAATATTCGGCTAAAGTACAAATGGAGCAATATATGAATTCGCTAGTAGGCAGCGTCTTGTTTGTTGGTGGTTTAATTAGCTTAAGTATGATTATTGTCATGGCCCTACTGATTTATTATAAACAATTGTCAGAAGGTTATGCTGATCAAAAACGCTTTCTAATTATGCAAGAAGTAGGACTGAGTAAATTAGAAACTAAAAAAGCTATTCATAGTCAAATTTTATTGTTGTTTATGTTACCGTTGATTGGAGCTATTATTAATTTACTTTTTGCATTGCCGGCAATAAAAAGCGTCTTAGTAATGCTCTTTGTTTATAGCTTTAAATTACTTGCCATTATTTCATTGACGCTGATAGTATTAGTGGCTGCCTATTACGGAATAATCTATGGAATTACGGCGAAAGTTTATACTAATATCGTTAATTGTTCTAATAAGAAAAATGAGACAGATTAATCATCCTACAATTTAAACAGTTCCTCGTTCAATCAACTGAACATCAACAATTTTGGTAATATCGGAATTGTCTAATTTACCTTGAATTAGTTGTAATAAATAGTTGCTGGCATTTTGAGCAATAGCTGCGGTGTTTTGTTTAATCGTTGTTAATTGCGGGTAACAATAGCGGGCAATCGGAGCATCATCAAACCCAATTACTTTTAAATCTTGTGGGATATTAAGATTTAATTCGTGAGCTGCTAAAATAACTTCGGCAGCAATGGTGTCACTAATTGCAAAAATTCCTAAGGGTAGTTTTTTTTTGGACATCAGATTACGTAAAATACTACGAATTTCAATTCCTCGCTGCTTAATTTTTTGACGTTCAGTTTTGATATCAATAACTATTTGTTGACTGTGATCGAAATTATTTTTTAACATCTCTTCACGATATCCCTTAATACGATCATTATTAGAAGAAATTTTCTGATTGGATGAAGTGAACATTACGGGAATGGTGCCGGCTTGAATCAAATGCTTTGTAGCAAGATGAGCTCCTTGCTCATTATTAGAACCAACGTAAATGTTTTTGGTGTTTTCGTTACGATCAATATAAATAACAGGTGTCGATATATTCATATGAATATCATTATCTAATTGCTGACCTGAGATCATGACAATTCCATCAACTAATTTTGCTTCTAACATTTGTAAATAGGTATTTTCTCGCTGTATATTTTTATTAGTATCACAAATTACTGTAGCATAATTATTTTGAAATAAAATTTTTTCGATGTTTTCAACTAAATCTGCGAAAAAGGAATTTGAAAGATCTGGCACCAAAATGCCGATGGTATTAGATTTGTTCATGCGTAAAGTTTTAGCAGCAGTATTAGTTTGATAATGATATTGATTAATTACTTTAAGAACTTTTTTTCGGGTTTGTTCTGAAAAGCGACCGTTATTGTTAATCACCCGTGATACCGTGGAAACGGAAACACCGCTTAATTTAGCGATGTCTCTAATTGAAACTTTGGTTTGATTTGTCATTTTAGTAACTCCAAAATAAAAGACTTTATGTTAAGCATATTAATCTACTTTAGCATAAAGTTTTTTATTTTGGTTAGTCTTGATATTTTTTAGCAGTTGAATTAACTATTTGTTGAAAAAGTTCATTATTTCTTTTATCTTCGGCGATTAATTCGTCAATTCTTCGTTGATGACGACCACCTTCATACTGTGCTTCTAACCAAGCTTTGACGATCATTTTCGCTAGTTCACTACCAATCACTCTGGCGCCAAAAGCCAAGACGTTACTATTATTATGACGTCGAGATAATTCAGCGGAATATGGTTCACTCACACAAGCAGCACGAATACCAGCCACCTTGTTGGCAGCTAAGGAAATTCCTACACCCGTACCACAGATAACAATTCCTAAATCAGCTTTTCCTTGTGCAACTGCTTCACCGACTTTTTTACCGTAAATAGGGTAATCAGTTCTTTCTTTTGTATAAGTACCTAAATCAATTGTTTCATAGCCTAAAGATTTTACATACTCAATAATAATTGGCTTTAATTCGATGCCAACATGGTCAGAGCCAAAAGCAATTTTAGTCATTAAAGAACCTCCTTGTAGTAAAAATACATTCTTTTTGAACAAACGTTTTCTCAGATAGAATGATATATCTTTCTATTATTGATTTCAAGTCTGGCTACAAATTAGCTGTTTAAGACAATTATTGATGATTTGGTTTGTTTTTAAAAAAAACAAAGTATTATAATAATAGAGAAAACGTTTTCTCAAGAAAATCCTTCACTTTGTTTTAAATGGTCAATTTTGTTTCACTGAAAATAAATGATAATTTATGATAAAAAATGATTGATAATGAAAAAATGTGGTGATATACTCGGCTTGAACACAAAAAGGGGGATTTTAAATGAAGTTAGCATCAAGAGTAAATTCTTTTCGACAAAAAGAAAGGTTGAGTTTAAGTGAAACTTTACAAAATTTTTCTCAATTAGGTTTGGAATATGTGGATGTCAATTTTCCAGAACAGGTGCAAGATATTACACCAGAAGTTCTTCATGATTTACTAGTAAAGAATAATTTGAAGCTTAATGGATTAGAGATGAGATTTAACGACAAATTTGTTAATGGCGATTTGGGAAATGCTGATCCGCGATTGTCAGAGGATGCATTGAATCTTTGTTTACAAGCAGCCGACTTTTGTCGAGCAGCTGGTGGGCAAATAGTGACAGTTTGGATGGCACATGATGGCTTTGACTATAGTTTCCAAGTTAATTATTCAGAAATGTTGAATAAAATAGTTACCGCATTTCAAAAAATGTGTGATTACGCTCCAGATTTAAAATTTAGTCTAGAATATAAGCCTTTTCAACCTAGAGCTTATGCCTTTGCTGATAGTTTGGGCATGGATGGAATGTTATTACATGAAATTAATCGCAAGAATTTTGGTGTGACATTGGACTATTGCCACATGTTGATGAAACACGAAAATCCAGCAATGGCGGCTGATATTTTTGCTGGAAGGAAACAATTATTCGGAGTTCATTTAAATGATGGATATGGATTAAATGATGATGGATTAATGATAGCCACATCCAGTCCATTTAAAACGTTAGAATTTATGTTTTATTTAAAAAAGCATAATTACGATGGAGTTATTTATTTTGATACTTTTCCGGTAGTTGAAGATAGTGCAGCAGAGTGTCAACAAAATATTGAAATGATTCATCAATTGGATCAAATGATTACTGAAGTTGGTATTGATAAAATTCAATCAATTATTGAACAAAGTGATCCAATTCAAATCCAAAAACTATTGCTAAGTTTTTTAAACAATCCTAAATAAAAGGGGGAGAATTAACTATGGCAACCGATTTTAAGCAAACTGCGATTGGTATTTTAAAAAATGTCGGTGGTGTTACTAATGTTAGTAACATGTCACATTGTGCCACACGCCTAAGGTTAAATTTGCGAGATCGATCTTTGGCCAAAGATGAACAAATTAAGAACTTGCCCGGAGTGATTGATGTCGTATATCAAGCTGGTCAATATCAAATTTTGATCGGAACCGAGGTTCCCAAATTATATTCAGAATTTGAAAAACAAGTTCAACTTCAATCAGGAAATCAGACTGATAATGTGAATAATGATGTAAAAAAAGAAGCTGGCAATCAAGAAAAAGGCAGTATTATATCACGAATCTTTTCGGCCATTTCAGCCATTTTTGCACCATTATTACCAGCTTTGGCAGGTTCGGGAATTTTGCGTGGTTTATTAATTTTATGTACACAACTTGGTTGGATCAAAGAAAAATCCGGAACTTATGTCATTTTATATGCAGCTTCTATGAGTGTATTTTATTTCTTGCCAATTTTGTTAGCGTTTACTTCAGCTAAACGTTTTGGTGCAAGTCCTTATATCTCAGCTTTAATTGGTGCTTCGTTACTTTATCCAGATTTAATTTCGTTAATGGGAAAAACGGGAAACGGATTCATTACACATTTCTTTGGGATACCAGCAGTTTTAATGAATTATAATTCTACAGTTGTACCAATTATTTTAAGTATATGGGCATATTCTTATTTATATAAATGGTTAGATCAGCACATTACAGAAAATTTGAAGTTAGTCTTATTGCCATTAATTTCTCTGCTTGTAATGGTACCGCTAACAATCATTGTGATTGGACCGATTGGTGTTTACAGTGGCAAATTTATTGCTGCACTGGTTAATTGGTTAATCGGCAAGAGTAGCGCTATTGCAGGATTGGTTGTTGGTGGCGGTTGGAGTGTACTTGTAAGTATGGGGATTCATTGGGCTGTTAATCCGATTATGATTAATAATATAGCTAATTATGGATTTGATTATATTTGTCCATGGACGTTTGCCTGCAATTTTGCAGTCATTGGAACTACTATCGGCGTTTGGTTGAAAGCCAAAGATCCGAAGCTACGTGGTTTTGCATTAACTGGATTTATTACCATTGCTTTATCAGCAATTATTGAGCCAACCTTATTTGGTTTATTAGTAAAAAACAGAAAACTGTGGCTTTCGCAAATCATTGGTGGCATGGTCGGAGGTGCATATCTTGGTTTGACGAAAGTAGTTACGAATGCATTTGTGTTTGGTAGTGTAACAACTTGTCCCGCTTTCATTACGAAGCATGCTGGTAATTTTATTAATGCCATTATTGGATTAGGAATTTCCTTTATTGTTTCTGCTATTTTAGGCTATTTGTTTACCCAGCGTACTGAAAAATTGAGTTAAAACTTCAGCATCAATGTTATCATTAATATGTGGTCAGAATTAAATATTAATGTATAACTAGGTGAAATCATAAATGATCCCGTACGAACGACAAAAAGAAATTATTGATTATCTATCCAATAAAGAAATAGTTAAGTTTGATGAATTACAACAAGATTTTTCTAATGTTTCGGGATCTACTCTCCGAAGAGATTTAAAGAAGCTAGAAGTTGATGGTAAAATTAAGCATTTATCAGGCGGAGCTTTTACGATGACATCGCCAACTGGTGAGCTTTCAATTGCAAGAAAAACTTCTTTAAACTCTAAGAAAAAAAAGATAATTGCTCAATTAGCTGCTGAACAAATTTCTGTTGGCGATAGTGTCTATGTTGATTCTGGATCGAATAATGCTCTTTTGTTAAATGAAATTATTGACCAAAAGATAACTATCTATACTACTAATACTAAAGTTTTGAATATTAATAATGAAGTTCAAGCTGATATTATTTTATTAGGCGGTTACTATAATCCAGTTATTTCTTCTTTAAGTGGAAGCTTGACGCGCAATAATTTAAAGAATTTATATTTTGATTGTGCTTTTTTAGGTGCAAATGGAATTGATGAGAACAAGGGTGTAACTACTCCAAACATCAATGAAGCAGAGAAAAAGAGAATTGTAAAGAATAATTCACAGAAAACTTATCTTCTTTGCGACAGTAGTAAATTTCATAGAATATCGACAGTTCACGTTTTCGATCTAGCTGATGTTACATTAATTTCAGACAAAAAGGATCAATCATTAAGTCAATATGTGCCGTTTATTGTTCCTAAAAATTAATATAATAATATTGCTGCTTAACTTCTTGGCGGAGGTTAAGAGATGAATAAAAAAATTGCACCATCTTTAATGTGTACCAATTTAGGTAATGTAGCTCGTGATGTACAAGAATTGGATACTGCTGGTGTTGATTATTATCATATCGACATTATGGACGGTAGTTTTGTCCCCAACTTTACTTTGGGTCCGGACTTTGTACAAGCAGTGCGGCAGTTAACAACTAAACCGCTAGATATTCACACAATGGTCCAACAACCGGAGCGTTTTGTAACTTTATTTCAACAAGCTGGTGCTGATATGATGTCCATCCATGCTGAAGCAACCAATAACTTGCAAGGAACTTTGGTAGCTATCAAAAATGCTGGTATGAAAGCCGGAGTGGCGATTAATCCCGCGACCCCTTTGAATGTGCTAGATTATGTTTTGCCAGTAGTTGACTATGTAGTCTTAATGACTGTGAATCCCGGTTTTGCTGGTCAAAAATTTATTCCTGAAATGTATTCTAAGATTGAACAATTAAAATCGAAAATCCAAGCTGCCAAATTAGATGTTGCCATTGAAGTAGATGGCAATTTAGGCCAACAAACAATACCACGCTGCGTAGCTTCGGGAGCTGATTGGTTTGTTGGCGGAACCAGTTCTATTTACCATTCCGGAAGCTCTTTAACACAAAACGTACACAAAACTCGTGCATGGCTATAACAACAAAAATCTTAAATAGAGTATCTGTAAGCTGTTCTGCGTGTTGCATACGATTCTCTCTTAAGCAGTTTTATCATACTAAAATGATGCTATAATAACTTATATAGAAAGTTCTTAGAAAGAAGACATTAGAATGAATACTTTAATTTCAGTAGCAATTGCGCCTTTGGGCGTTGGTGAGCATTTAAGTGGTTACGTTGATGATATTATCGGTGTGATTGAAGCTTCTGGTTTGACGTATAAAACAACAGCAATGGGTACCGAGATTGAAGGCGAATGGTCCGAAGTGATGGCTACTGTACAAAAGGCAGTCCAAACCTTAACTGATCAGGGAATTAGAGCTTATGTTTCGCTAAATGCTGATATTCGACCAGGTCATACGGACACAATTGAAACGAAACTACAGAAAATTCATCATAAATTGGAAGGTTAATTGAATACAGAAGTGTCTGTTTGATTCTGAGATAAAGATTTTTAAGTAGGACTGATTAATTTAGATATGGGTAAGCTCGTATACTAATTAATCAGTCCTTTTATATTAGATCCAGAATGAGGTATTAGCCCGTCTTATTTTAAAGCTACCTATAAAGAGAAAAGATTCAAGTAAATTTTTATCCCATACTTAATTTATTTCTGAAGAAAGTTAATATACAATAACCGTTATTATTAAAAATGAGTTAAATGTGATGATTTTACAAAATTTAATGTATACGCATAGAGGGTGTTTGTATGGATATTAAGATTTTGAAGAAATTAAATGTTGAGCAAATCAATGCAGTAAAGCAATTGTTACAGAAGGTTCATCAATATGATCATACTTTTCGTGATCCTTATCTGAGTAATCAATTTAATTTTTTTCCGGATATGCCAACTTTTTTATTGGCTTATCAAAAGCAAAAATTGGTTGGTATGGTTATGATCTATGCGGATGAAAAACCAAGTAACGGTATAGTAGATCTTTATATTAATGTTTTACCTGATGCGCGGAAACAAGGGGTGGCAACAAAATTATTGTCCTATGTTAAGAAAATTTTGCATAATTATAATTACACTAAATGGGAATATATTTCGGAACAAAACTTTTTAAAAAATTATCCTGAATTTTTGACACACAACCAATTATCTATTTCTAATACGGAATATCAATTAAGTTTGGATTTAAAAGAGTTCCACTCGGTAAAGTTTGATGAAAATATTTTTACATCAGAACTAACTGATGCGGAGATATCTACTGTTTCTAAAATGGAAAGCATAGTTTTTGATAATGATTCAACGATTAGTGAAAATTATATTCGCAATAGTTTTTTAGATACCAATATTATCCAATACGTCTTGCATAAAAATAATCAAATTATTGGGTATTGTGCTATTAATTTTGAAACTGAATATTATTTTTTTGATTTATTTATAGCTGCACAATACCAAAAACAAGGATATGGAACTATTTTTATTACTCAGATTTTACAAAAGCTGAAGCAATTAGGTAATAAACGGTGTGTTATTGGCGTAATGGGTGATAATTTACCGGCATTGCAGCTCTATAAGAATGCTGGGTTTATCCAAGATACTAAAATACTATATTTGACAGACCTAATTGTTTAAAATAATCGGCAATACAATTTTTTAGGACAGCCCAGCATAAGTTAAAAAGCTGAATGCTAATTGCTATTAGTTCAATGATTTAAAACCAAACTAAAAAGGAAACGCTTCGTCATTATTAAACGAAGGCTTCCTTTTTGGGTTTTAACTTAGTCCAGGCTGTTGTTCGATGACCTGGACTAAGTTGGCTAAATTAGTTTGAAAATCATGTTTGGCAACTGGCGTTAATAACTTTATGGGTAAGTGCTTAGTTGCTTGAGGGTCAACACTTAATTCTTCTTGAATCAGTACTTGCTTGTTTTGTTCTGTTAAGTTAAAGATTAATTGATAGGCTAAACGCCCTTGACTGCTGAGATACTTCACTTGTGCTGGAGTAACCACCACTTGAATGGTTTCTTGATCATTTAAAGCGTAATCGGCGCGCTTGATTTGAAAGCGATCGGACGCTTCTCCCATTTGGACAGTATCAATTTCTGGCACCCACTGTAATAACTCTTGGGGATGATCCAAAATATGATGCACACTTGCTAAGTTGGCTTGAGCTAAAGCCATGTTTGAAAATAATACTTGGTTCATAATAATTTCCTCCTTGTGATGCTTTCAGTATAGGAGAAATCAATTTTTGACAAAAATAATAATACTAATAAAAACTAATTAATTCTTATCTCAGAATCTTAATTGACATGGTGTAAATCTTCAGGGAACCATTCCGCCAAAATATTTTGGCGGAAACGAGCTTCTTGAGCTTGATTTTTTTGCTCTAAATGTTCCGCACTCTGAGCTAGTAAATAATAACAATTTAGCAACATATAATGAGAGTTATTCTGAGTAATAAAGGCAATGGCCTGGGTCAATTGCTGACTAGCTTTGACGTAATCAGCTTGATTATAAGTCATTAAAGCCGTCAAATAACCAATAATGTTCAAATTCTCTTCATAAGGAGCAGCGCCAAAATTTTGCCAGGCTAATTTTTGATAGTTTTTCATTAGCTGCCAGTTGTATTTGCATGAGTAGGTATAAGCTAAAGCTATGTGACATAAGCGAGTCAAAGTGGTGGGGTTAGGGGTAGGCTGCAATTCAGCCAGGGCTAATTTTAAGCTTTGTAAGCCTTCGTCAAGTTGTTGGGTATTGACTTGAGCAACACCTAGATAATAGTAATATGACTGTTCTTGTAAGATAGTACCAACTTGATTAATAGTTGTGGACTTGGTTAAGAAGTTAGCTAATTCTTGATATTTATGTTGATTACATAATTGTTCCAAAGTTTGATTGAGCCGTTGATCGGCACTAATGCCGTAAGAGGTTGATTTGTAGCCGGTCACATAAAGCGAAGAGTAATTGGGCGTTAGGAGTATAACGATCATGCTCAATGGCTGAGAGCATTGGTTGACTACAGATATTGAGGCAAGCTTGTTTTTGTGAGAGGTGAGCTGTTTGGCGGGCAGCTTTGATTAATGGTCCTAAGGAATTTTCCATAGTAAAAAGCCTTTCGTAAAAGTAAAGTTGTTATTTGACATTATTGTTAATAGTGGCTGCACGTAAGCTTTTCTTGTTTGAAACACAAAAAAAGCAGCAAAATCTTAATTGAAAGACTGCAGCTTCTTTGGTAGATTCAAGAGTCAAAATATAAGATTGATGATGATTATCAGAACTATTTGCCATTCCAGCGTTGGGAGAATTCGTTTGGAATGCCCAAGGCATCTAAAACTTTCATTGATTGATGGTCGAGCAGATCTTGGATTGATGAAGGGTGTGTATAAAATGCGGGGATAGGAGGAATGATCTGTACTCCTAGTTGGGATAGTTTAGTTAAATTTTCTAAGTGGATGGTACTTAACGGCGATTCACGAGGAACGACAATCAACTTACGTTGTTCTTTTAACATGACGTCGGCGGCGCGTCCAATCAAATTGTCTGAAAAGCCGTGTGCAATTCCGGCCACGGTTTTCATGCTAGCTGGTACAATGACCATACCATCAACTAAAAAGGACCCACTAGCAATTTTTGCTCCTTGATTGCGATTATCATAGACATAATCGGCTAAGGAAGTGACATCATTGAGCTGGTAATCAGTGTCTAAGGCTAAGTTTTGTTTAGCCCATTTACTCATGACTAAGTGTGTTTCAACGTCAGTAATTTGCTGAAGCTTTTGTAAAAGGTCGATTGCATAAATTGTTCCCGAAGCTCCAGTTACTCCAATAACGATTCTTTTCATTAGGTATTTACTCCAAATATTTTTTCCAGTCAGGAACTTTCATGAATTGTGCTCTTTGAAATTGTTTTTTCATATCAAACGGAACAGTACCATCAACAACCAATTTAGAGCTCATGCCGCGAAAACGAATCGACTGGGGATCATATTCTGGCCGTTCAGAAGGGTCTAATGGATGGTTCCGCATTCCTGGTAATATCATCAGATCTTTATCAGCTTGAAATCTGGTGTTAATTGTCCAAACAACGTCGTTCATGTCAAAAATATCCACATCTTCATCAACTAAAAAGACGGTCTTTAACTCTTTAAACGCTGAAAAGGCTAATAAAGCTGCTTGTCGTTGTATTCCTTCATCCGCTTCATTATCCTTGTGGATTTGCATAATTGTCATTAGCTTGCCACCGCCTGCAGGGGGATTGTAAACATTGAGTACTTTGCCCGGAATGGCTTTATTCACTAATTGCAAGATGCTAGCTTCGGTGGGGATTCCCGCCATGCTAACATGTTCCTCACTGGGACCAATGACACTTTGCATGATCGGATTTTGGCGATGAGTTACGGCCGTTACTTTAATTACTTGCACTGCGGGATTGGCATCGCCGTCGTAACCTGGAAATTCAGGCATAGCCTTACCAGTGTGGGTATTAATATCTTCTTGAATCCGTTGATTAGGCATGATATATCCTTCTAGGGTATACTCGGATCTAGCGATGGCCTTTTCATCCACTGAAACGCCATTAACTAATTCGACTGGTTGTTGGCGAATGGCACCGGCTACGCTTAATTCATTGTAGCCTAATGGAGTTGTTGGTGGTTCAAAAGTAGTACCAATCGTGACCGCTGGATCAAGTCCAATGTTAATCGTAACTGGCATGGGCTGATTTGCCTGTTCGTATTCTTGGGCAAAGGCCCCAATGTGGCGACCACCAGGCATAATATAAATTCCTAGTGTATCTTTACCTTCGATACACATCCGGTGGATGGTCACGTCAGACATACTTTTTTGCATGTTAGAACCCAAAACGACCCCAACGGTAATATATGGGCCAGCATCTTGTGGAGTATTGGTGGGGGCAGCCACTAATTTGCGAATATCAAAATCCTTATCGGTTGCGCGATGGATAACTTCATGAGCAGGAGCGTCTTTTTCAGCTACGACTACAGGGGCAATTGGCTGTGAAACAGCTTCATTGAACATTTGACCTAGCGTCTTGTAGTCATGGTGTAAAATTTTACCGACCCTTTTGCGACTCGCCATCAAACCAATTAAGACACGGGTATCGGGAAAACCAGTCACATTGTTAAACATCATGGCTGGTCCTTCTTGCGTAGGCCGTTCAACTGTACCGCCAGCACCAATATAGCGATAAACACCGGCTAATTCCGCATTTGGATCAACCGCAACATCAGTTTCATGATAATTTTGCGGATCATCTTGAATCTCGGAGAGAACCTTGCGTAGATCCCATTTTTCTTTAGTCATGTATCATCAACTCCTAGGGAATAATTTATGATTAATAAAGTTTGCACTTGCTGTTAGTTCATAGTAGTGATTTCGTGCCAAATTTTAATTATTTCAAATATGACCTGATCTTCACAGTTATTATAATAATTATGGTCAGTAGAGATCAATTTGAACTCGGTGATTTTACCGTGCTAGAATAGCATAACATAATTAAACTTGACTTGACGCTCAGTTATGATTTTTTGACAAAGAGCGCAGTGATAAAATTCAATGAGTTGGGTAGGAGAAAGAAAATGAGTAAAAAATATACTTCTGTAGTCACACGGTTAGACTTTTCATTGCAAATTGAAGCAAAATTTATCGGTAAGGATCTCTTGGTTAATTTAACTGGTGGCGATCATCCACATATTGGAGCACTGACCATGATTGACCAAACGGGAACAATAACGAACCAAGCGTTTCCTAGTCATGATGGACGAGTACATAAAGATGGTGTCCTTGCGCGGCAAATTATTCATATTATTAAGTCCAGTTTACCGGGAGTTGGCGTTGTTTCGGCGGGCGTGCATGTTGATCACATTAGTCAAGCCCAGTTACAAGCAACCGGGCCTATGACCGTTAAATTAGGACAACGGTTAAAGAAATGGTTGGATAATACAAATCTGAACGTCACTGAACCACAATATTACGGAAAAGATGAACGTCCCCAATAATGGCGGAGGAGTCAACATTTGAAAAAATAATTTTTTGATTGGCAATAATTTATCGATGATATACTTAAACTATTGATGCTGATAGATCTTGTTGAAAGGAAAGTCATTCTATGAATTATACAAACAAAATATTATTAATAATTTTATGGATTATCACTATTGGTTTATTTGTAATGTATATTAAGGGTATATAATATAAAAAGTAAGCTGTCACAAAATTTTTGATTGTAGGTTCAAAGCATGCAATTTTTAATACAAAAAAGTACCTCTTGGGGTAAAAACAATTATTTCATTATCAAAACTAAAACTGACCAGCTGTTGGTAATTGACCCGCCAGCTGATATTGAACAAAGTTATCCGCTCTTACAGCAAAATACTAGTCAAACTTTGACTATTTTTTTAACCCATCGGCATCACGATCACGTGGAAGGATTGCCTTTTTTACAACAACATTTTAACTGTCACTTGTATGTTGCTAAGCTAGAATGGCAGCAATGGCTTAAAGAAGGACGCCAGCCAACGATTGCAGTGACGACATTTGAGAATGAACAAAGTTATCAGTTTGCTGACGTACAGATTAAGTGTTTGTTAACTCCGGGGCATACGGTGGGTTCCAGTTGTTTTGTGATTAATGACCAGTATTTGTTGACGGGAGATACGTTATTTGTGGAAGGCTGTGGCTTGTGTGGTGACTATGATCAAGCTAATCAGGAAATGTTTGCTTCCTTGCAGCACATCAAGGCTTTAGCGCCAGACTTATTAGTTTATCCGGGCCATACTTATCGGCGTCAGCCTGGCTGTAGTTTACAGTATATTAAGGAACGCAATATTTATTTACGATTTAAAACTTTAGCGCAGTTTATTAATTTTCGAGAACGTCCTAATCAAAAGCATTTGTTAAAATTTAAGTAACATACCTTGTTAAAAAGCAAGTAGGATCCTGGAATAATTAAGCAATAGATTTTTAGATTCTGATGCTTGAAAAGGGCAAGCTAGTTTTTTTATAAATTAATCAAAGAGGCGAGCAGTGTGAAAGTTTTGGTAAGTGATTTAGACGGGACGTTGTTTAATGCGCAGGGGCAAATTTCACAGCCCAATGTTGTAGCTTTACATAAGTGGTTGGAGCAGAATTTATTAGTGATTGCTTCGGGCAGATTTGTGACGAATATCAGACAAATGTTACGTCAGTATCAGTTGCGTGGCCCGATTATCGCACTGAATGGTGCGTTGGTGGTTGACCAAAATGATCAAGTCATTGCTAGTCATGGATTTCCAATGACAGCGGCGTTAGAGAAAACCATCGCTTTGTGTGAACAGCAGCAATTAATTTATACAATTTATAATCCTCAAGGTGCTTATACGCGGCGTTATCCGGAAACTAATGCTAGTTTATGGAAGATAGCACAAGCACGTAGTGCTAGTTTGGATCCGGCTGAGGTACGGCAAGCACAGCAATTTTATAATCATGCCTTTTATCAGGTTAATCAACCGGTTGATGATGTGAATATCATGAAAACAAAACAGCAGCAGATGCTTAAATTTGAAGTTTTTAGTGAACAATCAGCGTTGTTGCAAAAAATTAGAACTATGAATCAGGAATTGAGTGTGGTCTCTTCTTCGTCACGGAATGTAGAGCTGATGGCAGCAAATTGTAGTAAAGGACAAGCTTTGAAACAATTAAGCCAAGAATTGTCATTGGATTTAACGCAGTGTTATGCCATTGGTGATGGTGAAAATGATCTGGCAATGTTTCAAGTTGCTGGTCAAAGTATTGCGATGGCCAATGCTGCGGCAGCTATTAAAAAGCAAGCCGATTTTGTAACTACGACGAACGTTGCTGACGGAGTAGCGGTGGCCATTGAACGAATTTTAAAGGCATAATTAAAAAATAGCTTGTTAGCTTATAACGATAAATTATGATAATCATCTTTAACAGGTGGCTAATTGGCATAAAGATAAAAAAACTATTTTTGTTCTAGCTTTATTTAGAAGTAATATCATAGGAATATTTAGGCAACTTTTGGTTAGTTTTATTGGGTAGGATAATCGTCATCAATTTTACATTTATTTGTTAGATACATGACATGAAACAATTATTTTATGTCAGGATTTTATTCGCTAATAGTATTCTTTAGTAGCGTAAATTGATTGAATTTATACTCAAAAGGTATTATTATTTGAGTACAAAAAGAAAGGCAGGCAAGAAAAACATGGTAGTTAAAGAAAAGAAACGGATTCAAGTTCAGATTGATAAGGATTTGGCTGAGAATACTGAAGCAGTCTTAGATGAGCTAGGATTAAATCCAACCACGGCAATTAATATGTTTTATAAGAGAATTGTGGCTGATGGTGCTTTGCCTTTTAAACCTGCCTTAAATTCGGAAGAAAAATCCAATTTACGTTTTCTTAAGGCTACAGAAGAGACACCAGTTACGGAATTTAAAGATGCTAAAGAGGTGGCCGATTGGCTTAACGATTCAGATGAGGACTAATGATTTAATCACATTATATGTTAGTTTTGTAGAAACTAACGGTGGCAAGTCGCGCCCCGTATTAATTCGTAGAGTATCAATGCGAACGGTTGAAGCTTTTAAAATTACTAGTAAGTATCAAAATAAATCGGTTTATATCAAGCAACAATATTATCCAATTAAGGATTGGCAGTCTGCTGGATTAAAAAAGCCTTCATGGGTTGATCTGGGGCATCTCTATCGTTTTCCGAAAGTTGGATTAAAATTTAAAGAAATCGGTCATTTAAGTAAGCTAGATCAAAATAAAATTATTACTTTTGCTCTTAACCTTAAATCAAAAAGAAAGTAAAACAGAATTCACATGATAATGCAAAATGACATTGGTATTTACAGAGGTTAGTTGTCTTATGTTGTAATTAGTGATAATAATAATTCTGGTTAGTTAGAAATTTTGAATATTGTATCTTATTGTGTATAACCAGAAGTCAAAAACTCTAGAAAAAATGTTAATTTCAATGGTCATTGAATAAATTGTAAAAGCTTAATCAAATAATTAAACTTTAGCTTTCAAGATCGAAGTTAATGCAATTTATTTAGATTAAACTAGATACTAAAGTTTGAATAGGTAAACAAGAATTGAATTTCATATAGTAAATTATTTATGTGTTTAAAATCAAATTACTGTTTTCTGAAATCTATTAGTTGAGTAAGAAAGTGTAATATTTATGAAAAAGTTTTTAAAAACTATGTCTAGTTCTTTGGAAGAGGTCACTATGTTATTTGTTCTAAGAAATAATATTCAAATTGATGTCAATAAATATCCTGATCTCAATGATTTAGGATATTGGGTGCCAACCAAGATTGAATCTAGATTGCTTTTAAGAACTAAATTACCACAACCGACTGTAGTTAACAGATTTCAGCAGATAACCAAGTTATCCGCTGAAGATTTTGACATGGGAGTGGTATCGAGTATCAATGATGTTTGGTAAATCATTTATAGTATTAATATTCAATAATAAATAAAGCAGGCGATAACCTTGTTAGAGGATATCACCTGCTTTTTACTTATATGATAATAAATAAAATAAATGACTCTTTTTATTCATTATCAATACTGAACAACAATTGCTTCATCAGTGACGTGTCTTGCTCGCAAATCTAAGGCTATTGTTTGATCTAATAATACTTTTCCAGATATTGTTTGCTTGCAGTTAGTCGATGATACATTGGAAAAGCACGTGCGATACTGCTGATTGGGGCCACAATCGTCATATTACTTGTTTGATAAACTAGATCATTACTTAGAGCAATGGCTGGCCGTTTATTCATCTGTTCATGACCAAGGCTTGGATTAAAGTTAACATAAAATATATCGCCTTGGCTTACCATTGAAGTTCATGGCCCTCTGACTTTCCTCAATCAAGTTCGTGCTCCCGCTTCCCATCATCTTGCCAGTCCTTGAATAGTTCGTGAATATTAGTTGGCTTCTTTTTTATTGGGGTTAAAACAATGGATCCATTTTCAATTGTTACAGTCAAGTCTTGATTATCATCTAATTTTAATTGTTTAATAATCTGGTTAGGAATTCTAATAGCTTGAGAGTTCCCCCACTTTTCTAATCGTGTTTTTTCCTTAATAAGTACCATATTTTTTCCTCCTGAATTATTATTACGAGTTTAATGTATTCTGTGTAGATACGAAATTCAACTATTCTTCCTTAATGATGGATTATAGGGATGGTAGTACTTAATTAGCTCTCTAATTACATTTCCGACTACCTAGAAGAATAGCGATTAAACCATAAATTCCAAAGCTGAAGTAGCTAAAAGTTAGACTCCAGTTACTTAGCGTGGGAAAAAGTAAACTCGTCATTGGTGGGGCTAAAACTAAAAGTGAATTAGCAATAGTGACGATGCCCCCTAAACGAGCAGCTGGAAAGACGCGAATTACTTGGGCAGAAAAACGTGGTGAAATTAAGCCCAATAAAAAGGCAACACCGGCCACACTCCAGAAAATTAGATAGATGTTATTCAGCAATAAACCTACTGCGGTTAAACTCAGCCAACAATCGGCGCTGATAGCTAATTTTTTAATGGCAGTGTTGGTTAGTATTTTATTACTTTGACTGTTACCTAGAATCATCATACAAGTGGTTAGTCCAGATAGTAAAGCAATTTTGATCGAACGTGGCACTAATAAAAGATTGTGGTTGTGTTTGAGAAATAAGACGAAAATGGGGGTTAATCCACCAAAGAAGCCATTCAGCAAAGCCAATTGACCTAAAGTGTTCCATAAATGCGGTTGGCTCTTTAATAATTTAAAATTTTGCAAAGTAGTTATCCAAGTTGAAGTTTGTCTATTTTTAGGTATTTGGCGTTCGGTTGCCTTTAAAGTTGGTTGCAAAATTTGATAACCTAGACTAACTACTAAAAAGATTCCCGCATTAAAGAGCGCTATTAACTTAGGAGGCCACCAAATTAGTAAGACTGAACCTAAAAGTGTTGCAAGTACACTAACTAATTGGTTGGTCAAACTGACTAGTCCTTGAGCCTGTTCTAAATCTGGTGAACGCACTAAACTTTTCGTGAACGGGATGACTAATGAAGCTGAGTAGTTACCCAATAAATCAGAGCAGAAGTTCAAACTAGCCATCATGATTAATAGCATTAAGGTGGCATGTCGACTGACTAAAATAGCGATTAAGCTATAAAAAAAGGCGCGCAAGAGGGAACTATGACTCAGTAAACGTAATTTATTGGCCTGTTGATCAGCTAAACTGCCTAAAAAGAAGCTAAAAACAATTGGTAAGGTCTCACTGACAGAGACGATAGTAACAGCGATTTGATTTTGTGGTAGGGTTGCGGCAATTGTTAGCATCGCCGTGTAAAACAAACGATCTCCTAATTTGGAAAGCAAATTGATGCCCGCAATTTGTGTAAAGTTAATGTTTTGTCGAATAAACTTAAGCATGTTTCAACCAATCCTTTAGTTTTGATAAAGTTATTATTCAATGCTTAAATAGACTTAACTTGAAAAAGTTAACTTTTCTTAACTAGGTGGTGTTGAAATGTATGGTCCAACAATAAAAAAAATTCGTTTGGCAAAAGACTTGGCGCTCAAAAGCGTTTATTTAGGAATTTGTTCCAAGCCGAACGCAATTCAATTTGAAAAAGGGCTGCGGATGATAGCTGCGGATAAATTTAACCAAATTTTAGATAACTTAATGATTAGTTTGGAAGAATTTCAATGGATTGATCAGGGTTATCGGCCACAAAGAGCTGCTTATTATCAATTTCTAGCAACGCGAGCATTTAACAATGGTGATGTCCAAGATTTTGCGCGCACTATACAAAGCTTAGAGAACAATCCCGGTAAAATGCAACGCATTCAATTAGCGAGTTATCGTTTATTAAATTGCTATCAACAAAAGCAGCCTTTGCCGCAAGCAGAGTTACAGTTAGTTACCAATTATTTTGCTAATTTAGCGACTTGGACTTTAGCGGATGTGAAATTTTTTGCGAATAATTGTTATATTTTGCCGTATCATTTGATGATCAATTTATTGACTGAAGCCCTCAAAGTGCAACAACGTTACCAGCATTATCCACATGGTGATGAAATTTTTGCTACATTATTATTAAATTGTGCCGATCGGATGATTGAACACTGTGACTTTGATCAGGCAAAACAAATTTTACAATTGAGTTCAGAGCTAGTAGTAGGTATTACCCTGAATGGATTTCATTTGTTGCAAAAATATGAGTTAGCTAAAATTTTATTCTTGAAAGAAGATCCGCTTCAGGGTAAGCAGCAGTTATTACAAATTAAAACCATTGCAGAATTTTTAAATGATCAATCTTTAGCTGCAGAAATTAATAAATTAATTAAAACCAATTAAATTTATTCTGATTAGCTAATTTAGGTACAAATATATCTAAAAGCATTACTCAATTGTTGGTTTTATATTAATTACATGTTCTTTTATCTATTTTTTGCTTGGCATAATACTACTGCTTTACTATGTTTGATGGATATGTTATTTTACTATCAAATTAATATATTGCCATTAAAATTAAAAATTATTATATATAAATATAATATATTAATTTCAAAATAATTCAGAACATGGAGAAATTAATGGTTAAAATTGACATGAATAAGTTAGAAGAAAATAACTATCACTTACAACAACAAGTTCAAACTTTAAAAAGTGCGTTACAAGATACCAGTGCCAAGATGAAAGCAGTGCCGAATTCCGAAGGCTTCAGCGGGAAAACGCAACAACAAATGTCCGAGTATGTCGAAGCAGCGCATGGTCGTGAACCGCAACAATTAACAAGTGAGTTAGATCAATTAGCGCAAGGCATGGAACGTTTAATTAATGACTTTAAGGCAGATGTTGATAGTAGTAGCCAAGCTAAAATTGATACTGATAACTTAGATGATATTGAAAAAATACTGACAAAGGCCAAAGAATTAAATAGTAGAACGATGGCTCGACTGAACAAAGCCTACCAATTAGCGCTTGAAGCTGGCGCGGATTGTCAATTAATCGATGATCAAGCTGACGAAGCGTTGGGTGAAACGATCCAATTGGTACAACAAACGAAGCGCAAAGTATTAAATTATAATAATCGCACCCTACCATTAGCGTTAAAAGATTTAAGTCATAATTTGGTAAATATTAAAAGCAATTTGGCAGTGACGGCGGGAATTAAAGGTCAAGGTAAAGATCACTTTCAGATGGCGGCTTTTTTAACAGAGTTAGGACATGATGGTTGGAATACTGCGGCTTTAACCAGTTATGAACACTTTTTGAATGATAGTATCAAGAACTTAAAAGGAAATAAATTATCTAAACAATTAAATCATTTATTTAAGCAGGCGCGTCAAGTCGGCTCTTCTGCCTTTAATGCATTGTTTCGCCCGTATGCGCAAACCGGAGTTAGTCAAAAAGCGGCCAGTTCAGCATTAACGATTATGCTGAAGTACTTAGGGGCGACCGTAGAAAATGGTTATCTGAAGTTAACAAATGGCTTTCCAATGTTGAATCCCTTTGAAAATGAATTGTTACAAACCTTGTTGCCTCAAGTCGTGCATACTGCTTTTCCCTTTACTAAGGGAACAAAAGGTGGTTTAGCCAACGCCAGTGGCACGTTAGCTACCGAGATTCACCAATTGCGCTATTATATTTCGGACTCCAACGCTAAATATATCGAACAAGTAGCTAAGAAGTTGCATGTCACTCCAGGAGAATATTTAGATGATTTGAGTCAAACGGGACAGTTTAAAGTCGGCAGTGAAAGTGCAAGAGCGCATAATAAATCGAAAACTGAGGATTTTTATCCGAGCATTGGCTCTTCAAATAATTACAAATTACTATCTAACTTTCATGTTGAATTTATTATTAATAATCAAACGGGTAAATTATTACATGTCGATCCAGCAACCACGATTGGCAAAAGTGGACAAAATTTAGCTGAATGGCAAACCGATGATTTAGCAGGCTTTGTGAATGGGCCATCGTATAATTATGCCAATCAAAATGATATGAATTTATCGAATATATATAGTTCACACTTTAATTATGACTATGGTTATGAAAAAACTTTAGATATGCCTAATCGCAATGATATGTTAACTACAGATAATTCCCAAAATAAATACGCTCTTTATACAACGCCTGACAAAGAAGGGAAAAATAAATATCAGCCTGTAGACAGCTATTCGGATTATCACCGCAAAGAGCAAGGTAAATAAGACGATGAAAAAAAACTATAAAAGCTATTTATTGGCTACGGTAGTAGGATTAAGTATTTTCACGATGGGACTAAGTAGCAATCCCCCCAGTAGATCAGAAATGACACCGAAATATCAAAAGATGAGTGCTAAAAAATTGCAAGCGTGCAAAGATGAGGGAGCAGCTTTAACACCCAAAATAAAAGCCAAAGCGGCTAAAGATTTAATAGGACAATATTTTTCCTTTAATTCATCAGAATTTGAATATTTTCCGAGAAATGGTAGTGGCGAATACTTTTTAAAGTTAAAATCCGATCAAACCTTTGTTTTAGTATATAACGATGCTTTTAAGGTACGGACTGACCAAGAAGGTAGTCCAGATGGAATAAGTATTCAAACATTTGCGGGTAATTATAAAATAAGTGAGAAGAAGATTAAGTTATTTATCCAAGATTATTGGATAACAGTAGAAAATGAAGATGAAATTCACCCTTTAAAAAGAGTAAACAGTTGGACAGTAACACCAACATCTATTGGTTTAAATCATGCATTATATAATCAATTACCAACAGACGTACAACAAAAGATCACATTTGATAAAGTTCACTACAATTATGATAACAATAAAGAATATGGTTTTGCGGAGAAGAATTATCCTAAAAAATATGTAAGGTATTTAAAAAATTCTGGTAATTATGAAATCGCTAAATATCATAATTATTGGCAAGTACAAATGCCTGGAGTAGATATGCAAGACGATCCGAAAAAAGAAGGAAAGTATATATTTTCTAAAAAGATTGACCGGTATGGCTACCTCCATAAGTATGATCATGTTTATCCCATTCCGGATTCAGTATCAGAAGACTTAATAAATAAGTTTAAGGAAAGTGGTAGTTATTAATAGGGTAAACGTAGGTGCGACCGTAGAAAAGGGTTATTTGAAATTGGAACATGGTTTTCCAATGTTGAATCCCTTTGAAAATGAATTGTTACAAACGTTGTTGCCCCAAATTGTGCAAACTGCTTTTCCGTTTACTAAGGGAACGAAAGGAGGTTTAGCCAACGCCAGTGGTACGTTAGCTACCGAGATTCACCAATTGCGCTATTATATTTCGGACTCCAACGCTAAATATGTCGAACAAGTAGCTAAGAAATTGCATGTTACTCCAGGTGAGTATTTAGATGATTTAAGTCAAACCGGGCAGTTTAAAGTCGGCAGTGAAAGTGCGAGAGCGCATAATAAATATGCAGCCAAGGGTAATTTGTATAAATTGGACAAAAATAATTACAAATTACTATCCAACTTCCATGTGGAATTTATTATTAATAATCAAACGGGACAATTATTACATGTTGATTCAGCAACCACGATTGGCAAGAGTGGGCGAAATTTAGCTGAATGGCAAACCGATGATCTAGCGGGTTTTGTGAATGGACCATCGTATAATTACGCCAATCAAAATGATATGAACTTATCAAATGTAGATAGTTCACACTTTAATTATGATTACTCTTATGGGAATATGGATATGCCTAATCGCAATGCAATTCTAAAAAATAAAAATAAAATGTATACAACTCCTGAAAGAGAAGGTAAAAATAAATATCAACCTGTAGACAGTTATTCGGATTATCATCGCAAAAAGCAAGGTAAATAAGACGATGAAAAAAAATTATAAGACTTTTCTGTTGGCGATGATAGTGGGATTAAGTATTTTCACGATGGGACTGAGTAGTAATCCGCCTAGTAGATCGGAAATGACACTCAAATATCAAAAAATGAGTGATAAAAAACTGCAATCTCGTAAAGACGAGGGTGGAGTTTTAACACCCAAAATTAAATCTCAAACGTCTAAAGATTTAATAGGAAAATCTTTTTCGTTTAATTCAAGAGAATTTGAATATTTTCCGAGAGAAGGAGATGGAGAATATTTTCTAAAATTAAAACCTGATCAAACTTTTATTTTAGTGTACAATAATGCCTTCAAAGTTCGTACAATGGAAGAAGGTGGAGAAGATGAATTATATGTTCAAAATTTTTCGGGAAATTACAAGGTGTCAAAAAAGAAAATTAAGTTATTTATTCAAGATTATTTGGCAATTGGAGAAGATTTAGATAAGATTTTTCCATTGAAACGAATCAATAGTTTGTCATTAACCCCGAAATCTATTAGTTTAAATTCTGCATTGTATGATCAGTTACCAACAGACATACAACAAAAGATTTCACCTGATCAAATTAGGCAATTATACAATTCATATGAATATTATCGAAGTGTCTATTCTAGAGGATACGCTAAAAGGTTAGCAAATGCTGGTAGTTATGTATTGATAAAAAAGGGAAACACTTGGCAAGTTCAGAAGCCAATGATTGGCGAAAGGAAGCATGTTAAGGGATCTAAAAGGTATTACGATAATCCTTATAAATATGGCTACCTTCACAAGTATGATCATGTTTATCCAATACCCGATTCAGTTTCAGAAGATTTAATCAACAAGTTTCGAGCCAGCGGTAGTTATTAAAAAGAAAGTGGTAGTTACTAATAATTTTTGGATGGGAGATAATTTGAAATGGATGTTGCCGCTATTTTACAAGCAATTAAGCATAAGCAAGCATTACTAAAAAAGTTGCGCCAGGCACAACAAGAAGCTAAGGCGGAGGTGGATGACTTACAAAAAATCGTTAGAGACATTCAAATAGGTCAAGCAACAGCAGCACCATGGCACGGTCAGAGAAAGAATAAATTTGAACAGTTACAGACGAATAACTTATCCGTTACAAAAAATAATGCAAGTAAAAATGACGAGAATTTAAGTGCCATCCAACAAAGAATTAGCCAATTAGAAGCCGAAATTACTCAACTAGAAGCCCAATTGGCATTAGCCCAGAGTGCGGAGAAAAAATAATGACTACTATTAAAATCGTTCAAGCTAACTATAACCAAAATGTGAGCCAAGCAAGCAGTTCAGTTCAACAATTACAAGCCCAATCCTTAACAGCTACCAATATATCTGGAACGAATTTAAAACCTTTTGTTCAAGCAATCAAATTAGAAAAAGAATTGGAACAAGTTATTAAACGTTATGGGACAATTGCGGAACACGATACAGTGGAGTATTCTCAGGTATCCCGTGAGTTGGAAGCAGCAGACACCAAGGTCGCAAATTCGTTTCAGTAAACCAATAACAAACCAATAATGATTATTTTATATTTGTAACTAAAGTTTTGAATGCTGTAACGAGCCGGATAAAAACCACTTAGTATTTGGACATCAAGTCTTAATTGCTCAGTGGTTTTTTCAATTTGTTTTAATTAATCCAGTTTTTAAACTCGGATTAACCTTAATTGGCATATCTAAAAAGTGGTTACTAGTAATAAAATTAGTTCTGTGATAAGTTAATGGACGAACTTTTATCTAAATTAGAGCTTTAGAAATCTTTGGATCTTTTTTCAAAATTTGCTTTGCTCTAATGTTGTTTTAGTCATATTGGTTATCACTTCTTCAGTTTTTATATTATTTTTTTCAGTACATTTTTTATGGGAGAGTTATACATATAATTTAGTTTAACGGTAATTTTCCGTCGATCATGTAAAATATCCTGTATTCTTGAAGTTGGAACATTTACTTTTTTAGCTAGCATATATTTGGAACATAATTAATTGACAAGTCTTAGAAAATATTTTAAACTACTGATAGTAGTAAACGGGTAACTTGAGTATCCGTTAGATGTTTGATGTCATATTGGTGGGTTGAACGACATTTTTGTCGCACTGAATGACGTAGTCTTTGAAGGGTTGTATGTGAACACCTCGAGTCAACATTAAAACATTCAAAAGTCCCTATTGGGACTTTTTTTTTGGGGAGGATTAGAAGTTTGCTAGATTTACTCCAAAGTGCAGCTCAAGAGTACAATAAATTGCTTAATAAGACAGTAATCGTTACTCTAGGACGTAAAAACAAACTGGAAGTCATACGCATAAAGTTTGAGGATCGTCATTTTTATCATCTTGCAGGATTACACTATTTAACTGATCTTAGTTTACATAGAGTTAATGCTCCTGAAGTATGGAATCAGATAATATCTGGTAATATTAGTGAATCTGATTTAAGACGGTCAGATTTTTACTATAAAATTGAAACAAGAATATTAAGCTTAACTAAAATTTATAGTCTTTTTAGTGATAAGAATGCAATTTTTAAATTTCAAAAATTGCATAATTCTAGTAGAATATCGTGGAATTATTTAATCGAATTTATAATTGATAGTAGTAGTCACGGATATTTGTTTATAAAGGAAATCCGTAGAGAACCTGGTTGTTATTGTTGCATTAGTCAATTTCCAAAAAAGAATTTAGATTATGGCAGGGGACAAGTACGATTTACCTTGCTTAAAACGGAATTAGTAGATATGGCAGATCATAAGATAACTTTGTACAAAAGTAATTCATATCATTGAATCCTATGTTAATAAAAATTTGATATATTTTCTAAGAGTTGTTTTTTGAAATTAAGCGACATAACTTAACAGTTGTGACTTATTTTTTATCTCTTATAATAAAAGGCGTTGAAATACGTTATAACTTACCGACATAAACGCTGCTATATTTTTGGAATGGAGTTAAAAGTATGGAAACTATTTTTATTTTAATCCGAGGAAATTCTGGAAGTGGCAAAACAGTTTTAGCTGATAATCTACAAAAATATTTAGGTTATGATAATTGTTTTTTGCTTCATCAAGATGTTATCCGCCGTGATATATTGCATGCTAACGACCGTCCAGGTACACCAGCAATTAGTTTAATAAAAGAATTAGTCGAATACGGGTCTAAACATTATCATGTAATTATTTTAGAGGGTATTTTACGCAAAGATGTTTATGGTGAAATGTTAGAAAATTTAATCCAACTTTTTGGTCGTAATGCTTTTGTCTATTACTTGGACGTACCTTTTTCTCTGACAGTTAAGCATAATCAAACAAAAGATTTTCCCTTTCCAATAGCAAGTTTAAAAAAATGGTGGCGGGCTAATGATTATCTAGAATATAATGACCGTCGTTTGACAAATGGCGACACAAAAACTTTTTTTAAGCAAATTATCCAGGATATAACAGAAAATAATTTATAACATGAAATGTGATAAATTAATAATTAAACAATTAGTTGCTTTGTTTGATAATAATAACCTCTACCACCAGCGTATATATGTTTAATTTTATAATCTTGGTCAGTTTCTAACTTAACTAATATCTCTGAAGGGGCATTCAAAGAGTATCCTTGGTTAAAAACATACATATTTTTACGTAAATAATTGTGTTCATAAAGGTATCCGGCTACTGCACAACTTGATGTCCCTGTTGCGGATTCTTCATCAATGTCATACAAAGGGGCATAATTGCGACAGACAGTTCGATTATTTTGAATTGTGTATAAATGCATCCCGATAACATCGTGCTTGGCACTAACTAGTGAAATTTCTTTGAACTGAGGTTTTAATGCATGCAAATCAGTTTCAGATTTTATGGGCACTAAAATATCTTTTAAACCTGTGGAAGCAATTTGTATTGGATACTGTGTGTCAATTGCACTGATATCAAAGCATTTAGATAATTCTTCAGGAGAAATTTCTTCATAAAATACAGGTTTATTTTGTTCCATAAATATCATGTCATCTGTTAAATTAATTACCAAAATACCACTATTGGTTTCAATTCTGTATTGATTTTTTGATAGTTTATTTAAATACATGAGTATGACAAAAGTTGCAATGGTTGCATGACCACATAAGTCGACCTCTTCTTTAGGCGTGAAATATTCTAACTTAAAATCAGCAATGTTTGAATCAGAAATAAAAGCTGTTTCTGCATAGCCTAATTGACGAGCTATCGCTTTTTTTGAGATTTTCTTAATATCTTATCCATGAAAACTACGCCCGCCTTGTTACCACCGGCGCCATCTTTACTAAAGGCACTTGCAATATATACTTTTACTTCCATGTGTAATTCCTCCCCACTGATTACTTAAAATTGCTATTAGTGTAATATAAACTGCTGTCAGTATAACATCAATATTATCTAGGAGTTTTATAACTGTTGAAATAAGATAGTGTTTGCGTAACATCCGTAATGGAGTTGGAAGTATTACATTATTTTTACATCCAAATATCATTGGTGATCTAGTACTTGATGGAGAATTACGGCAAGACATTGGACTAATTGAAGAAGATCATGGAAGTTGAAAACAGTAGAAGCTATTGAAGCGTATGACATGCCAGATCCCATTTAGATATCGGTTAAAATACCACCTAAAACAAGTGTTGTTAATTTTAAATTAGTGTTTGTAATTTAACGTAAAGGGAAGAAGTACAATGATAATTCATGAACGACATGCCAATTTAAAATATAACTATGGCCACCGTGGTTTTAGAACACTCGGATTTTATGTTAGCCCAGTGAGATTAAAACCAACGACAGTATTAGTAAAAAAGGATACATTGATCTATTTAAAAAAGCTCTCTTTAAAAAATAAGAACCATAAAAATTATGAGCAGTAGCAGTGGGTGTGTTTTGTTAGGTCCTCGTTAAAAATCTTTTTGTTAAAGCTCTTTTTATTGCTCTGCCGTTCATGAACTTTTATGAAGTTTTTATCGTTAAAAAATAGTATTACTATCTAATTGTCCTTGCTTTAAAACTTTTGACATAGACTTTTGACATAGATGGCAATACTATCTTAATTTATTTTATATAGTTATTATTAGCGTCATTTACTTTGAAGTTAGAAGTTATAAGAAATACTAATTAAGTGCGGGATCGCTTTGACTGGCTAATAACCACTGGTGATTACTACCAAGTCGGATATAGGTTTGTTGGTTAATGGATTTAACGCCATAAGTTGCATAGGGCACGTTGAGGTTAGTGATCTGGCCAGTGGGTTGACCGTTTTGGTTGACTAAAGTGTTGTTAGCATGGACAGTCACGGCTTTGGGTAAAAGATATAAAGCGTCTGCTGCTGCCCACTGATTATTGCCTAAATCAACGGCATAAACATATTCAGATTGATTGGCAAAGTCGACGCGATTGATTTGCCAATCGGCTACTTTATTACTTAACTTTCCGATGGGTTGGGTCAGTTGGGGATCTTTGTACACGGGAATAGGTTGGCCAGCCGAAAAAGCTTCTTGATAGATGTATGATCCGGGTTTAACTTCATGGCTGACAGCATTAAATTGTGCGCTCACCCATTGATGACCACCTAAATCATAAGCCGTTATTTTCCCAGTATTATCGACTTCTTTTTCATAAGTTTGCCAGGCACTAATTTGGGGAACGAGCCTCGTGCCAATGGGTTGACTTAACTGTGGATCTTGGTAAGTCATGTTCATCTGCCCATGTGAATAATAAATATCATGACTGGGAACGACAGCGGCTTGAGTCGATAATATTGGTAAACTAGCTACAGTAATTATTGTTGCCAATAATTGACTACTGAAAGATATTAGAGTTGGTTTCATAATAATTGCACCCTTTCGTTAGCAATTTTCCCAAATATATAATTTGAATTAAATTAGTTGATATGAGCGGCATTTAAATTAGCCCACTGCTGGTTGTTACCTAATTTGAGATAATTTTGTCCGTTGATGTTTTTAACACCATAAACTTTGTAAAAGTCGTCAGTTTGGATTTTAGTCGTTGGCGTTCCAAACTGGTTAAACAATTGGGCTCCTTGTTCAAAGGCATAGATCGAACGCACGGCAAGGACGTTGCTCGATGTAGCCACCCATTGATGAGCTCCTAAATCAACCCGCGTAATGGGATCGCCACTTGAACTATTGCTGGCATACTGACTTACTTTCCAATCAGCAATCTGAGGATTTAAATAACCAGTGATGTGCCATAGTTGTGGCGAGTCGTAGATGGGAACTTGTTGATAGTTAGAATAGGCTTCTATTAAGTTATTGGGCTTTTTGTTTTTGACGACGCCACCTAAAAAGACATCACTACTTTTAACCCATTGATTAAACCCTAGGTCAAAGGAATTAAAGGGAATGTACGTTGTACCATCTGTAGGACGATTACTTTGACTAACAGCAGTGACTGCCCAATCATTGATGGTGGTGGCTAAAGTTGTACCGGTTGGTTGGGAACAGGCAGCATCACGATAGATTGGTACCGCTTCCTTTCCAGAGCTAACTTGTAAATTTGCGGCTGATGTGACATAGGCTTGGGCATTAACCGAATGACTAATTATCAATAAACAACCAAATACGGTCATAATTAAACTGCCAATCAACGTTAATTTTGCTTGCATCATTTACCCCTCTTTCTGACATATTAAGTGTAGCACGAAAAGGTTATCAGAAGTTTCGAAAACACCAGTTGGAATTGATTTTAAAATTTAGGTTTGCGCTCAGTGACATTGCGTTCATGAAGTTTGATCCGGGATCATTTTCATCCAATAGTTGATTAGGTTCTATTAAAGTTATATTGACTATCTTTAAATTGGATTAATATGTAGATAGTAGGTAACACCAATGAAGAAACGTCTTGAACTACTATTCTAACGTGAGTGATCCAACATAATAGTTTTGCACAACACAAAAATTTATTTATGATTAGCTAACCAGTTTTCTATAATTTAACAGTAACGTACGATAAGTTGTTAAACTATCTGAGCATTTCTTTGTGATTTATAGATAAAATTAATTTTGTAGATTATGATATTAATAAATTCTTTGTCAGCAGATTTGAGACAAAAGAAAGTGTCTTGATTTCTAAAAAAGTATTTTTGGTTGATGTTCGCCTTGAAGTTATGCATTAATACCGTTAATTAAAGATTCAGGAGTCATTGTTCAGTGAAACTATTTCAACGTTTTTTCCATAATGAATACAAATATCAGAAGATGTTTGTCTTTATTTTAATTTTCTATTTAGCAATGGGCGTCTCCAAATAGGCTCAAATCTTGTTCTTTCAACAAAATCATGGTCTGCTGAATTATTCCATCTCTTATTCGGCCATGGCAGTGGCGGGCTCATTTTCCTTTTTAATCAGTAACAATTTGGCCAACTGGGGGTTAAAAAAGATTGTCAAAGTTTTTTTGCCAATCTATGCTGTGGGCATGTTGTTGAGAGTGATTCCTAATAACGCTTTTATAGCGTTGATTTCGGGTATTATTGCCGGTCTCGGAGCTAGTATTACGTTACTAGTAATTCGCTCTTGGATTTATTTTGAATCAGACCAAGATGAAGCAGCTAAAGAAGCATTGGTTTCGTCGCGGTATACAATTATGCAAATTGCTACTTTGATGGCCACTATTGTTGCCGGCTGGTTGATTTCTGTAGTGCATGCTGCAAATTATATGTACTGGTTTTTAATTGTTATAGCGGCCTTATTGATGGGCAGTCTGTCAGTGACTAATAGCATTCCTGACGGTAGAGTTCAAAAAAAGCCGCATAGTCTGTTTGTGGCGTTACCAACGAATCGGTTAGCGGGGGTACTATTATTTTTGTTGGTGTTCTTATTGGGGTTAACTAACGCCTTGATTGATCCTATTTTACCAGCGATTTTACGGAAGACTGGTCTAAAAATTAGTGCCGTAACTGTTTGGACGACGATATTTAGTATTTTAACAGTTTTAACATCGCTTTTTTATCAACGGCGACATTTGCGGATGTCTGCAGGATGGGCCTTTCTTATCAATGAAGTCATTGTTGGTTGTAGTATGTTGGTAGCATTTTTAGAATTTGACAAGGGCATTTATATTTCGTTAATTGCTTATACAATTATGGCAATTGGTATCGCCGGCTTTTTTATCTTTAAAGAGTTGATGGAATACGATATGTTTCCCAAAACTGAAAGCTTTCTGTATTTAGGCATAGCTCAGTCGGGCTTTTTGGTAGGTGATGCCTTAGGTTCACCAGTCGGAACGTTGCTGTTTCAACAAACAGGCACTAAACTGTTGCTGTTAATTTACGGAGTGTTGACGATAGTTTGTGGAATAGGTTATAGCTTGTTATATGTTTATTTACGAAAATCAAACAATAATTAGCAATTGTTGGAGTAGTTATTAAAATTCAAAATAACTCAGCATTACTTCTTTCTTTAATGTTTTATTTTATTCGACTCCAAAAAGGAAGAATTACTTTTTCAAGGTTATTTACAAAACGGTCCCATAGTAATCAATAATTTCTATGTCAATAAAATCGTTTTGGTTTTTAATTGAAAAACGAAGCCTGTACTGTTCATTATAATTGTTATTTATGTTTTTGTATTCTTAAGTATGTTATAATGAATACAAATATACAAAGGAGGATTTATAATGACAACAACTCCAACTACTATTCGGATAGATGACCAGTTAAAAAAAGCTGTAGAACCGCGTCTAGAAATTGCCGGATTAACATTAAATGGTTACATTAACATGGCAATTAAACAGTTCGTTATTCAAAATAAAATTCCATTTGAAATTATAGTTCCTGACGAAATACCCAATGATACAACTCATAAGGCTTTGATTGAAGCACAAGCTAAGGAAATGGGTTTAATATCGGATAACTCTCATGAATTTGAGGAGACAAGTCAGATTATGGATTTTTTGAATAGTGATAGCCAATAATGAATAACGTTAATTACAAGATTAAGATTGAACCGCAGTTTCAAAAGGATTATCAAAAATTTAAAAAACACCATCAAGAATTAATTTCAGAATTTAGGATTGCATTAAGTGAGTTACAGCTTCATGGCCGTGTTCCTGATTCTTACAGTCCACATAAACTGGATAATAGGGGTGGTTTATATAATGATACTTTAGACTTTCACTTATCAGAAGGCAAAGTAGACGTTGTAATCGCTTATCTGCCGCATAATACTAATCCAGTAATTAGGTTAATTCGAATAGGAACGCATAAAGAACTTTTTCAAGGAAAAATAAAATAACGAATAGAAAAAAGCGATCAGTGATCGTTTTTTTTATTTATCCATCATTCATGAACTTCTACACTTGGGTATTTCTATTAAATAAATTTTTCTCTAATACTGTTTTAGTCATGTTGATTATCTTTTTGATTACATTGGATTAAACTGAATTGATAATTGCTGATTTGTAGCCTGAGCAATTTCTGCTAATAATTTTGTTGAAGCGTTCATATTGCCACTTTCAATTCTAGCAATCGTGGACTGCGGTTTATTTATTAATTTAGCAAATTCTCGTTGACTCATGCCAAAACTGTCACGCAAACTACGAACTTTAACAGCAATTTCTAAATTAATATCTTCTTGCTCTACTGCTTTTGCAAATTTTGGATCGGTAGTACTTCTTTTCTCAATATATTCATCAATTTTTGACATTATTTATTCCTCTCCTAAAAATTTTTTTCTTCTATTTTTGGCAATCTTTTTTTCACGTTTGGGAGTTTTTTGAGATTTTTTAGTAAAAACGTTAGTAATTATATAATGGTCGTCTTTTACCTGGAAATAGATTGCCCTTTGAACGTTAGAAGCTCTTTTAGAACGTATTTCATATAAATTGTTTTCTAATTTTTTAATCCATTCTTGACGAATAGCAATGCTTAATCCGTATTGTTCAATTTTTTGAATGGTAGTAACTAATTTAGCAGCATCTTTATAATTTAAACTGTCTAGAAATGATTCAAATTCGTCATAATCGTAATAGCCAAACTCTATCTTCTTCATATTTATTATGATAGCAAATTAGCGTTCAAAAAGCAATAGTTTACAGGAGTTAAAATTTCAACTTTTTTAGTTAAGTGCTTTTTTAAGGTGTACTTTATTTTAACGATTTTGCAGCATAGTCAGTTTAAAAAAAGACCGCTCTATTCTATAAGGAAGACGGTCTTCACAGTTTTATAAATACAATACTGTATTTGATTAATTAGAAATCATTGTGAATTGAAGTTGTCAGTTGCCAGACAATATTGAAGGGATCCTTCACGATCCCATAAGCGGGGCTGAAGACATTACTGGTCAGCGGTGTGATGATGTCAACCTGTTCACTGGCTGTCACTAATCTCTGGTAAAGGGTCGTAATCTGGTCTTTGTCCGTTGATTGTAGGCAAATACTCTGATTATTGCCAATCACAAATTGTACATTATCAACAGGTGCGTCATTCAACGTTAATTCGCCACCGGTAGGAAATACCAATACGCAGTGACTGACCTGATTTTCAATTTCAGGTGTCAGCTTCAGGGGAGCACCCATTTGTTGGACCTCAAGCAGTGTCTTTTTAAAAATGACTTCGGCTCCTAATACTTTTTCGTAAAAGGCGATTGCTTTATTTGCTTGTCCGTTTAACGATAGAAAGGGAATTAGTTCTGTTTTTGTCATATTTACAACCTCCAATTGTTTAATTGATTTAACAAACGTAGTATAGCAAGTAAAATATGACACAATTATGTCAGGATTGGAGAAAGAATGAGAATAAGTCGCTTAATTAGTCTAGCTTTCCTACTGCTGCGACAAGAAATAGTCCCAGCAACCAAGTTGGCAACGTTATTTGAAGTCAGTGTTCGTACCATTTATCGAGATTTGGATACGTTAAATGAGGCTGGTATTCCGATTTTTACCAAACAGGGTCGTTATGGTGGCGTTGGCATCATGTCAGATTATAAGGTGGACAAAAAGTTGTTTACTCAAACAGATCTTGATAATCTGCTCGTTGCGCTATCTGGTACGACTACGCTACTAGCAACCCCAGAACTTCGAGAAACTTTGAATCGGATCAAGGGATTATCTACTATATCTGAAGGACTGATGCCAGTGGTCATTGAATATCAAGGCTGGCCAGGAACGGTCGTCCTGCGGAGACGAGCAACCGCATGATTAATTGCGATTCGGCAACATCATATCGTGAAGTTTACCTATACGGACCGAAGTGGTCAAATGAGCCAGCGGACATTGGAACCATACCGCATCGTTTTCAAAGCCCAGCGCTGGTATCTTCAAGGTTTCGACATGACTCGGCAGGCATTTCGAACTTTTACTCTTGCAAAACTCTCCATGATCGAGTACTCAGCAGAAACATTTGAACCGCGATCTATTAGTGCTGAGAAGCTTGTCTTATATAGCGGGGTTAAACCGCAACGGGAAACGATAGTCTGGTTAGCTGTTGCGGAACGTTTTCGGGACGTGTTTGTGGAACGGTTTGGTCCGGAGGTAATCAACGAAACGGATGGGCAGATCTTTCATGCAACTATAAGCCTGCCTAATAATGAAGAAAGTTTCCGGTTTTTGTTAGGTCTGGGACAGGGAGTTCAAATTTTAAATCAGTCGCAATTTAAAACCGATTTTCGGGCGTACGTGCTTGCGCTTGCTAATCAATTGTAGAGTTCTATCAAGTAATTGGTAGGCAATGTCTTTAACTCGCCAGTAGGAATGCTGTTGTTTCAACGATTGGAAACTAAACTATTGATGCTAATTTATGGAGCATTGACGATAGTTTGTGGAAACGATGTTGTTTTAAACCGTTAGTTCATTATGATAATCTCTAGCTGAAAAAAATAGGTGATGTACACTATCAAATTAGAAATTTAAAACTTTAATATAATTTGTAAAAAAGCATAAATTTTAAAACGTTGAATGTTCATTTGATTAGTACTTTGAATAAAAAAAGCATTGTCTCCTGTTCAATGTGGATCATAAGAACAAGATAACAATGCGTAGATGAGCTCCAGTTAAAAAGCCGTATAATTTAGAGAAATATGTTGGTCGTCAGAGGATTATTTTTTAGGATGCCCCATATATTGCAGTTCATCAAATGGTCCATTAGCAATTGAGATTTGATCAATGACTTGCCCATCCTTTTCAAAAGTAAAAGTTGCGCGGCCAGTAAAACGAGCTTCCGCACCATCACAAACTGATGAAGCCTGCTTTTGTGTCAATGATCCTGGTAAGGCATTAAACCATTTTTGTACTTCGATTTGTTGATCATTGTGGACATTTAAAGTAAAGCTTTTGTTTGCTTCATGATAGGAATAAGTGAATGCATCAATCACGTTCCGTTGGATACTTGCATCGTAATGTTGTTGATTAACAGTATATTGTAAATGCTCATTATTTTGAGTGTCTGGCCCGCCAGCTAATAGTTCACCATTTTTATATACCATAAAAAGTGGGTATTCAGGATAGCCGTATTCTTTTTCAAAAGTGATGTTAATAGCCATCACAGTGTACTCGTTGAAATTCCAGTAATACCAATTCCAGTTATTTAAGATTTCCCCCAAGGGCTTATTCATCCAACCCCGATCGACGTAGCCGGTTCCATCAGTATCCAGGTTTAATTCTTTACTGTGAATTGTTACATGAGCTGTGGGAGTTGGTGGTACTACAAAAAAGCCAAAATAATTTTCTTGTTCTTGTCCGAAAAGAAAGTGTCCTGTTTCAGGATGCCAGACTGGTGCTTGTGGTGTAACCTCTAAGTCAATCACAAGATCATCAACTTCAGCGTGTGCATGAAATTGTTGCAGTTGAGTACTTTGGTAGTAATTCTGAGCAATGGCCACCCCAGAGTTATTTTTTAAAATGGAAAAGTCTGCAGGATCGAATTCAAGGTGTTTCATAATATTTTTACCGTTAGGAAAATTAATCATCACATCTAAAGTGGGTTTCAGACCTAACTCACCTTGAAAAAAGGGGGCCGTCGTAATGCCAATCACAACACTAGCTTCGGTGGTATCAACTTTAGTAAAAAACCATTCAAATGATCCTTTTAAGCCGTCGAAATGAACGTGCTCTTCCCACGGATTAATTTTATTTTTTGCTTGTCCTAATAAACGGTATTCTGCAGTACTTTTGGCTAAGTGTAATGGAGTTTTTCCTTGAGTCATTGTTATTATATCCTTTCACATGATTTAATTGGTGGATTGTAGGTTGCTAGTTCAAATAGTATACTATAATGACCATTACAAGCGTTATCAAAGGTAATCAAAAGGCACAAACGCTTTAAAATGTGTCTTTTGATTATATAAAGACTAATTAAGAAATTTATGTAAAAAGAAAATGTTCGTATAGATACGAACATTACTTTTCAGCGGTTTGTATTTATAAGCTGAGGTGCTGCTACCATTCCGGTTACGGATAGTAATGAAGCCCGCGTAATTATAAACACTTCTTGAGTAGTAAAAATAAATAGTGCTGATGTTCAGGTCTTCACTCAACGTTCTGTTCTTAATTTTAAGGCCCAACGGATAGTTAAGGCTATGATGATCATCATGGCGGCAAATAAACCAATACCGAGATAGTTTTTAAAGGCTTTGAATAAGAGGCCCCCGATTATACCAGCGCAGGTTTCGCCTAAATACATAGCAGAATTGGATAATGAAGAAATAGTGCTGCCAGCATTGGGCACCGTAGTTTGAAACATGGTCATGAATAAGGGCAAAATTAGTCCGTTTAACAAATAAATTAAGATTAAAATAATTTCTGCGAACCAAAAGTTAGCGGCAGTAATGGTTAGTAAATCTACAATGATTAAAAGTAATGCAATACTCATGAACGATTTTTTCAGACCAAAATGTTGAACGATTTTATCGCTGATGAGAGAGCCAATTAAATTACCCAGGCCAGCGACCAAGAGTGCTGTACCAATTGTTGATAAAGAGAGCTGAAAGGTAGTCTGAAACCAAGTTGAAACAAAGGTCATGACCGTAAACGCGCCTGTTTGGAAAATTAAGTAAACGATTAATTGGCTTAGAGCTTGGTGATTAGTTAAAATTTGTTGATAGATTTGAATAAAGGAGAGATGTTGGCGGGACTTAATTTCTAATTCGGGTAAGGTGAAAAATAACAATAGTAATAACAAGAAAGCTGCTCCTGAGATAACATAGAATGGAGTGTGCCAAGAACTAGCGGCTAAATAACTGCCAATGGGAATCCCAATGACTTGCGCAACAGAGATCCCTGCCGTGGCGTAACCCATGACTTTTACTACTTGTTTTCGCGGAATCACTACGGGAATTGAGGCCCAAACTTGTGGTGTCACAAAAGAAGCACTGACGCCAGCCAAAAAGCGAAAGATTAGCATTAAAGGAAAACTGTTAGCAAACGCACAGAGTAAAGTTGCGAGGGCAAAACTTAATAAGCCCCATAACATGACTTTTTTGCGATCATGGCCGTCAGAAATAGGGCCGGAAATTAAAGCAAAGACTGCATAACCAATGGCATAGGCACTCACTAACCAACCGGAAATTGCAGTTGGAATATGATAAATGTGGCTCAAAGTAGGTAATAATGGCGAAATTAAAAATGTATCCGTACCAATTAAAAACATTGTTAAAAAGAATAAACTAGCATATTTTTTCATCTATTGAAGACTTCCGTTTCATTTAATCAAGTTGTAATTCGCTATTTCTAAATATATCGAAATTAGCTCTAAAATTTTTTAGTGGTCTGTCAAAGTTGTTAAAAATCCGGGCAAGTACTGCGCAAAGGTGGCTTCGTTGATGCTAATCAAACGTGTTTGTGCATCTTTACGGGTCTTGGTTAAACCGGCCTCCCGCATAGCTCGTAAATGATATGAAACGGTGGAATCACTTAAGTTTAAATGCGCTGCAATTTCACCACAGGTCATTTCACGGTGACTGTTAGACAGGATTCGAATAATTTTTAAGCGTCCTTCGTCGGCTAAAGCTTTAAGAATTTTTACTCTAATTTCGTCAGAATTCATTTTTTACTCCTTGTTTGTATTTTTGGAAATATCGAATTAACGATTTGTATTAAAACATTATCAAGCTGAAATGTCAAATTTTAAATTGAAACTGATGGCATAGATTAACGAGTAATTGAATTGGGAAAAAATCACCTCGCTGCTCAGTTGAAATGTGCTAATATTGGCTTTGGAACATGATTAAACTGCCACCAAAGAATTTGTTACTATAGAGCTGAGGTAGTTCACGGAAGGAAAGTAAAAAATGTTCAAGAAAATTTATGATTATGTCAAAGGAAACTATGAAGCTGGCAATTATGATGATGTGCAATTGGCATATATGGCTTGGCAGCAACAAAAAGCCCACAAGAATAATGCATCAATGACAGATTTTGCCATGGGCGAACAGCAGGCTCAAAACGATTATCAGTAGCATGGATCTTTTAAAGTTTATCCTCAATTAGCAGTTGATGTTTTAAACAAACTCTTTGATCATCGTGCGGATGATATTGCGGAGTTTATTATATTAAAGGTTATAATTCGTACAAATTAAAAATGAAGTAGTTTTAAAAGCCAAAAACAGTCTTACATATCAATATACTAACTTGATAATTCAAAGCGATATATTGATATATGATATATAAAGACTGTTTTTTACATAATTAGTTAGTGTGAGCTTCACTTAAGTTAGCCCATTGTTTGTTGGTTCCTAATTTGACATAATTTTGTCCGTTGATGTTTTTAATACCATAAACTTTGTAAAAGTCGTCAGCTTGGATTTTAGTCGTTGGTGTTCCAAACTGGTTAAACAGTTGAGTCCCCTTTTCAAAAATATATAGCGAACGCACGGCCACTACGTCATTAGTGGCATCCACCCATTGGTTAGCTCCTAAGTCCACCCGCGTAATGGGATTTCCGGTGGCACTGTTACTAGCATACTTACTGATTTTCCAATCAGCAATGTTGGAATTCAAATAACCGGTAATGTGCCAAAGTTGTGGCGAATCATAAATTGGCACCCGTTGGTAGTTAGAATAGGCTTCTAATAAGTTATTTGGCTTTTGATTTTTAACGACACCACCTAAAAAGACATCGCTACTTTTGACCCAGGCCTTGGCCCCTAGTTTATAAGATAAGCGCTGAGCATTGGCTGCTGGACTAGCTTGGCCAATGGCGAAGACTTGCCAATTGTTGATTTTAGTTGATAAAGTGGCCCCGGTTGGTTGCGTGCAATCAGCATCACTGTATAAGGGTACTGCAGTATTGCCGGAACTAACTTGTAAATTAGTAGCTGATGTCACGTAGTTTTTTGCTTGAACTGGTTGTACAGCTAACATTAAACAGCCGATTAGGGCAAGTAAGAAGCTGCTACTGGATAACTTTAGTTTCATTTTTAATTTTCATCCTTGTCAAATTAAATTTTATGTTGAAATCTTAACTTGGTTCTTTCAGTGTGTGATCTGGCTTTTAATGATATCAACTCCTTTAGCTTTGTTCATAAAGATTAATTTAAATATAGCATAAATCAGTACTAGTGATTGCAAATAATGACTATTATTTAATTAATTTTTAATAAAATTTAATAGATATCGCAACAACTAATCAAAAATTGAGATTAAATTTGATAGAAATCTTACTTTTGAAAAATGCTACTATTAATTAATGTAACAGCATTAATCATTTAAAATCATACTTTTTACTGAAAGTCGCCGTGATGAGCAGTGCGCTGGTGATGATCACCAGTAATAATAAGGTAGTGCCGCCAATGAAGTCTAATTTTTGCAGCAAGTAATATGCTACAACGCCCACTAACCACCACCAGAAATTCCAGAAAAAGTTGAGCCTTTGTTTAATTAAGAAGACACTGACAAATAAAATGGCAAATAATGGCGTAAAAATAGCACCGATAAAGTTTAAAAAGTTTTGGTAGTACTTTAAAGAAACATTGAGTGCAATTAATAAGCCTAAGATCGTAATACCAACAGCCCAATAATTGACATGGTTTAAATGCCAGATATTATCTAAACTGGTTGCTGCAGAGTAAGCATCCATAAAGGTTGTGGTAACGGTCGCGAAGATGATAATTAATAAAGCGATGATGCCCAAATTGGTTTGTGCTAGGGTTTGGTTAAAATTAGTTTGTCCAGACTTTAAAACGGCTAATAATCCTAGGACAAACATGGCACAGCTACCGAGAAAGTAACCCAGGACGCTCACTAAACTTTCCTTCACTGGCTGCTGTCCTTGATAGGTATAATCACCAATCAATGGTAGCCAAGATAAGACCATCGTCACGTTGAGTTCTACCGCACTGCCAAAACTGATCGGAGTGAGTTTTAGCTGCTGTGCATGAGGGAAAGAATGTGTCAGCAAAATTCCTGCTACTAAAAGCATCCCGATAGCTAAGAGAATAACTACTAAATTATTGATTCGAAAGAGCCATTGATGGTTCAATAATAGCCAAATAATAATTAATCCCGCTACAATTACTGCCATGACCACGGTATTATGATAATTAAATAACTTCTGTGCCAGACTATTTAAAGCCAATTGCGCATTGACGATCATCACTGCCGTCCAGCCGAGTAACTGTAACGCATTTAAACCAGAGAAAATTTCAACTCCAGCCTTACCAAAGATACTTTGCGTGACGGCAATAGCTGGTTGTTGTTTAATTGCTGAAAGATAAGCTGCAGGTAATAAAAATAAAAAACAGCCAATCAAGTGCCCGATAATAATGGCACTAATACCTTTTCCCCATCCTAGGGGAGCCATTAAGGTTCCAGTAACAATTTCAGCAATTGAGATTGCTGTTCCCAGCCACAATAAAAATAAACTACTCAACTTTGTTTGTTGCATTTTGCACACACTTTCCGAATAAATACTTGGTTGTGGCAATAAAAAAGTATTCTTTTACGATTCAGCAACAATTTCGCAAAAAGAATACTTTCAATTGATCACAATTCCTACGTTTGTCTTAACAAAACAGGTTCGAAGGGTCTGATTTTCATCATTCTCAGCACAGATAGGCTCCCCTTTGCGATAATTATATGTTTACAGATGCTAGTTTATAACGTTTACATAAAAAGTACAACATTTAATTGATATGTATTTGGGCATGAAACCAATGTTGGAAAAAGAATAGATATCCGCAACTTGCTTATCCTGTGTGAAAATTAAGCAAGAAGCTTCTGCTATGTATTTTTTAACAAAGAACGTGACTTTAAATATTAATAATTGGTTCACTGACTTTATTTGAATATTTAAATGGTGATAAAACTATATTTTTTAAATTATTATGCCTTATTATTTAATAATAGTATTTTTTGACCATATAGATCTACATAGATCTACGTTTAAAAGAACTTATATATATATATTTGGAATCTAATTTCTACAATAAGTAAAATACATTATAGTAATAAATGCTAATTAACTAAACAAAATAATTTGTTATCAAAGCCTTATATATTTAAGATATATTATTATTTTTAATGCTTAAAGAATTATTTCGATTTATAATAAAATAATCCATTTGATTAACTAATTGGTTTTAATAATTATAATTTGAAATGAAAATAATTTGTATTAATAAATAGTACTGATGTTTAATGATTAACATATTTAATACTTTCTTTAAAAATAAAAGGTAAACTTATAAGCATCTAAATAATTATTTATTTAGAGCCTTTTTTAACTTTGATAAGTATCAAACAATTTCAAAATTTAAATAACAACTAAAAATATGTTACGTGAAATTTAGATTATTAAACACTTAATCAGTTTTTTTACTGAACGTTGAACACGGTTATATATTTGGATGTATTTTTCACTTAATGTTAATGCAATAAAAATACTTTAGATAAATTTGAAAAATACTAAAGTTCAGTTTCTATAAAAAATTAGGCAAATGTATTTTGGGTATCAAAATGATACCCAAAGGTACAAGTCCTATGAGCTAACGTTCAGTAAAAAAACTGATTAAGTGTTTAATAATCTAAATTTCACGTAACATATTTTTAGTTGTTATTTAAATTTTGAAATTGTTTGATACTTATCAAAGTTAAAAAAGGCTCTAAATAAATAATTATTTAGATGCTTATAAGTTTACCTTTTATTTTTAAAGAAAGTATTAAATATGTTAATCATTAAACATCAGTACTATTTATTAATACAAATTATTTTCATTTCAAATTATAATTATTAAAACCAATTAGTTAATCAAATGGATTATTTTATTATAAATCGAAATAATTCTTTAAGCATTAAAAATAATAATATATCTTAAATATATAAGGCTTTGATAACAAATTATTTTGTTTAGTTAATTAGCATTTATTACTATAATGTATTTTACTTATTGTAGAAATTAGATTCCAAATATATATATATAAGTTCTTTTAAACGTAGATCTATGTAGATCTATATGGTCAAAAAATACTATTATTAAATAATAAGGCATAATAATTTAAAAAATATAGTTTTATCACCATTTAAATATTCAAATAAAGTCAGTGAACCAATTATTAATATTTAAAGTCACGTTCTTTGTTAAAAAATACATAGCAGAAGCTTCTTGCTTAATTTTCACACAGGATAAGCAAGTTGCGGATATCTATTCTTTTTCCAACATTGGTTTCATGCCCAAATACATATCAATTAAATGTTGTACTTTTTATGTAAACGTTATAAACTAGCATCTGTAAACATATAATTATCGCAAAGGGGAGCCTATCTGTGCTGAGAATGATGAAAATCAGACCCTTCGAACCTGTTTTGTTAAGACAAACGTAGGAATTGTGATCAATTGAAAGTATTCTTTTTGCGAAATTGTTGCTGAATCGTAAAAGAATACTTTTTTATTGCCACAACCAAGTATTTATTCGGAAAGTGTGTGCAAAATGCAACAAACAAAGTTGAGTAGTTTATTTTTATTGTGGCTGGGAACAGCAATCTCAATTGCTGAAATTGTTACTGGAACCTTAATGGCTCCCCTAGGATGGGGAAAAGGTATTAGTGCCATTATTATCGGGCACTTGATTGGCTGTTTTTTATTTTTATTACCTGCAGCTTATCTTTCAGCAATTAAACAACAACCAGCTATTGCCGTCACGCAAAGTATCTTTGGTAAGGCTGGAGTTGAAATTTTCTCTGGTTTAAATGCGTTACAGTTACTCGGCTGGACGGCAGTGATGATCGTCAATGCGCAATTGGCTTTAAATAGTCTGGCACAGAAGTTATTTAATTATCATAATACCGTGGTCATGGCAGTAATTGTAGCGGGATTAATTATTATTTGGCTATTATTGAACCATCAATGGCTCTTTCGAATCAATAATTTAGTAGTTATTCTCTTAGCTATCGGGATGCTTTTAGTAGCAGGAATTTTGCTGACACATTCTTTCCCTCATGCACAGCAGCTAAAACTCACTCCGATCAGTTTTGGCAGTGCGGTAGAACTCAACGTGACGATGGTCTTATCTTGGCTACCATTGATTGGTGATTATACCTATCAAGGACAGCAGCCAGTGAAGGAAAGTTTAGTGAGCGTCCTGGGTTACTTTCTCGGTAGCTGTGCCATGTTTGTCCTAGGATTATTAGCCGTTTTAAAGTCTGGACAAACTAATTTTAACCAAACCCTAGCACAAACCAATTTGGGCATCATCGCTTTATTAATTATCATCTTCGCGACCGTTACCACAACCTTTATGGATGCTTACTCTGCAGCAACCAGTTTAGATAATATCTGGCATTTAAACCATGTCAATTATTGGGCTGTTGGTATTACGATCTTAGGCTTATTAATTGCACTCAATGTTTCTTTAAAGTACTACCAAAACTTTTTAAACTTTATCGGTGCTATTTTTACGCCATTATTTGCCATTTTATTTGTCAGTGTCTTCTTAATTAAACAAAGGCTCAACTTTTTCTGGAATTTCTGGTGGTGGTTAGTGGGCGTTGTAGCATATTACTTGCTGCAAAAATTAGACTTCATTGGCGGCACTACCTTATTATTACTGGTGATCATCACCAGCGCACTGCTCATCACGGCGACTTTCAGTAAAAAGTATGATTTTAAATGATTAATGCTGTTACATTAATTAATAGTAGCATTTTTCAAAAGTAAGATTTCTATCAAATTTAATCTCAATTTTTGATTAGTTGTTGCGATATCTATTAAATTTTATTAAAAATTAATTAAATAATAGTCATTATTTGCAATCACTAGTACTGATTTATGCTATATTTAAATTAATCTTTATGAACAAAGCTAAAGGAGTTGATATCATTAAAAGCCAGATCACACACTGAAAGAACCAAGTTAAGATTTCAACATAAAATTTAATTTGACAAGGATGAAAATTAAAAATGAAACTAAAGTTATCCAGTAGCAGCTTCTTACTTGCCCTAATCGGCTGTTTAATGTTAGCTGTACAACCAGTTCAAGCAAAAAACTACGTGACATCAGCTACTAATTTACAAGTTAGTTCCGGCAATACTGCAGTACCCTTATACAGTGATGCTGATTGCACGCAACCAACCGGGGCCACTTTATCAACTAAAATCAACAATTGGCAAGTCTTCGCCATTGGCCAAGCTAGTCCAGCAGCCAATGCTCAGCGCTTATCTTATAAACTAGGGGCCAAGGCCTGGGTCAAAAGTAGCGATGTCTTTTTAGGTGGTGTCGTTAAAAATCAAAAGCCAAATAACTTATTAGAAGCCTATTCTAACTACCAACGGGTGCCAATTTATGATTCGCCACAACTTTGGCACATTACCGGTTATTTGAATTCCAACATTGCTGATTGGAAAATCAGTAAGTATGCTAGTAACAGTGCCACCGGAAATCCCATTACGCGGGTGGACTTAGGAGCTAACCAATGGGTGGATGCCACTAATGACGTAGTGGCCGTGCGTTCGCTATATATTTTTGAAAAGGGGACTCAACTGTTTAACCAGTTTGGAACACCAACGACTAAAATCCAAGCTGACGACTTTTACAAAGTTTATGGTATTAAAAACATCAACGGACAAAATTATGTCAAATTAGGAACCAACAAACAATGGGCTAACTTAAGTGAAGCTCACACTAACTAATTATGTAAAAAACAGTCTTTATATATCATATATCAATATATCGCTTTGAATTATCAAGTTAGTATATTGATATGTAAGACTGTTTTTGGCTTTTAAAACTACTTCATTTTTAATTTGTACGAATTATAACCTTTAATATAATAAACTCCGCAATATCATCCGCACGATGATCAAAGAGTTTGTTTAAAACATCAACTGCTAATTGAGGATAACTTTAAAAGATCCATGCTACTGATAATCGTTTTGAGCCTGCTGTTCGCCCATGGCAAAATCTGTCATTGATGCATTATTCTTGTGGGCTTTTGTTGCTGCCAAGCCATATATGCCAATTGCACATCATCATAATTGCCAGCTTCATAGTTTCCTTTGACATAATCATAAATTTTCTTGAACATTTTTTACTTTCCTTCCGTGAACTACCTCA
>NZ_JBYLTZ010000002.1:0-52479 GCF_058107155.1 Bombilactobacillus sp. ESL1187
TACTTTTGGTCTTTAAGAAAAGTGAAGTCAAGTTAGCTTGTGGGTCAAAATCAATTGTCAAAGTTTTGTATCCCATTTTTGCTAGGTTATAACTGGTTAGTGCAGTAGTGCTAGTTTTACCAACACCACCCTTGAAATTTAGAAAAGATAACACTTTAGCGGTCATAGTAAATCCTCCTTTTGACTAATATAACACAATTCCTTACAAAGTGTTAAATGTTATATGTTAAATACATTTCACATAATGTATAATGGTAAATGTGAAATGTTAAATGTATGAGTTTCTCATTTGGCAAGATTTTCATTGACATGTGACTGTTTAAAATTATATATTCTATTTGTGTCAAACATTACTTTTGTATCTTAGCCTAGATCTTTAGTGGCTAGGCAAACACCATTGGATACAAAAAAAGACTCAGTGCTCTCATGCGAGCCTCCTAAGTCTTAATAGCAAAAAAAATCGCCCTAACACCAATTAGGACAATCACACTTTTCATCAAACTGTGATTCTATTGTATAGCTCATTCTTAGAGTTGTCAATGCGATTGATTAAAAAAATGCGGGAGACAAGCCGCGTTAAGAGACTTACTAAGTGAGTTAACAGGACATGATCTTGAAGTGTTAATTTGACGGTGTGAGGAAACAAGTAGACAAGCAGGTCGCTTACCCGCTATTTCAAAAAGAAAATTTAAGCAGTCCTAGTTGGATCACTCCTAACTAGGGTTGGGCCAGCGCTAGCCCGTGGGCTAATCACTCGATGATTGAAAGAGACCACTTACTAATAGCGTGGGATAAGTTCCAACGATGGAACAGGTAAAACGGCTTGCTGGGCAACCAGTGAGCGGTATCAGTATGAGTTTATTATTGAACAATAAAAAATAAGATAATAGACGCCGCAAAGGGCGTTTTTTTTGTGGTTTGGAAACACAGTTTCCGTTAAGTATTGATTGGCATGAAGCCAACAAATGAGTGACAATCGAGGCTCCCGATACGTCGACGAGCTAAGTAGGTTGATTTTGTACTCTGGACAAAAATCTAGGGTACAAATCTGCTCTCAGAAACCCTCAACCATCTCTAAGCTAAGCAGGTCTAAACCCTTTAGTCAAGGGCTTTTAGGAAATAAATAAGATATATGTTATTTAAGGATTTTTAGTTTTTGAAAATTAAGAATATCTAATAGTGAATTACATAGTTTGTGAATATGGATTGTTCGTTTTAAATTTATATTTGGATTTTAGTTAGTTTTTTATTATGTAAGCCTTTTATTTTTTTATTTTTTTTTTAAATTTACGCTTGATTAATTTTTTGGCATAAGGTATTCTGATTTTGTAACTAGAACTTGATGTTTATGAGATTTTTTCAGAAATGATTAAGTTTCTGAAATTGTTGATTGAACTTTTACATGCAAATAAAAAAGAGAGTGGTTTGCTAAAATAATGCCTTATTTTAGCAAGTCATAACTCGAACAATTCCCGTTGTTCGGCTATTTTTACTCTCCGAGAGAACTCCCTTTTTATAGCTATTGCAAGTAGCTGTAATGGGTTAGTTCACTTGGATATTTTAGCATAGATAGCGTTAACGTCTAAAGAACTTCGTTAATCTATTTAATTAATTAAGCTAAATTGAGTGGAGTACCTGTACAATGCAGGTGCTCCTTTTTTTGTTTGTTAAAGTTTTGAATTTCGATTCTGGTTATGGGTTGAATTGGGACTGGAGGGGAGCTAGTGCGACAGGCTTTTGATTATTCAAATAGTTATGGTAAACGTAAGCGATTGTTAGTTTATGGTGAAGACTTTTTATACAAAGATCTTTTGAATGAGTCGCATTCGGTTAAATTGTTCTTCAGTGGTCAAGTATGGGTCAATATGGGCAATGGGATGTTTGTTTGTTCTAAGGATTCGCGTTATTTGATTAATTCACGAGAGGTTTATCAAAGAGCGCATACTGTTATGGATTCTCACCACCATTTAATTGCTAAACGTTTAAAGTTTTTGGATCCGTCTAAGCCCCTTGATGTTGCATTAGTTAAGTCTGATCCTTTGTTCAATCCAGATGATTATGAGCTGAGAAGAATTCGTTTTGAATTTTGCTAATCATTTTAGCTAATTTGAAGCGGCTGGCGGTTCTTTAAGGCCTAATCTCTAATTGTTCTTTGAAAATTGAATACAAACAATCTAAGATCCGTTTGGTAACCGTGGTCAGGCGGGGAGAGGGTGAAGAAACCATACGATGTTGCGGTAAATTATCATTGGTTGGGGACTATTAACTAGGCAATCGGGCTAACTGCCAATTAGCTTGGATTGAAACGTAACTGTCCAAAAAGTCCTGTCTATGCTCATTTGTATAGAAGTGGTCCAAGACGCAGTCCAAAAGTGAGTCAGTTGATTTTAAGTAATTGGTTTGATCAGTGTAGCGTTGGTGAGCTGGCTGAAAGAACAATCAATTCTGGATTAACTTAAAAAATTGCTTTCTGTACTAACAAAGAAGTTCCATTTATTACTAAAAAGTTATTAATTGATAATAAATCAAAAAATAAGAATAAAAATTCTGTGGGGATAGTACGCTCTTTTTACATAAAAGGGGGAGATGATTTGAAAAAACGTCAAATCAAAGTGGATACACCTAAACAAAGGTCGATTAAGGCGTATGTGCTTGTTTTTAGTTTGTTTTTTGTTTTTGTGATATTGGCATTTTGGTTAGGATCACCAGGGCACAAAGCTAATTTAGCTGTGGTTGATCAAAAAAACTTAGTTTATCGGTCCAAAATTCATGATCAAGTTAAGGGTCAGTTTAAATACGATGCGCAGACACAACAACCGGATTTCAACGGCTTGTTGCAACAGCGTAAGAAGAAAACTGGTTTAACTTTGCGGACCGAGTTATCAATTCCTAAATATAAGATTGACGTGCCCGTTTTTGAAGGGGTTACGCCTTATGTTTTGAGTTGGGGGTTAGGCACAGCTTATCCTAATGAGCGTTTAGGTTCTGGTAATTTTGCAGTTGAGGGGCACAATTATATGCAACTTAGTTATGCTCACGATTGGTTTTTGTCTAATTTGCAAAAATACGTTGCTCCTAAAGGCGATATTGATTTGAAATATGTCAGGATTCGAAAAGGTACGCCAATTTATGCTTTATCAGCGCATCGAGTCTATCAATATCGCGTGATTAGTCGGCAAATTAAAGATGTTCGCAACCCCACAGCTGCTCAAGTTTTAAAGCAGCAGGGAAATAAGCCATTGTTGACTATGAGTACTTGTTATGAACAAAAAGGTGTTTTACATCCAGATCAAAGAATTGTCGTTATTAGTGAACTGGTAAAGTCAAAACCATTTAAATTAACCGATAATTCTAATAGTAAGTTATTTAAACTTTCTTTGAATTAGTTATGTTTTGCTGATATTTGTTTCTCTAATAGCCCTATTGGGATCATTAGGGGTGATATAGTTACTTGTTTTTTCAAATTATTTTTAAGTTAAATGAAAGGTAATAAATAATGAAAAAATGGTCTTTGAAGACAGTATTAATATGTTCAATCTTGTCGGGACTATTTACTTTAGGTGTTAGCGATGTAAAAGCAACCACAAGCGTTAGTGAGCCTATTGAATCAGAGTCAGCAACTTCAACCAATAGTGCTAGTGAGGAAGAGGAAACTCCAAGTTCCAGTAATTCGAGTTCAAGGACACCTAGTTCTGGTTCGACACCAATTGAAGAAGACGAAGAAGAGTCAACACCTTCTAGTTCTCAAGTTAATCAAGCAGCCAATATTCAAAGTGCTACTAACCCTGCCTATAATTACATGCTTTGGTATTTATTATTTGCAGATAATAATGACAATGACAGTGGCAGTGGTAATCAAAAGCATGTGAAGTTAAATAAGCAGCAAAAAGCAGTTAAGGCTGTTGCTAATAAAAAATTATTGAAATTGCTTAGCAAAGGACACAGTTCCGATGGTGACAGTGCTGCTTTTGAAGTTATAAGTAAGAACAACAATAAAGTTCCCTTAAAAAAAGAATTTAAAAAGCTTTTTTCTAAGGATAAGGCTTGGAACGCACACTTGCTAATAATTTACAACAAGCATAATCAAAAGCTTTATGTAAAAACTGACAAGAAGAAGCTTGGACCATCAAATTCTCAACTAAATAAAATTAATCAAAAGCTCAAAGTGGCACCTGATCATAAAAAAGTAGTTAATAAGTACGTGTATCAAATCATGTTCAATTTTTTAAAGCATGCCAAACACTTGTCGTATTTTAGTAGTTATGACTTTTATATAACGTTTATTGTGCTTTTCTCTGTTTTAATTACATTTGCAGCTACAGCCTTAGTGCTTTTCATTAGTTAGTTTCTGATTTTGTGAGGGGGATTTGAATTATGAAAAAGGAAAAACAAAAAATTTTAGAAAGTGATTTTAAATCAAATCCTAACTATTGGCGAGAATTTGCTAAAAGGTTTGGTGGAGTAGTTGTTTGCAGCAATCAAACTGGTCAGCCGATTACTTATTTGAATTAGGAGGCTAAGGTGGATGATAAGGTGTTTAAATCAGATAAAAAGCACATTTTATTTTTGATATTTTTACTTGTTGTTTTACCAACATTGGTAGTTGCTTTATATCTTGTATTTCCTAGTTTAATACATTTTTTAATACGTTTAGTTAGTCATTTATCTAACGAATTTGTTAAATTAGGTTCTTTTTTAAAACGTTTAGAACGTCCAGCAACGATTTTTTTAATTAAAAATATTAAATTACTAACTGTGATTCAAATTTTCTTGTTTGTTGATTCTGTTATATGTTCATTATTTTTAGATTCTAAGGTTTTTCTATATTTTCGTTTATTTGTTTCTTTGTACAGTATTTTTCCGGTTTTGCTGGTGTGTCTAGCGCCCATAGCGAATATGAATACGATATTACTTCAACTCTTGTCAGAAATTTCTATTTGCATCCCCTTAGCTTTCATCCGAAGTTTTTAAAATCAAATAAATTATTTCACTATGACTAAGTATTAATTTTAAAGAAGGGGTTTGAGGGTTATGACAGATAAGAAGAAACAGAAACTTTCTACTTTGCAACAGTTTAATTTAAAAACTCGTCAAGAAGAGGAAAAAAGTAATAGGGTATCGGTAGTTAGCAAATACTTAGCCAAAATTATTATTGGGATTTTTTTGATTTTCAGTGTTTCTTTATTAGTTTTGGGTTTGGTATTTGGCATTAAATTACTTATTAAATTAATTTGTAGTATTAACTATGGACCTTTAATTTACAAATATATTCATGCACTTATGGTTGGCAATTTTGTGGTAATCATAGATACCATTTGTCTGGGAGCGTGTTTAACATTATTTTTAAGTGCTACTTGCATCAAAGATGAATTTTGGCATTGGTTAATGTTGTGTTTAGGATTAGCTGTTTTATTTTTGGGAGTCATTATAAAGATGTTAATTGTACTCTTAAGGATTTATTAGTAGAAAAACGTCAAATAAAAATCCAACTTCAAATTTTTAGCAACTTTAGAAAATTTGAGGCTGGATTTTTATATATGGGAAGTGAAAAAGATGAAACATAAAAATTTTCTTTTGTTTTTATTTGTCTCTGCAATAGCAACCTTAACTGGTTGTTCTTTGAATGAAGACTTAATTGGGAATACAGGCGATAATGTCTATAATGTGACTTCTTATACTGCTAATGGTGAAGAAACAATGAAAACTTCTGCTTCTGGTAATAAGATCAACTTAACGAGTCATGATTCTGGCGAAAGTAGAGTCTACAAACCATCTTCTATTTTAACTATTACTATTGACGGTAAGAAAATTGAAAGCTCGGACGAAACCATTATTTTTGCAGATAAAAAATTGAAGCCAGTTAAAAATTTCTCTGTTGAAAAACCAAGAGCAGTTGTAATCCGGTCACAGAATGGTAACTATATTGAGGCTTTTCAGGGAAAAAATATTGGATGGCAAAATATTAGATGGAGTACAGAAAGTGACTTGCTTAATGACGGTGACTCGCCTAAGATGACCAAAATAATGATCGACGGTAAACAGTTATACATTCACAAAGCTGATTTCCAAATTGTTAATACTAAATTGCTGAAAAAATAGGAGGATAACATATCTTAATAGAAGCATTTAAAGGCTAATGATATGTTAAAATGTTTTCAGGTAAAGTAAATGCTAAGGCGGCGGCTATTCCAGAAATGAGGTGGTGTTTATGGTGTAACAACTGTAAAACCAGATTCTAAGGAAAGGATTAGCCGATTGAAACTACTAGCCATTGCTTACTTTGTTAACAGTTTTGTTAATGGAGTGCGTACGGTTGTAGAATTTGTCAAGTTGAAAAACAAGACAAAAAAATAATCGCCTTAGCCACGCAAGGCTAGCGATTATTAAGCTTTAATTTAAAAGTGAATGGTTGCCACCTTGGCAACTTTACCTAAGGGATTGGTGCTCTAACACCAGTCCCTTTTTCAATATCAATGATAACACATGCTATAATATTTTTGTACCCTTAAGGATTTAGCAATAGAAAAACCCACTGTTTGGGCTTCTGTCTTGGCTTTTGGTTTTTGTACTCTTAAGGATTTAGCAGTAGAAAAACGTCAAATAAAAATCCAGCTTCAAATTTTTAACAACTTTAGAAAATTTGAGGCTGGATTTTTTAGTTTAAAGGAAAAGAGTTGGGAGAGATATGCTAAAATAATTAATGCGATAAGTTTTATGGGCGGTGACTGTTTGTTCTCAAGGAGGTGCTTGCGTATGAGAATACGGAAGAATCAACAGAAAGGATATACAGTCTTACTTGAATACCTACAAGGTATTAATGTTAATGATTGCTTTTGGCACATTAGTTGCCACAATCATGAACAACAAAAAGTAATAAAAAACCGTCCTACTCTAACTTTGGCAAGTTATAGGACGATTAAATAAGCTCTATAATTTAGTCACCGCCTTTAAAGCGGATCGCTAAGGGATTGGTGCTCTAACACCAGTCCCTTTTTCAATATTATGATAACACATGCTATAATGTTTTTGTACCCTTAAGGATTTAGCAGTAGAAAAACGAAAGTATGTAGCAAATATTAATTGGAATAGTTTTTGTACCCTTAAGGTTTTAGCAATAGAAAAACTGATCTGGATGTAAAACACCTTTTTGTTCAGTTTTAGCAATAGAAAAACGTCAAATATTGATCCAGTTTCAAATTTTTAGCAACTTTAGAAAATTTGAGGCTGGATTTTTTTAGTTTAAAGGAGGAATTTAAATGAATAGTTTAATTCTGTGGAAAACCTCATTTCGAGCCATTAGGGCGCCTCCAGTTTTGCACAAGAAATTTAATTAATTGGTTGATATGACTAGGATTTGAAGCTCTTTCCTGCTAAAATTTAATTAGAAAGAAATTAAGTTTTAGAAACGGGGAGAGGATTTTTAAATGAAGTTGAGAAAAATGTTAACTTTGATTTTTAGTTTAGGTTTGGCAGCTGGGGGAGCTACTTTAGCGAATTCTAATCATGTAGATGCTGCAAAATATAATTACAAGGTCGCTACGGCGCGGACCACTCCATATACGCCTTTGTACGATAATAACTGTAATGTGATTGAAGCACGTGTGGTTTTTCCTAACTCTGATTGGCGTGTGGGAAAAGTGAAGAAAGTTAAAGGCTTTTTCTACTTCCAAGTGTCTGGGAAGGAATGGCTACGTTCTGATGGTTCAACTACTAATTTTAATCCCCAAAATCTTCATTTAACTGATCAAGACAATGATACTCCAAACGCAAATGTGACTGAATCAGATGGTCAAATTCATTTGGATGAACAGGCAATTAGTAAGAGTATTTTTAATGAAGTAAATCGTCTGCGTGTAATGAATGGCTTAAATCCATTGGCTGATAATCCAGAATTAGACAATTTTGCACAAATGCGTGCTGAGAATTTGCATAAAAATGGAAATGTATTGAATCACGATGGTGCATATAATAATGTACATCCAGATGCTTATGCGGGCGAAAATTTAGGAGAAGATCCTTCTACTGGAAATGCTCAAACTGACGCTGTTAATGCTGTTATCGGCTGGTATCATGAAGTAAATAGTAATTCAGCTAATGGTCACCGGTTAAATATGTTAAATCCATTATTTACCCAAGTTGGAACGGGCGTTGTCAAATACAAAGCACCTTATTCCGATGGTTACGATATTATTGAAACGCAGACTTTCTATATGCCAGATCCTGACTTGTCAGCCATGACTAATGATCAAATTAACCAATTAAATGACTTCATTAATTCTTACTACACGGGCCCAGAAAAACCTAGTCACTATGACAAGACAGAAAATGACTACGTTTGGCCAAAATATTAATTAAAAACAATTTTTCTTTTAAAGCAGAACTAGCTTAGCTAGCTCTGTTTTTTTGTACCCAAAATTTAAAAAATGAGGTGTTTTGATGAAAAAAGCTAAAAATCGGCGCCGCAGTCGCTTAGCGACTATGTTTTCACTTTCGGTGGTGGTTTTGGGAACCATGGCCAGCGCTGCGGCTCCTTTGACTACTGTGAAAGCTGACGATTCAGATTCAAATCCTTACAACGTTCCAGGTGTAACTAAGGATAATTTAGATGAGTTGCCGGCAAGCTTTAATCACTATGGCGTCAGTATCCCAATGTCAGAATTTCCAGTCTATGGTTCCATGCACGGCGAACCCTTGGTGCATACGGAATTTAATGCCGACGGCTACCTTGCTTGGTGCCTTAATTACAACAAGGTAACTCCGGATGCGTCAACGTATTCAACTGAAAAGCAGGATACTGGCGATAATATGTATCATGTGCTTTTAAATGGATTTCCAATGAAATCAACGCAACAGTTGGGGCTGGACAACTTAGATGAAGCGTTAGCTGCAACCCAGGAAGTAGTTTGGGATCAGAACGTTGGTTGGAACGGCGGATTTAATTTAGACGACGTGGATTACACCGATGGCAGCACTTTGGGCTTAGGAAAGCCATCCCTGCTTTCGGAACGGCAACGGGTTAAAATGGCAGCACAAGAGATCAAGCAGAATGCTTCGGTAGATACGCGAACCCAGTCTGAACCACATTTAATAGCATCCGGTGTAACTCCTGGAGTACCTGAACATTCCAGTAGTTCGACTGATGGAGATGGTACTGGCGGAAATGATAGTGATGGCTATTGGACAGTATCTTCTAATACCGATGGTGACGGAAAAGGTGTGGTTGATCCGCAAGGAAATACGACCTTTACTTTCCACACTAGTATTTCAGACGGTTACAAAGCTGTTAACGCTAAGTTTGCGAAGATTTCTGGACCCGCTGGCATGGTAGTGAAGCAAGGTGATCGCCAAGTTAAAGAAGGAGATCGCTGCGATGTGGGTGAAGATTACACGGTCACCATTCCCGCTCAAACGTCTGATGTTAACTTTAAAGTTCAAATTTCCACGCAAACCGATGGCTGGTTGCGTGCCAACGGCTACGTTAATAGCGGCGACGTGCAGAACACCCTTGTTCAAAATACAGGGAATTCAAAACTGAAACAGTTAAATACTCCTTGGAAAGAGTATGGTGTTAATCCAACTTTGGGTGAGATTCATTTGCACAAGCAAGGAGAGGGTCAGGAAGCTTTAAAAGGTATTCGCTTCAATTTGATTAACGAGGACGACAATTCCATCGTGCAACAAGGTGTCACGGACGACTCCGGAAATTTGGTGTTTAAAAAGGTGCCACACGGTCACTATATTATCCGCGAAGCAAACACTGATCCAGATCATGATTTGAATTTACAGGACCAACATGTTGAATTAACCGACGATGAGATCGTTAACGCTCAATTTCCAACGGTTAACGTCCAAAATACGGAAATTAAGGATCAACCAATCTTGCAATCCTATGCAACTGAAGTTGATAGCGATGATACTAAGGGTTCACGCTTAGTTGACGCAAAATACGAGGATTTACAAGATGAAATTTTGGCTGACAACTTGGACGATGGCCATTCCTACAAAATAGTTGACACCCTGTACGATCGTTCTACTGGCCAACCTTTGAAGCTCAAAGACGGTTCGGTGGCCCAAGCGTCCCAAACATTCACCGCTAAAAAAGCAGATCCAAATAAGGGTCATGACCGGGGATACTTTAAAGCCACTTTGAAGTATTCGCAAGTTGATTTGCACGGTTTACAAGGCGACAATATTTACGCGAAAGCAAATATTTACCGGGTGGCCAATGATCAAGTGTCAACCCATGACGGTGAAGAGTTAGCGACTGAGGATACTACCAACAACGTTAACCAAACATTACACGTGTTAAGCCCGAAGATTAGTACGGTGGCCACGGCTAATGCTAGTTCGGCTGGTAAGGATAAAGTGCCAACCGGCAACAAGGTTACTAACCCGTACTCCAAGACTAAAATCAACGATTGGGCCAATATTACCGACTTAGTAAAGGGGCATAAATACACTGTTCACTTAAAGGAAATGACCACAGACGATCAAGGTAATCCCGTGGAATATAAAGATCCCACCACGAATAAGCCAGTAACCGTTGAAAAGACGTTTACAGCTGACGGTCCAACAAAACAAATTTCAACTGATTTTCCTGAATTCTCAACCGTGGATCAACAAGGTAAAAAATTGACAGTGTACTACAATGTCACACCGGCTGACGAAGACGATGATAAGTTGGGGTATCAAGAAGATATTACTGACGCTTCCGAAACAGTTCGGGTTACGACCCCACAGGTTAAGACGAAAGCTTCCATTGACAGTGATACGATTAGTAATCCTACTAAAACGGGTACTGTAGTTGATACCGCAACTGTAACCGACGTCGCCCCTAATCAACCGTTAGAATTGGGAGCTGTTTTAAGTGATTCCAAGTCCAATGCAGTGCAGCTGAAGGAGAAGAAGCAAACCTATGTTTTAATGGGCAAAACGACGGTGACACCAAAGTCGGATAGCTTTGTCACTGAAGTACCACTGGAAATGGTTAATGCTCCCAAAGCTGATTCTAATGGTGATATTAAGATTGCCGATGCAGCTACTCGCCAAAAGTTGAACTCCTTGAAAGCCCAAAAAGTTGAGGATATTAAGGCTGATCCTGTTAAAGCTGGTGCTGCTGCCGGCGGGTCTGATCAAAAGCAACCTTATCAAATCAACACTCGTAAGTTAGCCGGCCAAAAGACCGTGGTCTTTGAAGATCTGTGGGAATTGCCGGACAAACCACTGGCTTCTCATGCGGACGTGAACGATCAGGGGCAAACCATTGAAGTTACTAATCCGAAAATTCACACTGAAGCTTTGTTAAATGACCACCACACTAGCAATCCTCAAACCAAGAGCCATTTGGCGGATAAGGTAAGTTACGAGGGCGTTGCTCCGGGACATGAATTAGATTTGGACGCCGTGGCCGTTGATCCGCAAACGGGCGTGAATATTGCTTTGCGTACAGGTAAAGATGGTTCGAAGGTTTATAACTTAATGGGTAAGAAACGTTTCTATCCGGCCGCTGCGAAAGGCGAAACAACGGTGCCATTGCAGAAGGTAACAGCTACTAAAGAGTCAGTTGACGCTTCGAAGAATAAGGATAAAGTTAATCCCAATAAACCAGCTGCTAAACCGGAAACTAAGCCTAATCAAACGTCACAAGAACAAGTAGCCGGCGATCAAACTAATGGTCAAGGAAACTTTAAGTTGTCCGTCAAAATCACTAAAAACGACAATGACGCCGATATTAAAGACGGTATTAAGAAAGTTAATGCTTTGGCTAAACGTTATGGTGTAGATACAACCAAGCTTAATGATTATCTAAATAAGTCCCAAACGCCATTCTCAAGCTCTGACAAGCATTATTTGCTAGATGAGTATAAGAGTGTGGCAGCAGCCATTAAAAAGGCCCAGGGCGCTTCTGGAACGGGAAATAAGATTATTTTACAAACGTCTATTTCTAAAAATTCTAGTGATAGTGATATTCAACGCGCGGTTAAAGATATTTCGGCAGCCGCTGATTATTACGGTTTAGAAACTTCCAGTTTAGATGACGTGGTTGCGAAAGCCAAAAAGCCAATGACCGCTACTGATAAAGACGAGATCGTTTCTGCCTTTAATAATTTGGTGGCCAAGGTTAAGGAAAAACAAAAGTCTGCTCAGGATTCCTTGGATCAAAATTCTGGTACTAATGCTAATCAGCCGACCGATGACACGCAAAAATACGACGTGGATTTGTCCGGCAGCACAAAGGCTAAACAGCGAGTTAAGGATAATCAGATCCAACCACAAGATCCACGAATTGACGACTCTAAGCCTAATTTGAACGCTGATAAGTATTTGATTGATACTAGTTCTTTACGCGGTCAAAAAATGGTTATGGTTGAAGATTTGGTTAATTCGGAAGCCAATCCTGTAGAAGGTAATAATGTGCAAGAACCAATTACTTCGGAAATTGACGTCAATAACTTGAACCAAACAGTGCGGGTTACTAATCCTAAGATTCACACTATGCAAACGATCGATAATCAAAAAGATTTGGTGCTAGATGGTCAAAATACTAAAGTACCGTTAAAAGATACAGTTAGTTACACTGATTTAGCCCCTGATGAACAAGTGGTCTTGAATGCCGCAGAAATGGATACTGGTGTTAAGCGTCCGTTTTTGATTAATAATCAATATTTGTATGGCCGTAAAACCTTCATTCCGGCTAATTCTGATGGCAAGGTGAGTGTTTACTTTAACCCACAAGATGACGCGCCGGCTGCTCGTTATCTAACAACAATGTTGGATCAAAACGGCATGACAGCTAACAGTTCAGTGGTAGAAGATACGTCCGAAGCGATTGATAACAATACTAATGCGACTGACGGCGATCAAACCAATCATGGCTCAACTGGTAAAGGTGAGAATGCTAAAGATCCCGATTACTCTAACAAACCGTCAAATACTAGTGGTGATCAAACCACTAATGGTGGTTACAACAGTGTTACTGGTTCGGACTTAGGAACAAATAATGCCGATTCTAGCAATGATACGAGTGCCTATGACATTGATCTAAGCGATTTAAACAACGCAAAAACGTCTAAGACGCAAATGACGGCTTTTGAAACATTAGAAACCACGGGTAAGAATAGCAATATTATTGCGGAGCACAAGGATTATTCGGATGCTGATCAAACAGTAACTGTCACACATGGTACCAATGGTCATAGCGGCCATGGACATGGTGGTTCAACGAATATCAACGGTAACGCTAATTCCAACTCTAATGCTAATTCGAGTGCAAACTCCAATCCTAGTTCAACCACTAATAAAAATAAAAACAAGCAAAAGCAGCACCAGAGCCAAACTAACGGTGACAATACCAATACTGCAACCAACGGTAATGTAACTGGTGGTAACACTACAATTACTATCAATAACGATGGCTCCAATAGCGGATCTAATAGTGGCTCCAATGCTGGAACGAATACCGATAAAGGTAGTAAGGACGGTAAGGACGGCAAAGATGGTGCTAATGCCGCAAATGGTCAAAATGGTCAGGACGGTAAAGATGGCAAGGATGGTAAAGACGGTAGTGACAGCAAAAACGATAGTAATTCCGTAAAACCAGACTCCAATTCTTCCGATTCCAAAGGTTCTTCTTCAGACTCAGATACGGATACTCCTTCTTCCAGTACTACGCCGAATTCCGATGATTCCGACTTACCAAGATCAGTTACACCGTTACCAACCGGCAATGGTTCAGACACTAGTTCTGGCTTTGCACAAACTGGTGGTAGTTCTAAATTAAGTAGCAATCATTTATACAATTGGTTCTATGGATTAGTTTATAAAGTACACCAGAAGATGGTTTCTTGGTTTAAGTAAATGTCATGAATACAATATGTTCCACTTGCGCGTCACAGAGAAATCTTTAGTGCTTTTTATTGAGTAATAATATTCTTTATTTGTTAGATTGATAAAACTAAATTCTTAATGTAAGATGTAAGAAGTAAGAAATAGTTAATCCGATAAATTAGGAGGATAGGCATATGTCACAATTAACCAGTATTTTGTCTAGCAAGGGACAAGTCGTAATACCTGCTCCGGTGCGTAAGCAGTTAGGATTAGAAAAAGGTAGCAAAATATCTTTTGAAGTCAAAGGGGATCGGGTTATTGTAAAAAAGTTACCAACAGCTTTAGACTGGTCTAATCTGATAAAGGATATACCAGTAGAAGATGTTGAATTTGACGAGAACGGAAACTATGATCCTAAAAAATCTCCAGAGTTTCATGATTGGATGGTTAATGGCTAACTATGGAACCAATGGATATTTATATTGCTAATGTTCCTTATGAAGATACGGACGGAGAAAAAATTCGTCCTGCCTTAGTAGTAAAAATAACTGCTCAAAAAATTGGTGTTTTTAAAATTACTTCTCAATATGTTCAATCCTCCTATTTCAAGAAGAAATTTTATTACAGAATAATGGATTGGAAAGGTGCAGGATTAAATAAGCAATCATATGTTGATACTCATAAGATATTTAGACTTCCACCTTCGAAAGTTTTTAAAAATCAACCAATTGGTAAATTGACTGATTCAGATGTTATTAGATTGTTTGAGTTCATAAAACAATCTGAGTAATTTAATATGTTCCACTTGTGCGTCACAGAGAAATCTGTGGCGCTTTTTTTTGTTTTCCAGAAAAAAGGAAAACGAAAGGAGGTGAACCATGAGCTCTAAGAAGAAATCAACTCAAGAATTGTTGTTAGAAAAGGTCTTGACTGAAAGGGGGATTTCAAAAAAAGAATTTAAAATTAAAAACCGCCAGCAGGCACTGGCGGCTTTGATTGATCCAACAACGGATCATGAATTGTTAGCAGTAATTGACCAATATTATTCGCAACGACTCATTGAAGCGGAAATTAAAAGTCAATTACTCAATTAATCTTACTAAATTTAAAGAGAAAGAGGTAATCCTGTGTCTTTAGCTATTCAAAATTATTTTATGAAATTAATGACTCAATTAATTGCCCAAATGGATCCAGAAGCAATTCAAAAATTAGGTGACGTGTTCGGTAACTTAACTAATGCTGCGAATTCATTAAAACAAAACCTGTCAACTTTAGGCATCGCGTTAGCCGCTGTTGCTTTGGTGGTTGGTTTTATCGGTTTACAGTTTGGTTCAAGAATGAATCAAATGTCCAAGACCGTTTTAATGTGGGCGTGTGTCGCTGTTGGTGGTATTGGTTTAACCATGGCGGTTATTTCTTGGGTTCAAAATGCCGTCGGTGGCGGTTTCTAGTTTTAACTATTTTAGAATGATTAATTCTTCTGTAATTAATCTTAGTCAACGTGTCGACTGTGAAAAGTCGGCACGTTTTTACTTGCGGTGACGCAAGAATAAAAAGATGGAGGTCAAATTGTATGTATACAGGCTATGTCACAAAAGTTGATAAAAAGATCAGAAAAGCTTTAAATATACCAATTCGGAAAAGGTTTCGAAAAGCCACTGTTTCGATGGTTGAGTTGGAAAAAATTTTTGAAGCGATGGCTAACTATTTAAAAGAAAATGGTGTAGAAACTACACAAATAGCTTTTACTTTAAACCAAAGCGACGACAGTCGCAGTGGCGAAATTACTAGTTTAGATTTTGAAATTGGAATTAAGGCAGAAGATGCTGGCCAAAAGAATTTGTTACCAGATAAGTTAGCGATTGATATTTCTAACGATGATAATCCTGACCCAGCTGATTTAGAGATACCTTCGCAAATTGCCAATGAAATTAATTCGGATCAAGATGACGAACCACCGTATGAAAGTTCATTTGCGGAGAAAGAGCAGCCAGCTGCTGAACCGGAGGCGGAGGATTCTACTGACGATCCTTTTAGTGATTTTCAAGAAGATTCAGACGCTTTTAATCTTGATGACGACGATGAAGCCCTCGCTGGGAACGATTTAAATGCTGAAGCAGAGGTTGAGTCAGACTCAACAACAACTGCTGCTCAATCAGAACCTGATGAACAGCCAGAAGTATTATCTACCTCTATGGATCAGATGGAAAATGTTAACCCAGAACCTACTAATTCTGGTGACTCACCAGAAAAAATTTCAGAAGAGCCTAAACCAGACGAACGAATAATTAGTTTAGATCAATATTTGAATGATTTGACTGCTAATCAAGCTAGTTTGCAATTATCGAAAAAAGATATTTTAGCTGATTATGGATTACCAGAGTCTAGGGAAGATATTAAGCCAGATAATACAGTTGCTTTGGCTAAATTTGATTTTATTAGTGGATTAATTCGTTCTAGACAAACTGATTTAACACAGTGGCAGACCGATTTTAATATTAAGCAAACGCAGTTATTAGCTGATTTAAAAGAACAATTAACTATTTATTATCATCAAAATGCAGCACCAGATTTAATTGAGGATTTGGTTGAAAAACAGGTGTCACAAATAGTTGACGTCTTTAATAAAGAAGTTCTTCAACCCAATTACATTGCAGCAAATAAAGAAATTGCTACTACTAATAAAAAGTTAATAGCTGATATTAAAAAACAATTGAAGGTTGATCAAGATGCTGCTGTTGCCAAATTAGCGGATGAAGCCCAAGTTAAGCTTGATCAGGCACAAAAAGATTATGAATTAGGCGATCAATCCTTACGTGATGATATGCAAAGTAAGGCTAAGCAGTATCGGTCCGAACAAATTGTTCCGTTACAAAAGAGTATTCAATTTGACGTTAATCAAAAGTTGAATATTCAAAAAAATAAATTATGTAAAGAATTTCAAGCTAATAATGCTGAGCTGACAGCAGAATATCTGAAAAAGATTTCTACTGTTCGGACTGAAATTCAGGTTAACCTAGATCAAAACGAACAACGTTTTGAAACCAATGCTCTAAAACAACGTGAATTGGATTTAGCTAATCAAAAGCAACAACAAGAGTGGGATTACAAAAATAAACAATTAGATAGTCAAGTAGAAATAGCTAAGGCCCAAGCCAAAGCTCACCAACAGACTTCTAAGCAGCCGACACAAGTTGTTACAGACCAAGGGCATAGTGAAAGTGAAGCTCATGTATTGAAGCTATATGACCAACTATTTGAAAAATACGGCAAGTTAATGGATCGTCAATTAACCCCAGAACCACCCTTGGCGGCCCCAGCTCCAACTTCCCAGGTCACTGATCCGCAGGCCCCGATTGTTTCAGATACTAATCAACGTAGTAGTAATTCTAAGAAAGGCTTGTGGAGTGGTTTAACGGCCGCTGGTGCTTGTTTAGTCTTATTAGGTGGATTTGGCTTGTATCACCATGAAAATGCTAAGATCAGCCAATTAAGTGCTATTAATAGCCAGTTAAGTTCTCAACTTTATAAAGTGAAACAAAAACCAACAACTCCTGTCTCTAAGGCTGCAACTGTGAAACCTAAAAAAGCTAGCTTAGATGATTTATTAGCACAAAAAGATTATCAAAAAGCGATGGATGAGTACAATGATTTAAACTCTCTGGATAAAATTGCTGAACGTTTGTATTTAAATAAGGATACGGCCAACTTAGAATTGTTAAATTCTAAATATGATGTGGCTTTAGGAAAATACAACCATGCAATTTTAAAAAATGATCAATCCGAATTACAAAAGTCGGCTAGTCAATTGACTGACTTTGAAAAATCACTAATGAACCAAGATCAGAAGAAATTCTTAAGTCCTGGTAAATAATCATGCAAAAGCGAACAAAACAAGGACATGAACATTTACTTAAGGGCCTTTTTAGCCGGCATAGGTATTTGTCCCACACCTATGAATATTCCGTTTCTGGTGAAGATTTACCCGAGGAAAATGTCCATAAATTAGACGGTCGGTTTTGGCTTTTATTAGTGGTTTTAGTTGTTTTATCAGTGTTTTTGATTGATTACTTTGCCAATGGTTTTTTAGTAGTTGTCACTACTTTGTTTGATACGTTATTTACCAAGCAGATTCCTACTTTTAGTCAGATATTTGGTGGTTTCACGTTTCAAAAATGGGTTTTATCTAAGCTCTTATTGTTAATTCCAACGATTGCAGCTATTGCCATAGCTGTTTTAATTGTTTTACGTCTGAAGTTTAAGACCGTTGATATTGCTTTTGGCCAAAAAGGTGATAGCCGGTTTACGACCTTGAAAGAAATTCAGGAACAGTTTAAAGCCATTCCGCAAGCGGGCAAGTCTTTTCCCGGTTATGGTGGCGTGCCAATTTCTCATTACAAAAATCAATATTATATTGAAGATGGCACTTACAATACCGAGATCGAAGGAACTTCAAGATCTGGGAAAGGTCAAGCTGCCGTGTTAACCATGTTGGACAACCTCTCACGGGCGCAAAAGCGCAGTTCCTTAGTCGTTGGCGATCCCAAAGGAGAGTTATACGCCGCGATGAGTGAAACGCTCAAACAACGTGGCTATGAGGTCTATGCGTACAACCTAATTGATCCTACTAAATCTATGGGTGACGATCCGTTAGGCTTAATCAAAAAGTATTACCGGCGTGGTAATACGGAGTATGCCTTACAACTAATAAATACACTCACTGATACAATCTATAACGAGCCTAATGCTGGCGAAAATAAATTTTTTAATACGTCGGCGGCAAAAGTCGTTAATGCCTTAATTTTGGTGCTGTTGGAAGATGCCAAGTTAACAGGACAATGGCAAAGAGTAACGATGAATAATGTGGCGGAAATGTTAACAGAAGTCGGAAAAGTTAACTTTAAAGAAAACCCGGACGATTTTGAAACTAAAAACGCGTTAGACGAACTGTTTAACAGCTTGCCACCAGGCAATTTAGCGGCCAAACAATACGTTGGTGCTAATTTTTCTGGTGAAAAGGCGAAGGGTTCTATTTTAGCGACGGTTGCTGATAAACTAGCAATTTTTACGATGCCATCGATTGCTAAATTGACTTCGAAAGCCAGCATTGATCCAAAGTCAATCGGCTTTTCCAAGTATTTAGATTTTCAAGTTGATCCCAAATTAGTTAATCAAAAACTGCAAGTTAAATTTTTCGATGCCCAACATAACAAAATGTTAGGTCTCACAATGGCCGCGGTAGGAGTCAATGGTTTTGTCGAAGTCAATTTTGATTTCACATTGCATTCACAAGATATTTTAGAAATTAGTTATCAGAAGCAAAAAATTCAATATCGGATGCAATTAAGTACTAAGCCTAAAGAACACCAAGTTCAATTGACAGAATTAGGAAAGATAACATTAGAAGTCAAAAGTATGGAGATGAATTATAGTGAACACCCGATGGCTATCTTTTTAATGCTACCGGATTTTGATACGTCGAACCATGTGTTAGCTTCCTTATTCATTTCCAGTGTTTATACAGAACTTTCTTATCAATGTTCTAGAACCGTTGGTAATAAGTGTTTTTGGCGAATTAACTGGGTGTTAGATGAATTTGGTAACTTACCAGCCATTGCGAACATGGACCAAATTTTGACGGTCACCAATGGGCGAAATATGTTGTGGCATTTATTTGTGCAATCGGATTCGCAGCTGGACGCTAAATATGGCCAACAAGCCGCGGAAACGATTAGGCAAAACTGTCAAACTAAAATCATGATCATGACCACCGATAATGCTTCAATTGAGAATTTTAGCAAAATGGTCGGCAATAAAACCGCAGTGTCGCGTAATTCTGACATGAATGATATTTACAACAATCGTAGCACGCAGGCTTCTGCTGAGTCAGAGCGGTTGCTGACACCGGAGCGAATATCGCAATTGCTGGAGGGCGAAACGATCGTTCTAAGACCATTGCATCGTGAAGACTTAAAACATCGCAAAGTCCGTCCGTTTCCCATTTTTAATACTAAGGAAACGTCAATGCCCTATGCTTATCAATTTTTAACCAAATATGGCATTGACCCCAGCCGTGACATTAATTCACTAGACTTTGATTCACCCAATGCTAATCTCAATTTGGACGATTTAAGGCTTGATTTTAGTGATTTTATGGTTTCCGAAGCCGCTTTAGCGGAATATTTAAAGTACCAATAGTTTAAAAAATTGAATACGTGACTTTTGAGGAGGCTAAGTTAGCGTCCTTTTTTGTTATAAAAATAGAAAAGAGGAAATTAAATGCGTCAAAAGCAACAGTCTATTACCGGAAAGGTAATCTCAGAATTAAGTCCTTTAAATCGCAGAGTACAGCATTTTGAAGTAATGAGAAAAGATCAAAGCGTGCAAGTCAGCGTTGATTGTATTGTCAAAGGAAAAAAGAAAATTCAATTGTTTCAAAAAGCAGTTAAAAAAGGAAATATAGTCAAAGTAACGGGCGATGGTTTATATCTTCATGTTTTAGGCGAAGACCATAATAAAAAGATAGCTCAGTGGCAATTAAAGTCTAAAACTATTCAAGTGCTTAGCAATTAAGCAGTGATAAAAAATTTTAAATTTCATCTGGAAGAAAGCTAATTAGCTTTCTTTTTTTGTTGTCAAAAAGGAGGTAAAAAATGCATCCAACATTATTAAAATTAGGATTTTTAGGTATTAACTGGTTTGGTAAAGACAATGTTGGCTCGGATCAAGTTGTCAAATTCTTACAAGATCATGAAAATGTCCTAGTTTATGAAAATTGGTCCCAGAATTTCTTTAGTGGTTTAAAGTGGGCAATAGTTAAGTGGCTCTATCACATTGATCAAGCTATTTTCAAGTTGATCCCCAAAGCTTTTGATGTCAAGGCATTGTTTCAAGATGCAGGAATTACTGGTTTAAAGGCGGACCTAGTTAGTGGTGGTTTAATTACGGCGTTATTAGCTATTTCAATGATTTGGTTCTTAATTAAAAAGCAATTTTTCCCAAATACAGCACCGGAACTTAAATCTGCTATTACGCATTTGATAATTTCTATTGTCTTGATAACTAGCACCGGTACGTTGGTCAATAAGGCTTTGGACTTATCAGAAGGTGTTTTTAACGGCGCCGTTCAAACTTCGGAAGGCTCACTGCCATTTAAGTTAATTAAAGACAATACTTTGGATTTGTTCCAATTAGCCAAAAATGGTTGGCGCACAACGGATATTGTCACTGCTACTCCAGATGGCAAACAAAAGGTTACGAAAAACGAAAATGCACTGTCGGAAAAGACATTTGATACTACCGACATGAATTTCGTGATTACACCTGACGTCATTGACGACATTCAGGACAGCGATGACTTGTCGAAAAATGTTAAGAAAACCTTGAAAGATAACTTAATTTATCGGTTAGATCACAATGAAAGTAATGAAGCAGTAGCTCGAAAAATTGACGACGGTAGTCCCTTAAATGACGTGTTTATGCCAGGATACGCTCGCTTTGTAGCGCCAGGTTATGTATTGATTATTGGCTTAATCTCCTTAGGTATCGCATCGTTTTTCATTTTGTATACAATTTTAGATACGATTTTGCAGTTAGTGATCGCTTCAATCCTAGCAAACTTAGTTTATGCCACTGATCTGGAAAGTGGCCAAAGAACCAAGGCAGTAGTTACTGATTTAATCAATAGTGCCGCGGTTATCGGTTTTACTGGCGTTGAGTATGATTTTTATGCGATTGGTTTGACGTGGGCAAGTAAAAATATTGATAATCCAATTCTCAATATCATGATGTTAATAGCTTTAACGATGATCTTAATCATGGGTTCTAATGCCGTATTGAAATACTTCAACGTTGACACAGCAATCAAAAATAACGGTAGTGGTTTATTTAAAGCAGCAGTAGCTGGCAATATGGCTGCTCATGGGGCTGCTAGTGCGGCAAATGTTGCTAAAGAAGTTGGTGGCACAGCTCTACATGCTGCTGGTAATACAGCTAATGTGGCTCGACAAGCGCTCAGTGGATTACGTAATTCCATTGATAATCATACCTCAGGACCAAATATGAACCCTGATCAAACATCTGGCGGTTTAGGTCTTGGCCAAATGATTGCTGGTAGAGGTAAAGAAGCCGCTAATAATTTTGATAATAGTGACTTTGCTAAAAGAACTGGTCTTAGTTTTGATCAATCAGATGTCAACAGTGATAGCCAATCTGATTCTCAATCTAATACTGATTCTAATAATCAGTCACAAGCTAATAATCAATCCCAATCTAATTCAAATGCCGATTCAACAAGTAATTCAGACTCTAAAAATGATAATCAAAGTCAAAGTAATTCTACTTCGGATAGTGAAAATCAGAATTCCAGACAAGGTAATATTGATAATCAAACAGAAGCTGATTCTAACTTGAATACGAACGATCTAGAAGAGGATGGTGTTAGAGGAACACAAGGCTTATCTACTAAAATATCAGATGTATCGGATAACGATACTAGCGGTTCATCTAATGCAACAGACTCAGGCGGTTCTAATCAACCGGACTCTGACGGTCGTTCAGTTAATGATTTAAATGAACAACAACTTGCTGGAAATACCGCTAAAGTTTTAGATTCCACTGGCTCGGAACAAGTAGCAGATACTGATAATGATCCTAAGAAAGATTCAACTAATCAGGATGCAAATAATCTTCCTGGCGACGGTAGCGAGCCAACAGTTAATGAATTTAATGAAAATCAAAATAACAATCCTGATACTTCTAGTGCCAATTCCAATCAGGGGAGCGATCTGAATAGTGAAAGTAACGGTATTCATTCTTCTGAAGAAGATTTGAAAGCTAATGTTGACGAAGCTAATTTACCAACAAGCGATCAAAAAATCTCAGAGATCACTGATCCTAATGCAAAGACTGATATGTCACAATCAGACAATAGTCAGAAAAATGATTTTGAACAACCTAAAATTTCGGACACTAATTTAAGCCCTGATGATACTTCTATTGGTTCTTCTAATCCAGATAGTAATTCGAATTTAGGTTCTGATTCCGAAGCGGCAAAAATTAGCCAGAAAGTTAATAATAGTGCAGAAGCTGACACCAATAAAATTAATCAAGGGTTTGATAGTATCCGTAAGCAAAATGAGGATGACTTAAAGGAGAATAGCTAATGAAGAAATACTATAACATGTCGAATATTGAAAACCGCAAAATCACAGTCAAAATTGGATTTGTTTCTATTAAAAATATGCTGGTTCTAATAGTATTTCCGATCCTGTCATTTAACATTCTACAAAACTTTAATTTTCCCATGGTAGCTTCTGTTTTAATTACAATATTGATTGCAGGTTTTGCAGCTTACTGCCTGGCTAAAACTAAGAACAATCCGGTTGAAGGAAATTTTAAATTATTACTATATGCAGTGGTTTTGAACCAAAAACGGTATTATCCCTTAGACCGAATTAAAAGTTATCAAGATAAAAATAAAAAGTCATTGTATTAGTTTGATAAAGGAGATTTTAAATCAATGAAAAAATCGGAAATAGGAGGCACAAATCTCCGAACAAAGTCCTTATTTAACAACAAAGGAGATGATTCGATTTTGAATATTTTACCTTTTAAACGCTGTTCGAAAAATGGGGTCGTTGTCAAAAATGATAATACAGTTCAAGCTTATTTATCAGTGAATACAACGGACTTAGAGTCTATGAATGACGATGAATTAGTTCATTGGTGCGATTCTTTAACTGAGTTAACACGAGTCTATGGTTATTGTCTCAAGCTAATTTCAATGTCGCGTCGGACTAGTGTTCCAGATCAGATTAATTACTGGACACACCAAAAACGAATGGCCGATCGTGCTATTGCTCGCAAACAAAATGTCTATCAAAATCAAGTAATTTCAACGATCAATCGTGCCACTCTTCAAAAACTTTATTCGTTGCAAAGGCAGTCGTCGGAATTAAAGTTCTATTTAATGGTTTCTGCTAAGACTGAAAATGAGTTGGCCAAGCGTATTCGTTCAATTCAGATTTTAGGAGGTAGCGTCGGGTCAGCAAGATTGGGTCTAGCAATGCAGAACAAAAAGGAAGTTACGGCTATTCTTTTTAGAATGAATAATATGAATGACGAAGGAGATTCAGATGACTAAATTTGAACTAAAAAAGTGTCTTAGTCCTTGATTTATCAAGGATTTAGGCACTTAGATATGTTATAATTATGTATGTAAAGCAAATGCTAAGGCGGTGGCTATTCCGAAAATGGGGTGGTGCTTATGGTGTAAAAACTGTAAACGAACATTCTAGGAAAGGATTAGCAAGTTGTTTCATTTGAACATTCACGATCTTTGCCAAATAATCAATACGATTATTGACGTGGCAAGTTTCGTTTGGATGGTCAAACAAAGCACAAAAAAATAATCGCTTTAGCCATGCAGGGCTAACGATTATTTTATTTAGATAATTAAATTTAATAGTCGCCGTCTTGGCAACTTTACAAAAGGGTCAGTGTTTCGAGCGCTGACTCTTTTTCTTACACTTAAATAATAACAGTAACACTAAGGATTAGCAAGATTTTGCTAGTCCTTTTTGTTTTAAAAAGAAGGTGGGAAACGATGATTAAATCTTTGTTGTAAAAGTGCTCAAATCCTTGATTTATCAAGGATTTAGATATTTAGATATGTTATAATTATGTATGTAAAGTAAATGCTAAGGCGGTGGCTATTCCTGGAAAGGGAGTGGTGCTTATGGTGTAAAAACCGTGAACCCAGATCCTAAAGAAAGGAGTAGCAAGTTGTTTCATTTGAACATCCACGATCTTTGCCAAATAATCAATACGATTATTGACGTGGCGAGTTTCGCCTGGATGATCAAACAAAGCACAAAAAAATAGCTGTCTTAGCCTTGCAGGGCTGATAGCTATTTTAAAATGATTTAAATTTAGAATGGTTACCGCTTTGGCAACTTTACAAAAGGGTCAGTGTTTCGAGCGCTGGCTCTTTTTCTTACATACAAATATTAACATATTTATTGAAAATAAAAAAGCGGATAACGCCTTGATATGAACGAGACGTTAAATGTTAAATACTAAAAAGGATTAGCAAGTAATTGCTAGTCCTTTTTTCTTTACACGGAAAGGACGGTAGGAAATGTTATTTAACAAAAAAGCGGCAGTAAAAACGCCGGATTTAGAAGTAGATCCGTATAATAAATTTTCCAAAAAACAGCAAGAAATGTTAAAAAAAGAGGGTTATGACTTAGATTGGTTATCCCAAATTCAACCCCAAGGTGGCATGTTTTTTGGTGAACGACAGGGAGAAACATCGGACGGTTATTTTCAATGTTTGGAGGTAACCAAGTATGATAATGACCCTTCTGTATTTTGGTTGGCACGAATAATGGATTATTCGTATACCATTTGTACGGCAGATTTCAAAACAGATCCTAAGGATAAATTATTAAAGGACTTAAATAAGGGTATGGACGAATTAAGCGACCGTGAAGTAGAAGCGGCTCACCAAACCGATCGTCATAATGCGCATGAAGAAAAAAAGAAAATGTTACTGTACGCCCATGAATTGTCTAGACGTGGGGAAGTAGCTAAACAAGTTCGGTTACGCGTCTTCATTTACGCGCCAACAGTGGCACTTTTGGAACAACGCACGCAAGATATTAAGACCCGTATTCAAAATAATGGTTATAAAGTTACCAACTTTTTGTTTGAACCGTATTTTCAATATCAATCATTATTTATGAACTTAGATGAACAGGATACGCTTATGAACAATCGAATGCCTTATTCAATGCCAGCAACTAACATTGGTGGTGGCATTCCCTTCCACCACCAAGCTTTAATGGATCCCAGAGGTTATCCCTATGGTCAGACATTAACAGGAGGTTCCTTTATCTTTGATCCGTTTTTTAAGTCTACTGATCGTTTAGCTTATAACGGAGCTGTTTTGGGAACGATGGGTGCTGGTAAGTCTAATTTCTTAAAAATGATGGAAGAAGCGACCGTTGGTTCACACAACATGGTGCGGGGCATTGATATTGCAGGCGATTTTAAACAATTAATTACTAGTCAACACGGCGAATATGTTCCGCTAGATGGTTCTGGTGGTTTGATTAATCCGTTGGAAGTTATGGGAACCGTGTTAGATCAAGGAAATTTAAAAATTGATCAAGCGCAATCTTTTAACCAACATATTTCTCATGTTGGTGATCAATTTAGGTTTTTAAACCCAGCCTTTACCGCCGATGATTTGACTGAATTGAGAATTTATTTACATCGTTTTTATGAAGCAATTGGTTTAGTTCCCAAAAACTACGAGCAAGATCCTCACTTTCAAATTACAGACTTACCGGCGAATGAATATCCAACTTTAACCGATTTTTACAATTGGCTTATGAAGCAATCAGTAGATGCTAAAGCTACTTTAAACAAAAAACGAACCTTAGAAAAAATACAAACGTCATTGCAAGATATTATTTCCAACTACGGTTACGTCTTTGATGGGCATTCTACTGTTAAAAATTTATCTAATGAACAAATCGTTTATTTTGGAGCTGGTAACTTACAATCACTATCCCGTGAGGTTTTCCATTGTCAGTTGTATACAGCTTTAACTATCATTTGGAATCATGCGTTGCAAAATGGTATTCGGGTCCGCCAAAACTTAAAGTCCGGCAAGATTAAGGAAGGTGAAGAAACCTATTGTCTGGCAATTTTAGATGAGTGTCACAATATTATTAACACGAACATGATTTTTGCGGTGCAATACGTAAGTCGCTTTGAGAGGGAAATGCGGAAGAATTACGCTGGTGTTTGGTTTGCTACTCAGTCTCCTGAAGAAATGATTCCTGAAGGTGCTAATAGTGCCGATGCCTCAACGATTAAAACTGTTTTACAATTTACCACGTACAAATTTTTAATGCGGACTGATTCTTCAACTATTCCAGCCGTGCAACGACTTTTAGGAAATTCAATAACTAAGTCTGAGTATGACAAATTAGTAAGTTTGGAAGTTGGCCAAGCTGTCTGCAATTTTGGAAAAAACATTAATTATACGGTCAAATTTAAACCTGATAAAGAGCAATTAAAGAGATTTGATGGAGGACGTTGATAATGTTTAAAAAACTTAAAACGTGGATTTTAGGAGGCTCAGGAGCGCTTGTAGTTACGTTTATAGTTTTGGTAGTCATAATTCTTGGAGCCATGTCGCAAGCAGCCGGTTCAGGTGGTGACGACGGCGATGATTATGGCGACGTAACTAACGTTGGACTTTCCAAAGAGGTTCTTGCTTACAAAGATTTGGTGGAGAAAGAATGTAAGGAGCAGGGCGTTCCCGAACTTGTTCCTTACGTCTTGGCCATTATGATGAATGAAACCAGAGGAATTGGTAATGACGTCATGCAATGTTCTGAATCGCAAGGATTACCACCAAATTCTTTGTCACCGAGTGAAAGTATTCATTACGGAGTTAAATATCTGAAGAGTAATAAAAACTTAGCTGATCAGTATGGAATTGATATTTTTGGTGCAATCATGGGTTACAATTTTGGTTCTAATTATATTAATTGGATGGCCAAAAATGGTTACAAAAAGAGTACGACACCAATTGCTGATCAGTATTCAAAAAACGTTGTCGCCCCCGCCTTAGGCAATACAAGCGGTGCAACTTACGTTTATAAAAACGAAATTTCGGTTCCCTACAATGGCGGCTTTTTATATGTCAATGGCGGGAACTTTTTTTATGACAAATTAGTAAAAAGATATTTGCAATTTGGCAGCAGTAAACACAAACGAACTCGTAAAAAGCACAGTGGATCAAAGGTTATTGACGAAGCTCAAAAGTACCTCGGTGTTCCTTACGTCTGGGGCGGACATGACCCCGCAACAGGCATGGATTGTTCGGGTTTCGTGGGCTACGTCTTAACTAAGGTTACGGGCAAGCAATATCCACAATATACAGTTTCGCTAGAAAGTTGTGGTACACCTGTTCCACTCAGTCAGTTGTCCGCCGGCGATATGATTTTTTATGGTTCTAAAGGTGCTTCCTATCATGTTGCCTTTTACATGGGCGATGGAAATGTCATTGAAGAACCTAAACCAGGAGACGTTTGTCACATTCGGCCCTTATCAGCATGGCAGCCAGACTTTGCTGTTCGTCCTAATTTATAAATAGTTAATTATTAAAGGAGTTTTTATGATGAAAAAAGAGATTAACAATAGTAATGATCGAACAAAAACTTATTTAGGGATAATAGCGGCAGTTTTCTTTTGTTTAACTATTTTATTTGGTTATACGACGCTAACAAGCAGTCAAATGAACAAAGCTAAAGCTAATAAAATAGTAGCGCCTTTTTCTAAAAAGTTAACTAAGGATCAACAGACAATCAGTAGTTTAAGGTCGGATAATCAAAGCTTGCAAGCTCAATTAAGTGATCAAAAGCAAAAGTCAGAAACGAAAAATAATAATTCCTTGAGCTCGCAAAATGTTTTTTTAAATGGTTACGGTGATTTAGCAACCAAGTTTGTTTCGCAAATAATTGGCCCACATACCGCTGCTGATATTCGTAAAAATTTAACCGGTGTAGCGACTAAAGAAGTAATTGATAAGGTTGCTCCGGTTGATCAAAATGAAAAGTTTGATTCTAAAGTTCCGCAATCAAAAATTACGATTGATCACGTTGATAGTTATATTGATAAGAGTTCGATTACTGATCAAGTCGCTAAAGTTTACGCCATCGCCCATTACAAAATTGACGAAACGGATATGACCACGCGCATTAATTTAACGATGGGGATTGGTGATAATAACAAATTAATTGTGACTGACGCCGCTTACGACGTCCAACAAGCTAACAATTGAGGTGTTAAAAATGTTTAAAAGAAAACACAAAATTAGCAGTGCTATTGATTTGAATTCACACCGTAAGAGATATTTAGTAATCATTTTAGGGTTCTTATTTAGTATCTTGGCCATCTTCTTTTATACCATTTCTAAGCCCCAAAATATTTCGAAATATAAAACAACAACCTATTCACAGATGGGAAGTTTAAATTTGGTAACTGATAAAGTTACGTACGATTCGGCAAAACAAGAGTTGAGAATTGGCATGTTAGTAACAAATCAAGTCATGAATAACAGTGGTAAGTCTGGTAATGACGCTAACTTTACCGACATGATGAATAACTTAGATAACGATTCGGAAATTTTAGAAACAATGAGCAATTTAAAATTTAAAGCAGAAGTTGCCGGGATTAAGCAACAAAAAGTTAAACTTCCTAATCAAGTACGGGTAATTAATTCTGATTATGTTTTGATTAGTGTTCATCAAGTTCCGGCTTCTGAGCCGCTAATACGGTTAGTTCTAACACCAAAGGTAATTAATAAAAATGTTAATTCAACAGTTAATACGAATAATACGGAGTCAATTAGATCATATTTTTTGAAAAAAGATTATGTAAACGCACCTTTAACTGACGCTGCGTATTCTTATAAATTTGATGCTGATAATGCGAAGATCAAATCTATTAAACAGGTGATTAAGCGTGGTTATCATGAGAATAAATCTATTCAAAAAGATATCCAAGAAAAGCAAAAGTTAATCACTAAAATTCAAGCTTTGGAAAAATTTGATTCAGATTCAAGTTTGGAAAATCATCGGTCGCAAGTTCAAAGTTATCAAAGTACTGTTAAGCAAGATAATGTTCAAATTGATTCCAATAATCAGAAAATTAAAGGTTTAAAGAAGCAAATTCAGAGTATTAATCAAAACTAGTTTGTAAGCAGACTTAAGTTTAAAAGCACGGGGTCAGGGCCGAAAACCGTCTTTTGGTAAAGAGCATAAGGAAACTTGATAGCAAATCCATTCTGGATTTGCTGCATAGGCTGTGCCTATGCGGTTTCAAAAACCTAAAACTTGCTATCAAAATTTGTTAAAAAAAGCCCAATTTAGGACTAGTCCTCTATTGGGCTTTATTGATATATCAAGGATTGTTTATAGCCCTTAATTGGTACAGGACCATTTCAGGGCTACAATTTTAAGTCTCTAGAAATCAATTAAAGGGGTCTAGAACATGCAAATATTAATTAGAAATGTGGATACTCATTTATCTGCTATGTTAAAAAAACGACAGCAGGAATTGCAATCACGTGGAATAAAAATTAATCAAAGTGAATTGGTTTCTCAACTTCTGGAACAAGCCTTAACTTCTAATTTTTATGAATATAAAAAGGATGTTTATGATGAAACTATCGCTACTTTAACTGACAAATTTCAAGAATTTATTGACACTAATATTCAAGTTTTAGAAGCCGTAGCAGGTATTGAAATAGAAGAAGATGAGGAGGAAAAGAATAGTGAAAAAGGCCAGTAACGAATTAATGAGCTGTCATATGTGGCTGACTAAAGCTAATAAAATGTATTTAGATGAGTACATTGATAGTCATGATAATGTAAAAAGCTATTCTGAAGCAGTTAGAAATATTTTGACGGAAGCAGACATTGAGGATAAACGCGTTGCTAGTAAAATATCAGCCATTGGCAAGGAAGTTTCTATTATTTTGGAAATTTTAAAGACCAATGCGCCCGACACTTACGAAACAGCCAAGAAAAAAGTTGAGGATCGGATCCAGTATCGGACGACCCGCAAAGCTAATAAAACTATCCCCAGAACTTTGAAAGACGATCCATATAAAGTTGATATACCCAACTTTTTAGGTAAATAACATGAGTAGTCCAAGTATTATTTTAACCTCCAAATTTTCTCTTCCTAACTCAAATGATTTCACTAAATTTGTTAATTATTTGACGCGGGAACAAGCCTTATTAAAAGAAGAAAAGTTAACTAAGTCAGAGACTAAAGAGTTACAGCTGATCCAAAAAAATAAGCAAGAACTGTTTCAACAACCAGGACGTTCTTCTAAAAGTTATGCTTCAGAAAATTCTAAAAAGCAATTGCAGGAAGAAGCCAATCACTTGGTCAATGACGATTTTGACTTTAACAATTTGGATAAAATGGATTTTACGAAAATGGTAACTTACATGTCGCGGAGTTATGCTTTACGGCAAAAAACGAATCCAACTAGCAGTGAGCAATTTGAAATTAAGCGCATTGATCAAGCTATGGATAAGATTATTGATCGCCAATCAGAAGCTCAGGATAATCTTGATAAAGCGAACATTTTAAATGGCGTGTTTGATCAAAAACGAGATTTCATTAGTGTGAACGACTTATCAGATGTTAAGGATAAATTTTTAACGGCGCAAAAAAATGGTTCGGTTATGTATCAAGACGTCGTATCGTTTGATAATAATTTTCTCAAACAAATTGGCTTATTAGACGACCACAATAATTTAAATGAAGCTCGTTTAAAAACAGCTGCTAATAAAATGATGGATCGGATGTTTGAAATTGAAGACTTAAAAGATACTGGTTACTGGTTTGCGTCAATTCACCGAAATACTGATAACGTGCATATTCACTTTGCTACTGTTGAAAGTACCAACACGCGAAAAATAGTTCAGCGTGGTCAGTATTTAGAACCCAAAGGTAAACGTCGACAAAAAACAATCGACGCCATGAAAACCACGTTTACGCATAATCTTTTAGACCGCAGTACAGAATTAACCCGAATTAGTGAGTTAAGAAATGATTTGGCAAAGGGAATTAAAAGAGAATTGCAAAATAACCATAGCCGGCGAATTAATCACTTGGTCAGAGAGCTTTATCGTTGTCTACCAGAAGATCACAGCTACTGGAATTATGGCGCGGCTGGTCCTAATCAATCGCCAGTTAAGAAAGCAATTAATAAAGAAGCTAGAGAAATCTTAGACCAAATTACAACCGAAATTGTGCAAGATAATCCTGATTTTAAGGATTATCAAGATTTGATTAAACGGGAGAGTGAATTAGATCAAACCTTATATGGTAAAAGTAAACGAAAGACTAAGGACTATGAACAAAATAAAACTTTGGACTTGAAAAAGCGTTTAGGCAATTCAGTTTTGAAAGAGTTGAAGCAACGCCAACTAATTCAAACTAAGAAAGTTAATGCCTTAAATAAAATGAACAGTCAGTACGCCAAACGCCGTTATGTTTTACAAAAGCGTCGGCATTACAAAGCCGTAGTGCCCAAATTTGTGCCTTATTTTAATCGCAAATTGGACCGGATTTTGAGTAATGACGTGAGGCAACAACGCAATCAATACTTTTATCAACAAATGCAACGAGCCGCAGAACGCGGTCAATCATATTAAAAAGAGGTAATGAAGTGTTTAATCGAGTAACGTTAGTTGGACGTGTCAGAAGTCCTTTGAGCTTGCAAGAAAAAAATAATTCTAAGTTTGTCGAGTTTGACTTAATTGTTACCAGAAACAAAACTAATAACAACGTACGCAAAACGGATAAATTTAATTGTATAGCGTGGCAGTCTATGGCTGAACAATTAATAGCAAGAGCTGATCAAGGAACTTTAATGTTAGTTGACGGTCATCTGCAGCGGAAAAAAACAGGATCAACGGAGGTAGTGCTGGAGGATTTTAACATTTTAGAAATGCCGATTAGGCAGATGAAAAAAGGTTCTAGACAAAGACAGTTTGTGTTGATCCCAAAGAATAAATAGGTAGTTAAATGATAAATAAAACATGCTTAAGAGAACTCATTGAGTTCTCTTTTTTAATAGTTAATTTTCAACGATCACCGCCTAAAAAAGTTTAGGTGCTGGTCGTTTTTTGTTTTGGAAAAGGAGATATAAGATGGCGAGGTTTACAGATGCAGAAGTTGATCAGGCAAACGGTGTAGATATTCTAAGTATTTGTCAAAATAACGATATACCGTACGAAATGGAAGGTAATCGTTATGCGCGCTTAATTGACCATGACTCATTGTTAATTGATTTAAAAAAGAACGAATTTTATTGGAACTCAAGGCAGATTTCTGGTGGAGCGATTGACTTTGTAAAGACGTACGTGCTTGATAATAATGATTTTCGCCAAGCCGTTTCTTATTTGTTAGATGATAATCAAGGTAAAGCTTACGAAAAGCATACAGACAAAGAATTTGTTCAGGAGCCGTTTGTCTATGACGAAACCAAAGAATTGGATAACATTGATCGGGCGCGAGCCTATTTAAAGGACGTGCGTAAGATTTCTGACCAAACAATTAACGAATTTCAAAAATCAGGTGTTTTAGTAGAAGATAAATATCATAATGCGGTCTTTAAATGGTTAGACAGTAGTCGTCACAATGTTATTGGTGCGTCCAATCAAGGGACGATTATTAATCACGAAAAATACGGTAAACGGGGGACTTGGAAAGGAATTCAAAAGAATTCAACTACTGCTTTTGGGATTACCCACGTGATTGGCTCGGCCCGAAACTTGAAATTTTTTGAGAGTGCAATCGACATGATGAGTTATCGTGATTTACACCCTGAGTTAAAAGATACAATGTTGGTCTCAATGGAAGGGTTAAAGCCACAGGTCGTTTATAATTATGTAGCTAAAAATATTCGTAGTCAGAAGAGAGCGCCAGACTCAATTACTATTTGTGTGGACGACGATAAAGCCGGACACAGTTTTTACGATCGGATTGCACAAACACAATGGGTTTGTCAGTTGGACGGAAAAACCGTGACTTTTGAAAATGAATTATGTTCTGAACTGGGTTGTAAAGACTATAACGATGAGTTAGTTAAAAAATCAGAATTGGAAGTTGAGCAAGAACAGGCTGAGGAAAAACCAGTTGAAGAACGGCAAGAAACTATCAATCCAGACTCACCATTTGGTTCAGAAGTTGAGGAGGTAAAGTCAACAACGATTGATTTCTCCACGTTGGCCAATCAATCAGAAACTTTAACTAAAGAGTCAAATGTTGGCCAGCCACTGACTTCTCCAGAAATGGAAGGCTTAGAGGAACCGCCTTTACCGCCAGAAGAGCCCCAGTGGCAACCAGCGCCTGCTCCAGTCATTAAAAAAGAACCTAGTCAAGCTTCTAAGGAAAAAGAACAGGTTAAGGTTAATCAAAATAGTAAAACTAAAGTAGCTAGAAAGGATCTAAAAAAGGAACTCAAGGGCAAAATCAATGATATGTTAACCGATATTAAAGGTTATGCAGTGGATCCTAAAAAGTATTTGAAAATGGTTCAGTTCATGAGTCATTTTTATAATTATTCTACTAGAAATCAGTTGCTAATTGCTCACCAACGTGAGGGTGCGCAAGCGGTAGCTAGTTTTAAAAAAATCAAGGAGTTAGGATATTCAGTTAAAAAAGGTGAAAAGGGTATTAAAATCCTAACCCCGGTTAAGGTAACTACTTTTAAGCGAAACGGAAAAACTGTTAGATTAAGCCAAGCTACCCCGCAAGAAAAGCAACAAATTAAGTCGGGCCAAATTAAGTCAGAAAAAAGTACGTTCTTTAAAGTGGGGAGCGTTTTTGACGTCACGCAAACCAATATGCCGAAAGAGAAGTATCCGGAACTCTACCCGAACCGGCATGTTGATTTTGATATTAAAAATCTGGCTGATCAAAAATGGTTAGATCAACAGTTGAATAACTTTGCGCAAAAGCAGGGTGTACAAGTGATTAAAGATCTACCAGGAGCAGAATTTAGCAATCGCTTTGGTAACGCTAAAGGTGTTTGTGTGAATCAAAAAGATATTTACTTGAATCCAGATAATACTTCTGGAGAAATGACCACAGTGTTAATCCATGAGTTGGCTCACTCACAACTGCATTCACCAAAAGAACACGAGCAGTTGGAGCAGCCTATTCGGGAATTACAAGCAGAGTTGACTTCCTATTTAGTGGCTGATCATTTTGGGATAGATGATCATGATTTTACGGTTAACTATTTAGCTAGTTGGACCGATAATGGCCAAAAACTGAATGAATTAGGTAATAAAGAACAATTTAAAGTTTTAGATGGTGTTTCAAAAACTGCCAAGAAAATGATTGAGTCTTTTGGCACAAAAGAACAAGATAGAGGAGAACAAAAAATGACTGATAAAAGTAAGGACCAAAAGAACGTTGAAAAAAAGCAACAGGAATTAACTAAAGAGCAAGAAGATATGCGTAGAAAAAAATATCAACTGGAATTACAAAAACAAAAAATGGAGCGCGATTAAGCAATGACGGATTATTTAATTTTGGCGGAAAAACCGAGTGCAGCCAAGAAGTTTGCCACTGCCTTAGGTGGAACAACTGGTAGTTATGGCGGAAAAAGTTACAAGATAGTGGCGAGCCACGGACATTTAATGACCTTGAAAGAACCGGCAGAGATGTTAAAAGATCCTAGCTTGGCCAAGAAGTACAAATCTTGGGATATTAGTGACTTACCATGGAGTATGCAAGATTTTACCTGGCAAAAAACCTATATTAATTCTTACAATCCTAGGACAAAAAAGAAGCAATCAGCTGCTGCTGATATTAAAAAGATTAAGGAAGCCACAAAGGATATTCAAACATTGGTAATTGCTACCGATGACGATCCGTCAGGCGAAGGGCAGCTGTTAGGCTGGGAAATAGTTAATGCTATTGGTTGGCATGGTCCAGTGGGGCGGATGTATTTTGAAGACGAGTCAGCTCGGAGCGTTCAAAAAGCTTTTAATCAAATTGTTCAATTACCATCGCAAAATCAAGATGGTGAATACTTGAAAGCCGAAACTAGAAATCGCTGGGATTATATGTCCATGCAGTTAACGCGAGCTTCAACGGATTTGGCCCGTAAGGCAGGCTATCATGTTAAAAGTGTCCGTCAAGGACGTTTGAAGTCGGTAATTATTCGGCATGTATTCGATCAGCAAGAAGCGATTAAAAAATATCAGCGTAAGCCGTTTTATGAAGTTAAATTTAAAGATGAAAATGAGCATGTGTTTACCAATAAATTAAAGGATGCCCCTAAATTTGAACAAAAAAATGAAGGTGAGCAAGAGTTAAAGAAGTATCATGATTCAGCGATCAACTCAGCTGTCACCACTCGTAAAATGCAGTCCCCAGGAGCATTAATTGATTTATCAGGCTTAGCAGCCCGTCTAGCTCCAATGGGTTTCAACGCTAAAGAAGTTTTAGCAACTTATCAAAAGCTGTATGAAGCCGAGTATGTGTCTTATCCGCGTACGGAAGACAAAAAAATAACTTTAGAACAGTTTAATGACTTGTTGCCCTTAGCAGAACAAATTGCAGGTGTCGTTGGCGTTAATCCGCAATTACTAACCCACCGTTCACCCCGTAAAAAGCATTTAACCAAAGACGCAGCGCACGGCGCTAATCGTCCAGGACTAAAAGTTCCTACTTTTTTAGAAGAGTTAAGTAAATTTGGTCCTAGTGCTCAAGCCATTTATCAAACGTTGGCCAAGAATTATTTAGCCATTTTGTGTGAAGACTATGTTTATGATCAAGTTAAGGCTACTTTGGTGGATTATCCAACGTTTGAAACGTCTTTTAATATTCCAGTTGAATTAAACTTTAAACAAGTGTTCGCAAATGACTCAGACGAACAAGACCAAGAACAGACCGCCGAATTAGGAAAGATGGCAAGTCCGTTTTTGTATGAGGGAGCAAATCCGAAGCCTACTAAGCCCAGTATGAAGTGGGTCACTAAATATTTAGAAAAATATAACGTAGGTACTGGTGCAACAAGAACGTCCACGTTAGCTGAATTAGTGGCCGGCGCAAATGCTCCGTTAAAGGAGAAAAAGGGCGTGTATTCGATGACGCCAGTTGGTAATTTGACAGCGGCTTTGAATAAAGATACGTGGATTTCATCGGTTAATGTCACTGAAAAACTATTTAACGGCATGGCCCAAGTTGGCCAGAAGCAAATTAAACCGGGCCAATTATTAGGCACGGCCACCCAAACGATTGAACACGATGTACCGATTATGGTTTATAATGCTAAGTCTTTAGCAACCACAGTGGGTAAACCGCAAGGTAATACTGCACCATTTAAGAAAAAGGAAAAGGTCAGTGGAACGTTGGCCAATGGAACAAAGGTCGAATTTAACCAAAAGTGGGGTATGCACACATTCACTGAAAAGGAAATTAATGATTTGTTGGCAGGAAAAGAAATTAGCTTTAGGTATAAGAAATCAATGATCAAAGGTTCGTTACAGCAGCAAACTTATAAAGGACACAAGTTTTGGGGATTTAAGAAAGCAAGTGATTAAATGAAAAAGAAGAGGCTTAACTGGGCTATGATAGTTAAAAACTATCTTTTGAGACCTGAATCATGGTTAGCTTTAGCCATGGGCTTCATGATTGCTGTGTTTGAATACTTGAGATTGCAAATAAGATTACCAAAAATCCATGCACAGCTAATGTTAAGTATGAACAGTCATACTTTACAGAAAATATTGAGTTCAACTATCGTGTTGAGTTCTCAATTATTTTTAACGGGAATATTTTGTTTGATTGTATTCTTTGTAGCATATGGATTTTTACATTCTAACAAGAATGTGTTTATCTACGTTTCAGTAAGTGTTTTTCTTATTACTTTTTATCTGGTAAGTTTTATTGAAGGAATTATTCATGGCAAAGTCATGAATGATTTTTTGTTTTTCATTATCTCGTCGAGTATTTGGGGAGCTTGGTGCTTAATCCAATGTGTTAAATATTTGTATAGGTGGCTTCAAGATAAGAATGGGGGCCAATTCAACTTATCCAAATTGTTCTTGCTTTGGTTAATAGTCATGACCATCTTTGTAATTTGGTAATTGATTTTAAATAAGAATTCAGTAGAAAGAACTAGCAATTTGCTGGTTCTTTTTTTGTTTATAAAGGAGTGAGCAGAAGTGAAGAATATGAAGACTGATACGTCTAAAAGGGTATTAAAAATTGCTGGAATTGCGATCTCAATTATTTTGATTTTAACGATCTTTTTAGCTAGACATACAATTAAAAACTATTGCGTTGGTGTCGTGAATAAGGCTGAAACAGTCATGATCCCAGCAGTTGACGCTAATCAAGATTTAGCTGATCAAACAAGCAATACGAAATTTAAAATTGACGATAATGTGCCGGACTTTGTAGATCAAGACTTGGTACTTCCGAAAAAGAAAAAGCAAAAAAGTACGTGGATCTATTATTCCAATCAAGATTCTGCAGGCAGACCTACACAAGTAGACGCTATGTTAGACCAAAGTAGTTTGCCTAAAAAGCCAAGTGTAAAACCTGTCACCTACACGCCGGCAGGTTTTATTAACAATGATAATATGCCTGGAAAAGTTAATTTTACTCGTGGTAAGTTATTAAATAATTTAGTTGATAAAAAGGTAAATGTTACTGATCCAAGAAATGTATTTACGGCTACAAATTTTTTGGAGAGTAATTTAATGAACGTTATGGAGAAGAAAACTATTAGTTATCTAAAAACTAATCCGAAAAATCACGTTCGTTATCGAGCAAAATTAGTTTATAAAGACGGTGAAGTAATTGCCCGCGGGGTACAAATTGAAGCTCAATCAGTTGAAGATCGTGGCTCAACTTCTAATTTGAGTTTCAATGTTTATTTGCGAAACATGCAATCGCATATTCAAATTAATTATGCCAATGGTGATAGTAAGAAAGGCATTTAATAGTAAATAAATTTACCCATTTTTAATAAAAAATAGCAATTGGCTTATTTGCCTCAAAATGAGCTTATAAGAAATTTTTGTAGCTTGAATATAATTGGACGTGATTTAAATTTAAATTGCTTAGATTGCAAATATGAAAGTCGAATTTTGTTAAAATTCAAAAAAATATCTTGTTCAATCAAAAGGCAGTTTTAGAGTGAACATGGTACACTTATTAGTTAATAAGAGGTGAACGTTAGTGAACTACAATAATAAATTAAAAGAACTTACTGCATTAAAGACTAAAATGAATCAATATCGTCCGTTATCTCAATTAGAAGTGAAACAATTAGAAAAAAATGTCCGAATTGAACATGTTTGGTCTTCCGCGGCAATTGAAGGTAACACTATGAGCAAGTATGAAACCGCTGCTTTAATTGAAGGTGGTTTAGGAGCTACTATTCATGGTAAAACGCTCAAAGAAACACTGGAAATTACCAACTTAAATAATGCTTACGACTACATGATTGAATTAGCAACTAAGCAAGTTGAATTAAACGTTTCTGATATTCGTAATTTAAATCGAATCGCGACCATAGAAACGATCATTCCACAAACCGACGCGGGTAATTATCGGACTATCGACGTTTGGCCATATGGTTTAGAAGATCATCCTTATTTAGCTCCTTATGATATTTCGGAAGCGATGGATAATTTAATTGTCTGGAGTAAGACCGCATCTAAAGAATTGCACCCAGTGCAGTATGCAGCTGACTTGCACCAAAAGTTTGTCTCAATTCACCCATTTAGAGATGGTAATGGCCGAACGGCTAGATTGTTAATGAATTTTGCTTTAACGGAAAATGGTTATCCAGTAATTAATGTTAATCCGTCGAAAACAGCTCGTAATCAGTATATGGAAGCTTTAGAAAAAGCCAGATCTGAGCAGCATGAAATGACGCCATTTCGGGAATTGATTGCCAGTTACGTTAAAGATGAGCTTAATCATCGTATTTCCATTTTAGAATTGAGTGAAAGAAATACTAAGGAGGCTGAGAAAGACCTTTATAGTGACCAAAACAGAATTGATTGGAAAAAGTATTACCGCGAACACAAAAACGAGTTAGACCGATGATTAGTAAACAGTTAAATATCTTCAAAATAGCAGGGCGCCTTTTGTTAGGTGTCTTGCTTTTTGTTTGGGAACAGATACCAGTTATGATATTAGAAGCGATGGCCTTAAATAAGAAGGCTGGTCAATCTTGGACTAGTTACACGATCTTCGCGATTTCTTGTATTTTGATCATTATGGCCATGATTTGGATAATTAAAAAAGTACAGTTGTTTCCAACTAAAAAATTGGACTGTCAAGCAATTTTGTTGGTAATAGTTGCGGGTGTCTTCCTATTTCTAATGAACTTGGCACTGGCACCGTTATTTAAAACAGTTGGTAATACTAACGTCAGTGCTCAATTGCAGGTCGTTAAACGAGTCCCAGTAGCTTTTACAGTTTACGCGCTTTTAATTGGACCAATTTTGGAAGAATTACTTTTTCGAGGATATGTACAAAACATGTTTAACTTGGATCCAAGGATAAATATTTTATTGTCAGCAGTCATTTTTGGTTTAATGCACATTTCCAATGATCCAATTTATTTTATTTCTAAAGTGGTTATGGGATTGATTTTAGGCTTGGTTTACTGGAAGACTAGAAATATCAAAGCAAGTATTCTAGCGCATTTGATTAATAATCTGACTTCTTTAATCTAAAAAATAAAGCCTCCCTTACTCTATGGGAAGGCTTTGTACATAATGAAATTTAATTACATTGGATTAAACTGAATTGATAATTGCTGATTTGTAGCCTGAGCAATTTCTGCTAATAATTTTGTTGAAGCGTTCATATTGCCACTTTCAATTCTAGCAATCGTGGACTGAGGTTTATTTATTAATTTAGCAAATTCTCGTTGACTCATGCCAAAACTGTCACGCAAACTACGAACTTTAACAGCAATTTCTAAATTAATATCTTCTTGCTCTACTGCTTTTGCAAATTTTGGATCGGTAATACTTCTTTTTTCAATATATTCATCAATTTTTGTCATTATTTATTCCCCTCCTAAAAATTTTCTTCTTCTATTTTTGGCAATCTTTTTTTCACGTTCGGGAGTTTTTTGAGATTTTTTAGTAAAAACATTAGTAATTATATAATGGTCATCTTTTACTTGGAAATAGATTGCCCTTTGAATATTAGAAGCTCTTTTAGAACGTATTTCATATAAATTGTCTTCTAATTTTTTAATCCATTCTTGACGAACAGCAATGCTTAATCCGTATTGTTCAATTTTTTGAATAGTAGTAACTAATTTAGCAGCGTCTTTATAATTTAAACTGTCTAGAAACGATTCAAATTCGTCATAATCATAATAGTCAAACTCTATTTTCTTCATATTCGTTATGATAGCAAATTGGCGTTCAAAAAGCAATAGTTTACAGAAGTTAAAATTTCAACTTTTTTAGTTGAGTGTGTTTTTAGGGTGTACTTAAAAGAAGCCGTTTAAATAATGTATTATAATTAGTCTTGTCTATGATTTGTGATTTTTAATACTTGTTTTTATAGGAGGATAAAATAGAGATGTCTAAAGAAAATAATGACCCTATTGCACTTATTAAATTTAACAAATGTGCACACAGTCTTAATGAAGGAGAGATTTGTTTGTCTAAGATTCAAACGTTTCTTCACGGTGACAAAAACGATAAAACTTATGATTCTAATGAGGGTTTTATTACTTTTAAAGATGGCACAAAATTAAGCTATGTGGATATAGTCAAAAAATTCAGTGATTTCGATAGTGTTCAAACTTATCTTAGTAGTTTTACCATACTGTATGAAGATGATTTTGATGAAAATAAATGTATTAAACGAGAGACAGTCGAAAGATTAAGAACTTCCTATAATCCATGTGGTGAAAAACGTAATTTCGTACTATTTGATTACAAAGGATTTCACAGTTGGTTAGATCTTTTAAATAGCAATAGTTTTAAAGAAAAAGATTCCAATAATGATGAATGTACTATTGATTTTGACACAGAAGATAGGAATCTTCACTTTAACGAGATTGATAAAAAAGAGCAATCAATTACTACTTTTTATGCTAATAAAGTTACTTATAGTGATTGTCCTTATTATGATACATGTAAAAATCTTACTAATTGTATAAAAGCAAATGATAATAGAAATGATAGTGTTAATGAAGTTCTTAAGAAAGCTATCTTTACAAAGTCAAGTAAATATTCTGACCAAAGGGAATTTAGAATATTAATTACCAAATTTGAAAATAGTGATTTACCGCTCCAAAAAATATTTTTAAAAATTTCCTCAAATGGCTATACTTCGATGTTTTGTAAAAATAGTTATCTAGAGAGAATAAGAAAAGAAGATTTTACATGGAAGCTTAATCCAAATTATCAATTGAATGAATTGAATGAATGGTGGAAGAAGACTGAAGAAGAATGTAGAAAAAAAGATTCAAATAAAAAAACGACATAACTTAATGGTTGTGTCGCTTTTTTACTTGTCTTATAATTAGGCTAGTTAGAATGCGTCATATCTTAGTGACATAAATAGGTGGTGAAAATATGAAATATGGCTACGCTCGTGTTAGTACTACGGATCAAAAATTGGAAAACCAAATTGAATTGTTAAAAACAGCGGGTGCTGAAAAAATTTATCAAGAAAAATTTACAGGCACTACAACTCAACGTCCAGAATTTCAAAAGCTGATTGATCTGCTATCAGAAGATGATACATTGATCGTTACTAAGCTAGATAGGTTTGCTAGAAATACGAGAGAGGCTCTGGAGATTATCCAAGATCTGTTCCAACGCAATGTTAAGATTCATATTCTCAATATGGGAATGATTGATAATACACCAACAGGACAACTAATCTTTACGATTTTTAGTGCGTTTGCGCAGTTCGAACGTGATATGATTGTAACAAGGACACAGGAAGGGAAAGCTTACGCTAAAAAGAATGATCCAGGTTTTAGAGAAGGACGCCCCAAAACGTACACTGACGAGCAAATTCGCTTTGCTTATGAATTACGCCAGCAAGGTATGACCTATAAAATGATTGAGCGTAAAACAGGTATTAGTGAACGTACTCAACAACGACGTTTTAAGTTGTTAAACAATTAATAGAATAAGGAGAATTCATATGCTTAAGAAAATGTCTTATTATTTAGATGTCTTACTCTACCTTGCCATGGTAATTTTGAGTGTTTGTTCGTTAGTAGAATCGTTACTTCATCCAACGACAAGCAATTCGGCAACCATTTTTTATATTTTAAGCACAGCTAGCTTGGTTATAGCAACCGTTTTGTCTGTTGCTAGGATTAAAGTTAATAAAAAATTAGGTTTTGCTTTAAATACTTTGGGCATAACGTTAATGGCTGCCAGCGCGTGGTTCCTGTTAATAGCCAACGGCTATATTTCTAAAATTCTTGGTCAAGTAATAATAGCAGTATTTTTAGTGTTAACCATGGTGATTGCTTTGATGAATTACTATTTGGTCAAAAATAGTTAATCAAAATAATTTTAAGCAGCAAAATAAAGTGGCTAAAGCCTTGTAAATCAAGGATTTAGCCACTTTTTTATGGTATAATTATTGAGTAAAGTTAAATGCTAAGGCGGTGGCTATTCCTAGAAAGGGAGTGGTGCTTATGGTGTAAAAACTGTAAACCCAGATCCTAAAGAAAGGAGTAGCAAATTGTTTCATTTGAACATTCACGATCTTTGCCAGATAATCACTACGATTATCGATGTCGCAAGTTTCGTTTGGATGGTCATGCATGAATCAAAAAAATAGCTGTCCTTAGCCGTGCCTGGCTAGATAGCTATTTAAATATAATATAAAAATTTTAATAGTCGCCGTCTTAGCAACTTTACGGAAAGGTTAGTGTTACAGCACTGACCTTTTCTTACATACAAATGATAACATAGTTGGAACAAAATTTCATGCCAGAGGAGTTTAATTATGCATACTAAAATAATCGGTTATTTAGATGCAGTACTGTATTTGTTAATGATAATTATTAATTTATGTTCTTTAACAATTGAATTGATAAGACTTGATAGAACGGCTTTTTCAATTGTTTTCTATGTTTTGAATACTTTGTTTTTTTTAGTAGCTTTATCTAAAAAATTGGTCGAATAACTAAATTACATTTAGAATCTTGGACCTCAACTTTCTTATTTGCAGGCATGGTTTTTATGTTAATTGCCAGCGGATATATTCAATATGTTGTTAGCAAGTTAGTAGTTCTTATGCTTTTAGTTTTAACGTTGGTAGTTGTTTTCTCAAATCATAGTTTGGAAAAAAATCTTCATGAGTAAGAAAAAGAAGAAGAGTAGACCAAGGAAGGTTAGACGAGCTGTTAAAGCTGTGTTATTGCTAAAGAATAAAAATACTGGTAGGTATCGCTTTGCTCCCAAGGCTTATTGGCATCAAATTTCAACGAATACTAAGTTGGTAGTTGAAGGAAAGCCGCTTAGTAAGTTTAGAGGGACAAAAGTTCCAGCTAGTAATATCATTATGGTCAAAACGAATTATGGACCAAGACCGGCAGTAGTTTTAGAAAATATGGAAGTAACGGGGGTAATACCTAAACGAGTTATTAAGAAAATGCGTAGAGTAACTAGGGTAACGACGCAATCTTTGAACAATATAGCTCCAGGACTTTGGGAAGTATTAGTTAAGTTTGATCTATTGGCTGATAGAAGTGATTATGTAACTTTTCCAAAGCCGAAGATCCAGTTAGAGGACAGTAGCAAACAATGACTGAAGATAAAAATGTAAGCAGGAAAATGTTCCCGAAACATGCAGTTTTGGTGCGGCATTTGAACAAAAATGATAAAACGGGTGCGTATGAACTTTCTAATGGCGCTTATTGGTTCCGTTTAACAATCAACACGGAAGATCGGCCCCACAAAGAAAAGTTTAAGAGTGATAGGGTACCATTTGGCCAGATCGTAGAAGTGGGTACAAGGTATGGCCACAAAAAAGGCGTTGTTTTAGAAAGCAAAATAGTGACTGCTGAAGACGGCGAAAATGCACTTGCTGAAGTTCAACATATGAAACGGGTTCTAGTAATTACTAATGATAAATTAGACGATTTTGCGCCCGAGTTAACGCCTAGTATTTACAATTATGTTAAGTCGCCGAAAAAGCATAAGAAGTACACTTACCAGTCTTCAAAAATAATCAATAAAACACTGTTACCATACTTAGGTATGACTGTGAAGTACCGCTACAAAGAACCGCAAATGGAAAAATATGAGGGCTTTTATTTTAAAATGTTCGACATTTCCTTTCGCAATAGACTTGCTAAAAAGACACCTGTACGTAAAGGATACTCTGTGTCCTTATATGATCGTGATGAAAGTGGTAAAAAACAGGCATTTGACATGAATAGCAGTTCTGATATTACCTTAATCAATATTGTTGACGGTATGCACCAGGGCCAGTTCCTATTTCCAAAAACAGTCTTGTTGAAGCATGGTATTTTAAGAAAAACAGGAGTCAAAGGAAAAATGACATTGCGTGTTTATCCGAGTTGGGAAACGGGATTGAATGCAGCTGCTTTAAAAGAGTTAGAATGGCAAACAGATTATTTTGTTGATTTATCAAATGATCGAGAAGCTGATATGGAAGTTTTAGAGAGGATTATTGGTTGAGAGAATTTACCATACAGGTTAAGTTTCTTTGTAATAAACTACGTTGCGTGGTAATATAGTTATGTAAGAAAAAGTTATACAACATGTGTTTCAAGCGACAAAAAAAGACGCTCAAAAACTTTCCGACAAAAGTTTTAAGAACGCCTTTTTTATATGGTTATTTCCTCATGTGCTTATCAGGCCATTCTTTAATGAAAGCTACTGATATGCCGACAATAATACCAGAAATAATCTGTAAGAAAAAGTTTAACATGTGTCTCACCCCCTAATGTTGCTGTGTTGGGGACGCAACTTACATATTATAACATGGAAAAATAATCTCTCAGTGGTCAAGTTCATTCTTGAATTAAAGATTATCTTAAAGATGATTAATCTCAGTATGTGATAAAAAACGGATCAGCATTTGCTGACCCGCTTTTTGTTTCTTTAACCATTAAATTCTCCAAAACTTTTATTTAAAGTCTTTCTTTTTTGCTCTTTGCCTTTCGGTTCAGAAATAGGAGAACTATCATTGTCAGTTGAATAACTATCTTGAATATAATCTGAATTTGGACCCAGAACTTGATTTGCATGTAGTCCGTCAATTTCATTTAAGATGCACATTTTTACAAATGCTGCTTTGGGCATATTAGTATTTTGCAACTGATTTAAGATCCTTTGATCTCGTTCATTATCAGGATTTAACCTTAATTGAACATATTCTATTTTGCTCAAAATTAGACCTCCTTACTTACTTGTTGTGATTTCACGTACTTGTAAAATCCACGAACATTTGCTACTTCTGAATCTTTAATGAAGACAGCGTTAGGGATTTTATTAGTGATTAAGTCTTTATTGATTAAGTTTGCACCACCACCGGTAATCAATAGTTCAGCTAATCCGTCAATATCTAATGTTGATTGTACGTCACTGATTAGCTTTTTGGTAAAACGATCAATTTGTTTATTAACTGAAGAAGTAATATTATTTCCACTTTCGGCTTTACCATTGGGAGAATAGTTCCAATCGCGTGCTTCTGATCCTTTGATTAAAGCTTTTTCTAATTGGTAATCGTTGGTATCAACGTCTAAGTCTAAGTTGGAAGCAATATTTTTGATTAATGAGTTAATCCCGGTCTTATATTCACGTCGATCAACGGTGTTAAGATCCATGTTGTTCAAAGTATCTAATAAAACTGTACCGCCGCCAATGTCTACAATACCAATTTTATCAGTTTCGTAATGCTCATTTTTAACGTATCCTTTGTCATCTAACATTTCCTCGCACACAGTACCAACTGGTTGCGGTAAAATTTTAACTTCCTTAACGTCAATAGAGTAAGTTTCGCCGTCAACTTCTATCTGATGACGTCCTTTTAAATCTTTGCTTAAAGTTTTTAAACGTTCTTGACTGGTAAAATCGTCAGTTGGTACGCCAACAATACTTTGAACTTCTAGAACGCTTTTTTTAGAAGAAGGAAAGTCGCTGGCAAGTAATCCTAAAGCAAATTCAACTAGTAACTTAAATGAGTCGTTTGTATAACGATTTCCGTAGTTAGACAATGTGTCTTGGATTAAATTGTCTAAGTGTAAATCGTTAATCCCCTCACCCCATAAGTAATAATCTTCGTCAAACATAGACTTGAACTCTTTTACGTTGTTCTTTTTGTTTGCTCCTAGTTGAAGAGGTGCGTCAGCTTTGTTAACGAAACGTGAAGGAATAATATATTCACTTTTACTGTCCTTTAACTTTGAGTTTTTATTGCCTAAATCTAAACTAAAAATTTCCATAGTGATTTCTCCTTTTTGTTTTAACATGTTTTTATATGTGTTTACATGCTTTATTATAGCGTGCAAAATCGTAAATGCAACTATTTGCATGTGAAAATATGCAAAAACTTGTTTTTTGTTCGATTCATCTTTGATCTGAGACATGTATTTACATTTAAAAACATTGCTATAAATGTAAATACATGCTAAAACATTTGTTTATAAAAAATTGATTTCTAGAAAGCAAATTAAATTGCATGTTTTTCAATGGAAAAGCATGCAATAGAAGGTAAGAAAATACCCTGGATAAAATTCCAGGGTATTTTCTTAAACACATATATCACGATATAAACAAATCGGATCACACATATTTTACAACTCATCTCTTTTATAATCAATATTATTAGTTACTATTATGAAAATCAGTAATTGTTTTAATTAAGAAATGGATCGCTTTTGGATAGTAAGCCAAAATTACTTTAATTAATCTTTTACCAAAAAATTTAATTAAAGAAACTAAGAAGCTATCCGATAAAATGCGTACTAAGTAAAGTATTAATGAATCTATTTTTATGTACTTCGGTAAAATAAAGCCAGCATACATACTTGTTCTTAATATTTCAAGCATATTGTTCTCCTTTTATATTCTTTATTTTAAAGGAGATAAGCTGGTTGTATGTGTAATCAGTATCATTTTATCACCAATTAATAATATTTACCATTCAATTATAATTTAGGAAAGGAGTAGCAAGGAGTCTCTGTTTGAGATTCTGGAGCTTATCATTACAGGCAGTAAAGCAATATTTGATGCTGTGATGCTGGTTCTTGAATATATCAAAAAGGGCCAAAAATAAAAATAATCGCCTTAGCCGTGCAAGGCTAGCGATTATTAGCTTTTAATAAAAAATCTGATGGTTGCCGTCTTAGCAACTTTACAAAGGAGTCAGTGTTTCCAGCGCTGGCTCTTTTTCTATACGTCTACATGATACCATACTTTTAACATAAAAGTATACTGGGTATACTTAGTATATTTGATATACTCGGTATACTTTCTTTTTGAATTATGAATGAATTACTCTTCTTAATTTTATAATTTTATTTAGGACCATTTTCGTAAAAATCAATGTTTTCTTTAAATCGTTTTTGTTGCTGAGGAGACATCTTTTCATGTACATAATTATCAATTAAAAATTGGATAACTTCATAGTTAAATCCCATTCTTAGTTCTCTTTTTAGTTCTTCAACTTCTTCTTTAGTTTGGGGAGATACCTTTAAAGTTTTACGTTGATTTTTGCTGGGTATAAATTTGCCATTATCATTATCTTGAATCACTTTTTTGTTAGAGTTATGCTTATCAAATTTGTTTTGCTCTTCTTTACAGTACTTTTTAGGATAATAATTACCTTGTTTCCTTAATTCGATCTCGACATGCATTTGTAAGTTCTGCTGTTCCAAGTCTTGGATTTTTTGTTGGAGAATTTTGATTTGCTGAGTTTGATCGTTCATTAGTAGGTCTTCCTCCCTTTCAATAAATCTTATTATACCCGTCTGATTTACGTTTACGTATCCAAGATTGTAATATCTATCATTTCTCATTCACTTTCCTTCCACTATTACAACAAAATAAATTAAATACTAAAGTACCTTGAATTGAGTTAATTTGAGGCTTAGAATTATTTGTGTAATCGATAACATATTGATTTACATAAGAATAGGAGGAACATGTTTTGAATGGAAAGCAAAGGGTTTTGACTACGACTGGTGCATTATTGGGTTTAGTATGCGGTTTGACATTAATGCAACAAACAGTTAAAGCCGATGATAATGGGGAACAAGTAAATGTAACTACTCCGACAGAAGTAAATGGGCCTGCAACAGGTGGTACTTCCTTTATAAAGTCGACTAATAATGATGAACAAGAAGTTGTTTCTAATGTAAATGCACAAGAACTAGGTACACAGGCACCAGCAGCAGATAATCAAAATGTACAGGCTAATAATTATGAAAATTCTACAGTTACTGGTAATGACTCATTAGAAGATAATAGTGATCAAGTTGATAATTCATCTGTAAATAATAATACTGATCAATCTGAAGTTAGTACAACCAATCCAGCAGAAACAGCCAATAATGGACAGTCGACACCAGATAATCCAGATGATAGTGTTATTGCCAGCGGTGTTTGGGGAACAAGTAAATGGGAATTTGTTCATGAAACAAATGATTATACCTTACACTTCCATGCTGGTATGTTGGGAAGCTCTGAAGGAAAAAACAATAATGGTATTCATGGAAATAATGCAGTTTTTAACAGTTCTTCAGATTGGACGAAAGAATTAACAAAAATAGTTTTTGATAAAGGTGTTATTGCTAATGAAAAATCAGATGGCTTATTTAGTCATTTAAGGAACCTTGAAGAAATTGAGGGGTTAAATAACCTTGATACCTCTAGAGTTACCGACATGGCAAGCATGTTCTTAGGTTGTGAATCATTACCAAGCCTAGATTTAAGTAATTTTGATACCTCGAATGTTACTAATATGAGTGAAATATTTGAAAATTGTTATTCATTAATAAAACTAGATTTAAGTAATCTTGATACCTCTAAAGTTACTAGTATGAATAGCATGTTCCTTAATTGTCAATCATTATTGAGTCTAGATTTGAGTAATTTCAATACCTCGAATGTTACTAATATGAGTGAAATATTTGAAAATTGTTATTCATTAATAAAACTAGATTTAGGTAATCTTGATACCTCTAAAGTTACTAGTATGGAAGCAATGTTTGCGGATTGTCACTCATTACCAAGCCTAGATTTAAGTAATTTTGATACCTCTAAAGTTACTAACATGCAATTCATGTTTTCGTATTGTGAATCATTACCAAGTCTAGATTTAAGTAACTTTGATACTTCAAATGTTACTGAGATGGACGCTATGTTCGAAAAATGTTCCTCATTACCAAGTTTAGATTTAAGTAATTTTGATACCTCTAAAGTTACTAGTATGGAAGCAATGTTTTCGGAGTGTAAATTATTACCAAGTTTAGATTTAAGTAATTTTGATACCTCTAAAGTTACCGACATGATGAGCATGTTCTTAGGTTGTGAATCATTACCAAGCCTGGATTTAAGTAATTTTGATACCTCGAATGTTACTAGTATGAGATATATGATCGAAGATTGTAAATCATTACCAAGCATTGATTTAAGTAATTTTGATACCTCTAAAGTTACTGACATGGACGGTATGTTCTGGGATTGTACTTCATTGACGAACTTAAATTTAAGTAATTTTGATACCTTTAATGTTATTGATATGAGAAATATGTTTTACAATTGTACTTCATTATCAAGCCTAGATTTAAGTAATTTTGATACTTCTAATGCTATTTTGATGTCCTTCATGTTCGAAGATTGTATTTCATTATCAAGTCTAGATTTAAGTAATTTCGATACTTCAAATGTTACTGAGATGTCTGACATGTTCGTCCAGGATGACAATTTGTATCATCTGACTTTAGGTCCTAAAACAACTTTAACTGATCAAAATAAGTATAAAGCCTCTCTTCCGGAAGTTCGTAAAGATACTAAAGTACCTGGTACAGATAAAATTGTTATCTCACCGCACTGGGTAGCAATGAATGGTGTCAATAAAGGTAAAAAGTATACTTCAGATGAGTTAATGTCAATGCCAAATCGCCTTGAAATAACCACTTATGAATGGGATACGCAACCAGAAATAACTAATACAGTCCAAAGAAAGTCCGTTACACGATCAATCAATGTTTACCAGCCAGATGGACAAGTCAAGACAGAATTACAGACAGTAACGATTCAATGTTATGTTACTAATAACGATGACGGAACGGTTAGTTATGGTGATTGGTCAACAGCTAACTGGGATGCTTATTCTGTTCCAGAATACGATGGCTATCAAGCTAGTCAGACCACTGTACCTGAGCAAGCAGTTACTGGTGATAGTAAAGACCAAACAATTGATATTTATTACACCCCAATGGAACAAACAATTACTGTTCAATATTTGGATGACGGTCAGGAAGTAGGAACACAACAATTAACAGGTTACGTTGGCGATGTATTGAATGTTAACTATCATGCACCAGCTGGTTATGAGATCATTGATCAACCGCAAACTACAATTACAGTTGATACTTCAGGAAATCAAATTATTCAAGTAGCTGTAGATCACCAGATTCGTACTAGTTTTGAAACTAAGTCAATTACGCGGACTATTAACTTCCATTATCCAAGTGGAAAGATTAAGAGCCAAGATCAAGTGGCAATCTTACAACGTAATGTTTACCAAGATTTAGTTACAGGAGATAAAGTTTATGGAACTTGGCATACTGATACTTGGGATGAAGTAATGGTACCGAAAGTTAGCGGATATACTGCTAGTCAAGAGACAGTTGCTGAACAAACAGTTACTTCCAATGATACGGATCAAGTTATTGATATTTTATATGTTAAGAATTAGATATCTGACTAGTTAATAGTTAATTGGACTGAAAAATTTAAAAACTAAGTTATTAAAAAAGTCGGTGCTCCAAATACCGACTTTTTCTATACATAATTAATCTATAACAAAGTGTTAAATACACTTAACATTCACTTTCTATTCTTAAGTTGGTCCTTTTCTTCCAAAATTTCAAACATTTTTTCAAAACGCGTACGATCGCCATCAGATAATTCTTCTATTGCTTGTTCTACCAAGCTATTTACATAGTCCTTTTGCGATTTTCCTAGCCCGAGGTTAATTAAAGCAGCTATTTTGTTGCGAATATGATTATCAACTCTAATATTGATAGGGAAAGTAACAGTATTTGGATTGTCCTCTTCTAAAACGTCATTTCTTTTAACTTGATTTCTAATAGTTACTTTAGTTCCGCGTTCTAGTTTTTTACTCTTGTTATTGGCAGAATCATGATTTAGCATTCCCATATTTAATCACCTATCCGCGTTAAGATTTCTTTGGCCACGCCTTGGAATGCCTTATGAACTTTCTTATCCCAAGGGTCTTTAGGATTGTCAGTAATTCCTGTCATGTCCATGCGTTTAATGCGTTCCATAAGCATAATTTTGTGTTCAAAGACATTTTCTTCACCGAACTCTTCAATAGCCGAATTTAAAATTTCCGTGTCCACTACGGCGTTTCGCTTAGATAGAACTGGTAAAATTCCCATTACGTCTACTTCTGAATCAAAGTCGTCAATTAGGGTCTTCTGTAAATAGTCAATTAGGACTTCTGCGCCTGATAATGAGCGCTCCTGTGTTTGTAAGACCACGATAATCTGGTCGCAGGCGTTAAATGCTGTGTCGTTGGCTAAAGAGATCGTTGGCGGTACGTCAATAAAGATAAAGTCGTATTTTTCCTTTAAATTCTTAATTTTGTCTTTAAAGAAATCGACTTTTGCTTTTTCAGTCTTAATGTTTTTATCTAAATAACGACTGTACATACTAAAATCGACGGCGTTAGGAAGTAAAAATAAATTATCGGTGATTTCTATGGCAATATCATTAAGATCCATATTGGTATTAATAGCGGTCATTAATGACGTATTTATGGTGATCACTTCGTCGCCGGTTTGAA